>NZ_JBBOPO010000001.1:1732500-2137500 GCF_038003625.1 Kurthia sp. FSL E2-0154
ACTGTTACCCTCTATGGTAGGCCTTTCCAAGCCGCTTCATTTAACTCATTCCTTTGTAACTCCGTGTAGAGTGTCCTACAACCCCAAGAAGCAAGCTTCTTGGTTTGGGCTCTTCCCGTTTCGCTCGCCGCTACTAAGGGAATCGAATTTTCTTTCTCTTCCTTCAGGTACTTAGATGTTTCAGTTCCCTGAGTCTGCCATCAAAACGCTATGAATTCACGTTAGGATACTGTTCGATTAAAAACAGTGGGTTCCCCCATTCGGAAATCTCCGGATCAAAGCTTACTTACAGCTCCCCGAAGCATATCGGTGTTAGTGCCGTCCTTCATCGGCTTCTAGTGCCAAGGCATCCGCCATGCGCCCTTAATAACTTAACCTAATTGATTCCAATCTGCTGCGTAATACTTTGTCAGCTACACTTGTTCGAATGCTCATGTACGTATGTACACTCCGCTTCTCACTGCGTTTGCTTTCGCGTCTTACTTGCATCTTGAAATAATTTTCACATAAGTCATTAAGCCTAAAAAATTAAAACTTAATAATTCAAAATCTATAAAAGAAATTTGTGTTTGTGTTACTTTCAATGTCGTTTTATCCAGTTTTCAAAGAACAAGTTTTACTCTGCGACAAGTAATCGCAAGAGCAAGGTTTGAAGATCATTTGCATGAGCCTTCAAAACTAAACAGCAAGTAAGATAATCTGTATAAGACCCAAGGTCTTTTCCGTTATATTCCTTAGAAAGGAGGTGATCCAGCCGCACCTTCCGATACGGCTACCTTGTTACGACTTCACCCCAATCATCTATCCCACCTTAGGCGGCTGGCTCCTTACGGTTACCCCACCGACTTCGGGTGTTACAAACTCTCGTGGTGTGACGGGCGGTGTGTACAAGGCCCGGGAACGTATTCACCGCGGCATGCTGATCCGCGATTACTAGCGATTCCGGCTTCATGCAGGCGAGTTGCAGCCTACAATCCGAACTGAGAACGATTTTATGAGATTAGCTTACCCTCGCGAGTTTGCGACTCTTTGTATCGTCCATTGTAGCACGTGTGTAGCCCAGGTCATAAGGGGCATGATGATTTGACGTCATCCCCACCTTCCTCCGGTTTGTCACCGGCAGTCTCCTTAGAGTGCCCAACTAAATGATGGCAACTAAGAATAAGGGTTGCGCTCGTTGCGGGACTTAACCCAACATCTCACGACACGAGCTGACGACAACCATGCACCACCTGTCACCAATGTCCCCGAAGGGAAAATCCTATCTCTAGGACGGTCATTGGGATGTCAAGACCTGGTAAGGTTCTTCGCGTTGCTTCGAATTAAACCACATGCTCCACCGCTTGTGCGGGCCCCCGTCAATTCCTTTGAGTTTCAACCTTGCGGTCGTACTCCCCAGGCGGAGTGCTTAATGCGTTAGCTGCAGCACTAAGGGGCGGAAACCCCCTAACACTTAGCACTCATCGTTTACGGCGTGGACTACCAGGGTATCTAATCCTGTTTGCTCCCCACGCTTTCGCGCCTCAGTGTCAGTTACAGACCAGACAGTCGCCTTCGCCACTGGTGTTCCTCCAAATCTCTACGCATTTCACCGCTACACTTGGAATTCCACTATCCTCTTCTGCACTCAAGTTCCCCAGTTTCCAATGACCCTCCACGGTTGAGCCGTGGGCTTTCACATCAGACTTAAGAAACCACCTGCGCGCGCTTTACGCCCAATAAATCCGGACAACGCTTGCCACCTACGTATTACCGCGGCTGCTGGCACGTAGTTAGCCGTGGCTTTCTAATAAGGTACCGTCAAGGTACGTTCATTTCCTAACGTACTTGTTCTTCCCTTACAACAGAGTTTTACGATCCGAAAACCTTCATCACTCACGCGGCGTTGCTCCATCAGACTTTCGTCCATTGTGGAAGATTCCCTACTGCTGCCTCCCGTAGGAGTTTGGGCCGTGTCTCAGTCCCAATGTGGCCGATCACCCTCTCAGGTCGGCTATGCATCGTTGCCTTGGTAGGCCGTTACCCCACCAACTAGCTAATGCACCGCGGGCCCATCCTACAGTGACGCCGAAGCGCCTTTCAACTTCAAAACATGTGATTCGAAGGATTATTCGGTATTAGCCCAGGTTTCCCTGAGTTATCCCAATCTGTAGGGCAGGTTGCCCACGTGTTACTCACCCGTCCGCCGCTAAATCAGAGAAGCAAGCTTCTCGTCATTCGCTCGACTTGCATGTATTAGGCACGCCGCCAGCGTTCGTCCTGAGCCAGGATCAAACTCTCCATAAAAGTAGTTTGAAAGCTCATTTGCTTTGCTAGCGTTATCTTTTGATAACAATTGCTTATTCACTTAATGTGATAAGACTTGTTTGTGATTATCTTCTTGCTTGTTTAGTTTTCAAGGTTCATTCACTAACGCGTGTTAGCGACTTTAATATCTTAACAAAGCTTCAAGTTGTTGTCAACATATTTTTTATTTTTATTTTTCGTTGTTTTGTTAACAACTACTTTATACTACCATTTATGCTTCTAAGTTGTCAATAACTTTTTTAACATAATTTCCGAAGTATTATTTCGTTGATTTCAACGTTGTCTTAACGACATATATAAATATAATATATGCCGTTAAAAAAATCAAGAGTTTTTCTGAAATAATTTCAAAAGTTTTTTACCATCTACTATATAAAGTAAAATACCAACAATTATAATACTTCCACCTATGTACTGTGTAGCGATTAATTTCTCTGCAAATATAAAGTAAGCTAAAATAGATGCGCCTACTGGTTCAAACAAAATAGCAATTGAAATCGTATTAGCAGATACATATTTTAAAGCCCAGTTAAATAAGTTGTGCCCCAATAAATTTGGTACGATGGCTAATAACACAAACCAGAACCAATCCATTGGTCTTGTAACAATAAAAGTTTCCCCTTTAGTCCATACATAAAGAGCTAATGTAATTGTACTAACTGTGTAAACAATCATTGTGTATGTTGTCAAACCTACTCGTCTTCTCACATCTTGTCCGAATAACATATAACCTGTTACAAATGCACATGCAATTAAAGCTAATATATCACCGTAAAAGGCTGTACCTCCTACTTTAAAATCTCCCCAACTAATTAATACACTACCTCCAATAGCAATTGCCATTGCTAAAATCCCTTTTGCACCTACACGGTCTTTAAAGAAAAAATATGTACCAAAGACAGCAAATAAAGGTTGTAACGTTACTAATACAGTTGAACTCGCAACAGATGTATAGTTTAATGACTCAAACCATAAGATAAAATGAAACGCTAACAATACACCCGCAATCGAAGAAAAAATCCAATCTTTTTTAACAAGCTGTTTTAATTCGTGTACATGGCGGTTCAAAAATAATGGTAACATAATTAATACAGACAAAAACATACGATAAAAAGCTGTTGTACCAGCTGTTGTATCTGCTAACTTTACAAAGATTGCTGAGGCAGATACAGAGATGACACCAATAAAAATAACTATTAATGTATGCACTTTTGGTTTCTCCATGATGTATAACACCCACTTTCTATATATTTTTTTCCATTTTATAGTACAATAACCTAAAACACTCACCTATCATATCATAGGTAGTTATGTTGTACGATGCTTTATAAATACTTATTTGAAAGAGTTGATTTTATGGAGTTTTTTGCAGATACAGCTTTTGTTTTAGAATCTACATTAAAAATGGCAATCGCTGCAATATTAAGTTTAATCATCGGGGTAGAACGTGAATTAAAGAAGAAACCTGTCGGTTTAAAGACATCACTTGTAATTGCAACATTTAGTTGTCTGTTAACAATTATCTCTGTACAAGCTGTTCATCAAGCAACGCCAGTTCCTGGTATTAACATTACAATGGATCCTCTCCGTCTCGCTGCACAAGTAGTTAGCGGTATTGGCTTCCTTGGTGCTGGTGTTATTTTAAGAAGAACTGACAATACAATTAGCGGTTTAACAACTGCTGCTATGATTTGGGGCGCAGCGGGTATTGGTATAGCAGTAGGTGCTGGATTTTATATCCCTGCAATTTTATCTGTCCTTGTAGTCTTACTTGGAGTTGAAGTCATTGCACCCATCTTTACAAAGTTTGGGCCGGAACGTCTTCGTTTACAAGACGTCCAAGTATTGATTCGATTGGAGAGTATGGATGATATTGAAAAAGTGATTAATTATTTAGAGAGTAATGAATTTATTATGGAGAAGCTAAAAATTAAGGACTTAGAATATCCAGATCATGTTGTTTACCATGAGATTAGTGTTCAACTCTCATTCGTTGAAAAAACAGATACTTTTGCTGTTTATAAAAAATTTAAATCACTTCCTTTTATTAATCATATTGAGGTAACTATTCTATAAGAAGAAAGAGGTTTCATATGAAAGAAATATTCCATTTATTAAAACAAGGTAATAAACCTTCTTTACTGGCTGCTATTGTCAATTTAGTTTTAGGTATTGTAAAAGGAGTTGCGTTTTTCTTTACAGGTAACGTTGCGATGTTCGCTGAAATGATGCACTCTCTAGGAGACGCAGCCAATCAGTTTTTTGTATTTATTGGTTCTGCCCTTTCAAAGAAAGCACCTACTCCAAAATTCCCAACTGGATTTGGACGCGTTGTTAATCTTGTCTGTCTAGGCGCCGTATTAATTGTTGGCATTTTAGCTTATGAAACAATTGTAGAAGGAATTAATCATATTGTTCATCCAACAACTTCTACAGGTTTATGGATTACAATTTCGGTTTTAGCAGTTGGAGTTATACTAGAAGGAAGTGTATTAATAAAAGCTGCAACTGAGATTGCACAAGATGCTGGAGAGAAAACAAATCCTCTAACAGCTATTCCAAAAGCGCTTAAACATTTAAAAAATGCGAAGCCTGCAACGAAACTCGTCTTCATGGAAGACTCTGTCGCTACAGGTGGTGGTGTCATCGCGATTATCTCAGTTGTGATTTCTCACTTAACTGGATTTGAGGCTGCTGAAGGTATTGCTTCTATATTAATTGGTTTAATGATGTTCTATGTTGTAGGTACTGTATTTTTAGAAAACGCACGTGGTGCAATCGGAGAAACAGATGAAGAAATGTTGAACCATATCGCTTACCTTGTATCAGATGATCCAAACATTCGGGACATTAAACGACTAGAAGTCATTAAAGAAGGTGAATTCCTACATGTAGAACTCATGGCAGAGGTTGACCCTACTTTATCTTTCGCATATGTTGATGATATTCGTGATCACTTAATGGAGATCTTACTCGCACAAAAGAAAGTATCACGTGTCACGATTCTTTTTGATGAAGATGATGGCGTAACAAATTGGCGACATATTGACGAAAGACCTGACCAACTGAAAACGAAGGACTAGGAGGTTCATATGAGTCGAACATTATTAATTAGTGATATTCATGGTGAGTTATATCTTTTTAAAGAACTACTAGAACAAGTAAAATATGATGATGCTAAAGATTAACTTATTTTATTAGGTGACTATATCGACCGTGGTCCTGCTTCAAAAGAGGTACTCGATTTTATTATGAAGTTAAAAGAGAATGGTGCAAAAGTGTTGATGGGGAATCATGAGCAAATTATGCTCGATGTATTTGAAAAAGAGAATAAATACGAGTAGGATTTTTGGCTTTATACTGCGGGTGGTTTGGCCACGATGCGTAGCTATAGCTTTACTGAAAAAGATTTAAAGCAAGCTGGCGATTTACATGACTTTTCTTTGCAAGCTTTTTTATGTGAAGATCTTATCAAACATTTAGAGTTTATCCGTCATCTTGATACGTCGATTGAACAAGACAATTACATTTTCGTACATGCAGGTGTTGATCCACATATCCCTTTCAATCAAAATACGAAAAAGAGTCTGCTTTGGATTCGCGATGAATTTCATCAAAAATATGAGGGACAAAAAATAGTTATTTTCGGCCATACCCCTACAAAGCATTTACATCAAGATTGCTTGAATCATAAAATTTATTTTGGTGAAAATCGTATTATCGGCATCGATGGTGGTGCAACTTTCGGTGGACAATTGAATTGTCTAGAGCTCCCTTCTCAAAAAGTCTATTTTGTTCAAAAATAATAAAATAGTTCATTTCCCTTTTTAGTAAAATGAAAAACCGGAATCGCGACACAACGCGATTCCGGTTTTCTTATGTTCATATGATTGTTTTGGGAACAATTATACCCAGCCACGGAAGCGAGATGCTTCTGCTGTTTTACGAACGCCTACCATATAAGCTGCTAAACGCATATCAATATTACGTGAAGTGGCTACAGTATAAACATTATCAAATGCTTCTACCATCTTTTTAAGTAACTTTTCATTTACTTCTTCTTCTGTCCAGTAGTAACCTTGATTGTTTTGTACCCATTCAAAGTAAGAAACTGTTACGCCACCAGCACTTGCAAGTACATCTGGTACAAGTAAAATACCACGCTCATTCAGAATTTTTGTTGCTTCTGAAGTTGTTGGGCCATTTGCTGCTTCTACTACGATACTTGCTTTAATACGATGTGCGTTTTCTGCAGTAAGTTGGTTTTCAATCGCTGCTGGTACTAGAATATCACATTCTAATTCTAGTAATTCTTTGTTTGAAATTGTGTTTTCAAATAGAGTTGTTACGGTTCCAAAGCTGTCGCGGCGATCTAATAAATAATCAATATCTAAACCTTCTGGATCATAAAGTGCACCGTAAGCATCTGAGATACCAACTACCTTTGCACCTAAATCACTCATGAATTTTGCTAAGAAGCTACCTGCATTACCAAAACCTTGGATGACAATGCGTGCATCTTTAATATCAATGTTACGACGTTTCGCTGCTTCTTCAATGACGATTGTGACACCTTGTGCAGTTGCTTTATCGCGTCCTAAAGAACCACCTAGTACAATTGGTTTACCTGTAATGAATCCTGGAGAGTTGAATTCATCCATTCGGCTATATTCGTCCATCATCCATGCCATGATTTGAGCATTTGTGAAAACATCTGGTGCTGGAATATCTTTCGTTGGTCCTACAATTTGACTTGTAGCTCGTACATAACCACGACTTAAACGTTCTAGTTCACCCATTGACATTTGACGTGGGTCACAGATTACGCCACCCTTACCGCCACCATATGGTAGGTCTACAATACCTGCTTTTAATGTCATCCACATTGATAAAGCTTTTACTTCTTCTTCAGAAACATTTGGGTGGAAACGTACGCCACCTTTTGTTGGTCCTACAGCATCATTGTGTTGTGCACGGTATCCTGTAAATACTTTTACTTGTCCGTTATCCATTTTCACTGGAATACGCACTTCTAGCATACGAAGTGGTTCTTTTAATAATTCGTACATGCCTTCATCATAGCCAAGTTTTTGAAGAGCTTTTTTAATTACTTCTTGCGTAGATGTGAACAGGTTTAGATTTTCTGCCATTTGATTTTTTCGCCTCTTTACTATTTAATAATTTGCAATCATATGAGAAAGTATTTTTTTGGAAATTTCATCATATTGATTCGCACATATTGTAACACAGTTTAGTTCCATTTTCTCTTATTTTGGGTTTATTTTGAAAACACTTTTTGGATTCTTTCGATTGCCCAATCTAATTCTTCTTTTGTAATGACAAGAGGAGGAGCAAAACGGATAACTGTATCGTGTGTTTCTTTACATAATAGACCTAATTCCATTAATTCTTCACAGTATGGACGCGCTTCTACATCTAGTTCTAAACCGATGAATAAACCGCGACCACGTACTTCTTTAATATGAGGGTTTTTAATTTCACGTAATTTACCCATGAAGTATTCGCCTAATTCTTGAGAGCGTTCAGCTAATTTTTCATCTTTTAATACATTTAAAGCTGCAATTGATACGGCACAAGCAAGTGGGTTACCACCGAATGTTGAACCATGTGAACCTGGATTGAATACACCAAGTACATCTTTATCTGCTACAACACATGAGATTGGGAATACACCACCACCAAGTGCTTTACCTAAAATATACATGTCTGGGTTTACATCTTCCCATTCACAAGCAAACATTTTACCTGTACGTGCAAGACCTGCTTGAATTTCGTCTGCAATAAATAGAACGTTATGTTCACGACAAAGTTCACGCGCTGCTTTTAAGAATCCAGCTGGAGGTAATACAATCCCTGCTTCACCTTGAATTGGTTCAATCATGAATGCTGCAGTATTCGGTGTAATTGCTTCTTTTAATTGTTCGATATCACCGTAATCTACTAATTTAATTCCTGGTAATAATGGACCGAATCCACGACGATATTCAGGATCTGATGTTAATGATACAGCTAACATTGTACGTCCGTGAAAGTTACCATTACATGCGATTACTTCTGCTTGACCATCTGGAACGCCTTTTACATCATATGCCCAACGACGCGCAGCTTTGAATGCTGTTTCAACAGCTTCTGCACCTGTATTCATTGGAAGAACCATTTCTTTACCTGTTAATTCGCTAACAGCTTCATACCATGGACCTAATTGATCTGAGTGGAATGCACGTGAAGTTAATGTTACACGATCCGCTTGATCTTTTAATGCTTGGATAATTTTCGGATGACGGTGTCCTTGGTTTACTGCTGAGTAAGCTGAAAGCATATCCATATACTTGTTACCTTCTGGATCTGTTACCCATACACCCTCTGCTTCTGAAATAACGATTGGAAGTGGTAAATAGTTTTTTGCACCGATTGAGTTTGTTTGTTCAATAATATTTTGTGTAATTGTCATCTTATTTTCCTCCTTGTTGTTTATATGTAAACGCTTTATAACAGTGGATAAAAATGAGGGGCGTAAAAACCCCTCATCCACATAAATTAAAATGCTTCTGAAACTGATTTTGATTGCATGTGTAATGTTAAGAAGTCTGGACCGCCTGCTTTCGAGCAAGTACCTGACATGTTATAACCACCGAATGGTTGGTAACCTACGATTGCGCCTGTGCAACCACGGTTAATGTATAAGTTACCTACGAAGAAGTCTTCGCGTGCACGTTCGATGTGTTCGCGGTTTGTTGAAATAACTGCACCTGTTAAACCGTATTCTGTATTGTTCGCAATCGCTAAACCTTCTTCAAAGTCTTTTGCTTTTGCAATCGCAACGATTGGTCCAAAGATTTCTTCTTGCATTAGACGAGCTGTTGGTGCAACGTCTACTACAACTGTTGGATGTACAAAGTAACCAACTGAATCATCTGCTGTACCGCCTACTACAATACGCCCTTCTTCTTTCGCTACATCGAAGTAAGAAGTGATTTTTTTGTATGCTGCTTCATCAATTACTGTTGCCATGAAGTTATCTGGGTTTGTTGGATCACCAATTGTTAATTCTTTTGTTAATTCTGTTACACGTTCTACCACTTGATCATATACATCTTCTACGATGACTGCACGAGAACAAGCTGAACATTTTTGACCTGAGAAACCGAATGCTGATTTTACAATTGCTTGTGCAGCTAATTCTAAATCCGCTTCTTTATCAACTAGGATTGTATCTTTACCGCCCATTTCAGCGATGACACGTTTAATCCAAATTTGTCCTTCATTTAATACAGAAGCACGTTGGTTGATGCGTAAACCAACATCACGTGAACCTGTGAATGATACAAAACGAGTACGTGGGTGATCTACTAAGTAGTCGCCTACTTCTGCGCCAGAACCTGGTACGTAATTCACTACGCCTGCTGGAAGACCTGCTTCTTCAAGAATCTCCATGAATTTGTATGCGATTACTGGTGTTGTTGAAGCTGGTTTTAATAGTACTGTATTACCTGTTACGACAGCCGCTACTGTTGTACCTGCCATAATTGCAAATGGGAAGTTCCATGGTGAGATGACTACGCCAACCCCCAGTGAACGGTAGTCAAATCTATTGAACTCGCCTGGACGTGAAAGAACTGGTTTACCGTCTTTTAATTCAAGCATTTGGCGTGCATAGTACTCGAAGAAGTCGATTGCTTCTGCTGTATCTGCATCTGCCTCTACCCATGGTTTACCTGCTTCAAGTGTCATCATCGCTGACATTTCATGGCGACGACGTTTTGTAATTTCGGCTACTTTGAATAGAATATCTGCACGAACTGCAGGATCTACTTTACTCCAAGTTTTGAATGTTTCGTCTGCAACTTGCATTGCTTTTTCAGCTAATTTTTGAGTTGCTTTCGATACTGTACCTACAACTTCAGTTTTCTTCGCTGGGTTATAAGAAGTGATTTTATCTTCTGTAACGATTTTTTCGCCACCAATAATTAATGGATAATCTTTTCCAAGTTCTTGTTGAACTTTTTGGATGGCCTCTCTATATGCTTGACGATTTTCCTCTTTCGAAAAATCTGTTAATGGTTCTGTTTTGTATGGAATCATTTCTAGTCCTCCTTTGTGTGTTAAAAAGAAAGCGCAAAAAATATTTGCGTTTATTTATCCTTTACACTTATAATAATGCAAGAGAATGTTGCGTTTTTCAAGAGAAAAATTGTAATTTTAACAAATTTTTTTACGGAGTGAGCGAAAATATGAAGAAAAACCTTGATTTAACAGTATTTTATGAATTTTTAACCGAACACTCGACAGTAGGGATTCATGCGATTAATGCACAGGGTCAAACGATTATTTATAATGAACAGATGAAAAAAATTGAAGGATTGAACTTAGAGGATATGTCAGATCGTTCCATCTTAGATGTTTTTCGTTTTAATAATGCAGATGAATCAACATTACTTTATGTGTTACAAACAGGTGAGCCTGTGTTGAATATTAAACAAACGTATTGGAATCATAATGGCCAAGAGATTACAACAATCAATGATACATACCCGGTTAAACAACATAATGAAATTGTCGGGGCTATCGAATTTGCACGTGATATTACCACACTTGAGAAATTAGTAAATCAACCTTTACAGCGTTACGGGGAACCCATTACATTTGATGTGATTACAGCTGTTTCACCTGAAATGAAGCGCGTCGTTCAAATTGCAAAAAAAGCTGCTATTGCAAAGTTACCTGTACTTTTAATTGGTGAATCAGGTACCGGGAAGGATTTGATTGCTGAAGGAATTCATTATGCAACTGTTCCAGTACCTGATGAATTTATTACATTATATTGCAATCGTTCTGATGAACATATGGTTGAGAAATTAACAAAGCAATTAGAAGAACATAACAGTTGTACAATCTTTTGCGAACGAATCGAATTTTTATCGCTTGAGCAACAAAAAGAGTTACTTCAAGTGCTTGAAACATATTCAACGGAACATCTTTTCATCGCAAGTGTTGGCAATGATCCCATTGATTTAATTGCTGAACAAGTGTTATTAAAAGATTTATACTATTTCTTTGCTTCTGTATCCATTACTGTACCACCTCTACGTGAGCGTTTGAGCGATATGGGACCTTTCATTCAAGACTATTTAGCACGTTATCGTCGCATTTTCGGTAGTCAGATTAAAGGTGTCACAAATGAAGTAGAACAACTTTTCCAGCACTACGACTGGCCTGGGAATTTGAAAGAACTTGAAGTGTTATTAGATGAGATGAGTACGATGATTTCGAATGAGGAGTATATTACGTATGACTTACTACCACATCATTTTAAATTAAAGGTACAAGAATATCGTGATAGTACGCCCCTTCACGCAGAGGATTTTGTTATCCAAGCAGAACAAGAACTGATGCCTTTAGACAATTATTTACGTGAAGCAGAGGCCTATTATTTAAATAAGGTACTTGATAAATACGGTCATAACATTACAAAAGCTGCTGAGGCACTTGGAATGAGTCGTCAAAACTTACAATATCGATTGCGTAAATTAAAAAATAATTAAATAAGGATTTAGTTTTCTTTTGAAGTATTTTACCCTATAATAAAACGAGAACATATATTCTCATTTGAAAGGGTGCTTTATTTTATGTGGAGAAAGATTGAATGCGTTGCAATTTATACACAAGATATTGAAAAATCGATTCGCTTTTATGAAATACTCGGATTAACTAAATCATGGGATACTTTTCAAGATGAACAGAACAAGTGGAGACTTGTAGGAATGACTTTCCCTGATGGCAATTCAGAACTCGTTTTAAAAGATAATCCTGATTTACAATTTTCTGAAACCGAAATTATCGTATCGGATGTGCAAGAAACTTATGAAATGTTAAAAGACAATGAAGAAGTTATATGGATACGCACTCCTTTCCCCAATCACTTAGGGGGACATGTAGCGGTTATGCAGGCTCCTGATGAAAATGTATTTGTTTTAATCGGTAAATAACAGATTGTCACATATAAAAAGAAGAGCCCGGGACATAACAAAATGTTTATGTCTCAAACTCTTCTTTTTAATTTTGTTTAAAAACAATACTACTTTATTCTAACTCGAATAAAATTTTAGAGTAAAGTGGTTGTAGAGATGTTATTCAATTCCAGATTCTTTAATCCACTGGTCGAGCTTTTCTTTTAAAGAATTAAATCCGACAGCGTCTCGTTCATTTACACGATCTTGTAACGACTTACGCGGTGGTAATTCTTTCTTTTTCGGTGGTTTTTCTTGTAGCGCACGAATGGATAAACTAATTTTCTTATTCGCATCTTCTACTTCTAAAATCTTCACCTTTACTAAATCACCGACAGAGATGAAATCCGTAATATTTTTGACAAAACCATACGTAATTTCAGATATATGCACCAATCCTTGCGTTTGCTCATCTAACGAAACAAAAGCACCGTATGATTGAATCCCTGTCACTCTCCCTGTCACCACGTCTCCTACTTTATATTTGTTTGACATCTCGTCATCCCACTTTCTAACTATTCAATTTTAAATGCTGTTATATATTCATTTAGCAGTATAGCACAGCACTGTATGTCGGGCAAAGAATCTACCAATTCACACCACTTTTGAAGATATGAATTTTCTATTTTTACAATTATAGTCATGTATTTTTTCAGAATATTGTTGTAAAATGAAACAATCGTATTTAACAAGGAGGATATACATCGTGTCAAAAAGGGATCAATTTGCTTCTAAAATTGGCTTTATCTTAGCTGCTGCGGGCAGTGCGATTGGATTAGGGGCTATTTGGAAGTTCCCATATATGGCTGGTACTAACGGTGGTAGTGTATTTATTATTTTATTTATATTATGTACTTTAGTAATCGGTTTACCTATACTCGTCGCAGAATTTATGATTGGTCGTCGCGGACAAAGTGACGCTGTGACATCATTTAAAAAACAGGCCCCCCGTACGCCGTGGTTTTTAACGGGTTGGCTTGGCTTTATCTTATCAGGCATTATCTTATCATTCTACAGTGTGGTAGGCGGATGGATTTTAAGCTATCTTATTCGTGCAATTGGCTTCAAACTCTCAAACAATGACGAAAATTTCTTCGCAGAATTATTTGGAAATTTAACATTGAATGCATGGGAAGTTGTATTAGCACAAGGTGCGTTCTTATTCATCGTCATCTTAATCATCTCAAGTGGGATTCAAAATGGTGTTGAAAAAGCAAGTAAATGGATGATGCCTTTACTATTCGTCTTCTTCATCATTTTAGCAATTCGTTCGATGACATTAGACGGTGCAATGGATGGAATTAAATTCATGTTTGTTCCTGATTGGAGCTATTTAACAGGAAAAACATTGTTACTTGCACTTGGTCAAGCTTTCTTTTCACTAAGTGTTGGTGTAGCAGCAATGCTTACCTATGCTTCTTATTTAAAAAAAGATGTGCGTCTTGGTTCATCTGCTATGAACGTTGCTTGGATGAACATCGGGATTTCAATTCTTGCAGGTCTTGTTATTTTCCCTGCTGTCTTTGCACTCGGCTTCTCACCAAACCAAGGTCCTGGTCTTGTATTTATTATTATTCCAGCTGTGTTCCAACACATTCCACTCGGTTCCATCTTTTTAATCATTTTCTTCATCTTACTACTATTTGCTACAATCACTTCAGCTATTGCAATGCTTGAAATTGTAGTTGCAACAGCAATGGGAAGTAAATTCGAAAAACGCAAAAAGTACGCTTGGTTATGTGGAATTGGGATTTTTATCATTGGGATTCCAAGTGCCTTATCATTCGGAAAGCTGGCGGATGTACAAATTCTAGGACGCTCAATCTTTGATTTTGCTGACTTCTTCACAAACTCAATTGGCATGCCAATTGGCGCCTTATTAATGGCACTATTCGCTGGATATCAATTAAAACGCGCAGAACAATTAGAAGAACTACCTGTGAAACCATGGGTGTTTACTATTTGGCGTATTCTTGTACGTTATGTTGCACCAATCGCCATCATTATCGTGTTATATCAAGGGATTAAAGGATAATACACAATAGAATAGAATGGAACAAAACTTTTCAATCCCATTTTTAGAACTCACAACGAAAAACTGGAACTGCGCTGTGGCGTGATTCCAGTTTTTTTATGCTCATGTGAGATGGTGTTTTACACGTATTTTTCAACCTATTCTTTTTATTTAGTTAAATCTTGTAATCAAACTGTCACTTTTTCATAAAATATAATGTTTAAAAACTTTTTAAAACGTGAATTTATTATTATTAATACTTTTATTTTAAAAAGGATGTGTTGAATATGATGCAACAAGAGATTGCAACCCAATTACGAGTAAGTCGAGCAGAGAGAGGACTTTCACTCGAAGAATTATCGTTAAAAACGAGGATTGGTACTGAAAAATTATTACGTTATGAAACAGGCGAAGAAATTCCGACTGAACCGACATTACTCATGTTATCAAATGCACTTGAAATCCCCGTTGCGAACTTGGTGGATGGTCTACATGATGAATAGATACAAAAAGGGAGGTACAACCAATTAAACGGTGTAACTCCTTTTTCTATGTATTCATTTCGCACTACACAATACTGTATTTCATATTTTGACTATGCTACTATTAATTCGTAATACGAAATTTTATAAAATACTTTTCATTTCAAATTTAATGGCAAGTAATTTATAGGAAATCTCCACACACTTTTCGATTGGAATCCATTGTTGGAAAGAATGTTGGTAGATTTCTTGAATATTTTTACCTAAATCAGATGGATCGTCTACTTGTTGTAACGCAGTTAATACTTGCTCTGCTTCTACCTGATAGGATTCACGTTCTAGGTTTAAAGGATTCCACTGTTCAACCATGTGCATCACTTTTCTATTCATTTCCTTTACATCCATGTTGTTCACCTACATATTTTATTTTGATAAAGGACATGATAACATAATTACGAACAAAAGTGCACAAAAGAGCAAATGCTGACAGAAAGAAGGGGTATGAATGTTTAATTTTGACGAAACTTATTCACGTAGAAATACAAGCTCACTTAAGTGGGATTTAATGGAGAAGATTTATTCCATTCCAGATGCTTCAAAAATCATTCCAATGTGGGTGGCAGACATGGACTTTGCTGCACCTGAAACAATTACGAACGCTTTAAAAGCACGTATGGACTTCCCGTTATTCGGCTACACATTTGAAGACGAGGCATGTGCTTCTTCTGTAACTTCATGGCTAGCGCGTCGTCACGACTGGCATGTACCCACAGAATCTGTACTTTATCATCAAGGCGTTGTGCCTGCTATTTCAACAGTAGTTGAAGCTTTTACGAATGAAGGAGATACTGTGCTTGTGAATGCACCCATCTACCCTCCATTCTTTAATGTACCTAAAAAACTAAATCGCCAAGTAGCCTATGCACCACTACATGAAGAAAATGGTGTCTATACATTTGATTTTGAAACATTTGAAGAACAAGCTAAAAAAGATGATGTTAAACTATTCATCTTCTGTCATCCACACAATCCGTCTGGAACAGTATGGTCTGAAGATGTTCTGAAAAAGATTGATGATATTTGTGCTAAATACGGTGTCATTGTACTGTCTGACGAAATCCATAGTGATTTAATTCTAAATGGTACACAACATATTCCGTTCGCAAAAGCATCTTCACATGCTGATAATGTCATCACATGTGTTGCACCAACAAAAACATTCAATATCGCTGGTATTCAAGCTGCTATGATGATTGTAACAAATGCAAAAAAACGTCAAATGATTCGAAAAACAATGGAAAGTCATAGTCAAATGGGTCTTAACACATTTGCCTTAACAGCTGTACAAGCTGCTTTCTCAGAAGAATCTGAAGCATGGTTACATGCTTTAATCGATTATCTGAATGAGAATGTACGTTATGTGATTGATACCATCACACAAGAGCTTCCAAAAATCAACATAAAACATCCTGATGCAACGTATCTATTGTGGTTAGATATGCGCCAAACAGGTATGACCGAAAAAGAAATGATGCAAAAACTATTAGATGCAGGGGTCGCACTTGATCCCGGTACAAAATATGGTGCACCATTCGATGGTTTCCTTCGAATGAACATCGCTTGTACACGCGAAACTTTGAAAGAAGCTGTAAAACGCTTTATTCAAGCATTATCGTAAGCATCTCGTGGGTCGAAAAAACTCCGACATGCTACGGCATATCGGAGTTTTATTATGCATTATTTTTCAATTACTTTGATGCTCTTAATTGAGATATCTTCTACTGGTTTGTCACGACCGTCTTTTTCTACGTCAGCCATTCCATCTACAACATCCATACCGCTCACAACGTGACCGAATACTGTATGTTTACCGTCTAACCATGGTGTACCGCCGTTTTCAGCGTATGCTTTGATTACTTCTTCTGGGTAATCGTAATCTTGCATTTGCTTTAACATGTTTGAAGGAACATTTTTCGCTTGTACGATGAAGAATTGTGAACCATTTGTTCCTGGACCCGCATTCGCCATTGATAATGCACCGCGTAAGTTCATTAACTCAGGGTTAAATTCATCTTCGAATGTTGAACCATAAATTGATTCGCCGCCCATACCTGTACCAGTTGGGTCTCCACCTTGAATCATGAAATCTTTAATAATACGGTGGAAAATAATACCGTCGTAGTAGCCATTTTTTGCATGTGTTACAAAGTTTTCTACTGTTTTCGGTGCTAACTCTGGGAATAATTTGATTTGAATTGGCCCCATTGTTGTATCCATTTCAACTAGGATTTCATTTTCTTGTACTTCTTGGTTTAATTGTGGAAACATAATTGTCTCTCCTTTTATACGATAAGTTTATGCATTTTCTCAAAAGGGAATTTTAAGCGATACACGCGAAAATACCTTCTGATTTGTACCGTCATATTCTATCATAAAAACCATTTTAATTCAGTGTTTAACTACATTTTCATTAATATATAGAAAGAACGTGATTTTATGAGTCTTCAAAAACGCAATTTTATCATCATTTGGATTTCCAATCTCTTAGTCGCTGGAACGATGACGATGATTATGCCCTTCCTCTCTTTATACATTGAAACACTCGGTCATTTTTCAGAAGGCTATGTTCAAAAATGGTCGGGCTTAATCTTCGGAGCTACTTTTATATCTGCTTTTATCATGTCACCTATCTGGGGACGAATCGCAGATAAGTATGGCTATAAGCCGATTCTCATCATCAACGCCATCGGTCTAGCCATTAGTATTCTTATGATGGGGTATGTAGAGAATGTTTGGCAATTCTTCTTTCTTCGCTTAGCAATGGGTGTCGTAACCGGTTTTATCCCCACTTCACTCGCTTTCGTTAGTACACAAACGGAGAAAAAAGAAGCAGGTAAGACACTTGGAACACTTCAAATGGGAAGTGTATCTGGTTCCCTATTCGGTCCTATTGTAGGTGGGCTATTAGCAGATGCTTTCGGCTTCCAGTACACTTTCTTCATCACATCTACTTCTGTATTACTCGCTGGTATCATCATCTTCTTCGGTGTAAAAGAAGTACGCGCAGCTGTAAGTAAAAAAGCACGTCAAATCTATTCACGTAGACAAGTTCTTGGTGGTATTTTTAAACACCGCTTATTAATCAGTGTCATGCTTATTACATCACTCATTCAAATCGGGAACTTCTCCATTCAACCACTTCTTTCATTGTATGTGGCCGATTTAACACATGATGTCACACAAGTAACTTTCTTAGCTGGTTTAACATTCAGTGCAGCTGGTCTTGGGAATATTCTATTTGCACGTTTTTGGGGGCGTTTAGGTGATCATATTGGTTATGAAAAAGTACTGTTCATCTTACTAGGTCTCGCTGTCATCTTCATGATTCCACAAGCTTGGGTTACGGCTCTATGGCAATTAATTCTTTTACGTTTAGTTTACGGAACGGTGCTTGGTGGCTTAATTCCGATTACAACAGCACTCATTCGTCGTGAGGCACCTGTTACTGTTCAAGGAGAAGTAATGGGGTACAATACGAGCTTCCGTTTTTTCGGTAACATTATCGGTCCACTAATCGGTGGCTTTGTAAGTGGCATCTTTTCTATCTCTGCTGTTTTCTATGTGACTGCAGCACTATTTTTCATCGCATGGATTATTTTATACGTCGTAGACAAGAAACCTTTACAAGATTTGGACGATATAATAAAAGGTAAGTCATAAACTTACTTTTTATGCTATGCTATGACGGTATAATTTACATTGAAAACATATGAGGAGGATTGACTGTGAGAAAGGCACTCGGCATTATGCTGATTATTTGTAGCTTGCCTCTGCTCATCTTTTTATTTAATAAGATTGGTATAGAACTCATTTCAGCAAAAAATTTTAGTAAGCAATTCTCCTCCGCCATTGAAATTAAGGATCAACAACCGATTAATCCTACACTATTAAAAGACCAAGATAATGTTCTCTTTTCAGAAGAATACTCTGAATGGCGTGACCCATTAAAATTAGGTGATATTCCATCATTCACGCAGCAACTATTCGTTTTATCGGAAGATGCTGGTTTTTATGACCATATTGGATTTGATTTAACAGCAATCATGCGTGCAGTCATGGCAAATCGCTCAAATGGTGAGACTTCACAAGGTGGTAGTACCATCACACAACAACTCGTTCGTATGCGCTATCTATCGCAAGAAAAAACGTATGAACGAAAAATGCTCGAATTATTTTATGCTTATGAGTTAGAGAAAAAAGAATCTAAAGATGAGATTTTAAATGATTATTTGAATGAAATGTATTTTGCAAATGGTGTTTATGGCGTGGGTGCTGCTTCAACCTATTATTTTAACAAGCCCTTACCAGAACTTTCAAAAGCTGAAATGGCTTTTATTGCAGCGATTCCGAATAACCCAAGTCTATATGATCCTCTTCGAAACTTTGAAAATACGAAAAAGCGTCAAGAACGATTACTAGATAAGATGGTTGAGAAAGAAATCTTAACAGAAGAAGAGGCAGCGAAATTCAAAAAGGAAACCATTTCAATTTCAATCAAAAAGAAAACACAAAAATATCCTGAATATAGTACATACGTTATGTATGAACTCAGGAGTTTAATTTCAGAGGTAGATGGCTATCATAAACAATTTGAACAATCGAAGACAGGCGCTGCTTTTGCAGCAGTTAATAAAGCATTAACAGAACGTGTAAATGAAGTTTTACACAATGGTTTGATTATCGAAACGAGTTTAGATCGTGAGAAACAACTTCAAGTAACAAAAGGTGCCAATACAATCTTAAGTGGTCGTGGCAAATTGCAAGCAGCTGGAACCGTTATTGATAACGAGCATCGCGAGATTGTGGCAGTATACGCTGGAAAAGGTTATGAAAAATATGACTTTAACCGTGCTTATCAAGCAAAACGTCAGCCAGGTTCTGCAATTAAACCGATTTTAGATTACGGCCCTTATTTTGAAAACTATCGTGTAACACCTGATTCAACGATTGATGCTTCTCAATATTGTGTAAACGACTATTGTCCACAAAATTATGGTAACGAAAAGGTTGGTATTGTTTCATTAGAAAATGCATTCAAAAATTCGTATAATACAGTAGCTCTTCGTATCTTCGATCGTGTCGGCATAAAAAAAGCGTTCAATTACATGCAACCTTTCACATTTGATCGTGCAACGAAAAAAGACTTGTATTATACAGCTGCACTTGGTGGATTCACCGATGGTATGTCTTCTGTTCAATTGGCAGATGCCTACACGTCCTTCATCAACGGGAATTATTCACGTACACACGCGATTCGTGCTGTTAAAACAAGAAGTGGTAAACTTTTATATGAATGGCCAGATAAAAAAGAACAAGTTTGGGCTCCATCAACTGTCACATCTATTCGTCAAATGATGAAAGCCACAGCTGATTCTGGTACAGGTGTAGGTGTTCAAGCGAGCAGTAGTTATTTGGGAGTCAAAACAGGTACAACAAATGACTACCGAGATTATTGGATGGCTGGTTTGACAGATCGTTATACAAGTGTTGTATGGCTTGGTTATGACAAACCTGTTCAAATGAAAAATCTTGAAAAAGAAAAAATCCACCATAAATTATTCAATGTAATGGTGCAATAAAATATAAAACAGACTGGGACATAAGTGCAAAAAATACATCCCACATGAGCATAAGAAAAACTGGAATCGCGCTGTGGCGCGGTTCCAGTTTTTCATTGCGAACGCTAAAAAGGGGAAGTGAAATGTTTCGTCCCAGCCTGTTTCTTACGATTTGAACGGTAAACTCGAAATAATTCCGTTATACAGTTTTAATCCCGCATATACAACAAGTGTTAAAATAATTGCCCACACAACAATCTCAAAAAGCATAACACCAATGGATGCACCGAATGATACATGTACACTGATTTTATAAATAATATAAACAAAATAAATAAAGACGGTTGTAATAAATATGCCACCAAGTATATAAATATTTGAAATACCTACTGCCGAAACCAGTGCACCGAAGAAGAAAATTACATTTCCACCACGAATCACAATCAAACTTTTACCATCCATATCTTTCGAAAAGAATAACATGCCCATCTCGTGAATGGTCTCGCCGATTAATTTAAGAGCTGAAAAAATCATGAAATAAACTGCTGCAATAACGATTAATAGGAACATACGCAGTTGAACTTCAGATAGAAACTCCCGTACCCCCGCATATACACCAATTTTTTTAAATAGGACTATACTTTCTGTTACGGAATACAATCCGAATGTTAAACTAAAGAGAATGATGGTAATTAACGGTAGATAGCCATAGATATAAGGATTCTTCATAAAAAAATTTTACCTCGATTTTCGCGTAATTTTTTGTCTGTTTCTTCATATTTATAATATCGGAAAAATAGATTCACAATCAAGCGGTAATCCATTTGCCAGACCATGCAAAGCGCTCATTTATGAGCTATACTGTTGTTTAATCCATTGATTATTATTTGAAAGGGGGATTATAGTGAATCAAGTTCTACTCATTTTCCTACCCGTTTTATTTGCACTCTTTGTGCCACTACTTTATAAAACGTTCTCACGTATACATACGGGTTGGTTTGTTTTATTGGTTCCACTTACGCTCGCAATATACTATGCGCGCTTTATTCCAAACATTACAGAAGGTCCTTATACATCTACCTTCTACTGGGTAAAGTCACTCGACTTATCCGTAACATCTTATTTAGACGGTCTTAGTTTACTGTTCTCTTTATTAATTACCATTATTGGTTCATTAGTTGTTTTATACTCGATTTTTTATTTGGATCGAAAAAAAGAACAGCTGCATAATTTTTATTTCTATTTACTAATGTTCATGACAGCTATGCTTGGCGTGGTTCAATCCGATCATGTAATTAGTTTATATCTATTTTGGGAATTAACATCGATTTCATCTTTCCTACTGATCGGTTATTGGTACAATCGCGATCGATCTCGTTTTGGTGCGCTTAAATCGATGATGATTACTGTTTTTGGTGGTCTGATGATGCTCGGTGGATTTTTACTTCTTGCACAAGCAGGTGGTAGTTATTCCATTCGTGAATTGATTGCAAATGGTTCAGTAATTGCCGACTCACCGTACTTCATTTGGATGATTGTACTCATTCTATTAGGTGCATTTACAAAATCTGCTCAGTTCCCATTCTATATTTGGTTACCAGATGCGATGGAAGCACCCACACCAGTTAGTGCATACCTTCACTCTGCCACAATGGTAAAAGCAGGGATTTATTTAGTTGCACGCCTAACACCATTATTTGCAATAAGTGAATATTGGATTTGGCTCGTTATTTTAAGTGGTTTGATTACATTATTCTGGGGTTCATTCTTCGCTGTAAAGCAAACAGACTTAAAAGGAATTCTCGCCTTCTCAACTGTTAGTCAGCTAGGAATGATTATGGCGACGCTTGGTGCAGCGGGGATTGCATTCCATGTAGAATCTCCACAAAAGGCGATTTTTGCATTTGCTGCCTATGCAGCTATTTTCCATCTTATGAACCACGCCACATTCAAAGGTAGTTTATTCATGGTTGCCGGAATTGTCGATCATGAAACAGGTACACGTGATATTCGAAAACTTGGGGGCTTAATGAGCTTAATGCCAATTAGTTTTACGATTGCTGCAATCGGTAGTTTAGCAATGGCTGGTTTACCACCATTCAATGGATTTTTAAGTAAAGAATTATTTTTAACTTCTATGCTTTCATTGAAAGAATTTTCACTATTCAATTTTTCAACATGGGGTCCTATTCTTCCATGGGTCGCATTTATTGCAAGTATTTTTACATTTGTTTACTGTCTATACTTCTTGTATTACACATTTATGGGCAAAGGAAATACAAGCAAATTACCGAAGAAGCCACATGAAGCACCGATTGGTATGTTAATTTCGCCAATTATTTTAGCTTCACTTGTTGTCGCATTCTTCTTCATTCCAAATGTTATTGGTAAATACTTCATTAAACCAGCTGTTCTTGCCATGCAACCACAGCTTTATGAAACAATTGATGATATTCCCATTCATGTACAAGCTTGGCATGGTTGGACAACTGAACTACAAATGACAATTGGTATTGTTGTCATCGGGTTCTTACTCTTTGTAACACTTAAAAAATGGCAACCCATTTATCGTTTCGTATCAGAAAAATGGTCGTTGAATGGTCTTTATAACCGTTTAATGCGTTTTGCGGACGTAGATAGTCAGAAATTATCGAATCTTTACATGACAGGTTCGATGCGCCACTACTTAATGTATATGTTCGCTTTCATGGTTGTCGCTGTTATTTCGACATTGTTTATGAGTAATGGATTTAACTATAGTACAGCGAATACAGCAGAGGTTGGTATTTTTGAACTTGCAACCTTAATTGTCATGATTATTGGTACATTAACGGTACTGATTGCACGCACACGCTTAACTGCGATTATCGCACTTGGCGCTGTCGGTTACTCGGTTGCATTATTCTTTATTATTTTCAATGCACCGGACTTAGCGTTAACACAATTAGTAATTGAAACAGTGTCTGTTGCACTATTCCTATTAGCTTTTTATCATTTACCAAAAATGTCCCGTCACGAAGAACGTATGCCATTCAAAATTAATAACTTTTTAATTGCGCTTGGAGTTGGCGTTATGGTGACACTTGTTGCACTATCTGCACAGTCACAAAAATTACTTCCATCTATCAGCCAATATTACAAAGATACTGTTTATACAAAAGCAGGTGGCGGTAATATCGTCAATGTAATTCTCGTTGACTATCGTGGGTTCGATACATTATTTGAGATTACAGTTCTTGCAATCGCTGGTATGGCGATTCTAGGCATGATTAAATTACGTCGTCCAAAGAAGGAGAAGAAAACACATGAAACTAAATAACGTCATTTTAAAAACAACCACACAAGTTGTATTTTTCATGATTTTCCTTTTCTCTATTCACATCTTCTTTGCAGGACACTTCTCTCCTGGAGGTGGATTTGTTGGTGGACTTCTTACAGCAAGTGCACTTGTGTTACTTCTATTAACGTATGATTTAAAAACGGTACAACAGTTATTACCAATCAACTATACAACAATGACAGCGATTGGTTTACTCCTGTCATTAGGTACAGCTGCTACGTCTTCGTTTTTAGGCGATGCGTTCTTTAAACATTATTTCGATCATTTCACACTACCATTATTCGGCGACACAGAATTACATACAGCGATGTTATTTGACCTCGGTGTTTACCTGGTCGTTGTCGGTGTCACAATGATTATTATTCAATCGATTGGAGGGGATGAATAATGGAAGTTGTCATGTCCTTTGCTATTGGATTCTTATTCATGGCTGCTGTCTATTTAATTCTTTCTAAAAGTATTTTACGCATTATTATCGGTACAGGCTTATTAAGTCATGGTGCGCATTTACTCATCTTAACAATGGGTGGTCTAGGCGGTGAAGCACCTCCTGTTTTAGCAGATGGTGTTACAAATATGGCAGATCCTCTACCACAAGCCTTAATCTTAACAGCAATTGTAATTAGCTTTGGTGTCACAGCCTTCTTCTTAGTACTTGCATATCGTGCATATCAAGAACTTGGAACAGATAACTTAGATGAAATTAGGAGGATTTTAGAAGATGATGACTAACTTTTTATTAACACCAATCATTCTTCCTTTTTTCACAGCTATTCTTTTAATGTTCGCTCCGAAAAAAGTATATTATCAACGTGTCGTAACACTTGTCAGTTTGATTTTAACGACAGCCTGTGCGATTTACTTAATTCAAACGATTCATACAGACGGCATCCAAGTTGTTACATTCGGTAACTGGCCAGAACCATTCGGTATTACGATGGTTGCCGATATGGTCGCGATGCTACTTGTTACGACCAGTGTCATCGTTGCACTACTTACAGTTTGGTATAGTTTCAAATCAATCGGGATTGAACGTGAAAAATTCTTCTACTATCCTGGCGTACTTTTAATGCTAACAGGGGTTAACGGAGCATTTTTAACAGGGGATATTTTCAACTTATTCGTATTCTTTGAAGTATTACTTATGGCTTCTTATTTACTGAGTGTATTAGGCGGGGAGAAAGGACAGCTACGTGAATCCATTAAGTATATTCTCGTAAATGTTATTTCTTCAGCACTATTCGTTATTACAGTTGCCTTCTTATACTCTGTAGTTGGTACATTGAATATGGCGGATATTTCAGTGAAAATTGCCGAACTGAATCAACCAGGAATTATTACAACAATTGGCGTACTGTTCTTAATCGTTTTCGGATTAAAAGCAGCCATCTTCCCTCTATTCTTCTGGTTACCGAGTGCTTATGCTGCACCACCGATTCCTGTTCTTGCACTATTCGGAGCCCTCTTAACAAAAGTTGGTGTATACGCGATTACACGTACATATACGTTATTCTTCGTACATGATACAGGTTTTACACATACACTCTTACTCGTATTAAGTTGTTTAACGATTTTAGCGGGATGTATTGGAGCGCTTTCGACATTCAATGTAAAAAATATTATTATTTATAATATTGTCATTGCAGTTGGGGTCATCTTATATGGTGTCGCACAAATGAATGAAGATGGCTTGATGGGTGCGATGTTCTATATCGTTCATGATATGTTCATCAAAGCCTCATTATTCTTCTTAGTTGGTATTATGATTGTCGTGACTGGCACAGCTAATTTGAAAAAGATGGGTGGTATTATGCGCACCTATCCAACGCTCGCTTGGACTTATTTAATCGCTGCATTCGGTCTTGCTGGTATTCCACCATTAAGTGGCTTCATCGGTAAAATGTTGATTGTAGAAGGCGGACTTGCAGCTGGAAATCTATGGTCTAGTCTTTGGATTTTACTATCTAGCTTAATCGTGCTACTATCCGTTATTCGAATCTTTATTTACGGCTTCTGGGGTGAAGCAAAAACACTCGTTCCAAAAGAATCGAGAACGCATTATAAACAACTCTTGATTCCAAGCATGCTACTTGTTTTATTAACGATAGCATACGGCATAGGCGCGGAATGGATTACACCGTATATGCAAGACGCCGCAGACGTACTATTACATCCATCTGTTTATACAGATGCGGTATTAAAGGAGTGATTGACGCATGGCAATTCAAGTACTATTGAATTTTTTCCTTGCATTCATTTGGATGTTTTTATCCATTAACTTCACACCCCAAGGCTTTGTTATTGGTTATTTACTCGGGATTATTATGCTCTTCATTATGCGTAATATGTTCCCTTCTCGTTTTTACATCGACCGACTTTGGTCTGCAATTCGCCTTGCATTCTTATTTCTAAAAGAATTGTGGTTAGCCAATATTGCAGTTGTAAAAATTGCACTCGCACCTAAAATGGACATGGAGCCTGCTTTCTTCGCTTATCCGACTATTTTAGAAAAAGAGTGGGAAATTACATTATTATCAAGCTTGATTACATTAACGCCTGGTACGATTGTTGTACATGTATCAGACGATTCAAAAACACTTTATATTCATGCGATTGATATTGATGATGTCGATGACACAATCGAATCAATTAAACAATCATTTGAAAAAGCTATCTTGGAGGTGAGTCGCTCATGATGGATTACTTCATACTTATTCTCATCGTTCTGATCTCACTTACGATGATTCCTATTATTTACCGCTTAGTGAAAGGACCTACTGCACCTGATCGTATTATTGCGCTTGATGCAATTGGTGTTTGTATTATCGCTTTAGTCGGCCTATTTTCTATCTATGTGAAAACAAGTTTTTATGTGGAAATTGCCTTACTATTAGCGATTCTTTCTTTCATTGGCACGACAGCCTTTTCTAAATTCTTAGAGAAGGGAGATATTATCGAACGTGACAATTCTAATTAATACCTTAATTGTTATTTCACTGGCGCTAGGAACGTTTTTTATCATTGTGACAGCTATTGGTCTACTTCGCTTCCCAGACGCCTATACACGTGCTCATGCTGCTTCTAAGAGTGCCACACTAGGTGTTATGTTCATCTTGATTGGTACTTTCATTCATTTCTGGTCTGTAGAGGGCGTTTATAATCCAAGAATTCTACTGGGAATTTTATTTTTGTTCGTTACAGGTCCTGTGGGTGGGCACTTAATGGCACGTGCTGCTTACTTTTCAGGTGTTAAACCATGGAAAGGTACAGTAAAAGATGATTTAAAAGCAGAGTATCTCCGTAAAAAAGCAGAAGAAGAACAAATGACTAAAAAATAATAAAGAGACCAAAACGACTCGAGAGTTCGTTTTGGTCTCTTTTACTATAGATATTTATTATATGTCAATTTCTTGTTCAGTTTGACGCATAATATAAGTTGCAAGCGAACGTACCATGACACCTGTACCGCCTTTTGGTCCTAAATCATGCGCTGCATTCGCGTCTGATGTACCTGCAATGTCTAAATGAATCCACGGTGTATCTCCAACAAACTCACGGATAAATCCACCACCAAAAAGCATATGACCATCGCCACCTGGTGAGTTATTTAAATCCGCTATATCTGACTTACGTACGCGCTGTAAATCATTCTTTGTCAGTGGCATCAACCATGTAAACTCATTGGTTTCTTCAGTTGCTGCTAAAAATTCTTGATAAAATGCTTCATCATTTGTTAATGCACCTGTTTTATCATAACCAAGCGCTGTAATCACACCACCTGTTAATGTAGCTAAATCAATGATTGAAGAAGCTCCCTGTTGTTTCGCATAAGCTACTGCATCTGCTAAAACAAGACGACCTTCCGCATCTGTATTTAAAATTTCAACCGTTTTGCCACTATACGTTGTAATGACATCATCTGGCTTGAATGCACTCCCAGAAATCATATTATCTGTTGCGCCAATAATTGCCATAACATTATGGTTTGGTCGTAATTCACCGATAATACGCATCGCACCGAGAACTGCTGCTGCTCCTCCCATGTCCCCCTTCATACCAACAATGCCAGTCTTCGTTTTTAATGAGTAACCACCCGTATCAAATGTTACCCCTTTACCTACAAAGGCTGTTACATTCGTCCATTCTTCTCGTGGTTGATATTTCATCGTAATGAGACGCGGTTCCTCTTGTGATCCTTTATTAACTGCTAAAATTGCACCCATTCCTAATTCTTCTAATTCAGTTTTTGTTAATATTTCTATTTCAAAATCATATGTAGCCGCAATACCTTTTGCATAATCTGCTAATAGCGGTGCAGTGAGAATATTACCTGGTAAATTCACTAGACGCCTCGCTTCATTTACAGCTTGACCATAGATTTCACCCACTTCTAACGCTGCGCGTATGATGACATCTTCTACATGCGAAATAAACTTCACGTCTTCTAAATAAATTGCAGGGATATTTTCAGAGGTGCGATAATGGTCCATTTTATAATGCCCCATCACAATACCTTCCATCGCAATTGATGCAACATCTTCTATCGCGATATCATCCGTTACGAATGAATCTATCCAGATTGCAAAATTTGATAGACAAAGTTGTTGAATTTCTTTCCCTACTAACCCAAAAGCTTGTCTTAGTTCTTCAGGTGTTAAATGTTTACGATTCCCTAGACCAACATATAAAATACGTGGTACACGTGTAAGTGTTGTCGGTAGTTTTGTTCTCTTTTTTAAACCAACTGCAATATCATCTGATTTAAGCCACATATTTGTTTGTTCACCAAACACCTCTGTAAATGTATTCCATTCACTTAAGTTTGTTTGATGCTCAGATACTCCTACAATAAGTAAATCCGCTGTTACATTCTCTAATGTCTGTTGTGTAAATTGCATACAGCACCATTCCCCCATTCATTTTTTCTCTCTCTTTTATTATTCAATATTTTTATATAGAAAGCCAATCATTCATTCGAAATACGAAACATAAGCATTAAAAATATAATTTATAAGCAGTATAGCCAAAAATATTATCTTTCTCAAGTTCACCTAATCGTAATGGTTTAGCCATTAAATCTAACTCTAATAATTCCAAAATCATCAAAGAAGTTCGCTGATCTTCTCTCAATTTTTCTGGTGACATCCAGCAAGCTTCATATAGTTCATCTAATTGAGGTATAATCTGTTGTTGCGCTGAATGTGCTGTTAATAAGAAAACTGCTAAATTGTCGCTAATATCATATTTTAATACGCCTGTACGAAATCCTAAAAATCCTTGTAATGCTGGTTTTACATTCGTTTCTTCCTCTAGTTCACGCAGACAAGCCTCATCAACTGTTTCACCTGGTTGTACAAAGCCTGCTGGTAATGACCATTTGCCATCTAACCCACCATATCTTTTCATAACCACTAGCCATTCACCTGATTCATTCACAACAAGTCCTGCTACACCAAGCCATACTCGTGTACGTTCATTCGGATCCATTCGTATCACCTCTCTCGAACAATCATTTTCCTCTACCATTCCTTTAAATTCGTTCGGTTCATACCTTTTTCTCTCACTTTTGCAATCTGACGTTTGTTTTTTATCATGAAGGAGATATTTTATGTAAAAAGAAAAAGGAGGTTTTTATATGAAACAACTCGATTTAACTTTTTTCAAACTCGGCCATCATCTTTTACAAGCAAGTGAGGAATGTCATTATTATCACTTTCAATTAGCAGAAAATCCACTACAAGCCTCAAACTACGGTGAAATTTTCATGCCGAAAGAGGCAGAAAATCCGAGTCGTATTATTTTTTATGATGAATACCATCAAACAGAACAATTAGATGAAACACCTTCATGGTTTATGGACTGCTTTAATATTTTAAAGCGCTCATACCATGTTTAATACATTAAAAAAATCGAGAACTCGGTCCATTCCGAATTCTCGATTTTATTTATACTTTAAACTTTCTAACCAAAGTTTGGAGGTTTTCTGCCATATCAGATAATGATGTAGAAGATGCAGCAATTTCTTCCATTGCTGCTAATTGTTCTTCTGTAGCAGAAGCCATCTCTTGCGCCCCTTGATCTGTTTGTTCTGTAATTTGTTCTAGAATAGATGCTTGTCGTGCCATTTGTTCCGTACTCATATTCATTACATTGAATGACTTTGTTACCTCTTGCATTTTTGTAGCAGTTTCTGCAATCGATTGTTGAATCGACTCAAATGATGTACCTGCTACTTTTACAAGTCCTATTCCAGCTGTTACTTTATTCGTAGTTGCATTCATCGAATGAACTGTTTGAGCGGTCTCTTGTTGGATAGTCGCAATTAAATCTGAAATTTGCTTTGCAGATTCTGCCGATTGTTCTGCTAACTTTCTTACTTCCTCTGAAACAATCGTAAAACCCCGCCCATGTTCTCCTGCTCGAGCTGCTTCAATTGCAGCATTGAGGGCAAGTAGATTCGTCTGTTCTGCAATGGCCGTAATGGTATCCACAATTTGACGAATTTCACTCGAACGTTCACCTAAGTGTGTTACATCTTCTGATAAATTACTTACCGTCTGATTGATTTCATCCATTTGAGTCGTCATATTACTAATCGCTTTTGCGCCTTCTATCGCTTGTTCAGAAGCAATTGTAGCTGTTTTAGTTGCTTGATTTGTATGTTTAGTCATGTCATCTACAATCGCAGTTACTTGTTGCACCGTCGAAGTTGTCTCACGTAAACTTTGAATTTGTTTTTCAGAACCATGTGCCACTTCTTGGACAGTTGTAGATATTTTTTCTGTCGCGCGTGTTGTTTCTTCTGAACTCGCTGTTAATTGTTCAGAAGATGCGGCTACTTGTTCAGCACTCGAGCTAACTTCACGAATTAAAGAACGTAACTGCTCCAACATTTGATTAAATGTTTTTCCCATCACACCTAATTCATCTTTTGTTGTGACCGGAATCTCTTTTGTTAAATCCCCTTCACCTTCAGCAATCTCTTTTAAAGAGTCTGTCATACTATTAATAGGACGTATAATTGAGCGAGCAATGAGATAAGCAAATACTTGTCCAATTACAAGTAAAATAAATACTAATATATAGAATGTGATGGATTGATTCTTTTGTGTACTCTCTAAGTTTTCTTTATACACTGCAATCTCTTGATTCACTGTCTCAGTCATTTTTTCAACAATTGGATCTACTAATTCTTTACGGATACTGCGCTGTTTCCCTCTATGTACCATTAAAGCTTGTCTTTTCTCTCCTCGTTGATAAAAGTTCATCATATCCTTAGACTGCTCAAAGTATTGATTCATATTTTCTTCAATTGTCTGTAAACCTTGTAAATTATCTTTTTCTAAATGCGGCATTTTTTTCGCCTCATTTAAATAAGTCGCAATATCTTCTTTCTTCTGTTCAATTTGTTGAGTTAATGCTTCTTCACCTGTTAGTAAATAAGCACGTTCATCATTTGAAATACCCGTAAAACGATATTGAACTGATTTTAGTAATAACTGAAAGGCTTCGTGTTCTTGCATAATTTCATAGGCTTGCTTTGTAGACTTCAATTGATAAATCGACATACCAGCTGTAATGATTACTGCTGTTGTTAATACCAACATAACAAGCCTTAACTTCGCTTTAATTTTCACGCAAAATCCTCCATGTCTAATTTCTCTAGTTAGCATAAGACTATTGTACCTATTACTTAAGTATTAGACAATGTAAATCGCAGAACTTTTTATTTGACCTTAAAAATTTAATAATTCCGCTAATTTTGTCTGATATATTTGTTTTTCAACGATTGATTATAAACTTGAAACACATGCGTGAGATTGTCGATGAATTATCATTTGCAATACGAACTATAGCCATCTTACTTTACGAATCTCGGACTTATTAGTATGTCGCATGTCAGCAAAAAAAAAGAACGACCTACATAATAGAATGTTGGTCGTCTATATATTGTTACTATAAAACGTACCCCGCTAGTACGCTTTGAACTTGATAAATATTAGTCGATTTATTAAAGTTTTTCTGTACTGGAACGGCACTTCCAGAAACCCATATCTTTAATTCCGCATCTAAATCAAATGTGCCTGCAGTTTCAACAGAAAAATGAACGATGTTTTTATATGGAATCGAATGATACTCTGTTTTCTTTCCAGTAACACCTTGCTTATCAATTAAAATAAGTCGCTTATTGGTAAAGATAAATGTATCTCTTATAACTTTGTATGCGTTCTCTATTGTTTCCCCAGATATTAATAACTCTTTTAGTTCTTCCTGTAATTTAGTTATACTCGCTTCGGATGCGTTTCCCATTAGTCCATCAAATAGCCCCATATCAAATCACACCTTCAATTATTTTATATATCAAACTAATTTTACCATTTATTCAAGCGAATTAGAATCTTAATCCTATTACTTATTTTATGAACTTTATTTAGCTGTTCATTCCATGAATATCGGTCATAAAAAAGCGCTCCCTTCCATATTATTTTTCAATACAGAAGAAAGTGCTTTTTATCATTAATATTCAAATATGTGATAAAAACTAACTAGCACATAGTTGTTATAAATACGTTTGCATGTCACACTACTGTCCACTTAAAAAATTAGCAGCTTTCAGGTGTTCCAGCAACTTTTGCTGTTCTGAATGATGTACCGCAACCACATGATGCGATAGCATTTGGATTGTCGATTGTGAAACCGCCACCCATTAGAGATTGTTTATAATCGATTTTTGTACCTTGTAAAATAGCTGCGTCTTCTTTTGAAACAATCACTTTTAATCCATTTTCCTCGAACTCAACATCTGTTTCTTGTTTTTCTTGATCGAAGCCCATACCGTATGTTAAGCCGCTACAACCGCCACCTTTTACAGAGACGCGTAAGAATGCTGCTTCTTCTCCATTATTCTTCATCATTTCGTGAATATGGAAAACTGCTGCTTCTGTTATCTGAACGACATTTGTCACTTGCTTCACCTTCTTTCTTTCCTTTATCATATCAATTTTTCACATCAGAGTAAAACAACAAAACTTTTCATTTTTATCGCTATTTTTCGACAAAATATGATATAATAGTCGCACATATAATATGAGAGATGAGGACTGTTAATATGGAAATAACTCCTTATTATGACAAACAAATGACATGTATTCATTGTCAAAAGAAATTTAACACTACAAAGATTCGCAAAAGCACAGTGAAAGTTGTGACAACAGACTCAGATTTTCATCCTATCTATAAAGGTGTGAATCCTCTGTACTATAATGTATTCGTTTGTGAACATTGTGGTTTAGCATTTACAGAGGACTTTTCTACTTATTTTGCACCGGGAACACGTGAAGCGCTTCAATCACGTATTTGTAATCATTGGCAACCGCATTCTTTTGATGGGGAACGTACACATAACCAAGCTATTCAATCGTATCAACTCGCAATTATTTGCGGTGAAATAAAAAAAGAAAAAAATGTGTTACTTGCTGGACTTGCTCTTCGTACGGCTTGGCTTTACCGTGAACAAGGAAAAACCGATTGGGAAATTCGCTTCTTGGAAAGTGCGCGTGATAAATACGTTGAAAGCTATTTACAAGGTGATTATCAAGGGCTTGGTATGGGCGAATTAAAAATACTCTACTTAATTGGAGAACTATCACGTAAACTTGGGGATATTGATATGGCAACATATTACTTCTCACGTGTACTCGAAAAACAACGCACCTCAAACGAAACACGCATCGTTCAAATGACAAAAGAGATTTGGCAAGAGATGCGTGAGAAAAAAGAAAAAGACATTGGATAATACCCATACATATAAAAAAAGAGCGCGTCACATTCGACACGCTCTTTTAAGCATACATTGATTAGAATACTTGTTCAACCTCAATAACGCCAGGTACTTCTTCTAGTAATGCACGTTCAATACCTGCTTTTAATGTAATTGTCGAACTTGGGCAACTACCGCATGCACCTAATAAACGTAATTTTACAATTCCGTCCTCGATGTCTACTAATTCACAGTCACCGCCGTCGCGTAAAAGGAACGGACGTAATTTATCTAAAACTTCTTGTACTTGTTCTGTCATTTGTATCGACTCCTTTCTCTAAAATCATTATAATATTTATAGGCTTAAAAATCTATTAAAGAAATCGTGAGGGGATTAAAAGTGTCAGAAACAAATGTAGAAATTGAAATCTACGGAGCTAGCGTCCAATGTGCTAGTTGCGTGAATGCACCGTCATCCATCGATACGTATGATTGGTTGAAAGCAGCGATTGGACGTAAATATCCAAACCAACCTTTCAATATCACTTACATCGATATTGAGCAACCAATTGAGAATGAGCGCCATGCTGAATGGGCAGAGAAGGTTCAAAACGACGAATTTTTCTATCCACTTGTATTAATTAATAATAAGGTCGTTGGAGAAGGTTACATTCAGCTTAAACCAGTCCTTACACATCTAGAGCAATACGGTTTCAAAGTACCAGAATAGATTGAATAAAGAGTCTATAGGATACATCACCCACCTCTTTTAAATAAATTAAAAAAGATCAACCTCCGTATTGTGAGATTGATCCTTTTTATGTTGTTATGTACAATCAGAAGGCTAATTTAGCCATTTTGATTTTTGTACATCCATAGTAAACCAGATTTCATTAGACGTGCAATACGTCCTGTTACAGTGCGATCTGCTAAGTAAACAAATCCTTGTTTCTTACCAAGCGCACCCATGAAGCCTTTTAATTTAATGTCTGGCATTTTTTCAGGTAGTGATTCATTTGCCCATACTTTTTTCAGTACAGTAACAATTTGCTCACCTTGTTCCTCTGCAAGTTGTGCAGATGGTCCAAATTGAGAAGCTGCACAGTCACCCACTACATAGATACTTGTATCGACTGGTGTTTGGTGGTATTGATTCACAGCTACACGTCCGCAGTCCATTTCAAGCTCTAAATCACGGACGACTTTCACAGGTTGAATCCCTGCAGTCCAAACGATTAAATCAATATCAATTTGATCTTCATGATTATAAAGTGCTGTTTTACCGACTTTGGTAATATTAGAATTCGCAATAACATCTACATCATGTTTATCGAACCATTTTTTAACGTATTTTGATAAGCGTTCAGGGAAAGTTTTCAAAATACGAGGACCACGGTCAAATAGTTTAATTTTTAAGTCTGAACGACTTTCACGTAATTCTGAAGCTAATTCAATACCCGATAGTCCAGCTCCAACAATCCCTACTGTAGCGCCTGCTGGTAATGCTGAAATTGCATCGTATGCTTTACGTGATTTTGCCATTGTTTGAATGCTATATGAATGTTCTTCAGCGCCAGGTACGTTATGGAAGTTGTCTTCACAACCTAACCCAATAACTAATTCGTCATACGGAATTTCTTTACCATCTTCTAAAAACACAGCTTTTTTATCGCGATCAATATTCACGACTTCACCATAGACAATTGATAAACGTTCATGAGTTGGGAATGTCACACGCATATGTGTTTCAGGTGTTGTACCTGCCGCAAGTGCGTAGAATTCCGTTTTTAAACTATGGTACGGTGCGCGATCAACTAACGTAATTTGAACATCTTGTGGTAAGTTATTTGGTAATAGACGTAATAAAATACGCATATTGCCGTAACCTCCACCTAATAAGACTAAATTTCTCATTAGAACTCTCCTTTTCTGCTCACAATATCGTAACATTTTCTTTATCCCTAACGAGTATAAACGATTGTGAGAAGTTTCACAATATGTTTGTGAGAAGTTTCACAATTAAAATCAACTGATTGACGAAAATCGCAAAAAATAGTACTATCCTCTTTAGAGGTGACGCAACATGAATCCATTAGTTGAATTTTGCGTCAGTAACCTGGCAAATGGTGCACAAGATGCATTTGAAGTTTTAGAGAATGATCCGAATATCGATGTACTCGAATATGGCTGCCTAAGTTATTGTACGCGCTGTTCTGAAAGTTTATATGCGCTTGTCGACGGAGAGATGGTCGAAGCCGAAACTCCAGAAGAACTGACAAAAAAAATCTACAAACACATTGAAGAAAATCCATTATTTTAAATAATAAAAACTATAGTTTACGTAAAAAAGCTTGAGACAAAAATATTTCAAGCAAGAATGATCCCGTATGATTTTAGAAATCATACGGGATCATTTATTTATATCATTTTCCGCTTCAAAAAACGCTTTCCTTAGGAGTCGTTTTCTACTCGTTCAATTGATTTGATTATTCGCATTTGAGACATATTATTTTGTTCTGTCCCAGGCTCTTTCTTATACATCATCTATTCAAAAAAGTTTTTCAACTCTTCTAATGTCTGTACATAATATGTTGGTTTTAGCTTTTGCATACGTACTTGTTCTGTTGGTGATACGCCTGTATTCACATGGCATGTATCAATTCCAAAATGAATTCCTGCTAAAATGTCAGTCTCATAATTGTCTCCAATCATAATCATGCGACTTTTTTCTAGTTGGAATGTTTCTTGCAAGGCTGCTAGCATGTGCGGCTCAGGCTTACCAATACTAATTGGCTCTACATTTGATACTTCCGCTAATAATCGAACAAGGCTTCCGTTCCCTGGAACGAAACCACGCTCTTTCGGAATTTTCAAATCTCCATTCGTTGCAATGAACTTTGCACCGTTTTGTAGTTGATACCCCGCAAGTTCCATCTTCTCATAATTTAACGTCGTATCAAGACCTTGTACAACGAGTTGTGCGTGGTCTTCTACAATCGGAATCCCTTCTTGTTCAAGCGCCTCATACAAACCCGTTTCACCAATAATAAAAGCGGTTTCATTTGGATAGTACTTCGCAATATATTTCGCTGTCGCAATGGCAGATGTCATGATGTGATCTCGCTCTAATTCAATCCCCATACCCGATAGCTTTTCATAGATTTGCTGTTGTGTCATCTTCGCATTATTCGTTACATAAAAAGGCCGAATACCTTGCGCACGTAAGAAATGAATAAATTCACGTGCCTCCGGAATAACTGTAGAACCTCGGTAAACAGTACCGTCTAAATCAAAACAATACGATGTATAGTTTTTCATAGTTAGTCTCCTTCTGGAATGAACGCAGTAACAACAATACCTGACTCTCTTTCAACAAATTTTTCTACGGAAGGCTTAAATTGTTTTAAGTTTGGTAATACTTCATTCATTGTAACTAATAGAGCATCGATATCTACTTCTAAAATATCACGCACAAGTACACGACGGTGACTAATCAATGCTTTTAAAGGTGCTTCCATATCAGGTGTTACAACGTTTTCATCCACTAAGATATCAATAATATCATCATAACTCCCCGGATCACGCATAATAAAACCATCAATTAATGTATTCCCTACATCAATAACTGCTTCAATTAACACATTGGCAATACGAGCTACTGCTAATTCATGAACTATATCTTTTTTCCAATCTGTTGTTGTTTCAAATGTTTGGAGTAAAGAGTCCATATAAACTAGATTTTTCGTAATTTTTTTACTATCGATGAAATACATTTGTACTTCTCCTCCATTCAAGGAATTAAGTTTGTTGAATCTTCTCTTATATAGTAACATATCTTTAGGAACTGGAGGGGGCAAGGTATAAAATGGACAGATTTTTCTTATATGATGACCAAGAAGACACATCAACGCGCTTTGTAAGCTTTATGGGCGAGGAACAGCGCTATGATTTAGCCATCATGCAAAGTACACGTTTTTACGGAAAATTAATCGTAATGGATATGCAATATAGTCGTTTCGCCATCATCGGTTCGGATGATTTAGATGAGCCTGGCTATCTCGAACATGTATTCAATCGTTCAGAAAAAGAGGCACAGGAACTACGTGAATATTTATTTGAATTAGTTCACTAATAAAAAAGTAGCCCTTTTTAATAAGGAGCTACTTTTTCTTTATTCGCCTATTTCATTTTCTACAATTTCTGGTTCTACTTCTTGTACGACTTCTGGTTGCTTTTCGCCTCTTTTGAGGACAAAATATGCTGCACCAAAATTACAGTACTCATATAAGTAATCTTGAAGTGTACCGATTTTTGTATCAAATGTTGCCTTAGCATTTTGATCATTATAGAAACCTTTTAAACGCAATTGACCATATCCCCAATCGCCCACGATATAATCATACTTTGCTAAAATATCGCTATAACGATTGGTGAAATCTTCTTGTTTAAAAGCCTCACGATAATCTGTCTCAAGTGTATAAGAGTACCCACCTGCACTAATCATATTCATCGTCCTCCGCTTATGGAGTGATTATTGATTTGACATTTGACGTTGTTTTGTTGCTGCATTTACTTGCTCGTCCGCATGGTAACTACTACGTACTAATGGACCCGCTTCACAGTGGCTAAATCCTTTACTCATCGCTACTTTACGTAACTTACCAAATTCAATTGGTGAGTAATATTTTTTAACTGGTAAATGCTTTTTCGTAGGTTGTAAATATTGACCAATTGTCATAATGTCTACGTTATTTGCACGTAAATCATCCATCACTTCATAAATTTCTTCTTCTGTCTCTCCTAATCCTATCATAAGTGAAGACTTTGTAGGAATATCTGGCTGCATTTCTTTTGCACGACGTAAGAATTCTAACGAGCGGTCATATGTTGCACGCGCACGTACACGTTTTGTTAAGCTACGTACCGTTTCAATATTATGATTTAAAATATCTGGACGCGCATCCATTAAAATACGTAAATTCTCCTCGATTCCACCCATATCTGATGGTAATACTTCAACTGATGTTTGAGGACTTTTACGACGAATGGCACGCACTGTTTCAGCTAATACACTAGCACCGCCATCTTTTAAATCATCACGTGCTACAACTGTAATAACAACATGCTTCAGATTCATTAGTACAACCGAATCTGCTACACGTTCTGGTTCTGCTAAGTCTAATTCATTTGGTAAGCCTGTTTTAACAGCGCAGAAACGACAAGCGCGTGTACATACGTCTCCTAAAATCATAAATGTTGCTGTACGACGCTCTCCCCAACACTCATGAATATTCGGACAACGTGCTTCCTCACAAACTGTATGTAGGTTCTTTTCTCGCATTAATTTTTTTAATCCACGATACTCGTCATTCGTATTTAGTTTGATTTTTAACCAATCTGGTTTACGAATATGTTCTTCTTTATTTAATTTTTGATTTGTCGGTTTACATGATGACACAAATATTCAGCTCCCATCATTATTTTAAGTAATCCCTTGCTTGTGTCAATGTACCATAAACGTGTTACTGTTACAATATTCAAAACCAATTATTTCAATCTTCTTTACAAAAAAAAAAAAAAGAGAAACTGCATACGAGTGCACTTTCTCTTTTCTATTATTCACTTAAAACATAATCTAATTCGACTTTTACAATCTCAACATCATCTTCTAATTGATATTCATATGTAGCTTTTAATAATTGATTATCTTCTTCAAAAATACGTAGACCTGGTTTATTCGGTTGTGCATGAATTTGTTTGTACACGATTCCTCGACGACCATCTGATAACAAAACAACCGAACCATTTGTATAAATCGCAATGACTTTTTCAAAAGCACGAACAACACGCTCATCATACAATGTACCCATGCCTTCTTTAATAATTTCCATACCTTGTGAAGGGAGCATCTTATTACGATAGACACGATTCGACGTCACTGCATCGAATACGTCTGCAACCGCTATGATTTTGGCATAGGGATGAATTTCAAAATCGACCAATCCACGTGGATAACCACTACCATCTAAACGCTCATGGTGTTGGAATGCACAGTGTGCTGAAAGTAATGAAATCGTATGTAGATTACGTAATAAATCAAAACCATAACGTGCATGCAACTTCATTGTATCGAACTCTTCTGACGTTAAGCGACCTGGCTTGTTTAAAATCTCAAATGGAATGAGCATTTTTCCAACATCATGGAGCATCGCGCCAATACCGATTTGACGAATTTCTTCTGCATTATATCCTAATTCGCGTGCAATAGAGATAGAATAAATGGTCACCTGTAACGAATGTTGATAAATATATTCATCATAAATGAATGCATCGCTTAATACTGTTACAATCTCTTTACTCTCGAAAATATAGTCCATTAAATCATTAATAATCGACACAAATTGCTTCGAATTTTCATCTAGACAATACGTGATGTTTTTTTCTCTTGTTGCACGTTTAATGCTATTAAAAGAGTCTTGTATTTGTTGAATAGCTTTATGTCTTACTTGTAATGGTATAGTTTCTTGGACATCAATGTCTTTTGAAATAATATCTTCAATATACACATAGTGAATATTAAGCTGTACTAAGCGCCCAATAATATGATCCGTAATCTGTACACCATCTTGCAAAAGTGGTCTTCCGGAATCATTCCAAATTGTGCGTCCAATGACCATACCTGGCTTAAGCAATTTCGTTGAAATTAGCCTCATTCTTAATCCCCATTTGCTGTTTAGTCTCTTATTTGATTTTATTATATAACATATATGACAAATATAAGAATGGAAATTAGCCTATTTTCCAAAATATTTGTAACCATATATCGCTAAAATATCGCGTAAAAAATGTGGGAGTAAATATGTTTTTTTCATATCCTTTAATTCTGGGAAAAACCAACCAAATGTAAACATATCGAGTGTCACTACTTGAATACGCGCATCATCTTGCTTTTTTATACCATGTACATAAAGTTCATCCTTTTTTAGCTCACAGTGATACTTTAACATCTTACCTAAAATGCGCCCCCTGAAGCCCAATCCTTTTAACTCCATTCGAGACCATTCTGCATTTTGCTCATTTATTTTTTGTAAACACGCCTTCAATTGTGCGCCCGTCATCTCAATCTTACAAGCATTAATAGGATGGGGTAGCATTCGATGTAAATCATATGCAGTAACAGGACCTCTTTTAAGCGGTGTTAAAAAAATTCCTGCATTAAAAAATACACAGTCTGCCTTTGCATAATCCATCAATGCCTCTGCAAAGAACCGTGCTAAATGACTATCATGTTGCCATTCTAAATTATAATAGCGAGAAGCATGAAATACTTCTACACTTAATTGTTCTTTTCCCCAATTATGAAGCGCTTCGAATTCACGTGTCTCTCCCTCAACATGTGGTAATTGACTTGTCTCGATTAACTCTGTTTCAATTTTTTCGATTTTATGGTTTTCTGTACTATATTTAATAACAGAATAACCAATATACTGTCCAAATTTCCCACCTCCTGTTAACAAAGCTTGTTCTACTTTCTTGCCATGTTTTAATACATGATGGGTATGTGAACCAATAATTAAATCAATATTTGGAATCTTACCAGCTAATATTTCATCAGAATTTAGACCTAAATGAGATAGACATATTACAATATCGGTCCTTTCACTGATTTCTTTAGCAGTTTTTTGCAAATTTTTTATAGGATTTGTGACTTTCCAACCTAATGGACCATAATAATCATAAAAAGGAGCTGTTGCACCAATTACCCCAATTTTTATCTTGTCGTGCGTTGTATAGATTTTATAAGGGGATGCCCATACAGGCTGGGTATCATCTTGTTCTTTTAAATTCGATAAAATCACATCAAATTCTGTCTGTTCGTAAAGCGCTGCTAAAGCCTCTTTGGATAAGGTAATGCCTTCGTTATTACCAATTGTCACAGCATCATAGCCAGCTTCATCTAACAAGTGAACATTCTCTCGTCCAAGCGTTGCTTCTGTATAAAGGTCCGCTCGATCAATAAAATCTCCTAAATCAAAAATAAAACAAGCTTCTCCTTGTTGTTCGTGTATTCGACGCTGTGTTTGTAAATATTCGCGCGTCCTTGCCCATGTTTTCAGATGACTATGAATATCATTCGTATGATAAATATGAATCGTTGTCATCTCATTCACTTCCTTATCTTCGTATTCGTGAAAAGCTTACTCTTTATATTAATCCTACTACAATTGAACGAATTCCGAGAATCAGAAGCATCATTCTTAAAATAAAAATTACTGTATCTGATCCTAATCTTTTATTCCAAGCTGCACCAACTTTTGCACCAATATAAGCTCCTGGTATGACAGCTAATACTAAATGCCATGGAACATGCCCAAAGTAAATATGTGAAGCTGAATTAACAAGTGATGTTAAGAATACTAAAAACATCGATGTGGCAACTGCAATATGTGGTGGGAATAAAAAAAGAATGACAAGCATTGGCACAATCATCGATCCCCCGCCAATCCCAAACATACCTGACATCATACCAATTACAAATGTCAACGCGAATGCAAACCAAATTGGATAGCCGTATGTATAACTTTTACCATCTAAATCTATTTTTGTTATTTGCATACCATGATTTTTAAACCATTCAATCGGTTTAAGTCGATTTTTAAAAATTAAAATGAGCGATAGTACAATCAATAATAGACCAAAGTAAAGGTTAAATGATGGTAAATCTAATTGTTGACTGATCCATGCACCTACGAATGTACCTGGAATACTTCCCGCGAATAAAATGAACCCGGATCTATAATCTACCGTACCTGACTTTATATACGATAAAGTTGAAGATAGGCCGATAAAAATCATCATAATGACGGATAAGCCAACAATTTTTTGTGGTGTGAGCTCTGGAATCATTCCTTGTGAAATACCAAAGTATAGCAATGCAGGTACAAGAATAACGCCCCCACCCAATCCAACTAATGCACCAATAATCCCTGAACAAAGTGAAAAAAATAAAATAATTGCGTATGTCATGTGTCATCTCCTCCAAATAAATCGAGCTGTTTTGGCGCAAGTCCATCGTAAGAAAGGCCTAGCATATGAACGAGTGTTTTCGCATTTGGAAAAGCATCATAATCTGAATTATTATTAAAAACGACATACACATCTTGCACTTGTCTTTGAAGTGTCTCAATGGCAGTTTTTAATTCCTGTAATTCTTTTTCATTATAATGATATAAAAAACGTACTTTTCGCCACTGTTCATTGTTCCCTGGATTACGCCATCCGTGTGCGTTTCGTCCATGAATTCTCACGAGTGCCTTATTTGATGTTGCCTGTGCAACAAGTGGAACACTGCCTTCTCCAACTTGCGGTTCATCACATACTGTATGAATTAGTTGTAATGATTTGAGTAATTGAAAAGTTCCTTCACGATACGGTTTGTCGTACCATGTACGATTTCGAAATTCAATCGCAATTGGAAAATCGGCTAACTGTTGTTTCACGTATCGTATATATTGTACATTTTTAAACTGGCAATCAAACCATGGTGGAAACTGTACAAGAACAGCTGCTAAACGTCCTGCCCGCTGAAAAATTCCGGCTGCCTCTCGGAAAGCTTGGAACATCTCACCCTTTGTTTCATATGGTAAATTCTCACGTAGATGCCCTGTCATTCCTTGATACGCTTTTAATATGAAGCGAAAGGTGGTTGGCGTATCATCCAGCCATTTTTGAATTGATTTTTCATTTGGAATCGCATAAAACGATGTATCCACTTCAACAATCGGGAAATGTCCACTATAATCGTATAGTTTATCTGTTGCTTTCGTTGTTTTACTATATGCTGCTGGGTGATCTCCCCATCCTGTTAATCCAACATAAATCATCACTTCACATCCTTTCTTACTATGATAAAGGTATTTGCATTAAAAAAACAGCCACTATGCTTCTAGTGGACTGCTTGATTTTCTTTAGATAAGGTTGTCTTAAAAGCAATTACGTAGCCATCTAAATCCCGAATTGCAAACTCTTTGAAACGTATACCCTCTTCATATGTATCACGTGGATTGAATGCAAAAAGAGCACCGTTATTTCGATATGTTAAATACATTGAATAAAGTTCCTCGACTGTATCTACACATACGTATAATTCTGGTTGTAACTTCTTTGGGTGTATTTCAGTGACATCCGTTGCTTGTTTTAAATGGATTATAAATTTTTTCTTTTCATCCACAAACTTCGAACCTTCTCCTTGAATCCCTAAAATCGTTGAGTAGTAATCGACGGAAAGTTCTAAATCCGATACAAGAATTTCTTTTTCAGAATTCTGCATAGGCGACATCTAAGAATCTTCATCCTTTCATAATGAAAATATTGTGCGTGCATCACAATGAATGACTCATATGTTCTTTCTATCTGAGGGACCATCATTCTATAAGAAAGACGCATAATTAGTAGTACCCCTCCCAATTTTATTTTAAACCTTCTTTTTTAAATGAATGAAATGTTTTTCACAATTGCTATCTTGAATACTCTTTACATGTATTCGAAATATGCGCTGAATCAAAGTTTCTGTCAAAATTTCTTCTGTGTTTCCTTTTGCAACAACTTCCCCCCCCTGCATAACGATAACTTCATCACTAAATTGAAGCGCTTGATTTAAGTCATGTAGTACCATGACAATCGTACGATTTTCCATTCGATTCATTTTTTCAATTACATGTAAAATTTCAAATTGATGATGCATGTCTAAGTAGGTTGTCGGTTCATCTAAAAGAATATATTCACTTTGCTGTGCGAGTGCCAATGCAATCCACACACGCTGTCTTTGCCCTCCTGAAAGTTGATGCACAAACTGATGTTGTTGGTCTATTAAGTCCGTTACGCGTAAAGCATCATCTACAATTCGATCATCCTCTGTCGTAAATCGCATCATTCCTTTACGATGTGGATATCTCCCCATCTCCACTAATTTACGGACTGTATAATTCATCGGTACATCATTTTGCTGATGAACAACAGCGAGCTTTTTCGCTCGTTCTTTTGCTGTATAAGTATAAAGCGACTGCTCATCTAATAAAAGTGCGCCACTTGTCGGTTTTAAAAGTCCTGCTAATAAATGTAACAATGTCGATTTCCCACTACCATTCGGTCCGATAATCGCTGTCACCTTTCCTTTCGGAATCATTAGCTGGTCAATCGCTAAAAAAGGAATTTTTTGATTATATGAAAAAGTAAGTTGTTTAATGTCCATAAATTGCACCAAACTTTCGAATTAATAAGATTAAGAACGGACCACCGATTAACGCCATAATAACCGAAGCTGTGATCTCATATGGCGGAATAATCGTTCTACCGATCGTGTCGGCTACAAGTAAAAGTGCTGCGCCAAAGAGTGCTGAAAATGGCAATAAAAAACGATAATCTGAACCTACTAATAAGCGAGATATGTGCGGTACTAATAAACCGATAAAAGCAATTGAACCAACAATGGCTGTTGCGACACTCGCTAAATAAATTGATATAAATAGAACCACCCATCTAACACGCATCAGTGGGAAGCCGATACTTCGAATCGTTTTCTCGCTCAACCCAAGTACATTACACCAACCCCCTACAAAAAGTGCTATGATAATTCCAACACCACTAAATAGCATTAATCCATTCGCATCATCCCACGTTTTCATACTTAGTCCTGTACTTTCCGTAAAATGAATCGCAGTCACGCCTGATACTTTAATAATGGCTGTAAATATCGCATTTAATGCAATCCCAACTAACAATACATAAATCGGTGACATCTGATATTTTTCCGTCACAATATATAGGATGAGGAAGGCGATAATTCCACCTGCAAAAGCAAAAATTGGTGCATAAAAGAATAGATGCGGCAGAAAATTAATAACGACAATATTTCCAAGCATCGCAGCCGTCGTAATACCGATAATTCCCGGATCTGTGAGTGGATTTTTAATTGCCGCTTGTAAGAGTGCCCCCGCTAGCCCCAGTGCAGCACCTGCGAATAATGCAATCAGTACACGTGGTAAGCGTAAATCAAATATGACACCGATTTGTCCGTCACGTTGGCCAAATATCCCCTTGACGAAGTCACTAATTGTCATGGGAATACTGCCTAACGTAAGCGACAGATACAAAATAACAATGAGCACGATTAACATTCCGCTATACATCCAAATGATTTTCTTCATGATTTTTTCTCCTCATACAATAGTTCGTACAATGTTTGAAGGGCTTCATCGGCATTAACATTCGCTGTAATTCCAAAAAGATTTTCATCTAAGTCATAGACGCGCCCTTCTTGTGTTGCTTTAAAATTACGCCATACGGTATTTGTTTTGAATTCTTCATCAAACATCGTTTTGACTTGTTTTGGAAAGCCATGTGAAGCACGTAAAATAACATCTGGCTGCATTTTGTATAACGTCTCTGTATTTGATGCAATAAACTCCTCATCTGATTTTGTCGCTTGAATGACATTTTCGCCCCCTGCCAATTCAACTAAATTACCTAAAAATGATTTTTCTGTTGAAATGAGATAACTTCCTGGTACACCTAATAAAATTAATACTTTCGGCTTTTTCTTCTGTTTGATCTTCTTTTGAATGGTAGCGATTTGTTTGTCATACACTGCATTCAACTGCTCCGCTTCTTTTTTATGATGAAACTGTTCACCTAGCTCTGTAATCGCTTTTTGCATGCCTTGGATGGAATTATAATTATAGTAAGTAGCGGATACACCACTCCCCTTTAACGCTTTTTCCATCTCTGGTTTAATACTCGTAACACTTAAAAGATGTGTTGGCTGTAGACTACGTACTATTTCTAAATCGGGCTGCTTTGCTTGTCCAATCGCTTGAACTTTCGCATATTTTTTTGGCAATATCTTTTCTGTATTCGGTACACCCACTAAATCTAAATTAAGCTTAGCAGCTGTTTCTGTTAGAGCAACCGTTGTTGCAATAATCCGTTCTCCTTCTTTTTTCGTTGGTTGTTCTTGCTTCCCACATCCTACTAAAAATAATAGACAGATTATGACGTATATGACGACTTTTTTCATGTTAGAACCTCCTTTATAAAAAGAGAAAACCGCAACAAATATGCGGCTTCCTCCTCACTTTTCTATCTATTTAAATATAATTTTTGTTGTGTAATGATGATTATATTTCATAGAAGGGATTTTTACATGTACTTTTACATACGCTCCCTTTTTTATGTTACTAACTGGAAATTGGACTGTACGTGTATTTTTACCTTTTGCGACCACTTTGGCAGAGACATATTTACTTCCTTGTTTCACTTTAAAGCTTTTCCACCAACTTGCGTTTTTTAAAGTCATTTTAACGTATGTCTTACTGCCGACTTTTTGGATAGTAGCAGGTTTTTGAACATATTGATCCATTACAGAGCGTTTACTTGTTTTATTTTTATAAACTATAAATGATTTTTTCGTCGTTTTTGCTTTATTTGAAACTTGAACTACTTTTTTCGTAGGAATGACTTTTCCAATTTGAATATAGTTTGTATAAGTTCCTTCATATTTTGGTTTTGTTGCTTGAATATGAACTGTTGATTTCACCAGCTTTTTAGGTGATACAATAGGAAATTGAACCGTACGTGTATTTTTAGTTTTGTTCGTTGAGACTGTTTTTACAGATGTCATCTTTCCATTCACTTCTGTTTTAAACGACTTCCACCAGCTTGCATTTTTAACAGTCATTTTTGCATAATATTTACCGTCACTCATCTTCGTAATCGTCATCGGTTTTGTGACGTAAGCATCTGTTGCAGATACACTTTTCTTATTCGACTTCAAAATTTTATAATTGTAGTTTGCGGTAGATACAATTGTTGCTGGCTTCACGTATTTTGATGTGACATCTAGATACGTCGTATAAGTACCTGCTAATTTTTTAGAAGCTGTCTGTAATGTGAAATGTAGCTTTGTTGTAGCTGTTGGTGACTTCACTTGGAAACGAACAGTACGTGTTTTCTTTTTCGAATTTGTAGCGATTGTTTTTACAGCTACTTTTTTACCGTTCACTTCTGCTTTGACAGATTTCCACATCGCTGCATTTTTTAAAGTCACTGTCGCATAATATTTACCTGCTTGTGTTTTTTCAACTTTCATTGGTTTCGTCATATATGCATTTGCTTTGGATGTTGCTTTTTTTGTCTTATTTTTTAATACATAATTGTATTTAGTTGTGCTGATGACTTTATTTGGATCAACGATAACTGGTGGTTTAACTGTTGGGTCGATTATGCGATTAAAATCAAAATATGTCGTGTAAGTTCCTTCGTAATTGCCCATTTGAATATGCGTTTTTGCTTTTATTAATTGATTAATTGAAGGTACTTCAAAACGTACAACTTTTGTATCCGCTGTTTTGTCTTCTTTTACAGTTGTAACATCTACAAGTTGACCAGCTACTTCTGTTTGGAATTCTTTCCAAATTGATGCTGATTTCAATGTCACTTCTGCATATTGTTTTCCATCTTTTTTGACAAGTCGAGCTGGGGTACCCATATAATTTGCCATTGTCGATGCTTTTTCTTTCGCTTCATCCCATACTTGGAAAGCTTGATCTTTTACAAACTGAAATTGCCCATTTTCAATGACATGATTAAAATCAAAATACGTTGTGTAGGTTGCGTCGTAATTACCTGCTTGGATATGCGATTCTGTTTTTACAACTTCATCTAACGAAGGAATCTCGATTCGTACTACGCGTGTATTCGCTGCTACATTCTCTTCCACAACAGTCGCTTCTGTTAATACATCGCCTACAAGTGACTTCAACCCTTTCCAATACTGTGCTGATTTCAAGGTAATATAAGCATAGGTTTTATCACCTACTTGAACAATTTGAGCTGGTGTTTCTACTGAACGTGTCACACCTGAAGAAATCGCATCTTTTTGCTCATTCCATACTTGGAAAGAACGTAAAGATGTTGCATCTTGTTGGAATTGTAGATACGTGGTATGTTGCATCTTCGTAGGACCTGCTTGAATCTCAATATCAGCTCGAATCGCCTGAGATGTAGAAGGTACTTCGAATTTTACAAGTCGTGTATTTTCTACTTCATTCGTTGAGATGGTTTCAACTTCTTTCATCTCACCATGGACATCTGTTTTAAATGAGTTCCAAATAGAAGCACTTTTAATCGTGACATATGCATAGGTTTTACCATTCTCCACTTGTAATTTTGAAACTAAATCCATGCTACGTCCCATACTTGAAGTTTCTTGTAAATCTGCATGTTTATATACTTGGAATGGCATGTACTGAACTTGCATTTGCGGCTCTACAACACTACTTTCTGCCGCTTTTACAGGTGTCGTATTCACTGAAAACATCGATGTAGTTAACAGTGTTGCAGCTGCTAATGACAGAATTGAATATTTCATCGGCTTCATTCTTTTCTCCCCCTTATTTGTTTTCCTACTATCGCAACAATCAAGAAGAACACCATCGCACTAATGACATAAACCCACCAACCCATTGGCTGTTCTTTCGTCTGTTTCTTCTCGATTATTTTAATTTCTTTTACATGATTGGATTGTTTGGCTAACTTATTTTCATCCAATACAAAATCAATTTCATAGCGGTTGTCATATAAAAAGTCTTCACCATCCACTTTTTCATTGATATAAACAGCGAGTGTTCCTTTATGTTTTCCACTTATTTGTTTCAATGGAAATTGAATTGTTCGCATATCTTTTTCTTTATTTGTTTTTACAAGTGTTTCTTTGTTTCCATCAAACGTGACTTCTTTCGTCCAATGACTTTTTAAAATAGTAATTTCAAGGTACATCTTTTGGTTTGATACAATGAGGATTGCGGGTTTTTGAAAGTAATCATTCGCAATAGATGTGCTCGATTCTCCACTTTTTTTTACTTCATACGGTATTTTATATGTTCCATTCTCGAGCGTCTGCGCCTTTGCATCCACAGGTAACATAAACAAACTACTCAATAAAAAAATAAAGATATATTTAGCCCACATAACCAACAGCTTCTGATGTATCGCTTTCTACAACCACTTCATAATGATCAATCGAGTTCCCTGTAACCATCTTTTGACCATCTGGTGTCATAGCTGGTTTTCGATGTGCTAAGTGAAATTCTCGTGATGAAAACCAATTTTCAAATGCTTTTTTATCTTCCCAAACTGTATGTACAAGTACCTCTTCATATCCTTTCATATTTAGCTTTTTCATAACTTTTAATTCTTTAAAACCTGGCATCTCTTCAATTCCTTGACGTACTTTAAAACGCTCTAAAATTGCATCTCCATAACCTTCTAAAACTTGAATCGTATTTGTAACCATATACATGATGTGTTTCCTCCTTTATAATTCCATTTCATTCTATTGATAACGATTATCATTGTCAATTTCAATTCCTGTTAAAAAAATGAAAAAAATACGCAAATTTCTATGTTATAAATAGAAATTTACGTATTCATTTCGTTGAATTCATATTTTATACATTCTTTTTATATAGATAATGTAGTTTTGCCCGACTTTAAATTTAAGCAATATACCATTTGTCTATAAAAAAATATTTTTAAAATGTCTTTTTATTCATTTTAAGGAACCTTATCTAGCAGAAAGTTCGTCTTTCAACTATAATGTAATATATCCATTTTAAGGATATTTAATAGTGAAGCGAAAGCAGAATGCGAGATGGAATGAATGACAAAAGCAAATTTTATCCAATATCTTTTAGCAAAAAAAGAAATCGAATTTTCATATGGGCGAAAAATTTTCTTTATTGCTTGGGATGAACAAAAAGGATTTATTTTATTAGATGTTTTATATGACGATACTTGTGTCGAGCTAACAGACTTTATTCAAAGTATTAAAGAATTTTTACAACAAGCACAAATTGATGGAAAAACACTCGAATATTTATTAGAATATGAGTTAGAACAAATAAAAATAATGGGTGTTTACTAAAAACTATTATAAATAACAAGAAATTAAGTTATAAAAAAAGCCTCCCAAACCAGGAGGCTTTTTAGTATTCAATGGATTAACCGATTGAACCTTCCATTTCAAATTTGATTAGGCGGTTCATTTCTACTGCGTATTCCATTGGAAGTTCTTTTGTGAATGGCTCAATGAAGCCCATTACGATCATTTCTGTTGCTTCTTGCTCAGAAATACCGCGGCTCATAAGATAGAATAATTGTTCTTCAGATACTTTTGAAACTTTCGCTTCGTGCTCTAAAGAGATTTGATCATTCATTACTTCGTTGTATGGAATTGTATCAGAAGTTGATTCGTTATCCATGATTAATGTATCACATTCGATATTTGCACGTGCATTTGTTGCTTTTTTACCGAATTTTACTTGTCCACGGTATGTTACGTTACCACCGTGTTTTGAGATTGATTTTGATACGATTGTTGAAGAAGTGTTTGGTGCTAAGTGAATCATTTTCGCACCTGTGTCTTGGTTTTGACCACGACCTGCAATCGCGATTGATAATGTCATACCACGAGCGCCTTCTCCTTTAAGGATACAAGCTGGGTATTTCATTGTTAATTTAGAACCGATGTTACCATCAACCCATTCCATTGTACCGTGCTCTTCTACAACTGTACGTTTTGTTACTAAGTTGTACACGTTGTTTGCCCAGTTTTGGATTGTTGTATAACGGCAGTAAGCATTCTTTTTAACAATAATTTCTACTACAGCTGAGTGTAGAGAACTTGTTGTATAAACTGGTGCTGTACAACCTTCTACATAGTGTACAGAAGCGTCGTCATCAACGATGATTAATGTACGCTCGAATTGTCCCATATTCTCAGAGTTGATACGGAAGTAAGCTTGTAATGGTGTATCTAATTTTACGCCTTTTGGTACGTAAATGAATGAACCACCAGACCATACAGCCGAGTTAAGTGCTGAGAATTTGTTATCTGCTGGAGGAATGACTTTACCGAAGTATTCTCTGAAGATATCTTCGTTCTCTTTAAGAGCAGAGTCTGTATCTTTAAAGATTACACCCATCTCTTCTAGTTCTTCCTTCATGTTGTGATAGACAACTTCTGATTCGTACTGTGCAGAAACACCTGCAAGGTATTTTTGTTCTGCTTCTGGAATACCTAATTTATCAAATGTTGCTTTGATTTCTTCAGGTACTTCATCCCAAGATTTTTGCGTTGCTTCAGATGGTTTTACGTAGTATGTGATTTCATCGAAATCTAAACCAGATAAGTCGCCACCCCATTGAGGCATTGGTTTTGAATAAAAAATTTCTAAAGATTTTAGACGGAAATCTAACATCCATTCTGGTTCTTTTTTCATCTGAGAAATTTCTTTAACAATCGCTGGAGTTAGTCCACGTTCTGTACGGAAAATCGATACATCTTTATCATGGAATCCAAACTCGTAATCACCGATTTCTGGCATGTTTTTAGCCATCATTTCTCCTCCGTTCATCGCTTAGTTTTGTCTTACTTATTTTCGTTAATTCCTTTTTCCATCGCTTTCCAAGCAAGTGTTGCACATTTAATACGTGCTGGGAATTGTGCTACACCTGATAATGCTTCCACATCACCAAAGTCTAAATCTTCATCATGTTCTTTTCCTAACATCATGTCAGAAAATACATGTGCTAATTCGACAGCTTCTTCTGTTGTTTTCCCTTTAACCATTTGCGTCATCATCGATGCAGATGACATTGAGATTGAACAGCCTTCACCTTCGAATTTTGCGTCTGAAACAATTCCATCTTCTACTTGTAAAGTTAAGTGGATGCGGTCACCACATGTTGGGTTATTCATATCAATTGAAACGTTTGAGCCTTCAATTGTTCCCTTGTTACGTGGTTTTTTATAGTGATCCATAATAACGCTACGGTATAGTTGATCTAAATTAGACATTTGCAAAATACTCCTTCGCAAATCGCACACCTTTTGTTAATTCATCGATATCTGCTTCATCATTGTATAGGTAGAAGCTAGCACGAGCTGTTGCAACACAATTCAACCATTTCATTAATGGTTGTGCACAGTGATGTCCAGCACGAACAGCGATCCCATTACTATCTAGCGCTGTTGCTAAATCATGTGGATGTACATCATCGATATTGAATGTTACAAGTCCTGTGCGAATTTCTGGATTTTGTGGGCCATAAATGGTTAGGCCTTCAACAGTTGATAAGTTTTCGAATGCATATTTCGCTAGTTTATGCTCATGCGCAATAATCTCGTCCATGCCGATTTCGTTTAAGAAGTCAATCGCTGCACCTAGACCGATTGCACCTGCAATAATTGGCGTGCCTGCTTCAAACTTCGCTGGAAGGTCTGCCCATGTTGAATCTTGTAAGCCAACGAAATTAATCATTTCGCCACCGAATTCAACAGGTTCCATATTTAATAGATGTTCTTTTTTACCATATAAAACACCGATACCTGTTGGACCACACATCTTATGTCCTGAAAAGGCTAAGAAGTCACAGTCTAAATCTTGTACGTCTGTTTTCATATGTGGAACACCTTGCGCACCGTCAACAACCATTACAGCACCATGCTGATGTGCAACTTGTGCAATAGCTTTTACATCGTTAATTGTACCAAGTACATTCGATGCCATTGTGATTGCGACGATTTTTGTGCGATCAGTAATCGCTTTTTTCACTTCATCCATTGATAAAGTGCCATCTGCTTCTAATTCAATATATTTCAATGTGGCTTTTGTTGCTTTCGCAAGTTGTTGCCATGGAATCAAGTTAGAATGATGTTCCATATACGTGATGACAATTTCATCACCTTCTGAAACATTTGCACGACCATAGCTTGATGCAACCATGTTTAAACCTGTTGTTGTACCACGTGTGAAAATAATTTCCTCTGTGGACTTGGCGTTAATGAATTGACGGACTTTCTCACGAGCACCTTCATATTCGTCAGTCGCACGATTCCCAAGTGTATGCACACCACGGTGTACATTTGAGTTATCAAATTCATAATACTTTTTAAGAGATTCGATGACTTGAATCGGTTTTTGAGAAGTTGCTGCACTATCTAAATAGATTAGCGGGTTCCCATTAATCTCTTGGTTTAAAATTGGAAAATAGCTACGAATGTCGTCTTTGATCATTATTTTACTTTCCTTTCGATTACCTCAACCAATTGTTTGCGTACACCCTCAATTGGTAATTGGCTTACTACAGGCTCAAGGAATCCATGAATAATTAGACGCTCAGCGTTTGCGCGTGTAATACCACGACTCATTAAGTAGTAAATTTGAAGTGAATCAACGCGACCTACAGACGCTGCGTGTCCTGCAGTTACGTCATCTTCTTCGATTAAAAGGATTGGGTTTGCATCCCCACGTGCGTTTTCTGAAAGCATAAGTACGCGTGATTCTTGTTCAGCGTTCGCTTTTGTTGCGCCGTGTTCGATTTTACCAATACCGTTGAAGATTGCGCGTGCCGCATCTTTCATAACTGCATGTGTTAAGATTTGACCATCTGAAGATTTACCCCAGTTACGAACTTCTGTTGTGAAGTTTTGGCTTTGTTTACCGCGACCGATGACAACTGTTTTTGCATCAGCACGTGAACCATCACCACGTAAATGTGTTACATTCTCAGAGATTGTATCGCCATCATTCATTAAACCTAATGCCCAATCTAATGATGCATCGCGTTTTGTTTCGCCGCGACGGTTGATGTATGAAGTGAATCCTTCTGCTAATGTATCGACTGCGCCGAATGTTACGTTTGCGCCGTCATTTACGATGATTTCTTCTACGATATTTACTTGGCCTTTTGCTGCGCCAATTGAAATGTAGTTTTCAACATATGTTACTTCTGCAAAGTTATCTGCTACAAGTAATACGTGGTTGAATAATGATACATTTTCATCATCTGTGAAGAATACAGCTTGAATTGGTTCTTTTACTTGTACATCTTTTGGTACATATACGAATAATCCACCGTTCACAAGTGCTGCATGTAACGCTGTTAATTTATGTTCATCTACTTCTACAGCTTCTGTCATGAAGTATTTTTGAACTAAATCACTGTGTTCTTTTACAGCAGTGAATAAATCCGTTACGATAACACCTTGTTCTTTTAATTCATCTGCTACTTGTAAGTAAGCAGGTGTATTGTTGTGTTGGATGTAAAGTGTTTGTTGATTTTCATCAACGATTGCTTGAACTTCAGCTGGAAGTTCTGTTAAAGAAGAAATTGCTTTACCTTCAACCTTGTGTTCTGGGAATTCAAAGAAGTTCCAAGAATCTACATTTGTTTTGTCAGGCTTAACCATTTCTAATGTTTCTACTTTTTCAAGTGCACGTTCACGAAGCTCCGTTAACCACTTAGGTTCATTATGTGCTTCAGAGAATGAGCGTACGTCTTGAGCGCTTACCGCTAATTTTGTTTCCACAGTCATGGCTTGCTCGTCCTCCTTCTTATGCTTCTTCAGTTACTGCGTCTGTGTCTTCAATACCTAATTCTTGTTTAATCCAGTCATAACCTTCAGCTTCTAAACGTTGTGCTAGTTCAGAACCGCCTGATTTTACTACTTTACCTTGCATCATTACGTGTACGTGATCTGGTGTGATGTAGTTTAATAGACGTTGGTAGTGCGTAATCATTAAGCAACCGAAGCCTTCACCGCGCATTTCATTAATACCTTTTGATACAACTTTTAATGCATCGATATCTAAACCAGAGTCGATTTCATCAAGAACTGCGAATTTTGGTTTAATCATCATTAACTGAAGAATTTCGTTACGTTTCTTTTCCCCACCAGAGAAACCTTCGTTTAGGTAACGTTGGCTCATTTCTTCTGGCATTTCTAAGAATTCCATCTTTTTATCTAATTCACGGATGAATTTCATGATTGAGATTTCATCGCCTTCTTCACGACGTGCATTGATTGCTGAACGTAAGAAGTCGGCATTTGTTACGCCTGCGATTTCTGAAGGATATTGCATAGCTAGGAATAAACCAGCTCGTGCACGCTCATCTACTTCCATCTCTAATACATCTTCACCATCTAGTGTAATTGAACCAGAAGTTACTTCGTATTTTGGGTGACCCATGATTGCAGAAGCAAGTGTTGATTTACCCGTACCATTTGGTCCCATAATTGCATGGATTTCGTTTGTATTTAGTGTTAAGTTCACACCTTTTAAAATCTCTTTGTCTTCGATTGAGACATGTAGATCTTTAATTACTAAAGTTGACATTCCATTACCTCCATTGAATTATTAGGTTGGTTTCCCATTCCTAAATTATTATCATTCTAATTTTAACGCAAATAAAAGCCATTAGCAACTCATTTGATACTCATTATCATTTCACTATAAAATCCTTAAAAATTCTTTACTTTATTCTATTTCCGAGGATTTCTAACATTTCCATTCTCATTTTCAATAAAGAAATCTAATTGAGAATCGTTTTCACTTCTGAAATAGTGATAACTGATTAAATTGTGGCTACTCAATGAACTCTCATCTAATAATAACAACTTTTAAAGAAAAAAAAAGACCAAATGAGAAAATTCTCACTTAGCCTTTTGGGGAAAAATTATCTAACTGCGATTGCTAGGCGCTTCTTCAAAAATCCATGTACGACATCGGCTACCTCCCGTCCTTCGCGAATCGCCCAAACAATTAGGCTCGGTCCTCGTCTTGCATCTCCAGCTGTAAAGATGCCTTCTTCACTTGTTTCATATTTTTTAGTTGCGTAAATTCGATTGTTTAAAACACGTACATTGAAATGTTCACCGAGTTCTTCTTCAATTCCCTCAAAGCCAATCGCCACAAATACATAATCTGCAGGCCATACTTTTTCTGTCCCTTCTAGCTCATTAAAGTAGACATATCCTTCTTCATTGATTACCTTTTCCATCTGGATTGTATGCAGTTCTTTTAATCGACCATCAGGATATGCCACCATCTTTTTCGTTTGAATGCAGTATTCACGAGGATCTTGTCCGAATTTTTCAACCGCCTCCTCATACGCATAGTCTAGTTTATATACACTAGGATCTACAGGCCATGGTTGGTCTTCTGAGCGTGTCATCGGTAGTTGCGGATGCTTCCCAAATTGATGTACTGATTTTGCGCCTTGTCGAAGAGCTGTTGCCACACAATCCGCTCCAGTGTCACCTCCGCCAATAACAATGACATCCTTCCCTTTCACATCAATTGGTGCTGGTTCATTTGCTAGTACACTTTTTGTTGTCTTCGTCAAATAGTCCATCGCGCGAATAACACCTGTTGATTCGCTACCTTCTAAATGAAGTGAACGTGCGACTGTTGCACCTACACAGAGAATGACTGCGTCGTACTCTTTTTGCAGCTGTGACTTTGTAATGTCACGTCCGATTTCTGTATTCAATTGAAAATGAATTCCTTCTGCTTCAAGTAAATCCACACGTCTTTGAACGACGGATTTATCTAACTTCATATTTGGAATACCATACATTAATAATCCACCTGCACGGTCGTCTCGTTCAAATACCGTTACTTCATGCCCCATTTGATTAAGTTGATCTGCTGCTGCTAGACCTGCTGGACCTGAACCAACAATCGCTACACGATAACCTGTTCTAGCATTTGGAATACGTGGTTTTACCCACCCTTCTTCAAAACCACGATCAATAATTGCTCGCTCAATATTTTTAATCGCTACTGCTGGATCATGAATAGCTACCGTACATGCTCCTTCACATGGCGCCGGACAGACTCTACCTGTGAATTCTGGGAAGTTATTTGTTAATTGTAATCTTTCTAACGCTTCTTTCCACTGGCCTTTGTAAACTAAATCATTCCATTCAGGCATTAAATTATGAATCGGACAACCTGCTGCCATTCCTCGAATCTCTATGCCCATATGACAAAAAGGTGTACCACAATCCATACAACGCGCGCCCTGAATTGATAAAACATCATCTTCGAATCGACGTGTATATTCATCAAAATTCGTCACACGTTTTTTAGGTGCAACTTCATTCCCTTTTTGTCTCTCATATTCCATAAAACCAGTTTTCTTTCCCATGATGGACACCTCCTATTTTGTCGCAGACATGAATGCTTGCATCGCTGCTTCTTCTTTATTTAACCCTTCATCTTCAAATGTTTGAATCTCCTGTAGCATCATTTCATATTGCTCTGGAATTACTTTAATAAATGCTTTTTTCTTTTCTTCAAAATGATTTAAAATATCTTGTGCTTTTGTACTTTCTGTAATCAAATAGTGCTGTTCAATTAAATGATGTAAGTTCGTTTCATCTTTTTTCGTTAATACATCTGCGATACGAATCATCTCTTTATTACATGCTTTTTCGAATTCCTCACGATTTGTAGGGCAAATATAGACCACACCACCAGACATACCTGCTGCAAAGTTTTTACCGACATCACCTAAAATGACTACATGACCACCTGTCATATATTCACAGCCATGATCGCCTATTCCTTCTACCACGATATCAGCGCCACTATTTCGAACTGCAAAACGTTCACCTGCTCGACCATTAATTAGCGCTTGACCACCTGTTGCACCGTAAAGACAGACATTCCCTGCAACAACATTTTTCTCGGCCTGCCCTTTCAATGGTGAGATGACAGCCGCTGTACCACCTGATAGCCCTTTTGCAAAGTAATCATTCGCATCACCTTCTACAGTCATCAACATTCCTTTTGGCATGAAAGCACCGAAACTTTGACCTGCACTTCCTTTAAAATGCAGTTGAATCAGTTGGTCTGGTAATCCTTTTGCACCGTATCTTTTTGAGATTTCGCTACCAACTATTGTCCCCACTACACGGTCTACGTTTCGAATTGGTGAAGTGACTTGGATGGCTGTTTTTGTTTGAATTGCGTAATCAACTTGTCTGAACAATGAACGCATATCAAGTGATTGATCTAAATGATGATTTTGTTCTACTTGTTTCGTACGCGGTCCTTCTACTTGCACAAGCAGTTTCGATAAATCTAAGTGGCGTGCTTTCCAATGCTCTTGCCCTTTCTTTCCTTGTTCGAGTATATCTGTACGTCCAACCATTTCGTCAAATGTACGGAAACCTAATTTCGACATCCACAAGCGAACATCTTCTGCAATAAAGTACATAAAGTTGACTACATGTTCTGGTTTTCCCATGAACTTTTCACGAAGCGCTGGATTTTGTGTAGCTACCCCTACAGGACATGTATCTAGATGGCATGCACGCATCATGACACATCCAAGTGCAATCAGAGGCGCGGTCGCAAAGCCAAATTCTTCTGCACCAAGTAATGCTGCTAGAATTACGTCTTTCCCTGTCATAAGTTTACCGTCTGTTTCCAATGTGACACGCTCACGTAAATGATTCAGCATCAATGTTTGATGTGCTTCTGCTAAACCAAGCTCCCACGGTAAGCCCGTATGTTGAATACTCGTCTTAGGCGAAGCACCTGTTCCGCCATCGTATCCACTAATGACAATTTTATCGGCTGCACCTTTTGCTACACCTGCTGCAATCGTCCCAACACCTGTTTTCGCTACTAGCTTCACACTAATACTTGCTTCTCTGTTCGCGTTCTTTAAGTCATGAATCAATTCAGCCATATCTTCAATTGAATAAATATCATGATGTGGTGGAGGTGAGATTAATCCAACACCAGGTGTTGCACCGCGAACTTTCGCAACCCACGGATATACTTTATTCCCTGGTAACTGACCACCTTCACCGGGTTTTGCACCTTGCGCCATTTTAATTTGTAATTCATCTGCATTGACTAAATAATGCGAACTAACACCAAAACGTCCTGAAGCAATTTGCTTAATCGCACTTCTTCTTAATTGTCCTTTTTCGTCGACTTCAAAGCGTTCTGGAGATTCTCCTCCCTCACCTGAGTTGCTGCGACCTCCAATTTGATTCATCGCAATCGCTAGTGCTTCATGTGCTTCTTCAGAAATTGAACCATAAGACATAGCACCTGTTTTAAATCGTTTGACAATCGATTGTGCTGATTCTACTTCTTCTAACGGAATTGATTGTAAGTCTTCTTTGAATGTGAATAAATGGCGTAAAAATCCGATTTGTTCTTCATTTGCCATCTCTGCATATTGATAATACAGTCCAGCATCATTTTTACGAACAGCCCACTGTAATGTATGAATCGTTTTCGGATTAAATGCGTGATGTTCTCCACCTGAACGCCATTGATATTCGCTGCCTGATTCTAATAATAAAGAATTAGCTTCAACTGCTTCATGGAATCGTTTCTCAGCTTCTAATTGAATCGTTGCTAAATCAATGCCACTCAACTGTGATTTTGTACCTGTGAAATGTTGAGCAATCACATCCGTATGAATCCCTACTGCTTCAAAAATCTGGGCACCGCGATAACTTTGTACCGTTGAAATCCCCATTTTCGCCATTACTTTAACAATTCCATCTGTCATCGCTTTTCGGTAACACGCGAAAGCTTCTGATAATGTTTGTGACAATTTTTCTGTATGCACTAGTTCCTCTACTGTTGCATAAGCCAAACTCGGATAGATTGCATCTACACCGTAACCGATAAGCGTTGCAAAATGATGAACTTCTCGCACTTCTAACGACTGTACAACTATGCTGACACGCGTACGTCTACCTGTTCGAATTAAATGATGATGTACGCTACTTGCTGCTAATAAAATAGGTACTGTCGGTGTGATAGTCTGTAGGTCATCTGATAATACGATAATTTCAGCACCATCTTGAATTGCTTCATCTACTTGTTTTGCTAAATTTTTCAATATTTTTTCTAAATCTTCTGTCATTTCAAGAGAGATTGTCGCAATGCGGAATTGATTTTGCTTTTGTAATGCTAGCCATTCTCCTGGTGTTAAAATCGGTGAGTCTAATTGAATGCGACGACTATTATTTTCCGTTGGATGTAATAAGTCACCTTCTTTACCAAGCAATGTCATCGTACTCGTCACAATATGTTCTCGAATTGAGTCAATTGGCGGATTCGTCACTTGCGCAAATAATTGTTTGAAGTAATGGAATAGCGACTGTGGTTTTTCCGATAAAACAGCGAGTGGTGCATCATTCCCCATCGAACCAATCGGATCCTTTCCTTCTTGTAGAACAGGTAACAGATATTTTTTCGTATTTTCATATGTGTAGCCATGAATTTTTTGACGTAATCTTATTTCATTTATTTGCACTTCGTCTTCCAGAGCTGTCAATTTAACAAGGGACTCATCCAACCACTTTTCATATGGTTTTTCTGTCGCCATTTGATATTTCAGCTCATCATCCGCAATTACGCGACCTTCTTCTAAATCAATTAATAACATCTTTCCAGGACTTAAACGCTCTTTATACAGAACATCTTCTTCTTTTACATCCACTACACCTACTTCAGAAGAAAAGATCATATAGTCATCTTTCGTTACATAATAACGCGCTGGTCGTAAACCATTTCGGTCTAAAATCGCCCCAATTTGCTTTCCGTCTGTAAAACAAATAGCTGTTGGACCATCCCAAGGTTCCATTAATGTACTGTGATAATTGTAAAAAGCTTTTTTCTCTTTTGAAATATGTGGATTTTCTGTCCAAGGTTCTGGAATCATCATCATCGCTGTTTGTGCTGGTGTACGTCCTGCTAAAACGAAGAACTCAAATGCATTATCTAACATGGATGAGTCACTACCACTCTCATCAATAATCGGTAAGACTTTTTGTAAATCGTCTCCAAATGCATCTGAAATAAATTGTTGTTCACGCGCTTTCATCCAGTTAACATTTCCTTGTAATGTATTGATTTCACCGTTATGAATCAAGTAACGATTTGGATGTGCTCGTTCCCATGAAGGAAATGTATTCGTACTATAGCGTGAATGGACCATTGAAAAGGCCGAAGTAAAGTGAGGTTGTTGCAAGTCTTTATAAAAAACAGCTACTTCTTCAGGTGCTAATAGACCCTTAAAAACCATTGTTTTACTTGATAGACTCGCACAATAAAATGAGATGTTTTTTGCTTTCGCAAATCGTTCCGTCTGTTTACGAATAAGATATAGTTTACGCTCAAAAGCGAGATCAACTGTTTGTGGATTGGCTTGAATAAATAATTGTCGAACAATGGGTGCTGTCTTTTTCGCTGTATCGCTCAATGTCGATGCATCAACTGGTACTGTTCGGAATCCTAGAACAGTTTGTCCTTCTGCTTCTGCATATTTTTTCATTTGTTCTTCAACTACTTGTTGACCTTTTGCATCGTCTTGCGAAAAGAATAGCATCCCTACACCATACATACCTTCTACCGGTAATTGAAAGGCAGTTATTTCTTGGCGAAAGAAATCATGTGGAATTTGTACCATCAGTCCTGAACCATCACCTGTTTTCCCATCGCTTCCTCTCCCAGCACGGTGATCTAGACGACATAGCATTTCCAATCCTTTTTCAACGATTTCATGTGTTTTTTTTCCTTTTAAATTAACATATAGACCGATACCGCATGCATCATGCTCGTCTCTTGGTGAATATAAACCTTGCTCTTTTGGTAATAAATGAAATGACATATCGATTCCTCCCTTGTATTCTATATTTTAAATTCACAAATTCATATAAACAATATATAATTTATATAGAATCAATCGTTTTTTTAGATGAATAGGGGATGTATAACTATGGAATTAAGACAACTACGCTACTTTGTAGCTGTTGCGGAAAGAGAACATATATCAGAGGCTGCTGAATCTTTACATGTCGCACAGTCAGCAGTCAGTCGACAAATTTCCAATTTAGAAACAGAACTTGGTACAGAATTATTCGAACGTATTGGACGAAATGTTAAACTTACACCAATCGGTAAAGTTTTTTTAGAACATGCTCTCATTGCGCTTGAAGCCATCGACTTCGCTGCCAAACAAGTCGAAGAATACTTAGATCCTGAACAAGGAACAATTAAAATCGGCTTCCCAACAAGTCTTGCAAGCTTCTTATTACCAACCGTCATTTCGGCATTTAAAAAAGAGCATCCGAATGTATCTTTCCACTTGCGTCAAGGTTCATATCGCTATCTAATCAATGCGGTGAAAAATCGTGAATTGAATCTTGTTTTTTTAGGACCTGTCCCTAAAAAAGATGAAATCATTGATACAAAAATTCTGTTTACAGAAAAAATATCTGCACTTTTACCTGCTACACACCCACTTGCAACAAAAAAAGAAATTCAACTAGCAGATTTACGTAACGAGCCTTTTGTATTATTCCCAGATGGCTTCATTTTAAATAAAGTCGTAGTGGATGCTTGTAAATCGGTTGGATACACACCAATCGTGAGTTCTGAAGGTGAAGATATGGATGCTCTAAAAGGGCTTGTAGCAGCTGGAATGGGTGTTACGTTACTTCCTGAGAGTGCCTTTTATGATTCGACACCAAGACGTACGGTTCGTTTACCACTATCTGAGCCAAGCTTCACACGCAATGTAGGTGTTGTATTCCCACATAACCGTGAATTAGCACCATCTGAAAAAATATTTTTAGAATTTGTGAGTACCTTCTTCTCACGTCTTACACAATTCATCTAATTGTATAAATACCCGAATCTCACATCATCTATATACAACTTAGAAAACGGGATATTAAGCGAATGTAAAATAAAAGCTCGGAAAGCTGTGTCATTACACATGCTACTCCGAGCTTTTTCATGTAAAAAAATAAAGAGCATCGCCTAAATCGGCAATACCCTTTAGTTCATTATTGGTTCACAGGAACAACTGAACCTTTCCACTCTTTGTTGATGTAGTCTTGGATTTCTTTTGAGTGTAAAACTTTCATTAATTCTTTGATTTCTTCTTTATCTTTGTCACCTTTACGAACTGCTACTACGTTTACATATGGTGAGTTTGAATCTTCAATTGCGATTGCATCTTTTGTAGGAATTAAACCTGCATCAATTGCATAGTTTGAGTTGATAATCACAGCATCACCTTCGTTATTTTTGTACATTTGTACTAATAGTTCTGGAGCTGTTTTTGTATCGATTTTTAAGTTTTTAGGGTTTTTATCAATATCTTTTAATTGTGCTGTTGATTTTTTAACGCCGTCTTTTAACGTGATTAAACCTTTTGCTTCAAGTAATGTTAAAATACGACCTTGATCTGCTACAGAGTTTGATACTAGAATTGTCGCGCCTTTAGGAAGGTCTTCTAATTTTTTATACTTTTGAGAGTAGATTCCGATTGGCTCGATGTGTACGCCACCAGCACTTTCAAAATCATAACCATTGGATTTGATTTGATCTTCTAAATACGGAATGTGTTGGAAGAAGTTCGCATCTAAATCTTTTGAATCTAAATCTTTATTCGGTAAGATGTAATCTTGGTACGGTTCGATTTCTAATTTGATACCTTCTTTTTCAAGAATTGGTTCTGCTTGTTCAAGAATTTTAGCATGTGGTACGTTTGAAGCACCGATTTTAATTACTTTTTCATCGCCGTCTCCTGATTTTTCTGAAGAACCACATGCTGCTAAACTAAGTGCTAGTGCTGCTGTTAAAAGACCTGTTACTAATTTTTTTGATGTTTTCATGATTCATTTCCCCTTTTCTTTGATCTATCGTTTATCAATTTTTGCTGTAATCAAATCTCCAATGAATTGAATGATGAATACAACAACTAATACTAATACTGTTGCGACGAATGTTACGTCGTTTTGACTACGTTGGAAACCATCTTGGAAGGCTAAGTAACCTAGACCACCTGCACCAATGATGCCCGCCATCGCTGTATAACCTACTAAAGCAACTGCCGTCACTGTAATCCCTGAAATTAACGCTGGTAAAGATTCTGGAATCAATACTTTCCAAATAATTGTTCCTGTTGTTGCACCCATCGAACGAGCTGCTTCAATCACACCACGATCAATCTCTTTTAATGCAATCAATACCATGCGTGCATAGAATGGTGCAGCCCCGATAATCAGTGCCGGTAATGCTGCGTTTGCACCACGCATTGTTCCCATTAAGAAAATTGTAAATGGAATTAATAAGATCACTAAAATAACGAACGGAATAGAACGGAAAATATTCACGATTACTCCTGTTAAAAAGTTCACAACCTTATTCGCCCATAATTGGCCCGGTGCTGTTAAGAATAAAATAATCCCTAGCACTAGACCTAAAATAAATGTAATGATGGTTGAAACACCTGTCATATAAAGCGTTTCTAGCGTGGCTTGCCACATTCCTTCCCAATCAACATTTGGGAATAGTCCTGTCGCTTCGTTATTCATGTGACATCACCTCCGACTTAATTCCTTCAGCAGTTAAATATGCTACTGCCTTTTCAACTTCTTCATCTGTTCCAGCAAGTTGTACGATTAACGTACCGTATGGACCACTTTTTGTCGGAGATATATTGCCATGTACAATATTTACATCGACATTAAACTGACGAATAAGTTGTGTCATAATCGGTTGCTCTGTTTTTGAGCCGACAAAGAATAATTTAATTAATTTGCCATTTTGGTATTGTTCTTTAATTTGTTCAATCGACTCTTGTTGCCCTACTGTATTCGTTACTTGTTGAACGAATCGTTGTGTAACAGGTGCCTGTGGTGCGTCGAATACTTGAAGAACATCGCCTTCTTCTACGACTTTCCCTTGCTCCATTACGGCTACACGATGACAGATTTTACGAATCACGTGCATCTCATGTGTAATTAAAATAATCGTGATACCGAGTTTTTCATTTACACTGCGTAATAAGTCTAAAATTGAATCCGTAGTTTCAGGGTCTAATGCTGATGTTGCTTCATCACAGAGTAATACTTCTGGGTCATTTGCAAGTGCACGCGCAATACCTACACGTTGTTTTTGACCACCTGATAATTGTGATGGATAAGCTTTTTCTCTTCCTCTTAATCCAACAAGTTCGATCAATTCTGCTACTTTTTTCTTTTTAGCAGCTTGATCAATACCTGCAATTTCTAAAGGAAAAGCGATATTCTCTTCTACCGTTCTTGACCATAATAAATTGAAATGTTGGAATACCATACTAATTTTATGACGTGCTGCACGGAGTTTAGCACCTTTAATTTTTGAAATATCTTCACCATTTACAATTACAGAACCACTTGTTGGTTTCTCTAAGCCATTAAATAAACGAATCATCGTACTCTTACCAGCACCACTGTAACCGATAATACCGAAGATTTCACCATCTTGGATAGTTAAGTTTACTTGATCGACAGCTGTGAGGGGACCATTTGAAGTTTTATATTGTTTTGTCACATTGCTGAGTTGAATCAAATTGTTTCCCACCTTTTTCGAACTTTATTCATAAAAAAATCCCTTCTGTCAGACAACAGAAGGGTTTAAACATCATAAAATATGCTAAACCGTTCTCTCATCTCTCAAAGACTACATAGTCCTTGCGTGAATTGGCACCTTTTCACATAATGTGATGGTTGCCGGGCTTCATAGGGCACTTCCCTCCACCTCTCTTTATAAGAGTAACGAATTAAGTTCATTTAGTTATTGTAGATACTTTATCACTTCTAAATTGAAAGGTCAATACTTCTTTAAAATTTTTTCAAATAAATGTGGCACTGACTGAAAAGCATAAATTTTCTCTACTAACTCGCCATTTTGCGTAATAAGAAGACAAGGTACACTTTCAATTTCAAAGTCATACGCTAATTGCTCCATATAATTTAAGTTGGCTTTCCCCATCGGAACATGTCCAATTGCTTGCTCGGTCACATCCATCATTCTTGATGCAACTTGGCAAGTTCCACACATCGGTGTATAGAGGTAAAAAGCTGTTTTTTCTTGGGACTTCACTTGCTCTTCCCATTCTTCACGTGTCCATTCTTGCATTATTGTCATCCTTTATCTAATAAGTAACCTGACTTAATCTTAAATTTAGCTCCTTGTAACACTTTTGCTAAATGATAACGCGGCGTGCGTTCAACACCACCGTAACGCGGTAATGTATAAAGATGATGTGTATTGGGATATTCTTGTTGTACAAGCTTACGAAGTTTCTCGCCCATATCATCTGCATCGAAAAATGCATAAAAATCACAACTCTCATACGGCTGTAATAGTTCATCTAAACGATGAGAGCTTACGGTTCCGTTTGTACAGACAATCTCAACAGGTTCATTCAAAATAGGCTTTAACTGTAAACAATCTTGTCTACCCTCTACAATGAGTACTTTCTCAATAATCTTCATACACACCACCCCATCTGATTCCTTATTCTTTTTTCTGTTCTTTCTTACTTTATTTATACCATATTTTCAGTATATTTTTGTAGGAATAGTGCTTATAAAAAAAGCGCATAGAAAAAACTTTACATACTTTACAACAAATAAAAAAAGAAGACAACTGAAATCAGTGTCTTCTAATCAAATCAGCATGAAAACGCGCACCTACATGAAAGGGGTGCTATTAACCTGCGATTACTTCTTCATATTGTTCAGCAGTTAATAAAGCTTCTAGTTGTGCAGCGTCAGAAGGTTTTACAACCACCATCCAAGCTTTCTCGTAAGGTGATTCGTTTACTAGCTCTGGGCTATCTTCTAACTCTTCGTTTACTTCTACTACTTCACCTGAAAGTGGTGCATATAGTTCAGAAACTGTTTTTACAGACTCAACGCTACCGAATGGTTGGTCGATTGTTAATTCATCGCCTACAGATGGTAGTTCAACGAATACGATGTCACCTAGTTCAGATTGTGCAAATTCTGTAATACCGATACGTACTGTACCGTCTTCTTGTAAAACCCACTCATGCTCTTTTGAATAACGTAAATTAGTTGGAATGCTCATTTTTTTACCCCTCCATGAAATATGTAATGTTAATTTCATCTATAGTGTTACATATTTTTTCTGCAAATACAAGTCATTCTAGTTATTTTTTCCAATTTTCAATAAATTTATTTTCATTGAAGCCGACTGTGACACGCTCTCCATCGTACGTAATTGGGCGTTTAATCAACATGCCATCGCTTGCTAATAACTCTAATTGTTCGGATTCTGACATTTCTGCCAAACGATCTTTTAATCCTAACTCACGATATTTCATACCCGATGTATTGAAGAATTTTTTAAGCGGTAAACCACTTTTTTCTTGCATCTCTTTTATTTCTTCAGCTGTTGGTGTTTCTGTCACAAGGTCTTTTGTATCAAATGCAATGTCTTCTTCTTTTAACCAAGCAATTGCTTTTTTACAAGTTGTACATTTTGGATAATGATACACGGTGATTGTCACGATCATTCACTCCATTCTTATTGAATATCCTTATTGTATAAATCTATTAGAAAAGGTGCAACCCATTTCATCACAGATTCATCTAGAAATTCCATACTAGATGTACAATTACCAATTGTAAAGGACAAGCTATGTTTATCATTGAGTTTCTACTTATATAATATAGAAAAAATATAATTGATTAAAACGCTTTTTACTGCAAGACAGCTAATTGTGAACATTCTGAATGATTTTTCCACTACGTACAACTCTTTTTTCTATTTTAATCTTCAAAGCAACAAAAAAGAACCACATAATACTATGCGATTCTCCTTCTAGTTAATTACTTATTTTTTAATAAATTCATCAAATGTTTCTGTTTGTTTGTTTAACAATTCTGCACGATTTTGAATAGAGTCATAATCATTCACTACTTCGCCAATAAATGCTTGATTCAAATCTACTGTCTTTGAAATGATATCTCCGGCCTTTTCAATCACTTCGATTTGTTTGGTTACATCTTCAATCATCATACGAATATCCACAATTGATTTATCAACACTTTGCGACAATTTTCGCACTTCCGTCGCCACAACATTAAATCCAAGCCCATATTCCCCAGCACGTGCTGCTTCAATCCCAGCATTTAATGCGAGTAAATTTGTTTGTTTCGCAATATGCTGAATCACTTTTACTATCTCTTGAATGGCATCTGTCTTTTCAATTAATTGATGAACAGATTGCTGATTTTGATTTGAAATTTCAACAACTGTATGAAAATTTTTATTCAAATTAGCTACATGATCTTTACCTGCACCAGATAAAATATTCATATCATTTGACATGGTTTTTAAGGTAGTCGCTAAATCAATCATTTGATTATTTCTCTCTGTAATATCAAATGCAATTTTCATAATGCCAATTAATTTAAAACGTTCATCACGAATTGGCATATATGTTGCTTCTAACCAGACACTTTTTCCGTTCGCATTTTTTCTTTCTACTTTATCTTGAAAGCTTTTTCCAGATAGCAAACTACGCCAAAATTTTTCATATTCAAAACTATTTGCAAACTCTGTTAAACATAACTCAGCATGTTTTTTACCGATTAATTCCTCTACCGAATACCCCATAGCTTCTGCAAATGGCTTACTTGCATATGTAACATTGCGATTCGTATCAAAACGAATCACAGCTAAATTTGATTCTAATGCTTTCATCAATAAATCATTCATCGTCACTCGTTCACGTTCTTGTAACTCTCTCATTGAGATGAGACCCCCATTAATTATAGTACTCACATTATACTTTTTCACATAACAAAAACATAGATTTTTTAATTCTTTTATCATAATCCATTTAAAAACATACGTCTAAAATGTCATTAATAATGATTTTTGAAGCAGCATAAAGTATGAAAATAAGGAAAAATTGATAATTATTACTGAAAAGTTAATCAAAAAACCTTAGAGTACAATATCATACTCTAAGGTTACTATTTACGTAAGAATATTAAACAATATACTTTTCATTTTCAATTAATTTGCCTGTAGCTTCGCGTTTTTTCGCGACAATATTGTATGGTGTGTGACGTCCCAATTTACGTAGTGCCGATAATAACATACGTAACTCGTCTCCTTCAGTCGCTGTTAGCAATGTTTCTTTTGCTTCTTTTTCGATTTCAGCAAATGCTTCTTGTACAAAAATTTCTGTATATAATACTTTTTGATTTGCTTTTGCTTCACCATCACGTGCAATGGCTTTTTCGGTACGTAATACTACTGACTCCATTGCAAATAATTGATTTGCGATATTTGCGATATTCACTAATACTTCTTGCTCATTTTCAAGTTTTGGACCATATTTCATTGCCGCTGTACCTGCTGCAAGAAGAGCGATTTTCTTCGCCATCTTCACAAGATATTTTTCCTGGGCTAATGTTTCTGTGCCGATTTCTTCTGGCATCATTGAAAGTAGCTCAGCTTGTAATGCTTGTGCTTGTTGTAGAAGTGGTAATTCACCTTTCATCGCTTTCTTCATAAATGTTCCCGGTACAATCAGACGGTTTATTTCATTTGTACCTTCGAAAATACGGTTAATACGTGAATCGCGGTAAATACGTTCTACTTCGTATTCTTGCATGTAACCATATCCACCATGTAACTGAACTGCTTCATCTACCACATAATCAAGTGTTTCTGAACCAAACACTTTATTGATTGAACATTCAATCGCATACTCTGCAATCGCAGCTGCTACTTCTTTACCGTCTTTTATTTCTGCTTCTGTTAATTGGCTCATACGATCTTCAAAGTAGCCTACTGTACGATAGATTAATGATTCAGACGCATAAATTTGTGCTGCCATTGTCGCTAATTTTTCTTTTGTTAGGTTAAATGAAGAAATAGCTGTACCAAATTGTTTACGCTCATTCGTATATTTAATTGCTAACTCTAATGCGCGTTTTGAAGCACCCACTGTACCTACTCCAAGTTTATAACGTCCAATATTTAGAATGTTGAATGCAATAACATGACCACGTCCAACTTCACCTAGTAAGTTTTCAACTGGAACTGCAACATCTTCTAAAATCAATGTACGTGTTGAAGATGATTTAATCCCCATCTTCTTCTCCTCTGCTCCTGTTGAAACGCCGGCATATTCACGTTCTACAATAAATGCTGAGAATTTATCACCATCGACTTTTGCATAAACAATGAAAACATCTGCAAATGCTGAGTTTGTAATCCATTGTTTTTCACCATTTAGTACGTAATGTGTACCTGCTTCATTTAAGCGAGCTACTGTTTTCGCACCTAGTGCATCTGATCCTGAACCTGGCTCTGTTAACGCATAGGCTGCTAATAATTCGCCTGATGCTAACTTCGGTAAATATTTCGACTTTTGTTCTTCATTACCGAATAATACGATTGGTAATGAACCAATTCCGACATGCGCACCATGCGTAATCGAGAAGCCACCAGCCGGGGAAATCTTTTCAGCGATTAATGCTGAAGATACTTTATCCAGTCCAAGACCACCATATTCTTCTGGTACATCGGCAGCAAGTAGACCTAAATCGCCTGCTTTTTTCAGTAGTTTTACTGAATGTTCAAACTCATGATTTTCTAGATTTGGTACGACTGGTAACACTTCATTATGCAAATAATCTTCCGTTGTTTTCGCAATCATTAACTGTTCATCTGTAAAATCTTCTGGTGTAAAGATATGTTGGAACTCCGCGTCCTCTGTTAAAAAACTACCGCCTTTTACTACGTGCTTTTGTGTGTTTTCTGTCATAATCAATTCCTCCTCATATGTTTGTTAGATCATTTCAAATACGCCTGCTGCACCCATACCGCCACCGATACACATTGTCACAACACCATATTTTTTTCCTTGTCTTTTTAGTTCATGTAATAGTTTTAATGTTAAAATCGCTCCTGTTGCGCCAAGTGGATGTCCAAGCGCAATTGCACCACCATTAACATTCACTTTTTCAAGATCAATTCCTAGCTCTTTTACTACTTGAATCGACTGTGAAGCAAACGCCTCATTTATCTCCCATAAATCAATATCTTCAATCGTTAAGCCTGCAATTTTTAAAGCTTTTGGTACCGCAACAATAGGACCAATCCCCATAATTTTAGGTGGTACACCGCCGACAGCAAACCCTAAAAACTTCGCCATTGGTTGTAACCCTTGCGCTTCTGCTTCCTCGCGGTCCATCACAAGTACAGCTGCTGCACCATCTGATGTTTGTGAAGCATTACCTGCTGTAACACTCCCTTTCACATGAAAGGCTGGACGCAATTTTTGAAGTGTTTCAACCGTCGTTCCTTGTCGAACGCCTTCATCCATACTAAATGTAAATGTCTTTTCTTGTAGCTTATTTTGCTCATCTACGAAACGTTCCGTTACTTCCACTGGTACGATTTCATCATTAAATTTGCCTGCAGCAATTGCCTGTGCTGCTTTTTCGTGTGAACGTACAGCGAACGCGTCTTGTTCTTCTCGCGTCACACCATACTTACTTGCAACAGCTTCTGCTGTATGCCCCATTCCGATATAATACTCAGGCGCTTCCTCTGCTAATTTCGCATTTGGTCGAATAACATTCCCCATCATTGGCACCATACTCATCGACTCAATTCCACCAGCTACAATGGCTTTTGCATGTCCGAGCATAATTTTTTCAGCTGCATATGCAATCGCTTGTAAACCTGATGAACAGAAGCGGTTCACTGTAATAGCTGAAGTTGTATCAGGCAATCCTGCCAACGCACCAATATTCCGTGCTACATTTAGCCCTTGTTCTGCTTCTGGCATGGCACAACCGATAATCAAATCTTCCACTTCACCTGTATAATTTGCTCGTTTTAGAGCTTCTTTCACAACAAGTCCACCTAAATCATCTGGTCTTACTTGCTTTAACGAGCCTTTTTTTGCTTTTCCAATTGGTGTTCTAGCACCTGCTACGATGACTGCTTCACGCATAATTTAGATCCCCCCTCTTAGTTTCTTAGTGGCTTACCTTTGATTAACATATGTTGCATACGCGCCTGCGTTTTTGGCTGTGCAACAAGTGATAAAAAGGCTTCGCGCTCTAAGTCTAATAAATATTCTTCATCTACAAGAGAACCATATGGTACGAGTCCGCCTGCTAATACATGTGCAATTTTTTTCGCAATTTCTAAATCATATGGCGAGATATAACCTGATTTCAGCATGGTATCTGCTCCTAGTAATAAGGCAGCATACCCTGGTGCACCTGATACAGGCACTTTTTCTCGCACTGGCGCTTGATAACCTGCTTGAACTATACCGAGTACTGCTTGTTTGGCATCATACAATTGATGATCTGGATTCACACTAACTGCATCTGCTTGATTTAAGAAACCTAAGTCACGTGCTTCTTCACCTGAAGTAGATGTTTTCGCTGTTGCAATTTTTTCGAATACCGATGCCGCCACTTGTACATAGTCAACTGCTACATCTTTCGGTAAACCTTTTAAGTGTTTCATATATAATTCTTTATTACCACCACCGCCTGGTAATAAGCCAACACCTGCTTCCACAAGCCCCATATACGTTTCTGTTGTCGCCTGAATATGAGCTGCTGGTAAACATACCTCTGTTCCACCGCCGAGCGTCATGCCGAATGGTGCTGCAACGACAGGCTTTTTACTATATTTCATACGAAGTGTGCCTTGTTGGAATTGGCGTACGATATAATCTAATTCGAATAACGCATCATCTTCTGCTTCCATTAAAATCATGGCAAGATTCGCACCAACTGAGAAATTTTTACCTTGATTCCCAATCACAAGTCCTTTGTAATCGTCTGATGTATCTAATACATCAAGTGCATATGTTAGCATTTGCATAATATCTAATCCGAGTGCATTTGATTTCGAGTGGAATTCTAGTAGTAATACACCATCCCCAAAATCGATTACGCTTGCACCAGCATTCGACTTTAATACACCATGCTGTTTTTTATATGTTTTTAAATTGATTTCTTTTTCATTCTTTGGAACAGCTACATACGTTTCACCATTATAGTAGTGTAGTACGTGATCAATCTCTTTATAGAAAGTTTGATGTCCTTCTGCTAATAGTTGTTGAACGAAAGTCGGAATTTTTTGTCCTTGTTCTTCCAATCTTTGAACTGCGCGTTCAACACCGATTGCATCCCACATCTCAAATGGTCCTTGCGACCAACCGAACCCCCAGCGCATCGCTTCATCAATCGCTACAATATCATCTGCAATTTCGCCATGCTTTTCAGCTGCATATACAAGTGTTGGACTAATAATCTTCCATAATAATTCGCCCGCACGATCTTCTGCATAAATTAAATGTTTTAAACGATTCGATAAGCCTTTTAGTTGTTTACTTTGTTCAATTGAAGGAGCTTGCAATTTAGTTGTTGGTACATATTCAAATGTCTCAATATTCAACTCTAAAATCTCTTTCCCTTGTTTCACAAAGTACCCTTTACCTGATTTCGCCCCTAAGTGACCTGCATCAACCATCTTCTGCATATGTGCTGGTACTTCAAATACACGCTGTTCCTCACCGTCTGTTTTGTGATACACCGTATTCGCTACATGGATAAATGTATCCAGACCTACAACATCTAATGTGCGAAGTGTCGCTGATTTTGGTCGTCCAATTAGTGGTCCTGTTACGGAATCCACTTCACCAACTGAATAACCGTCTTCTAGCATAACTTGTAATGTTTTTAACAACCCATATGTGCCAATACGATTTGCGATAAAGTTCGGTGTATCTTTTGCAATAACAACACCTTTTCCTAATACATCTTCTCCGAATGTTTTCATAAATTGAACAATCGACTCATCTGTATAAGATGATGGTACGACTTCAAGTAATTTTAGGTAGCGAGGTGGGTTGAAGAAATGTGTTCCTAAGAAATGCTTTTTGAAATCATCTGAACGTCCATCTGCCATGGCATCAATACTAATTCCCGATGTATTTGAACTAACAATCGTTCCTTCTTTTCGAACAGCATCGATTTTTGTATAGAGTGCTTTTTTAATCTCTAAATTTTCAGTTACAACTTCGATAATCCAATCAACTTCACCTAAGCGATGAGCATCATCTTCTAAATTCCCAGTTGTAATTCTTTGTAGACTTCTCTTTGTTGTAAGTGGTGCAGGTTTTTGCTTTTGTAACTTCTGAATTGCCGTATTAGCAAATTTATTTCGAAACGCTGGATGTTCAACAGTGAACCCCTTCGCCTGATCTTCTTCTGTTAATGTCGGTGGTACAATATCGAATAAGTAGGTATCAATCCCACAATTCGCTAAGTGTGCTGCAATTCCTGAACCCATGACGCCCGAACCAAGAACAGCCGCTTTTTGAATACGTCTTACCATGAATAACTCGCCCCTTCCACATTGAATGAATAACCATTCATTTTTTGATTAAAAAATAGCCATTGGCTTATAAACCCATTCTATGCCAATCTAAAAATGATTGCAACGAAAAAATACGATTTTTTCTAATAAAAGTATATTTTTTCTTTATTATACACAATTTCTGTCCTTTATCCCGTACTCGGTACAATATACTATGCGTTTGCTCTAAAAAATTGTAGAATAATAATACATAGGAGGGATTTCATAATGAAACCAATTACAACTGTTGAACAATTCAACGAACTTATTTCGACTGACCAAAAAGTGCTTGTTAAATTTTACGCAAGCTGGTGCCCAGACTGTACACGTATGAACATGTTCATCGATCCAATCATCGAAAAGTACACACAATTTGACTGGTATGAATTAAATCGTGATGAACTACCTGAATTAGCTGAAAAGTACGATGTAATGGGTATTCCTAGTTTACTAATCTTCCAAAATGGTGAAAAACTAGCACACTTACACAGCGCAAATGCTAAATCACCTGAACAAGTAACTGAATACTTAGATGCAAATATCTAATGAGTGATGAAGTTAATCACTCCAAACTAGCGTGAATTTTCATCATGCTAGTTTTTTTCTTTCTGAACAAGCCATTTTTCTACTTAAAAACTTTTATTTGTCATATTACTATATTTACCCAACTACTACTTTTTGGCTATACTTAAGAAAATCAGTTAGAGGATGTGATGATGAGTGGCACAGAACTTAGAAGATCAAATTACTTTACTACGTCATGAAATAGCGCAGTACAAATCGATTATTAAAGAAATGTCTGTTTCATTAATTGAATCCAGCTTAAACAATACATTGTTCATGCCTTTAAGTGGTCATTTATTTCAAGAGCGTATTACACAAATTGAAGTAAAGTTATTCAACTACTTACAGGAACATCGTCATGTAAAAACCGTCATTATGGACTTTACAGGAATTTCGCATAAAAATACGATTATGATGTCGATTGATGAATTATCGGATGCTTTACGTAACCTACACAAGACTTTAACTGTTGTAGGAATTCGCGTTATTTATACAGGTTTTCAATCTGAAGTGATTTTCAATTTTGTTAAATCTTGTTTTAATGAGCAGTTGGAGACTTACCCAACATATCGCCTAGCTCTTGAGCATCTTTATAAAGAATTACATCTTTTTACAGATGGTTTTAAAAATGAAGATTAATTTTGATTGTCCCGTCTATTCACAATATGATTCGACGGTTAAAAAATCATATCGTTCTTCTTCTTGTGGTCCTACTGCAGTTGCTTCGATTCTACATTTTTATAAAGATGATGCTCTGTCTATTAACCAACTTTACGAAGCACTGCATTGTACACCAGTTGGATTACCTGCTACTTTTATTCATTGGTTCTTACCGAAGGCAGTACAAGGCAACTATTCAGTTCGAACATTACAGCTTTTTGAAGCGGTGTATTGGATTCAACAAAAACAGCCAGTAGCTGTTAAATTCGATTGCTATTTCACTTGGAAATTAAATCGCCCTTCTTATTTTAAATATCATTGGACGGTTATGACGGGATTTCATTGGAAACGAGATGGTCTTTATTTAATCGTTGAAGATTTAGGTACACCAAATCGAGCTAGTCGAACACATGAAATTCCTTATGCACCAAATGCACATGCACTCACATTTATAGGAATTCATCCAAAGTAGTGTTTTATTTTACTTTCTTCGCGGTATAAATTTTAAAATTAAATGTAGGAAGGTGCGCCTTTATGGACATATATGCACAGGAAGCGCTCTATAAATTTTATTACCACATGAAAAGATTGAATATTCTTTAAATAGTCTTCATGCAGATGAGAAAATGAATCGTTTGTTTAAATGTTCGACTTTAGTAGCTGCTACAACCGAACGTATTTACTTGCACACGATCGACAATGAAAGCTATCAGATTCGCAGTATTTCATACGAACAGATTGAAGCTATTTATCAGCGAAATCGAGTGTTAAGCGGTCGTGAAATTATTATTTTAACCAAAAATAAAAGATATTCCATTTCACATATCGAAGAGGCGAATTTACATCATTTTATGCAATTTGTACAATCAGCTTGGAAGAAGGAATCAGCATACCGTCTGTTTCAAGAACAAGAATCTGTAGAAACAAGGGCTTAAATGTCCCTTTTCTTTTAACATATGAGGTTTACGTAGACGGTATAAAAGGTATACGGATATATAATATAAAAATAAGCGAGGTGCTTCATATGGAAAATACAACATCAATCTCTACACACTTACATGCTTTTTTAAATAAAAATGAACGTGTTCAAGTGCAATTAGTTGGGAATTTCGCTTATGTCCACGTGGAGACAAAAGGGACTTTATTTGCAACAAACGAACGCATCTGTTTTTATGCGCACGATGATTCAGCATTTTTAACATTTGATTATTATGAAATTGATGCAGTCATCTTACATCCCGACGAAGTAATTTTTTATAACCACGGTGAACGTCATATTTTATCAGATATCGAACAAGGCAATGTAGAAGAATTTAATCAATTCGTCATTGACCGCATGCAAATTAAATCATAAAAAAACCGTTCGACTACCTCTTCTATTTTTTGTAGAATCCGTGGTCAACGGTTTTTTTATTTTATAGAAATACGCCTATTGCTGTAAAAACAAAAATAATAACTGCCGCTAAGATCAAAATCCATACCGTCGTCAAATCTTTTCGCTCTTTATACTCTCGATATGCGAGCATAAGAAACACGATACACATAAAGACATTAACTAACGGTAAATATTGGAATTGCTTTGTCAGTAGCATGAAAACACCTAGTGCTGCACTACATACACATAGAATCATGACCGAAATTCTCATGTTGCTCACTCCTATCTAACGCATTAATGATGTTATATGTCTTACTACCAAACTATATTCTTCTGCCATTAAGCACTCAAATTTTTCTTCATTCCAAGTTGGTAAAGCTAATTCATCAATTGTTGTCTCAATCATCAAATCTGTTTTTATACGTGCTAATTGTAGTGATAGTTTCAACATTTCTTCATCTGCTTCAATTTTTTTACGTTGTCCTGGTGTTAATTCGCCAATCGAAGCTAAAACTCCTTCTACTGTTCCATATTTTTGAATGAGTTGAAGAGCTGTTTTTGGTCCAATCCCTTTTACACCTGGATATCCATCACCCGAATCACCCATAAATGCTTTTACATCTGCAAAACGTTCTGGTGCAATCGCATACTCTTCTTCAAAACGTTCAATTGTGTAAGGATTATATTCTGAGTAACCTTTTTTTGTTAAAGCAATCGTTGTATTTGGGTTTAATAGTTGCAATAAATCTTTATCACCGCTAATAACTGTAATCTTCGCATCAGACTTCCATTTTTCAACGAGCGATCCAATCGTATCGTCTGCTTCCATTCCTACTTGACCAAAACTTTTCCAACCAATTAAATCTGAAATTTGGCGCGCCAAATCAAATTGTGGTTTCATCTCCTCAGGTGGTTCCGGACGATGTGCTTTATAGTCTTCAAATAAGTCATTACGAAATGTTTGCGACCCCATATCCCAGCAAATTGCAAGGTGGGTCGGATTCATAATCGATTGCGCGCTTAATACATGTCTCGCAAATCCTTGAACACCATTCGTTGGTGTACCATCTTTTTTTCTAAAAAATTGATTCATTGGTGCTGTCGCATGGTATGAGCGGAATAATAATGCCATACCATCCACAAGCATAATATGTGGTTGTGTCATGTGATATCTCCTCTATTCTTTCTTCTAGTATAACAAAAAAAGTGCTCAAAGAAGATTTCTTTGAACACGCTCTTCGCTATTCATTCGCAATTTGAATCGTTACATTTAGCGCTAATTCGACATTTCCACGAATCGCCTTTGAAATCATACACGTTTTTTCGGCTTTTTCAGCTAATCGTTGTACCATTCGCTGCGTGCGCTCATCTGTATTTTTTTCTAACAAAATAGTTGGATGGTGTGTGATTTTTTCATATGTGAAAACACCATTTGTCACATCGACAATTCCTTCTGATGATAGCGTTAAATCAACAGGAATAATTTTCGCGCGTTCCAACATCGCTGCATAGGAGATCAAATAACATGTAGCTGCAGCACCTAACAACATCTCATCTGGATTCGTGCCCACTCCAGGTCCATCCATCTCTTTTGGTATCGAAATTTTCGTTTGGAGCTGACCCGAAGAAATTGTTCCCACTTCATTTCTACCACCAGGCCACTGCGCTTCCAACATAAAGCGATGTGCCGTCATCTAATTCTCCCCTTACTTAGAAAAAGAGTAGTATTGTTGATTATCTGGGTCAAACGCATAACGGTATACACGATCACCTTTTTCAACAGCAACTAAATACACTTCTTTTCCTTCATATGTTTTAATCACATTTGCATAATCTCGGTCTTTGATTGCTTTACCACCTTCAGTTCGTACAATGAGAGCCTGTGCTTCTTCCACCTTTGTTTGTGGCATTTTTGAATGGAAAAAGAATGGCGCTGCTAATAATAACGCGTAGGCTGCAGCGAATAACATATATTTTTTCCGGAATTGATTTCCATCAATTAACACAAAATACACAACAAAAAAAGCGATATTCCCTACTATAATATAATCAATTAAATCATCTAAACCATTCACATAATTATAAGGTTTTCCCATGAAGTAGAAATAAATAATTTCGATTAACGATAAAATAATAACACCTAATAGTAGACGTGTACGCTTATTCATTTTTTTGCGCTCTTGTCTTCTCTGTTCTGTATCCATGTAAATCCTCCTTTATCATTGCTTCTATTATACATCATTTGATTTATTCAATATGACCGCATATGAGGACGGTTCACCCATCCAAATGGTTCCATTTAAGTAATACGAATGATTCGTTTAAATTGTTTCATTTATGTATACCTTTTTACCGCGCCCTCTAAATACATAGCAAAATAAAAAAGAAGCTACATCACATCGATGCAACTTCTATTTTTTAATTAAGCTTGCTCAATTGTTGGTCCCATAATCGGTGGAACAGGTAGTTCAGCTTGACGAATTAGCACCGTCATCTGTCCACGGTGATGCGTTTGGTGGTCAATCATACTACGAAGTACTTGTCCAACAGGCATATTTTTTCCGAAAGCTTCTACTCTGCGCTCTAAATCGTGATCAGATAGTTTTGTTGCTTCTTCTTCTACTTTCGCTGCTTTTTTCTTATAAGCTTCTTCTAGTTCTTTTACCGTTGTTGGTTTTTCACCTTCTGGAATTGATGGTACATCTAGCCCTGCTAACCCACCGAAGAAACTCGGTGCATCTACTAAATGACTACTTAACCAACCTAATGTATTATGCCCTTCAACAATTGCTTGATCAAGTTTATCATCTTCTAATGCCTCAATCACTTTTAAAGTTCCTGCTGCTGAATAGTTCCAATCTCGAATAAAATCATCTACTTTACGATACATACTCGCATCTCTCCTTTAGTTATAGTTCCCTTTTATCGTATACACCATAACCAAAAAACACAAATTTTAACCTACCTTTGAATATATTGACTATAGAGTTGTTCTAATGTATTGATATCATATTCCTGTAATTGTTCGACTAAGGTAAGCCAGAGCTGCGCTGTTAACTGTGCATCTCCTAAAGCATGATGACGATTTTTAATCGGCACTTGATAATGTGTACATGCTTCATCTAATGTTATAACAGAAGACGTTACACCACATACTTGCAGTGCGATATGCGTATCAATAATGCGATGTTGGAATTTCTTTTGAAAACATTTTAAATAATACGTTTCTAAAAAATCACGTTCATGTTGGGCATGATGAGCAATCAAAGGTCGGTGTCCGATAAATCGCATAAATTGTTCCAATACATCCCTTAACGGAAATGCATTTGCAATCTCTTTATTTGTGATTCCCGTCAGTTCTTCTACCTCTTTTGAAATCCACCCTTGAATTTTCGTCAGCGCATAAAACTGCTCCGTTGTTACCTTATTTCCCCTTACTTTAATGGCACCAATCGATAAGATTTCATCTCCTCTTAATGCCTCAAAACCTGTTGTCTCGATATCCAATATGACAAATTCATTTTGATGAAAAGGTTGGTCAAAATCACGTGCTAATCGAACCGTTTTCTCTAGTCTTCGTAAATAAGCCATTTGCTCTTTCGAAGCTACTTCATTCGTTGGTCCCGTATGTCCACGCCCAACGAGCTGACGAAATAAGGTTGAAAAATTCATTATGAACACCCGATTCCAATTTTTTCTCTCACATCATTGTGTAATTTACGAACCGATTTCACAAGTTCTTTTATAGCTTTTCGATTGGATGGCTGAATTTCGACGAAAGAAGGCTCTGTCATTCGAATTTCCATAATGGCATCATATAGCTTACAATCTTGTTGCATGCCCGCCATCTTTTGTAATCTTCTACTATTGATGTAAGGTACATATACTGCATTTTTAAAATCGAAATATTTCGATTTTTCTAAAATCAATTTCCCTAACGGTGTCATACTTTTTTTCACCCACGTCGTCGTACAAATATATTTTTCAAGTTGTTCATGACTTTGAGGTTCCGTCCAGTTTTTCACCATCTGTTCATATGATTTATCCCCATAGACAATGCGTAAATCATAAAGCATTTGCAAATGACGAGTCGCTGTTATGTCATCACTGCAATACCATTCCATGAGTTGTTTTTGCCATTCATTTAGCGAACGACACCATGCACGTTCACTCGCCATAACGCCGCCATCACAGTAAGAAAAGCCAATTTGGTGTAGACCATCTGCAATCTCTTGTCCTAATTGTTGAAAATAGCGCTCATGTCCATCGTCTCTATACATAATGCCGTGGTCTTGATCACTTGTTGGAACTAATTCTCTGCGTCCACCACTACCGATGACAAACCATGCGAAGTGACAAGGTGGCTCAGGGTATTTTTTTAGTGCAATTCGAATGACTTGAATCATCGCCCGATCATATAGACCATTTAAAGAACGAATGCCGAGCTCATCTTGCTGAACATCTTCTAACCATTCTTTAATTTCTGTGTAGCTTCTCATCGACTTCACTCCACACTTCTTGTTCACGACGCTTCATATGTTCTGGATAACCAAAACTACCATGTTCACTTAAATCAAGTCCCATAATTTCTTCCTCTTGTGTCACACGTAAAGTTCCCATGATTTTTTTCATGATATACAAGATGATATATGACCCGAAGAATGCAAAAGCACCACATGTCACAACACCTAGTGTTTGAACCCATAATTGTTCGAAACCACCACCATAGAATAAACCCGCTTTGCCGACTACAGCTAATTCAGGTGTTGCAAAGAATCCAGTTGATAGCGTTCCCCAAATCCCTGGTACACCATGCACAGATAATGCAAAAATCGGATCATCAATACGTCGCGCTTCCAAGAAACGAGCGCTATAGAAACAAACGATTCCAGCGATAAAACCGATGATGACAGATGCATATACGTCAACGAACGCACAAGCAGCTGTAATAGCGACTAACCCAGCTAATGCTCCGTTTAAAATAGACGGAATATCCGGTTTACCAAGTACTACCCATGAAATTAAAGTTGCAGCAACAGCACCTGCTGCGGCAGCTAAGTTCGTATTTACAGCTACAAATCCGAAGAAAGCTTCATCTACTGATACAGTTGAACCTGCATTAAAACCAAACCAACCTACCCATAAAATTAAAACAGCAAGTGCTGTATAAACTTGGTTATGACCAGTAATACGATTAGCTGAGCCATCTTTATTAAATTTACCAATACGTGGTTTTAAGAGCATTGTTGCAGCAAGTGCCGCCATCGCTCCAGTTAAATGGACGACTGTTGAACCAGCGAAATCTTGTTCACCTCGTTCTGCTAACCAGCCACCACCCCAAATCCAATGTGCAATGACAGGATAGATGAGTGCGCTAAATAGAATAGTGAAGATGACATATACAGAGAACTTTGCTCTTTCTGCAAAACCACCGAGTGCGACGGTTACAGAAATCCCTGCAAAAGCAAGTTGGAATAAAAAGAAGACGGTTGTAGAAAGGCTCGCATCTTTAATTTGCTCACCTGAAAAGAAGAAGTCGGTCATACCGACGAAGAAGTTTGCATTACTACCGAATATAAAAGCGTAACCTACTGCCCAAAATACGAGTGAAGCGAGACCAAATGTAAAGACTGTCTTACTCGCAACATGTCCTGCATTTTTCATGCGAGTTGACCCTGCTTCTAATAAGATAAAACCACCAATCATAAATACGACTAAAATTGCACCTAACATTGTCCACAAACTGTTCATTAAAAAAGAAACATCCATTGCATAACCTCCTAAATTTTATTCATGTTAGTTTTCCTAACATGAAAGTTTTATATTTCATATTTTACAGAAAAAAACGATGTAGTCAAATGTTTTTTCTGAATATTCTTTTTAAAATGTAAGTTTTCCTCACATAAAAAATCTTCAAAAGCTTTATTTATTCTACATTTCTTATCTTTTTTATATTTATTAAATTTTTTTCTGGAAACGCTTCCTAATTTCTTTTTAAAACAATGTTTTTTCGCTAAATTGGTATTTTTAACCTTTTTCTGTTCATATTCTATTCATATTCACCCGACATACTAGAAGAAAAGTGGAGGTGTTCATGTTTGGAAAGAAAAGAGATTAAATTTTTACGTACAATGGGTATTTGGGATGGTATTTCATTATTAGTCTTACTCGGTATTGCGATGCCGTTAAAATATTTTGCAGATCTGCCAATCGCAGTTCGTATTACAGGTAGTGTGCATGGCGCAATCTTTATTACATATGCAATTGCAATTCTTATCGTGCAATTGCGCGTAAAATGGGCATTTTTCTACAGTGTTATTGCAGGTGCAGTAGCCTTTATTCCTTTTGGTAACTTTGTATTTGATAAGCACATCAAAAGGTATAGTGATTCATTACAAGCAAAAGAGAAAAAAGCAGTTCAAAAAACAGAAGTTGTTTAAAATGAAAAGAGGTCAGGGAAAAATTCCCTTGACCTCTTTATTATGTGGTTTATAAACCTATTGAGATATATTTTGTTTCTAAATACGGCTCAATTCCTTCGAAGCCACCTTCACGTCCAATACCTGATTCCTTCATACCACCGAATGGAATATGCGCACCAGACGGCGCACCATCATTCCAACCGACAATACCATATTGTAAGTTTTCACTGAAGTATAGTCCTGTTTTATAGCTTTCTGTGAAGAAGTATGTCGCTAAACCATATGGCGTATCATTCGCAATTTGAATCGCTTCATCAAATGACTCAAAAGTAGTAATCGGAATGACTGGCCCAAATGTTTCTTCATGCATAATTTGAGAAGATAGATCCACATTTGTTAGGACAGTTGGCTCTACGAAATAGTAACCTTTTTCATCATCAAAATCATATTGATTACCGCAAAGAACTTCCGCACCTTTTGAAGTTGCTTCTTCAATTTGTTGTTTGATTTTATCGAAGCCTTTTTTATTAATGATTGGACCTAGATCCACATCGGCCTCTAAACCATTACCCATCTTCAACTTACGAACGCGTTCTACCAACTTCTCTGTAAACACTTCTACAACATTCTCATGTACGATGAGACGATTTGGTGAGACACATGTCTGACCTGCATTACGGAACTTTGCCATAACCGTTTGCTGTACAGCTAAATCTAAATTTGCATCTTCTGCTACAATAATTGGCGCATGACCACCTAATTCCATTGTTGCATGCTTCACTGTATCCGCACATTTTTGCATGAGTAGTTTGCCAATTGGTGTCGAACCTGTAAATGTAATTTTACGAATCGCTGGATGTGACGTAAATACGTCGCCTACCATTGGCGCATCACCTAATACATATTGTACAGCATCTTCTGGAATCCCCGCTTTATGCGCTAATTCGATTAAACGAATCGTTGTCAGCGGTGTTTCCTCTGCTGGTTTCACAATGAATGTACAACCTGCTGCGAGTGCTGGTGCTGCTTTACGCGTCATCATCGCTGCTGGGAAGTTCCATGGCGTAATCGCTGCTACGACACCAATCGGTTCTTTCGTTACAACAATACGTTTGTTTTGTACATGCGCCGGAACCGTACGTCCATATACACGTTTCGCTTCTTCCGCATACCAATCAATATAACTCACTGCGTAGTCTACTTCACCTAGCGCTTCTGCTAATGGTTTTCCATTCTCTAATGTGATGAGTTCACCTAGTTCTTGGCGATTTGTGCGAATCATCGCTGCCCACTTCATTAAAAGAGCTGAACGTTCATGCGCACTTAACTTCTTCCATGACGTGTAAGCTTCTTTAGCACGATCTACTTTTTCAACTACTTCTGCTTCTTCACTTCGTGTTAGCGTATGAATAATTTCACCCGTTGCAGGGTTCGTTACTTGAATTGTTGTCATCGGTTACGCCTCCTTCGCTGCTGCTTCGAATGCACGATCTAAAATCGCTAAACCTTTTTCTAATTCTTCATCTGTAATAACAAGTGGTGATAAGAAGCGAATGACATTTCCTTTAATGCCTGCTGTTAATAACAGTAATCCATTGTCATTTGCATATTTTGCAATTGCTGTTGCTGCTGCTTTATTTGGCGCTTTATGCTCATCTACTAATTCCACTGCTACCATCGCACCTAGACCACGAATATCGCCTACAAATGCATATTTTTCTGCATAGACATGTAAGTGTTTTGTTAACTTGTCACCTAAAACTTGTGCTTTTTCGCATAATTTTTCATCTTCAATAATATCAATTACTGCAAGTGCCGCTTCACATGCTACTGGACTTCCTGCATATGTACCGCCTAATTCACCTGCTGTTGAAACTTCCATCATCTCTTTACGACCAACAACCCCACTAAGTGGTAGACCTGCCGCTAGTGATTTCGATACCGTCATTAAATCTGGCTCTACATCAAATTGCTCAATCGCAAATAATGTACCTGTACGTGCAAAACCTGTTTGAATTTCATCTGCTACAAAAACAATATTGTTTTCTTTACAGAAGTTCGCAACGGCTTGTACGAATTTTTTCGGCGGTACGATAAATCCACCTTCACCTTGAATTGGTTCCATGACAACACACGCCACCATCTCCGGTGCAATTGTCGAGATAAAGAAGTCATGGAATTGCTCGATAATATGATCTACATAAGCTTCATCTGTAATGCCTTCTGGTTTACGGTACATGTATGGATAAGGCGCTTTATAAATTTCAGGAGCAAATGGTCCAAATTCATATTTATAAGGCTTTACTTTTGACGTCATACCCATTGTTAAGTTGGTACGACCGTGATAACCGTTTGTAAAAGCTACAACGGCTTGTTTTTTCGTATATTTACGTGCAATTTTCACTGCGTTTTCAACTGCTTCTGCACCTGAGTTTAATAAAACGACTTGTTTTTCAAAACTTCCTGGTGTAATTTCTGCTAATTTTTCTGCTAAACGAATATAAGAATCATACATAATGACATTGAAACCAGGGTGTAAGAATTTTTCTACTTGGTCTTTGACAGCTGATACTACTTTCGGATGACTATGACCTACGTTTAATGTACCAATGGCTGCTGCGAAATCAATCCAGTCATTACCTTCAATATCGACGATTGTTGCCCCTTTTGCTTCTTTCGCAACCGCAAGATTTCCGTTACTTACCCCTTGTACTACGTATTGCTTGCGTTTTTCAACTAATTCTTTTGTTTGATTTGTTTGTAACATTTCATTTCCTCCTTCGTTTCTTTTTTCTAATTATGCCCTTTTTTGGTACAATAAAAAGCACCAAGTTTATAAAAAAAAGGTACCAGAGGTGATGAGATTGCAGATTCAAGTGAACTCAAAAGGAAAAGGTCGCTTTATTTACCAACAAATTTATCGTCAAATTAAAGAACAAATTCTAAGCCATCAAGTGCGTGCACATCACAAATTACCACCAAAACGTGAACTCGCAAAATCACTTGCTGTTAGTACGAATTCAGTTGCGACAGCTTACGACCAGCTTTTGGCTGAAGGATATATTTATACAATTGAACGACTTGGCTATTTTGTAGAGGAAATTCAGCGCTTTGATATTAACGACCAGATTACGCCCTCATTCCCTGAAATATTAAGAGAAGAAGAAAGTTCGCGTGAGGGATGGATTTCGCTTTCTCACATGAATGCAAATCCGAAATTATTCCCCTTTCGTAAGTGGCTGAATTGTCAGGCGAAAATTTATGAGGAACATATGGATGAATTAAGTGAAATGCCACATACACAGGGACCTTACATACTACGGAAAAATATTGCGAATTTTATTTATGCGACGCGTGGTGTGAAGTGCGAACCTGAACAAATTATTATTCACGCAACAAGTCAGGGGTTGATGGAACGTCTCTTAATGTTGCAGACAACTAAAACAGCTTTTGCAGTTGAGAATCCGGGCTATGCAAGATACTATCAACTTCTACAGCGACATCAGTTTAAAACACACCTCATTCCACTTGATGATCACGGGATTGATGTAAAGTATATTGAGCAGACGAATGCACAGTTTGTCATCACGACACCTTCTCATCAGTTTCCAACAGGTATTATTATGCCGATTTCAAGACGTGTTGAATTACTCAACTGGGCTTCACGCGATGAACAACGCTATATTATAGAAGATGATTATGACAGTGAGTTCAAATATCAAACAGACAATGTTCCTTCGCTTCAAAGTTTGGATTATAACCGAAAAGTCATTTATATGGGGACGTTCTCAAAAACATTGTTACCTGGAATGCGTATTAGTTATATGGTACTTCCAACAAAACTATTGGCAGCTTATCAAGAAGCTTTTCCACTTGAGATTCAACCAGCGAATAATTTAGCACTTTATACGTTGAATGAATTTATCGAGAGTGGGCAATATGAAAAACATATTCGAAAGATGACGAAACATTACGAAGAAATTCGAACCACATTAATTGAAGCACTCTCTAACAATTTGACGCGTAATCTTGTGATTTACGATATTCCTGCTGGACTTCACTTTTTAATTGAAGTACCTACATCAAAATCTTATGAAGAAATCGAACAAGCAGCACAACAAGAGAAGTTAGAACTTTATACATTAAAACGTTTTTCATTGAATCCATTACCACTTATTCAGCGTAACCGATTACTCGTGATTGGTTTCGCAAATATTCAAATGGAGGAAGTAGATGAAGCCATTCAACGACTGGCGCGCTGTATTTAAATATAAATCTATAGGCTTTTAAAAAAAAACGAAATCGCTTCACACAATGCGATTTCGTTTTGATGTTATACGTGTCCTTTCATTATTTCGCCATTTCTTCAAATGCTCGACCTAAAATGACCAACTCTTTTTCACATAACTTTTCTTCATGTACATTAAACCTAGGTAATAAAAACTTCTCTGCTTGCTCTTTTACAGCAGCTACAACTTTCGGGTGATTATGCCCAACATTTAATACACCAATCATAGATACAAAATCACTCTACTGTTTACCACCTAAATCCGTAACCGTTGCGCCTTTTGACAATCGCTAAATTCCCATTACTTACACCACGTACAATATATTGTTTTCTTTTTTCAATCCATTCATTCGTTTGTTCTGAATAAGACATACAATTTCCTCCTTTGATTTATAAAGATTCCTTCTACAATCATTTGCACTTATACCCTTTTCAATAATGAAAAAGCAAACTAGACAATGTATGCACTAGTTTGCTGTAATGTTTGTTTATTTGAATGTATTTGGTTGATTTGCTTGCAAGAATTTTGTCACTGCATTTGTCACTTGAATCGCTTCTGCATTTTCATTCGTTCCAATCAAACCCGTTAAGTCCGAATGTGATAATTCATGTGTTGTTAATAAATCAACTGGTTCACCTAATTTTTTTGCAGCTTTTACGAATTTCGTAGTTGCTGCGTCCTCTCTTGAGATAATTAACATCGGCGGAACTGCTTGCTGACCAAGATAAGTACTAGGTGAAGCTGCTTTCCATACATTCGGATTTTTTCCGTAAACTGATTTATACTTTGGAACTTCTTTAATAAAGTCGCTCATATCAAGTGGTCCTTCAATATTAATAACACCGCATATCGTATGAAGTGGTAATCCTACTTCTTTTAGATAGCGTGGGTCAAGTGCAACTAAAGAAACTAAATGTCCTCCTGCTGAATGCCCCATCAATGTAATTTGATTGGCATCTAAATGATATTGATCTGCATGATCGACAATCCACTTCATCGCAGCTGCTACATCACTTGCTTGGTCTTCATAATTACCTACCGGTGATAAGCGGTAATTCATCGAAATAAAGGTGTAACCCTTTTTATTAAAATAACCTGGTTTTTTACCTACATTCGCTTTATCTCCTGCATACCAACCACCGCCATGTATATACAGTACAACAGGCGTTTTCTCTCCCTTTTTTAACCCTTTTTGATAAATTTTTAAGTCTTGATTCGCCTGTTCACCATATGAAAACTCGTGCTTTGCATCAAATAACTCTGCACTTGTATAGTCGGCCCTCATTGAAAATACGCCTACACTAATGACAAGTAATAATAATACAAATAACGGGCTAAAGATTTTTTTATTCAGTTTTCCCAAATCGAACACCTCTTTACAAAATTTATATTTTATAAAAAATGTCATTTCGTAAGATTTTTACTATCATAAATAATTGTAATTTTAAATAAAGTACCCTTTTTTTTATGGTTATTAACATATCACCTTTATTCAAACATCGCACGTAAGTTGTCTTGTCAGATAACAAGATAAAGAAGATTTTTAAATTCTGATTTTACGAAGATTATTTTTGTGCAGGATGCGCGAATAAATGATACTATTTAGGATAGTGAAAATTTTATAGATGTATGCAAGGAGAAGATACGATGAGTAAGCAATCAGAAAACTTTTGGCAAGATTTACCGAAGCCATTTTTTATATTAGCACCGATGGAAGACGTAACAGACGTTGTATTCCGTCATGTAATTAGTGAAGCAGGTCGTCCTGATGTGTTCTTTACTGAGTTCACAAATACAGAGAGCTTCTGCCACCCAGAAGGCATTTATAGTGTACGCGGTCGTCTTACTTATACAGAAGATGAACAACCTCTTGTTGCACATATTTGGGGAAATAAACCAGAGATGTTCAAAGAGATGAGCATTGGTATGAAAGAGATGGGTTTTAAAGGGGTCGACTTGAATATGGGTTGTCCTGTGGCGAATGTTGCTTCACGTGGTAAAGGTTCAGGTCTGATTAATCACCCTGAAACAGCTGCGGAAATTATCCAAGCCGCAAAAGCTGGTGGATTACCAGTTAGCGTAAAAACACGTCTTGGTTATACAGATGTGAATGAATGGCGCGAATGGTTAACACATGTTTTAAAACAAGATATCGCGAACTTAACGATTCATTTACGCACACGTAAAGAGATGAGTAAAGTGCCTGCTCACTGGGATTTGATTCCTGAAATCAAACAATTACGCGATGAGATTGCACCGAATACATTATTAACGATTAATGGTGATATTCCTGATCGTAAAGTCGGCTTAGAATTAGCTGAAAAATACGGCATTGATGGTGTCATGATTGGCCGTGGAGTATTCACAAACCCATTCGCATTTAGCGAAGATCCACGCGAACGCAGTGTAGAAGAATATTTAAATCTTCTATTGTTACAACTTGAACTATATGAAAAATATGCAGAAGAAACACAACGCCCTTATAATCATCTACATCGCTTCTTTAAAATCTATGTACGTGGATTTAGCGGCGCAGCTGAGTTACGCAATAGCTTAATGCAAACCAAATCAGTTGAAGAAGCACGCGGTATGGTGGAAGCTGTACTAGCGAGTGAGGTAATCTAATGTATGAAACCCGAATGCCAATCATTCGGGTTTTTTTGTGCCTTTTATCATCGCCTTCACCTTACAAACTTTGCATTGTTGTGGAAGCAAATCACTTACTTGATGAGGCAAAATCGCATCACCCATCCGAACTTTTTTAATTTCTTTATGACATGTATCACAATAAATAACTCTCGTTTGAGACTGCATATAATCCGTTGCCAAAAACCTATAAAAATCTATAAGCAATGTTTATTTCCTGTTTCTTTGTATCTGCTTTTGCCGAAGCTACTCACATTTGGTATGATACTCCACAGGCGTTAATTCGGGTACAACGAACCCTACACATTAGTAGTGTCTTGTAAGTGACTAAGCTACTAATTCTCCATATTTAGCTAAATTTAACGCAGCATTCATATCTCTGTCTATCTCTAATCCACAGTCACACTTGTAAACTCTATCAGATAATTTTAAATCTGATTTAATTTGTCCACAGCACGAACATGTTTTAGAAGATGGGAAGAAACGTCCAACTTGTATAAATTCAATTCCGTATTTTTCACATTTGTATTTCAATTGACGGAGAAATTCATACATCTTTTGTTTGGCTACTGCTTTAGCTAAATGACGGTTTTTCATCATTCCAACTACATTCAAATCTTCCATCACAACTTTACAAGGTTTGGTTTTCACTATTGTATTTGTTGCTTGATGAATGTGGTTGTTTCTAATGTTAGCTAACCGTCTGTGTAGATTTCGTATTTGCTTTTCGATTTTTATAATGTTACATGTTTTGACAAATCGGTCTCCCTCCTTATTCATCTCATATTTTCGGGAAACGCTTCGCTGTAACCTACGTAAACGTTTCTCAATATTTCTCACTTCTTTTGTTTTGTTAATGTTTTTGAACACCATTTCGTTCGAGCAAATTGCTAATTCTTTAACTCCTAAATCTACTCCAATTACTTCATTCGTTAATTCTTGTTTTACTTGTTCTTGCTCTACTCCAACAGAGATATACCAATACTTTCCGTCAAAAGATACTCTAGGATTAGTATATTTCACCCCCATTGGGACTTGTTCAGAAGTTGCAACCCATCCTACTTTCTCAATTAACACCGTGTTCTTTTTTACTTTAAGTTTCACATTGTCATTATAGAAAGAAGATTTAGATTTCTTCTTAGACTTGAATCTTGGACGTTTCGCCAAACCTTTAAAGAATCTCTTATACGCATTACAAGCATCTTTAACAGCTTGCTTAGCTACATTATTTGATACTTCACTCAACCATTGGAAGTCCTCTTGTTTTTTAATTTGTGTGATTTCTTTTCTCAAAACATTGTCAGATAAGAATTTCAACCCTCGTTGATAATTTTCTTGTTGTCTAGCTAATGTCCAATTGTATACCCATCTTGCCACACCAGTAGATTTCCATAGTTGAATTTCTTGTTCTTTAGTTGGTTTAATTCGTATCTTCTTTGCTAGTATCATTCTCTTTCAACTCCTTAATTAATTTCTTAACCTTATTCGCCCGTCTCCCTTGTAATTTGCAACTAAATACAGTAACAATTTGAATTAAATCTTCGACCAACTCTTGATTATCTGTCATTGGAGTATTGTCGATAACCTCAATCTTTGTTCCGTATTTAGCAAATAAATTTTCCAAGAGTTCAAATCCGAATCGTAATAACCTATCTTTGTATAAAACTACAACCCTATCTACTTTGTAATTTAGGACTAAATCAATAACATCATTTAACCCTTTTTTGTTGTAGTTTATACCACTACCTATATCTTTCACAATCTTAAATGGATTACCTTGAGACAGTAAGTATGATTCCATGTTTTCCACTTGTCTCTGTAAATCATCCTTTTGCTTATGAGAAGATACTCGACAGTAGCCGATAGTTATTCTCGATTCTGATTCAGGAGAATGTAAACCAAGAAAATATTCAAGTTGTTGTTGAGAGTAATAACGGTGTCCAGAAGGTGCAGTATATTGAGGATTTAATTTATTTGTCTTATCCCAATTTCTTAAAGTCTGAACTGTTACTCCGATTTCTTTTGCGAATTGACCAATACTGTATTTTTTCATACATTTCATTCTCCTTTGAATTAGTGGATAATTCTATTACACCATGAAATGTATGAAAAATAAATAGTTTTTTATAGATATTTATAGATTTATTCTAACTGTTTAATTACCCCCTATTACACTACTCTACCATTTAACCTGTGTATTTTTATGTACACTTCGATTATTCAAATCACTATATTTTTGATTAGTTTATTATTTTTTTATGTTATATCATTATTTTTTCAATTACCTTCTATATCAAATAGGATTTAATCCATATATTACCTTTCGTATTCATTAGGGTATAATAGGATGGATTGGAGGTTTTAAACAACATGAAAACAAAATTAACATGGAGTCTATTCATCATTTTAGTAGGGTCTTTATTCTTTTCAGCGCAAGCCAACGCCAAATCGACTACTTATTATGCAAAGCCTGATACGTATTTATATGCAAAACAAAGCACGTCATCTACGAAATTAACTACATTAAAACAGAACCAAAAATTCACAACAACATCGAAAGCATCTGCAACTTATTACAAAGTGAAGATTGGAACAAAAACGGGTTATATCCCAAAATCCAAAGCGTTAAAAAAGAAAACATGGTATTACTATGCAGATCGAGCGAATCTATCAGGTTACCATAAGAGAAGTTTCCAAGCGACTTCAACAACCTTAACAAATAAAAAAGGAACACTATTCACATCCAACGAAACACCAAAAGCTACAAAAAATATTTCTTCTGCCCAAAACTTAATTCCTATTACGTATAAAGGAAAAAAATACTATGTACCTTTTATGTATTTGAATATAGGAAAGACCGAAAAACAATTACGTTCTTATTTTACGAATATTCATAAAGGGAAAGATTACGCATTCCAAGGTTCGTATTTTGACACGTACACATTCTACGACGCAAAACGTACCAAGACAATGCAAAACTATATTGAACGAAAAGGATTCGTAAAAGCCAGCCCAACCCTTTCTTTCTTCAATCCCTACACGTACACCTATAAATTTGAACAGTTTGGTTCGTATAAATATTACACGTTGAAAGTGAATAAAAAGTAAAAAAGAGGAGGTATCGCCATCGCGATATCTCCTCTTCTTTATCCTAACCTTCTACATATACTGCATCAAGTGCAGCCGCAATTTCTTTCATCTTTTCTTCTATGACTGGATGGGAAATTGCTACATAGAGTTCCCCATCGAAGAAACGAAATGGTACTTTCACTTGATCGACATGCCACATAAAAAAGTCACCTTTGATCCTCATCTCAACGCCTTCTTGATTGCGTGACACAAATGCATCTTCATACGTAAAATCAGATTGTGTAGAAAAGAATTGTTGGAAATCTTCCAATGTTAAAATTGGCTCCTCTTGCTCATTTAAACGTGTAATTTTATAACGTGTATTCATCATAAACTCCTTTAACATAGTCGTTACTTATATTATAAAGCTTTGAAAGCTATTCGCAAAGCAACCTATTTAATGACAACACGATGAATCGTCTTATTCGTCTTTGTATCGACTAGACGAAGCACACCTTTTTCGATTACCGCATCATGCTCTAAATACCAAATCGCCATACCTTCCAGACGATATTTTTTTACAACTTCTTTTGGCAATTCATCTAAATTTAAAAATGTTGCTTGTTGTTTATTAAAGTAGACAACACGATTTTTTGTATTTTTCAATAGACCATACATGAGCTGTCCCTCGTATTCTTGATAACCTGTTAGCTTTTCGTAAGTATTTCGATCATCATGAATTTTTGTCCAAATAATACCACGTGTTTTCCAACCCCACATCCCTCTTTGTGCGTAGGTTACACCATAATTTCGATCATCTTTAACAAAAAAGTACAGTGCTTGGTTGTCTGTCTGATGCGCAGGAATCAATGTTAAATTCTTTTCAGCTGCACGAATCACCTGCTCGGGCTTTTCATACGATGTATTCTTTAAATAAAATAACCATATCACAGCTAATACAAGCACAATGATGCCCACAATCGTGACAGACTTTTTATTAAGAATACCTTCTTTTCGCTGATGCACAGGCAACACCTCGTTTTTACAAGTTATTCCCTATTCATCATAAATAACACGTCTTACTTGACTGGTTGGTATATCTCATATAAATGTTCAAACGTTTTTAAAAACTCCTCACGGAATGCTTTCGGCTCTAATACCTCTACATGTTCACCTTGACTCATTAACCACATTTTAATTCCTTTACCGAACACTTCTGCTTCAAAAATCCAGCCATCATCAATCGTCATGACCTCTTTCGCTGTTGGTAAACGATCTAATACAGCTTGTTTAGAAGCTCCTGTAAACTTAAACTTCACTTTTAATAAATCTCCTGTATACATAAACTGCACACGTTTACGGAATTCTCCCTCTTGGAATCGCTCTGAATAAGGGATTTTGAAAGATACCTGTTCCGCTTTAATCGACTTAATACGATCAATTCGGTAAATAATCGGATAATCAATTTCTTTATTTGCAGGGTATGCAAGTAAATAGAAATAGTACTCTGAAAAAATGATTCCAACCGGTTTAACAAGATGCTCTTTTTCAGCGTCTGCTAGTTCACGCTGATATGTAATCGTCATGATGTGTTGGTTTTGGATATGCTCTGATAACGTCCAGATTTTTTCAATCACTGCTTGCCCATGCGATAAATCGGTATAGAGAAGTCTTTCATTCCCTGTCATTTTCTTTAAAATTTCTTGATCCTTTTTATTCGCAAGTATTAGTAGCTTATTCACAATGCTTTCCATCTCATCTTTTTTAAATGCTCTTGAATCCATTAAAACTTTTAAAATCGCTAAAATATGATGACTATTTAAGTGACTTTCATCGTCTCCTACACTTAATTGATACACTTTTTCTTTACGATTATAGTCTAAGTATGCATTATTTTTTTCCAACTCTAAAAACCTTCTAATATGATTAATATCACGTTGAATTGATTTATCACTCGTTTGGAATCTTTGAGATTCTTCCTTCTTTACAAGTTTTTCACCTTTTTCCAGTCGATCATACATCGATAAAATACGATGTATTTGTGATTCTTTTTCTCGACTCATAACATCACCTCTTTACACTCTATCTTACATAGGTCAATGGTCGTTATATGACCATCAAAAAAATATATAACTAAAATAATTATAACATTTTTTCCCTCAAAAAAGGACTTTATATCTAATGATCGAACTATTTTTGAATTAAAAACAACAAAAAAAGTTATTTTTAATATTTATGATTCACACGAAAAATGATTTCACAAAAATTTTAGCAGTTAAATAAGTAAAACAGTATTATTTTCTTTTAAAAATAATCTTAAATAACTATTGCACACAAATCCCAGTTTTTCTTTTCAAATCAAATCATTCATTCTTTTGTTTTATTTTCTTATATAATAACAGTATAAAAAACCCTATATAGAAGGAGGACTACTTACTTATGAGTATTTATAATTATTTAGTAAAGAAACCGAACGGTGAAATTTTATCGATGGAAACTTATCGTGGAAAAACAATGTTAATCGTCAATTCCGCAAGTCAATGTATGTTTACATATCAATACGAAGACTTACAAAAGCTCTATGAAAAATATAAAAATCGCGACTTCGTTGTACTCGCCTTCCCAACGAATCAGTTCGGTGAACAAAACCCTGAAGATGGTGTCACAACGATGACAACATGTAAAACTCACTTTGGCGTAGAGTATCCTGTATTTGATTTAATTGAAGTGAATGGTGAACGCACTGCTCCACTATTCAATTACTTAAAACACGAAGTCGATGTACGCGATGTCGATCAATCAAATATGCAAGAGATGATGGTCATGGACCGCGTAAAACATGATTACCCAGACTATTTAATTGGACGTAATATTCGCTGGAACTTCACAAAATTCTTAGTCGATGCAAATGGTCAAGTGATTTCACGCTTCGAACCAACTGATTCACTACTTGATTTAGAACAAGCAATTGAAAAAGTATTGTAATAAAAAAAGAACATCCTGTATGCTTTACCACATACAAGATGTTTTTTATTTACCCATGCATCCAACCTGTTTTACAATTTACACGTCCCATTGTTTGCCATGAACCATTTAATTTGTGCTCAATGCTATAGTAACCATCTTTACCAGCGCCGCCATTTTTCACAAAACGATATGGGTCACTACCAGCGTATCTTTTTGCATATTTTTTGGCTTTAGCTTTTATACCTGGTACCCAGCTGTGCTTGTTTTTAAAGTTTAAATTGTTTTGTGCCACATACCCCTTTTTATTTTTGTATGTGATTTTATAAAAACCAAATTGATCAGGACTATACCAACGATCTTGATCCCAACCTACATCTACGCCACCAATTACTTTAACTGCTTTGCCTTTTGGTACAGTATACGCTACTTTATAAGATGTACCAGCCTTCACATACACTTTGACTGTTTTCGCTGTTTTTGCACGATCATATGAAGCTGCAGAAGCTTGTGTTGTCCATACACTACTAACTAGCATTAGAACAAATACCATACTTAGAATTTTTTTCATTTGAATTCCCTCCTCTTATTTATAAACCAATGGATACAATAAACTGCTTATCTTGAATCGCAAATTTTTTAATGTTTCCAATGGGAATAGCCTTCACCTTATCAAATGCATTAAGATCAATCTGAATCATACGCTCATCATATGTCACAACGGGCGGTTTATGAAAAATTTTTTTATGCACTGCACTAAAATCAAGCGGCTTCATCTTTTTTAACTCAAACTGTAGCGTACGCTCCTCTGCATGAACAGGCTTTAAAGAAAGCGTAAAGTGAATGTTTTTCGATATACCAAATTTCTTCACTTTCGTATCCCCTTCTAAAATAAGAAACCCTTCCTCAATCTTCACTTGAAGATCCTCTACCCCTTCAATAGATTGACGCTCTAAAATCTTTTCGAATACAGACGCATTTAATGGTAAATCCACTGCCTTCTTTTCTTTGAAGTTCATAAACCCTGCTTTTAATTGGTCAAACATCTAAAAACCTCACTTCGTTTATTTGTAATATCTACCTTCTTTTACAGTATAGAGTTTGTATTGGACGAAATATGACCAATTTAACAAATTAAAAAATACCTTTACCGACTATTATGAAGGCAAAGATATTTTATCTATTATTAAATCTCACAACACCATTTCAAAATCTTCTTCAATTTCTAATACTTTTCGACCGACGCGTGTCGCAATATCGGGTGGTAGTGTCACGATGACAGGATGTTCTGCTTTTAATGGTTTTTGATTCGCTGTTAGTTGAATTTGTAGTGAATCGTGACATAAGAAATCGACGGTCACTTGTTTGTAAGCATCGGCAATAAGCAGCTCCAATCCTTCATCACTAATGAAGCGAAGTGGTTTTGCCTTCCCTTTATATTCGCCAAACCAGCTATTTCCATACCCTGTAAGTATGACTTCATGTGCTTCTGGTACGGGCTTTGGTTCGATTGTTGCACGTTCTTTTAAGTAAATGGGTTCTCCTTGATGGAAGTGAACAATCGTTTCATGAATCGTCTGATGAATCGACTGTACTTGGCGTTCTTCGACACATATTAATTGTTTTGTATCAACTTCAAAAGCATATAGATGCCAATCGCGGTCCACACAGCTCATATAGAGTCGCCCCTGTTCAAACGTACAAAACTGCACACGTTCTTCTAAATGAAGTGTCTCAGTTCTCGATACAATATCGAAGGACATGAGTGAAGCAGTTTTTGGTTTTGGATAATACAATGTTTTACCATTCGATGCGACATCATATAAATTCGTAAAATATTGATAACGCTCACTCAAACATTGTGGATAGTGTGCTTCATTCCATTGATGGTCTTTTTTCATAAAGGCATCTGAACGGAGCAGATAGCGATAGCGAATTTCATGGTTCTTCATTTTCGAACCGACATCATCCCACGTCGCATCGATATGATACCAAGCGTCATCCAATTTCACCATATTCCATGCATGTCCTAAATCACTCTCACCGTCCGCTTGACCAATAACGTAATAACAAGGAATTTTTAGCTCTTCCATCATTTTTTCGAACAGTAGTGCATACGCCATACAGACGCCCTGCTTCTCATGCATAAATGTATAGACCGTAAACGGTGAACCAGTCGTATTCATCTCATATTGGTGATTGCGTACAATATAGTCATGAACAGCAATCACTTTTTCCACATCACTCATCGTATTCGTTATGAGGTCTTTTAAAATTAATTGAATCTCTTGTATCACCCATTGTTGTTCTTCTCTCGTCATACGATAAGTCATCGAAAAATTCATCTTAATACGGTTCTTCGATACATATTTGAACGAACTCTCCTGTCTCGCACAATGTTGCGTATAAAAAGGCTCTTGTAAATGCAATAGTGAAAAAGCTTCCTGTAATAAATCTGGTACAGACTTCGGTAGACGTCCTTGTAAGTAGAGTGAAAACTGACGGTCGCCACGCTTCATATGTGTAACTATCGCTGGTAGTAATTGTTTCGCTGTAATCGTTGTTTGTTTTAAACCACCATCTTTTTGAAACATCTCCATTGACTCAAAATAGATGCCCATATGTTCCCCCTACATTCGTATTTTCATTCATTATACACGAGTTCTTTTATAAAGACTTTTTCCAATATGAGATTGTTTTTAAAATCAACTTCAAGTAAGTTAGAAGTTAAATAGAAAAGAGCTATTACTATGAAAAAAATCATCGTTCTTTTCATCGCCATATGCTGCATCATGAACCTTACTACCCTAAATACCGATGCAAAAACAAAAAACATCACATTACAAGAAGTTAAAAAACAAGTGACACAAAATAAATTACCTTATGCACTCGCAAAGATTGGTGATCCTTATAAAAAGTTTAAAGGAAAAAACATGCGAGACTGCCTTACTATGCTAAAGAACGTGGTTCGTCCTTAAATGTTTATGTTTATGCGAATAATAAATATTTTAAAACGAAAGATATGATTTTTACGTATATTCTAAAGGGGAAGAAAAAAACAAACAAAGCGACAGATAAAGTGCGTGGAATGCTGCTCTCAACTCCTCAAAAATTCACAAAAAAACAAGTGACACAAACTTTTGGTAAACCTGTTGAATATAAGGCGTCAAAAAAGGAAGCAGGTTATATTTATTTTTACAATACAAATATTCTAGTCATTTAAGTGAATACGAAAAAGGCAAAGCCTATACCCGATTCTTACTTATTCCATTTAGTGAATTTTCACAAGGCGGGATATTTGAAAGTTATCTTAAATAAACAACAAAAAGCCGAAATTGCCACAAGTGCGATTTCGGCTTTTTGTATATGCTTAAGAACTATTTATCTACCTTAAATACTTCGGTTCGATTGGACCATATGGTGGCTCTGGCTCAATATGCACATAATTTGATAATCGAATGCGAATGTCTGATGGTAAATTGTAATACTCAATTTGTCGCTGTCTTTGCAGGTTATTAAATCTCGGTGTTAAATCATGCCCGATTTCTTCAAAAGGTAGTCTCGTTAATGTTGAGAACTTGGCGCCTGCTTCATATTCCTCGACTAATTGATCATAACGCGTATGATTTTCAATTTTATTTGCGCCATGCATTATAATGAAAGTCATACAAAAACCCATTACAGCTAATACAACCAACTTGTTGCCTTTTCTTAGCCATTCTACGATTTTTTCATCACAAATTAATAATAAACAAATGACTAGTAACATATAAGTTAACAGCATATTTCTTGGTCCAAATGGTGTAATTAATAAAAATGGACCTAATAAAATGATTGCATATAAAAAATATGTATAGAAATATCGTTTATTTTCATTTTTCACTTTTGATTTCCCTACCATGATTAATAGTGCAATCAAATAGATACACATTAACATAAATTCCACTACTAGTAAGTAATAAGGTAGTGATGCGGGGCTTAATCCAACTAGATTTCGAATAATGAAATACATGGCAATTACTAGTATAGAACCTACTAAATACTTTTGCCCTTTACCGATTATTGCTAATACGATTGTAAACAATACGATGAGAATGAGATTATCTTTAAAATAAAATTCACTCCAGCTCGTGATCATCGTTGTGAATAATAACGTGAAGTCTAATCCTCCAACCTCGCGCATATTCCCTTCCGTATGATAGGCCGTATTAGAGAACATTATATAAGCGCCAACCGCTGCCCCCATTAGCCACATAATAAATACAGCTTTCTTTTCTTTATAGAATAGTGCCAATAACAATCCAATCACTGCCATAACAACGCTAGCGACAGATACGTTTTCAACGAAAAATTGTCCTAAAAACGCGACGATTCCTACGAAAAACAACTCAATCATTTTCGGCTGTTTTTTCTTGGCAACATATAAAATATATAAAATTGCCAATAAAGAAGTATTATAGTTTGCGAAGCCTGCTAACCAACCATATGTTTCACCATAAATTGAGATTGGCATAGATATAATAAGTAACATGATGAGTGGAATGCTAAATTTTCGATTTAGTAATAACCAAGTCACATACACGATTCCTGTATTAACTAAAGCATACATTGCAATTCTAAATAGTAGAGAGCGAGTAATAAAAATTTCAATTATATTCCCTAAGTAACGTCCGTTGTAATAATCGAATCCATTTTCAAGTCTTGACCATCCTTCTTCAGAACCCCATGCCCAATCATCACCTGACAGTATTAATAATGAGGCAATCACTGCATAGAATATAAAGATTGATCGCCAAATGTAACTTTTCTTAAAAGTTGTAATAATCAATGCAACTGCTCCTTATTTACTCTTTCCGCTTTAAAAACGGCTTTTTTCGAAATAATATAGTTTATAATAATGGCTAATATTTGTACGATAAATACAAAAATAAATTCATTTAATAAAGCAGGTGTTCCAATGAACCCTTTTGTTAATGCAGATGAGAAAAGAAGATAGTCATAATTAATAGCATTCAAACCTAAGAAGTGAATGATTTCTTTAGAATAGGCTACGACCGCAATATACGTAATCATCAAGTCCAAACCAAACACGAATGCTCGACCGGCTATAAACCCTGTAAGTTGTTTTAATAAATCGATTGGCTTCCATTTTTGATCTTTAAAGACGAAAATTTTATTCGTAAAGTAAGCGAATAGAATTGCTGTAATTTGAGCTGTAATGACTGCCCACATTGAGTTTTCAGTTATGTTTACAATTAAAAATCTTGTCAAAAAATAAACTGCTGTAGTGCCAATCCCAAATAGGAGATAGCGTATTTTTTCATTTTTAAATAATTTTTTCATTCTTTTTATACACTTTCTGTTTTCGCAAATCTTTGCGGTAATTGAATTTTTTCTAGTTCAATTTTTTCACCTGTATATTCTTGAACAAAATAAAGCGGTCTGTTTTTCGTTTCATGAAAAATCTTCCCTAAGTATTCACCCATGATGCCTAATGAAATTAGTTGGAAACCACCAAGCAGTAGAATTAATGTGACGAGCGTTGGATAACCTGGTACACTCGTTCCGTAAATTAATGTCGTTATGAGGATATAAATCATATAAAGCATCGAACTGAATGAGAGAATTCCGCCTAATATACCTGCGATTTTAAGTGGGAATGTTGTGTTCGATGTTAAACCATCAATACCCAGTTTTAATAAGTCCATGAATTTCCACTTCGTTTCTCCTGCAAATCTCTCCTCCGCATCGAAGTTGACTTCTTTTTTACGGAAACCAATCCACATATATAACCCTTTTGTATATCTTTGCGTTTCTTTCATTTTTCTGATACTGTCGATGCATACACGATCTAATAATCTGTAATCACCTACACCTGGCAATACTTCTACTTTTGAAAATTTAACGAGTAATTTATAGTAAATTTCGGACATTTTCTTTTTTAGAAAACTTTCGCCTTTTCGTTCATTTCTTTTTCCATATACATCAAGATAACCAGCTTCCCATTGTTCGACCATTTCAAGAATCACTTTAGGTGGATGTTGCAAATCTGCATCCATCGTAATTACTGCATCTCCTAAACAATAGTCAAAACCTGCAGCCATCGCAACTTCTTTCCCATAGTTTCTCGATAAATCGAGCAACTTCACCCTTGCATCTGCTAATGTTAAATCTTTTACCTTTTTCACACTATGGTCGATACTTCCATCATTAATAAAAAGGAACTCAAAATCATACTTTTGAGTTAGAGGTCTAATCGTTGTTGTTAGTTGCTTATAAAATGCATCGATGTTTTCAGCTTCATTGTACATCGGCACACATATTGAAATAAGCTTTTTCACTACTTACACCCTTCCATATATTGTTATATTTTAATTCTGTAACAATTTTAACATAAATTTTTTATAAATTATTATTTTTTCATTATTTAATAAAATCTATGTATAAAACGGTGTTTCGCCCTCTAAATAAGTAAATTTACAGCAAGCTAATATTACATTTCTCTAACAAATCTTTCAAAGCAGGTCTTGAATTTCCATCTCTTCCTATTATTTTATGTGCTGTAATCATCGAGTTCAATACTGCTTCCTCCGTCGCTTCACCAACTGCTCTAAAAGCGACATCGATCACGTCTTCTGGAATTTGAGGAATCGTTATTAATTTCGTTTTTTCATCGTGTGAAATTCTTGTCGCAGTTGAAAAACCAAATACGACTTCCCCACTACCTGTTGTAATAATAGAACCTGTTCGAGATAGTCCTGTCACCGTTCTTTTCAAAATTCTTTGAAGTTGTCTTTCTGAAACGGGTAAGTCGGTCGCAACAATTGTTATGACAGAACCTTTATCTTCTTCCTTATACACTTCATCTAATTTTTGCTTTAATTGCTGACCAATTGGATTTCCTTGAATTATGAAGTCTTTCAATATGCCAAAGTTCGTCAATACGAGTACACCTAATGTATAAGAACCAAATTCAAAGTCCATTATTCTTGAAGCAGAACCAATCCCGCCTTTTAATGAATAGCAAAGCATACCCGTTCCCGCGCCAACTGCTCCCTCCTCAAATACCTCATCACAGTTATTCAATGCTTCTCGTATATGCTCGGGTTTTACAAATTTACCTCGAATATCGTTGAGGATCATATCATTACACTCACCGATTACTGAATTTACCGTACCTGTCGTTCGTCCAATTTCAGGATTTTGTTCTAACATATAATCAATTAAAGTATCTGCTGCAATGCCTGTACTTAAAGTATTTGTCAAAATAATCGGTGTTTCAATGGCCCCAAGCTCAGCCAATTGAACCGTCCCCATCGACTTACCAAAACCATTAATGACGTGACTTGAAGCGATTAATTTCTCTCTGAATACATTTCCGCTATGCGGTAGAATTGCTGTGACACCCGTCTGCATATCCCCTTCGCTTAATGTAACATGTCCTACTTTTACTCCTTTAACATCTGTAATCGCATTTAAAGGACCTGTGCGCATTTCCCCAATCTCAATTCCGTAATCTCGCATTCTTTTTTTATGATGCATTTGAAACACCCCTTTGGTTTATGTATGTTTATTTCTCTTTTAAACTGTATCCCCTTGCACAGGCTCTACTCCACCTTCAAATCGAATGCGTAGCGAATTGGCTTGCTCTATATGTGGACAATCCATTACTTGAAAGTGAATATGAGCTTCAGAAGAATTCCCCGAGTTGCCACAAAGCGCAAGTAACTCACCACTTTTTACTACATCGCCTTGTTTCACTACGGTACTATATTGCTTCAAATGGGCAATCAAACTATATTCTCCTTCCGCATGTTCGAGAATGATATAGTTTCCTAAAAAATCTGCTTCATTCATCTCACCTACTGGTTGGTCTGGAATATGCTGAATGACTTGAAGTACTTTTCCGTCTAATGGAGCCACTACTTTAGCTCCAAAAGCAAAATAATCTTCATTGTGTATTCCTTCATTTTTAAATGCTTGATGATCGACAACACGTATTAAATCATAGGCATAGCGCTGATGAGGATAGAGATAATGGTAGTTTTCAAATTCGTTCGTGCCACCCCAAAATACAAACCATTCGTCACAAATGGGCATGTGATATGTGTTTTTTGTCCACAGATGATCTGTGTCAAATTGATAGTAAGGACGCAATGTAAAGCCATGAATCATTCCTTGTAAATCGGTCACGATATGAACTGCTTTTTCACACTGTTCATCAACAAAAAGAATTTGAATCGAATTCATTAGCTTTTTTTCGTATTGACGTTTTAATGCGCTAACTCCTTTTAAAAAGCTGCGACACATTCTGCTAAAACGCCAATAGGAAATCTGCTTTTGAAAACTCTTTGATGTGCACTTATAATATTTTTTCCATTCGCCTTGTACAAATTCCACTTCAAAGTTTGATAACATTCACTTTCTTCCTTTCATTAAAAACTGAATAAACTTCTCTACTTCCACTGTGCGTACTTTGGTTAAAAGATAGGTCGTCGAAGTCGGTGGTGAGATAACTTGTGCTTGGATTGTCATGACTTCGTTCATTTCTTGAATCATCGAATAAGGTAGATAGGCACTGCCAAGCCCTGCTTCATATTCTGCGAGTAAATTATTCGCAAATATATAAAATCGCTTCCCTGCCGCTGTTAACGTGACACGATTACTCGTGCGATGAAATAACTTTGTATGAATGACTTCTTCTAAACGCTGAATATGTAATCCAGGAACATACTTTGTAAAACTGATTCTAAAACATGCAAATTAAAACTCCCTTTAACTTTTTTAAAACCAAAGTTAAAGGGAGTTTTTTGTTAACTACTTCTCACTATTTTTAAAAGCTTTAGAGGTTAAAGTTAATTCACTTTTTTCAGCATTATATACAACACTATAATCTTTATAAACCGCCATAATTAGTGATATGCCGATTGCACTAGCAATAATAATTGCTGGAACAGCGCTAGCTACTCCAACTCCTGTTGCAGCACCTGTACCTGCTGTACCTGCTGCTCCTGCTGCTCCCATTAAGAACGCAACAGATGTACCTCCCGTTGCTGGTGCTGCTACTAATCCTATTGCAGCTGTCCCACCGACTCCTGCTAAAATCGTTGCAATAGCAACTTTACTCATCTTAGTAATTCTTTTAGATGCATGTACTTTTTTAGCTAAATCACCTTTGATAATAATCATTTTTTCTTTATTCTTTACTGCTAGCTTTAATTCTTCTTTCGTAGAAACTTCGATTGGGTTCATGATATCGACTCCTTTACTATTTTTAATAATTTACCACCTGTCCCTCTAAAATAAAATAAGATTTAAGTTTATTATATAAATAGACACTATTTTTTGACATAATTTCAAAAAGTATATTAAATGGACTTTTAACGTCTATTTCATATCATTCTCGATACTTTTCTATAAAACTAACTATTATTTCAATCAGTGAATAGATTTTCTATATAACTTTTTCAATTTCTTTAAATTCTATTCCTACTTCTTATTCTGAATACCTCGAATTGTACTTTTGGGAATAGATGGATTATGTTCAACAATATAAATTGACCCTAAAATTTAATTACTACCTTACCTTTTGTTTTTCCTCTCGCTACTAAATTTAGTGCATCATTTATATCATTGAGTGAGAATTCTGTAGGATCAATAGCTGGTACAATACTATTTTCTTCAACAATGCGTGTAATTTCTTCTAATTGTTTTCCATCAGCTCTTACAAAAAGAAAGCGATATTGAATACCTTTTTCCCTTGCTTTCTTATCAAATTTAGCACCTGCTAATCCGAAAATAATTTGTTTCCATTTAGGAAATCCTTGATCTATGGCAAATTGTTTATTTGGTGCAGTACGAAGGCTCAGTAAACGACCACCTGGTTTTATAATGGCTAACTCTCGTTCGAATTCATTAGCGCCAAGCGTATCGATGACAAAATCAACTTCGTCTATCTTTTCCCAATAGTTCTCCTTCGTATAATCAATATATTGATCTGCACCAGCATGTAAGGTTCTCTCTTTAGCAGAAGGACTCCCTGAAACAATAACTTTCAATCCCATAGCTTTAGCAATCGGTATAGCCATTTGCCCGAAACTTCCTGACCCTCCTGGAATAAATAGCGTCTGTCCTTCTTTCGCTTCTAATTCCTCAGTTAAACTTTGATATGCTGTCAAACCTGTTAAAGGTACAGCAGCTCCTGTAACAAAATCTAAATTTCGAGGTAAATGCCCAATATATTTAGCATCAACTGCAACGTATTCTGCAAATGCTCCAATCTTTTGAATAGGGAGCCTTGTATAAATTGGTTCGCCAACTTTAAAATTATCTACTTGATTCCCTACTTGTTCGATCACTCCTGTTAATTCATTTCCTAATATAAGTGGCATCTTGTAGTCCTGTATTAATTTCACACTTCCTGTCATATTTAATATTTCTAGTGGATTGACTGCTGCAACTTTAACTTTCACTAACACTTCTGTATCTTTAATAGTCGGTACCGGCATATCAACAATTTGCGCCTCGATATTTTTTGAATATTTTTGTATTTGAGCAGCTTTCATTTTCTCTGTCTCCTTTTGAATTCATCTCTATTTACAATCACATTTTTAGAACGAACATTCTAAAATAAAAAAAGAAAAAGAAAGTTATGTTAAAACTTTCATTATTAGCTCAATCATACTTTCTAATTCCTTTTTCGAATAATTCGTTTTCACTAATACTCTTAAACCAATCAAATTATTGTGTAGAAATCGTGCCGTCACCTCTGTATTTAAATCTTTCGAAAACTCACCTCGATGTTTCCCTTCTGTTAGAAGCTGACTAAATAGCTCTTCTGTATCATCAAACATCTTAGTCGTCAAACTTTGAATTTCTTTATCTAATAAGGATAATTCCACAGCTGTATTCACTACAAAACAACCAGCTGGATAACTATTTCCTTCTGCCATATCCATTACATAATTAAATATTGCTCTAATCGATGTTTCGATTGATGAAGATTTCTCTATAATTCTCGTTAATTCTCCAAAAACAAATGTTTCGTACCATTTTAAAGAAGCTAAAAATAAGGCATGTTTGTCTCCAAATGTATCATAAATACTTCTACGATGAATTCCCATGTGTGTCACTAAATCTTGCATCGATGTTTTTTCATATCCTTGCCTCCAAAAAAGTTCCATTGCCTTTTGCAAAACAACTTTTTCATCAAATTCCTTATGCCTAGCCATACCCATTCCTTCTTCCCAAAGTACTAAAAATTCAAAAACTCTTTTTAGACTGAACGTTCTAGAAAAAGAATATACAATATTTCATCATTCGTAAAGTTTTTTATTCCACTCTTTTTTAGAAAACAAAAATAATTTACATTTTTTGTTTATTTTATATATTTTTAGTTTTATAAATGGTAATATTATGTAGTTACATTAGAACCATATTTATACAACCTAACATTAAAGGAGACTAGCTACATGAAAAAAATAGTGGGTATTTTATTTGCATTCACACTAACAATTGGCACATTTTTATCTTTTAACACAAGCTCAGCACAGACAAAATCTTTAGAAGAAGAAATTCAAAAATTTTGCGGACCAGACTTTTATTATGCATTTAATAATGGAAATGATAATCCAGAAGCAAAAGTTGGTGAAACATTCCATGTTGACTTTGCTTGTGATGGTACTGCAGTAGAATATAATGCCTATATTCGCGTATCATATCCTGTGCGCCCTTCATTCAAAGAGTTTATTTACGGCAGTAAAGCATTCTCAGATCAAAAAAGTTACCAAATTAAAGTCGATCACTCTGGTAATGCACAAGTCGTTTTCACATTTAAAGATGCAAAAGGCAAAGAATTAACTTTTGATAGTGAACAAATTGAAGTTTACAGTACAAAAGCACCTAAAATGACAGGTATTGAAGGTAGCACAGATTTCATGGAATTTAAAAAGAAGTCTACTTTCACAATCAAAAATAAGCAAACACTTTATGTCAACCCAATTTCAAATGCTGATGAGATGAACTACACATTTTCAGCACAACTACTAAATAACAAGAAAAAAGCAATAGCTAAAAAATATGTATCTGAAGAAGGTGCTCAAACTTTCGGTGTCAAACCACCTAAAAAAGGAACATACTATGTAAAAGTGACCCAGAAAAACTTTTATACAGGTAAAACTTCTTCTAAAACATGTAAATTGATTGTGAAGTAAACTAGAAAACCCCCTTTAACTTTTTTTAAACCAAAGTTAAAGGGAGTTTATTTTGTTAGCTATTACTCATTATTTTTAAAAGATTTAGAGGCTAAAATTAATTCGATTTTACAGTATTCCTCTTTTTAAAAACTGCGTATAATCATGGGTTCATTTTTTACAGTATGTTTTACAATATAATTAATTTTATGATCAAATGTTTTATAGCAGTTTGGGCAATGCACATCCCAGCTTTCCCCCACTTGGATATTATAATTATGAGTTGGATACTTATAAAGCTGCCTTGCGAGATATTTAGGATATCCATTATAATAAAATAGCTTCATGTTTCGACCGTGATATGAACAGGAACTACAAAAATTCGCAACCCACACTTCTTCGCACACACTACAGTTATAAAGAATTTTTCGACTTATTTTATTTTGAAATTCCTTTGTATTTTGAATGGTACCTTCAACAAACTGACCACATTTAGGACAGCAATGATCTAATCCACTATTTTCGTGTAGTAATCTTTTTAAATAGATTTGGAGATTTTTACTTTCAGATGGTGTGAAGTGAAAATGTGCAATTGTGTGTTGATTATTCTCTGTATTCACCTGCTTTTCTTTTACATTCCAATTTAAAGATTTTATATCTGTATGTATTAGTGTAGCTGACTTAACTTTCAATTCTCCACCAAATAAATCATTTAAATATCGTGTACCTGAGTGTTTTAAATCGTTTAAAAGAGTTTGTTCTCCTTTAGTCATTTCACTATAACATTTATACTTCGCATCTAATGTGTGAAGACTCCATTGTTTATTTTCTTTTTCAAAAAAACCAATAACGAAGTCTGGACGATAGCCAGACCCATCAAAAGTAAAGTCATAATAAATACCAATATCAAATGGACGATTTTCCATTCTGAATTGTTTTTTATACCCACTTATCGATTTTGAATCTTTATATTTTTTTTGAATATCTACAACAAATTCATGTGCATCTAATCCCCACTCACTAAAATAATGAATTATTTTTAGTAATACCCAAACTTCATAAAGTGTGGGTGATTTTAATAAAGATTGAATAAATGCTCTAAATGTTTCTGTTAAAACCGGAGATAGTTCTTCATAAGCTAAATAAATTTCATATACTTCACTGTAAATGGGATGCATTCTAAAAGTATGTGTTTCTTCAATCGTCATAGGCTCACATTGTAAAAGTGGTACATCTAAAATCTCATTTACTTTATTCGCTGCATCATTCCAAATGAGAGATCTCTGTTGTAACTTCGCGCAATCTGACAATAAAATATTTATGAGTGAACGAAATTTAAATACTAAATTAGATTGTTCTTTTCTTTCTACATCTTGCAATTCCCTTATTTCATCCATAAGAAGGATTAGTTGCTTTTTCTCCATTGCTACTTCTACTTCTATTCTACGTTGAAATTCTTCTGCCATAAATCGAATCATTTGATGTTCTTTAATATCATATGTTTTCTCTATTACATCGGCCGTCACTCTTCCATTTTGTTTTATTGAATTTTCAATGATGATCGAAGGCTTCCACTTTTTCACTTGATGTATATGTATTTTTTGATACTATGTCAAGAAAATGGACAGAGGAAATTGAGATTTCGCTCTGAATCTATCGCGCTATCGCTTGCTCGCCTCACAAATAATTTAAGGGGCGTAACCCTTAAATTATTTGTGAGGTTAAAAGGGGTAGATTATATGACTCTAGCTTTCTGTAAAACTTCGAAATATTGCTTTTCGTATGCAACTGGCGACATATAATTTGTATATGAGTGGATCCGTTTGTAGTTATAGAAACTAACGATGTATTCAATGATACTTTTCTTGGCTTGATCTCTCGTTTTATACTTTTCGTGAAAAACTAGTTCTCGTTTGATCACGCTATGAAACGACTCAATACATGCATTATCGTAACAGTTTCCTTTTCTGCTCATGCTTGTGATGATTCCGTTAGTTCGTAATACTTGTTGGTATTCCTTCGATGCATACTGGCTCCCACGATCAGAGTGATGAATAAGTCCAGAAGTTGGAGATTGAGCTCTAATTGCCCGTTTTAAGGCAAGAATCACTAACTCTTTTGTCATCCTCGCATCCATCGCCCATCCGATAATTCTCCTTGAAAACAGCTCCATAATTGTCGCTAGATACAACCATCCTTCACTTGTCCATATATACGTAATATCCGCTACCCATACTTTCCCAGGTCGGTCTACTTTGAATTGCTGGTCTAATAGATTCGAATAGATTGGTAGATTATGTTTTGAATTCGTCGTCGCTTTGTATTTTTTCACTGTTTTTGAACGTATTCCTTCATTTTTCATAATTCTCGATACTGTTTTTTGTGATACATGGACTCCTTCCGAATTCAATTGTTTTGTGATTTTAGGACTACCATAATTTCTTCTGGAATCTAAATACACTCGTTTTATTTGGCTTGTTAACTTTTCTTTACGCTCTTTTTGCTTACTTTTTGGGCGGTTCAGCCACTCATAGTAACCACTTCTTGAAACACCTAATACTTCGCACATCTTTGCCACACGGTATTCGTGTCGGTGCTGTTGAATAAAGTCATAAATTACTTCTGGTCTTTTGCAAAGATGCTCATAGCCTTTTTTAAGATGGCATTTTCCTCTTCTAGATCACGGATTCTTTTTTGTAACTCTTTATTTGCCTTGTCCTCTGGTTTTAAATTTCCGCTACCAACAAAAGCAGCTTCTCCATCTTTACCAAATTTTCTAACCCAGTTGTGTAACGTTTGTTCCGCAAGGTCTAGCTCACGTGCAACTTCCGCAACTCTCTTGCCACTTTCAACTAACTGTACTGCCTCTAATTTGAATTCTTTGTCGTAACTTTTTCGATTGGTCATTTTAGACACTCCTAGTAAATTATTGAGACTATTATACTTTATAAACTCCCAATTTACTGTGTCCATAATTTAGACTATCATCATTTTGTCTATTTACAGTCAACTGTTGTTCAGGATCTTCCATAATCTTAAGTGTATATTCACTAAAATGATTCAATAACTCTATGAATTCTCGTTGAGGATATAAAGGAAATTGTACTCTTTTTAAGATATTTTCTTCCTGTATATTTCTTTCTGATAAATCATATGAAAAGAGTTCAAATAGCTTTCTCACTTCAAGTTGTATTTGTTTATACTCTTCTAGTGACATTGTTCCAGGTGTAATGTTTACGATTGCTGTTTCAATTTCTTCATTTTTGTCGTTATAAGCGACTACTTCAAAACTACCTCCTGCATTTATGCCAAATATACCATCTGTCTTTTGATTATAATTATCTTCAATCCACTCTTTTGGACGATGATACCAAATTCGACTGTCTTCATCTAAAGTTAACCGGACTACTTCTTGATTGAATTGCTTTACAATAACGCGATTAGCTTCTTCTTTTGTTAGAATACCAATTTGCGTCATTTTCTTTCGTTGTCGACTGTATTCATAAGTAAAATATTCTTTACCATCAAATTGAAGCTCATCGTATGCAAATAAGCGGTTATGTTTTTGAATATGATATAATTTCACATTGTCACCTACCAAAAATTAACTGTATGTTTTGTGTTTAACATTTTTCTGAATTTTTCTAATGATAATGGATATGGTTGTAACTGATTTATTACGTTTGCAGCAATAGCTTCAATATCCATTCGTTTGATTTCAATTCTTGGAAGTATTTTACCTAAAATGATGTAGTCAAGAAGTTCATTTTTTTCAATATTATTTTTAGCATAACTTAAGAAGTTTCGAATATGTTTTAATCCACGACTATTCAATGCGGCATTTGGATAACTTTCAAATAAAGCCGAAATCTCTTCTATTTTTCTCATAGTGTCTTCAATTAGTGAGGCTTCTAAAATAGCATCTTCAAATATTGAATAATTCATTTCTACCTTCCCTACTTCTCTCCCAATTCCTCGTTTTATAGCTTCCTTTTCTTGCGAAGTTAAATGGTTAATTTCTATAATAAAACTACGATCAATAACTTTTGGACTAAGTGGCTTAACTGTGTGATCCATATTTAGCGTACCTATAAAACGCACATTTTTAGGTATTTTAAAGATTGGTGGATATAAATCAATTAATTCTCTTGCAGTTTGTTGTCTTTCTAAATCCACGTCTTCTTTCAACAGTAACATTTTGGCTGTACTCCAGTGTCTTTTAGGATACAAACGTAAAGATGGTACTTTTTCTTCTCGAGCACTTAAAATCTCTGAAAAATAATATTCAACATGCGCTAAATTCATTTCATCTAAACAAATTAAAAATAGCTTAGATTTATTTTTATCTAATGCGGCTTCTGCCATTGCTTCCATAAAAGGAGTTGGTATAAATGCTTTATCCATAGGATGAAAATAACCTAACAAATCTTGTGTATCTGTCCAACTCGTTTGAACTGGTATCATTCTTACCTCTACATTTTCAACAGCATTTGCAAATGCATGCACAATACTCGATTTACCCGTACCAGAAGGGCCTGCTATAATTGTTAAAATATTGGCTTGTAATGCATAGACAAAACTTTTAATTAAGTCTTTTTTATAAATTAAATGTTGTTCATCATTATAATAAAATAAAGATTGTAAAGTAGAAATAAATTGTTCTGGAATATAAGGAATACGATTTATTTTTGAGATTTCTTCTTCTAACTCATCCATATTTGTTAACTCATCTATCTTGATTAATACTTCATGCCACTCTTTTCTTTTTTCATCTAGCATTTCTTTTTCTTGATTCAACTCTGCTGTTTGTTTGGTAATTTGTTCTCTCACATTATCTAATTGTGTTAACTGTTCCGATAGAGAAACTTGTACTTCTATACTTGTATCAAGTAATTTTTTTGTAATAATAGATTTTATTATTTCTTCATTTTTCTCTTCTATTCGAAATACCTCATATGCTTTTTCAATGTAACTTTCATCTGCATAGTCAACTAAAGCCTGATGTAACGTTTGTGGTACAATCTCTGCACTACTGAAATCTACATATAATAACGAAGCGAGAAAACGTTCATTGTGTGTAGATTTAAAATGGACTGATACAATATCGCCTACTTTGAGCCTATTTTTATCATCCACATAATCAATGGAATTTGATACCTCCCATTCAGTCTCTAAAAAAGGATGTGGAAGAATGACATATCCTTCATTCGTTAATTGGATCGGAACACCAATAATTTTTTTGGAGTTAATTTCAATTATTTTTAGTAACCCCCTCCCTTGAAGGTATTTCTTAAATTCAAATACAAATTGTTTTACTAAGTCTTTAGATAATGTTTTTTCATCATAAGCATGACGCATTTCAGTAATTAAACTATTCATATCTTCATTCAACCATCTTCTATACGCATGAAGATGTTTATCTTCTGAATCGTGATTTATAATTATTTGAGAAGTTATTTCCTCTCCAAATGTTTCTAAGTATGTTTTAGTTACACCTAATATTCCTTGTGCTATTAACGTATTTTTTTGTTTTTGAATTTCTTGATACTCATTTAACTCGATAGCAGTCTTTAATTTTTGAAGTAATTCTGTTAATTCTTTACCATTAGATAAATTCATATTTTCAAAGTAAATTTTGAAGTTTTTCTTTCGTTTTGTTTTCGTACCAGATTTCATAAAATTTAAAATGTCATTTACTATATGTAAGTGATTCATACTTATTTCTTCATCGGTTAGTAATAAATTTTGAAATGCTAAAAAAGACTGACTGTAACCTTCTAATTCTTCGTCCTTATTCATAACATCATTCATAATAATCTTCTTCCTCTTTCTAATTACATATTTAATAATTTCTTTATCATAACTTTATAACTATACTATTATATCATTACCATCATTAGAATAACTTATAATTATCTATTTTTTAACTTTATAGTATATATTTGCACACACGAAAATCCCTCATATAACGCTAAAGTTATATGAGGGTATTCATATCTGTATCTATTTAAATAGTATGTCAAATTCAATCTAATTTTAAAGAACCTTTCGCTAATTGGTAAGCGTGGTTTTGACGAATGAGCATACATTCTTTATACGCTTGTTCATGGGCTCTTTTTATCCAAATTTTTCGACCTAGTTTAAATAATTTATAGCCGGCATTTAAAAAGATTAAAACACCTGTAGGGTCTGGTAGGAGTGCGTCCATGACTACTCCACCTAGCATATCAAAGCTTAACTCTAAGCCAAGTCCAATAGCTGAAAATACTGCAAATTCAGCAAGAGCTGTGACCATTTGATTTTTAGCGTTTCTAAAAGCTTGCTCATTGTTTACGCCTTTAAATAATGCAGTTACATAACTAAGTACAGCTGTTGCTAGTTGAACACTTAATAAAGAACCATTTATTTCAATCATACTGGAAAAGAATTCATCGACTACGCCTACTGATAGATCATCGAATACCCAATCTAATACGGATCCTGTTGAGTAAGATAATGCGCCTATTCCTGAGCTAGTAAGCGTTGAAAATATAGCCGTCTTGGCCAGTACTTTTTTCTTCTCATTCCAAGGAAGTTCGCTATTTTGTAATTGATAATATGTAACTAACTGTTTGATTGTAATCCCCAGTAAAGCTGTTGGAGCTATAGATACTAAACCTACTTCGAAGAATCCAGGTACGATTTGACTTTCATTATATGAAAGTGTTTCTGCAAGACGATCTTCATTCGACATTTTCACATCTAAGTATTCATCTTGTGTAGGATTTTTATAGCTTCCTCCGTGTAAATACTCCAGATGAGCAGAATCAGTTGCTAAAATAATATTATCTGAATCACCTGCCAGCTCTATGTTTGTAGCGTTCTCATGGACTGTCTCAATATGATGTCCTTGTATTCCCTCTACAGGATAAGCTTGTCCAGGTTGCCATTCTCGAATAGCTTCTAACTCATCATTTGTAAAAGATACTAAATTTCCTTCATCGTCAACATATTGTAGAATCTCGGAAGGTGCATTAACATCTTCACTTGCAAAAAAATGCATCATTTCCCACTCATTTTCAACACCCTGAGACCGTGCATAGTCGATGGAATTCGTATCAATTTCTTGTGATAATTGTAGTTCTTCAAATCTTTTCGTGACATCTTCTTCGTAATGTAAATACTCTAATTCTTTTGGTTCAACCCAAAGTTCATCCACTAACCAACTTGTCCCCACAGTTGTGACACTGAGTACGGGTGTAATTGCTGAGTGATACAAATGATTATATTCTGGTCTGATTAATTTCATAACATTACATCTCTTTAGTAGGAGCCTTTAAAATTCGCTCAGTCATTTCCGGTTTGATATTTGCATCTAATTTTGAAAAAATTTCAGAATATATATTTTGATAATAGATTTGCGTAGGTTGCGTCAAATACTGTAGTTTCCAACCGCCCAGTTCTTTTATAACCTCGCGTAATGTTCCTCCTGTTTTAACAGTCGATTCATTATCCTTAAAGTACTCGTGTGCTCGTTTAAATGCTTCTACAGCTTTTAGATTATAGGTTTGAATCTTTTCTTCGGATGGCTTCTCCATGATCTCTGCTGCTAATTTCTTAGTGATCATTTGATATTGTTGAAGTAAATATGGGTATTTCTTCAATGCATCTTTGTTAATGGACTCATCTAACTTTTCAATTTCCTCCATATTTTCCTTACTATTTAAAACAAATTGATTTAATTTATTTACTTGAGCCTGTAAGTTTCGTTCTTGCTTCAGATTAAATTCTTCCATAAAGTCATGACCTAATCGGATTGTTTCGTCTTTTACTTGTTGCGCAAAACTAGCATCCTCTGCTCGGCAATGATCAAAGAAAATACGGCTTGTATGATTCATTTTTTCAATAATTGTTGGCTTTGCACGATCTGTTGCATTTTTTAATGTATCTTTCAATAATTCCATATATTCTTCAAAAAAATCTCGATGATCTGGAAATTTATTTAACGCTGACTCTAAATATTGTAATTTTGTACGTTGATTGCGCTGATTTTCAATTAATTGCTTCCATTCATTTTGGCGTAATTGATCGTATGTTAAGTATGTATGTAAATCATCCTTTAACTGCTGACTGATTGTTTCCTTTGTTTCTGTTAACTGTTGATTCATATGTTGTATGAATTCCTGTGATAACTTATCAAATTGATGTGGTGTTGTTAACTCCAGCTGCTCCATTCTTTGAACTAGTTCCATAAATAATACTTGGTCTTTTTTGTTTTGTAACAATAATAAAATCAATAAGATTAAACTCACGGTTATAATAATACACGTTGTTAGTAACATGATGACACTCCTTCTAGGTGATATATTATACCTAGTTCCATTGTCTTATAAAATGGATTATTTATCAATTTAAAATATACACAATTTATAGCTTTTTTATCCATTTTTTTCTTGTTTACTAACTAAAAAAACGAACTCTACATCAAATGTAAAGTTCGTTCTATCTAAACTATCGTTCAATATCTACATTAAATAACGGCATGAGCTTACCAATCGTATAGTCCTCTAAATAAAAGTGATTCACGACATGTTCTAAAACTTTTTCAACTATTAAACTAAATCTTTTAAACTTTTTTTATATTTGTTTTTCCACTCTGTTAGTCCATTAGCACTTCGTCCCATGACAAAATCAGCAGCCGCAGATGGACTTGAAAATAATAAATCTTCTTGTACAATAAATTCGCCTTGAATTTCTGCAACTTTTTCTGATTGAATAAGTTCATTCCGTTTCATAATTGCTCGTTCACCATAAGATTTCACGTAACTATCTGCAATTTTAGAATTAGCTAAAACAACAAACCCTTCTTGTGTTTGAATCCCTCTAGCTTGGGCTCCACGCGCACCCTCGATATAAAATAATTCATCTTCATTAAGTTCAATTTGTTCTTTTATATCCTCAAATAGCTTATGACCTAAAATATTTACTAGCATCGTTAAATTGCTAATATATTCGTCCATTTCTGCGCGATCAGCTTCAGAGATAGATGGAATAGGTGGAATATTACCATTCATTACGACATAACGCTTGGCTGCCTTCGCTTTCTCATATAACTTATTTTCAATATATTTAATATGTGCTTTATTAAAATTTTCATCCTTACTAATAAATACAATTACTTCGTTCCAAAAATCCTTTTCACGTAAATGGTCTTGCAAACGCTTATAGACATCTTCTGCTTCACCAATATATACAGCATCTTTATCTTCTTCATTCTGACCAAATAACATATACACACCTGTAGAGCTTAAATTAGGTCGATCTGAGCATTTTTTCACTTCTGTACGTGGAATACGGTAGGCCAACCCTGTCCAATTCGAAAGTTCACACGTTAAACGTCCACTTGAATCACCATCAATTAAAAACATTTTAATCGTTTTACCAAAAACCATTTCTTCACCTCTATGTATTGATTTACTTATATTATTTTACCTTATTTATATTTTAATAGAGATAATTAGTTTAAATTATAGTGGTGTTTTTTGTTATTAATAATTTTATAAATCCATATATTTTTCATTCATATTTATCTTTCCCTCTACAAAAACAAGCCTACTCGTATAGTCGAGTAAGCTTATTTTCCATTCCTCTGTATATCTTCAATCAAAAGGTCGATCCATGCTTCTTGGTATGCGGCTTTTTTATTTTGGTGCATTTGTTCGACAACGTTTGGCAGTATGGTGATTGACTTTAGCTTTGCTAGGCGATCATCGGATAATGTTTCACTCATAGCATTTTGATAGCATTGCACATCCATTCGCCAAAGATTCACGCGAGAACCGTAACGTTTTAGAATATTTTGTGCGATGTGTAAGCCTTCAGGATCTAAATCTCCCGCATAATAAATCGCTACATCTGAATCAAGTAAATCTAATAGGCGCCAACCAGCCATGCGTACTTGACCATGTGTACAAATAATCGGTGCTTCTGGATTTATGTCCATTAACGTAGAGGCGACACTCGAATTTTCTACTATATATACACTCTTATTAGAGAGTGGTTGCACGCGTGTAATATTTAATAACTCACGCATCGGCATATTGAGCGCACTTTTGGTTTGGTTAGCTGCTTCCCATACTTTATGAATCGATTCATGAGTATAACCGACCAAACCTTGTACAGTAACAAAATTCCATAAATCGTCTTGCACAATTTTTAGTGTAGCTAGTAAATCTACACGTTCTTCTGTATTTTTTGGATATGTTATGTGTTGATTATTTAAACTAAAAGCAGCATGCACTAATAGTTTTCCGAGTACTGTATTTGTATCAAATGCATGTGGATTTCCAGTCGCTTTTTGAGCAAAAAGAGGCAATCGCATAAATTGATTATAAATAAGATGTTGTTCCAACGCTTTTGCCACAATCTCTAGATCTCGTAAAATAGTGGCTTGTTGTTGCCAAATAAAACGACTATCGGATTCGCGTTTTAGAATCTGTTGTAACCATGCTGGATAGTTGGTTAGGATACTTTCTAGTTGTTGCACAAAATTTTTATTTACATTTTCTTGTTCCAGCATTTTTTGTATTTTCGTTTCCAGTTGTTCATTCAAAATGGCTTCAATCAATTCTTTTAGCGTCATATGAGAAAATGCAGATGTCATGAGCTGTTCTTCAAACTGTTGTAATGTTACTTTGCCTTTACGCTCGAGTTGAATCGCAGAAACGCCTAAAAATCCAGCGATTTCTGCAATCTCCTCTGCGCTAAAATCTTTTAAGGATACAGTTCCACGCATTCTACCAAGTGAATAATATTTTTTCTTAAAGTGTTCAAATAACTTCAAAAAAGCTTTATTTTGAAAGGCATCTAATTTATTCAATAAGCACACGTTCCTTACCATTCCATCGATAATTCAGTACCGTGACATAATCTGCATTTTTCGGACGCACTAATTCTGCAATTGCAAGACTCGGAACAGTATCACAATCTCCCCAAATCGCTTGCGAGTTCATAATATAATTAAAGCCAAGTTGTTCAACGACTTCAAACATATCTCGAATATTTTGATCATCTACACCCGCAAAAGCTTCATCTAACGAAATGATGTATGGAGCCATCGCATCTGCTTCTTTATAGCGTGAATAAGCTGCTGTAAAGAGTGGAATATACATCGCCATTGCTTTTTCACCACCACTAAATTTATAAAAAGCATTATTAGTTAACTCTTTTTTCGATTCATGTTGGCGTGTATAGTACAGTACAAATGAAAACCATTTACGATAATCTAATACTTCTTTTAACACTTGGCGTAACGTGTTTCCTTCGTTTCGTAAACCAATCGACTCTTTTGCACTTTCAATACGCGAACGAAAATGCTTAGTAATTTTTTGTAAATCTTCTTCACTTAAGAAACTACTTTTACGCTGTAATAATTGAACAAGTTCTTTCGTATCCAGTTCTGCTTCTGATTCTGCTGTACGTGGTTTCCAACTAACTGAAAAAATTAATCCAGATGAGTTATCACGCTCAGCCATTATTTTGTCCATCTGTTTCACCCATTGCTCTGCTCTAGAAATGCGCTGTCGTAAAATCGTACCTACCGAATTAACGATAATATCTTCATACAACTCTCGGTCCTGTGCATCTAAATAATGTCGACTTTCCTCAAGCTCTGCTGCAAGAACCGCATCAATTCGATATGGACTTACACGCTGACCGCGATAATCTAGCTCTACTATGCGTCGACCACGTAATTGTTTAAATGCCTCTAAGCGATCGTCCACCACATCTTCAAGTTGCGGAAGTAAAGCTGTTTCTTTTAAATAACTATTCACATTATATTCCGTCAGTGCATGCATTTCTTCATTCTGCACACGTGATAAATATTCTTGTAATTTCACTCGGTCTTGCTGCGTGTTATATTGTTTTACAATATCTCGTGGTTCCTTACTCTCAAGTTGAATAAAGCCTAAGTCGAGTTCTTCTTGCAATGCTCGTTTCCATTGCTCAACTAATAAGATTGAAAACTCTTCGTCTTGCTGTAATTGTCGAAGTACATCTTGAATTTTTTCTTGCTTTGCTTCTTGTTTTGGTATGTCTGTACGTAAATCATTATCACGTTTTTCTAATTCACGTAGTTCCTGCTGCACTTTAGCAATCCGTTGTTGAATCGCCTCTGCTCCCTCCAACTCAAGTTGCTGTTCTTGTGATGTAATTTCAGCTATGATTTGATCTTGTTCAGTTTGTATATCGATTATGTCACTATGAAATTCATCAATCTCCATTTCAATTTCCTCAAGGTTTTCTTTTATGTGTACTAAATCACTTTGTACATTTGATTTTTCCATAAGTACACGCTCTAAGTCATTCAATTCTTCTAAATAATCGTCCATATATTGAATAGCTTCATTTACTGCTTCCGTCGTTTGTACAAGATTTATTTTTTCTTTTTCCGTATAGAGTTGCTGACGGAGTGTTTTTAATTCCAAATGAACAGCTTGCCATTGGTCATCAATCTTTTTTTGCTCCTGTTGTTTAATCTTTTGTGTTTCACGTCGATTTCGTATTTCTACATCAATATCATATACGGTTTTGTCACTCGGTATAGTTGCCTCAAAGCTTCGTGTGTCACGTAGCTGTTGTTCAATCTCATTATATTTTTGGCGTTCACTCTGCAACTGATCTTCTATTTCACGCATCGTTTGTTGTACAAGCTCCATTTGTTCTAACTGATATCGTTTACGCGAAGTACGTCCGATAAATTTTGACGGTCCTTGTTTAGGTGCATGTCCTGTAATAATACCTAAACGATAAAAACCTTTTTCATCAATAGTAAACACACTTTCTGTTTCATCAATTGGTATGCTTCGCAGTATATCATCTACTAATGCGCTTGAGATCTCTTGACCTTCAACATCTGATTGTAAAAAATCTGCCAACGTATGCCCAAGTAATCTTGGATTTGCAACTAAAAATGAATCTTCTTCTACATTAAAAGTCTCTGGTGAGATTAAACTATCTAAAATACCTGTGGAAGCTAGCGCTGCTTCAATGCGCGCTTTTTGTTCATCTGTTACATGCTCTTGAAACTCGACAGCCGCATAAAAAGGGAGGTACGGAATTTGTTGTTCCGTTAATTGTTGACGAAAAGCGACTGTACCTGGCATTCTACTTGGATCTGCGAATTCTTCTGATTGTAACTTTTCGAGAACTTGTTGCTGTTCTATAAGAGCGTGTTGTAACTGCTTTTGCTTCTCTTTATTTACTTGTAGCTTAACCTCAAATTGTGCGCGTAATCCATTTATTCCTGTAATCAAAATATTCGTCACATCATGATAAGAAGACTGATTATATAACTGTTCAAGCATTAACGAGATCTGTTGTTCCTGTTCGGAAGAGAACGCAATTTGATTATATGTTTTCATCCACATGAAAATAGCTGTTTTTAGTTTTTGTAATTCCTCTAAATACCAGTGACTTGCTTGCTCTATATCTTTTTCTAATAAATCAATTTCTTGTAATAGATTAGAGGACTGAATTTGAAGCTGCTTATCTTTCTCTTGCAAATGATTTAAAGCAGCAATTTGTTTTTCAAGTTGACGTAGCTGTTCTTTATGTTCTTTCACTTCTCGTTTCCAAAACTTAAAATCTGCTGACTGTCTTTCTAAACTATTTATATTTAAAGTATGTTGTGCAAAATCTGCTTCCTCTGCTAACGACTGCATGTTAAGGGTGATTTCTTTTTGCTTACTCTTAGTTGATTCCAGCGTATATTCTTTTTGCTTTTGTGTTTCTAGTTGCTGAATTCTTTTCATTTCTTTTGCATCTTTTTTTACACTTAATTGATTTAGCCTGTTTTTAAGTGTCGTTAGTTGTTCTTTATTTTCATGTAGTTTTTTAGTGATCGTCCAGATCTCATGTCTTGATAACGATTGTTCTTCATTTTTATATACAGCGAGATTTGTTTTGATTTGCCTATATTCTTGCTGAAGCTGTTCAATGGATTGTTTGATTTGTTCTTGTTCCTTCAAGTTCGTATTCTTCTCATTACGGATTGTCGCTAATCGTTCCTCTGCTTGTAAGACACGTTCTGCTCGCTCAACTAGAATATACGTATTGTACGCATCATAACGCTTCACAATTTTTTTATTTGCTTCATATTCAATGGTTAATTGCTCTAATTGTTGTTCCGTTTGATCCATACTTTCAATCGTATCCGATAAGTGGCGCAATTCATCATCTGTAATAGGTGGAAGGGCTGATTCTAAAATTTCGTATAGTACGGTTGGTTTAAAATCTTTGGAGAGCTTAGGCGCGCGTAGTTGAATTAATAGTTTAACTAAGTCTTCATATGCCTCCATAGTTTCAAAACCAAATACATATTTATTTACAAGTGCCGCATATTCTTTTTGTGAATTCGTAACCATACCACCAGTGCCAATGCGGTTCGTTAGTTCCTTTTGAGAAAATGGAATTATTTCATTCAAGCTGCGATGAGCCAGCTCTAGGTCAATACCAATTCGGCGATTGTCGGTGATGACAAAATACCAAGACTTCAAATCTTTATGACGACGTGCCTGCATACCAATACCTGTCGTTATGTACTGCTCTGTTCCAGCCATTTTATATTCTAAAAATAAATAGCCTGTACGCTCGTCACGACCCGAAATTTCTTCTTCCCCTAACAAATAATCACTCATTTTTCTCGCTTTAGAGCCAAATGGATCCAATCGATCGGGTGATTTTTTACCATCTAATAATACGGGAATAAAACTCTGCATCGTAACTGACTTTCCTGAACCGTTTGTACCTCGAAGTAGTAACTTCCCATTTGCAAATTCAAAAATTTCATCATCGTAATACCAAAAACTGAGTAGACCTGCTCGATTCATTTGCCACTTCGTCATACTTCACCCTCCTTTTGATAGTCTGCTGGATATGAACCACTTAAAACGCCTAATAGCGGATGGATGTGTATAAAACCTTGCTCAACTGTCGCCATCTGCCAGTAAACGAGTTCTGTTACAACATCTTGTCGGACTGCCGCAACCGACTTTTCACGGTAAAGTTTTGCCCATCCTTCACCTAATTCATTTTTTAATTCTTGTATAATTGTATTTAATTGTCCGTCCGTTAAGATTATATCTCCATTCTCTTGTGGAGGATAATGCGCTACATTTTTGTGTAAATAACTCGAAAGCTGAAGTAAAATATCGGTTACCGACTTAGTGTTTGGAAAGAGTTCATAATAATTTTTCGGCTCTGTAACGGATAAAAAAGCTGCATTTTTAAATACATGCAATTTAAAATCACTATGTTTTTCAATATCATCACTCATTCGATTACGGAAGTTTCGAATATATAAAAAGTCCGGGTCCTGTCCTTCCTGACGATACATGACAGGTGACGTAAATAATTGACGGTACACTCTTTTTCGACGCTCATCTTCATTTGTTAGTGAGTGTTCTAGGTGTAGCAGTTCTTCAGCACTTGAAAACATCGTAAATTCATCCGGATGTACACGCATAAAATAACGACTATAGATTGTCACTTCATATAATACTTCTTGTTCCTCATGATGATCAAAACGCTTTACATCTCCATCAATTGTTTCGATTAGATGTAGTTCTACTAATGTTTGTATTGCGCGAATCAGTGATTTCCTATGTTGAAATAATGTCCAGTCCAGCTCTTCTTCTTCGTAACTAAGCGCGCGAATTTCTTCACAAAGTTCTGATAATAAAAATTGTTCTTCAATTCCCTTACTCTCTATAAATGCTAGTGCATAACAAAAAATCATATAGTCCATCGGTGCTTGAAAACTTTGAATGCCCATCCAGCTTTCAGGTTTAATCGGTATTTTTTCAAGCTTAATGAAGTGTTGACGAACATGTAACTGAAGTCCTAACTTTTCGGACACATACCGCTGTATCACTTTTTGACGTTCACGAATTTGCTGATACATCTTCGGCTCTTCTTTACGCAATACCCAAAAATGATGTAATAAATAATCTAAACTTTGTACAGCCTTCTCATCAAATAATTCATCCATTTCGCCCCTCCTCTCTCAATTCAAATAACACATCATTCATATGAAGATCGCCATCGAGTGCATGCAAGATTATTTTTTCTTCCAGTGGCTTTATATGTAGCAGCATACCCGACTCAGTCGTTACAAATCCCTCTTTATTAGCGCGTGCTTTTGACATCCATGTTAATAGAAGTTTTCGCATAAAAGGTTCTACTACATCAAGCTTTGATAATTGTACAGAACCATTTTCAAAATATTTTTTGACCGCTTTCTCTTGGTGATACCGCTCTTTTAAATATTGTTCACGTTGTTCTCGCTTTTTCTCTGTCTGCAAAGGTACACCCGTTGCTTTTGTTTTTTCGCGATAGCGATTGGTTCGCGGCTTAATAATCACTTTTTCAGGCGCATGATCCCATGTATCACTATACAAGTCATCCGTTGTATGTTTTTTCAACTGCACATGCTTCACTTGCATAGCACCAAAAACAATTGCAGAAATTTTATGCGCTTCTTCCAACGTTTCACACTTCGCAAACCATTTAGCCAAATGAACATAATCATTTCGGCGACTTTTAAAATGATGTTGACGCTCTCCTAAACGCTGCACATAGCGCGTAATACGCCGAATCATCTCATTCGTTTGCCACTGAAGGACTTCTAACTCACTTTTTTGACCATCTACATCTAAAAACCATCGTTGAATGGAGTGATACGTTTCTGTATATCGCTCCAAAAGCTGCTCATCTGAAACACCTACCTCTTCAAGTCTCGGAATAGACTTCTCTTTCTCGACAAGCTTTTGAAAAAAAGGAAGTAACGAGCGCTTCGTATGACGCTCTAGAAGTTCTTTAATTTGTGCGGATGTTTTTTGCAGAGACACAATGAAATCCCGCAAATAATTTGTGAATTGTGCTTTATACACTAAAAAAGCCTCTGACTGCATACGTTGATCTGTCTTTTCACTATTTATATAAGCAATATAATCTGCCGTACTTGTACGAATCGTTTTAAAAGACCTTAGAATATCTTCCCACACGTGCATACTTCGATCTGCATTATCTGATTGTTGATCCAACTTTTGTAAAGCATCTAGTAAGCGCTCAAATTGAGACGGTTCAAGCGAGCCTTTGAATCGATCATCTACGATATTTTCAAGTTCAATCAGCATACGTTCAATTTGAATCGTATAAGGTGTTGGATAATATTTAAAACGTTTCTTTTTATATTCCTCGATTGTCCGCGCATTCGTCATATCTTGTCGCGCCGATAAATTATTCCATTCCACGAGCTTAGCTAAATTTTGATGCAACACATCTTCATCATAGTCTTCAAACTGCGGAAAAGACCGCACATGCTGCAACACTTCTTCTGGCGTTAAATAATCGCGCATACGCTCATGTTGTTCATAAAAGAATCGCAAAATCGTACGATATTGTGCAGCTGAAGGAGCTGTTAAATACGCTGTTTCCACCACTTGCTTCATTGTAGAATCCATTGCCTACCTCCTCTTTTTTATCTCTCTATATAAATTAGTAATAATTAAATACCCTATGTAAAATAATAACAGAAAAATTAAATAGTATCTCTTAAATATTGTTATGCTCAAATCAAAGACCTTGAGATAAAAGTATTTTTAACAGAGTAAATTCATTCTGCTTCAAAAAACGAATAAAGGGAGGTAAAAAGAACGCAATGTACTGTCGCAAACAATACTGCTTCTTCTATTTAAATTCATGCGATTCTCTTTTTTCATACATTAGTTAAATTTAAAAATAATATGGAATGCTAATTTAGTTAACTGTTAGCATTCCATTATAATTGTTTATTTTATAGAATAAGCATTTTTCAATTCCTCTACTAAATCTACTTGTTTTGGGCTACCTGAATAGTGGCTAATATTTACGACGTTATATTGTTGATCCAGTCCACTTTCTTTTAAGAATTCATTCACTATGCATGTTTTTGGATTTTTACCCATTACTATTAATGTATGTGTTTTTCCACCAAGTAACTGTAATTCTGTATTTAAGATTTCTCCAAATAGTTTACAGAAATTAGAATAGAAATTTTTGAACTGTGCATTATTGTATTTTAAATTAGTTTTAATCTTCTTCAGGTTCTTTTTAATATCTGGTCCATACGGTGTAGGCAGTCCTTTTATAAAGTCTGTCATATAAGTGCCACTTACCACTTCATTATAGAATGCTTCATTGCCAGTATTGATTAAGGCGTTTTTATATCGAATAGGACTTTTAACAGCAGTAGATTTATTGTTCTTTTTTAGACTACGAATTTGGAACATTTCAAAGTGCTCAAACGTTTCTAATCCTTTTATCCCCATTCCTTTTGCACCTGCATTAACACCTAATAGTACATAGCCAGCTTTTAATTCTACATTTTCCTCTTGCATTTTATCCCAATCTTGTAGTAATTGAATATTTTCATTTGCTTGATCGAACGCTTTTTTGTGAATACTATTTTTCCAGTAAGCAAAGCTACTGAAGTTTGCGAAACTACCACCTTCTTCAGGCTTGAAATTTAATGTCTCTAGAAAATTAATTTCTTTTAACTCTGTCTCTGTTAAATACTTTTTTGCTACCTCCTGAAAATTTAATCCATTTTCTTTTAGTGCTTGATATTCATTTTTTGTAATTACTGTGTTCATGAGAACATCCCTTTTTATTTTCTTTAATTTTATTGTCAATTGCTAAATAATAACGCTTGGGTAAGGTAAGTATTTGACGAATTTCTTTATCAAATTTATTCACACCCAGACTATAACTACCTCATTAATTCACCCTCGTTAACTTTGCTTTGTATTCAATTTCTTCTGTTAACGCGAGTTTAATTTCATCTAATGATTCACATTTTATTGTACAAAGGCTCATTTAATGCGAATATAGATGACATGTCCATTTGTTACTTTCTAACAAATCATGTTCCACTATGTTTCCTCTATTCTAAATAAATGATGTAGAGTTGTTCATTAAATGGCTATTTCTATTTCTAATATACCTATAACTATGTATCGTTTTTGATACATAAACTAGTTTACGGTAAATTTTTAATCTTCATATCTATATTCAGCTAATACACAATCACTAATAGAATAAAAACCATATAATGTGTCTTTTAATGTATAAAACATATCATTTTCTATTTCATACAGACCTTCATTTATTGACACTTCCTGAAGAATGGTTATGGCATTTTCTCTTTTAGAAAGCACGTAATTATTTTCACAAAGCTCATCCATAACCCCTGCTTCTATTCCTTCTTTTGTGAATTCAATTTCCACTCTATAAAGCGTTCCATCATAGAAGCTATCTCTAATCCCCTCTCTGTAAAATTCATATTCACTAACAAATTGTTCAATTGGCTGACCTGTCATTTTTTCTAATTTCATGATGAATTTTTCATAACCTTCTTTGAAGTCTTCGAATGTTTCATATCCTTTAGCGTATTCTTTTTTCATACTATTCATCCTCCAAATATCATTTTTTATTTCAATCAAGTACTATCTACCTCTACATTAAGACTAACATTTACGATGTATCATTTTTGATACATCAACACCTTTTTTGAAAATTTTTTTGATTTTTTACTAAATGGTGGTTCTAATTTCTTTATTAGAAGAATAGCCCTCATCATCTGTATTTAAAAACGTAAAAGGGATGAGCCTGGGACAAAACCCTAGCTAAAAGCAAGAGAGCTTTGGCACATGAAAATGCCGAAGCTCTTTTGGTCTGTCTGCGGATGTTCGTTTTGGCGATGCTTTTCGCGGGCACGGCTTCATCTCATGTTGGCGATGAATCGCCAACATGGATATTCAGCTCGTGCTGTTCCCGCAGAAGTCACGCCCACACGCCCATCCAAAACAAAAAAACGGATATAAAAAAAGAGCCTTTCCTGTTAAAATTTAAGTGTCCTACCACAAAAATAATAAAAGGAAGTGCTCTTTATGTATAAAAACTATAACATGAATCAAGTGATTTTACCATTAGATTTTGAAATGAAACTAGCTGAAAAGGATATTGCTTTTTCAATCCATCATTTAGTTGAAAGTATTCCAGAAGAAGCTTTCGCTCCTTTCTACAAAGCGACAGGTTGTCCTTCTTATCATCCTAAAATGATGTTGAAAATTATTTTATGTGGCTATACACAATCTATTTTTTCAGGTCGCCGCATGGAAGATTTAACAAAAGATAGTGTACGTATGATGTGGTTAGCACAAGGTTACAAACCAAGTTATCGCACGATTAATCGTTTTCGTGTTCATCCACAGATGCAAGAACTTCTAAAACAATGCTTTATTCAATTCCGTTGTCGATTAATTGAAGAAAAATGCATTGACCAACAAGCGATTTTCATTGATGGTACAAAAATTGAAGCGAATGCCAATAAGTTCACTTTTGTATGGAAGAAGTCGGTTGAAAACTATCAAGCTAGTATGATTGAAAAGTCTAATGCCTTATACGAGCAACTCGTAGAAGAACGTATTTTGCCTGCCATTCAAAAGGAACAAGACGATGCTTTGTCTAGTGAAGAGCTAGAACAAGTCGCTTCGACATTAGAAGAAGTGATTGATGATTATACAGAAAAGCTGGAAGCTTCCTCTGATTCAAGTGAACGAAAACAATTACGCGCTGCACGTAAAACACCGAAACAATATTTAAAACAAGTGAAAGATTGGATTGTCCGAAAAAGACAATATCGCCTTCATTTACAACAGATGGGTACACGAAATAGTTATTCAAAAACCGATGTCGACGCGACATTTATGCGTATGAAAGACGATTATATGAAGAATGGACAACTGAAACCCGGTTACAATGTTCAAATCGCAACAGAAAATCAATATGTCCTTGCTTATGAGGTGTATCCGAATCCAACAGATACGAAAACGCTCGTACCCTTTTTACAAGATATTCAAGCTCATTATTTTGAGCTGCCTGAACATATTGTCGCCAATGCGGATTATGGTAGTGAACCGAACTATCAATACGTGGTAGAAACACTTCAACGTAAAGCATTAATTACATATGGTATGTATCGCAAAGAACAGCGACGAAAATATCTTAAAGATCCTTTTAAAACAAACAATTGGGCGTATGACGCAACGACTGATTGTTATATGTGTCCTAATGGACAATTAGTAACGTATCAATACGACTCAACACGTACGGACAAAACAGGATTTACACGTCATTTTAAAATATATACATGTGAAGACTGTTCAGGATGCCCATTCCGTTCATCTTGTACAAAAGCACGTGAAGGGAACAATCGAAGATTGGCCATCAATACGCATTGGGAAGAACAGAAGAAAATGATTCAAGCGACGCTTTCAGAAGCAAAAACAGGCGCCATTTATCGAAAACGAAAAATCGATGTGGAACCAGTTTTTGGATTTTTGAAGGCGAATTTAGGTTTCACTCGATTTTCACTTCGCGGAAAATCGAAGGTCCGAAATGAAATCGGACTTGCCTTAATGGCGACCAACCTAAGAAAGTATGCGAAGAGAGGGTAAAATCCTCCCATCACTTATGAAAAAATCACGAAAAAAAGGAGATTGCCTGCGCAATCTCCTTTTTTGTGTGACTGAGAGCTATTTTTGTCCCAGCCTCTTATCATTTATCATGGAAGACCTACTAGTCACCTTTAGGATTGCGAATTTATTCATTTTTTATTCTCTTAGACCAATTTAGTAAGGCGAATACTGGATAATTAACACTTCGCAAAAATTAAGAGCCTTTTAAGTGGTTACTTTTAGTTTTTATGAGCTTCGTTGCTAAGGTTAATAATCAAAACATTATTTCATAAACATACAGTACAGGTGGTGACGAATTAAATCATAAAAATAATATTCTTTATTACATATTTTGGGTTAAAAGAAGTGGATTTAAGATGATTTTGAATGACGAACTTGTTGGAATGCTTGTATTATTTCATTTGCCAACTCTATATGTGTTGGCGAACCTGAATAGTGACTAATATTGGTGACTTTATATTGTTCGTCTAAACCATTGCGTCGAAGAAATTCATTCACTACATTTGTTTCTTTATTTTTCCCCATTACAACTAATGTGTGTGTTTGTCCACCTAGCAATGCTAATTCATTAACTAAAATTTCACCAAATAACTTACAAACATTTGTGTAGAATGTCTCAGACTGATCTTCCGTATAATTTAATTCCCGTCCGATTTCTTTTATTTTTTTAGGAATGTCGGGACCATAATTAGTTGGGAATCCTTTAATAAAATCGGTCATATAAGTGCCACTTACAACCTCATTATAGAACTTTTCATTCCCAGTCTTAATGAGAGCATTTTTATAACGCATTGCATTGGGTATTCGTTTATAGTTGTCGTTATCTTTTAGACTACGTAACTGGAACATTTCGAAATGCTCGAATGTTTCAATTCCTTTTATACCCATTCCTTTTGCACCAGCATTTACACCAAGTAAAACGTAACCTGCTCTTAATTGTCCGTTTTCTTCTTGAAGCAGATTCCAACTTTGAAGAACTTTTAGATTTTCCCTTGCCTCATAAAAAGCTTGCTTTATATTTCGATTTTCCCAATAGGCAAAGCTACTAAAATTAGCATAGCTTCCTCCTTCTTCCGCTGTTAAATATAATGTTTCTTGAAAGCCGATCGCAGTAATTTCTTCCTTCGTTAAATACTTATCTGCAGTTTTTTCAAAATTTAAATCATGTAGCTTAAGAGATTCGTATTGGTTTTTAGTAATAGTATAGTTCATAAAATCGCTCCTTGAATTTCAAATTTTTCCGATAATATCTATAACTAGATTTACCATATCAAACACTAAATTTCCACTTTCTTCTATAAATAATTTACACAAACAATGGCATGCGTTTCGTTTCCGAACACTTCATATGAGTAATTCAATATATCATCACCGTCAAAATATTGCGGTTCGTAGTGGGCAATAAATTTTACATAATCGTTGCGTAATTCAAGTATTTCATAATTCCCTTCAGTGGCATATTTTACATAACCAATAATACTTTGTTCCGGTTCTTCGTTTTTGAAGGCGACTTCTGTAATCACTAGATGACATTTTGCAATCGCATAATCATTATTGAAATATGCTGTTCCTTTCACGTCAGACTTTCTTCGTTCAATTTCATATGGCGTTATCACTGGTATTTTTTTCGCTACACTCGGTCTAATCGAGTCCTCGTCGTCATCTAAAAATTCCTCATCATCAAATCCAATATAGTCAATCAGTTCCTCAAACTCATCATCCCATTCAATGATCATTGTGCTAGTTGGAAGAAAGTGTTCTTCTGAAAATTGCTTGAAAATGTTTGTAGCTTTTCCACAAGTACACTCTGTATCGCATTTACATACATCATTCTTTACATCTGAATTTGTTTCAAATAAGTTTTCTTTGTTCACGAGAATTCCTCTTTTCATATAGTATTTATATTTTCATATTACTAAACTCTATGTATCATTTTTGACTCATGAAGAGGTTTTCCATGATTTTTTTAAAACATGCATCATGTACCAAAATTGATACATTGTTATTGCTATGCTAAACGTATGGAAAATGAAAGAAGCTCTCAAAATGAAGTATATAAAAATATCTAATGAATAAATAGTAAAATAAATGAGAACGAGTTTTCCAAAAAATGATACGAGGTGGATCTATATGAAATTAATCGAAAAAGCGATGATTTTCGCCGCACAAAAACATGAACATCAATACCGTAAAAGTACGACAATTCCTTATATTACACATCCTTTCATGGTCGGCATGTACTTGCAGCAGGCGAACTGCACTGAGGAAGTAATTGCAGCAGGGATTTTACACGATACGTTAGAGGATACAAATACGACACTTGATGAATTAACGAATGAATTCGGGGAAAAAGTGGCGCATCTTGTTGTGATGGCTTCTGAACATGATAAAAGCTTGTCTTGGGAGGAACGTAAGCAGCACACAATTGAAATGCTCGCAACGCAATCTCTCGAAGATATTCAAGTTATTGTAGCGGATAAACTACATAATTTACGTTCGATCTGTGCTGATTTTGAACGCGATGGTGATTCCATTTGGTCTCGCTTTAACCGCGGAAAAAGCGATCAACAATGGTATTACATAAGTATCGCAAACGCTGTCTCAAAATATGAGACTGAGTTTTCACTAATCGGTGAGCTTCAGGCAGAAGTATCAGCATTGTTTCGCTAAAAATAAAATCCTTAAAAGCTAGAGTACATTTCGCTTTTAAGGATTTTTTCATGAAATTTATTTAATTTTATGATTTATGTATCAAAAACGATACATCCGAATTGCTATGCTAATTGTATAACGATTTAAGGGGGAATGTATGATGACGACAAACCAACTTCAATTTGATGGACGTAATGAAAAAAAGGAATTTATGAAAAGATGGGGACATTGGCCGTGTTCCGTATTTGAATTCAATTTAGTCTCACTATTCTGTGTAAAAATTTACTTCACTGAGCGTGGGACGAAAGAAATCGTCACATTGTTAAAACAGCAACTCGAACTCGATTATGAAATATTCGATATTGAACAGAACTTTGTGCACTTTCACTGTTTATATGAAAGCGTCCATTTAGACGGACGTGAACTGTTAGAAACAAAAATTTCTGACTTGCTACGAGACTTCGAAACATATGAATTGCATTGGATTGGCTAAAGGTCGGTTTGTTAAAAAACACCACCTCACTTATAATAAACGAAAGGATGATTGTATGAATGCACCTCGACATTACGAAAAGGAACTAAAACAAATCGACAACTTTGCCGACTACCAAGTGGCTCGAATCTGAGAGAAAAGGATGTTTATGGAAAGATACGGACTACTAACCGATTATGAACAACATTTCGATGAATGTTCATTGCACGAAATCGAAGTACAGCTAAAAAATATGGTGAAAGAACATATCCCTGCCTTTATCGACCGAGAGTTTGTGGAATACTATGAGCTGTTAGAAGTAAAATATCATTACGTCCGACTTCTATACTTTTTAGACTCTTCCTACGACCCAGCTGAAATCGATGTCGTTCTCTATGATATATTTGGTGATTATGAACTCGGGGTGTACCGTTCATATCACATCCGCTAAACTGTAAAGGGTGAATACAATGGCACAAGACAACAACATACTACTACTCGACTTATTAACGCTGCTGCAAAAATATTCGAACTCCAAAAATCGTCTCTCACAGAAAGAAATTATCGAAATACTTGAGCAGCATTTTCATTATAAAAATGTCTCACGCAAAACGGTCAAAAACAACTTGGAAAAGCTACGACGTTATACGGACAACATTGATGCAAAGCGCACTGAACGTAGCTTTATAAATAAAGAAACTGGCGAAAAAGAAGAATTTGATGTGTATACGGACTATTATTATCAACACCCGTTTACAGAAAGTGAGCTTCGTCTGGTCATTGATGGGATTTTATTTTCCAAACATATGACGAAAACTATGAAAACTGAGCTTATTGATAAACTTGAGAAAATGATGGGCAATCATTATAAAAAGCGGAAAAATCATATTTTAGCGGATGATGGGATTGGGCTGGACGATTCACAGCTATTTGAAAATATCAATCATCTCGACAAAGCCATTAGTACGATGAGAAAAGTAACTTTTACGTACAATCGCTACGTCGTCAACGCTGTGGGCAAAATTTCATTTGAGCCCGAAAGATCCAAGGATGGGCAAATTCGAAAATATGTTATGAATCCGTACCAAATGGTTGCAACAAATGGACGCTATTATTTAATTTGTAATAACGACCGTTACAACAATATGTCCTACTACCGCATCGATCGCATTTCCGACGTTATCATTGAACCGGTAGAACGTAAGCCTATTAAAAAAATTGACGGCTACGAGCAAGGTTTACTGATGCAAGAACATATGAAGCAACATATTTACTTATTTTCAGGCGAACTCATTCGTGCTTCTATTCGTTTTCAAAAAAAGTTGTTAACAGAATTTATTGACTGGTTTGGAAAGGAACACATTACTTTTTCCAATCAAACAGAAGATGAGATAACAGCGACAATCCAAGTAAATTACAATGCACTACGCAAATGGGCACTACAATACGGGCTTTATTTCCGTGTCATTGAGCCAGCACAGCTAGTAGATGATATTAAAGAAGATATCAAGCAAGTGCGAAAAAATTATGAGTGAGGAGGTGAGATAGTTAAAAATTATTCACTTATTGTGAAGGTATTTATTTCGTTATAAAAGTGCGAACGACTTTAATAAATTGAGGAGTGAGCGTATGAATGAAAAACTAGATGCAGCTATAGAAAGTAATTATAAGGGTGTTACAGATTTACCTATTGAAAAATTAGCGGATGATAATCTACATATTTCAAATTATATCGAGGGATTGTCAGATTTTATACGTACTTGTGCAACACCGATGACAATAGCTTTACAAGGCGACTGGGGAACAGGTAAAACCTCATTTATGAATTTAGTGATTGACCATCTTGAAAAAAGTGAGCCTTTGGGAAATGGCTCGAAAAAATTAAATGATGAAGAAAATAACCATCTAGATGACGAAGTAATTACAATCGTTTTTAACACTTGGAAATATGCACAATTTAATCAAGCACAAAATTTATCTCAGTCTTTTTTAAGTTATGTTATTAGTCAACTTTACGGCATGTCGATTTCAAAAGTGCTAAGTAAAGCGGAAGAGTACGAACCAGGGGCAAAAAAAGAAAACGGTATTATTTCTTCAGCTAAAATAATAGGAAAGCTAATGTCAGGTGTTACAAATACAGTCGTCTCACAAGTACTTTCATCTTATCTTACAGGCACAATTCCAATGGTTCAAAGTGCTGAAATATCTTTGAAAAGCGATGAAAATAATGCGTTTGATAGAACGACACAAATGGATTCTGCTGTAGCAATCGAAGGTTTGAAAAATGAATTTATTAAAGCTGTTGAGTATAGAATTAATGAAAGTAAAAGCGATGAAAATAGGAATAAGCGTATAGCTATTTTCATCGATGATTTAGATCGTTTAAACCCTATCATTGCTGTCAATCTTCTAGAAGTCATTAAAATATTTTTAGATGTTCCAAACTGTGTATTTGTTCTATCAGTCGATTATGCAATCGTGACAAAAGGTGTAAAATTAAAAAATGGTGATTCTGATATGGACGATGAAAAAGCCCATAATTTTTTCGATAAGATGATTCAAGTCCCATTCCGTATTCCGATGGAATTTTATAATTTCGAAGGTTTTTTGAAAAAGAACCTACCTGAAATTAAAAACTTTGCAAATTTACATGATTTAATTCGTCATAGTATTGGCAATAACCCTCGTGGCGTAAAAAGATTATTAAATTCTTACTACTTAATTTCGAATATTATGTTCCGAGGTGCAGATGCGGATCAAAATGAAAAACAGCGTGGTCAATTAATTGCATTATTATGCATGCAACTGTCTCATGAGCCGTTATACAGATATTTTTGTTTAAATATCGGTGAGCTTAATATGCTATTAGCTGAATCAGATGAGGAAGTTGAACAGCTATTAAATGATGAAAACATTCCCTATTCTAAAACGAATGTAAGAAAGCATGTACTATTTTTACGCTCGCTCCGCTTTTATTTATTTGGAAAGAAAACAACTGAGGAAATTAGTCGAGACAATGAACATGACAACGACGTTTTAGAACTATTCTCGACAACTTTATCTTATACAAATATAACTAGCGAGACAGTAACAGAAGAAATTGAAGAAATCATTCAAGTACCACTAAATGAAATAATGGATTATTCTGCTGCTGATTATGGTGTCTTTGATATGTCAAATGAAAGTCTAAAACTGAAATCAAAGTCAGCGAATGGTTTAGCATTTGAGATGTATAAAAAAGTATTCGAAAAAAATCCAGGTTATATTCCATTATTACAAGATTATAAACAATTACCGAATATGAAGGCAGCAGGAATTGAAAAACGTTTAATTTTACCATTTTTAGAGCAACTTAATAAAAATCATGAGGCGAAACTATGGATTGAACAAAATATTCCTGAATATACGTTTAAAAAAGGTGATTATTCAACAAAATTATCAAAAAAAGAGTTACCTGGAGTTGGCTATGCTATCATTACTAACTACTCAGCATTAGAAGCGATACAGAATCTATATCGTATTTTGAATTATTTAGAAGACGAACATATCACAAATACAGTCGTTCGTTTAAAGAAGAAAAAGAAAAAATAGGAATCGTGATTTAGTAACAAGTATATAATCTATACTGTAAGCCCGAAATATAAAAAATAGCGCACCTTTACGGTACGCACAACGAATAGCCAACTAGCTGAAAAATTTTTCAGCTAGTTGGCTATTTTGCACATGTGGCCTGAATTTGTTCGGACCAAGGTAGATCGTTATGTAAAATTTCAGGCTGCTGAAAGAAATTAAAGATGAGTATTTAGAAAACTCGAATGTAAAGTATGCAGAAAAAATAGAGATAATACTTTGCGACTTTATAGATGATTTAAGGCGTTCAATGTACACGTTTAAAGTTAATTGTAAGCGCCAAATATAGCACACCTTCAACGAATTCCATGGCCATGAGACAATCATAAAAATGAATGAAGTTGGAGGTTTTTTTATGAAACGATTTGAACGTCAGTTGATGTGGCAATCTCGTATTCAAACATATCACACAAGCGGTGAAGCAAGCGTTGCCGCTTGGTGTGCAAAAGAAAATGTACCGGTTCAAAGTATGTATCAGTGGTTACGAAAATCACGTATGCAGACAAAAATTCAACCTGCTCAAATGCTTCAAGAAAAGCCACTTGTTTCTCTAAATCCACTTTTTCTAACGTATACGTCGGTTTCGTATAACTTAAGCCGAAGTGGTACAGTAAATCGCGTGTTCCACGTTCAGAAAAAGACACATCAAAGGTCTGCTTAATCCAATCGCGAATGAGCGGTGCTGTCCAATTCATTTCAACCGGAAAATCAACTTCTTTCGGTATTTGATTGACGATGATTGAGATGACTTGTGCTTCTTGTTCAGCCGTCAAAAAGCGCGCACGACCTGGTTGCTTTTTCGGTACAAGTCCAGAAATACCTTTGTCACAATACGCTTTACGATAGTTGAAGAGTGTCGCAATGGAAAGACCCGTATAATCCATAATTTTTTCGTAAGACTCGCCTGAAAGCAACATATAAATCACTTGATAGCGAACGAATAAGTTCTGGTTCTGTTCTTCTTTCATCGCAAGTTTTAATTCTTCTAAAGCAGCTGGGATGTTTTCTTCTGGAATAAGTGTGATTTTACGCATGATTTTTCTCCGTTTTCTGTCTGGTAACTTCAGTATACAGGAAATAGGAGAAGAAAGATTTAAATATATTTTTTAATCACCGTCTATATAGAAGAGATACGCAATACTTGTTTTACAAAAGGTTAATCTAATGTACATAGGCACACACACTATTTACTACAATTTATAAAAATACGTTTACTTAGCGGCAAAGTAAACGTATTTTGTATTAATATTAAGTCTTAGTGAATTTCCAGAATTGTTTCCGTACAAGGTACTATAAATCTCTTCGAACCATTTCATTACGTATAATCATCGCAATACGCTCTTTAAACTCAGGTGAAATTTGTATATATTTCAAATAGAATTGACGATTGTTTTCATACCATAAACTTAATTTATTATTTGCTTCATCAGTCAAATCAGCTCTTGGTAAAAAATTAAAATGGCTAGCCTTCTTTAATCCTTTTTCTACAAAACTATCTTTCAAAGTAAAATTATTTAATAGTGCCTGTAATTGTTCGTTCGACACGGGAATAATTAACTCTTTGATTTCTTCTTCTAGTTTATATAATAAAGGGTGCGTAATAATTTGACTAATATTATAGTCATTTGCAAAGCGTTCAAAAGCTAAATACATCCAGCCAAAATATCGATGGAATTTTATTTCGTAATCAATACCCCAATTAGCGTCTTGTTTATATGATTTTAAATCATCGGACATTTCATTTAGCTTCGTTATTATTTTATTTTCAATAGAGTTGCTTTTTTTAAAATATTTATCATTGTTTAATGTAATTCGATCTTCACCGTACAAAGTGCCTGAATCCAAAATATTTGGAGGAATAGTATGTTTTACTTTTTCAAATATTTCTTTGTAGTCATATGAAACAATATCCGCAACGATATCTTGTAAGTTATGTTCAAATAAAAATCTCTGCGAATCATTACTCAATTTTTTATACTTAATTGTTTCGACATCTGCTTTAAGAAGAACCTCTCCGAGTGTACTAATAATTAGTTCAATAGGTTTGATGATAGTCTAAATTATGGACACAGTAAATTGGGAGTTTATAAAGTATAATAGTCTCAATAATTTACTAGGAGTGTCTAAAATGACCAATCGAAAAAGTTACGACAAAGAATTCAAATTAGAGGCAGTACAGTTAGTTGAAAGTGGCAAGAGAGTTGCGGAAGTTGCACGTGAGCTAGACCTTGCGGAACAAACGTTACACAACTGGGTTAGAAAATTTGGTAAAGATGGAGAAGCTGCTTTTGTTGGTAGCGGAAATTTAAAACCAGAGGACAAGGCAAATAAAGAGTTACAAAAAAGAATCCGTGATCTAGAAGAGGAAAATGCCATCTTAAAAAAGGCTATGAGCATCTTTGCAAAAGACCAGAAGTAATTTATGACTTTATTCAACAGCACCGACACGAATACCGTGTGGCAAAGATGTGCGAAGTATTAGGTGTTTCAAGAAGTGGTTACTATGAGTGGCTGAACCGCCCAAAAAGTAAGCAAAAAGAGCGTAAAGAAAAGTTAACAAGCCAAATAAAACGAGTGTATTTAGATTCCAGAAGAAATTATGGTAGTCCTAAAATCACAAAACAATTGAATTCGGAAGGAGTCCATGTATCACAAAAAACAGTATCGAGAATTATGAAAAATGAAGGAATACGTTCAAAAACAGTGAAAAAATACAAAGCGACGACGAATTCAAAACATAATCTACCAATCTATTCGAATCTATTAGACCAGCAATTCAAAGTAGACCGACCTGGGAAAGTATGGGTAGCGGATATTACGTATATATGGACAAGTGAAGGATGGTTGTATCTAGCGACAATTATGGAGCTGTTTTCAAGGAGAATTATCGGATGGGCGATGGATGCGAGGATGACAAAAGAGTTAGTGATTCTTGCCTTAAAACGGGCAATTAGAGCTCAATCTCCAACTTCTGGACTTATTCATCACTCTGATCGTGGGAGCCAGTATGCATCGAAGGAATACCAACAAGTATTACGAACTAACGGAATCATCACAAGCATGAGCAGAAAAGGAAACTGTTACGATAATGCATGTATTGAGTCGTTTCATAGCGTGATCAAACGAGAACTAGTTTTTCACGAAAAGTATAAAACGAGAGATCAAGCCAAGAAAAGTATCATTGAATACATCGTTAGTTTCTATAACTACAAACGGATCCACTCATATACAAATTATATGTCGCCAGTTGCATACGAAAAGCAATATTTCGAAGTTTTACAGAAAGCTAGAGTCATATAATCTACCCCTTTTAACCTCACAAATAATTTAAGGGTTACGCCCCTTAAATTATTTGTGAGGCGAGCAAGCGATAGCGCGATAGATTCAGAGCGAAATCTCAATTTCCTCTGTCCATTTTCTTGACATAGTATCAGTTTAGATGCGTTTTCTATTGAAGTAGATAATAGATGTAAATTTGAGCACTTGCTATCTTTTAATATTGTATTTACGACTTCATCATCGAATTTAGTTTCTAAGCGATTACTTTCCACTAATTCGTAATATAGTTTGGTAATATCGTTGGCATGTAAATGTTCTGGCACTATACATTGCTCAGTATTTGATGAACATGGGTAAATTACGTTAGCCGAATTAAGATGATATGGTGCGAAACTATTAAAAGTTTCCTTACTTGCCTTGGCTTCTTGTTGATATGATTCCGTTGATTCTTCAGGAATAATATCATAAATTTTCTTTTTCTCGTCCTTAATTTTTTGTGCAGCTGCTCTTTCTACTTTCTCTTGTTTCATACGTTTATTAGCTTTAAATTTATTGATATGTTTTTTTATGAATGCTCTATACATTAAGTAGAGAACAAAAACACATAGCAAAAATAGTATTAATAAAATCACTAAAATTTCAAATAATATTTCCGGCATTTTACCCCACCTTTATGAATTTAACTAAATGAAAATTACTTTTTATTCCATCTGTTAACTATTTTATAATATAATTATTGTGTGGTATATATATTTTCGTTTAATAATGATTGAGGGGTGGAGTTTTTACATAGTTTTCCCTCTAGGTTTATATAAAACAGGAGCATTCCTGTTAGAAACATTTTCAGGGACTTGAAAACAAAAAAGCCCTCTTGTATGATGCTTGATTGTCAACGGCAAATTGACTCGAACATCTATGAGAGGACTTATAACAATGAATCCTAATACGAATGAAAAAATTAATCAAGTTTCTGAAAATACTCTAGTGATTGGTATCGACATCGCTAAGCACAAACATTTCGCTTGTGCGGTAGATGATCGTGGTCGCGTGCTTCAAAAATCATTTCCAATCCTGCAAACACGCTTAGGATTTGAAGGCTTTTACGAGCGGCTCCTAGCGTTAAAAGCGGCGCATGAAAAACAAGATATTCTCGTTGGTTTTGAGCCAACAGGTCACTACTGGATGAACTTAGCGGCGTTTTTAATGAACTACGGGATTCCATTTGTGATGGTTAATCCGATGCACGTCAATCGTTCTAAGGAACTCGACGATAATCTTCAAACAAAAAATGACCAAAAAGATGCGCTCGTCATCGCACGTTTAATGCGAGATGGACGCTTCAGCTATCCTCGTTTTTTAGAAGGTGTGGAAGCAGAATTACGAAATGGCGCGACATTGCGCTCAAAAATTCAAGAAGATTTAACTGCCCTTCAAAATCGACAAATACGTTGGTTAGATTGCTTCTTTCCTGAGTTTTCACAGGTTTTTAAGAAGTTTGGGAAAGTGGCGTATGCGGTGCTCGAAATGACGACATTACCTTCTGATATTAAAGGGAAGTCACCAGAAGAATTACTCTTCTTATATCGCCAAGTAGATGGGATGAAAAGCCCACAACTACCAAAGGCAAAACAGTTAGTTGAAGCCGCAGAAACCTCAATTGGATTAACAGAAGGCTTAGTGATGGCCAAATACGAAATTGCCACACTTCTTTCACAAATCAAATTGATGCAAGCTCAACTAGATGAATTAACGGTTCAGCTCACAGAGCTAGCGAAACAAATGACAGATTATGATTATTTAGCATCAGTACCAGGAATCGGAGATATAACGATTGTCGATTTACTTTCAGAAGTCGGTTCTTTAACGCAATATGAGCATCCACGCCAATTAATTAAGCTAGCGGGACTTACATTACGTGAAAACTCTTCTGGACAGCAAAAAGGACAAAAGCGCATTTCCAAACGAGGAAGACGGAAGTTGTGGGCGCTCCTATTTCGTGTGATTATACCTCTCATTCGACATAATCAAGCTTTTAAGCATTATCATGAGTACTACACAACACGTACAGTGAATCCGCTTCGTAAGAAGCAATCCATTGTCGTTCTATGTGGGAAGTTACTAAAGATTTTACACGCCTTGTGCAACAAGAAGACGATGTTTAACGAACAACAAACGATGAACGATTTCACTCAGCTTCAAGTGGCTACTTAAGTACAACCAACTGAAGTCAAAATCAAGAGGATGACACGGAGAAGCCGGCATTATTTTCACCATCTGACCGTTGATACCAATCAAATGAGTACCTATAGGAGCATCGCCAGCCTCTGCCTTATGAATAGACCGAACAAAGGAATGTACGCGCAAATAGACGCCTAGAGACATGGGAGGGTCCGTCATCATAAGCAACGCAAGGATCCATATGTGCATCAAAATACAGCACGGGATCAGGAGAATCATTACCAATTAATGGTTCATCCTTTAGCGAAGCGTACGGATAGTTTGTAAAAAAATCAATATATATAAAATACAGATAGATGTACGTGTCGAAAAATATTTTTTAGACACCCAAAAAATGGCGTGAGCCATTGATATATCAACATTTATAGAGGGAGGTAACATTATCATGAGCGTAGGACAAAAATATAAAATATATGCATCTATATTTTTTGCATTTGTAGTATTTTATGGAGGGTTATTTTATTATTCACTTAAAGTAGGAAATGTGAATATATTTTCTCTTTTTAATGATAACTTTTTATTATTCTTTTTTATAATAATTTTTCTATTTAGGAAGACGAAACATTATATAAAAAAAATAAAGAATGATTTTTATGGTCCTTCAAAGTATAGCGATATCAATATATTTAGTTTAATTAAAAGTATGTTAAGTATTTTTATTTATACATTATTTAACTTTGGCGCAATCCAATTATTAGTAACCTTATTAGAAGATAAAAATTATCCTACATTAATAAAAATATTAGAAGCGCAGTATATTATTTTCCCGCTTGCACTAATCATATGGGAATTTAAAATATTGACGTATGCTAGAAATATTAAAAAAGAAGAAATTCAAATCGAGCGTAAAAAACATTTGAAATATGCAGAGAATATGGAAAAATATACAAACCTAGCTAAATCGAAAGAAAATGGTTTAATGACTGGGTATGAGCCGAGAAAATTACAGCAAGTTATGATTAAGTCTACACCTTTAATGAAAGGTGAGCCGGGGATTGGTTTGAGCGGATCAGGATTTAGTGAAGGCAATATTAAATCGGGTGCGTTAGGAGAACTTAACTTTGCGAAAATTTTACAACAAAATAATTTCTTAGATAAGTTTGCAACACATTGGTCTGCACAGTACCCTTCAAGTTTTTCTCCTGGGCCAGACAATATTTTAAAAGCAGATATCGACTGTTTAATCATTACAAAAAACACATTATTTTTAATTGATATAAAAATGTATAGTCAAGGTAATGTAACATGGAAAATGTTGGATAACAATAAATATATTTATGCAGAAGATAATATCACAGGCAATTTTGCGTATAAACCGACAAAGATGTCACAAAATATGTCAAAGGCAACAGAACGTTTCAAATCTAAATTAGATTTATTAGGTGTCAAAATTAAAATTCAACCGTACGTCGTCATGTTACCAACTGACCGCGGGATAGGAAATATTGAAAATGTTTATTGGCCAGGAAACATTAAATGTATTTCTGTAATGGACATGTTGGCTATTTTAGAAATGGAAAAGCCTTTTGATAGCAAAAATGAAGATGCGATGTTATTAGACAGTGTATTTAAGTGGGTTTTAAAAGACGAAAGCGGTTCTGCTCCTAAATTTGATTTCAACTAACAATTAAACGTTTACTCATTAACGATGAGTAGGTGTTTTTTAGTGTCTAGCATACTCACTTAAAAGACCAGGCGGTGAAAGAAGTTGCCGATAAACTTGAAAGTAAAGAATCCATCATCACCGACCTACAGCAGCAGACACACCAGCTAAAGCAGGAGCTAGGCTTAAAAAGTGAAGAAATCGAAAGCTTTGTGCAAAGGGTAGCCGTTTACGAGGAAAAGCTAAAGGCGAACGGAGCGATGCTTGAAACGAATCAAGCCCTGATTAGTGAGTACAAGGATAAAAACGATACATTAAATGGACTGGTTGTGAAATACCAGGCGTATGCTGAGGAAAATGAGGAAGTGAAACGTCTTTTTGAAGCAGAGAAGGCGAAAGTGAATTACGAGCGTGAGGTAGCAATACTAGCAGAGCGTAAGGAGCTTGAGAAAGAGAAGGCCGTTGTCGAAGCGAAAGCCCTTCATAACGAGGAAGTGCTCTTTATGTATAAAAACTATAACATGAATCAAGTGATTGATGATTATACAGAAAAGCTGGAAGCTTCCTCTGATTCAAGTGAACGAAAACAATTACGCGCTGCATGTAAAACACCGAAACAATATTTAAAACAAGTGAAAGATTGGATTGTCCGAAAAAAACAATATCGCCTTCATTTACAACAGATGGGTACACGAAATAGTTATTCAAAAACCGATGTCGACGCGACATTTATGCGCATGAAAGACGATTATATGAAGAATGGACAACTGAAACCCGGTTACAATGTTCAAATCGCAACAGAAAACCAATATGTCCTTGCTTATGAGGTGTATCCGAATCCAACAGATACGAAAACACTCGTGCCCTTTTTACAAGATATTCAAGCTCATTATTTTGAATTACCTGAACATATCGTCGCTGATGCGGGTTATGGTAGTGAACCGAACTATCAATACGTGATAGAAACACTCCAACGTAAAGCATTAATTACATATGGTATGTATCGCAAAGAACAGCAACGAAAATATCTTAAAGATCCTTTTAAAACAAACAATTGGGCGTATGACGCAACGACTGATTGTTATACGTGTCCTAATGGACAATTAGTAACGTATCAATACGACTCAACACGTACAGACAAAACAGGATTTACACGTCATTTTAAAATATATACATGTGAAGACTGTTCAGGATGCCCTTTCCGTTCATCTTGTACGAAAGCACGTGAAGGGAACAATCGAAGATTGGCCATCAATACGCATTGGGAAGAACAGAAGAAAATGATTCAAGCGACGCTTTCAGAAGCAAAAACAGGCGCCATTTATCGAAAACGAAAAATCGATGTGGAACCAGTTTTTGGATTTTTGAAGGCGAATTTAGGTTTCACTCGATTTTCACTTCGTGGAAAATCGAAGGTCCGAAATGAAATCGGACTTGCCTTAATGGCGACCAACCTAAGAAAGTATACGATGAGAGGGTAAAACCCTCCCATCACTTATGAAAAAAATCACACAAAAAAGGAGATTGCGCAGGCAATCTCCTTTTTGTGTGACTGAGAGCTATTTTTGTCCCAGGCTCATTGTAAATGTTATTCCCAGTCTGCCTGAAAAGAACTAATTGGTCACTCATCTCTAAATTAAAACCAGCATACATTATATAATCCCCCTTATGAATAATGAATAAATGTAAATATATTTAACTAAAAGCTACAAGTAAAAATCATATTTCTCTAGCCTTGCTTTAACTTCTTCATCATCAGGCTTTAACCTATGAGCATATTTAAAATATCCCCTAGCTTTTTCGTACTCTCTTTTTTGCTCATATGCCAAACCTAATTTTTTAACTACTGCCCAAACTCCCGGTGTCTCTTGATTTATATACTCTAATATTTGAATTGCCTTATCTTCCTGATTACAAAGGCCATAGCATATTGCTAAACGGTAGCGATAATCTATAGATTTAGGTTGCTGGTGTACTAATTGTTGATAGATTTTCTGAGCTTCTTCGAATTTTTTAATTGAGAATAAGATTCTTGCTTTTAATTCTTTCAACGAGTTTATGAAGTTTTCTCTTCTGGTTTCTTCAACGGCATTTACATTAATACTATCTATTGTTTTTAACGCTTCAAAACGACGATCCGTTATAAAATAAACGTACGCTAACTGAAGTATTAAGTCGGGATATACATGATCATTTGCAATCTCTGTTTGAAGAATCTTTTCTGCAAGTTTAAATTTTCCTAACTTGCAATTAGTTATTGCTAATTCAAGAGCATCCCTTTTTTCAACAAGGGTAGCTTTTGGTACATACTTTTCATTTGTTTCTTGCTGGAGGTGCTTTTTTACGACCCGTTTAAAATCATTCCTTAGCTCAGTGACCGTCTGATAACGTTCCTCCGGATTACGTGCTAAGGCTTTAAGGATTACTTGTTCCATTTTTTCATGTATAGATTTATTTAATTCTCTTGGACGTGGAAAAGGCTTATTATGAATAACATCCAGAAAAGTATCATGCGGTGTTTGCCCTGTAAGGAATTGATATAGAATAGCTCCTAGTGAATAGATATCTGAATTTAAATATCTCTCTTTTGAATTAGCAACCTCTGGGGCTATATACGCATATGTACCTGCACCATCAATTGTCTTTACAAAGATATCTTCAATTAAACGACTTGTCCCAAAATCTGTAATCTTCACTTGCTCATCTTTAATTAATATATTATCTGGTTTAATATCTCCATGAGCTATCTTCAAATCGTGCATAAATTCTAAGCCATCTAAGATCCTCTCAAATATTACATACACTGTTTGGAAAGTACGAAGAGTGGATATGCCAGTGCTTATTAGCTCTTGGGATAAGGGATGGCCTTCGAAATATTCCATTTCAATAATAAAATATCCGTCAACACGGCCCATATCATATATTTGAATAAGGTTAGGATGAGAAAGACCCTTTAGCTTCAACCCCTCTGCTAATACCTTATCTCCCTTTTCTTGACTTTTCGGTATCTTTAGAGCTACTGTCTGACTGTCATCACGCCGAACCGCTCTCCATACTTGACCAAAAGTCCCTTCACTTACATATTCTTGTAAAACATACTTGTCTCCTAGTTCCATATCTTTTTTCAAATCTAATATATATCGTTTACGTACCATACTACTTCACCTGAATCCATTGATTGATCGTTAATTTTTCTTTGTTACCTTTAGCAACCGCTTGAAAAACCAAATAATCACTTTCAAATGAATTAATCCCATTAATATAAATACCATTTGGTAATCGGAAACCTTCATCAAAAATAGAAATATATTTTTCAATATCTTTTGGCACTATTCCACTATAAGACCAATATACAAATAATATTATGGGAAGGTTACCACCAAGTTGGTGATAGGCAATCAATAGGTTTTCAATCTTTTCCCTTAACTTATCATTTTTAGCTTTAGAATTTTCAAACCTTTCAAATTCAGAAACTAATACTGGCTTCAGGTCTTCTTTGTCATACCAAATTGAATCAGGTCGTACTTCACGAGTTATGCTATGTCCAAAATTTCCATTGATAGGATATACTGGATACTCAGACACTGCTGTATATCCATCTAACTGTCTTCCTATCTCAGTGATATAGTTTAATCCAGTGGAATGAACGGTTTCTGAATAATCCCGCACTCCTGAAACAGATAACATCGGAAACCAAGTATCACGAATCTTGCCATTTTTAAACTCTTGGATAATCCATTCTTTTATTTCTTCCTTATCCATTAAAGACTCCCCATTCTTTAACAACTTCTGGTGATTGACCACCATGAACGAGGGCTTTAGTACCGACTTTTACCAATAATGGTGCTGGAATAGAACGACCAGTAAGTAATGCTTCTCCTGTAGATAGTGCAGGTAATTCGTCAATATCAGCTTTTGTAAGCATATCTGAAGTTTTTGTAATAAAACGTTGATCATCTGGGTTTTTCAAACGCATAGTAATAATTGTGTTACACTGTGAAGTTACATCAGCATCTAACTTTGATGGACGTTGGGAAACAATCGCAAAACCAACACCAAATTTTCTTCCCTCTGCTGCAATTTTCTTTATGATTTTCTTTGAAATAGTTGGAGCACCTGCTGGAGCATAGTTATGTCCTTCTTCATAAACTAAGAAACATGGTCGAATTGGTCGTTGTTTATCTGCAGCAGCACGCATAATTTCGCTAGACACTAAAGCTGTTACAATTTGTTTTGCATCATCCGATATCCCTTGTAAATCGACTATAATTAATCGGCCATTTTTTTCATTCATTTCTCCAATTAAATTATATATATCGGTTGGTTCACCAATTGCTCTAGTGTAGAAGCTTTTAGCTTCGTTAATCACTCGTTTTAACTTCATAGATGCGACAGCAGCACTCCTACCGTTTAAAGCACGTGATTCAGCATCTGAAAGATCATCCCAACTTTTAAGTTCTTCTAAATCACCAGACAATAGCTCACGTAAATCTTTAATATCCCTTGGTGGATGCGGATACTTGAATTTCCAATAGCGAAGCGCAACATCCAATACCCGTTGTTGAGGTTCCGTTAGGCCCGGTAAAATTTCTTCAAAATCATCCATTTCAAAACGGTCAAACTGTAGGGCAAGATGATTGTTTTTACCAGCATATTTGTAATCAAATTCCTCCATTTGCGGGGTATATACTCTAATACCCCCCCCTGCTTCTTGCAGCTTCTTTAGTCTTTCTTGAATAAAAAGGATATTATCCTTTTCTTTCGGATCCTCAATATGTTCTAAATCACTGTTGAAATGAACAGTTCCTTTTTCAAATGCCTTACCGTATTCACCGTGCGTGTCAAAGACAACTACTGTTCCGTTCATTTGGGCAACTAATCTTTCAATAATACGTCCAACTGTATATGACTTACCTGAGCCAGTCATCGCTAATACTGCTAAATGTTCTGTTACTAATTTATTAACATCCATATAAACTGGTACTATATTTTCTCCACGTTCATAACCAATTAGATTTCCAATTGCAATGCTTTTGTTCTCATCAAATTGATAGAATTTAGCAAGAAATTCATAATCGACTCCTAAAACCTTACTACCGGGATCAAGAGGTCTTCTCGGAATACGAATTTGACCAGTTCTAGCCTCTTTGTATCCTACAAGATCAATCGTTCCAAAAAGTGTTTCTCCTGTCATCTGTGTACCGGGCAATAATTCAATGGAATTTAATCCATCTCCCATTTCACTGTTATAAAGAATGTTACTCCTAGAGATAGATGTAATGCGTCCAAGAACATATGTTACTTCTTCATCCTCTCGTTCTTGATGGGCTATCTTAGCAAACTCCCCACGTCTTGCAACAAAACTATCATGGAGAATCATTTTTAAATCGTTTGGATTTCCTGTGTTTCCAATTAACTTACCAATAAATTTATCTTCGCTCATAAGTCATCCTCCCCAAACAAATCAACTTCCTCGGTCCATACACTTTCTACGTTTTCATTTTTAATCATTTCATGTGCTTGTGACTTATAATATTGAATGATTGTCCCTGTCTTAATAGCCTTTAAACCATGACTTGCATACCAAAGTGGAAGAGGTAATGCTTTTAATTGATCAATTGTATATAATGAAATCAAATCAGAGGTTAGCCCATCAACAGATTCAGTTTTCCAGTCTTCTTTATGCCCAATCGCTTCAACCAAAAGAGGCATTGTTCTCATACCTGCACGAAAATGAAAATTTATTACCCCAAGCTCTCTAACAAATTGTGGTTCTAACCGATTATCTGAAGTTAAAAGGTCAAATTCATAGGCAGCTGTTCTTGTTCTTCTTGTTAATACTCCATTTAATAATTTCTTTACACCGACTTTTTTTATCTTATCAAAAGAGGTGCTTAGAGATGAAAGCTCTTGTGTAACTAATGAATCAATCATATATTTTTCTGTATGTTCAGAAGTTAATCCATAGAAAACAGAACCAAAACGTTTTGAGCTAACTGAAACTATTTTCACACCACTAGAGTTAAAAGGATAAATCTCATGTTTATGATCTTTCCAAAATTGTTCAATTCTCTCTTTACAAGCGATATAGTCAAAGTGAAGTTCTTCATAGGATTCTAACGGTGCATCGCTTCGTTCTAGTATTAAAGGTGAATCTACGATTACAAGCTCAGGTCTGTTGGCTTCATTTAGTAATTCTTCTAACAAATCATACATCTGATTTATATGAACAAATTTCAACTTTTGGGTTACATCAACGTCATCGGCTTCATCAATATCCACTAAACTATCTTGATAGGTTTGATATACTACCCCGTCTTGAATCGAAAGATCTTGGCGAAGCGCACCTGCACTATAAAGAATTCCACCAAAAGCAGGGATGGTTTTACTTGCAGTCGCAATACCTGTGACATTCAGAGTTAATGGGACCTTCTTAGTTACCGTTCGAATTACACCACTATTACGAAGTTTGGGAGCTATTTGATCAATAAAACGCATTTTAGAACCCAGTTTAGCAACTGTACTTGGTAAACCCAACTGTACCTTTGCAACTAAACTATTCGCGATGGATATATCTCTTTTCTTATCTCCATGTTCCATCGTCACGCCTCCATCTCTTTATCTCTCGAACAAACGCTTTATATCCTTTAAGATTGATATATTTTTCTCCCACATCTGTTATTACACCTGAATCCTCTAGAAGTTTCTGATCTATCAACTGTTGAAGCAATTCCAAAACTTCATTATGTGATAGGTTTTCCTTAAAGAAGTTGCTTAACTGCCCTGATATTTTCGATGGCTCTAATACGTTTGCAGAAGCTAGTATCAGTATGTATTCATGAACAGGGCTAGGTATAAATTGCTCCCGAACTGGGATGGATTCATCATTTTTATTATCTATTATTAATTCTAAAAACAACTTTTTACATATATCTTGCTTGGGCAATAAACGATAATCGAATAATGGAACTGTTGTTAAAGTGACACATCCACTTCCCGAATGTTCAAAATAATCAACAGCAACTATCTCACCGTTAGCCAGTTCCCACTTTGATTTAGTATTAGACTTAATTGATTCAATAACAGGAAGGCTGTTAAATGATTGGGCTTCAGTTTCTTGTAGTGACAGATCAACCTTTAACTGAAGTAAAGAAACAACGTCCATTTGATGAAAAGGAGGGGAAACAATAAGTTGGTTCCCCCATTGTCTCCACCATTTATTTAATGATTGCAACTCTACTTCCGACAGTTTCAATATGATAATAGCTGGAATAACGCAAATACCAGACGTTAATTCATCGATATGTCGTTCATCGACATTTATCCAGTTCTTTAACATTTTATATTCCGTTCTTTTTGTATACTTCTTAACGATTTGGATGTTCATTAGGACAACACCACTTTTGTCTTAATTAGTCCGAGATTTTCTAGTTCCTTTTTTTCCCTTGGATAACTTTTCCAATCAATATCTGCTTTTCTCTTAACAACATCTTTAAAAAATTCAAATCGAACAAACTGAGCATTCTTATCCTTAAAGAATCGTCTACCGTCTTCATCTAATTGTTCCATTTTCTTTTTTACAGTTTCTATTGTTTTTTCATAGCTGATTTCTTGGATTGCTGTACCAATTTCCGGCTTATAAGGTAATTTATGCTGAAGACGATAAATCAAGTTCACTGAATCAATCAATTCTTGATCATAGTATTCGTCACGAATTTTCCTCATTGAACTTTCAATTTGATTAAGCATTGAGATTAAAGATGTAATGTTATTTTTGTGTTCTTGTAATAACCTCTCACTGTATTCAATTAGTTGAATAGGTTTACCTTTTTGCGCCAGATGGTAACCATCGATTTGCTCATCAAATCCAGCTTCAAGAAACATCTGAAGTTCATGATAATTTGCCTCAAGTTGGTCTGACTGAACTTTTTGTTTTATATCAATAGGTGCTGACTCAAAATAAGATAACCATTTCTGAACGATAGGCTGATTCTCAACAAAATAATCTACTACTTGTTTAAACTTTTCAAACATTTCATCGTAACGACCAGAAATACCACTATGCTCTTTCCATTCAACTTGATTTTGTCCCTCTTTTTTCAAACCTATTTCACCAATCATCGTGTTTAATCTATCTATTGCCTCTTTGTAATTAGCCAACCATAAATGATGTGCTAGGCTATCTGATTGAACAACCATTGTTTCACGTTTTGAAGACTTTATATAATCCTTTGCATATTCGATTTCTGTCTGATAGCGTTCTAATGCATTAGTAAATTGGGTAATTGGTAAAACATAATCCTTATAGGTACTCTTAGATTTAATTGATTCAAGTTTTTCCTTTAATTTGGACAATATATTTCTTTGTAAGGTCGAAATATAATCATGGAACAATTGAACGAGTCGAAGTTTTTTCCAAATAGGCATTTCATTGTCTTGGATATTTAATGTGCTTATTACTCGCTCATTAAACGGTATTGAATTCCATTGTTCTTCATCATAAATAAAATTGCATTCTTTATGGAAAGTTTGTAGTAGCTTTAATTGTTCCTTCCAAGTATCAAGCGGATTAACTGTATCAACCTGTAATGAAGAAAGATTAATCTCTTTTAATACTTCATTAATTAAATCTAAACGACCACGATATTTATCGTCTTTTAGTATTCCTAGTCTATTTTTATCAATAGTTTGTTTAAATTCGTCAACTAACTTGTCGTATTCTTCATCACGCCACTTCTGAACTTTATCACGTTGAAATTCTAATGTAGCTTTTATTACATTTTGAGCGTGAGTGCCACCTTGAATCTCAATGACTTTTAAATCTTGTAAAAAGTAAATCCATTGTTCAACAATTTTAACTGGTTTGATTGTATCAACAGAACTAAAAAAGAATGTATTTTGAATATCTTTAAAAACACGTCGAGTATTCCCTATATAGGTTAACAATGCAGCAAATGTTACAGGCACTTGAACCTCATAATCATCTTCATTGGTCTTTACAAATAACTTAGCACCCTCATATCCATCCTTTTCTAGCTTTGCTCGAACTTCTGTTGCTTTTAAGACTTGTAAAAATCTATTATATTTTTCACTCTCAGGGAATTTAACCCCTTGTTTAATACCTAGTTCTGTAGAGGTTGCACTATGAATTAACATCCTATTGTACCCTTCTGCTAATAGTGGTAGGTTGTCTTCTTCAGCCTTTGTAAAGATTAATGGTCTTAATACATAGCCTTGCTGATCAATATGTTCAAACCAAACTCTTGAAACTTTAGCAATTTCATCACGTAATGCTCTAATCTTTGCCTTAAAAGGAGTCGCTAATTGATGCGCAACTGGTCGAATGTCCATGACTTCACGGTCAACAGATAAAACTTCTAATACATTTTTCTGTAAATTCGTTACTTGAAAAAAGATTACACATCTACCTGCAAGTGGGTAATCACGTTTGAACTTGTTAATATCAATTTCTGTATCAGCAGTAGACGATAATATAAATATTGGATGGACGCCAACATCAAGAAGATTACTTTCTGCAAGATCATTTAGCTTTTCTAATCTACTTGCCCAAACGACATCTACAACCTTTTTAGGATGAACTCCTAAATAAACATCCCTTTCAACATGACTCCTAAATCCACAAATTTGTCCTTTAATTTTAAGTGTTTCAGTAGATGGGTATTCTTGTTCTAATGAACGAATAAAACCTAAAACCGTTCTTTCGATATCTTTTCCATAATCCTTTGTACGTTCTTTTAGCAACTGCTGTAATTCTTGATCCTTTTCATCTAATAACAAATAATTTGCAATACCCGTTTGTGCAGCATACCGACGATTCAAACGCTCAAGAAAAGCAAAGTTTGGACCAATAAACGTTTCTTTTAAAACTTGGTCTTTTTTTTGATCAAAATAACTAAATAAAATCTCAGCTGCATCGACGACCTCATCTTTTGGATAAAGTGTTCTTACTTGTGCAAGAAAAGTCTCCTTTTCTTTTCCGATAATAAAATAATTATCTGGTGCATTAATAGAAAATGTTTCTAAACTACGAATTAAAACATCTAGGCTAAACTTCTCACCTGTTGACTCGTTTACAAAGAAATGGTCAACATCTGGGCGATATTTATTACTTACAAGATAAAATCCCAGATCACTTTTAGTAAGTGGAATAGTAATAAATTCTTTAAATAAAGGAATTCCTTGAAGATTTTTTGCTGATAATAATACTTGTTGCTCTTGTTCGGTATACTCTTGTTTAGGGACCGGTAATTGACGTAATAATGCCTTTTTTAGCAATAGTTGATACACAGGACTAGAATCAATATAATCAAGTTGTGAAATATCAATTAAACTATCTTTAAAACGCGGTACTGATTGAGAAAGATCTAGTAATATTTGTCCCGCCTCTGCATCAGGATGATTGTTTAAATATTGATCACAATGAGCCATAATAACATTAAGCCAACCAAAGTTCCCTGCAGCAATGGTATAAGACGCTTCAACTAGCCCTTCAGGATACTTACGAATTTTCTCTTCTTTTTGTAACGACTCAATGTAATCGGAGATGTCCGCATATGAATTCTGTGTCATCTCAAGCTTATCTCCACGACGATCTAATGCTTCTAGTGACTTAATTTGATCACCAATTGCTGGAGAACATAGTAGTAAGAATGAAACATTAGGGTGCCGAGAGCGGCTATCTTCGTGCTTAATGGCAGACGTTATTACTTTTATCGCTTCACCATCTAGTTTCTTTTTTCGCTCTTCATTGTTTTCATGTATTTCATCTCTAAACAATTCATATTCTGATTCCACTTCATCAACGATAATATGTAGGTGATCAATTGAAAATTGATTTAAATACTTCATTCCTTCTTGTACGAGCTTATCTAAGAGTGGAATATCTTCTCCTAATAATTGTTCTGGAGAATGTTGTCCTTTTTCAATAATCTCACCAAGTTTTTGAGGTGAAAAACCAATTGGAATTAGGTTACTTTGCAAATCTTTAATGATACTGCCCTGAATTGTTGTTTCAACATTTTGATTGGCAAGTTTTGATAGAGCAATATATGCTCCATAGCCCACCCAATTGTCTCCATAAAGATAATCTTCATTCATTTGTTCATAGCGAATATAGATTGGTAATATACGATCTTCAAAATCTTCTTTCAAAAGCCTGACTTCTTCTAAATCTCCATCACTATTTCGAATTGTCCAACCTTTATCAATTCCAAGGACTTCACTTATGAGTTCATAAGCAATCCTTGATTTACCAATACCCCATTTCGCAATCAGTGTAAAAATACGAGACATCGGTGCATCTTTGATATCACTTAAAAAATTCTGATATGCTTGAAAGAAATCATGCTGTCCAACCATTGGCTGTAATACAGGAAAGGTAGAAACCCCTTCTTTTAACCAAACTGATTTTTTCATGAATTGAACACTCCTTATTGGTGAATATCAAGCTTTATTAACTGATACTCCCTTTTTCCTAGATAACCTCTACCATGACGTGGTTGACCTGATTCATGTGCAACTACAGTAAAAATCCCCTTATTTATACCATCTGTAATATAATAATCAACAAACCGAGAAAGACCCTTATCCCAAGAAGGGTAATGTTTTATTAAAACTTGTTCTAAAACTGGTTCAAGTGGGAAAAAGCCGCGATCATCAGAGAGAAAATGAATTGTTTCTTTTAATGTATGTACTTCATCTACTGAATCTGTTGGAGTAATAGTAAATAGAGAACCTAAGTTATCTATGTCATGAGAGACTTTTTCTTTATTTAAAATTACTTTTCCGCCTTCATCTCTAATAAACCAATCTAGATATTCAAACAATTGCATAGGAGAGCGCATAAATGCTGTTAGATTTGTTATAGCAGGTTCTTTTCCTCCAGAGCCAATAAAAGACCAGCATTCTTCCAACCCAGTTTCTTTCGCCAGAAGAAGTTTCATCCACTCATTACCTAATGCTTCTACTTTAAATAATGCTAATAAACGATTCATATCATTTTTTTGCGGATTACTTGCAAAAGGATGATATGATGCACCGTCCATATCTAGCTGCCATTTCCCAATAAAATCCAACGATGCATCATTAGTATTAAAATATCCACCATTTAAAAGCATATGAATAACTACTCTAACTCTTGGTGAGAAGCGTAGTAACTGCCTTGCTAACAACACTTCCCATCCATCATCATTTTTATAGGAACTTATAATTTTTTTTGCGTCCTCAGTTAGTTGTAAATGTCCATTAATTCGTTCAAGGAAGAATACACCTTTAATTTCAAATTGAGCAGTTCGTTTAAAATATTCATAGCCTAATAATCCAAACAATTCTTTTGAGCGATCAAGCTTTTTATCTTTTTCAGTTACATCTTTATTTAAGTAAAATGAGGCAATTTCTTTCATTGATTTTGCTTCTGTTTGATGTGGTATGCGTGATAATTGCTCACACCATAACTCAAAGTTACCCGGTTCAATCCAAAAGCGTTCAATTGAAAGGCGAATATGTTTCATCGTTTTTCCCTCAATTCATCGATCCATTGCTCTAACCTTGCACGTAGCTGTTTACTCTCAGCAATAAGAGGAATAAATAAACGAGTATGATAGATTACATCTTCTATTGTTGTTGGTAAACGATATTCATCGTTTACAACAGTAAGTAATTTACGTTCAACAAGGTTTTGAAAAATAGTGTGTAAGTTGCGCAATTCATAAGGAAACAATTGGTACTGATTTTTTTTGCAGAATTCAATAGCAAATTCATCAAAGCTCCCATATCTAAATTGCTGATGATTGCTTGCTGTTAATAACACATCAACACCATCCCCTACCACTTGAAAGCGAATAGCCTGTACCCCTTGTGCTTCAAAATTCTCTCGTACAATGCAACAAAGGAATACAAATACCTTCCAAGGATAAGTAAAGATATGCTGAAATTGTGGATGATCAATCTTACGTTCAGGGATAAAAGGAACAAGCGTATGCACTGGTCTCTCTTTCAAAGAGGCAAGAGAAAGATCTGCTGAAATCTTCCTTCCCTTTTTCCACTGCTCATCTATCTTCTTGCCGAGGTCAATATCTTCTATCACGTTTTCCTGCTTATATGCTTGAACAAGCTTTAAATAAAACATTATTCGTTGATAATGTGGTGAGCCATCAAAGATAAGCCGATTGAAATCTTGAAACTGTTCTTCTTTTGGTTTTAATCGAACTTCCAAACATGCATTTGAAAAACCACTATTTCCTTTAATTTCTGCCAATACAGAAACCGTATAGGCAGAAAGATTTGATAAATTACTTACAAATGTTTCAATTCCCTTTAAATCCTTTGTCTCACTCATCTTTAAAGCTGTTAAAAGTGCATCTTCTACTAGATATTTTTGATAATTAGTCTTAAAACAGAAGAGTGAGAATAGATAGTCCTTTTCAGATTGAAATAGTTGACTATAAGTAATCCAGTTGTTAGTAATTACATATCTGTTTTGTATCATTTCAAGTAAGCCTTGTTGTTTTAGAAACGAAAATGTATCATTCAGCTCACATTCTCCATAATCGTATAGTTGTTTCAGCCATTGATAACTCTTCTTTACATTCAAAAAGCGCCCCTCCCTTCAACAACCAAATTCACTCTGTCTCAATTATTTTTGACTCATCAAAATTGCCTTCTATGAGGAATTGGACATCTTGTTTTGCTTCTTGTATTAATTCATTAGCTTTTAATAGATTATCTTTCCAATTCCTTATTAATAGATCAATTTGATTCATACTAGAAAAATCTAACTTAGGAATTTTCAATTCTTTAATACTAGAATAATTAATGACAGGTTGAACTGCACCTTTTACAATACGTTCAATTTGCAACTTTCCTGTTGGAGAATTTAAATAAGCAGCTATGTATCTAATTGGAATATCCAATTTCTTAAATTTAACAGAAATGACATTATCGCTTACTGCCAATCCTTCCTGATAATTTTCAACAATACTACATACCCCAACAGTACCTACTCTTGTAATTAACAAATCACCTTCCCTAGTAAATAATAATTGGTCACTTATTTTAACTTTTCTAACATTATTATCAAGTTCTAGGTCGTCAGATATAACATTATTTACTGCAATTAAAACAGTTCCATTTTTATCATCTACATCATTTGAAGGTGTTTTACCTGTTTTCAATTCTAAAACTAAATCTGAGAGAGAAATAAAATCATATTTTTTCTCTAATTCTTCTAACATTAAATACTTTGTCGAAAAATAACCTGCATCAATTCTGTCAATAATTTGATTACTTTCAATCCAAGAGTATTTTTGACCCATATTAGTTTCATTTTGCATTTCTAGTTCCAAATTTTTCAAGAATATATGCTCTATTTCTTCCTTCAATTGCTTAGCTTCTTCACGAAGCTGTTCTGCATTACGTATTTTATTACCTATGTACGTCTGAATACCGAACTTAGGAAGTAAAATTAATAGGTCCTTTATATTTTTATTTGTTAATGATGGTTGGACTCCACCATACGCAAATCTAGTCATCTGATCTAAGCAATATTCGGTACTCATATATGCAAGAATATAATCCACATCTAATTCATCAGTATTAAATGAAACACGTGTTAAATTTTGTCCCATAGCTACTTTATTTACATTACAAGGTACTTTACACAGTCTCCCAATTGTTCCAACCCTAGTAATAATAATATCATTTTTTTCAGCTTGAATTGCAGGTTGTTCAAAATATATATTCGGATCAATATCAATAACTGTATCTAAATCAACTTGATTATCTTTAATATTCTGTATCCTTATTAAAGGGATACCCTCCCCTCGCTCTCTATAAGCTGATGAAGGAATTCCTTGCCAGCCGATTGGTGCATTCATATTAATCATGAGATTTTTTAGCTTTATTGTCGGGATACCAGATTCTAATAATTTCGTCTGTTTTTCAATAAACTTAACATCATAAAATTTACTATCAAGCCTTTCCTCATCAAGAAGTGCATTATTTGCCCAAACAATAGAAGGCTTTTTAGACACGGTACTACTTTGTTTCATATAAAAACCCCTTTCATTTTAAGAATACAGAGTGGGCCTTTAAAAGCCTTTTTTGTAAGCATCCACAATCTTTAATAAATCATTACGATCATTTCCTAATTGCACTTCTACTTTATTTTTAACATCGAATCCAATTTCATCTGCTACCGCCATAAACACTTGTCCTTGTTTCTCATTTTCGTGTTCTTTTTTCTTGATATATAAGAAAGATGTTTTTGCTCCTGTACCAGATAACTGAAATGTTACTGTTGGAAGTGATACAACTGCCTTTACAACTGCCCTACCACCTTCAAATTCGCCTGTTACTTCATTTTTCTTGCCCATTAAATATTCACGAACATACTTATAGCTTGAGTTACTTAAAATTCCATCGGGAAGAACAATAATTAATTGCCCACCGGGTCTTAATAATTGTAAATTCCGATCAATGAACAGTACTGCTTGATCGGTTGAATTAACTTCCTTCCAAACACCTCTAGCATTTGGCTTCGAACCTAAGCAAAGACCATCTTTTTTCGGTTTACCTGTTTCATCAATCCCAGTACTATAACGTTCAATAATTGCTTTTCCTTCATCCGTTTTATTAGAAACTGAACCAGATCCAAATGGTGGATTCGTAACAATCAAATCAAAACTTTCTGGCTTTAATGATTCTGTCATCAATGAATCTGTTACCCAAAATATCGGTGCTTTTGGCAATCCATGCATCGCCATATTTAAGCGAGCTTTTAATACCATGTTTCGCGTCTTATCTGCTCCAACAAAACTATGTTCTTTCATAAGTTCAAAATGCTTCTCCATTTTTTCTTTCATCGTCCCCGTGAACTGCGTGAGCATATATTTTTTTACTGCTTCATAATTTTTTATTAAGAACCCACCGGAGCCGCAAGTGATGTCGCCCATTCTAAATGTAGGAATACCTTTTTCATCAGCTGTGATTAATTTTGATGCTTCTTTTGGGTTAGATGTTAAATCATGCATAACCATTTCAATCATTGCTTCAGTTACTTGTCTCGGTGTTAAGTAAGTAGCTTGACCAATTTTATTATCATATTTACCACGCATCAATACATCGAATAAACGCCCTAAAATATCCGCACTGACATTTTTCAATGTCGCTTTCACTCGGTTTCCATTTTCATCTTCAAAATCATCTAATTCTTGAAATGTTTCAAACGCGGCAATAAAGTTTGCTGGATTTTCCAACCTAATGTATTCATCTTCACTAAAGATAAAACATTCTTCACCGAGGTCATTAACTGCAACATAATCCTCATGATTTTTTATTTCTTTAAAAGCATCACGAATTTGCCTAACAGCCTCTTTTCCATTCTCTTTTATGTATTGATACTTTAAAATATCAAAAATTCGCAGACCTGCATTTTTTCCTTCTCTTAATACATAGTCTTGATGATACAAGCGGAAAGTCTCCATAAAAAGCAGCTTACTTAATTCATCAATGGCTTCGTTCGTACTGCTGATATTATCAGCCCCACCCGGTCCATATAAGCGTTCATGCAAATCATCAAATCGCTTTTGAAGAGTAGAGTACATCTTTCTTGACCATTCTTCTTGTTTAGAAACTTGTCGTTTTTCTTTTTTCGTTACCTCAATAACAGCTGGTATTTCTGCCAGTGGATCTGACTCAATACAGTCGGCATAATAATTCACTTCACCATTTGATGCCCAAATAAAATCCGGTGCCTCTTCATGATACTGCGCCTCTATTAAAGCAGCATCTTGTACTTCAAATGACAAATCCGCACCCTTGTCAAATACCTTTACATAAACAATTTTTTCATCCCCAGTGGCTAAGAAAATCGTTGTGCCATCTTCTTCATGTGTTTCCGGTTCAGAAAATGTACTATATCCCTTCATCATAAGTTGTTCTTTTAACTCTTCAATTAATGTTTGCATTATTGGTTTCTCCCTTATTTTCGTTTCACGCGGATAATATTTTCTCTTGGCGATTCATAAAGCCCTGTACTAACAGCCACTTCAATTACCTCATTATGAGGCACAATCATATCACTTGGTAACTGTTCTATAATATTGGGGTCAATTTTAGTCATCGGTCGCTTTTCTAGTGCTTTTTCAATTGCCCCTAATATAGTTTGACGACGATCATCAACTTTAATAGCCCATTGACCTGAGCCTGTTTCATATATATTAGGATCAAGCAAACTATATAATTTCACTTGGTCCTCATTCCAATTCAATCCGTGTTCTTTTGCAATATTCACTAATTGTTCTGTTGTTTTTGGTGTGCTTAGGTATTCATGAAATATCAAGATGATCACCTCCTTGATAACTCTCTAAGATACTGTCAATTTCATTTATTTTATTAATTGGTAACCTTGGAACGAGAACTTGTTTTAAATCATGAATTGATAGAAATGGCTGTATCCCACCTCTACTCTTAATTCGCAATTGTAAACGTACAAATGGATGTGTTAGGCACCAAAGTATATATCGTTCTGGTAAGTAAAAAGTCCTTAAAACTACAAATACATTGGACGCAATTGAGTTTGCGAAATGGTTTGGAACGATTGCAAGTGGTTGCTCCTTTTCACCAATCTTTGTACCGATAACTCCTAACAATATATCCCCTGCTTTTAATTCATAGCGCGCACGGCTCCAAACTGTTTTATAAGGAACTTTTTCAGTTGTATGAATTAGCCATTTTTCACGATCCAAATTTTTTATACCAATATACGAAATAGTTTGATCTTTGAATTCAGAAGGACTAATTGTTTTATCAACAATTTCAACAACTTCACTTAGCTGTACCCATTCCTCATTTCTTAATCGCTCTTTGAAATCCATATACAACCTTGTATTACATTGTTGGTAGTAGAGGACATCGAGCCTATCTGGAGATAACTCTTTCGATACCCATATTAAATTAGGTGAAAGATTTTCTAAGTATCGTTTCTCGTCAACGTTATAAAAGTTTTCTAGCAGCTGCTTATAATCCACTTGTTCCATATCTAGATTCGTAGAGGCGTTAGTAGGTTGCTTATCTAACAGAATTAACATTTTACCTATTTCCTTAATAGAAATTTTCGGTATAACCGAGGGAGTAACCGCCAGTTTCATCGAAAGGTGACCAAGCTCAGTATTCAAAAAATTGAAGATTATATCTTTTGCTTTCATATTTTTCGGTCTTAATCTCAATAAATCCGGACTGATGATAGCACCATCGGCATTCTCATCAACTATAGCCACCTTCGGAATCGCAGCTACCTTAGATATGAGTATATCGCCCTTTTTGATAATAGCTTTCGATTCAATACCTAAGTAATTCGCTAAATAAGATACATTATTAAATTGGATTTCTTGGTTATTTATGTTTGAAATTTTAATGTACGGTATCCCCTCATTAGAAAAATCCTTAGCATTACGAGTACCATCAGTTATTCCTTCACATAGTTCCGATAGTTCAACTGAGTTGATTTTCTCAATCTTCATATTTAATTTCTCTTTTATTTCATAGTAATGCGGGTCTAACCTTTCAGTATTAAGATTCATAGGTATTATGTATCGGTATATAGGAATCACCACACTTTTTCTTTTCAAACTTTCTGTCTACCTTAACTTACAACAATTTTACATATGCTGTCAACGAATTATTTGTTTATTGTTCATTTTATACTCTTTTTAAAATTAAAAACTCGTTGATTGATTTATTATTTGCAATAAAAATAACAACATTTTTGTAGTGGTTACCATCAAATTCATCATAATAAAAAATTATTAGTAATCCCTTTTGAACGTTGAATTTTGTTGTTAACTCTCATCAATAATAGTAGTATGGCATACGTCCCATATGCGATTGTTTAATAAAGTGTACATAACAATTACTTCTCCCTGTTGGACTTCAATTTTAAATATAAGTATTGATTAAGGTTAATACCCTTACTTTATGAGACATGTGATTCATATTCAATACCTTGGAGTTTTGAGCAATTCTACTGATCAAGTAGAATCCTTTTCAATATAATTCTTAAAAGTTACAAGCAAAAAATAGGACTGAAAAGGCTTCAGTCCATAAGGTTGTTAAGCTTCTTTTTCCTTCACTTTGTAAAATAAACTACCAATAAAACCAATTAAACCTCTCAATGAGAGAATAAGAAATGGAAATGTAAAACCATGAGTAATTTATTGTACATCCCGCTAAAAAATAGAAGAAGGCAGCTAATTATACTAATAAGATATCTTATCAAATGTTTTCCCCCTTAACTATTTGTTCTAGCTTAAATTATTTAGTAAATGATTTGTTATGATTTTTCTCCACGGTAAATGAACCACTTATTGAAACAGTCAATTTTCAAGGAAGATGATATTAATTCAATATTTCTATAGAGAAAACATTATTTTCTCAAAATCAGTTATTATTTCCGGAGACAATAGTAATCTCAATTGTTCTTTAGTGGCCCACTTGAAACTAGAATGTTCCTTAGAAAGAATAGCATTACTACTATCGCTACTACAAAGATAAGTCAAAATAACAACTTGTCTTGTTGGATCAGTTTTGAAGATAGTAGCATATACAAGTTTCTCTACTGTAATAGATAATCCTACTTCTTCTTTAATTTCTCGTAAGAGTGCAGATTCTAAATCTTCTCCAAACTCTATTTTTCCACCAACACATTCCCAAGTCCCGCCGCCGATTTTATCTTCTTTTGCACGTTGAACTATTAATACGCTGCCTTCATCTACAATAACACCTTTAAGAGCAACAACTATTTTATTTGAGCTTTTCATTCTTCATACTACTGTTTATATTCTGATCTCGGTTAGTAACTATGGGGCAAAATTTTGTACAACATCTCTGATAAACATAATTCCACCAATGGTAAGCAGAAACAGTATAACAGCTAAAGCTAGGGCTAACTTTTTAGTGTTTCTCTTTATAACAATTAGAATGATTAATACCATAAGAACTAAGAAAAATAGTAAAAAATACATATTCGCCTCCCTCATACTAAAAAGAATTCATAGAATTAAACATCTTGATATTTTGCTTATATTAAAACATTGTTGTAAATAAATAATCCACCCCGCTACACTGTGAACCGTTAGGGTGGATTATCATGCTCTAAATCCACAATGACACAGCCATTTGGATAGAAAGGGTATTACCCCCTCACTTTCCTCATTTTAATATTTTTAACAAACTTTCACCAAAGGCATTTTGTACGGAATTTCCAAAGGGAATAGCAGAATAAAACTGTGCAACGAATTCTCTTCCAGCATCATCGTAGACGGCTTTATTCATGCCTATTGCACAGTCAATGTGTTCCGTTATAGCTTCTGCTTGTCCATTTGAAAAACAGTTATTAAAAATAACGAGTTTAATTGAATCAGACGTTGTCTTCATCAATAGGGTAATCGCCTCTTTAAACTGAACATGAAGTGTTAACAACACAAAAAGCCGATATAAGTTGGAAGCGATTTTTAACTAGTTTAGCTACAACGGATGAATACGATTAAATCTTAAACCTCCCAAATTCAGAAGACAAACGAAAGGACTATCAAGAAAGTTTAAAAAACTGTTCATATAAAAAAGCGGATAAAGTAGCGAGACTTGAATTATAAAAACGAACTTATAACGCAAATAATTAAATATGTTATGTGTTGTACATATAAGAATTTTTTATCAATCACCAACCTTTTATTATCAAGATATTTAAGGATTTCTAGGATATTTCTCCCTAGACATCCTGAATAAAATTATTATTTTTTCCTCTTTTCCCCTTCGAATTAAAGAATCCTTCTACTATAGTATTTAAAATTAGAAAGGATTGAAAACAGAACAATGAATTTAACAATCGTACAATACAAAGCATTATTATGAAGAAATGTTAGAAGTAAATGAAGAAAATATTCAAGGGATGTTTTTTGTATCTACGAAAGAAGAACTTAAAGTACTGGCAAAGCAGTATTTAATTAATAAGTGGAAAAGTGAAAATTATTATGAAGAAGATGCTTACTACTATGAAGATGCCGAAGAAGTTGTATTAGAAATACGATGAAAAGGCGAAGGGTTATACACATTTTTGGGGCTTGATTTTACGGGTGAGTATACATTAGCACACATCACGGAAATCTTTGATGCTGAAACTAATGTGAACCATTTAATCTTTCTAGAGAACAAAGAAGAAATAGAAAAAAGAATTGTATTCCTCTTATGATTCTAGCTATATCTATGCTGTTTGGAAACCAATAACTTTAAACTTAGTAGATCTCCTGTATTTAGACGAAGAGCTAGATATAAACAATAATAAACATTTGCTTTATTATATAGTCACTGAAATACGTGAATTAGATCATTATAGTTTTTATGATTTTTAAGACAATATTCAATAATGGAATCTATTGGATGACATTCCTAATAGCAGTGGGAATTTTCCCTTTGCTTTTTTATTTGCATTTATTTATCAAAAAAAAAATATAAACCCACTTAATTATTTTATAGATCTCCACACACTCAGTTAAAACGTAATTTAATTCTTTCCAAAATTCTTTCATTTTTTTAATAAGTCTATTCGAATATTTAAAATCACTAGCTATTATGTTTCTAGCTTGCAAGCACTAGAATTTATCACACTGAAAGGAGCTATTTATATGCTTAGTAAAAATGAGGAAACAGTAGAATCAAACAAATTTATAGGTGAATGGATGGATTTAAAGACTGCCGCAGCCTATCTAAATGTTTCTTATAAGACTTTAAAAACTTTCCAGACAATGTGATTAGAAATATCAGAAGTCTTGAGAATTCGTAGAGTTTCTAAGACTGCATTAGATGATTTTATTTAAAAACACGCTATTTAACTCAATAATTGGAGGAAATATAATATGCCTATAAGTACAAAATATCATAAAGCAATTAAGGAGTATAAATTAAAAAACGGGACTACCTTTTATCGATTTACTGTTTATTTAGGTGTTGATCCAAATACAGGAAAGAATAAAATATGAGTTTAATAATGGGTAAAGGTCTGAAGATATGCGTAAAACTTTTTCAGATGTATATGAAGAGTGGGATGTACTTTATAAAAATTCTGGGATTGTTATGAGTACGTATTCTAAAACGGAAGGCTATTTTAAGAATCATATACTACCGTTTTTTGCACATATGAAAGTATCAAAAATTACTGTTCGACATTGTAAAAAGTTCGCCTTACAGTTATCAAAAAATCTAAAGTACTTTCAACATATCATTAATTATGCATCGGATATTATGAACACTGCAGTACGTTATGAATACATTAATTCAAATCCATTTAATATTGCCAAAATTCCAAAAGAAATAGTACATGAAATTAGCGATAATTATCTCGATATCGAAGACTTTAAACTATTAATATCCTATTTACCAACTCTTGATTTAATGACACAGGCTTTATTACGTTTACTGATGTTAACAGGAATTCGTAAAGGGGAGTTATTGGTATTAACATGATCAGACATTGATTATAAGAAGAAAACGCTAGAAATTCATGAAGCATATTCTTATTCTAAGCATAATAATGGGAAAAATATTGGTCGTCCTAGAGGGAAACTTAACCGTAGCATTGTTATTGATGATATAACACTAAATATTCTAAAACAGTGGCAACAAGAACAAATGTTACGTTTAAATCAACTTGGAATCTCACTAGAAAAACAACAGACCAATTGATTTTTATTAACTCTGTTAATAACTATGTTGATTCCTATTTTCCAAATGAACAACTAATTAAAGCAATAAACGACTTAAAGATAAAATATATTACTGTGCATGGTCTCCGACATACTCATGCAACACATTTACACGAAGCAGGTGCAAGTTTAATTGGGATACAGGATCGTCTTGGGCATACAAAAAATTCAAACACTACTCACAAATACTACACGCATGTGACAGATAAAATTAAATTAGACACTCTACAATCTTTACTAGATTACTATAAAAATCATGACGTTTATCGATTCGTGTGACTATATTCACAATCTACAAAATTAAAAAACCGCTAAGGGAGTATAATATTATTCCCTAGTGGTTATTTTTTTGCCCTTTTCTAATTTGCCAATGTTAATTTCATCAAATACACTTTAATTATAGTAACTATTACTACACCTCTTCGTCTCCGTAAGCAATAGACTGGAGGAATATATGACTAATATTAAAAGTTACCAACTAAAAAACAAAGAAACGAGATACAAATTTCACGTTTATGTCGGTGTAGATCCGTTAACTGGTAAAGAACGGACGACTACCCGAAGTGGATTTAAAACAAAAAAGGAAGCTAAAGAAGCTCTTCTTCAAATTCAACAGGAAATTCGTATTGGTTCTTTTCGTAAACAGGCAGTGGAAACATATCGTGACGTTTACCAATTATGGATGGAACATTACAAAAATACAGTTGAAGATAGTACGTTATTAAAAACGAAGCGTATTTTTGCAAATCATATTTTGCCCAATTTTGGAGACTATAAAATTGCTAAAATCGATGCAGCAATTTGTCAAAAGCACGTTAATAATTGGGCAAAAAAGCTCCAGCGTTTCCATATGGTGAAAAATCATGCTGCGTTAGTCGTAAAATATGCAATAAAACATGATTTAATCGATAAAAACCCCTTCAATCTTGTAGAAATGCCTATCATAAAATCTAAAATCAACATAGATGATAATGAAGAAGAATTTGAAAATTTCTATTCACGTGAACAATTGATTCAATTTTTATCTTATCTAGAGCAAGACAATAATTTAAAACAATCTACTCTTTTTCATCTTCTTGCATTTACAGGAATGCGTAAAGGTGAAGCTTTTGCACTTCAATGGAAAGACATTGACTTTGAAACGCAAGAAATCCGAATCACAAAAGCTGTAAAGCGTGGAGAATCAGGCTTGTATGTTGGCCCTACGAAAAATGGGGAGCCTCGGACAATTAAAGCCGATGAAAAAACGATGAGCCTTTTAAAAATATGGAAGCTCAAACAAGCAAAAATTTATAAAGAAAAAGGATTCAATACAAACACTAAAAAGCAACTAGTATTTTCAAATGAATATAATGTATTGCAAGATTCAAATAAAACAGTTCGATGGCCTTCACAATTTCTACAAAAGCCATGGTCTTGACTACATTACAGCGCACGGATTACGCCACACTCATTGTTCTTTACTTTTTGAAGCTGGAGCTACAATTAAAGAAGTCCAATTTAGACTTGGTCATAAAGATGTAAAAACAACATTAGATGTCTATGCCAACGCCACTAAAAAAGCAAAAGCCGAGACAATCGATAAATTCACAAACTTTATTCATGAGCCCAGTATTGATTAACTTTCTAACAAAGGATTAACAAAGGTTAATAAGGTTTCAGTTCAGTCCAATTCAGTACAACTCAAAGGCATTAAAAAAGTGCCAAAACCCTTATATATCAAGGATTTTGACACTCTATGAAATCATATGATTTCGTCTTATGGAGACGGCGGGAGTCGAACCCGCGTCCAGAAACTCCAGTACTTAGGCTTCTACGCGTGTAGTTTGTCTACTTGCAAGTTCACGTGACAGTATGCCGACAAACAGGCGTCGTGTACGCTAACCTTGAAATCTCTTCTGTTAGACTAAGGTGGCACCTAACAGCGTATCCCACTATAAGTGAGCCTAAACTACGCTACATGGGCGATAGGGTAGATAGGCAGTTTCAGCAGACTAGGCTGCGAAAGCTAAGTTGTTGTTTGTTTTGCCAGTTATTATATAACTTCCGTTGGTGACGAAGCCGAGACCTCCGACGCGCAACCTAAGCCTGGATATCCCTGTCGAATCCGTAACGTCCCCCTGATATAAATTCCAATCTACTGCGCAATACTTTGTCAGCTGCCTTCACTTGCTTCAGTCATGTACAAACGTACACTCCTTCGCGCGTTCTGTGGCTTTCGCGTCTTGCTTGTATCTTGAAATTTCTATATGATTTTTTTCATTGTGTCGGTAACACCACGAATTTTTCATATGTCCGTTCCAATCTACTGCGCAATGCTTTGTCAGCTGCCTTCACTTGCTTCAGTCATGTACAAACGTACACTCCTTCGCGCGTTCTGTGGCTTTCGCGTCTCAGAACTTCTATATGTTTTCTTCACAATGTCGATGACACCACGAGTTCCTCATATATCCGTTCCAATCTACTTCCACATGTCAGAATCTCCATATGATTCGCACTGGGCATTTCATATATCCATTCCTACAGCTAGTATTGGGTGATTGTGAATTTTCCATCCAATAGGCAACATCGTCAGTAGAAAGCGTGTGCCTTCTCAGAGTGCAGATTGGATGATCAAGGTTCATTCGGGATACAGTTGCGAAGTGGCAACTGTAGAATCAGAACGAATCTGATACTGGCTTGATTACTTGAATATTATATGACAAAAATGGTCATACTTCAAGGAAAATGCCTATTAGTATTGATTTTTCGCTTTAATTGCTCGATCCATGTTTCGTTTTGCTTCTTTTGCTTTTAAGTCGTGGCGTTTATCGTATGTCTTTTTCCCTTTACCTGTACCAATTAATAATTTAGCAAAACCGTCTTTTAAGTACATTTTCAATGGGACAATGGTATAACCATCACGTTTGACGTCTAAGTTTAGTTGGTCAATCTGTTTGCGGTGTAATAAGAGTTTACGTGTGCGTAATGGGTCATGGTTGAAGATATTCCCTTGTTCGAACGGGCTAATGTGCATGTTTGAAATGAATGCTTCACCGTTACGAATAAGTACGTAGGAATCTTTCAACTGTACTTTCCCTTTACGGATTGACTTAATCTCAGTACCCGTTAGGACAATGCCTGCTTCAATCGTTTCTTCAATCGCATAATCGTGATTTGCTTTTTTGTTTTGTGCAACGACTTTTCCTGCACCCTTTGCCATGTATATCACCTCAAATGTGAGCTGCTCCTGACAAATGACTTGTCAGGAGGGCTGTGCTCGTTATTTTTTCTTTTTGCGTCCTTTTTTCTTCTGTTGCTTGGCAATGCTCTCATAGAACTTTTTGCCTTTATGCGCTTTTTTCGGTTCGCCTTCCGTACTGCGTTTGCGATCTTGTTTACGTGTTTTACCGTTCACTTTTGGACCGCTCGGTGTACGGCGCGATTTCGAACTGCCGCTACCACTACCTTTTTGCCCTTCAGACTTCTTCGCACCGCGTCCACCTGCTGTAATGACACGTGTTGGTCTGCCTGATTTCGCACGTGGCGCTGGCATACCGACAACGATAAAGTCGACAGATGATTCTTCTAAGTTCACATCATGTACTTTGACTTTCACTTTGTCACCAATGCGGAAGATGCGTCCTGTACGTTCGCCAATCATCGACATTGTACGTTCATCAAAGTTGTAGTAGTCATCTGTTAGATTACTATTATGCACAAGTCCTTCAATCGTATTTTCAAGTTCGATAAACATACCGAAGTTCGTTACCGAGCTCACGATACCTTCAAACTCTTCACCGATTTTATCTGACATGTACTGTGCTTTTTTAATTGATTCTGTATCACGTTCCGCATCGACTGCGCGGCGTTCACGTTCTGACGTATGGTTTGCGATTTCTTCCATATGTGCGCCCCAATACGCAATCGTTTTGCCTGATGTGTCTTTATTGATGACATATGTGCGTAATAAACGATGCACAATTAAGTCAGGGTAACGACGAATTGGTGATGTAAAGTGCGTGTAGAACTCTGTTGATAAACCAAAGTGTCCAAGTGATTCTGGGCTATACTTTGCTTGTTGCATCGAGCGTAACATCATTGTAGAGATTACTGGGTATTCCGGTTGTCCTTCTACCGACTCTAAAATCTGTTGTAAAGCTTTTGGATCCACTGTATCGCCCTTACCTTTTACAAGGATACCGAAGTTTGTAATAAACTCGAAGAAGCGTTGTAACTTCTCAGGTTTTGGATCTTCGTGAATACGGTAGATGAATGGTAATTTCATGTTAAATACATGTTCTGCCACTGTTTCATTCGCTGCTAACATGAAGTCTTCAATTAACTTCTCTGCCACTGTACGTTCACGAATAACTACATCAACTGGCCATCCTTTTTCATCTACAACAACTGCAGATTCTTTGAAGTCAAAGTCTACTGCACCACGTTTTTCACGACGATTTCGTAAAATAGCCGATAATTCTTTCATATGTTCAAACATCGGTACTAACGGTTCGTAGCGTTTAATAAGCGCTTCGTCTTTTTCTTCTAAAATTTTATACACATCTGTGTACGTCATACGTTCTGTTGTGTTAATCACACTCTCGAAAATTTCGTGATCAACGACAATCCCTTGTGCATTAATCGTCATTTCACATGACAATGTCAGACGGTCTACTTGTGGATTCAATGAGCAAATACCGTTCGATAAACGGTGTGGAATCATTGGTATCACGCGGTCCGTTAAATAGACACTTGTCGCGCGGTCATATGCTTCACGGTCAAGTGGTGAACCATCTGTTACATAGTGACTAACGTCTGCGATGTGTACACCTAGTTTATACGTGCCATCATCATTTTTCGTTACCGTTACAGCGTCATCTAAGTCTTTCGCCGTTTCACCGTCAATCGTCACAATCAGTTGGTCACGTAAATCACGACGACCTTCTAAGTCTTGTGGTTGAACGGTATCTGGAATTGCTTTTGCGGCATCTAATACTTCTTGTGGGAAATCCACATCAATATTGTGCTTGTGAATAATGGATAAAATATCGACACCTGGATCATTTTTATGCCCTAAAATCGCTGTTACAATACCCGCTGCTGAATGACGACCATCTGGCCATTCTGTAATTTCGACGACTACTTTATGTCCGTCTACTGCACCAAGTGTGTGATTTTTCGCAATAAAAATGTCTGTGCCAAACTTTTTATCATCTGGTACAACAAAGCCGAAACCACGATTGGCTTGGAATTCTCCAACGATTGTTGAGTTTCCTCGTTCGATAATTTCTACGACTTCACCTTCACGTCGCTCACCGGATTTTAATTTCGAGATGTTCACTAATACAGTATCTGTATTTAGCGCGCCATTTGTGGCAGTTGGTGGAATGAAAATATCATCCATACCTTCTTCTTCTGGTGCTACAAATCCGAATCCTTTCGCGTGTCCGATGAAGCGTCCACGTACTTGATTCATTTGAATTGGTAAACCATAGCGATCTTGTCCTGAGCGAACGATGCGTCCTTGTTCCTCTAGTTTTACAAATGCTTTGACCAATTCTTTGAAGTCCTCGGCATCTGTTAGTCCCAGCTGATCTTCGATTTCTGAAACCGTTGAAGGCTTATAGTTCTCTTGTTTCATCAGCGTGAGTATTTGTTGTTCAAAATTCATAAATCTTCCCTCCTTGTACAGCATGTTTGTATTTGATTACTTGGACCAATCTAATGTATTCAAGAAGTCCAAAATATCTTGCTGTAACTCTTTTCTTTCCTGATCTAATGTAATGACATGACCTGAATTCTCATACCATTTAATCATTTTGTCATTGGATTCGACTGTGTCATAAATATATTGTGCAGAGTGAATATCGATGACCTCATCTTTACTTGCCTGCACCACAAAGATCGGAGCGTAAATCTCATCTACTCGTTCACGTACTTGCATAATCAATTGACGTAATTCTTGTAGTGACGGCATTCCCTGCTCTTTTAAATGCTGCTGTAATGCTTTTTGTTCGTCTTCTGTATAAGCATGTGCTCGCCCAAAATCATAGGCATATTTTAACACACCTTCAAACATTTTTTCAGTTGTACGCATCGACATTGGAGCACACATCGTGACGATTCCCTTTAATGGAGCTGTATAACCCAATTTTAGCGAAAATACGCCACCAAGTGACAGTCCAGCGACAGCAATTTCTTCATATCCCTGCTCTTGTAGTGATTGATAAGCATTCTGTACGTCCGCCCACCAATCTGCAGGCCCTGTATGAATTAATTCTTCTGGGGATGTCCCATGTCCTTTATAATGCGGAGCCATCGTTGTATAACCGTTCTTTTGTAAAAAGCGTCCTAACATATGCACATCGGCTGAACTCCCTGTAAACCCATGTAATAATAAGACTGCTCGTGGGCCTCCTTCAAAGAAAAATGGCTTCGGTAATGAAATTTTCATAGCACAAACCTCCAATATATAACAGAAAACGCCTAACCTCATGGTGGTTAGACGGTTATCATCTGTTCATTAAAATTTTGCGATAGCGATTGCTAAAACAAAGAAAATAACTGAAAGTACAATGGTGATACGGTGTAACACTAGGTCCATACCACGCGCTTTTTGTTTACCAAAAAGTTGTTCAGCACCACCTGAGATGGCTCCTGAAAGACCTGCACTTTTACTAGATTGTAATAAAACCACGATAATTAATGCGACTGATACAATTAATAATGCAACTAGAATTGCTGTATGCATACATTCCACCTCCTGAATCAAAAAACACGACAACATTGTTCAATTGACAATGTCCTACTATTTCACACGAATACAATGATACTTCTATTTTAACATGAACTTCGCTTTGTACATAGTGATAAATGTAAATTATTTAGAATATACTTAAATCATATTCAATCGAAATGCGTTTTAAAAATTCAATTCCCGCTACACTATTTCCGATTGGATCGATAGCTGGCCCAAATGTCGCAATCCCAATTTTTCCTTGTAAACCTTGTAAGTCTTCATGTTCTGCCACACTTAAAATACCACCTGACACACCACTTTTAGATGGTAAGCCGACGAATGTAGCGAACTTTCCTGATGCGTTATACATACCACATGTCAGCATCAATGCTTTTGCTACTTTCGAAATCTCTTTTGAGAAGAAGCGTTCATTCGTAATTGGGTCGACACCGTCATTCGACAAAATCAAACCGATACGTGCCAAGCTCTCCACTGTTACTTCAATTGCACAATGTCGGAAATAGACATCTAGCACACTCTCCACGTCGCCTTGTAAAATATGATTCGATTTTAAATAATACGCAATCGAACGGTTTCGGTCCGCTGTTTTAATTTCCGACTCATACACTTCTTGATTAATCTTTACCGGTTTGCCAATCATTTTCCCCATAAAGTCGCATAGATGTTGAAACTTCTCTTCGCGATTTTGTCCTGGAAGTAATGAGGTTATGGTAATCGCACCTGCATTGATCATCGGGTTGAATGGTTTACCAAACTCCGTATTTTCTAAACGAATAATCGAATTGAATGAATCACCCGTTGGTTCAACGTCTACATACTGTAAAACATAATCGAGCGTCATTTCTTCACACGCATAAATAAACGAGATTACTTTTGAAATACTTTGAAGGGTAAAAGATGTTGATGTGTCGCCTGCTAAAAATTGATTTCCATTTTCATCAATCAAGCACACAGCGAACTGGGAAGGATCCTGCTCATCAAGTGCAGGGATATAAGAAGCTGTTTCGCCTAACACAGATAAATTTTGACTTTCTTGTACATAATATTCTAATGATGCCATTCAGGTCATCTCCTTTCATTCTACTTATTCATACCATTTTTTGCTCTGTGAAGCTAGCTTTTATTGATTTTAAGACTTAAATTTGTTTGTTTCAGATAAAAATTCATTAGAGGATGGGGCAGAGTTTTTTTTATGAAAGGAACTGATTTACTTGCGAAAGGGAATCTACCACTTTGAAAGGGACTATTCCTCGCGCGAAAGGGAATCCACCACTTTGAAAGGGACTATTCCTCGCGCGAAAGGGAATCCATCACTTTGAAAGGGACTATTCTACTCGCGAAAGGGAATCCATCACTTTGAAAGGGACTATTCCTCGCGCGAAAGGGAATTCATCACTTTGAAAGGGACTATTCCTCGCGCGAAAGGGAATCCACCACCCCACCCCCACCTTCTATCCAACTAAAAGAGGAGTACGCATTTTGCGTACTCCTCTTATTTCATTCGATTATTTATCTAAATTGTAGAATGATTTTAGGCCTTGGTAAACAGCTGTTTTACCTAGTTCGTCCTCGATGCGTAGTAATTGGTTGTACTTCGCTACGCGGTCTGTACGAGATGGTGCACCTGTTTTGATTTGACCAGCATTTGTTGCAACTGCGATGTCAGCAATTGTCGTATCTTCTGATTCACCAGAACGGTGAGAGATGATTGCTGTATAGCCAGCGCGTTTTGCCATTTCGATCGCATCTAATGTTTCAGTTAATGTACCGATTTGGTTTACTTTGATTAAGATTGAGTTTCCAACGCCTTCTTCGATACCACGTGCTAATTTTTTCGTATTTGTTACGAATAAATCATCACCTACTAATTGTACACGATCGCCGATACGTTCTGTTAATAACTTGTGACCAGCCCAGTCGTTTTCGTCAAGACCATCTTCGATTGAGATGATTGGATATTTATTTGTTAACTCTTCGTACCAATCAACCATTTCCTCAGAAGTCTTCACAACACCTTCACCGTCTAAGTGGTACTTACCATCTTCATCTGAATATAACTCAGAAGATGCTACGTCCATCGCCAATTGGATTTCTTCGCCTGGTTTGTAACCTGCGCGCTCAATTGCCGTAATGATTGTAGATAATGCTTCTTCGTTTGATGTTAAGTTTGGTGCGAAACCACCTTCGTCACCTACAGCTGTGTTGTGCCCAGATTCTTTTAATACTGCTTTTAATGAATGGAAGATTTCAGTACCCATTTGTAATGCTTGTTTGAATGTTTTTGCACCAACAGGCATTACCATGAATTCTTGAATATCTACGTTGTTATCAGCGTGTTCGCCACCGTTTAAGATGTTCATCATTGGTACTGGTAATTGTTTACCATTTACACCACCAATGTATTTGTAAAGTGGTAGACCGTGTACTTCAGAAGCTGCACGTGCTACTGCTAAAGAAACACCTAGAATTGCGTTTGCGCCTAAGTTTCCTTTGTTTTCTGTACCGTCTAATTCAATCATTTTGTTATCGATTTCTACTTGTTCAGTTACTGCGTAGTTACCGATTAATGCTGGTGCGATAACATCGTTTACGTTTTGAACTGCTTTTGTTACACCTTTACCAAGGTAGCGACCTTTGTCACCGTCACGTAATTCAACTGCTTCGTATTCACCTGTTGAAGCACCTGATGGTACGATTGCGCGACCGAATGCGCCTGATTCTGTTAATACTTCTACTTCTACTGTTGGGTTACCACGTGAGTCTAATACTTCGCGAGCGTATACATCTGTAATAATTGGCATGTTTAATAATCTCCCTACTGTTTTAAAATAATGGTGTTCCTGTCATTTCTTCTGGTTGTTTTACATCTAGTAATTTCAACATCGTTGGTGCTAAGTCACTCAACTTACCTGTTTTATTCAATGTGATTCCCTCTTTTGTGACAATCACTGGAACTGGGTTGGTTGTGTGTGCGGTCATTGGATTCCCTTCAAGTGTTACCACTTCATCTGAATTTCCGTGGTCAGCTGTAATAATGGCAGCGCCACCTTTTGCAAGAATCGCATCAACGATTTCACCTAAACATTCATCCACTGCTTCAATCGCTTTAATTGTCGGTTCAAGCATTCCACTATGACCTACCATATCTGGATTCGCAAAGTTTAAAATGATGGCATCTGTATGATCGTTATTAATCTCAGCAAGCAATGCATCTTTCACTTCATAAGCGCTCATCTCAGGTTGTAAGTCATATGTTGCAACTTTTGGTGAGTTAATTAAAATACGGTTTTCACGGTCAAATTTTTCCTCACGTCCACCGCTCATAAAGAACGTAACATGTGGATATTTTTCCGTTTCTGCAATACGTAATTGACGTAAGCCCGCATCTGCAATTACTTCACCAATTGTATTTTTTAAGTTCTCATCGTCAAATGCGATGTGACCGATAACAGTTTCACTATACTTCTTAAAACATACAAATTCAATATTTTTTGGATGTTTCTTACTTAATTCAAATCCTTCGAAGTGCGGATTTGTAAATGCAGTCGATAACTGAATCGCACGGTCTGGACGGAAATTGAAGAAAATCACTGCATCATTCGAGTCAAGCGTCGCAACAGGTTGTCCGTCTTTTTCAATCACGAATGGTACAACGAATTCATCGTTTGTGCCTTGAGCATAAGATGCTTCAATGCCTTCTTTTGCTGATGTTGCAACAAGTCCTTCGCCGTCTACAATTGCATCGTAGGCTTTTTTCTCACGATCCCAACGCTTGTCGCGGTCCATCGCATAGTAACGACCGCTAATTGTTGCAAATTCACCCACGCCAATTTCGTCCATTTGACGCTCTGTTTCTTCCACATATTTTAGCGCTGTTTTTGGCCCTACATCACGACCATCTAAGAAACCATGTACATAGACATCGTTCACACCTTGCTCTTTTGCTAATTTTAAAAGGGCGAATAGATGCTCATAGTGACTGTGTACGCCACCATCTGATAATAAGCCCATTAAGTGTAGCTTCGAGTTGTTCTCTTTTACGTGTTGAATTGCTTTTAATAAGGCAACATTCGTAAAGAAATCACCATCTTTAATCGCTTTTCCAATACGTGTTAAACTTTGATACACGATGCGTCCTGCTCCAATATTTAAGTGTCCAACTTCCGAGTTCCCCATTTGACCGTCTGGTAAGCCAACTGCTTCACCCGAAGCAAGAATCTGTGTGTGTGGATATTTTTCATAGTAACGGTCAAAGTTCGGTTTATGTGCTTGTTTTACTGCGTTACCGAATTCTTCATCACGTAATCCAAAACCATCTAAGATAATGAGTGCCACTGGTCCTTTAGCCATTTGCGCCCGCCTCCAATAATTGTAGGTATGATGCTGGCTCTAAACTTGCGCCACCAACAAGAGCTCCGTCAATATGCTCCATTGATAATAATTCTGCAATGTTACCTGGTTTTACACTACCACCGTACTGAATGCGTACTTGGTCTGCCACATCTGCACCGAATGCTTCTGAAATAGCTGAGCGAATTTCGCCACATGTTTCGTTTGCTTCTTCTGCTGTAGCTGTTTTACCTGTACCGATTGCCCAAATTGGTTCGTATGCAATCACAGATTGAATTACTTGCTCTTTCGATAGACCTTTTAAAGCTTCTGTTACTTGTGTTGAAACTTTTGAAACCGTTTGACCTGCTTCACGTTCTTCTAATGTTTCACCACAGCAAATGATTGGTGTTAAGCCATTTTCAAATGCAGCATGTGCTTTTTTATTAACAGCTTCATCTGTTTCATTGAAGTATTCGCGACGTTCTGAATGTCCAAGTACAACATACTGAACATCTACATCTGCTAATTGTGTTGGACTTACTTCACCTGTAAATGCTCCTTCTAATTCGAAGTGCATATTTTGAGCACCAATTTTCAAATCTGTGCCTTTTGTTGCTTCAACAAGAGTTGGTAAAAATAAGAATGGTGCACAAATGACCGCATCTACTTTTGAAGCAGCTGGAACTTGACCTTTTACTTCATCAACGAATTGTACAGCCTCAGATAACTTTTTAAACATCTTCCAGTTACCTGCAATAATCGGTTTACGCATAGACAAAATCCTCCTAAGATAGTGATGTTGTTGAAAAGACAGACAAGCTAAAATTCTCGCTATGTCTGTCAAATTTTTTTATCGGTCGTTTAACGCAACGACACCTGGTAATTCCTTACCCTCCATAAATTCAAGTGAAGCACCGCCACCTGTTGAAATATGATCCATTTTATCTGCTACATGGAATTTTTCAACTGCTGCTGCTGAGTCACCGCCACCGATAATTGTGTAACCAGCTGTTTCAGCCATTGCCTCAGCTACACCTTTTGTACCGTCTGCGAATTTTTCCATTTCGAATACACCCATTGGTCCATTCCAAATGATTAATTTTGAATTTTTAATTGTGTCTGCATATAACGCAACTGTTTTTGGTCCAATATCTAAGCCCATCCAGTCTGCTGGAATCGCATCAATGTCGACTACTTTAGAGTCAGCATCTTTTGAAAATTCAGAAGCGACTACCGCATCAACAGGCATTAAGAAGTTGACGCCTTTATCTTTTGCTTTTTGCATAAATTCTTTTGCTAATTCAATCTTATCTTCTTCCACAAGTGAGTTACCAATTTCGTGACCTTGAGCCTTCACAAATGTATAAGCTAAGCCACCACCGATGATTAAATTATCTACTTTATCAAGTAAATGATCAATTACGCCGATTTTATCTTTTACTTTTGCGCCACCGATAATTGCTGTGAATGGACGTTCTGGATCTGATAATGCTTTACCTAATACATCTAATTCTTTTTGTAGTAAGAAACCTGATACAGCTGGTAAATATTCTGCAATTCCTGCTGTTGAAGCATGTGCACGGTGAGCCGCACCGAATGCATCATTCACATAAATTTCAGCTAATTCAGCAAATTGTTTTGCTAACTCTGCATCATTTTTTTCTTCACCTTTATGGAATCGTACGTTTTCAAGAAGTACCACATCGCCATCATTCATGTTGTGAACAGCTGTTTTTACTGTTTCACCAACTGATTCGTCTAGTTTGAGTACAGGCTTTCCTAGAAGTTCTGCAAGTCGATTACCTACTGCAGTTAAACGCATATCCTCAACTACTTCACCTTTTGGTCGTCCTAGGTGACTCGCTAAGATTACTTTTGCGTCTTCATCGACTAAATGCTTGATTGTTGGAAGTGCTGCTCGAATACGTGTGTCATCAGTAATTTTACCGTCTTCCATTGGCACATTAAAGTCAACACGGACAAATACGCGTTTCCCTTTCACTTCTACATCATTCATCGTTTTCTTCGGATTCATTTGAAGAAAGCCTCCTTAAAATTTTATATTCGTGTTTTTCATAAAAAAAGGAGAAGTTATTATTCACTTCTCCCCTTTTTCCAAAATACATTATATACAATCTACCACGTAATGGCTAATCTTTTTTATTACAAACCTTGTTTTGCGATATATTCCACTAGGTCAACAACACGTGTAGAGTAACCAGCTTCGTTATCATACCAAGCTAATACTTTTACAAGGTTGCCTTCTAAAATCATTGTTGATAATGAATCAACTGTTGAAGAAGAAGTCACACCATTATAGTCGATTGATACAAGAGGTACATCTGAATAATCTAAAATACCGTGTAATTCATTTTCAGATGCTTCTTTTAGTACCGCATTCAATTCTTCTACTGTTGTTTCTTGATTTAATTCTGCCACTAAGTCGACAAGTGATACATTTGGTGTTGGTACGCGGATTGCCATACCATCTAATTTACCTTTTAAGTTCGGTAATACTTTCGCTACCGCACTTGCTGCGCCTGTTGTTGTTGGAATCATTGATTGTCCAGCTGCACGTGCACGACGATAGTCAGAGTGTGGTAAGTCTAAGATTTTTTGGTCATTTGTGTATGAGTGAATTGTTGTCATCATACCACGTTTAACACCGAATTTTTCGTCTAATACTTTTGCTACAGGAGCTAAGCAGTTTGTTGTACAAGAAGCATTCGACATAACAAAGTCTTTTTTAGGGTCATAATCAGTATGGTTTACACCCATAACAAATGTTGACATGTTTTTACCAGGTGCAGATACGATTACTCTCTTAGCCCCAGCTTCTAAATGTTTACCTGCTGAATCTTGATCACGGAAAAGCCCTGTTGATTCAACTACGATATCTACACCTAAAGCTTCCCAAGGTAAGTTCACAGGATCTTTTTCTGCATAAACGCGTACTTTTTTACCATCTACCACGATACAGTCATCTTCAGATGTAACTTTATTCGGAAGTGTACCATGTACTGAATCATATTTTAATAAATGTGCAAGCATCGCTGCATCAGTTAAGTCATTTACTGCCACTAATTCAATATCATCACGCTCTAAAGCTGTGCGGAAAACTAAGCGTCCAATACGTCCAAAACCGTTAATTGCTAATTTGATTGTCATAATCTGTTCCTCCTGGAAATACATTGTTATTTTTGAATAATTTTAAACATTTGTTGTGCTGCTGCCATATCCGTAATAAAGATTGTCTGCTTCGCTGCATTTTTGAAATAAGATAAAATCGCTTTTGCTTTTTTTGTACCACCCGCTATTGCAAGTATAGTGGGACAGTTTTTGACCTGTTCTAATTGCAAACCAACTGTCCTTATTCTCTGTACTGCTTTACCCTTTTCATCGAAATAATAACCAAAAGCTTCACCAACAGCACCCGATTTTTGAAGCGCTTGTCTCTCTGCTTCTGATGATTTCCGACGACCAGACATTTCATCTGCAGAACCAATTCCATGAATCACAATCGATGTTTTTTCGTAAAGTCCAAGCATCTCTTGTACCATCGGTTCTTCCTTCATCGCATTATAAGCAGCTTCACTTAAATGCTCCGGTAGATAAAGCGTGCGATAATCATTCCCCGAATTCGTTGCAAAGTTCGAAGCGATTGTATTCGCCTGCATTTGTACTTCGACACCCATACCTCCACGTGCAGCAATGAAAGTTAAATCCTTTAAACGATTTGATTTTTGAACAGCATTTGATACTGCAGCTACCGTACTTCCTCCCGTAACTGCCACAATATCTTGTGGTTTCGCATATTGCTCAAGTTGCGTAACCGCTTCGACACCCATCAATGTCTTAACAGATGGCTCTAAATCAAGGTTTCCATCAACAATAATTACTTTTTTGATACCGAGTAATTTTTGAAGCTGTGTTTCGAGATCTGAAATCCCTGACCACTCATAAACAAGTGGCTTCAACTTCTCTAATACTTGTACCCCTAATTCCGTAATTGTCATACCTGAACGACTAACATCCATTAATGTTTGTTCTCTGAGTAGATCTGTTTCTTTTCGAACTTCTCGTTCTGGCAATGATAGACTCTCTGCTAAAGAACGACGTCCAATCGGCCCAAGCATCTGAACCATTTGCAAAATACGATAACGAATTTGCAGCGACTCGGCCATTTCAGGCAACATTTTTAATTGTGCCTCCGTGAGTGACAACATAGCTAACTCTCCTATCAGTAGGTCAAAATAAGTCCCATATACTTATTTTTCGTCCCACCTAATGTAAAAAAATATTTCTACAGATATTATATCAATGTCTGACATCTTTTGCAACAATGGGCACTATTTTATCCCACTTCATATCCTGAACAACATTTAAATAGAAGAAACTCCGATTTTTTTTCGAGAGTTAGAATACATTTGTATCTAAAGCGAGTAGCCTGTTTCGTACTTTTATTTGAATGGTTTGTCCCTTTCGATGGTGGTGATTCCCTTTCGCGCGATGATTTGTCCCTTTCGGCAAGCCGGATTCCCTTTCGCGCAACTATTTGTCCCTTTCGACGAGCCAGATTCCCTTTCGTGCGACTATTTGTCCCTTTCGACGAGCCAGATTCCCTTTCACGCGAGGAATAGTCCCTTTCAAAGTGATGGATTCCCTTTCGCGCAACTATTTGTCCCTTTCGACGAGCCAGATTCCCTTTCGCGCAACTATTTGTCCCTTTCGGCAAGCCGGATTCCCTTTCGCGCAACTATTTGTCCCTTTCGACGAGCCAGATTCCCTTTCGCGCAATGATTTGTCCCTTTCGACGAGTCAGATTCCCTTTCGTGCAACTATTTGTCCCTTTCGACGAGCCAGATTCCCTTTCGCGCGAGGAATAGTCCCTTTCAAAGTGGTGGATTCCCTTTCGCGCAACTATTTGTCCCTTTCGGCAAGCCGGATTCCCTTTCGCGCGAGGAATAGTCCCTTTCAGAGTGGTGGATTCCCTTTCGTGCAATGATTTGTCCCTTTCGACGAGCCGGATTCCCTTTCGTGCAACTATTTGTCCCTTTCGGCAAGCCGGATTCCCTTTCGCGCAATGATTTGTCCCTTTCGACGAGCCGGATTCCCTTTCGTGCAACTATTTGTCCCTTTCGGCGAGTCAGATTCCCTTTCGTGCAACTATTTGTCCCTTTCGACGAGTCGGATTCCCTTTCGCGCAACTATTTGTCCCTTTCGGCGAGCCAGATTCCCTTTCGTGCGAGGAATAGTCCCTTTCGACGAGCCGGATTCCCTTTCGCGCAATGATTTGTCCCTTTCGACGAGCCGGATTCCCTTTCGCGCAACTATTTGTCCCTTTCGGCGAGTCAGATTCCCTTTCGCGCAAGGAATAGTCCCTTTCAAAGTGGTGGATTCCCTTTCGCGCGAGGAATAGTCCCTTTCAAAGTGGTGGATTCCCTTTCACGCGAGGAATAGTCCCTTTCAAAGTGATGGATTCCCTTTCGCGCGAGGAATAGTCCCTTTCAAAGTGGTGGATTCCCTTTCGCGCGAGGAATAGTCCCTTTCGACGAGCCAGATTCCCTTTCGTGCAACTATTTGTCCCTTTCGGCAAGCCGGATTCCCTTTCGCGCGAGGAATAGTCCCTTTCGACGAGCCAGATTCCCTTTCAACAGCTGATTCAATCAAAAAAGGAATCGTCCGAATAGACGATTCCTTTACATTTTATGGTTCTGTTATTTCTTTTTCTACTTCTTTCATCGCTTTTTTCGATACCTTTTGACCTGATACTTGGACGCGTTTTAAGAAGAACGCTAGAATTAATGCCGCAATTGTAATAAACATTGCGATTAAGAATGAGAAGTTAATCCCTTCAACCATTGCTTTATCCACAAGTGGTTTTGATAATGATTGCCCTAATTCTTTTGCATATTTTAAGGTACTTGGATCTTCAGCTAGTTGCTTACCGTAAGCTGCTAATTCTGATTTAGACATTGGCGTACCTGCTTGTGCTGCTTCTGTTGCTTTTTGTGTAACTTGTTCTGAAATACGTTCTTTCACTTTTTCAGCTACTTGACCTTTTACTTCATCTTCGACACTTGAAGCTTCACTCTTTGTACGAGTTGTCATGATTGTAATCATAACTGCTGAACCAATCGCGCCTGAAATTTGTTGTAGTGTATTGTTCATCGCTGTACCGTGCGGATTTAATTGCATTGGCAATTGGTTTAAACCGTTTGTCATAATTGGCATCATTACCATCGACATACCAAACATACGCACTGTATAAGCAAGCATTAAATATGTGTACGTTGTTTCTGTTGTTAATTGTGATAAGAAGTGTGTTGAGATTGTCACGATTGTTAAACCGGTAATCGCTAAAATTTTCGGACCAAACTTATCGAATAGCTTACCTGTAATTGGTGACATCAAACCCATGATAACCGCACCAGGTAACATTAATAGACCTGAATCAAGTGGTGTAAAGCCACGAATATTTTGTAAATAAATTGGTGTTAAAATCATACCGGAGAACATCGCCATTGATACGACGATTGAAATGATTGAAGCTAATGCGAACATTGGGTATTTATAAACACCGAAGTTTAACATTGGATCTTTCATTTTTAATTGCATAATGACAAAGATAATTAATGCGATTGCACCAATTGTAATTGTACCCCATACATCTATTGCTCCCCAGCCATCTTCGCCTGAAGCTGAACTGAAACCGTATAATAGGCCACCAAAACCAATTGTTGATAATACCAGTGATGTATAACTTAATTTGACTTTGCGTGTATCCATAATATTACGGAACTTAAAGATCGCGATAATTAGAATCGTGATTGATAACGGTAAAATCATTTCGAATAATACATGCCATGTCCAAGTTTCAACAATCCAACCTGATAATGTTGGGCCGATTGCTGGCGCTGTAATCATAACAAGACCAAAAATCCCCATAACTGCACCACGTTTGGCAATTGGGAATGATACAAGCATGATATTCATTAATAGTGGACCTAATACGGCAGCACCTGCTGCTTGAACCATACGTGCTGTTAATAGGACACTAAATGTTGGTGCGTATGCTGCTAAAGCTGTACCGATTGTAAAAATTGATAATGCTGTAATAAATAACGTTCTGTTTTTAATACGTGTAATAAAGAAGGCGCTTGCTGGTACTAAAACTCCTGATACCAACATATAACCCGTTGTTAGCCACTGCACCGTTGAAGCATCTACATCGAAGTCCTTCATAATAGAAGGTAATGCTACATTCAATAATGTATTGTTAAGTAATGCTACAAAAGCACCGATGAACATTAATACAATCATTGCATATGGTGGCTTTTTCTGTAACTGTTCCATATCCATTTATTAATCCCTCTTCTGCTTTATATTTCGTGTATAAAAGTTTACTTTCACTATAATATACTCATAGTCCAATTTTGGCAACAAGAAAATTAAGTTTTTGCAAAAAACATTGCTATTAAAGCGTTTTACAGTTAGAATGACAGTATAATATAAAGATTAAAGGTGGACATATGAATAATCGAAAACGCCAAGTTATCTTGGCTTCCCTTAAACTATTTGCTCAAAAAGGCTTCCACAGTACATCGATTCAAGACATCTTAGATGAAGCACATATCTCAAAAGGCACATTTTATAATTACTTTTCGTCCAAAAAAGATTGCTTAGTGGCGATTTTAGAAATTGGACGTTCAGATGCAACACTTCGAAAGGCTGAATTATTAATCGGAAAGAACCTATCCGATAAAAGTGTACTCGCAGCCCAAATTTCGACCATCATGCAAGTGAATCGTGAACGCGACTTACTACCAATCTTTGAATCAATTCTGCATTCAGGCGATCAAGAACTCAAAAAAATCGTCAAAGAATACCATTTAAAAGAGATGGAATGGTTATCTAGAAGGTTAGTAGATGTATATGGTGAACGCATTGTACCGTATCGCTATGATGCCACGATTCTTTTGTTTGGGATGATTCATCAGATGCTTCATATTGGAAGCATGACAGCTGGTGAGGCAATTGATCCTGTTGTGACATCAAAGTATGCATTACGTCAACTAGACTTAATCGTGCCTTCACTAATCGAAAATAACGACTATTATTTGGGACCTGACTTACAAAATTATATTTTCGAGAATACGAAGTATGAAGTACCTACACGCGATGAGATTTTAGATCAGTTAAAAGGATTTAGAAGTTGTTTAGAATCCGATATACCCGAATCTTGCATTGAGTACACGGACTGTCTAATAGAAGAATTCTCGATGGAAAAACCGCGTTACTATATTATTGGAACGATTGCGTATCAATTTTACAATAGCTTCCGCGATTCAAAGCACGCACTTGAAACAATTGAAATCGCCAATGAGATTTGGAAAGTCACACGCGCGAATAAAGGTAGTATCCTTAAAAAATAAGAGGCTTGGGAGCAATTCCCAATCCTCTTTTTTATGAATTCTTTTTTGAAAATAAATTCGCTGTTTTTAGGGCGATCCGAACCGCCTTACGATTCAATGTACCTTCTAAATGTTTTGTGCGTACTTGATGGCTTTTCACCTGATTTTTCAACTTTATAATGCGTTCATTTTTTTGTTCTAGTACATTTCTCATAACCGCCTCAAAACGCTCTCCCATCTCTGCTGCCGAGCAATGAATAAAGCTTTTTACTGGTGGAAGTAATTGAATTCCTTGTAACTGTCTATCAAGTGGTGCTTCCACTAAATCAAGGTCTTGTTCATAAATATGCGGAATTCCATTATGGTTTAAGAAATGAATAAAACGATTAAAATTTTCTTCATGTACATGCTCACAACGATGGAAGTCACTCTTTTCAATTAAGTCCATAATCTGTGTTTGCTCTGTTAATTCGTTCCCAGCCACATCATTTAAAGCATGGTAATCTGTTAACTCACGCATACGCCCATCTTTTGGAATAATTAAGCTCGGTGTCCCAGCAATTGTCGCTGTAATGTTCCCATGCAGTCGAGCGCCAAAACTAAAGTCCACTTCACCTATAAAATCAATCCATGATTTAGCATTCAAGAAATAACGCACACGGTCTTGGACATATAGTTCATCTGTTGTCTTCCCTTGATAATATGGCTTTGGCTTTTCGAGATTGGGACCGCCTAAATAAATCATTTTCAACTCTTTATACCACTGCGGAATAAAATAATGATGTTTGAATTCATTTTTGCTTCGATCGATAAATTCTAAAACATGATTTGGAGAAAGTTTAGATGAGTTGATGGTAACAATAGAATTTTCATTAATTTCTGTATCGCGTATACGTAAATGACGTCCATTTGCATACATTGATGGACAACCAATAATGACATGGTCAACCCCCTCTTTAAATCCTAAATGTGTTAAGTAACGTGATGTGAATTCTCCACGTACGCCAATCATAGATGAACGTTTTAATACTGCTTTAACAAAATCGACAACTGCTGGATCATATGGATTCTTTTTTGTGAAGTCTGGCTCGAAGTCAATGCGTACACCAACACCAATGACGTAAACAGGTATTGTCAAACGATTAATTAATTTCGTATAGGATTTTAATGTATTTTCAAAATCTGGTCGGAAGGCATCTGCTAATGGAATGAAATATGCATCATAATTCTCGTTAATATAAGGCGCATCTGATGGATTTACACGATAGTAGTCAGGCACAAATTCAACATCTTCTGTCATCAATGTGCGATAAATGCTATATGCATAGATTAAGTTTCCTACATTTCCCCCAATTGAATTGTTGGCAATGATTTTAGCAGCATCAAACACATCTGTCGGTAACATACCGCTACGAATTAAATATTTTTTCATCAACCATTAAACTCCCTTCTATGTATCTATTTTGATATTCTCTTACTTATATTACCTTTTTCAAGGAATATTTGCTTCTTTTAACTCTTTTTTCGTAAATTGTAATTTAGCTGTTATAAAATTTATAGAATTGTTACTTATTTTTTGTTTATATATCACTTTAAAGGGAATTTGTACAAAAGAAAAAGCTGTATGTTGTCATGTTTATGACTTCATACAACTTGTATATGCCCCAGGAGGGAATCGAACCCCCAGCCTAAGAACCGGAATCTTATGTTTTATCCATTAAACTACTGAGGCGTATGACTATTATTATACAAATATAAAGTGCAATTGACAACTTGATTTAGACTTTTCAATATTTAACACAATATATTTGACCTTTTTTGACTATGCAATGTACAATAAGAGTACAGCTGATTCTAATCAGTAACTAGATTGAACGGAGGAGAATTAAATGAACTTAATTCCTACAGTAATCGAAACAACAAATCGCGGAGAGCGTGCATACGATATTTATTCTCGTCTTTTAAAAGACCGTATTATCATGCTTGGTAGCGCAATTGATGATAACGTTGCAAACGCAATCGTATCGCAATTATTATTCTTAGAAGCAGAAGATCCAGAGAAGGATATCTTCTTATACATCAACTCACCAGGTGGTTCAGTAACAGCTGGTATGGCAATCTACGATACAATGCAATTCATCAAACCAGATGTACAAACAATCTGTATCGGTATGGCTGCTTCAATGGGTTCATTCCTACTAACAGCTGGTGCAAAAGGTAAGCGTTTCGCATTACCAAACGCTGAAATCATGATTCACCAACCATTAGGTGGCGCACAAGGTCAAGCGACTGAAATCGAAATCGCTGCTCGCCACATCTTAAAAACACGTGAAAAACTAAACAAAATTCTTTCAGAGCGTACAGGTCAACCTGTCGAAGTGATTGAAAAAGATACAGATCGTGATAACTTCATGTCTGCTGAAGAAGCATTAAACTACGGTTTAATCGATAAAATCATGACAAACAACGAAACAAAATAATGTATAAAAAAGAGGTGAAGGGTTTTAAACCCCTCACCTCTTTTTTGTTTATAAATTAAGCGTGTACAACATTGCGTAATTCATTCAACTCATAAAAAGATACACCTGATTTTGAGCCGACATTACCCGCTTTTAACGCTTTACCGAATAAAATTTTTGGTTGAACTGCTTGTCCATTTAATTGTGCGTTCGCTTTAAATACATCTACATCTTCTGTTGGTAATGGTTGAATATCTGTATAACCTAATTGACCCAGAATATTTTTTACTTGGAAATCGCGTGCAAGTTCAAAGTCGATTAACTCTGAAATGCCTAAGTCTACTATTTGTTCTGGTTGACCTTCTGTTTGTACATGTGCAACGATTGTTATTTCCATCATGAATGCCTCCTAAATTGCTTCATATACACTTATTTTAGCACTGACATTTTATTTATCAAGGTAAACAAAAAGCGGATTGTAGCTTATTTTGAAACAATTCAACATGAAATAGCACACACTTACGAAAAATAAGTTAAATAATGCACACTATTTTTCACCATATAAAAACAGGAATCGCCATCATGACGATTCCTGTCTATTTAAGCTCTACGCACTCTTTTTACGTCCACGCGCAAATACAACAAGACTTGCTCCAAGTAATGCAATACCCGCTAATGTGTATAATAAGAAGTCGCTTGAACCTGTTTGTGGTAGTTTACCATCTTTACCAACTTCAGCTGTTACATGCTCACCTTTTGATACGAAATCGTATTCACCTGGTGGTAAGTCTGCGCTAATGTTACCGTCTTTATCAACTGTTACATCACTCGCCACTAAGTTACCATCTTTATCATATACATCATAATGGTCGCCTGGTTTAACACCTGGTTTTGACGGTTTCGAAGAATTTGTATTCTCCTCCGTATCGCCACCTGTGACTACTCCTGGTTTCGATGGTTTTTCTGGCGTTGTTGGTTTATTTGGTTTTCCTGGTTCTGTTGGTTCTTCTGTTTCACCATCTGTAACTGGCGCTTTAAAATCAATCGTTACATTACAACTTGTCATTGTTACAGTTTTTGTTTCTTTTCCAACTGTCACTTTGACTTGATACTCTTTTGTTGCATATTTCGGATCAATTTTCGCATTTCCTTTTGCATCTGTTGTTACGGTTTGAACTACTTTACCTTTTGAATCTACTACACTTACTTTAACGCCTTTTTGCGCTTTTCCGTCTAATGTCACAACCACTGCCGCTTCATCACAAGCAAGTGTTTTTACATTCACCGTTACAGCACAATTTTCATTCACATTCACTGGAGTTGTAACCGTTGTTTTACCGATTGTTACATTCACTGTGTACGCTGCATCCGCATATTTTGCTGGGAACTTAGCTGTTCCATTTGCAGATACTTTTTCTGTCGCTACTGTTTTGCCATCGGCGTCAACGATTGATACAGTACCTGTTGTCGCCTTCTTACCATTCTCCGTTACATTCACTGTAAATGCGTCACATGCATTTTGAATCACAATTGTGTAATCACATGTTTCGCTATACTTTGGAATTGTCACAAAGCCTTGCTCGCCACCTTTAGTTGTGACAGTAATTGTTGTATCCTCTTTCGGATTGATTAAATCTTTCGAGATCACAAGCTTACCATTCTCAACTTTTGGTGTTACTTCTTTGTCGCCTACTGTTACTTTCACAATTTTATCTGCTGGTACATCTTTACCATTCGCATCCTTAATTGTGATTGTTTTATCTTGTTCACATACTTTTAGAACTGGTACAACTGCATTTGCTGTACAATCAACACGATTAGCTGGTAATACAACAGTCGTTGTACGTCCATCTTCTAGTGTGATGATGACTGTTTGTTCTTTTGAAGAATCAAGTGCTGTTTTCGGAATTGTTACTTGGCTATTTGAACCTGTAACGGACGTTTCTTTTCCGTCTACTGTCACTTTTGCATTCTCTGTTGACACTGCTTTACCTTCTGTATCTTTTACAGTTACAACAACATCATCTGTACAAGCTGGTGGTGGAACTACTGTATTTGTAACTGTTAATTCAGCCACACACTCACCCATCTTCACTTCGAATGGAATATCATTACTATTATAGTAACCTGATGTTCCTTTTGTTTGAACCAATTCATAGCTACCTGGTTCAAATGATTTGGTTGTTGTATTTAATGTAGACACTTTCATATCCGCATCTGTTACAACTTTAATACCTGTTTCGATATCTTCTTTTGTTACTTTACCATCCGCATCTGTCGTTACTTTCACAATTTTGAACTCAGCTGTTGAATTAGCCGGTCCTTTATATGTGACTTTGAAGTCTGGACAAGATACACCTGGGTTTGTAGGTTCTGTTGTTTTATTAAAGTTGATTGTCACAAGACCTGAACAATTATCTAAATCTTGTACTACTGCATCTTGCATTGTTTGATAACCTGGTGCAGTTTTTGTTTGTACTAGTGTATAAGTGTCCGTTGTATAATTCTTCAATTCATCTTTGTTGATGATTTTATCTTTACTATCTACTAACTGACCATTCTTATTAATCTTAACATCTGTCGCAACTATATCTCCATTTTGATTCTTAATTGTAAATACAGAACCATTCAAGAATCCTTCTGCTGCGATTTTATCGCCTTTTTCGTCCACTACATTAATTGCATAATCAGGACAAGCATTCGGTGTTAAATTCACTTCCGCCTTACAATCTTCATCAGATAATGTAAATGTAGTCGCTGTGTTATAACCTTTGGCATATACCTTTACAGTGACATCTTTTAATGCAATATATTCTTTAGTTGTAATTTGTCCTTTTGAATCTGTTACACCATTGAATAATTCAGCACCATCTTGATCTGTAATGACAACACGTGCATTTTCAACTAGTTTAGTACCATCTTTGACTGTGATGGTTGTGTTCTCACATGCCCCACCTGGTGTACCTGGTGTAATATCTGAATTGATAATGATTGTTTGTTCACATTTTATAGTATCGATTTTTGTACTAATCGACTTCTTACCATCTTGTACTAAGATGACTTGATGATTCCCTTGCGCATATTGAACATCAATTGTCGCAGTTCCTTCTGTAGATAATGTTGTTTCATATTGAACAACACCCTCTGCATCCACAACTCGAATTTTATTTCCTGCATACGGTTCATCTTTTTCATTTTTAAACGTTAAGTTAATATCTGCACACGCATTCGTCAGTGATTGATCAATCGCTACTGTACAGTCATAAGCAAATACATTTTGAATCGTAATTGTTTGTTCACCTGTTTGCTCAATGATTACTGTATAAGCATCTGGACTTGTTAACAATTGATTCGTTTTGAATGATTTAGCCGCCGCTTCTTCTGTTGTTAACGTGTGTTTGACAACTTCTTCATCCTTGTTATTTTTCACACTAATAATCGCGCCTGATTTAATCACTTCTTTGAATGTGAATGTTGTATCGTCACAGGCTGTTGGTGATGGTATATCCACTTGAATCGCACAGTTATAAATATGTTTCTCTGTTGAAATTGTTTGTACTTTATAACCTGGTTTATACACTTTTAATGTTGTATCTTTTGGAATTGCCACATCGAATGTTGCTTGACCATTTGTATTCGTTGTCTTTGTGGCAATGACATCACCTTTTGAATCAACTACTTCTACACGTGCATTCGCAAGGTTTTGATTTTCAGACCTTACTGTTACAACGGTATTACCACAATTATCTGTATTCCCTACATTAATTGTCAATTCGCAACCATAAAATTTCTGACCTGTTTTAGTAATTGTCTGCTTCCCTGGTTGTTCGATTATGACCGTGTAACCTGCTTGTTTTGTGAATTTTTCTGGTTCCTCTGTACTCAGTACAATTTTGCCTTCTGCATCCGTCGTACCTGTCGCAACAACTGTGTTACCGTCTTTAATCGTCACACGTGCATCAGCAATTTTAGTTGCACCATTTGTAATCGTAACTGTCACTTCATCACATGCTTTTAAATCAGCTACTGTGATTTCTAATGCACAGTTATAGACATAATCACTAACAGCTACTTCTTTTACAAGATAACCTGATTTATACACTTTTATAGTATCTTCTTTTGATACTACTTTATCTTTTAAGTCCACTGTACCTTGACTACCTGTTGTGCCTGATGCGATTACAGCCCCTGCTCGAACAACTTCTACGCGTGCATTCGCAAGACCTGTTGTTCCTTCTTTTACTGTAACAATTGTATTTTTACATGCTGTTAGTTTCAATGTGATTGGTACAGTACAGTCATAAATTCGAATATTATCGAATTCTTTTGTTCGTTGTCCTGGTTTTTCAATCTTAATTTTATAAGCCGACTCACTTGTTAATGGCTTAGTTGTTGTATAAGAATCTGTAGCTGTAACTAACTTCGTACTATCAACTACTGACGCATCTTTCTTGTCAATAATCGTAATTTTTGTTCCTACTGGTAATGTTTCATTAAAATTAATTGTTGTTGATGCACACGCCGTTGCTGGTGCTTCTACTTTAATCTCCATTTGAAGGTGACAATCGTAGATTTTTGCATTATCATCGATTGTTACTTCTTTTTTCCAATCATAACCTGATTTTTCAATCACTAATTTCGTTGTGCCAGGCGTTATACTGCCAGAAGGGAATGTTACTTCACCATTAGAATTCGTTAACGCTTGTCCTTCTACGCTATTCTCTCCTGTTACAGCTTTCACACGTGCATTTTGAATTGGCTTTCCAGCCGTATCTAAAATTGCTACTGTAACATTCGTACAGGCATTTCCCCCTTCGACTGTATATGTTCCTGCACAACCACCTTGACCAACACCATCTTTATATGTTTTGTAATCCCATTTGAAATTAGCTTTTGTGATTTCTTTCGCACTTTCACCATTATAAAATACTTTGACTTTATAATTTTCTCCTAATAATTTTTTTGGGATTGAGAATGGTTTATTCTGTCCAATAGCAATAGAAGAATCTGTAAACTCCTGTACTTTTGTACCATCTGCTTTATAAAGAACTACTTTTTCAATCGCTTTATCTGTACGACCATTTGTAATCGTAATATCTTGTGTCGTACATGATTTATCATCTATTGCATTTAATTCATTCGCAATTACTGCTGTAACAGGTCTTGTCGTTTCATTATAGCCTGTATCACCCGTTGTAGTAATATTCGTTAAAATATACTTATTTTTACCTGTTATTGGCTTGTAATTAAGAGAACTTGCAACTTCTTCTACTAAATACTCTTTAAATTTATACGTACTTTGGGTTTTAGCAATACCATCTATACCTGTAGTAATCCTTTCTAATTCATTACCTTTTAAATCATAAATAATAAATTGAATGCCTTGAATCGGTTGATTTGTCGGACTTACTTTTTTAACTTTTAGTGTACCGCTTCCTTTGATGGCTGCACTTGCGCCTGCTGCTGCCCAACTCACCGAAACTTCTGAATCGTTAAAACCTGCACCTACGCTATGTTCATCTTTATAATAAAACGTTGCTTTGTTAGAAACCTGTCCACCATTATCTACTAATAGTAATGTATCGTACTCTAATACATACGTTTGATTTAAACCATTCGGGAAGTTAAATGCTAATATAGATGTCGTATCGTTGGTTGTAATAGCAAAATCTGCAATACCATTTTCACCATTTGTAATCGGTGTTGTCGCAGTTGCATGATCTAAATAGTTCCCATCTGTCTCACTTGCTGTAACAGGTGATAATTTAACTGAACCTTCTACAAAACGATGTTTCGTCACATCAATCGTATCTTGGAAGATGTATTTACCTGTATGATCGTTTTGTGCTGGGTTAATTAAGACGCGCCAATGTGCGTATTCCCCGTCTTGTTTACCTGTTTTAATTAAATCTGCATTCTTCCCTGGCTCTGGTACTGTTGCATAATTCGGTTTAACACTATCTGTTAGTTCATATGTTTTTACATCATCTGTATATGAAATTGTATTCGTATAAGTTTGACCTGTAACTTTGTCGCCAACTTTTGTTTTATATGTGACTTTGTAGGCTTTGTTATTTTTTGGTAAATCAAATGTCAAACCTTCAGCTGTAAGTGTAGGTTTAAGTTCCTTAAATTCACCTTCTGTAAAGCTATTTTGTGCTGCACCTAATTCTAATTCAGAGATTTTCATTGAACCGTCCACATATGTCTGGTTGTTTGACCAATCGTCTGTAATCGTTAAGCCATTTAACGTTCTTAAATTGTAGTTAATAATCGCTGTCCATGTAATCTCTTTTGTTTTTGGATTATAAACACCGCGTTTTTCACCGTTATTTAATGTTAAATCTTTTGGTGTAATCGTGATGCGGTCATTTGTCTCTGCGGCTGTTGTGTCTTGTTTTCCTACAATAATCGCGTTATCTAATGCCGTATTATTACCCGCTAATTTAGACGTATCAAAATTCGTTTCATATGTGAAAGATACTTTTTTTGTAATATCTTTACCTAATTTAATTTCAAAACCTTTATTTTCAGGTGATTGACGTGAGAATGTTGCTCCATCATCGCCTGTTGCTTTTTTATAAGCAGTTTGTAATTCATTAAATTGTTCTTTTGTCATTACAAGTGCTTCATTAATACCAAATATATCTTGAATGACTGTACCTGCTTTAATGCCATTTAAATCACTGTTTAAGGTAATCGTCCACTTAACCGTCTTTTGTGCATAATCTACTTTACCTGATTTAACACCGACACCTTGTTGTCCTTTAATTTCGATATCACCCGTGTTCACTACATTATTATTACCGCGATCAAATGAAGCACTGTTACCTAATTTATCATTACTTGATAAACGCTGTACTGGCTTTGTTGTATATTCAAAAATGTATTGGTCTGTTCCATCAGGCATGTTAAATGTAACACCTGTTGAGCCTTTAGAATCAGCAGTAATACCACTTCCGCTTGGAAGAACGTCTATTTTTGTTCCATTTTTATCGACTTTTGTAACTTTGGTAATTCTAACAAATTCATGCGCTGCAAAACCTGTTCCTGTTTTGAAGGTATCTTGCACTGTACCACTCTTTACATCCTTATGGTTACCGTTATAAGCAATGCGCCACGTAGCTAGTTGTTCCGCTGTATTATATCCAACGCCTTCTTTTACAAGTGGTTTTCCAAAATCAATCGTAACAGTGGCTTGATCCGTTAAATCTTGTGATAATCCTGTTGCTTTTACGCTATTCGTAAATGTCTTTGTTCCTTCTTGTTGGGCATCAGGTATATCTGTATAGTACGTCACGCGATAGGGCGCGCTAATTTCGCCTAACGGCAGTGTATTGCCACTTACTGTAATATTTTTTTCTGTACCTGCAACTGGTGTTGTAAATACACCTTTTGATGTCGTTTCATATTGTTGCATCGTCGCTTTTGTAATCGTTAACCCTTCTGGTAATGTATCTGTTAATACGACTGTTTTATTCGCTTCTTTCGTATTGTTTACATCGACAGTCCATTTAATTTGAACATTCCCATTAGTATCAATTACTTTTTCACCGCTTTTTACAATTTTCGGCGCTAAAGGTTCTTGCTTTTGTTTGACGATGATCGAAGCGATTATTTCGCTACCTTTTTTATAGTCTACAGTTACTTCGTCTTTTTCTAATTCTGCTGCAGATAATGTGAAATCATGTCCAACCCAGAATTGTCCGAGTAAATCTTCATCTTCTAGAGCATTTAATAAACCTTTTTGCGTATCTGTGAAGGTAAATGACAAGGTAACGGTACGACCTGAAACTTTATATGTACCAATCTTGTCACCATCTACAGTTGTTAGCACTTTCGTTCCTGTTTGGATTGCTTTAAATTGACTTGGCGTTTCAAACACAAGCTCGTATGTTTTTCCTTCTTCATACGTTCCTTTTGGTAACACCCAGTCATATAGGGCGAAGAAACCAGCATCCGTATTTACAGCAGTAGTTGATAAGTTATCACCCTTTGGTGTAAATAAATCATGTCCATCTTTTGCGTTGTTATTCGCTTCTGGTTGAGCTGTCCAAAGAGAGATTTTTTTAATCTTTGGTTCACTTGCTGCTTCTTTTGTTTGTAATGTTGCTTTCTTTTTAGAAGTAACTTTTTCTTCTTTCGATTCTGTCTTCGTTGTTTCTTCTTTTGTTTCTGTTTTCGTTACTTCTTCTTTTTCAGCTTGTGTAGCACTTTTTTCAAGTTGTTCACTCGCTAATTTAATTTTTTCTTCAAGTGCATTTTTACTTTCAGCCGATGCACCTTGTAAATTTTGAATTTGTGCTGTAGTTGCATCAACTGTCGTCTTTTGTAAACCATCTACAATTGTTTTTCGATCTTCTTTGAATAGAGCGTTCACCGTAACAAATGTTTGCGCTAAATCCAAATCATGTTGAAGGGCTTCTCGTTCCTTACCTTCTTCAACATCTTTTAAGAAATCTCGATTAAATGTATAGATTGTCACATAGGACGTAATTTCTGTCTTTGTTGCATCTGTAAAGAGTTCTGCAACATTTGCCTTTGCTTCCTCCAGCGCTTTCTTCTGCGTGGCTTCAGCTTCTGCTTGTTGTTCAGCGGTTTGCTCTGGTGCTTGTGTGTCCGTTGTTTCGTTCGTTGAAACGGGTTCATTTGCAAATGCTGCCATTGGGGCTAAGTAGCCACTTGACATCACTTGAAATACAAGCAAGACGGCTAATAGTGATGCGCTTATTTTCTTCTTCACATAATCTCCCCTTTTCTCTATTTTCACATATGTATAAAAGTAAAATTACGCATATGTCATGTTCATACAATTCTATTATCGGGTATACGTGTGACTATTTTACAGTGTTATTTTTTTCAAAAAATGTCCATCGGTACTTTAGTCCTTTTTAAAAGCTATTTTTTTGATTTTTTTGGTTTAAATATGCATTTAATAGTCTTACCCCTTTCCCTATATACCTAAAGTCCCTATTTATTTTATATATGATTTTTATTCAATTTTTACGGTATATATGCTAAAAACCGTTCGTTTTTTCTAAAAAAATGCATACTATATTCTGTTAATTACTTATTTTACTTATATTTTTAGATTTTTTTGTTAACAAATTAAATAAAGTATCCGTTTAACTGATACTTTCGAATTATTTTTTAAAATATTTTTCCATTTAATGCATAACATACATCTTTAAAGCAAAAAAATACGAGATAGCATCGCTGCTACCTCGTATTTTTACTAGTCTTCTGATTCAATCATTGCACGTAAACCGGCGATTGCCTCTTGCTCGTCTTTTCCATCTGCAAACAGCGTAATCTCTGTTCCATGTGCAACAGCTAAACTCATAATCCCCATGATACTCTTCGCATTTACTTTACGCGTACCTTTTTGTAAAAATACATCCGCATGGTAGCGGTTTGCTTCTTGTACAAAAAGAGCGGCTTGTCTTGCTTGAAGACCAGATTTGAGTTTAACCTCTACCTGCTGCTCTACCATTGCTTACTTCCTCCTTATGTTATGGCAATTGCCGTCAAATTTATCTTATTTCTTCTATTATACATCATTTTATGTTCAGCTTCTCACCAGCTCGTAAAGAATCTGCAATTTCGTCAATTTTTCTTAGGCGATGATTAATCCCTGATTTAGAAACAGATGTTGACATCATCTCACCAAGCTCTTTTAATGTCACATCTTGATACGCTACACGCAATCTAGCAATCTCTTGCAACTTCTCTGGTAGCTGCTCAATGCCAATTTGCTTGTCGATGTACTTAATATTTTCGACCTGACGAATCGCTGCACCAATCGTTTTATTCAAGTTCGCTGTTTCACAGTTCACTAAACGATTCACACTATTTCGCATGTCACGTACTATGCGCACATCTTCAAACTTCATCATCGCTTGATGTGCTCCTACTAAGTTTAAGAAATCAGAAATTTTTTCCGCCTCTTTTAAGTACGTCACGAAACCTTTTTTACGTTCAATCGTTTTTGCGTTCAGATCAAAGTAATTCATCAAGTTCATTAAATCCGTACCATGTTCTTCGTATAATGAATAGATTTCTAAATGATACGCTGACGTTTCTGGATTATTCACTGAGCCACCTGCTAGGAACGCACCACGTAAATACGCACGCTTGGATAAATCCGTCTTAATCAAATCTGGTGAGATATGATGATTCATTAAAAAGTTACCTGATAGAATTTCTAAACTCTCAAGTAACTCTCTCGTACCTTCTCGCACACGGCAAATGTACACATTATTCTTTTTTAAACGCATCTTTTTACGAACGAGTAGTTCAATTTTGTAGTCGTATAACTGCTTCATAATCGTATACATACGTCTTGCAATCGCTGCGTTTTCAGTTTGTACATCTAAACTGAATTGACGATTGGTCAGTGATAGTGAACCATTCATACGAATCATTGCGGAAAGTTCCGCTTTTAAATTAATTTCATTCGACTCAATTTGCGTTAATTCTTTTTTCATTTCTGAAGCGAAAGACATCGTCGTCCCTCCTTTCTCAGTTAATAGGTCATTAACCACTCCGCTACATTCGTTGCTTCGTGTCGGACACTTCCTTTTTCACTTAAAGTGGCAATCGCACCTTTTTCAACACGAAGTCCCATTCCTTCTAATAATCGGACATCGAAGCGTACAGGTTCGGCATTTTCTTCTTCATATGCTTTTTGCACTTCTTCTGGTACATCTGCATCATCATTAATTAAGATAGTTTCGATAAAAGGTTCTCCTACATGTGTATGAATCGCACGCACATGATCACTTGCTGTATAGCCTGATGTTTCACCGCGTTGTGTCATGAGGTTACAAATATACACCTTTCTGGCAGATGAACGAAGTACTGCTTTTCGTATATCTTCTATTAATAGATTCGGAATAATGCTCGTATATAAACTCCCTGGACCAATAACAATGACATCTGCTTGCTCAATCGCTTCTACTGCTTCTGGTAGTGCATGGACATGATGTGGCTTTGAAAATACTCGCTTAATCGGTTGACCATATGAAGGGATTTTTGATTCCCCCTCGATGATTTTTCCGTCCTCAAATTCAGCGAATAGTGTTAGACGCTGATTCGCTGCTGGAAGCACACGACCATTAACATTTAGTACACGACTCATCTGTCGAATAGCATGAGAAAAATCACCGGTAATTTCCGTGAGTGCTGTTAGCATTAAATTCCCGAGTGAATGACCATTTAGATGTTCTTTTCCTTGTCCTTTAAAACGATATTGAAACATCTCCTCAACGAGAGGCTCTACTTCTGAAAGTGCGGCAATGACATTTCGAATATCGCCTGGCGGTGGCACATGATAGTCATCGCGTAAGCGTCCCGAACTACCACCGTCATCCGCTACCGTCACAATCGCTGTTAAATCCGTATTGAATTTTTTTAGTCCTCTCAATAATGTTGAAAGACCTGTTCCACCACCAATCACGACAATACGTTTTTTCTGTTTTTTCATCGCATTAGCCCTCTTTTTTCGCAAGATCACGATGGAACACAACAGTTGAAGAAATCTTCGCTAATTCATGTCCAAAGTATTCGGCTAATGTAACAGAACGGTGTTGTCCACCTGTACAACCGAATGCGATAACTAATTGTGCTTTACCTTCGTCTTTATAGCGCGGAACCATAAATTCAAAAAGGTCTGTCAGCTTCTCAATTAATGCTTTTGCGTCCTGTTGCTTTAATACGTAAGAAGAAACTTCATCATCTAGACCTGTTTTCGGACGTAAATCTTCAATATAGTAAGGGTTTGGTAAAAAACGCACATCAAAAACTAAATCGGCATCGATTGGCATGCCATGTTTAAAACCAAAAGACATCACGTTAATCGAGAATGTATTTTTTGTTTCGTTTGAAAACTGCTCTAGTAATAAATTGCGCAATTCTTTTGGCTTCATAATCGACGTATTATAAATCTGCTTTGCACGCCCTTTAATATCTGCCAGTAATTCACGCTCTTTTTTAATCCCATCAAGCGGTAATGATTTAGAAGCAAGGGGATGTGCACGTCTTGTTTCTTTATAACGTCGCACAAGAGTTTCGTTATCTGCATCTAAAAATAGAATGTACGGTTTAATTTCATCTTCACGTTCTATTTCATCTAGTGCATCCATTAAAGTAGAGAAGAAATCACCACCACGTAAATCCATTACGACCACTGTGTGTGTAATTTCTTTATTCGATTCTTGCATCAAACGAATAAACGTAGGAAGAAGTGCAGGTGGTAAATTATCGATACAATAATAGCCTAAATCTTCAAAAGAGCGTACAGCTACTGATTTACCTGCGCCCGACATTCCTGTAATGATGATTAATTCTTTTGATTCATCTGTTTGTGGCATGATCTATTTCTCCTCTGTTGATTGCTGTATTTTTTCGGCTAGTAGTTCGAAATCTTTCGTGTATGTGAATGTACCGTACTGCATACCACTTTGTTCTACAGCGAACAATAAATTTGTACGGTCTCCTTCAGCCATTGGTAATGTTTTTAAATCTTCAATTGGATGCCACTCTAAAATACCTTCTCGTGTTTCGGTATAAGGTTCTCCAATTAAATCATTTGCTACAAAAGTATAAAGCATCCACTCGTCAACAAATTCACCGTCTTCTTGAATGACCATTGTATAAATTCCTTTTAAATGTGGTTTGACAGCACGCGTCCCTGTCTCTTCAAAAAACTCTCTAGCCGCTGCTTCGTAAATGGATTCACCACTTTCAATTTTCCCACCGGGTGCCACATACCATCCACGTCTAGGTTTTTTCAAAAGAAGTACTTCATCACCTTTACGCACAATTAAATTTGCAATTCGTTGCATACGCGCCACCTCATCTCTATTTTCATATTCTTAGTATTAAAAAAATCCTATTTTCTATTATACACTGTTCCGGGTGTTTCTTACAAAATTTAAAAATTTACACCCTTTTTATTTACCACGAAAAAGAGGAAACGCTCGCCAGCGCTTCCTCTCATTCTGATTTCATCTACTTGAATAGAATCATCTTCACCAATAGTATTTCAAAAAGGGTTATTACACTTTATACTATACAGTTTGAATGTTTCATTCGGGTTACAGAATGATTAAGAACAAGTATCATCTGTATCTTATGGTTATTTATGCTAATGTTTCTTTTAATTCTTCAACATAATGTTGCACAGCTTGAGCTGCGATACTACCATCACCTGTAGCAGTTACGATTTGGCGTAATGTTTTATCACGTACGTCACCTGCTGCGTAGATTCCTGGAATTTTCGTTTCCATTTGTTCGTTCGTTGGAATGTAACCAGCTTCATTAGTAATACCTAATGATTCAAATGGTTTTGTTAGAGGGTTCATACCGATATAAATGAATACACCGTCTGCATCGACAGTTGATTCTGAACCATCAACTGTATTTACTAATGTAACACTACCTACTTTACCATCTTTTTCATTGATTTCTTTTACAGTATTATTCCAAATAAAATCAATTTTTTCGTTCGCAAATGCGCGATCTTGTAAGATTTTTTGTGCGCGTAATTTATCGCGACGGTGAACAATTGTTACTTTTTCAGCAAAACGAGTTAAGTACATACCTTCCTCAACTGCTGAGTCTCCACCACCAACAACGATTAAATTTTTGTTTTTAAAGAATGCACCGTCACATACAGCACAGTAACTTACACCACGACCGCCTAATTCATTCTCACCAGGTACACCCATTTTTTTGTATTCTGCACCTGTTGTAACAATAATCGCGCGTGTTTTATATTCTTTAGAACCTGCTTTAATTGTTTTATATTCTTTACCATCGATGACTTCTGAAACGTCACCGTATGCATATTCTGCACCGAATTTTTTTGCATGTTCAAACATTTTAGTAGAAAGCTCTGGTCCTAAAATCGTATCGAAACCTGGGTAGTTTTCTACTTCTTCTGTATTCGCCATTTGACCACCTGGAATACCACGTTCAAGCATTAATGTAGCTAAGTTTGCGCGTGAAGCATAAACCGCTGCAGTCATACCTGCTGGACCTGCACCAATAATGACAACATCATAAATTTTTTCTTCTGACATGTTTAACTCCTCCTACTAAAAAAAACTTCTATATCCCCTATTATGGTATAGCATTTTCTATACCTACTCAAGTTATTTGCTCATGGACGAAACATCGGTAAAAACGGAATAAGTTCGTTCACATATTTCGTCAACGTTTGCGGTGAAATATGATATTCTTCCGCAATCAATTTCTTCGTTACTTTCGCACGCGATGATCGATACATATATTCAACTGCTGCAGCTAATGCAACCGTATTTTTAAATGCATAACCTTGATCTAGCGCATTTTCACAGATGATGAACCACATTTGGAATGGGAAGGTATCTTCAATTTGCATCGGCTCTACTCGTTGATACAAAATTTCAGCTACTTCGACCATGTGAAATAAAGGTTTTAAGACTGCTTCATCTTCTAAATCGCGCCCTAATACAAAAGCGAGAAATACTTTTTCAATCGCTGTATATTCCTCTACCTTTATAATCGTCGGGTTCGCTAAAATTTCATGTTTATGAGGTGATTTTTCTAATAAAAATAAGCCAAATAAGCGTTCCGAGCGTTCATCATGTTGTAATAAACTTTGAATATACTCCACATCACGAAGTAAATCATCTTCTTGTACAATTGCATGTACCCATGGTTCGAAACCTTCTTTTGATGGGTCAACTTCTAATAACTGTGTCCACACTTTACGAGATAGCGCTTCATCTCCTGCAAAATAAGCAGAATGTGATAACCAGAAGTAGAAACTGCCATCACCTGAGAAACCATTCTTATATAAACTTTTCAACCACTTATAAGCTAACTCATACTGTCCAATCAGTGCAAGTGTCGCGCCTAACTTGAAGCGATGTTCAAATTTATACGGATGTAATTTAATAAGTAAACTCTCTAAATAGACGAGTTCTTCATCTTCTTTTGCATAATATGCCATAACCGTTAAGTTACATAGCGCATGTAAATTCCCATAATTCCCATGTAATACTTCACGCAACAAGGCACGTGCCTGTTCTTCCTCTCCCTGATAAAAATAAGCGAGTGCTAAATTATTATAGGCAGACCAGAAGAATGGGTTTTCTGCGATAATCTGTTCAAAAATCTCAACCGCTTGTTCGTGATGTCCTTCTTCCATCAGTTGACGCGCTCGCTCTTGTTCATGTATATAGACGCGATTCACATTCGGTTCTTCTGACGGAATCTTCTCAAGTGTGGCATGTGCAAAATCTAAAATATCTTTTGCCTCTGCTGTAAATTCGCCGCCTTCATCAAAATCTAAATATAAATTAGCATAATAAAGTGCATCTTCTAAAAAGCCTAGTCCTGCTGAGGTCTCTGCTAAAAAGATAACTGTCTCAGGGTTTCTCGGCTCTAATCGATCTGCTTCTAATAGTAATTCGCGTGCCTTCTCAACATTCCCTTGCTCTAACTCAACAACAGCATACTGCAAATAAATCATCGCATCTGTTGGGCTCAGCTCAATCGCTCTTTGTAAATAGATCGCTGCCTTCCCTAAATCGCCACGTCCCATAACATCCTGCGCTTTTTGATAGTAGAAATCTCCCGATGGCAAGAAATATACGATATTCGGTTTTGGCTTTTGTTTGTCGTTAAATTCTTCCAAGAAATATTCCTCCGAAAAGAAAAGCTTGGGGCAGAAGGTTCGCAACAAAAAGGAAAAACCGCGTCAATACGCGATTTTTCGTTTTTCATGCGTCATACACATAAGACCAACCTTAAGCCAATCCCAAGCTTTTGCATAATACCGTATATTATAACATAGTTAAAATAAAGTACACTGTGAATTAATGTTTTTCATGACGATTTTGTAAGACACTTAATACATCATATAAATCTAATTTTTGCTCTTGTAATAAGACGAGTAAGTGATACAACAAGTCGGCTGCTTCCCACTTCAATTCTTCTGCATCACGATTCTTCGCAGCGATGACAACCTCCGTTGCTTCTTCGCCCACTTTTTTACCGATTTTATCGACACCTTGTTCGAATAAATACGTTGTGTACGCATTCGCTGGCATTTCGTGTTCGCGCGTTTGAATGACATTCTTCAATGTTTCTAAAATATCGAGTGAACCAATCGCAAGTGATTTTTCAATCACATCTTCATGGAAGCAAGATGTTGCACCTGTATGACAAGCAGGTCCATTCGGTAATACTTCCACAACGAGTGCATCTTGATCGCAGTCTGTACGCATCGCAACGACTTTTTGTGTATGTCCACTTGTAGCTCCTTTATGCCAAAGCTCTTGACGTGAACGCGAGTACAGCCAAGTCTCTTTTGTTTCGAGTGTTTTTTTATACGATTCTTCGTTCATATAGGCTAAAGTTAATACTTCTTTTGTACGTGCATGTTGAATGATGACCGGTACTAAATCATCTGCTCCAAATTGAATTTTCATCGAATCGACACTCCTTTATTTTTTAAATAACTTTTCACTTCTTCTACACTTGTCTCTTTATAGTGGAAGATGGAAGCAGCAAGTGCTGCATCGGCATCCGCATTTTCAAGCACTGTATAAAAATGTTCGGCATTCCCCGCACCGCCACTTGCAATAATCGGTACATTGACTTCTTTTCGGATGGCTTTCATCAATTGTAGATCGAATCCTTTTTTCTCACCGTCTGAGTCCATCGACGTGATAAGTAATTCACCAGCACCTAATGTAACTGCTTGTTTCGCCCATGCAACTGCTTCAACATCAAGTCGGTTACGTCCGCCATGTGTGAATACCATCCATGTGTTGTCTTGTTCACTCCACTTCGCATCAATTGCTACAACGATACATTGCGAGCCAAAATAGCGCGCACCTTCTTCAATGATTTCTGGATTTTGTAGTGCAGCTGAATTAAGCGATACTTTATCAGCTCCCGCTCGTAGCATGCGCTTCATATCTTCTAGCGTTCGAATACCACCGCCTACTGTGAATGGAATGGATAATGTAGCGGCTGTTTGTCGCACGACATCTTCCATCGTCTCTCTTCCTTCGTGTGTTGCAGATATATCTAAAAACACTAATTCATCCGCACCCTGTTCATTATAAAAAGTAGCGAGTTCTACAGGATCTCCTGCATCACGTAGCGATACAAATTGAACCCCCTTTACGACACGACCATCTTTTACATCGAGGCATGGAATAATTCGTTTAGTTAGCATTATTCTGCCTCCTTCAGCGCTTCTTCTAATGTGAATTGTCCTGTGTATAAAGCTTTACCAATAATCACACCCGCAATCGTTGTTGATTTCGCAGCTTCTTTCACTGCTTGAATGTCAGCTAAACTACTCATTCCACCCGATACAATAATATTTGCACTTGTTGCACGCGCTAATGCTTCATTTGCTTCAATATTTGGTCCTTGAAGTGTTCCGTCCGTTGCGATATCTGTAAAAACAAAGTGCTTTGCGCCTTTACTTGCAAAATACTTTCCAACTTCAATCGCTGTTTGATTCGATGTTTCAAGCCAGCCATGCGTTGCGACCATACCATCTTTTGCGTCCAATCCAATGACAATACGCTCTGCACCGTATTTTTCAATAAAGGAAGCAACAAGTTCAGGTTCACGAATTGCGAGACTTCCAATAATGACACGTTCTACACCTTGATCTAAATAAAATGAAACATCTTCTTCTGTTCGGATACCGCCACCAATTTGTACGCGCAGAGGTAATTCCTTTGCAACACGGACAACATCTTTTGCATGTACACGTTCACCGTCTTTTGCACCATCTAAGTCAACCATATGTATGAACGTCGCACCTGCATCTGCAAAACTTTTTGCCATATCAAATGGTGAATCACCGTAAACAGTTTCTTGCGCATAATCTCCTTTAAATAAACGGACACATTTACCACCGCGCATATCAATCGCTGGGAAAATTTGAATTGCTGTCATGATTGCGTCTCCCCTTCTACTTGTTGTAACCAATTTTTTAATAGTGTCATACCGCAAGTGCCTGATTTTTCAGGGTGAAATTGCATACCTGTTACATTGCCTTTTTGTACAATTCCCGGAACACGAATTCCTTCATATTCTGCGTAGGCAACTAATTGTTCGGGTGCTAAATCTACACCGTAATACGAGTGAACAAAGTAAACATAATAATCTACTAATTCCTTTGGTTCTTGCCAATTAGGTGTGAATGTAAGGTTATTCCATCCCATATGCGGTACACGTACTTTTTCGTCATCAAAGCGACGAATTGTCCCTTTAAAAATACCTAAACCTTTAAAGAAACCATTTTCTTCACTATCTTCAAATAGTAATTGCATACCTAAACAAATACCGAGTAGTGGTTTTTGTTGTTCCGCTATTTCATAAACAAAGTGATTCAATCCTGTCTTTTCTAAACAACCAATCGCATCTGCAAATGCACCAACACCAGGTAAAATGAACGTATCTGCTTGTTTTAGCTGCTCTATCTCTGAAGACACAATTACTTCATAGCCTAATCTTTTAACTGCTTGCTCCACACTAAACAAGTTTCCCATACCATAATCAATGATTCCTACTTTCATCCAAGTAACCCCTTTGTTGACGGTACGCCTTGTACACGTGGATCAATTTGAACAGCATCATCAACGGCACGCGCAAGTGCTTTGAAAATCGCTTCAATAATGTGATGTGTATTATGACCATATGGCACAATAACATGTACATTCATACGAGCTTCTAGTGCAAACTTCCATAAAAATTCATGTACGAGTTCTGTATCGAATGTGCCGACTTTTTGAGCTGGTAAAGTGGCACGGAATTCTAAATGTGGGCGGTCTGAACAATCCACATAGACTTGTGCTAGCGCATCATCCATTGGTACAAAAGCATGTCCATATCGTTTAATACCTTTTTTATCGCCAAGTGCTTGTCGAACCGCTTGACCTAAAACAATACCTAAATCTTCTGTTGTGTGGTGGTCATCAATTTCAACATCGCCATTCGCTTCAATTTTCCCGTCATATAAACCATGCTTCATAAATAAATCAAGCATGTGATTCATGAAAGGTACACCTGTATTGACCGTTACTTGTCCCGTACCATCTAAATCAAAATCAATCGCAATTTGTGTTTCATTCGTTTTACGTGTAATACTCGCTGTACGTGTTCCCATCACTATTCACTCCTTCTCCCAACCTCTTGATTCAACTGCTCTCGCATGTCCTTCCAATCCTTCTAAACGTGCGAGACGTGCAATTTTCGGTGCGTTTTGTTCCCATGTTTTTTCGGTATAATAGACAACACTTGTTTTCTTAATAAAATCATCGACATTTAACCCCGAAGCAAATCGTGCTGTACTATTTGTCGGTAGGACGTGATTTGTTCCTGCAAAATAGTCACCTACAGGCTCTGAACTGTAACGCCCTAAAAAGATGGCACCTGCATGGCGAATTTGTTCACTTACTGCTTCTGCATTTTTCGTTACAATTTCTAAATGTTCGGGTGCTAACTGATTAATAGCTTCTACTGCTTCCGCCATCGAACTTGCTATATAAATACGACCAAAGCGTTCAACTGATTGACGAGCGATTGATTCTCTTGGTAATGTCTGCAATTGTTTTTCCACTTGTGTTGCAACAGCTTGAGCGAGTTGTTCACTCGTTGTAATTAAGATGGAACATGCAAGGGCGTCGTGTTCTGCTTGAGATAGTAAATCGGCTGCTACTTCATCAGCATAGGCAGTTTCATCTGCTAAAATAGCGATTTCGCTGGGCCCCGCGATCATGTCAATTGCGACATCACCAAACACTTCCCTTTTTGCAAGTGCTACAAAAATATTTCCTGGACCTGTAATTTTGTCGACGGGTTGAATCGTTTCTGTACCATATGCGAGTGCTGCAATTGCCTGCGCACCGCCCATTTTATAAATTTCTGTAATGCCTAAAATCGAAGCTGCTGCAAGTACTGCATCGGGTAATTTCCCTGTTGCATCACATGGCGTTGCAATGACTACGCGTTCTACACCCGCAACTTGTGCTGGAATCACATTCATCAATACAGAAGAAGGATAGGCTGCTGAACCACCTGGTACATATAATCCAACTGATGTTAGCGGTAAAATACGCTGCGCTAAATATGAACCATCTTGTAATGGTAGTTTGAATCCTTGACGACTTTGTTGTTCGTGATAACGACGAATATTGGCTGCTGCTTCACGCAAGTCTTGTAAGATGACTTCATCCATCGCCTGAACAGCTGCAGCGATTTCTTCCTGTGTAACAAGTAGTTTTTCTAAACGAAAATCATCCCATTTTTCTGTATACGCTTTTACTGCTTCATCACCTTGCTGCTTTACATCTTCAATAACTGCACGAACTGTTTGCAGTTGCATCTCATTCCCTGTTTCAAGTTGACGCTTTAAAGAAATACCTGCTGTTAATATTTGAATATCCATCTACTCACCCCTATTTTACACACGCTTTTAGACGTTTTACTAAATCTATAATACGTTCATTCTTCATACGGTAACTTGCTGGATTGGCAACTAATCGTGACGACACATTCGTAATATATTCATATTCTACAAGTCCATTCTCTTTCAATGTTTGACCTGTTGAGACAATATCGACAATGCGATCTGCTAAACCAATCATCGGTGCTAACTCAATCGAGCCATTCAGTCCGATAATTTCTACTTGTTCGCCGCGCTCACGATAGTAGGCTGACGCAATATTCGGATATTTTGTCGCAATACGTGGAGCAATCTCATCTAGTACGGTATTCGGTAAACCAGCTGATGCAATATGACATGTACTAATCTTCAAATCAAGTAATTCATGCACATGGCGTTGTTGCTCAAGTAATGTATCTTTCCCCGCGATTCCAATGTCTGCTACACCATGCTCAACATATGTAGGTACATCCATCGGTTTTGCTAAAATGAAGCGAATATTTTCAGAAGGTACTTCCAACATGAGTTTACGTGATAAATCAATTGTTTCAGGTAAGTCGAAATTCGCTTGAATTAGTAGCTCATATGCTTCTTCAAAAATACGTCCTTTTGGCATCGCAATTGTTAATGGCTCATTCATAACTTGTACCCCCTTGTCCAACACGTACTACTTTCGTAAACTGCTTTTCATATTGTGCGAAATTTTCGATTCCTTCTAAAGATTGCATCGTCGTACGATAACCCTGTTCGCGCAATTGCTGTGTTTGTTCAAGTGCCTGTGCCAATTGTGTCGATACAAATAGAATAAGAACACTCTCTTTTTCATCTTCTATTTTCGGCATTGCTTCTAATAAATAATCAATTCGCAGTGCGAAACCTACTGCACTCATATCTGCACCGAAATTTTCAAGCAATCCATTATAGCGTCCGCCATTCCCAATTGGATAACCTGTATTCGCCGCAAATACTTCAAACATCATGCCTGTGTAATAATTCATATGACTTGCGATTGTAAAATCAAATGCCACGTATTCTTGTACGCCAGCAATTTCCAAAATCGAAGCGAGTTGTTCCATATAAATGAGCGCTTCTTTTTCATAAAGATATTTTGAAATTTGTCGCATATTGGTAAGGGATGTTGCTTCCTCGATAAATGATTTTAATGTGCTAGCCTGTTCAGTCGTTAATACAAAACAATCCACTGCTTCTTCAAAACCAACATAGTTACGATTCACGAGTAGTTGATGTAATTCAGTAAACTGTTCTTCTGTTTGAACATTTTTTCGAATGATCGCTTCTAAAATTCCCGCATGACCAATCGTAATCTTGAATGATTCAATACCTAAGCGCTTCATTAAATCAATCGTCGTTAGAATGACTTCTGTATCTGCGTAAATTGAATCATCACCAATTACTTCAATCCCCATTTGTTCGAATTCTGCCGGCTTTCCACCTTCCAATTCTTGCGCGCGGAAAACATTTGAAAAATAAGCTAATCGCTGTGGTACTTTTTCTTTTAATAGTTTTGTTGAGGCAATACGTGCGATGGGCGTTGTCATATCTGGACGTAACACGAGTGTGTTTCCTTGTGAATCAACTAATTTAAACAAGTTCGACTCTAAAATTGCTGAAAAACGACCAACTGTTTCGTAATATTCCAATGTGGGTGTCTTAATAAAGTCAAATCCTCTTAAAGAGAAAAATTCACGTCCGACTTGGCGTATCCATTCTTTCTTTTCAAAAATCCCTGGTAATGTGTCACGCATACCTAATGGCTTTTCGAATGGGCGAATCATAGACATACTTCCACTTCCTATCTTTTACTTTAGTTCACTAGAGTACTAATGTGATGATGTATAGTATTCTAACGCAATTCTAGATAACCGTCAAATTTCATATATATAAAAAGACATGCTCACGTAAAATAATTCGTCTTTCAACTACTCTATTTCCTCAAACATGCCTTTTTTTCTTTTATTTCGTATTAAGATTTTTCAGATAATTTCTTTTCTCGTTGTTCCTTTGTATAAATAATTTGCATAGGATTTCCACCAACCATCGCGCCTGCTGGTACATCTCGGTTCACAAGTGTCATTGCCGATACTACTGCATCATCGCCAATTGTAACACCTGGTAGAATCGTCGAGTTTGCACCAACCATGACACGACTCCCAATTTTCACATCGCCTAAGCGATACTCATCAATTAAATATTCATGCGCTAAAATTGTCGTGTTATAGCCAATAATCGTATCGTCGCCCACTGATATTCGTTCAGGAAACATCGTATCCGGAACAACTTTTAAAGCGAAAGCTGTTCGCTCACCGACTTTCATATGTAGTAGATGGCGATAGAGCCAATTTTTCATCGCGAGAAATGGTGTGACGCGTGAGATCTCAATGACGATAAAACATTTCGCCACTTTCCAAAAAGAAACCGTCTTGTAAATTTGCCATAAAGAAGAGGCTCCCTCTACTTTATAGCGTGTCGTTTTGCGCATAGGCTTCCACTCCTGTAATTTGATATAAATCACGCATATGGTAAAGCATATAAGTTGGGTGTAGTGCTTCTAAAAATGCTGCTCCCTTCAACGACCAAGCGACACCTGCTGTATGAACACCTGCATTTTGTCCACCTTCAATATCATGGTAGTTATCACCAATCATAATGACTTCATGCTTTTGTAAACCAAGTTCTTGTAGAGCGAGTAAGACAGGTTCTGGATGTGGTTTAGTATGTTCAACCTCATCGTTACTAATAATTACATCGAATAGTTCTTCTACACCTAATACATGTAAACCAGTTAAAATAGCCTCACGTCTTTTTGTTGAGACAATGGCCAATTTTAAACCTGCTCGCTTCAATTGTGTTAGTACTTCGACTACACCATCAAATTCTGAGACCAATTCGTCATGGTGCGTACGATTCCACGTAATATATTCTTCGATTAAATTTTCAGCATTTTGTGGATCAATTGCTGTAAACGTTTCTTTTAAAGAAGGTCCGATAAATTGAGCCATATCTTCTTTTTTATATTTCCCAGGAAATTTTGGTGATAAGACATGATAAAAAGTTTCCATAATTAATTCGTTTGTATCTAATAACGTACCGTCAAAATCAAATAATAATCCTTTATAATACATAGCTAGCACTCCTTTTATATAAAACAACCCGGGCTACATGATGTAGTTCCGGGCGTTCTACTATTTATCTTTATAACGTACAACTGGATTCATCTTCTTACGACGATAAATCATCACAATTGCCGCAATAACTAATGCAATTAATGATACCATCTGCGCTGTACGAAGTGGGCCAATGTACAAACTATCTGTACGAAGTCCTTCTACGAAATAACGTCCGAATGAATACCACATCACATAGATTAAGAAAATTTCCCCACGTAATAGATTCACTTTTCTAAGTAGTAATAAAACAATCAATCCGACAATATTCCACATTGATTCGTAAAGGAATGTCGGGTGATGATAAAATCCTTGAACATTCATCTGTTCAATGATCCAATTTGGTAAATATAGGCTTTCTAAAAATGAACGCTCTACGACACTACCGTAAGCTTCTTGGTTCATAAAGTTGCCCCAGCGCCCGATAATTTGACCGATTAAAATCGATGGAGCTAGAATATCGGCTACTTTCCAGAAGTTGACGCCACGCTTTTTACAGAAGATTAATACAGTAATGGCACCACCAATCAGTGCACCATGAATGGCAATACCACCTTGCCATATTTGAACAATCTGTCCTGGATGTTCTTTATAGTAACTCCATTCAAATAATACATAATAAATTCGGGCACAGATGATTGCAATTGGAACCGTCCAAATTAATAAATCTGTTAAAAAGTCGTCTTTAAAACCTCTTTTGGTCATTTCACGCTGCGCAACTACATAGGCAATGATAATACCTGTTGCGATTAAAATTCCATACCATCGAACCGCTACAGGTCCTAAATTAAAGGCTACCGGATCAATTTGCATTAATAAAAAATCCATCTCTTTCTCCTTCCACGTACAGGACTTACCCCTGTCCTTGAATTACATCTTCTAGTCTCTTTGTAAATTCTTCCGCAGAATTAACACCAAGATTTTTTAGACGGTGATTCATTGCCGCTACTTCTATAATAACCGATAAGTTTCGTCCCGGCCTTACAGGAATTGTCAGCTTCGTTAAATCGGTATCTAAAATACGCATTGTATCTGTCTCGATTCCTAGTCTATCATATGTTTTTTCGGAATCCCAAACCTCAAGGTCGATGACAAGAGAAATTCTTTTATGGCGACGAACAGCTGAAGCACCGAACATTGTCATAATATCGATAATTCCAATACCACGAATTTCTAACATATGTGCAATAAGCGGTGGTGCATTCCCAATCAGTGTATTCTCACTCTCTTGGTAAATTTCCACACAGTCATCTGCGACAAGGCGATGGCCTTTCTTTACAAGCTCTAGTGCTGTCTCACTTTTACCGACACCACTATTTCCTGTAATGAGTACGCCTATTCCATAAATATCAACCAATACACCATGTACAGCTGTTGAAGGTGCTAAACGACTCTCTAAATACGTTGTCAGCTTACTTGAAAAACGTGTTGTTGATAGATTCGTTGTTAGTACTGGTACATGATTTTCTTCCGAAGCCATACGTAATTCTTCAGGTACTTCCATATTATGCGAAATAATAATAGCAGGAGTATCTTCTGCACATAACTTTTGCATGCGCTCAATTCTTTCCGCCTTTGGTAACATTAAAAAGAATGATAACTCTGTCTTGCCGAGTAACTGTACACGCTCTGCTGGATAGTGCGTGAAATAACCAGCCATCTCTAAACCCGGTCTCGAAATATCACTTGTTAAAATGTGACGACCAATTCCTTCTTCCCCACAAATGAGATTCAAATTAAATACTTCCATTATATCTCTCGTACATACTTGTTCCAACTTGTTCACGTCCTCTCAATCGTACGTTTATTTTATCATGTAGCGTGCGGAATTTCTTCCTTAAAACGATACAAAAAAACAGCTCGATTGTCATTTCTACAATCAAACTGCTTTTTAAATTACTTTTGAGTTGAAAGCCACTCTGCAACTGCTTTTGCTTCGTCGCCTTTGACAATACCACCAGGCATGCCACCTTGACCATTTTCAATAATGTCTAAAATCTCTTTTTCAGATTTCTTTGCACCGATATCTTTAATTGAAGGTGCATTCCCATTATTTAATTCATTCCCATGACAGCTAATACATTTCTGTTTTGCAATCTTTTCACCATCTACTTTTGTTGAATCACCTGATCCTGATTCACTTGAACCACAAGCACCTAAAAGTAATGCCGAACCAAGAATGGTTGCAAAAAATACTTTTTTCATGTCTTCCCCTCCAGTACAAGCTTCTTCATTCTAACTTATTATACAATAACAGGATTCATACATAGATTTCAATTATCACGAAAAAAGGAACTTTCTATTAAACTAATTGGAAGTTTGTTACCCATTGATTGGCTTTTTCCACAAATTCAAATAGTTCGTCTGTTTTTAGTTGAAGCTTACCTTCTAAACGTGTTACTTCTTCCCAATCTAAACGTTCTAGTGCAATTGCCATATCTAAAACAGGAGATAATGCTGTTTCACTTCCTGAAATCGTTTCAACAATTTCATCTGACAAAGGTAACTGCGCCAAAATAATGTTCATTGGTTTTTCTAATAAAGCATCAATTAATGAGAACATACCCACTAAAAAATACTCTGAGTGATTACGATAACCAATTCTTTTCGCCATGAGCTCACATAATTTGGCACGACAAAGTGATGTCTTCATTAATTCTTCATACATATCCGCTTTAGGCTTTTTACTCCACTCACGATAAATTAAAATTTGCACCCATCTTTGTAAATCCGTTAATCCAAGTAGTAAAATTGCTTGTTTAATCGAACGGATTTTTCGTTTTGTTCGTTTAGAAGAATTATTAATGAGCTTTAATAATTTGAAAGAAAGCGCAACGTCATGTTCAATATGATCAACTAACCCATCAACATCTGGTTCTTCATTATTTAACAAAGCAATTACTTTATAATATTGCAGCATATTTGCTGGAATTTCATTACCTTTAATAATTTGAGGCTGTTTAAAATAGTACCCTTGAAACAACTTATACCCAATTGTTCTAGCTTCTAAATATTGTGCTCTCGTCTCTACTTTTTCCGCAAGCAATGTGATATGTGGATAATGTCTTAATACTTTCTCTTCAATTTCATGTCGTTCTACTTCTGTCGATAGCAAAAAATCCACTTTTATGTAATCAACATATTGAAAGAGCTGGTCATATAAACTCACATGATTTTGAAGAACAAAATCATCTAAAGCAATGCGAAATCCCCTATTATGAACCTCTTTGACACGCTCCACTAACTCAGCTGTAATTGGCACATCTTCTAATACTTCTACTACCACTTCTCGCGGTGATAAACTTTCAAAAATATCACTTTTTAATAGTGCATCCGTAAAATTAATAAAGCATGGCTTACCACTCGCTAATTCATCAAAACCAATTGAAAAGAATGAGTTTATAATGACCTCTACCGTTGCTAAATCGGAGTCTACAGCCATATATTCATTCTGTTCTTGGTCATTTCTATATAAGAGCTCATAAGCAAATAATTTTTCATTTTCATCGAAAATCGGTTGTCTACCGATAAAAATCTCCATTTTCCTACTCCCTCACTATTTCGTCCATTTTATTATAGCAATATTTATGACTTTAGTCTTTACCTTCTATATAAAATATATAATTTTTGTACCATACATACAGTTATTCTAACCTAATAAATAGAAAATATTTCACATTTAATTATTTTTATGATAATATCCTTTGGATTATTTGGTAAATATTATAAATTTATTCTATCATAAAAAAAGGGAAATCGGCTATTTTAGCGATTTCCCTTTCATTTTTATTTTAATATAACAATTAGTTACTTAGTCTCATTAAAGATAATTGACCATTCTGCTTTCTTATCTAACATCTCTTTCGCTAACTGTTTTGCGCCTTCTAAACTATGGCTTGCTGCCCAGCCACACTGAACTTCGTTACATGCTGGGACTTCTGTTGCGTCTACAACATCTTGTAATGTATTTTCTAAAATTGTTAATACTTCATCATAGTCTGTATGATTAATCATCGATAAATAAAAACCTGTTTGACATCCCATCGGACTTAAGTCTACTACGTAATCTGTATGGTTACGAATATTTTCAGCCATTAAATGTTCAATTGAGTGAAGTGCAGGCATCTCCATATGCTCTTTATTCGGTTGTTTAAAACGAATATCGTATTTATATACCTCATCTCCGTGCTGACCTTTTTTAATTCCTGCTAGGCGAACAAATGGTGCCTGTACTTTTGTATGATCTAAATTAAAACTTTCTACATTCATTTTTTCTGTCATCATGAAAACTCCTTTTAAATTCATTATTAAGAATATTCTAACATATATTTATTTAAAAAAAGACCTTTGCTATTTTTTAAGCAAAAGTCTTTTTATTTTACGATATAGTTGATTTTCTCGATTTGATAAAGCCAACGAATGCTGGAATAACCGAAAGGAAAATAATCACAATTAATACGGTAGAGAAATTCTCTTTTACAATTGGGATATTACCAAAGAAATAACCAAGTAATGTACAGCTTCCCACCCATAACGCCGCGCCTACGATGTTATACATTAAGAAGTAGCTATACTTCATTCGACTTGCACCTGCAACGAATGGAATAAATGTACGAATAAAGGGCATAAATCGTGCGATGACGATTGTTTTACCGCCGTGCTTATTAAAGAACGCCTCTGCTTTATTCATCTTTTCTTGATTAATCATTTTTCCCATAAGTGTACCTGGACGAATCGTCGTCCCTACTTTTTTACCGATTTCATAATTTAATGAATCACCAATTACAGCAGCAAAGAAGAACACAAGAAGCAATGTTGGTAAGCTTAATGAACCAATTGCGGCAAATGTTCCTGCGGCAAATAATAGCGAGTCCCCTGGTAAGAATGGAAAAATAACAAGACCTGTTTCAACAAAAACGATTGCGAATAAAATACCGTATGTCCAGTTGCCAAAGTCTCGAATGATTTCTACAAGATGTTGATCGATGTGTACGATAAAACTAATAATATATTCAATCATGCTAATCATCTTTTTTCATCCACAATCCTTTTCTATGATTTCTTTGTCTATCATACCTTTTTGTATATAAACTGTCATGTGAAATTGAACGTCACCATCATGGAAAAGTTGCTATTTTAAAGAAATTTACAATTTCTTAACAAACCAATTTTGAATGGCTTCTAATCGCTGTAAACGCAAATTCGGTAAACCAGTTCGTGATAAATCATGATTTGCCTGTTCAAAACGAATAAACTCTACCTCTTTCCCCATTGACTTCATTGTTACATACAGCTGTTCTGCTTGTTCAATCGGACAACGATCATCTAATTCTCCATGTAAAATCATCAGTGGTGTTGTACTATTTTTGACATATTTTAATGGCGAATGCTCCCAAAGTTTGTCTACATCATGCATATCCCCTTCAATTTGCCATGGTGTGAAATAGTAACCGATATCGGATACGCCAAAGAAGCTCACCCAATTTGAAATAGAACGTTGCGTCAATGCAGCTTTAAATCGGTCTGTATGTCCAATAATCCAGTTTGTCATAAATCCACCATAACTACCACCTGTTACACCTAGACGACTTGAATCAACCCATGCGTATTCTGAGGTTGCTAAATCCACTGCTGCCATTAAATCTCGGTAATCACCGCCACCATAGTCACCACGACAACCATTTACGAACTCTTGGCTATAACCATGACTACCACGAGGATTCATGTATAGGACACCATAACCTTCTGCAGCGAGTAACTGCATTTCATGCATGAATGTATTCGCATACATCATATGTGGACCACCATGAATCGCTAACATCAATGGATATTTCTGTCCTTCTTGGTATTGAGCTGGTTTCATCAACCATCCCCATACAAGTTGTCCCTCATTCTCCACTTGAATAATTTCTGGCTTAACTAGATGATGTGTTTGTTCATAGTTTTCATTGAATTGTGTCAGTTGATGACGTTCGCCTGTTGTAACTTCATGTAAATAGAGGTTACTAACGGTTGTCGGTGACGAACAAGCAATCAATGCATATTGTCCGTCCTTTGTGATGTCATACCCGTAAATATGTTCTTCTTCAGGTGTAGCAGGATAGATTGCCCCACTCAATGTTGCGTAGTACAGGCGTACATCGCCCATTGATGACATTTGGAAGTAGAGATCATTTCCTTCCGTCCAAACAACAGAAGGTGCTTGAACACTCTGTTGTACATCGCCAATTGCATAGTCTCCAACAGGTAAGTCCATCATCGCGGTTAATGACCAAGCGGATTGCTGTGTTACATCGTATACATACACTTCATTATGTGTGGCATTACGATAGGGTTCGTTTGGCGACACCTCAAAAGCAATGTAAGCTCCGTCATGTGAGTACGTTGCTCCACCTAACGAACCATCCATATCAAAGATTTTTTCCATTGTTTTTTCTTCTATTGAATATTGTAAGAGTTGCATCGAAAAATCGTCATCTTTTGCTGTAGACCAATTCGTTAATAATACTGTCTGACCATCAGGCGAAACATGCTGTACATTATAATTCGTTTCATCTTTTATAAGCGGTGTTATTTCTTCAGTTGTTACATCCAACTTCGCAAAAGCAGCGTATTGTTTCGTATTGAGTAAACCTGTACCATTCAATTTATAGCGCATACGATCGACATGATAGGCTTCTGGTCGTTTCTTTTCTCTCTTTTCTTCGAAAAAATCTTGCTCTATTTTTGCTGTAAAATAAATTGTCGCACTATCTATGTACCATTGATAAGAAGTAATGTGACGTAATTCTTTTACAACCGCTCGTGCTTCTCCGCCATCAATCGGTAAAATATATAAAGTTGCCTCTTTCTCCCTTGTTGAAATAAAGGAAACCACCTTGCTATTTGGAGACCATTGAACCGAAGAAATACGTTCTTTTCCAAAAGTAAGCTGTTGTATCTGTCGTGTTTGTAAATTTAATTGATACAAATAGTTATAGTACGTATTTTCTTTTTCGTCTATTACTGTTTTCAGAAAAACAGCCTGTAACTGATTCGGTGCGATAATAGGTGTCGCAACTGATACCAATTCAAATAAATCTTCTTTTTCTACATATTTTTTCATCTAATTCACACTCCTCTACTACCATTATAAACCTGTTATAGAAAATATCACAAATCTAATTAATACACATTATTTCTCGTTATACTTTAAAAGTAAATCAAAAATACATAAATTTTCTATCTTGCCTATTTTTTCATATCAGTGTACACTTTTTAAGTATCATAAGTGCTTGAAACCACTTGTATTTTCTGAATTTTTAAGAGATATAATCTATTTATATCATGTGAATTGGAAAACATTATGCTATCATGTTATGGAAACACAAAAAATGCACTAAGGAGAGTTGTTTTTTATGAGTAATAAGCAACCAGAACTCAAGCGAGGTCTCGAATCAAGACATATTGCATTGATGTCGCTCGGCGCTGCCATCGGAGTAGGTTTATTCCTCGGTTCAGCTGGCGCTATCAAAATTGCGGGTCCAGCAGTCTTACTGACATACGCAATGGGCGGTCTTGTTATTTTCTTTGTTATGCGTGCTTTAGGTGAAATTGCAGTTGAAATTCCTGTAGCAGGATCATTCAGTCGTTATGCACAACAGTTTTTAGGACCACTAGCTGGATTTATTACGGGGTGGAATTATTGGTTCTTATGGATTGTAACGTGTATGGCAGAAATTACAGCAGTCGGTATTTATATGACATTATGGTTCCCGGATTCACCAAAATGGGCTTGGGCACTTGCAGCACTTGTTGCGATGACATTAGTCAACTTAATTGCCGCAAAAGTATTTGGTGAATTCGAATTCTGGTTCGCCTTTATTAAAGTATTTGCGATTATCGCAATGATTGTAATTGGTTTAGCCGTTATTCTATTTGGAATTGGCAACGGTGGTGTTGCAACCGGTTTCTCTAATTTATGGTCACATGGTGGATTCATGCCAAATGGATTCTCAGGCGTAATCGGCGCATTACCAATTGTTATGTTCGCATATCTAGGGGTGGAGATGATTGGCGTAACAGCTGGTGAAGCCAATAATCCAAAAAAGACATTACCAAAAGCAATTAATACGGTATTATGGCGTGTGTTGATTTTCTACATAGGTGCATTAACCGTTATTCTGTCGATTTATCCTTGGAGTGATATGGACGGTCAAAGTAGTCCATTCGTTATGATGTTTGATCAAGTAGGTATTCGCTACGCTGCTGGTATTATTAACTTTGTTGTACTAACAGCTGCTTTATCAAGCTGTAACAGTGGTATTTTCAGTACAGGTCGTATGTTATTCAACCTGGCTGGTCAAAAACAAGCACCGAAAATTTTCCACAACGTTGGAAAAACAGGTGTACCAACTGTCGCAATTCTATTCTCAGCTATTGTTTTATTAATCGGTGTTGTTTTAAACTACTTCGTAGATGAAAAAGTATTTATCTACTTAACAAGTGTGTCGACATTCGGTGCCATTTGGACGTGGCTCATTATATTATTTGCGCAAATTAAATTCCGTAAAACGCTGACAGGCACTCAAGTAAATAAGTTGTCATTTAAAAATATTTTCTATCCATTAGGTTCTTACTTTGCAATCGCTTTCTTATTCATGGTTGTTGTGCTTATGTATTTCAACGTGGATACTCGTATTGCACTCATCGTAGGCCCTATCTGGATTGCCTTACTCATTTTCTTCTACTTTGTTGTTTACAAAAAGCAAAAGAATCAAGGCGATTCATTCTAAATTTCAATACGAAACAGACTGAAGCATATATGCTCCAGCCTGTTTTTTATTTTGAATCCGTATTTTTTTGTTCAGTCTGTTCATTGTATTTTTGCTCTTGTTGCACTTTTTCACGCGTTTGTGAAATTGGATTACGCCCATCTATATCAGGTCTTGTACCGGAAGTCGCCTCATCAAATGGTGCATATATGTGATCTGCTTTATTGTGTCGGAATAAATATCTGAAAATCACATAAATCACAAGAATAACGAGTATTAGACTAATCGCTCCCCAAACAATTGTTGCAATCATCTCAGTTCCTCCTCTGCTAATTGTCTTTTCAATACCTTACCTGTAGAATTCTTTGGCAATTGCTCGACAATTCGTATTTCTGTAGGACACTTATACTCTACTAAATGCCCTTCACAATACATTTTCAAACGTTCTGGATGAATTTCTTCTTTCAACGTAATATATGCACATACCTTTTCACCGTATTCTACATCATTTAATCCAACAACAGCTGCTTCTAATACCGCTTCGTGTTGATATAAAACTTCCTCAACCTCTCGTGGATAAACATTATATCCACCTACAATGATTAAATCTCTTTTACGGTCAACAATAAATACATAACCCTCTTCGTCCATATAGGCTAAATCACCTGTGTATAGCCAGCCATCTTTTAAGACATTAGCGGTTTCTTCAGACATTTTATAATAACCTTTCATCACATTCTTACCACGTACTGTTAATTCACCAATCTTCATACGCGGCACTTCGAATCCTTTTTCATCTACAATACGATTTTCTACATGAACGATACTCTGCCCAATTGAACCCACTTTTTGTTTACCTAAAGGATTAAAACATGTAACTGGAGAAGCTTCGGATAAGCCATATCCTTCTGAAATACGAAGCTGGAATCGTTCTTCAAATTGTTCAATCACTGCTCTTGGTAAAGATGAACCGCCTGAAATAGCTAAACGAATTGAACCGAGTGGCTTTTCATAACTAGATTCTGTATGTAGTAAAAAATTATACATAGTAGGAACGCCTGCCATAACAGTGGCTCCTTGTTCATTTGCTGCTTCGAAAATTCGAACAGGGCTAAAATGTGATTGAAGAAGTAGTGTTGCGCCTTGTAAAAGTGGCGCATTGACAGCTACGGTCAATGCAAATACATGAAATACAGGTAATACTGTAATCATACGATCATCATGATAAATACCTAGAAATTCTGCTACATCTCGAGCATTTTCAAATAGATTTTCATGCGTTAACATAGCTCCTTTGGGATGACCTGTCGTACCTGATGTATATAAAATAACAGCCACATCTGCCATAGAATGTATATGAGTATCTTGTAAACAGTTGTTTATAGAGAATAATCCAACCATTTCCACAGGACATACTATTGCCTCTAATGCTTGATATTGTTGTGTGACCAGTACAGTCTTTGCATCACTTTGTTCTAGAATGTATTGAATTTCATGTTTAGTATAACTTGGGTTAATCGGAATAGCTGTTGCACCCATTGCCCAAATGGCATAGAGTGAAAAAATAAATGTTGGTTCATTGCCCATCATAATCGCAATATGGTCCCTTGCTTTGTACCCTTTCTCCTTTAAATCTCGTTGAATTCCTTCGATTACACGACTCATTTCTTCGTATGTATAAGATTCACGTTCTGCTTGAATCGCTAATTTAGTTGGGTTTTTTCGCACATTTTCAATAAAGCTGTTCAAAAGACTCATATCATCACGCTCCTATTACGTTACATTGTATGTTAATTTTTTGCATTTCACAATGTTAAGAGAAAAACAGACTGGGACAAAACAGTTCATCTTCTTTTTTAGCATTCGCAACGAAAAACTGGAACCGCACCATAGCGCGATTCCAGTTCTTCTTATGCTCATGTAGGGTCATGTTTTTACACTTATACCCTAATTTATCTTTTAGTTAAATATTTATTTTTAAATGCGCTAAATAACGCCAGCGAATGAGATAAAAATAGAGCAATTGTAAGAGTGATACGCCAACCATCACTAAAATAATCTCCCTCATAATTGATAAATCTGCAATACCTCGCCAAAATACTTGTAAAGAGATGAAGGCAAATAAGCTATTCACCATCGCAATTGCCCATGGTAAAAAGAACTGTGGAATGAGTTGTCGATTGACGAGTTTACGAATTTCTTTCTTCGTTACACCCATTCGATATAATGTTTCGTATTGTTTTTTCTCTTGTTCTAGATTCGTATAAAGCTTAAAGTAAATAAAGCTTCCTGCTGCTAAGAAAAAGACCGCTGCAGCTAATAATCCAATGAATAATAACAGTGCGAATGTCGAACGAATAAACGAATAATCTAAACCTGTATTTTCAAAATAAAAAGGTAATGATGCTTCAGTTCCCATTGCATAGGCAGTATTAATCATCATTTCTAAGTCATGCCCTACGTATTTAGTATCTTGCCATTTTGGGACATTAAAAATATAAATATGACTTGAAGAATGTGTCCCATTCATCCCCATCATAGGTGCATAAATACGTTTAAAATCTTCATCACTGACAATAATTTGATTCGTCCCTAACTTATCTGCTGGGAATATAATTTTCGGGTAGGCAGAATCAATATGTAGTTTCACATTTGATTCTTGTAGCGTTGTATAAACATTTTCTTTTGATAGCATTTTTAATGATTCTTCCGAATACGCTAAGAAAAGTGCATGTCCTTTTTCTAGTGAGACAAGTGGATAACCTAACGAAACAGCTAAATTATTCAAATCTTTTTCGCTAATAATCTTAACAGGTGCATGCGTTTTAGAAGAAGTCTGCCTTTTTACGACGACACGATCTAATCGATAACTTAACCCCTCTTCTTGTAGTTCATGTTGAAGGTTCGTAATATGGCGATGTTCATACGGGTTGTCAGCCGAACTTGTGTACACGAGACTAAGAGGATTCAGTTGATGATATTTATGCGAAAATGTTGATAGCGAACTCAATGTGCCAATCGCTAAAAAAGCGAGCGTTGATACCATCGACGAAATGAAGAACATGCGTGCATTTTCTTTTAACATGGCTGCTACTTCTGAAACAGATAGTAAACGATATTTACGCCAGTAAACATGTTTATTTTTCCGAATGAGCTTTAAAAAGACTTGTACTGTATCTGTAAAGAATAAATACGTACCGAATGTCACGATTGGTGGTAATAATCCTGCTAATGTCACTAAGTTACTCTTCGTCGCATTGGCAGCTAAAATATACCCTGTAATTAGTAATACCATACCAAAGATTGCGCGCGCCCATGAGAATGTGACATCTTCTGGTTTTCGCTGTGTTCCTTTAATTAGTTGAATGACATGATCGTCTTTAATCGTAAAAATACTCACATAGGAGATGACGATAAATAGTGTCATAAACGTACCAATCGTAAGTGCAAAAGGCTTCCATGAAAAATAAAGTGCAAGCGATTTAATCTCTAAAATTTCACGTACAACCATGAAAAAGAACTTTGAAAAAACAAAACCAAATAGAATCCCTAAAATGACTGAAGTCATACCAATAATTAGAATTTCTAAAAGAACTAAACGATTCAACTGTTTTTTTTCCATTCCTAATTGCATTAAAATACCGAACTCTTTTGAACGCGCTTCTAAAAAGGCACGTACGGAATAGAATAAAAAGAACAGCATAAATAACACTAAAATAATTTCCGCAATAAACATCCCACGAAATGCAATCTCTGTTACAAATTCATTCTCAACACGCGGATGATACATGAGCATGGAATAAATGAAAAATACCATGACCGATGAAATACTTGCCATAAAAAAGGCCGCATATACACGGCTATTTCGAATGACATTACGGAAGGCGAACTGACGTAAAGTCACCAACATTCCCCCCTAGTAAGCTCAAGACATTCAAAATCCCTTGGAAGAATGTTTGTCGCTGATTGTCTTTATAAATTTCATTGAAAAACTCCCCGTCTTTAATGAACAGTACGCGGTCACAATAACTTGCTGCAATCGGGTCATGTGTTACCATAACAATTGTGGCGTTTTCTCGTTGATTAATCCGTCCTAATAACTCTAGTACGTCCTTTGTTGATTTAGAATCTAAATTCCCTGTTGGTTCATCAGCTAAAATCAGCGTTGGACGGTGAATTAATGCACGACCAATGGCTGTCTTTTGCGCCTGACCACCTGAAATTTCGTTCGGTCTTTTTTCTAAAATTTTCGTTAAGTCCAGTTCTTGTGCTAATACATCAATACGGCGTTGCATCTCTTCTACATTCATACCATCGAGTGTTAGAGGTAGCACCATATTTTCTTCGACATTGAGCATGGGAAGTAAGTTGAAATCTTGAAAGATAAAGCCGAGTTCTTTTCTTCTAAAATAAGCAAGCTCTGTTTTATTTAAGTCATGTGGATTCACACCGTCTAATTCAATCACGCCAGAAGTCGGGCGATCAATCGTGGAGATAAGATTGAGAAGTGTCGTCTTACCACTACCCGATGGTCCCATAATCGCTAGAAACTCACCCTTCTCTACTTCAAAGCTAAATTGATTCAAAGCACGATGCGTCACTTTACCTTCGTATACCTTCGTCACGTCTTCAATTTTCAATAAAGCCATTTTCATCCCTCATTCTAAGCGTATTTAAAACAAACGGTAATCGTTGTTCCCTCTCCAACTGTTGATTCAATCGCCAACTTATGTCCTAATTTTGTACAGATTTCCTGTGCTAAATAAAGCCCCATTCCTGTCGATTCTCCCGTTTTACGACCATTCTCTCCTGTAAAGAAAGCTTTCGTAACACGTTTTAAATCCATCGCTGGAATGCCAATTCCTTCATCACGAATTTGAAGTGCAATCCCTTCTTCATGTTGAATCGCTGAAATATATACTTTTTTGCCATCTTCAAACGTATATTTCACCGCATTCGTTAAAAACTGCCCTATCATGAACTTGAGCCATTTTGGATCAGTTGGTACTTCAATATCATCTGATACATCAATACTCGGAAAGACATGATTCGAGATAAAAAGGCGTTTGTGTTGATTGACGACTTCTGTCACGATTTGTTTCAAATGTGTTTGCTCAATTTTTAAATCTTCTTCAAATGTATCCAATCGTGCATTCATTAATACCATTTCTAAACCATGTTTTAGGCGTTCCATCTCTTCACGTGTACTTTTTTTGTCGAGTGGCTCATCTTCTTGCAACATCAATTCCATCACTGCAATTGGTGTTTTCATCTGGTGTACCCATTGATTCATAAATTGAAGATGGCGATTTTGCTTTGCATATAATTCTTGCGCTTCTAACTGATAAATACGATATAACTCATGCATGTACTCCTCGACTTGTACTTCTTCTGCTGTTTTCGCATTTTTTTGAAGTGCATCATCCATCGTCGTTGGTAAATGCACAATTTTTTTATAGAATGCTTGGCGCATCATATAACGTAAAGCTAAAAAAGTCAGCGTAAACACAATCGTTACGATGATGGAGTAAATAGCTGTACTTGTATTACGAAAGCCATCTAACCAATAAAGTAGCAGAATAAACCCTACAAGAAACAATTCGAATACGAAGAAAATAGCGTGGTCACGAATGAAAAGCTTAAGTGCTGCCATGCTACGCCTCCTCCTCATGCAATAAAAAACGATAACCTGCTCCTCGTACAGTTTCGATGGTTGACTGTACGTCATAATCCGCTAGCTTTTTTCGAACGCGCGTCATATTTACATTTAGCGTATTTTCATCAACGAAAGCTTGGTCGTCCCATAATTCTTCTAATAAATGTTCACGAGAGACAACTTTTGGTGCTTCACTCATAAGTAACCCTAGAATGACACATTCTTTTTTCTGTAAAGGAATCATCTCATCCCTCACTTGTAATTCCATACGTTCTAAAAATAATTGTAATTGCCCTTGTTGTACGGTTCTCTCCTCTTGTTTTGAAGCATATTCACCATACGTTCTTCTTAAATGACTTTTAATTTTTGCAAGTACGATTTCATAGTGAAATGGTTTCGTAATAAAATCATCGCCGCCATTTTCAAGTGCAAAAATTTGATCCATTTCGCCCGAACGAGCAGATATATAAATGATGGGTACTGTTGTGAATTGTCGTAATTGTCGACACCAATAGTAACCATCATAAGAAGGTAAGTTGATGTCTAACAAAACAAGATGAGGAGAGAAAGCCTTAAACTCTTCTACAATCTGATCAAAGGCCTGTACAGTTTGGACTTCATAATGGTATTTTCGCAATGTATCCGCAAGCATAGAAGCAATTTTCAAATCATCTTCTACAATTAAAATACGGTGCTTGTCCATTTTGTTCCCTCCTTCTCTATTAATACATTAATTGTACAAATTCTTCTTCTGTCACGCCACCAAAGTAAGTTGGTAAATCAAATGGTTGAAGTGCCTTTCGTATAGCGCTTGCTTCATATCGAACACCTTTTAAAGCTTGTTCTAAATCTACCATATCGCCAACACCGAAGAAATCGCCAAAGATTTGAATATCTTCAATCATACCTTTTTTCACTTCAATGTGTAAGTCGATAAAGCCCGATGCAAACTTTTTTGAACGCTGTGTATTGAATTTCGGCGATTTACCGTAATTCCACTCCCACTTTTGATAGCGTTCTTCTGAAATTTTATGAATCGCTTTCCAATCTTCTTCTGTTAGTTCATAGTAGCGAATTTGATCCTCTCCACCAAAAATAGCCTGTAAAATTTCTAAACGGAAATCTTCGATTGTAACCGTTTGGTCATCTAATAAATCAATAATATTCGTAACGCGTGAACGAACTGATTTAATCCCTTTTGACTCCATTTTTTCCTTTTTAGGGCGTAAAGCGCGTACAACTTCTTCAATGTTTGCATTGAACATCAGTGTACCATGACTGAACATGCGGCCATTTGTTGAAAACATCGCATTCCCTGAGAATTTCTTTCCTTCAGCTAAAATATCATTTCGCCCTGATAATTCTGCTTTTACACCCATGTGATTTAGTGCGTCCACTACAGGTTGCGTGAATTTCTTAAAATTTTGGAAATTATCTCCTTCATCTTTTGTTAAAAAGCTAAAGTTTAAATTACCTAAATCATGATATACAGCACCACCACCTGAAAGACGGCGAACGACAATAATATCATTTTCTTCGACATAGTCCGTATTGATTTCTTCGATTGTATTTTGGTTACGACCGATAATAATCGACGGTTGATTTATGTAAAACAGTAATAAGCCCTCTTCTACATCTAAATTTGTCAGTGCATATTCCTCAATTGCTAAATTTATACGTGGGTCTGTAATCCCTTTATTATCAATGAATAACATAGATTCGTTAGCTCCTTTTTTAAGTTCTCACATCTATTTTACTTTATTTTTTATGTTTTGTATTGACTTTTCACTCTGTATTATAATACAATGTTAAATAACAAAACAGTAATATAACAGATTGCTTAGGAGGCGAATTCAAATGTTAGAAAACGTTGTAGAATTTTTCAAGAACCTGCCGGACAAACACTGTGCCAAATGTGGAGAGAAAATCGAAGAACAAAGTGAGTGTTACTCAAACACTTGTCATCATTGTGAATCACTGTAATCAATACTGTTATGTGCTGAGCTAGAAATTCCCCAAAATATTTCTAGTTCAATCACTACCGTTTATATTCTAGACTGAACCATAGAATATGAACCTATATAAAGTCGCTTAATTTTATGGAGTAAATCCAAAAACGCTTAGAGATTCTGAACCAATCTCTAAGCGTTTTTTCATATGTAAAAAGCGCTTCTACCTCCTATATAAAGGCAGAAACGCTTTTATTTTTATGCTTTTGTTTCTTCAGTTGGTGTACTTGAATAGCGTTTTTTGAATAGTAATTGGAAGTAACCGAATGTTACAAGTAAACATACGACGATAATTGAACCGAGTACGGCGATGTTTTCCCAATAGAAGTCAAAGTCACCTGTTGAAATGGCTGCTTTGAACGCTTGGATTGTATAGGTCATCGGCATGAATTTATTCAATTCTTGTAGCGGTTCTGGAATTAATTCAAGTGGGAATGTACCAGCACTTGATGTTAATTGCAGAACCATTAGAATAAGTACGATGTAACGACCGACATCGTTGAATAATGTTACAAACATTTGAATGATTGCCATGAACGTGTAACTTGCGACCAACGCAAGTAAGAACACAGCACCTAAGTTTTGAACTTCAATACCTAAGAATAACTTCACAAGACTTACAACAATGACAGATTGTAATAAACCAATTACAGCTAATACACTTGTTTTACTTAAGAACCAAGATGTTCCATTCGTTGGACGAATAGCTGGGTGAACAATTGAAAAGATGACTGTTACAACAATACCACCAACAAGTAATCCCATTGAGATGAAGTATGGTGCAAAACCTGTACCATAGTTTTCAACATGGTTGATTGGTTTTTTATCCACTTCTACTGGGTTACTTACCATGTCGTATGTTTCATTTGTCGCATGGATCTCTGCTACATCTGATGAAGCATCACCCAATTTTTTTTGTAATGTTTTCGCGCCATTTTGAAGCTCTTGTGTACCATCAGCTAGTTGACCTGAACCATCTTCTAACTTCAGTGTACCACTTAGTAATGACGTTGTTCCATTTGATAATTTACCTAGACCCGCTACTAAACTTGTCGAACCTGTTTGTAATTGTCCCATACCATCTGTTAATTTAAATGCACCGTTTGATAGTTCACCTAAACCAGATACAAGACTATTAGAACCTGTTTGTAATTTTGATAGACCGTTATTTAGAGATGAGATTCCTGTATTTAATGAACCTGCACCTTCGTCTAATTTTTTAGCACCTGCAACCGAGCTACTCCAATTCTGTTCAAGTTTTTCTGTACCAGCTGCTAGTTCCGTTGTACCTGGTTTTAATTTATTTTTCACTTGATTACTTGCTGTAGCTGCACCTTCTGCTACCTGTGCTGCCCCAGATTTTAACTTACTTAAATCGCCAGCTTCAGGCACTTGTATTTTTGATACTTCTGAATTTAATACCGCTGTATTAGAGCTTAAACTTGCCGCTCCGTCACTTGTAGCTTTTGCACCTGCGCTCACTTGTTTCGCTGTTGCAAGTAATACAGCCTTCTGTTCTTCTGGAATTTCTAAAGCCGCAATTTGTTGTTCAAGTGCTGCTGTTCCATCTGCTACATTTTTTGTACCTGCTGCTACTTTTGCTGCACCATCATTAATACCGGATACACCATTTTGTAGTTTTGATACAGTTTGTGGTAAGGCTCCTAAACCATCCACAAGCGCTGTCACACCATCTGATACAGATTGTGAACCATTCGCTAACACACCTAAACCTTTTTGTAGAGAACCTACACCATCATTTACTGCTTGTGCACCGTTATTTAATGCTTGAATATTCGATGTGTTATTTTCTAAACCCGATACAAGCGTTGCTGTACCATTTTTTAATTGCTGTGAACCATTTTGTAATTGTGTTGAACCATCTGAAGCTGAGCTAATCCCATTATTTAATTGGCTTGCTCCGTCTTTCGCTGATAATGTACCATCACCTAGCTGTGTTGCACCTTTTGCAGCAGAAGCAATTCCTGTACTTAACTGTCCCGCACCATCTTTTGCTGATAATGCCCCGTCGTTTAACTGGCTTGCTCCATCTTCGGCGCTAATAATCCCGTCTTTCAGTTCATTCGCACCATCTTTTAATTTCCCGGCACCATTTTTTAATTTTTTAGCGCCGTCTGAGCCTTCTTGGAATCCATCGCCCAATTTAGCAATGTTTTTAAAAAGTTGCTCAGCATATGTTTTTGATACTTCTTCATTTACCTCTGTACGAATCGTTTCAATTGCACTCTTACCGATTTGACTTGCTAAGAAGTTAATTCCTTCATTCGGTATATATTTGATTTTTAGTTTTTCAGGTTTATCTTCTAATAAAGTACCTGCATTTTTACTAAAATCTTTCGGAATGCGAATCGTCATATAATATGTACGATCTTCCATTCCTTTTTCAGCCTCTTTTTCAGAAACTAATTTAAAGTTCAAATTTTTCTTATCGAGTAATTCATTTGTCAAATCGTCGCCTAATTTTAATTTCTTCCCATCAACTGTTGCACCGCGATCCTGATTCACAACTGCAACTGGTAGCCGATCTAAATGACCATATGGGTCCCAAAAAGACCATAGGAACATACCAGCATAAATGATTGGAACAAATAAAATTGCTACTAATGAAATGAACATCATTTTATTTTTGAATATTTTCGTCCACTCTGCTTTAATCAATTCCATTTCCCTCCTAAATACTTAAGGACTAAAAACCTCATACCGTCATTCGATTGTTTAAAAAGACTCTATGGTGTTAAACCACCAAAGAGTGTATTTTTAAATAAATCTACAATTGTATGTTCATCAAGTTCTTCGTCATGTGTTTCTGACCATTCTACAACAAAAGATAAATAAACTTTAAAAACTAAGTATGCAACATGCTCAGGATTACATGGTTTGATTTCTTTTTTATCAATGGCAATTTGAATCTTACTTGAAATATACGTTAAGATTTCGTTTTCGATTTTTTTCAGGACATTTTCTACTTGTGGTGTGCGAAGTGCATGACCTTCTTCTACAAGCTTCGCATAAAGTTTATGTACATCCCTAAATTGTAAGAGCTTCATTAAAATTTGATGTGTATTTTCTAAAAAACTAATATTTGGATTAATAATACGCTCTGCTTCGTTTTTCATTTCTTCAATCATACCCATCACAATCTCTTGAAATAGTACATCTTTATTTTCGAAAAATGTATAGATAGTTCCCTTCCCAACATTCGCCATACGCGCCACTTGATCCATCGTTGTAGCTTTATAACCGAATAATGTGAAAGACTTATTTGCCGCGACCAATATTTCATGTCGACGATCCATTTCCTCACACCCTTTATAATAAGTAAAAATGACCAGAAACCACTTTCGGTCACCTAGTCATTTATTTTATACCTACATAACGAATTTAGCAAGCACTAAATATATTCTTTTTCTTATCTTCTATTGTACTTCAATTTTTTGTTTTGGCATAATGTGCAGACCATGTGCTTCTGTATGTGCATAGACATAATATACGCCTTTTTTCTTTACTGTAGCCTGCGCAGTATAGTGACCTTCTCCTATATGTTTCGCATCAATCATACGACTATCTTTTCGCTCACCATCTCGCCAAATTTCAAATCGTACAAAACTTGCATCTTCCACAGGCTTTTTGTCTTGTGTCACTTCAACTTCTAACGGAATCTCTTTTTTCTTAAATTCATCTGGGTTGATAAACTGAACCTGTACTGCCGCAATCGTCTGGTCTGCTTCTACTGGATCTTCTATTGAACAACCCGAAAGAAGAAGGAGAAAGAATGCAGCCAACATCATTCGAATTTTCATTCTTCCATCTCCTCCATTAATGGTAGGAATATGCATATAGTCGTCCCTTCATTCAAAACACTCTCAATTTGAACACGTCCACCATGTGCTGTTACTAACTGTTGAACAATTGATAAACCGAGACCACTTCCGCCATCTGCACGACTTCTCGCCTTATTCACACGATAGAAACGTTCCATAATATGTGGTAAATCTTGTTCTGGAATACCAATTCCATGATCTTCAACTTCAATACATGCTTGATTCTCTACTTCATAACTTCGTACATAAATAGATGTTCCTTCATTTGAATAGCGAATCGCATTTTCAAGTAAATTAATCAAGATTTGTTTCATGCGCAGTTCATCTGCATTCACAATCACATGATCGTCTAGATTCGTATGAATCGTAATATCAGCTTGTTTCGCACGTCCCTCAAGCATATGTACTACTTCTCGAATCGTTTCAGATAATGGTAGTGGATATAGCTGCAATGTTTCCTTTTGTTCAATCGTACGTGATAACTGTAGTAGTTCATTCGTCAACTTTTCCATACGTCCTGCTTCTCGAACAATTAATGCTAGTTGGTCGGTACGCTCTTGTTCAGATATATTACTTGTAAGTAATGTCTCACCATACCCTTTAATATAGCTAATCGGTGTACGTAATTCGTGTGACACATTCTCTAAAAATTGGCGCTGTCTCTGATCTTCTTCTTCAATTGCTTGTGCCATCTCATTGAAAGTTTGCGCTAATTGTCCAATTTCATCTTTTGATGTACTCATGACACGCGTTTGATAATGCCCTTGTGCCATTTCTTTTGCTGCATATTGAAGCGACTGAAGCGGCTTCATAATGACACGAATTCCTTTAAATATAATAAAGCTAATTAAAATTAAAAAGACAATTGCTGAACCAATTAAAAAAGCAACTTCTTTTGAAGCAAGTTCTGTAATTTTTTCCAGTGGGAAATAGAGATATAAAATCCCTTCTAGCCTTTTTTCATCTACAAGCGGAATCACAACAGAGATCACTTGACGATCAAATCGCTTTTCATATCCTTGCTTCGTAATGATATTCCCTTTTAATAATTCATGTCGTTCGTCCGGTCCAATTAACGTATCATAATCAATATCAAACGGGACACAGGCACTCAATTCACGTGGATTTCGTACAGCAAATACATTAACATTCGCATATGTATTATAACGGTCTACATTGTCGATTAATTCGTCTGTTACTTTACCATCTGTATACATCTTTGAAAGTTTTTCACCGATTTCAATCATGGAGTTTTCTGCATCTTTTACATACAGTCTTTCGTATAAAAAATTAGTTAGACCATACATAAATAGAACCGTCACTGCTACTGTGGCTAATACAAACACCCAAATCTTCGTGGAGATTTTTTTCATCGTTGTTCCTCAAAGCGATAGCCAATACCCCAAACTGTTTGAATCAGACGACTATATTCTTTTCCAAGCTTTAAGCGCAATGTTTTAATATGTGTATCGACTGTTCGTGTACCACCATCGTAATCAAGCGACCAAATTTTCTCGAGTAATTGTTCGCGTGTATAAACAATATTCGGTTGTTTCATAAATAAATGTAGTAAATCAAATTCTTTTAATGTAAGTGGAATTTCTCTACCTTCCACTGTCACACGTCTCGCAATTTCATCTAGGCAAATATTACCACGTTGAATAATTTGTGTATGTGTTACATCTTGTTGTGGTTGGTAGCGACGTAAAACTGCTTGAATACGTGCGATTAACTCGGAAGCAGTGAAGGGCTTTACCATATAATCATCTCCACCTAATCGTAGTCCACGCACTTTATCGGCATTTGCATCTTTCGCTGTTAAAAAGATAATTGGGATATCTGAGTTCTTACGTATTTTCTGACACACTTCAAAACCATCTTCATCTGGCATCATGACATCTAATAAGATGAGGTCAATGGGTTGACGGTCTAAAATATCATATGCCTCTTGTCCGCCACTGGCTTGGTAGGTTTGAATATGTTCTTGGTGAAGCATAATCGAAATCAGATGACGCATTTCCTTTTCATCATCTACAATTAATACGTTCATTTGACATTCTCCCTTACTAAAAGTTGAAATGGTGCTTGTCCTACTTTTGTTTTTTTCACGATATGATGGTCTTTCACCCAATAAAGTGTTTGATCGTCATACCCTGCAACGACAATTTGATTTTGAAAGGCTTCAACTGCAAATGGATTTGAGCCAATCTCTTGTTCCCAACTAATCTGTTGCCGGTCATTCAATTCATAGAGCATACTTTCACCATGACTGAGTACAAATTCACGTTCATCTAACTTTGCAAAAGCGATGGGCATAATTGGTAAATCCATCTTTCCAACAACTTTTGAAGTTTTCGGATTGATTTTTAATACATGTGTATTCGGCTTTTCACCTGCTCCATGTCCACCTATCCACAGTTCACCGTCCACAAAGTCTAATCCATGTGATGATTTTGGAATGGATATCTTCTTTTCTAATTTTTTCGTCGTTGTATTGAATACTGAAATGAACGTATCTTTAAAATTCACGACATATAAATGCCCATCTTCTGCTAACATCGCCATTGGATAGTTCCCAGTTCTCATTGTTTGAAGTTGTTCACCCTTTTGATTATAGGCAGTTACTTCGTTTAAGCCACTATTCGCTATATAAAAAGTTTTGTTTGCATCATCATAGTAGGCATTCGTAGTACCTTTTGATACATCAATTTTCTTTTGAATCTCACCCGTATCAAGATTCACTAAATCAGCTTGTTCTAATTGATTACCATATAAAAGAATTGCATGTTCACCAACCAATGTAGCTCCAGTATATGCTTCTTTTAAATCCCATGTTTCAATTTTTTCACCATTAGGCCGAATAAAATCAATAGATGGTTCACCAATATTCACCGAAGCGATAAAGGGCTCATCTTTTGAAATTCCTTTGTAATCTGTTCGATTGCAGGCTGTTAGTACAGCAAGCAACAATAATAATAATGACAGTATACCTACTTTTTTCATAACAACCCTCCCGCCCCTTATTTTATATGGAATATGTGAAAAAACAATGAAATATACTTCATATTTTCAATCGTTCGCATAAGGTTCACATTCCGTAAATTTACTAAATAAAAAACAAGAGCTTTCAGCAAACACTCTGCTGTCCTCTCCTGTTTTTTAAGACTCTTTTATTCGATTACAAAGGATGGCAAATCTTTTAACTCTTGCATAATTTGCTCTGCACTCTCAATTGCTTGACGAACACATTTTGGAATACTAATGCCCTCATAGGTATTCCCAATCAAACGAATTGTTGGGTAGGCTTCATATAAAGATTCTTTCGATTTTCGCACGCGCTCTAAATGTCCAATCGTATATTGTGGCATAGCGTTTTTATAGCGCGTCACAATCACTTTTTCAGGCGCGCCTGTAATTCCCACTAAACGATGTAAATCTTGCAACACGACTTTTTCAATTCCTTTATCGGATAACTCAACAATAGCTTCATCACCCACGCGTCCAATGTAAGCTTTAATCAACACCTTACCATCTGGTGCCGTACCTTGCCATTTACGATTCATAAATGTAGCCGCAGTAATAGATAGATCATTATTACGTGATACAACAAAATCCGTTCCGGTAAAATGATGAGCAATTTGAGTTTCATCAAAAGCTAAAGAAACAGTAGCTACTGTGTTCAATGGGATACCATCTAGTTCTTGTAAAATCTGTTTTTCATGAAATAATGACTGCGCAATTGTATGAGATGTTGCGATAATCACCGCATCTGCTTTAATTGAACTTTGATTATTTAATGATAGTAAGAGTTGATGATCGCATTTTTGAATATTCGTTACACGAACACTCTTTTTTAGCTTCACTTCAGTTAATTCATGTACTAATGCATCAACGAATGTCTCAAGTCCTCCTATGAACGAAAAATTTTGTTCTGCATCTGTTAAATAGCTCGAAGAACGGGTGTAAGACTTCATACTTTGAATCAAGCCACTTGAAGTTTTGCTGTGTGTAGAAAGAAAGGGTAATACAGCCTGTAAACTTAGTTCGTCTATATCTCCATTATAAATCCCCGACAACAAAGGTTCGGTCAAGTTTTCTAATACTTCGCCACCTAATCGCTGCCTCACCCACTGTCCAAGTGATTGATCTTCTGTCATTTTTCCTTGTGGACGTAAAAAGTCGAATGTAGCTCGTGCTTTACCACTCCAAGACACCAAGTCCGATGCCAAAAAGGGTGTCATTTCTGTTGGAATACCGAATTGCACACCTTTTGGAACTGCGTGCAATTCCTCATTCACCGCCACAAACTTCCGCTCTTCTTTACTCCGAACAAGCTGTTTTTCAACTTTTAATTTTTTCGCTAATGTAGCAACCGTTCCTTTATGATCTGTAAAAGAATCCGGTCCTTTTTCAATTTGATAGCCATCCTCTACGATGGTCTGAATCTTTCCACCAAATCGATGCGATGCCTCAATCAATACAATCTCAATTGGTAATTGTGCTGACTTTGCTTGCTCTTGTAAATAATAAGCAGCGGTTAATCCCGATATTCCTCCACCGATGATTGCAACCCTGCGCTTGTCATTCGTCACATCAATCATCACTTTCTTTTTAAGCTTCAGCTAATCTTCTTGTTACAACATCAGCTAATCCATCAATGAATAGTGGATCTGCATTTGGCATTTTTGGACGACGGTAATTTGCGCCTAACTCATCACATACCACTTTACATTCGTAGTCATTATCGTATAGAACTTCTAAGTGTTCTGCTACAAAACCTACTGGCGTATACACGAATGAACGATATCCTTTTTCGTTATAAAGGTCGCGTGTTAAATCTTGTACGTCTGGCTCTAACCACGGCTCTGGTGTTTGACCAGCTGACTGCCAACCAAACTCTACATTTTTCACACCCGTACGCTTTTGTAAAATATCTTTTGTATCAAACATTTGGTCACGGTATGGGTCACCCATTTCGATAATACGTTGTGGTAATGAGTGTGCGCATACGATTAAGCACGCTGTTTCACGTTCTTCTTCTGTCATATCAGCGAAAGCTTCATTAATTTTTTCAGTCCAGTATTGTAAGAATTTTTCTTCTTTATACCAGCTGTCCACTGTATAGAACTTCATTGAACTACCTAACTCTTTCGCTTTATCCATAGCACGTGTGTGATATGCTTTTGTTGAGAATGATGAGAAGTGAGGTGCTAGTACGATTGATACCACTTCTTCTACACCGTCCTTCACCATATCTTCTACTGCATCTTCTACGAATGGTGCGATATGTTTTAAGCCAAGATATAGTTTATATTCCACTTCGTCTTGCATCTCGTTTAAACGATTTACAAGTGCTTCACTTTGTTCAAGTGTCGTTTTTGCAAGTGGTGAAATACCCCCAATCGCTTGATAACGTTCACGTAAATCTTCAATTTGTTCATCGCTTGGACGACGACCGCGACGAATATGTGTGTAGTAAGGGATTAAATCTTCATCTTTTTCTGGTGTACCATACGCCATTACTAATAAACCAACTTTTCTTTTCATCTCAATCACCTCATAAAATTATTGTTATTTCTTCGATGCGCTATATTCATGAATAAATGCTGTTAAACGTTTTAGAACATCTGGATTTACTGAAGGGAATACACCATGTCCTAAGTTAAAAATATGACCTGGCATTTCTAATCCTTGATCGATAATATCTTTTGTACGAGCTTCTAGCACAGACCAATCTGCTAGTAATAATGTTGGGTCCAAGTTACCTTGAAGTGGTTTTGTAATCCTCATTTGACGTGCTTGTTTAATTGGTAAACGCCAATCTAAACCAACTACATCAACAGGTAGCTCATTCCAATCCATTACTAAATGACTTGCACCTACACCGAATAAGATTGAAGGAACACCTTCATCTTTTAATTCTGTGAAAATACGTGTCATGATTGGTTTAATAAAAATTTGATAGTCTTCATGATTTAAAGCACCTACCCACGAGTCAAAAATTTGGAAGGCTTTTGCACCCGCTTGAATTTGCGCCTTTAAATCTAAAATAATCATATCTGCTAATTTATCCATTAATTTAAACCAAGCTTGTGGTTCAGATACCATAAAGGCTTTTGTTTTCGCATAGTTTTTCGATGGGCCACCTTCAATCATATAGCTTGCTAATGTGAATGGTGCGCCTGCAAAACCGATTAATGGTACATTCAATTGTTCTGTTGTCAGTAACTTAATCGTATCTAACACGAAAGGCACATGCTCTTGTGGGTTGAATTCACGCAGTGCATCGACATCTTTTACTGAACGAATTGGATTTGAAATGACAGGACCGATTCCTGCTTCAATCTTCACATCTACACCCATACCTGGTAGCGGTGTTACAATATCTTTATACAAAATTGCCGCGTCTACGCCATAATTTTGTACTGGTAAGTGTGTCACATATGCACATAATTCTGGTTGGTGTGTAATTTCCTCAAGAGAATATTTTTCTTTAATTTTACGGTACTCTGGCTGTGAACGCCCTGCCTGTCTCATATACCATACTGGTGTATGTTCTGTCTGTTCGCCTCTTGCTGCGCGTAAAAGTGTATCATTAAATTTCGTCAATTGATTAGCCTGCCCTTCCTTCAGTTCATCTTTTTAATCTTTTTACTTTTGATTCACTTCATGTAAATCATCTTTTCTATATTGATATCCATTTTCACTATAGACTTTTCATATATTAAAGTATAGTTTCAAAACCTTTTTGTCAAAAAAACTTTTTCAAATCTTGTCTTTTTTTTGACAACGCTATCATAACGTAAAAATAATTCAGAAAAACGACTAGACATTTTCAAATGTTGTGAATCTTTCATGTTAAACGGATATACTATAGAGAGTAGAAAATTAAAACATGAAGGTGGCGTTGAAATGTATATCTATTTAGCAACGGGAACAGCAGATTTTATGGAACATTTACAAGCAAAATATAAAAAAGAAAATATGACGGTTTTATATGGCGGACAACAATCTGTCTTAATGCATGTGACAGAAGGTAAAACAAAATTTGCAACACCACAGTCATTTGAAGTTGTTGAAGAGGTTGGTGAATTTGAACCGGGTGGTTTCTATGCCATTACGTATATCGATATTTTTGAAGATAGCCAATTATCTTTTGAAAATCGTCTAAAAAGTAAATCATTCCATTTTGTTAACGAACCTGGATTTATCGCGTATAAATTATTAAAGCCTATTAAATCAACTGTATTTGCGATTATCCAGCAGTGGACAGACCCGAATTCATATCAAGTTTGGCGCAATTCAGCAAACTATGCAGAGGATTTTGACTTTATAGGGAGTCATGAAACAGACCGCAGACCAACAACACTTGCTGTTGCACCGTACACAAAACTTTATGGAACAGCACCTGTTGAAGAAGTAGAAGAAGACCGTGATGAGCGTTTTTAAGAGAGAAGGTATTATAGATGAAAGAAGTTATTTGGAATGAATTAGAAGAACAGTTTACATCGATGCAAGAGATTCGACGTTATTTACACATGCATCCTGAAGTATCGTATAAAGAACACGAAACGGTTGAATATATTTGTAATTTTTATGACGAATTTGATATTCCTTACGAAAAAAATATTGGCGGGAATGGTATTGTTGCGCGAATCGAAGGTGGTTTACCAGGTAAAACAGTGGCACTACGAGCTGACTTTGATGCCTTACCTATTCAAGAAGAGACAGGCGTTGCTTATCAATCGACTGTCCCGAACGTAAGTCATGCTTGTGGACACGATGGACATACAGCGACGCTTCTTGTACTTGCAAAAACATTATTCCAACATCGTGAACAACTAGCTGGTAACTATGTGATGATTCATCAACATGCTGAAGAAGTAACACCAGGCGGCGCAAAAGCAATGGTTGAAGCAGGTTGTCTAGAAGGTGTCGATGCTGTGTTTGGCACACATCTATGGTCACAATTCGAAGCTTGCAACATTCAAACGCGACCTGGTGCCATGATGGCTGGAGCAGATTCCTTCACACTTACGCTACATGGAATTGGCGGACATGGCGCAATGCCGCATACAACTGTTGATACAGTAACGCTCGGAGCGCAAATTGTTACAGCGCTACAACATGTGGCTTCTCGTCGCATTAATCCAACAAGCCCTGTTGTACTAACAGTTGGTTCATTCCATGCTGGTGATGCTTTTAATATTATTGCAGGAAGCGCCGAACTAAAAGGAACGGTTCGTACATTCGATGTAGAAGTACGCGAGCAAGTAATTGTTGAGATGGAGCGCATCATCAAAGGACTTTGTGAAGCTGCAGGTGCAACATTCACATTCGACTACACGCGTGGTCACCCTCCTGTTATTAATGATGCTAAGATGGCACAACATATATTAGAAACAGCCCAGCATGTCCCGAATGTAAAAGCTGCTCAAATTATGGATGCAAACATGGTTGGTGAGGACTTTTCTTACTATTTAAATGCGCGACCAGGAGCATTCTTCTTTACAGGTGCAAAGCCTGTAGATGGCCCAGCTTATGCACATCATCATCCTAAATTTAATTTTGAAGAATACGCGATGGTAGCAGCCGCTCAAACATTAGCTGCTGTAGCCATTGATTTTAATACGAATGCTTAATATAAAAAGAGGCATCACACGTCTATTTTCGTGTAATTGCCTCTTTTATGTTTAATTTTCTTGTAGCTCTTTTAATGCTTGCATGATGATCTCATATGAATGGACGCGTTCTGCTGGTTCATAAATATGTGATGTCACCATAATTTCATCTACTTGTGTAATTTGCAAGAAACTTTGCAGTTGATTCTTCACTTTTTCTGGACCGCCTTTGAATGTATAGCGAAGTGCTTCTAATACAGCGTAGCGCTCATTCATCGTCCAAATCTCTTTCATCGAATCAACAGCAGGCATTAGTTTTTTCGGTGAGCCTTTTACAATTCCTAAGAAATATTGATACAAGCTCGTTACGATGCGCTCAGCTTCTTCATTCGTATCTGCTGCCATACCATTCACACATGCAATGGTGTACGGCTTGTCTAAATACTTCGATGGCTTAAACTGCGTGCGATAAAGTTGTAGTGCTTGTTGTAAATAATTCGGTGCAAAGTGACTAGCAAATGCATATGGTAGTCCCATTTGTGCTGCGAGTTCTGCACTGAATAAACTTGAACCTAAAATATAGATGGGTACATTCGAGTTCTCACCTGGGAAGGCATGTACACGCGCTCCTTCGTTTGCACCTAAGTATGTTTGTAATTGTTCTACATCTTCTGGGAAATTATTCGGTGCACCGTATGCACTTCTACCAAGTGCCTCTGCAGTTGTTGGATCTGTTCCCGGCGCTCTACCTACACCTAAATCAATTCGTCCTGGATACATTGCATCCAGTGTACCAAATTGTTCCGCGACGATAAGCGGTTTATGGTTCGGTAGCATAATACCACCCGAACCTACTCGCATTGTTTTTGTATGTTCTGCAATTTTACCAATCAATAATACAGTAGCTGAACTCGCAATGCTTGCGCTATTATGATGTTCTGCAAACCAGTAACGCTCATAACCTAATTCTTCTGCTTTTTGAGCGAGGTGTACACTGTTCTGAATGGCTTCTCCTGCTGTAAATCCTTCTCCTACAGCAACTAAATCTAATACAGATAATTTGACGTTTTTCATCTCTTACCCCTCTCTTTCCTAAACTAGCCTAACAAATTCAAAGAAAAAAATGAAGTTTCCTTACTCGGACTTCTCCAAATAAAGAAACTTCACGTATTATTTTGATAAGCGTAATGTAATTTCTCCTACTATGAGAACAACAATACCTTGTAAGTAGCAGTAAGGTGTACCAATGCCTGCAAGCGTTACAATTACTGCTTGTGCAATTAATGTATAGCGCGTTACTTTTTGTGCGGCTTTTTGACGTGCATCAGCTGGTAATGGATAGAGCATACTCATTGAGAAATCGACTGGCTTTCCTAGTGCTTGTTTTAATTGAATCGCTGTAGCAAAAGCAAGAGCTGCTGCGACAATCCCTACAATAATCGGCATATTCACAAATGCTGCTACTAACGCTGTAATCACCGTAAGACGGAACCAAAGGAAGAAATAATCATCCGTTCTTATAAAGCTTCTAACTAAATAATATTCGAATGTTGTTTTTTTCGTTTTCGGTACAGCATTCACAAGGAAGTCCAGATAGCGTCTTCTTTTAATATTTCCTTTTACAGCAGGTACATCCGTAAAGTAATTCGCAAAGCGGTAAATACGCATCATGCGATTTTCTTCTAATTTTACAAAGTGTTCGTAAGGGAATGGCTCTTCCAATGTTTTTTTCTTACACATGACAGGATAAAGTGCCAAAATGATCATCATAATAATCGCGTATAAACTGTCGTGATTTAATAAGAAGTATAAGAATACACCTGAAAGAATACCTCGTACAATGCGGTCTAGCCAAACATAACGACCTTTTGTCGCCCAGCGGAACATGAATTCCACATGTACATTCCACCATTTTAGTAAAATAGTAAAAGCTAATCCGATTGCAATCCCAGAAACCTCAATTTCGCCCACTTGTCGCATCATCGGCCACATCACAAGATAGACGACGAGCGCGACTCCTAATTGACTGAAGACGGTGTAGTTTAAAACACGATTAAAGTACATTGGCATCTTTGTCTCAAGTGGTAATAAATATACTTCGTCTGGCTTCTTAATAAGCGTTACAGGTTTACTCATTGTGAGAACAATCCCCATCACTGTTGTGACGAAAAGAATCGTTGGGAAGTCATGCGGTGCGACTTTTAACCATTCACTGTACTGATAACCGCCAGCACCAAGTAAAAATACAATAACGAGTGCCATATGACCTGTGAAGATATAGCGCATATATTTTTGTAATTCTGTTATATAGTAATTAAACCGTTTACGCCAAACATCTTGTAAATTACTCATGTTCTTTTTCCTTTGTCATCGCGATGTATAAGTCATCTAACGTCGCATCTGGCATGTTGAAAGATTGGCGTAAGTCATCCATCGTACCAAATGCACGGACATATCCGTTGTGAAGCAGTAGAATTTTATCACAATGTTTTTCAGCAGTAGCTAATACATGCGTTGACATTAAAATGGCTGCACCTTCTTTTTTCTTCTCATCCATTTGTTCAAGTAATAGTGAAATGGCAAGTGGATCAAGCCCTAAAAATGGTTCATCAATAATATACAGAGATGGTTCTACTAAGAAAGCACACATAATCATAACTTTTTGACGCATTCCTTTTGAAAAGTGAGATGGGAACCAATTCAATCGTTTTTCCATACGGAATTCACTGAGTAACGGGGCAACACGCTCACGCATCGTTTCTAAATCGATTCCGTACGCCATCGCTGTTAATTCTAAATGCTCTTTTAATGTTAGTTCATCATATAAAACAGGTGTCTCAGGAATGTATGAAAAAGAAGTTCGGTATACATCCATATTCTCTTTCATCGTTTTTCCATTAATTTTAATTGTTCCTTTTTGTGGTTGCATCATTCCAATGATATGTTTGATTGCTGTACTTTTCCCTGCACCGTTCAGACCAACTAAGCCGACTAGCTCACCTGCTTCTAGTTTGAAGTTTAAATCGTGTATAACGGGTTTTCTTGTATAACCACCTGTTACAGCAGATACTTCTAATATTGACATCTTCATCACTCCATTCTCAGACACAATTGCCTGAAACATCCTATTTGAATATACTTAGTTTATCAAAAATTCAATTATATCGCAGTTGTCATATGATAGAATAGAAAGAAATATATGAAAGGTGTGTGAAATAGAATGGCTGATTGCGTATTTTGTAAAATTATTGACGGTTCTATTCCAAGTAAAAAAGTGTATGAGGATGATTACGTATATGCCTTTATGGACATTACGCCTTTATCAAAAGGTCATACATTATTAATTCCAAAAGAGCATGTTGCGAATGTATTCGAATTATCTCCTGAAACAGCATCGCATCTATTCTCTGTTGCACCTGTAATTGCGAATGCGATTAAAGATGCATTCCAACCTGCAGGTATGAACTTATTAAACAACAATGGTGAAGCTGCGGAACAAAGTGTATTCCACTTCCATCTTCACTTCATCCCTCGTTACGATGAAAAAGATGGCTACAAGCCAATTTGGAAAACAAAAGAAGACGAGTTTACTTCTGATGTTATTACACAAGTAGCAGATGAAATTGCTGCACAATTAAATAAGTAAGCGCACTTGATTTTACACGGTTGACACGATAGAATTACGCTAAGTTTCGCTAGCGCTCACGAGGAGACGTTAGGAGACGAAAAAATTTTAGAAGAGCTTAGGAGAGATGAGAAATGAAAACAAAAAACTTAGTATTAATGGCATTACTTGTTGCGGTAGGTGCTGCACTGTATTTAGTCATCCCAGGATTCAACGGAGGAATGAAACCAGACTTCATGTTAACGATGATGTTTATCGGTATTTTCCTATTCCCGAATTCTCGTGACGTATTCTTATTAGCTGTCACAACAGGTATTTTATCTGGTCTATTTTCTACATTCCCTGGTGGGTTTGTGCCGAACGTGATTGATAAGTTTGTAACTGCGTACGTAGTATTATTCCTTGTGAAACTATTAAAAGGACAAGCAAAGAATTTTGTCGCATCAGCTATATTAGTTGGCGTAGGAACAATCATTTCAGGCAGTGTATTTTTAGGATCAGCGATTTTAGTGATTGGTGCAAACATTCCATTTATTGCACTATTCTCAACTGTTGTACTACCAGCAATTGCGATTAATATCATTGCGTTTGTTGTAATTTATCCTATTATTACAACACTCGTAAAACGCTCTAAGTTTGATACTTCATTGTCACATGCATAAGTAAGACGAAAATCGGTTGCTACTAAAAGTTAGGCGCTACTCATTAGAAATTGATGAAAAGACGATGACTTTTGAGGGCAACCGCTTTTATTTTTCTTGAATCATGTTTTAATATAATAAAAAAAGGAAATATTATCATTAGGAAGGAGCTTTTCACATATGAATATAAAAACATTTGTGCTTGGCATCGGCGCTGGGCTTGTAGCAGGTGCTGCCGTAACATTATTCACAACTCCAAAATCAGGTAAGGAATTAAAGGGTTCTTTAACGCAGTATAAAAATAACTCCTCAGACATTAAGAACGAATTACAGCAACGAATTGCAACGATTAAGCAATCGGTTAATTCGATTAAATATGAAGTTCAAAACACGCTACCTGATGCAGTTTCAGGTATTAAAGAAGCTGTTAGTACATTCCAAGAAACTTCAGCTCCGTCGCAAGAAAACTTGAAGAAACACATTGAAGATTTAAAAAAATCAGCCGATGAATTAAACGCTGAGATGGAAGAGCTTCAAAAAATTACACTGAAGAAAAAAAAGGGCTCAACAAACTAAGAGCATGAAGATTTTAAAAATTCATTTATTTCATTCTTTTCTCGTTGTATATTTTTGGGAAATAATGATATAATGAAAAAAAATGCGAAAGTGGTGGTAGCATGTCTGAAGATTTATATTCGGTGAAAGAAGCCATGATTTATTCACAACGAATTGCCCATTTATCTAAAGCACTTTGGAAGGCTGTTGAAAAAGATTGGCAAGCCTGGATTAAACCGTATGACTTAAACATCAATGAGCATCACGTCCTTTGTATTGCATCTAATTTAGAAGGCGCGTCTATTTCAGATATCGCTAAATTTGGTGTTATGCATGTATCAACAGCATTTAACTTCTCAAAAAACCTTGAAGAACGAGGATTACTTTCTTTCTCTAAACGTGATGATGATAAGCGAAATACATACGTTGAGATTACAGAAAAAGGTCAGGCACTATTGCAAGATCTAAATGACAACTACGACAAAACAAATCATACTGTAGTCGACGGTTCGCTTCCGTTAAAAGAAATGTATGGTAAATTCCCGCAGTATCTTGAGTTAATGGCTGTCATCCGTAACATTTATGGTGACGACTTCATGGATATTTTTGAAAAGTCATTTGAGAACATGGAAAAACAGTTATAACACAATCAAAAATCCTCTTCAATTTCTTTACTGGAGAGGATTTATTGATACCATCACATTGTAAGCGTTCTCTTAAATTCATACTAAAAAAAGTGCTTGCTTTTGTCATTAAAAAGACTTATGTTATGTATCGACGATTTTTATTCCCTATTTTGGGAACGTCGTTGAACACAGGAAGGACTACTACTTGGAAGCCCTTCAGTTATGAATGAATGGAGATGCTTACAGTGCATTGTTGGAAAACTATTAATGTGCAAAAACAATACGGACATGATCGTATTTTTCTATTTTCGATGATTTTCGTTTTTATTGTTTTTTCGTTTTTCTATATTTCAATTAATGTCTTTCGTCACGGTCCTATGTCTGATCAACGATTTTCATGGTTTTTACTCGTTTTATTATTGACATACCCTTTGCATAAATTATTACATTTTATGCCGATTGCACGTTATCGCAATCGACTACGCTTTTCAGTCGAAAGAAAATTCGGGATTATTCCCCTTTTAAATATGCGAATTCATGAACCAATTATGAAATCACGCTATTTGATTTCACTTATAATGCCTTTTATTATTATTAACTCGATCTTTATTATAGGTGCTATCACATTACCAAGTTTCCGCCACTACTTTACGATTCTACTCGCTTATCATAGTGGACTTTGTCTTATTGACTTGTTATATGCGAAACATTTATTAAAGACACCTAAAAAAGCATTGGTCGAAGAAACAGATAAAGGTTTTGAAATATTAGTTCCTTATACAAATACGCGAACAAACTTGTCAGCATAACAGTTCATTTGATATGCTTGAAGTGTATGATAGGAAGGGGGAACGGTCTTGATTATAATCGTCATTTTATTTGCGGTTTTTTACTTATTCCAGATCAATCGCATGACATATGCTCTATGCGCCAGAAAAGAAATTCCAGAAGAAAAACAACCAACGGTATACAGAACAATCAATATCTTAATCACGATTTTATTAGTTTCTTTATATTTAAAGACCTACTATTCAATTTAAGCCTCACTTCTATCTTAAAACGTATATTTTATACTTAGATTATAAACAGGAGCAGCGAACGTCGCTGGTTCTGTTTTTATTTGCATATTTTTAGCGTAAAAAGCAGATAAATATTTTTTAAAAAAATAATATAGTAAAATATGTATTTTTTTCATATCGTTGTATAGGCAACCTTTTTATTTTTTTATCGTTCTATGGTATAGTTACAAAAGCAATGGTTTATTAGGCTTAAACAGATATTAGGTTGGGAGAGAATTTAATAATGAAAAAGACAGTATTAACATTAACACTTGCGGCTTCAGTACTAGGTTTGGCTGCTTGTGGTAATTCAGGTGACGAGAAGGTAGTCACTTCTAAAGTTGGCGATGTAACACAAGAACAACTTTATAAAGAACTAAAAGAAACTGCGGGCGATCAAGCACTTCAATTAATCATGATTGAAAAAGTACTTGAAAACAAATACAAAGTATCTGACAAAGAAGTAGACGCACGTTACAAAGAACAAAAAGAACAAATCGAAGCACAAGGCCAAGATTTAAAAACTTACTTAGCGTCTCAAGGTATGACAGAAGATACATTCAAACGCTATCTTAAACTGAACCTTCTACAAGAGAAAGCACAAACAGACGGCATCAAAATCTCTGATAAAGAAGCGAAAGAATACTATGACCGCACAAAGAAAGAATTAAAAGCGAGCCATATCTTAGTAGCTGATGAAAAAGAAGCGAAGAAAATCGAAGCTGAATTGAAAAAAGATCCAAAGAAATTTGCTGAACTTGCAAAGAAAAACTCAACAGACCAAGGTACAGCATCTAAAGGCGGCGAACTTGGTTGGTTCGGTCCAAATCAAATGGTACAAGAATTCACTGATGCTGCTTATGTAATGAAAAAAGGTGAAATTTCTGAGCCAGTAAAATCAAGCTATGGCTACCATATCATTAAATTAGAAGATACACGTGTGAAAGAAGTAAGTAAATCATTTGATGATGAAAAAGATGCAATCAAACAAACACTTGCTCTTAAGAAAGCAAAAGCTGAAGATCCAAACTCTACAAAACTACAAGAAAAAATTGCTAAGTTAATGAAAGATGCTGATATTAAAATCAAAGATAAAGATTTAAAAGACGCTCTATCTTCATTCTTAGGTTCTTCTAAATAAGTAAAGAAAAAGCATGATGGAGAATTATGATTCTCCTCATGCTTTTTTATTTATTCAATTGTTGGTTTGTAGAAAGCACGATTATCAAGAGCAAACAGACGCTCTGTAAATTCCCCTGCTTCTGTTTTTGATAATGCGCGTTTTAACATATTCATCTTCGCATCAATATTATCAATATAATGTAAAATCTCCGCTTCTTGAATCATTGGTTTTTTCGGGCTACCCCACTCTTCTTTACCATGATGTGATAACACCATATGTTGAAGTAGCATTACTTCCTCCCCTTCAATCCCAAGTTCCTCTGCAATCACTTCAATTTCAGACACCATAATTGTAATATGTCCCAGTAAATTCCCCTTCACTGTATAAACAGTTGAAACAGGTCCTGATAGCTCTACTACTTTACCGATATCATGTAAAATAATCCCTGCATATAATAAATCTCGATTAATTGTTGGGTATAAATCTGCAATTGCCTTTCCTAGACGTAACATTGACGTTACGTGATCAATTAACCCCGATGCATAGTCGTGATGATTCTTTGTCGCAGCTGGATATGTCATAAACGCAATCTCATGCTTTTTCACTAATTGTCTTGTAATACGGTTAATCGCTGGATTGTGAATATCGAATAAATAAGATTGTAACTCCTCATACAATTGTTCTTTTGGTGTATCAGAAGATTGAACAAGGTCCGACACCTGAATTGGTTCGCCTTCTTTTACAGGTCGTATTTGTTTAATACGTAACTGTAACTTTCCTCTGTAATCTTGAATTTCTCCACTAATATGCACAATGCCACCTGCTGGATACATTTGAACTTGTTCATCACCTGCATCCCATAATTTCGATTCAATACTGCCACTCTTATCTTGCAAAATAAGGGTCATAAATGGTTTTCCCATTGTTGTAACACCCTTCGTTGCTTGTTTGATTAATAAATATTGGTTGACGGCTTCGCCAACACGTAATGTTGCAATTCCTTCCATCTCTTAATCAATCTCCTTTCCTCTGAAGTATTTAAAAAAACGCTTCAATATGATACTTACATAACATTTATTGTACCACTTTGGTAAAAAAGAAAGTATTTTAAATCCATTCGATTTCAGCATAGTGCATACTTTTTTTATCTATTCCCTGAAAAGCGTAGTTATCCCTAGAAAGTTTTTCGTATTTCATATTATAATGAATAAGTATTCATTATTTTATAAAGGGGTGCTTTATAATGAAATTTCGCTTTACTGCTTTTCAACCAACTGGGGAAGTCATTTTAGATGAAGATTGGGAATTCGAAAACGATCATGAAGCCAAAACAGCAGGTGCTGAAAAAATCGCCTCACTTGAATTAAGTGAAGCTACACACCGCTTAGTCAATTCAAAAGGAAAACTCATTCTTTTCCATTCGTAAAAATAAAGAATAGGAAACCACGAATATGTGTGGTATTCCTATTCTTTTCTATTCCCCTTTAAAGTTTGGTTTACGCTTCTCTACAAATGCGCGAATACCTTCCATATGATCTTTTGTATCTCGCATTTTCTTCTGACCTTCTGTCTCTTTCAACAAAATCGATTCGAGCTCTGGTAAGCGACGTTCGTTTAGAATCTTTTTCGTCTCAATCATCGCTTTTAGTGGCGCATGTGAAAAACGTTGCACCATAGATTGTACAAATTCATCCACAGCACCCTCTGCTACAATTTCATCCACAAGACCAATTTTCTGTGCTTTTGTACCGCTCATAACTTCTCCTGCCCAAATAGCTTGCTTTGCTTTCACATTGCCTAAACGCTCCTGCATGAAGAAATGCCCACCACCATCTGGAATTAACCCAATACCAATGAAGTTCATCGCAATTTTAGCTGTTTCTTCAGCAATGACATAATCTGCTGCGAGCGCCGTACTCAATCCAAGCCCTGCTGCTGCCCCGTGGACTTGAGCAATGACAATCTTCGGTAATGTATATAATAAACGCGTATAACGCGCTACAAGCGTCATAGCTTCTTCCAAATCTAAATCACCTTGAATCATTCCTTTAATATCTCCACCTGATGAAAAGGCCTTTCCCTGTCCCTTTAAAATAACGACCTGAATTTCATGTTGATGATGAAGCTCCTCAAAACAATCACCTAATTCTTTCATCATTTCTAAATTAATTGCATTCATCGACGTTGGTCGATTCAATGTAATCGTTGCAACACGCCCTACCTGTTCAAAAAGAATTGTTTTTTCTGTCATATGGACACCCCTTATATTATGAATGGTCATTCATTATTAATATTCGTGAAAAATCTGAAAAGTCCTTTATTTCTTTTTGTTACGAACATTTATACGAATGAAAAAAACGTATTTTAACACTTTACTACACTAATGGATAAGAACTTTTAATGTTTACGGAAACCCCTAAACCTTACACCTTCAATATTGTAAGCGTTTTACTTTTACTCTCTGATACAATTTCAAAGCTTTCATTGTCCTCTCCAAAAGAACGAACATTTAAATGATTAATAATTAAAAATGTTCGTTTTAATTCTTTTTAAAGGTCTTAAAAAAGGTTATTTTTAATAATTTTCAAAATTACCGTTGACATTCCTTAACATTAGCTTTAATATAGATTTAAATTCAAATCACGCACAAATATGATGACGAAGACATGCTTATGATTTTTGAAAATCCCACAGCGAGCTGATGGTCGGTGCAAATCAGCGATTTCATGCATAAGTTCCACTTCTGAATAGGTATTCTGAACATCCAAAAGTAGGTTTACCCGGCACATGCACGTTACGCATATAGATAAGACTGTCCTCTTTGTATGGACAGTAAATTAGGGTGGTACCGCGTTACTAAATGTATACATTTAGCCTTTCGTCCCTTGCAATTTTTTTGCAGGGATGGAAGGCTTTTTATTTTTTCAAAAACGAAAGGGGAAATTTCATTATGTTAACAGATTATCAATTATTACGTATTCCAGGACCAACACCAATCCCACCGAGTGTAGAGAGAGCGATGACAAAACCGATGATCGGGCACCGTGGTAACGAAACTAGTCAGATGATTCAAAATATTAAGCCAAAACTGAAAAAAGTATTCGGAACAGAGCAAGATGTCATGATGCTAACAGGTAGTGGCACTTCTTGTTTAGAAGCTGCAATCGTCAATGTTGTACATCCAGGTGACAAGGTACTTGTCGTTGCAACTGGTGTATTCGGAAACCGTTTCACAAAAATTTGTGAAGCATACCAAATCGACGTAGAAGAGTTCCACGTTGAATGGGGTACAGCACTTGACCCAGAAGCTGTAAAAGCACATGTTCAAGCAAACCCAGAAATTAAAGCCGTATTTTCTACTTACTGTGAAACATCTACAGGTGTCTTGAATCCTGTTGGTCGTTTAGCACAGGCTGTACATGAAGTATCTGAAGCACTTGTCATCGTTGATGGCGTATCTTGTATGGCAGGCGTTGAAACGAAGATGGATGAATGGGGATTAGATATTGTTGTAACAGGTGCTCAAAAAGCATTAATGCTACCAGCTGGCCTTGGCTTTGTAGCTGCAAGCGAACGCGCTTGGAAAGTGATCGAATCAAATCCAAAACGCGGTTTCTACTTAGACTTAACAAAATATCGCGATAACTTAGCAAAAGATACGACACCGTTTACACCTGCTTTATCTTTACTATTCGGCTTAGAGCAAGTTCTTGAAAACTTAGAAACAGAAGGTCTTGAAAATGTATATGCACGTCACCGCTTAATGCGCGATATGACACGTGCTGCTTTCAAAGCACTAGATGTTCCACTATTCACAAAAGATGAAGATGGTTCTCCAACTGTAACATCTTTAAAACCAACTGACTTCGATGCAGAAGCATTCCGTAAAGAAATCAAAGGAAGTTTCAATCTAACAGTTGCTGGTGGACAAGCTGAATTAAAGGGCAAAATTTTCCGCGTTGGTCACATGGGTTACTGCGCACCAACTGACGTACTTCAATATTTAGCTGCAATGGAAATTGCATTAGTAAAAGTAGGTAAGAAAATTCAGTTAGGTGCCGGTGTAGCTGCTGCACAGCAAGTATATCTTGAACAAACACAACAACGCGAACTAGAAGGAGCGAAATAATCATGACAATTAATATTTTAATTAGTGATCCACTAAGCGAAGATGGGATTTACCCTCTTCGCCAAGAACAAGAATTAGATTTAAATATCGTTAGTAATACAGGTTTAGCACCTGAAGAACTAAAAGCAATCATCAAAGACTTCGACGTATTACTTGTTCGTTCTCAAACGAAAGTAACGCGCGAAATTATTGAAGCTGCCGACAATTTGAAATTAATTGGTCGTGCTGGTGTTGGTGTCGATAATATCGACTTAGAAGCTGCAACAGAAAAAGGGATTATCGTTGTCAACGCTCCAGATGGTAATACAAACTCTGCTGCTGAACATACAACAGCGATGATTATGGCGCTAGCTCGTCATATCCCACATGCTTACCAATCTTTAATGGAAGGTCGCTGGGATCGTAAAAAATTCGTTGGTGTTGAATTAAAGAATAAAACACTTGGTGTTGTTGGTTTTGGCCGTATTGGTCAAGAAGTCGCTCATCGCGCGAAAGGCAACCGTATGAATGTCATCGCTTATGACCCATTCTTAACAGCTGAAAAGGCAGAAAAAGCGGGTGTTGATTACGGTTCTGTAGAAGATGTCGCAAAAGTGGCTGACTTCATCACAGTCCACACACCATTACTTGATTCTACACGTCATATGATTAACGAAAATATTTTTAATATTATGAAAGATGGCGTACGTATCATCAACTGTGCACGCGGTGGAATCATTGATGAAGAAGCTCTTTATGCAGCAATCAAGTCTGGTAAGGTAGCTGGCGCAGCGCTTGACGTAATGGAAGAAGAACCTTTCGTAGGAAACAAATTATTAGACTTGCCACAAATCATTGCAACTCCTCACTTAGGTGCTTCTACAATTGAAGCACAAGAGTCCGTTGCAGTAGATGTAAGTAACGATATTTTAAGTTACTTCAAACATGGTACAGTTTTAAATCCTGTGAACATGCCATCTGTTCCTAAAGATATGGTCGCAAAAGTAGAACCATTCTTCGAACTAGGCGATAAAATTGGTAAATTAGTTTCTCATTTAACAGACGAACCAATTAACGAAGTCAATATCTATTACTCTGGTGATTTAGCAAACTTCGATGTTCGTCCATTAACGAATAATACAGTAAAAGGAATTTTAACGCGTAACTTAGGTAATCACGTAAATAACGTAAACGCACGTTACCTAGCGGATCGTAATGATATTAAAATTAACGAGAATAAATCAACACGTGCGAAAGCATTCTTAAACTCAATTACAGTTGAGTTAGTAACAAACAATACAACACATAAAGTAAAAGGTACGCTACTTGCTGGACTTGGCGCACGTATTGTACAAATTGATGACTATAATGTAGATATTAATCCAGAAGGACATATCTTATTCATTAAACATACAGATAAACCAGGTGCAATCGGTTTAGTTGGTACACTACTTGCAGATCAAAATATTAATATCGCAACGATGCAAGTTGGACGTGCAATTGAAGGTGGGGATGCCATCATGGTACTTTCAGTTGACCACGTAGTTGAACATGTTGACTTTTTAAAACAACAAAAAAATATTTTCGAAGTAAAAGCGATTACACTATAAATCATTTTCACAAAGGTAACAAGAGGAGGCGCGTTAATGCGTCTCCTCTTTTTTGCCATCATAAAGAGGATTACACATAAGCGTAATCCCCATCTTTTATTGTTTCATTTTATATAGACATACTGCAATTGTAAGTAACAACGACACAAAGACAATACGTTTCTTTTTACGACTTCGATTCATATTTCTTCCAATTCCTCCTCATGCCATTATAGAACGTGACACAAAAAAGAAAGTTTCCATTAAGCTTCAATAATTGCTTTTAATTCGCGCAAGTTCTGAATTTCATATGTAGGAATAACCGTCTCAGAAGGTGCTTTATGTTCGCGATTAATCCATACATTCTTCATACCAATACGTGATGAACCTAAAATATCAGTCATTAAATTATCACCAACCATAATTCCCTCACCTGCTGAAATATTGGCTTTTTCTAATACATATTCAAAAATAGAAGCATCTGGCTTTCCTTTACCAAAATCACCTGAAATAATAATATGATCGAAGTATGGCACTAACTCAGGTGTGATTTCTAATTTTGTATTTTGTAGACTTGGCGCACCATTTGTTAATAATACTAATTGGTATTTGCCTTTTAATTGCTCTAATACTTCAAACGTTTCCTCATATACAAAAGGACTTCTTTTACGCGCTTCAATAAAATATTCCCCTAACATTTCACCAAGCTGCGCATCTTCAATACCATATTCTTTTAACCCTTGTGTCCAAGCATCTTTACGATATTGCGGTACAATCGTCTTCATCTTTTGGAACGAAGGTGTTGGATCGTCGAATGTTCCCCACATTCCTTCGAAGGGATTGATACCAATCATTTGTGTGTAATCGTAGACTTCATAACTTGCGTATAATTTTCTCGCTGCCGCACGAACAGCCGCTTCTAACTCTTGAACATTCACTTCTCCATCCACATGTTTTGCTGCTTCTTCACATGTTAAACAAAAAGCTTCTGCAATACTTTTTTGATCCCATAATAGCGTATCATCTAAATCAAAAAGAACTGTTGTAATCGTCATATTAACGCCCCTATATCATTCAATTTTCTCTCTTTATTGTACTATATTTTACAATACAAACGACATGAATTCAGAAAATTACAATAGATTTTTATGAATAAAATTAAAAAAACGAACGAAAAACGTAACATTCAAACTAATGAATAATGTTTTCGTTCGTTTAGGCACTAATAATCAATAATATGTCCTTTTTCGGTCTCTGCTTTCCACACTTGAATTTGTTCGTCCGTTCCAAATACGTAGTGTCCTGGGTAAACTTCATGCGTCGTTTGAGTAGCACTTACACCTTCTGGTATATAAGGAATCCTTGTTCTTTTCGCTTCGGATATTGGATCTGGTAATGGGATTGCTGACAGTAAAGATTTTGTATAGGGGTGGATTGGGTGATTGTAAATGGCATTAGCATCGCCAAGTTCTACAATCTTTCCATGATGCATGACAGCGATTCTATCACTAATATATTTCACCATTGATAAATCATGCGCAATGAATAAGAAAGTTAAATTGCGTTCTTTTTGTAATTTTTTTAAGAGGTTTACGACTTGCGCTTGAATCGATACATCTAATGCTGAGATAGGTTCATCTGCAATAATAAAACTCGGATTTAAACTGAGTGCGCGCGCGATCCCAATACGCTGGCGCTGACCGCCTGAGAATTCATGTGCATAACGCCCTGCATGCTCACGATTCAAACCTACTGCTTCAAGCAATTGACTAATAACTTCTTTACGCTTCTTTTTATCTTTATGCATACCATGAATATCAAAACCTTCTGCGATAATCTCGCCGGCTGTCATACGTGGATTGAGTGATGCATAAGGGTCTTGGAAAATCATTTGCATCTCTTTATTAAACGTCATCTGTGATTGTCGATTTTTTCGCCCATGTACATTCTCATCGCGAAATCGTACTTCACCATCTGTAATATCATATAGACGAATAATTGAGCGCCCTGTTGTCGACTTTCCAGAACCCGACTCACCAACTAATCCTAGCGTCTCGCCTTCATACACTTCAAAACTAATATCATCGACTGCTTTAACTGTGCCGAAATATTGTTTTAAATTGCGTACCTCTAAAATTTTATTCGCCATCTACTGTTCTCCCTTCTGCAAGTATCCATCAATTCGTTTTTGTACTTCTTCTGGAATTGGAACGTTCGGCGCATCTGGATGAAGGAGCCATGTTTTTGCAAAATGAGTTGGCGTTACTTCAAACATCGGCGAATCTTTTTCGTAATCAATTGCCATCGCAAACTCATTACGTGCCGCAAAAGCATCTCCTTTTGGTGGATTAATCAAGTCGGGAGGCGATCCTGGAATCGTACGCAATAATTCGTCTGATTTATTATCTAAATCAGGCATTGAACCGAGTAAACCCCAAGTATAAGGGTGACGTGGATTATAAAAAATTTCATCTGCTGTACCATACTCGACAATTTGTCCTGCATACATCACTGCCACGTAATCAGCGACATTCGCTACAACACCTAAATCATGTGTAATGAAGATGATGGACGTATTACTATTACGCTGAATTTCTTTCATCAATTCAATAATTTGTGCTTGAATTGTTACATCAAGTGCTGTTGTTGGCTCATCTGCAATCAAAAGTTTTGGATTTGCTGCAAGTGCAATCGCAATTACAACACGTTGACGCATACCGCCTGAAAATTCATGCGGATATTGAGAAAAACGCTTTTCAGGATATGGAATTCCTACTTCATCTAGTAATTCAATCGCGCGCTTTTTAGCACCCTCTTTTGAGAAGTTCTTTTTATGTTTTAAAATCACTTCCATAATCTGTTTTCCAACTTTCATCGTTGGATTTAAAGCAGTCATAGGGTCCTGGAAAATCATCGCCATTTCATTGCCGCGTATTTTCGTCATCTCTTTTTCAGTTAACTTGACTAAGTCACGACCATCAAAGAGGATTTCTCCTTCTGCATAAATACCTGGAGGTTGCGGAATGAGCTTCATTAAAGCATTACTCGTTACAGACTTCCCAGAACCAGACTCGCCTACAATTGCTAAAGTTTTACCTTTTGCAATTGTAAAGTTCACACCACGTACAGCTTGTACTGTACCTGCATTCGTCTTAAAGTTAATCTTCAAATTTTTGACTTCTAAAATGATTTCATCCATATAAAACACTCCCTTATTTACGTAGTTTTGGATCGAGTGCATCACGCAGTCCATCACCAATGGCGTTAAAAGCAAAAATCGTTAGTGAAATAAAAATTGCTGGGAAAATCAGTCGCCAAGGTGCTGTATCAATCGCATTATTACCATCTGATGCCATCGTTCCCCAACTTGCTTGTGGTTGTGGTACACCTAGACCGATATAGCTTAAAAATGACTCTGTAAAAATAGCGTTTGGGATTGTTAATGTCATTGTTACGATAATCGCACCGAGAGCATTTGGAATAAGATGTCGCATAATGAGATGTCCTGTACTTGCGCCAAGTGTTCTCGCCGCGAGTACATATTCCTGATTTTTAATGGAAAGTACTTCTCCACGTACAATACGCGCCATGTTCACCCAACCTGTAATGGAGAGAGCGATAATCATTGGTAACAAACCCGGTTGTAGTACAACAAGTAAGATAATGACAACTAATAAATACGGAACAGCTGTTAAAACATCTGCAATACGCATCATAATATCATCTACTCGACCACCTACAAGTCCTGAAATTGCACCCCAAGCAACACCGATAATTAAGTCAATGACTGCAGCGGCTAAACCGATAAATAACGAAATACGTGCTCCGTACCAAATACGAGTAAATACGTCACGTCCTAAATCATCTGTTCCAAACCAGTTTTTTGAGCTTGGTGGTTCATTAAACTTCCCTAAAATTTGGTCATATTTATAAGGAGATAGCATGGGTGCAAAAATCGCCATGAGTGCAATCAAGATAATTATAATTACCCCAATTACAGCCAATTTATTATGAGAAAAGCGAATCCATACTTCTTTCCAAAAGGAAATGGATTTATCAGCTAATTGTTCATTTTTACGTTCGTCGACACCGACGATTTTAAATTTTTCGGGTGGGATTGGTTGCGTCATGATTTTTTCGCTCCTTTCAACTTGATACGAGGATCAATGAATCCGTATAAAATATCAACGATGAGAACACCTAGGAGTAAAATAATCGAATAGAAAACAGTTGTACCCATGATGACTGTATAATCACGGTTTGTAATTGAGGTAACGAAATATTTACCGAGTCCAGGAATCGCAAAAATTTGTTCCACGATAAAACTGCCTGTAATAACTCCGGCAAAAAGAGGTCCTAAATAGGTGACAACTGGGAGAAGTGCATTACGGAGGGTGTGTTTGAAGACGGTTGTCCACTTTCCAATACCTTTGGCGCGAGCCATTTTAACATACTCAGAACTGTTTTGTTCTAACATGCTGGAACGTGTTAATTTTGCAATAAAGCCCATATGCGTAATGGCAATGGAGAGGGCGGGTAAGATGCTATAAGCAAAGCCATTCCAACCGCTGATGGGTAGCCAACCTGCTTTGAGTCCAATAAAATATTGTAAAAGTCCTGCAAGAATAAATGACGGGACGGATATACCGAGTACAGCAATGGTCGTACCTAAATAGTCTGGGAATTTATTGTGATAGAGGGCGGTGACGACACCGATTAATACGCCTAAACCAACTGCAAGTAGCATGGCTTCAACGCCGAGTGTGAGTGATACTGGGAAACTTTCTGCAATCATATCATTTGTGGAGCGGTCTTTGTATTTCATGGATTGACCAAAATCAAATTGTGCAGTGGAGATGAGGTAATCTTTGTATTGAATGTACCAGGGGTTATTGAGTCCATATTCTTCATTCATTGCTTTTTCAATTTCAGGTGGCAAACTTTTTTCGCTTGCGAAGGGACTACCAGGCGCGATACGCATTAGGAAGAATGTGATTGTTACAATAACAAATAGTGCAACAAGAATATAAGCAAACCTTTTCAAAATATATTGAAGCATCTTTCTACCTCCTTCTATTTTTGAATAAAACAAGAGGCTACGCTTAATCGAATCCTCGACTAAGCGTAGCCCTCTTGTGTGAAGCCTAATAAGTGAGGTTCACTTATTATTTTTCAATTTTAACATCTTTTAAGCTGATTTCACCAAGGCGGTTAGGCGCCATGTCTTTAACGTAATCTTTTTCAACCCAAAGGTTTGTGTAGTAGTAGATTGGTGCTACTGGGAATTCAGTCATAAGAATTTTCTCAGCTTTTTTCATGATCTCTTCGCGTTTCGCTTCGTCAGTTTCTTTCGTAGCTTGCGTCATTAGAGATTTGTATTCTTTGTTTTCCCAACCAGTGTCGTTGTTACCGTTCTTAGCAGTGTCATAACGCTCTAAGAATGTGTAAGGATCGTTGTAATCAGCAATCCAACCTAGACGACCTACATCATAATCTAATGAAGAAATCTTATCTAGATATACTTGCCACTCAGCGTTATCAATTTTAACGTTGATACCTAAGTTTTTAGTCCATCCTTCTTGAATGTACTGTGCGATTGCAGCATGTGCTTCAGAAGTGTTGATTGAGATACCGATTGTGATATCTTTTGCATCTTTAATACCTAATTCTTTCATACCTTCAGCAAGAGCTTTTTTAGCGCCTTCTACATCGTTATCTTTGATGTAACCGCGATCTGTTTCAAAGCCTTTGATTGCTTTTGGAACCATACCTAAAGCTGGTGTTTGCTCACCTTTTACAACGTTATCGATTAAACCTTGACGGTCAATTGATAATGTTAAAGCTTTACGGATGTTTTCGTTCTTAGTGAATTTACCTTTTGTATTGAATTTATACTCGTAAATAGCAGCATAGTCTTCAATTTTAAGTGATTTATCTTTTTTGTAACCATCGATTGCATCAAGTGGAACTGTTTGGAATGGAGAACCTAGGAAATCAATGTCACCGCTCTTGAACATACGGTTAGCAGTTGCTTCTGATTCAACCATTTTAATATCTACAGTACTTAGAGATACGTTTTCTTTATCCCAGTACGTGTCGTTCTTTTTAAGAGTAATTGAGTCTGAATGTTTCCAATCAGATAAAGTGAATGGTCCGTTTGATACGTAACCTTTACCGCCTTCAGCTGACCATTTTGCATTTTTCTTAGCTTCTTTTTCATTTACTGGCATTGCAGTGTAGAATGCAGTAATTTCAGTGAAGTAAGGAGTTGGATTTTCTAACTTAACTACTAATGTTTTATCATCTTTTACAGTGATACCAACATCAGAATCTTTACCTTTACCTTCGTTGAATGCTTGAGCACCTTTGATTGGATATAGGATTGACGCATACTCAGAAGCGTTCTTTGGATCTAATGCATACATCCAAGCGTATTTGAAATCGCCTGCTGTTACAGTGTCACCATTTGACCATTTTGAATCACGTAATGTGAATGTGTAAGTTAATTTGTCATCGCTTACATCAATTTTCTCAGCAGCTGCTGGTTGCACATTACCATCTTTATCAACGCGAGTTAAACCTTCGAATACTGAACGTAAAATTGCGCCTGATGTACTGTCTGTTGCTTTTTGTGGATTTAAGCTTGGTGGTTCAGATGGAATAACTAAGTTTAGTTGTTCATTTGAATCCTTACCGTTGTCTGAGTCTTTGCCGCCGCTTTCATCTTTGTCTTTACCGCCAAAGCCGCAAGCTGCAAGGACTAGCATTACTGCTGATAATAATACAAGCAGTAGTGACTTTTTCTTCATAAATGAAGCCCCCTTTATTGAAATTATTCTTCCAAGTAGAAAAATAGCTACCTTGTATAGCTATTAATATAATATCAAAATGTATAGAAAATTAAAAACATTATCTTTTAATTTTTCAAAAAAATTAAAATAATTGTAAGTTTCTATTTTTTCTAACATCTATGACCAAGTTGAAAACAAAAAAATACCATTATTTTGAATGCGCTTTTATCCTCAAAAGTAATAAAGTACTTCATCACATTAGATAATTGATTCAATGAAACGAAAATAAAATCCATTATATACCATTTTTAAGTTATCTATTAACTAGTTAATTAAAAAAGCATGTTGGTAATTTATTTTCACATTCTAATGTTTCGCACAACAAAACTTCTCATTTATATTCTAATATATGAGAATATATAGTGAAGAAGTCACTTTTTTTAAAAGCGACTTCTTACTATTATATTGTTATATTTATGGACGCCATCTCTTTAATTGCTCTTCTGTTCCATAAACAAAATGACCTGGGAATACTTCATATGTTTTTCCACCTTCGCCTACTTCCTCATGTTCATAAGGAATTCGTACACGTGTCGCTTCTGTTTTTGGATCTGGCAATGGAATAGCTGATAATAATGACTTTGTATATGGGTGTACAGGATGATAGTAAATATCTTCTGCTGTACCTAGTTCAACAATTTTACCACGGCGCATTACAGCGATACGATCACTGATGTATTTCACCATTGATAGATCATGCGCGATAAATAAATATGTTAAATCACGCTCTTTTTGTAATTGCTTTAGTAAGTTTACCACCTGTGCTTGAATTGAAACGTCTAATGCAGAAATTGGTTCATCTGCAATAATAAAGCTAGGGTCTAAGCTTAATGCGCGTGCAATACCGATACGTTGACGTTGACCACCTGAGAATTCATGTGCATAACGCCCAGCATGTTCACGATTTAAACCTACTGCCTCTAGTAATTCTCCAATAACTTCTTTACGCTTCTTTTTATCTTTGTGCATGCCATGGATATCAAAACCCTCTGCGATAATCTCGCCTGCTGTCATACGTGGATTTAATGATGCATAAGGGTCTTGGAAAATCATTTGCATTTCTTTATTGAATTGTTGTAATTCTTTTTTCGATTTTTTACCATGAATATTTTGACCTTTGAAGATAATTTCTCCACCTGTAATGTCATATAGACGGATAATCGAGCGACCTGTTGTTGATTTTCCACAACCTGATTCACCTACAAGACCGAGTGTTTCACCTTTATAAACATCGAAACTAATTCCATCGACTGCTCTAATCGAACCAAAATGTTGTTGTAAATTTTTAACTTCTAAAATTTTCTCAGACATATTGCTCGACCTCCTCACCTAAATAACCTTTAATGCGCTTTGCAACAGCTTCAGGTAATTCTACTTTTGGTGCATCTGGATGTAGTAACCATGTTTTCGCGAAGTGTGTTGGTGACACTTGGAACATTGGTGGCTCTTCTTCGTAATCAATTTGCATCGCAAACTCATTACGTGCTGCAAACGCATCACCTTTTGGTGGGTTTGTTAAGTCTGGTGGTGAGCCTGGAATCGTACGTAATAACTCATCTGCATTATTATCTAAATCAGGCATCGAACCAAGTAATCCCCATGTATAAGGATGTTTAGGATTATAGAAAATTTCATTCACTGTACCATATTCTACAATTTGTCCAGCGTACATAACCGCTACACGATCAGCTACATTCGCTACAACACCTAAATCATGCGTGATGAAGATGATTGATGTATTACGCTCTTTTTGAATTTTCTTCATTAATTCAATAATTTGCGCTTGAATTGTTACGTCTAGTGCTGTTGTTGGTTCGTCTGCAATAAGTAGTTTTGGTTCTGCTGCTAATGCAATCGCGATTACCACACGCTGACGCATACCACCAGAAAATTCATGTGGATATTGCGAGAAGCGCTGTTCTGGATAAGGAATCCCAACTTCATCTAATAATTCAATCGCACGTTTTTTTGCTTCTGCACGCGATGTATTTTTATTATGTTTCAAAATAACTTCTGTAATCTGCTTTCCAACTTTCATCGTTGGGTTTAGTGCTGTCATTGGATCTTGGAAAATCATTGCAATGTCATTTCCACGAATTTTTGACATTTGTTTTTCAGTCAGTGGAATTAAATCACGACCTTCAAACAAAATTTGACCATCTGCATAGATGCCTGGTGGTTGTGGAATCAGTTTCATCAATGCATTACTCGTTACAGATTTCCCTGAACCTGACTCACCTACAATGGCAAGTGTCTCACCTTGTTTCAAATCGAAGTTTACACCACGTACGGCATGTACAAGACCCGCATACGTTTTGAAATTTATTTTTAAATTTTTAACTTCTAAAATGGTTTCAGCCATTTTCCACACCTCCTATTTACGTAGTTTTGGATCGAGTGCATCACGCAAACCGTCACCGACTGCATTGAATGCAAAGATTGTTAATGAAATGAAAATTGCTGGGAAGATTAAACGCCAAGGTGCTGTATCAATCGCATTGTTCCCGTCTGATGCCATTGTTCCCCAACTTGCTTGTGGTTGTGGTACACCTAAACCGATATAACTCAAGAATGACTCTGTGAAGATGGCATTTGGAATTGTTAATGTCATCGTTACGATAATCGCACCAAGTGCATTTGGTACTAAGTGACGCATAATTAAATGCCCTGTACTTGCGCCAAGTGTGCGGGCAGCAAGAACATACTCTTGATTTTTAATAGATAATACTTCACCACGTACGATACGCGCCATGTTTACCCAACCTGTAATCGACAGTGCGATAATCATTGGTAGTAAACCTGGTTGTAAAACAACAAGTAAGATAATAACAACTAATAGATAAGGTACTGCTGTTAGTACATCTGCAATACGCATCATAATATCATCGACTTTTCCGCCTACAAGACCAGCGATTGAGCCCCATGCAACCCCGATAATTAAATCGATTACTGCTGCTGCCAGACCGATAAATAATGAAATACGTGCTCCGTACCAAATACGTGTAAATACATCACGACCTAAGTCATCTGTACCAAACCAGTTTTTTGCGCTAGGTGCTTCATTAAAGCGACCAAGAATTTCATCATATTTATAAGGTGATAACATCGGTGCAAAAATAGCCATTAAAGCAATAATCGCAATGACAATCATCCCTACTACTGCAAGCTTATTATGAGAGAAGCGAATCCATACTTCTTTCCAGAACGATACCGACTTATCGGCTAAGCGTTCACTTTTCTTTTCATCTACACCGACAATTTTGAATTTTTCTTTTGGAATTGGTTGTGTCATGATTTTTTCGCTCCTTTCAGCTTGATACGTGGATCGATGAATCCGTATAAAATATCAACAATTAATACACCAAGTAATAAGATGATTGAATAGAATACTGTCGTACCCATAATAACTGTGTAATCACGGTTTGTAATCGATGTTACGAAATACTTACCTAATCCTGGAATCGCAAAGATTTGTTCCACGATGAAACTACCAGTGATAACCCCTGCAAATAATGGTCCTAAGTACGTAACAACAGGTAATAATGCATTACGAAGTGTATGTTTGAATACTGTTGTCCATTTACCAAGCCCTTTTGCACGCGCCATTTTCACATATTCAGAATGATTTTGTTCTAACATACTAGAACGTGTTAATTTTGCGATGAAGCCCATATGCGTAATGGCAATTGAGAGGGCTGGTAATATACTATATGCAAAGCCATTCCATCCACTAATCGGTAACCAACCTGCTTTTAAACCGACAAAGTATTGTAAAAGGCCTGCCAAGATAAAGGATGGGACGGATATACCGAGTACGGCAATTGTCGTACCGAGGTAATCTGGGAATTTATTATGATAGAGTGCTGTGACAACCCCGATTAAGACACCAAGTCCTACTGCAAGTAACATCGCTTCTACTCCAAGTGTTAAAGATACTGGGAAACTTTCCGCAATCATATCGTTTGTTGAACGATCCTTATACTTCATTGATTGACCGAAGTCGAATTGTGCTGTTGAAATTAAATAATCTTTATATTGGATATACCATGGATTGTCTAAGCCGTATTCAGCATTCATTGCTTTTTCAATCTCAGGTGGTAAACTCTTCTCACTCGCAAACGGGCTACCCGGTGCGATACGCATTAAGAAGAATGTAATTGTTACAATTACGAATAATGCCACTAAAATATATCCAAGACGTTTTAAAATATACTTTAACATGTTATAGCCTCCCCTTATTTCTTAATTAAAAGATGGGCTGTTCAGAAGTTAACACTCCTAAGCAGCCCCAGTATGGTGTTCATCTGTCACCATACGCACTGACCTTACATTATGTCACTCACTTACAGACATAGCCCCTATTCCATGTCCCCATAAAACCTTTGTGTTATTACCATGATCAGCAGTTGTTATACACAATGAACAATGTATTCGCATCATTGCCACTCGATTCACCCCATGCGACCAACTTGATAATCAAAATTATTATCTTTGATTATTCACGTATGTTTACTACTCTCTTTTTTCTATACTTCTGTTGAAAATGTACTACGTTCATCTACGTTTCGTTTATGTAAAAAATATCCGTCTCTATAGATATGTAGAAGTTGTACAACTAACTTGTATAAAGTAAGTGAATAAAAAGAATAGAACCATTCGCAAATAGCATGTTATTACTATAGCAAAACAATTTTAAGAAAAAAAGAAGTTGAAAGAATATTTTCAACTTGCACACAATTATATCTTTTCTAAATTAACATACTTATTTATCCAATTCTAATTTCTCTTGTATTTTTATTAGAAAAAAGAGTTCAAAATCGTCAAATAAATAATAAATATACTATAAAATAATTATTTATAAATATTTAATTATTCAGACTAATGTTGTATGGATAAAAAATAGTTCGTACACTAATTCGTTAAAGTATTGATTTTTTAGTGTAATTTGTGTCTTTTTATCTATTTTTAAACTATAAGAATATTTTAAAAATTCGTATTTTCTTAAATAATTGATTTCTCGCACAATTTCTAAGAAAAATGCTTTTTTTAGCACATTTTATTCTTTTTATATGTTTTTTTAGTTTTTTCAATATAGTAAGACTTCGAAATATCAAAAAAACAAAAAAAGACTCTATACTTTTAATATAAAGTCTTTTTTAAAAAGTAAAAGATATTTTAGGTAAGCACTTTTTCACTTCAGCAAGCAAAAGTGGTTGGTTTTCACACAAATCGAGGCGAATATATAAACTCCGTAAAAGAGACTTGCAATTTTTATACAAATTCCAATAGTTTATATGTGTCATCTTTTCTTTTTGTCCTTCTAAAAATGCAGGTACTCTTTCTAAAAAATCAATGATTTTTTGCTCTGAAAAGCCTTTTTCTAACAGTAATTGAATAAAGTCTACTGTTATTTCTTCTTCATCATACTGATAGATTATCTGTGCTGTAAAAATTTTATTCATGACTGTTTGAAAAATCTGCGTATATTCTGCTGGATCTAGACGTGTATTTTGAACAATTGCATACAATGCTTCTAGACTAAAACGAACACTATTCACCCATCCCATATCCTCCGTATAAAAACGATAATCTTGTTCAAGATTAGTGTAGAGAATCACTTCTCTTTTAAGCAAATCAAATGTGTCGTGCGATAAAAAAACATCTTTTACATCTCTCTCTACTAATTCTTTAATAACATACATCGAAAATGCACGAGTCATTTTATAACGTGTAACAGTATCCCCAATTTCTTTATATAAATGTTCTTCATCAACACATTTTTTGGCTAATGCTTCTAAGGCCGATTCTGTTAGATGATATTGAACCATCTCTGACAAGAGGGGTTCTATTAACTTCTCTTTCAATTCAATATCGGTTGTTTGTATATGATCAAACATCTCTCGAACAACGTTATTAACATCTACTTCATTCCATTCAATATCTTGTTGTTGAATTTGGATTAAGTAAGATTTCAAACTTTCTTCTGTCATGCGCGATCCCTCCCACTTTTTCGTAGGATTCAAACTACGATTTGAGTCATAACACTTTATACCTTAATAAATATTGGATTAAACACCACGTTATGACATTCTATTGAAAAGAAATTTGTTGTAAACACTTTTGAAGTGATTTTTGCGGTCTATTTAAAGCTTCTTCTATTGTTATTTCTTTCGTGATAATTTCATGTATTTCATCAAAGTAAATAGCGAGCATATCTTTATTTTCAACTTTTCCAGAAATCAACATCGTCTTTTTATTTTGTAGCTTTGTTTGATATGCAATTTGAAAAGGAGCTTTACCTTCCAATGTTTGTCGATCTGTTTTTCCCTCTCCTGTAATGACCCAATCTGCTTGTTGAAGATGTTGCTCGAATTGCTGTTCTTTCAATACAAGCTCTGCACCTGATACCATTGTTGTATTGAAGAAAGCTAATAACGCTGCCCCAATACCTCCTGCTGCACCTGCTCCTTGTTCATTCATGACACTTTTTTTAGTTTTACTTTCATATAAGCGACCCACATGATTCATATACGCATCATATTCTTCGAAATCTTCTTTTGATAATCCTTTTTGCTCCGAAAAAACATGCGTTGCTCCTTGTTCACCACATAAAGGGTTGGTTACATCGGAAGCAATCGTTACATGAAGCTCTGTGGGTATATGCATCTGGCGCGTATCAACTGTATCAATGTCATGTAGCTTAGGAATTTCCAACTTTTCACCTTGCGCGTTATAAAACTTTGCACCTAGTGCGGCAAGCATACCTGTTCCCCCATCATTTGTTGCACTCCCACCAATACCAATCACAATTTCGCTTAACCCCTTTTCAATTGCTAAATGAATCAGTTGTCCAACACCATATGTCGTTGTGATTTTAGGATTTAATTGCTCGACTGAAAGTAGCATTAAACCTGCACACTGCGCCATCTCAATAATCATTTTTCCATCTTTTATGCCGTACATAACTTCTATTGGCTCGGCTATTGGATTCAGTACAGTATGGTGAAATCGTTCTTCCTCTGAAGTCATCGCCTCTAAAAAGCCTTCTCCTCCATCTGACATAATCATCTTTTTTACTTCATGTTGTGGATTTTGTTTTATAATCTCTTGTTCAATTATGTTAGCAACTTCTTGTGAACCCAACGTTCCTTTAAATGAATCAGGTGCAACTAAATAATAGCTCATATCCATTCCCCCTATTTTGTCATATCTCTATCGTATCGAAAGAAGATTTAAAAAAGCAAAAATTAAAAAGAAGCCATAACATTTGTTATCACTTCTTTTCGATTCTATTTAATTTTCACACCATACATGTCATTTAAAAGTTCAATCTTCTTATTAATTGAATCTTCATACGTCATAATATAGGCGGCTGGCTCTTTTGGATTATGGTACTGTTCAATCTTACCTGTGTCAGCATGAACAAACTTGCTTGAAGCCCCGCAACCGAGACCAATGATAGTTTGAACCTCTTCCATAATGGCTATATTGTATATACTTTCCTCTCCAGGCTTAGAATAGCCGATATTTTCTAAGTTGCCGACGATATTTTTTTGTCTATACAAATAGTACGGTACATAATTATTTTCAGCTGTCCATTCTTTTGCACGATTCATCATCTTCTCAGCTGTTTGACGATCCGCTACTTTGTAACGATCACGATTATGTGTCATTTCGGAAGCACGTTTGAATGAGAGTGTATGAACAGTCAATGATTCTGGCTGCATTTTCGCTGTTTCTTCAATAGAATGTTCGAACTCCTCCATTCCCTCATTTGGTAATCCAATAATTAAATCCATATTGATATTATTCATTCCCTCTTTACGAGCTAACCAAAATTTATCAATCGTTTCTTGTACAGTATGATGGCGACCAATCGCTTTTAATGTTTCATCTGTATAAGATTGTGGATTTACACTAATACGGTCAATTCCCCATTTGCGAAGTACAGCTAATTTTTCTTCCGTAATTGTATCTGGTCTACCTGCTTCAACAGTTATTTCACGAATTGTTTCAGGATTTGGGAATGAACGATACATCGTCTCATATAGCGCATCCATTTCTTCTGCTTCAATCGAAGTCGGTGTCCCGCCGCCCCAATAGACTGATGTAATCTTCATATTATTTTCAGTCAGCCACTGCCCCATTCGTTCAATCTCAATATGCAAACCATCTAAAAAGGTAGCTACGCGACCTTTTTTACGGTTACTTTGAATTGCATAAGCAGGGAATGTACAATAGGCACATTTTGTCGGGCAAAACGGAATACCAATATAGATACTCACTTCATTACCAATTGTATCTAAATCAGGAATTGTCACTAGTTGTCTTTCTACAATTTTTTCCATTAAATCTACTTTTTCATTTGATAATCTAAATTCTGTCGCTAGTTTGTTTCTTATTTCCTCTTTAGATAGACCATTTCTCCTAAATTTGTGATACAATTTGGTCGGACGCACCCCTGTAAGGATACCCCACTTCTGATAAATTTTTGTCATTTTTTCAAGGTTTTCTAATAAAACGTGCGAAACCGCTCGCTTCAAGCGGATATTCACACCACGTTTATCTGCATCTTCTTCATATTTTTGGGTGAATTCACTTACAAACTGTTTATTATCAACTACTAATATTGATGTTACAGAAACCGTGAAGTCCTCCGAAATATCATACATAAACGATACATGCACATCTGCTGATTCATTCTTTGTTGTTACTTTAGAATCCTCAAAGAATAAATTACAAATATGCGTAATAACACGAATCCAATCTTGTGGATACGTTTGATCTAGAGCAATCAATTTCATTTATTTTGCACTTCTTTCTTTTTAATTATTTACATACTTTTATTACACAAAAGGAGCTGATGATTCATGCCAAAATTCACAAGGAAATCAATCACACATCAACTAGAGGATCATATGTCAAAAGAAATACCATATGTTCTTATTGCTTCAGATTTAAATCATTCGATTCAAACACAAATTCAAATGATTCAACTGACAGTCGATGACCTAGCTATTTTACGCGTTATGCGCCCTATCGTACAAGACAATATCGATTATATTGTAGCAAACTTTTATGACAATCTCGAAAAGGAACCTTCGCTAGGTAGAATCATACGTGATCATAGTACAATCACACGCTTACAACAAACATTAAAAAAGCATATTATCGAAATGTTTGATGGTGTTATTAACGAGAATTTTTTACAAAAGCGTTACCGAATTGCTACCGTACACTCGCACATTGGCTTAGAACCAAAATGGTATATGAGTGCTTTCCAAGACTTATTAAATTATTTTTCAAATTTGGTGCAAACAACATTGTACCCATCTGAAGAACAATTTAAAATGTTAATAGCTGTTTCTAAAATTTTAAACTTTGAACAGCAAATTGTTTTAGAATCATATGAAATTCATCATCAAGAAGAATTAAAACAAGAAAATAATCGTCAAGCTGAGATGATGAGCGCAATACGCGATAACTCCGTTTCATTAAGTGAAATGACACATCAAACTAATAACGATTTAATTCATATGATGACGGTACTAAGTCAACTTGAAGAACTTTCAAGTAATAACTCCGCACTAGCTGAAGAAGTGCGTGAAGCTGCTATTAAAGAGCAAGAACAATTGAAAGAAACAGAGCAAAACTCTGAACAATTGAAAGAAACGATGCATACAATTCAAGAAAGTGTTAATCAACTTCACACATTGAATAAAAAAGTGTCATCCATCGCACAAATGATTACACAAATTGCAAATCAAACAAATCTACTTGCATTGAATGCTTCTATTGAAGCAGCACGCGCTGGCGAACATGGACGTGGATTTGCGGTTGTTGCTGAAGAAGTGAGAAAACTAGCTGAAAGTACAAAAGTGTCGCTTAGTGAGGTCGATCAAATTTTATCTGAATCCTACGACAAGACCGAAACCATTTCTGAAATTTCTAAAAATTTACAATCACTAATTCACCAGTCAAGTGAAAAAGTAATGGCAACAGGTAGTTCATTCTGTAATATTGTCGATTATATGCATCAATTAACGGAACGAAACGATCACCTATTCCAAAGTGTTTCTGATTTAACGGCGAGCGTGAATTCCATTCAACAAAACTCTGAACGTATTCATCAATCTTCTGAAGATTTAGCTGGTATGTAATTTTAAAAATCAGGACAGGACACTTCCCATTTTAGCGTTTGCAACGAAAAACTGGAATCGCGCCACAGCGCGATTCCAGTTTTTCTTATACTCATATGGGATGAAGTTTTTACACGTATGACCCATCACGATTTCTATATTCATTATTCTGCATCTGGAATACTGTCGTATAGAGCTTGTACAGGTTTAATAATAACGCTTGTAATTTCATTAATTACGGCACTTACTTCCATCTCAGCTAATAGCATTGCATTAATTTTTTCGTTTTGTTGTGCTAATTGAGCTGTTTTTTGAGCATATTGTAATTCTTCTTCTGATAATTCTTCACCACTCGCTTGTTTTTCTTGTAATGTTAATTGCATTTTACGGAAGTTTGAGAATAGCGCTACTGCATCAGCATCTTTCTTCACTTCTTCAATTGTAAATTCAAGTGCTGTGAACTGTTCTGTTTTACGGAATGTTGCTTCTAATTTGTTTAAGTCGTCATAAATATTAACCATGTGTAAAAACTCCTTTGTATTTAAAATGCGACAGCGATAATCCCTTGCACGACACCAATGATTCCACCAAGTAAAAATCCTAGTACGGTAATCATTTTAAATTCGCGCTTTGAGATCCCAAGTACTAAATCTTCAAGTGTTTCTACCGGGAATTTATCGACTTGTTCTCTTACAACATTCTCTAAATCCATACGCGATAAAATATCTTCTAATTTATTTTCTACTTGTGTAAAGGTTGTCTCAACTAATTTTGGATATACATTGTCCTGTAACCATTTTGCACCATCTGGTAAGTAATGTACAAGCGGTAAGTCTAAACGATCTCGAATTGCTAATTGTTCACGTGCATATTTTTGAATGCGTTCCGTTGTAGAAGTGAAATCTAAATCACCTAATAATTGCGGAACTGTTTGAACTTGTAACTTATCCCACTCTTTTTGAAGTAAATTATTAAGCACATGGAATGTCGAATCCGAGCTTAAAAACTTCTTCACTTCTCTTTGAAGCATAGGCACAAGTGATGAACCATCACCAATAAACATCTGAATCATACCACCGAATGTTCCTTTTGAGCTTAGGAAACCGTCAATTAAGCCTTTAATTGCCTGTTCTCCCTCAACTGTATCAAAGTATTGATCGCCTTTATTCAAAATGTAACGTGAAATTTCTGGAATTTTTGATTCTGCACGTTCTTTCCAACTAGCTGGTAGTAACTGTTCAACTGTCTGTGTAGCTAATACATTTTGCACTTGACCTACTTGTTGAACGATTAAATCATCTAATTTTTTCTCAATCATTTCTGGTGCATGTGAAAGTCCTGCTTGGTCTAACCATTGCTGCAGTGTTTTTTCTTCTGTGAAGATTTTCTCTTTCGTTTGTTGCCCTAACCATTCTAAAACTTTTTCACGCATCGTCGCATTAAAAAACTTTGCTCGGAATGTGTCTGGCGTTAATAAATATTTTACAACTGTTTTTCCAAGTTGCTTCGCTAATTCATCTCGTCTACGTGGAATCAATCCAGGCGTAAATGGTAGTCGTTTTCCCCAGATATAAACTGGATTATGTGGACGAAACAACATTTTAATCGCTAAATGATTTGTCACACCACCGATTAATGAACCAATAACAACCATGAATAGAATTGTAATGACCGTATTCATGTAATCCACCCTTTTCTTTAAACTATCGTTATTATAACAGAGGATACTTTGTTCGGAAAATGAATCGTTTAGAAGTTTTAATTCGCTTTCCCTTCCTCATTCTGTTTATACTGAAAAAAAGGGGGATGAATGATGATTCAACATTTTACATTTGAACGATTATACGCAGGAGAAATGCCTGGTTGGCGTCTTTCTTTCTATTATAACAGAGAAAAGGTGACTGCTCTTTATCATGGAGATGGTGAAATTGAAATCGTGCAACCACAATCTTTTATCATTACTGAACAATTAAAAAAAGATATACATGAATTAATGGTCTTTCATGTATATGACCATTAAATAAAAAAGCAAACAAATCGATTTTCAACCGTTTTGTTTGCTTTTCGTTTATTATAAACTATGCTGTTTATTCCCAGACTGTAATTCATACATTTGACTATAACGTCCGCCTAGTGCAAGTAATTCATCATGCTTTCCACGTTCTACAATCTCCCCTGCATCTAATACTAAAATTTGATCGGCATTTTTAATTGTTGAAAGACGGTGCGCAATGATGAATGTTGTACGACCTTTTTTCAAAACATCCATCGCATGTTGAATAATTTCCTCTGTTTCCGAGTCAATATTTGACGTTGCTTCATCTAAAATGAGAATGGCTGGGTCAAAGGCGAGTGCACGTGCAAATGATACAAGTTGGCGTTGCCCAGCAGATAGTGTACTACCACGCTCGATTACAGGTTCATCTAAACCTTTTGGTAGATTTTTTAGTACACGTTCCCCACCAACCGCAACTAACGCGTCTTCTATTTGTTTTCTTGTAATGCGTGCATCATTCAAACTAATATTGGATGCGATTGTTCCTGTAAATAAATACGGGTCTTGTAGTACGATCCCCATATGCTGACGAACAGTCTGTCTCGCATGATTTTCGATATTTTCGCCATCAATTTTGATTGTTCCTTTTGAAGCATCATAATAACGGAATAAAAGATTGATAATCGACGACTTTCCCGAACCTGTATGTCCAACTAGAGCAACTGTTTCTCCTGCCTTAGCATCAATTGAAATGTCTTTTAATACATATTCTTCGTTTTTATAAGCAAACCATACATGTTCGAATTGTACGTGACCTTTATAACGTGCGATTTTTTCATCGCTAACGTCTTCACCACTATAGTCTAGTAATTCAAATACACGTGTCGCTGCAACATTCGCACGCTCTAATCGCGAGAATTGATCGACGATTTGCATGATTGGGTTCATTAAACGTGTAATGTACTCGACGAAGGCATATAAAATACCAACAGATGCAATCGATGTACCTGTTACTTCAAGTGAACCAAAGTACCAAACGAATGCAATGAGAATGATACTGCGAACAACACCGACTAAATTGTGTGATGTAGCAGAATCTAAAAATAATAACTTATTATTATAGCGGAAATGTTCATCATTAATTTGATTGAACTCATTTTTCATATTCTTCTCTTGTCCATATGCTTGAATAATCGTCATGCCATTCATTGATTCATTCAACATACCATTTAAGTCAGATAGTCTTGAACGAATCGCATGATTATATTTCGAAGCATATTTACGGTACACAATCGACCATACAATGAGGATTGGGACAACGATTAATGCGAAGAAGCCCATCCATGTATTTAAAGAGAACATGATAATAAAAATCCCGATTAATGTCATAAAACTTGCGGCAAATTGTGAGACAACAGTTACAAACAATTCACGAATTGCTTCGGTATCATTTGTAATACGCGACACAACTTTCCCAGCAGGTAGTCGGTCAAAATAGTTAATTGATAGACGTTGTAATTGACCATATACATCTTTACGCATTTTTTGGACAATGCGATTTGAACCGATTTGCAGCATATAAAACTGTGTATATCGGAAAATTGCAAAGATGACAATGGTTCCTAAATAAGCACCTAACATTAAATACAGTGGCTTTACTTCTAATCCAGATTCCGGCATGTTGGCAACGTAATTGTCTAAAATATATTTAATAATTAATGGACCTGATAAGTCAGCTCCAACTGATATAGCAAGTAGCACAAGTCCCCAAATCATCGGTTCCTTATAAAGTAGTGCATACTGCCATAATCGCTTACGAACGGGCATCTTATTCACCCCCTTTTACTTGTTGTAATTTGAATTGTTCTTGGTACCAACCAGGTTGTCTAACCAATTCATCATGTGTACCATATTGAATAATCTCACCATCATCGACTACAATAATTTTTTCAGCATGTAAAATTGCTGATAATCGGTGGGTTACAATAATCGTTGTTTTATCTTTTCGTTCATTTTGAATATTGTCGATAATGCGACTCTCTGTTTTTGCATCCACTGCAGATAGTGAGTCATCTAAAATAAGAATTTCTGGATTACGAATAAATGCACGCGCAATCGAAATCCGTTGTTTTTGCCCACCTGATAACGAGATTCCTTTTTCTCCAACCATCGTATCTAAGCCTTCTGGCAGACGTTTTAAATCGTCTTCAAAGTTCGCCATACGAATTGCTCTAGCAATATCCTCTTCTGTTGCATCTGGCTTACCAAAGCGAATGTTATCACGAATTGTACGTGAGAATAGAATGTGACTTTGCGGTACATAGCCAATCCAATTCAGCACTTGCTCCTTATCTTGTAATTGAATCGCTTCATTCGCAATTTCTACGTCCCCTTCACCATGTGGATATTCACGCAATAATTGCTTCACAATCGTCGTTTTACCACTACCTGTCTTTCCGACAATACCAAGTGTTTCACCACGATTTAATTCAATGTTTACATTCTTTAAATTAAGCGATTTTGATAATGGATATTGGAAGCTTACATCGTTAAATCTAATTGTCGTTGGTGTTTGAACGACCTTCCTTTCTTTAGGATTCGGAACGTCTTCTTTTTCGTTCAATGTCTCACTCACACGATCCAATGAGGCATTCCCTTGTTGCATCGTATTGATTAATTCACCAATCGCCATCATTGGCCAAACAGCCATACCAAGATAAACGTTGAAAGCAACAAGACTACCTACTGTAATGTCGTTAATCGATACGAGATACGCACCGTATCCAAGTCCAATGACATAACTAAATGCTGTAATAAATTTACTGACAGGTGCGAATAAACCATTTACACGAGATACACGTAAATTCTTTTCAACAACTTCTTCTGTCTTTTGTGCAAACTGCTTTTCCATTTCACGTTCTTGCACATAGGCACGAACAACACGTACACCTTCGACTGCTTCTAGTACGCTATCATTCAATTCACCAAATGCTGCTTGAGAGATGGTATAACGCTTATGAATGAATTTGCCAATTTGTTGAAGTGCAATCGCCAATAATGGTAATGGTAATAATGCTGCAAGTGTTAATTTCCAAGAAGTTGTAACGCCCATCATAATAATGATTGTTCCAAGATAAAGCGTAGAATCAAGTAACGTCATTATGCCAAAACCAGCTGTTTCAGATACAGCTTGTAAATCATTCGTTGAACGCGCCATTAAATCACCTGTACGATTACGCTCGTAAAATGGTGGTCGCATCTTCAAAAAATGGTCCATTAACTTCATGCGTAAATCTTTTTGTAATACATTTGCGCCACCAAATAATTGATACTGCCAAATGAAATTGACAATATACGCTGCAAATAATAAAGCGACAAGTGCGATGATATAATTCCATAACAATTCAGCAGTTAGCTCTTTTGTATGAATGGCATCAATTGTATTTCCAATAATTTTAGGCGGGATAACTTCGATAATATTCGCTACCGTTAATAAAATAACGGCAGTTGTATACCTCCCCCAATTTTCTTTAAAAAACCATTTCAGTTTCGTAAATACAGAAAACATGTTTTCTCCTTCTTTCTTTTTACAAATTATCCCTTTAAAAAACAACAAAAAAGCGCACACCCTAAGGGCATGCGCCTATATTAGAGTATTGATGTGACACACCAATACAAATAAATACAAAATCACTACATGTTGTCTTGTAAAGGTATGTGTCCATATGAATAGTTGTGTGTTACTGCAATTGGGTTTACTACTGTTAAGTTATTCATGATTCATACCTCCATTTTTTATTTCACATTTCGTGTTTCTAAATACTAACATTTCGATTTCCGAATTGTCAACAATTTTTAGAAAAAAAAGATTATTATCCTTTCTAGTCTTTACGTAAATATTATTTTTTTATGACGTTTTTTCTTTATACATACAACTTTCATCCCATAAAAGTAGTTTGATGATTTGAATTTTTTCTAGTTCTATCTTATTATTAGAATACTGAACATTTTTAAACACACAGGAGGTGTACACTTTACTCTCCCCCTCATTTGGGCTAGGAGTAAAGGAATTCTTTGGAAATAGCCATACGGTTGACAGCATTCGCTGTCTTAATCGCCTGCTCTGCTTACTTTGTTGCAACGGAATTCTCCATTGTCAAAGTCAGAGCAACTCGAATTGATCAGCTAATCGCTGAAGGTAATAAAAAAGCTTTAAAAGCAAAAAAAGTTATATCTAGTTTAGATGAATATTTATCTGCATGTCAGTTAGGTATTACGATTACATCGCTTGGTTTAGGTTGGTTGGGTGAAGGTACAGTGAGCATGATTTTACGCCCTGTCTTTGATTTAATAAATCTAAATGGTAGTGTAACAACCATCGTATCCTTCATTGTGTCCTTCTCAATCGTCACATTTATTCACGTTGTAGTAGGTGAGCTTGCACCAAAGACACTTGCAATCCAAAAAGCAGAAGCTGTAGCTTTAACAACAGCACCATTTTTAATTCTATTCCATAATGTGATGTATCCATTTATTAAATTATTAAATTCATCTGCAAATGGTTTAGCTGCATTATTTGGTATTCGCAATTCAAATGATTCTGAAGTTGCTATGACGGAAGAAGAACTACGTATTATTTTATCTGACAGTTTAAAAGGTGGAGAAATTAATCAGTCCGAATATAAATATGTGGATAACATCTTCAACTTTGACGATCGTATCGCTAAAGAAGTTATGGTTCCACGTACTGAAATTGTTGGGATTGAAAAAGATCTAACACTAAAAGAAGTTTTTGAAGTAATGGGTGTCGAGCAATATACGCGTTACCCAATTATTGACGGCGATAAGGACCACGTCATCGGTCTTGTTAATATGAAACATCTATTAACAGCTTATATTCGAAATCCAAAAGAAAATGGAGCAAAACCTGTTACAGCATTCATGCGTCCTGTTATTCGCGTCTTTGAAACTGTTCCAATTAGTGATTTACTATTAAAAATCCAACGTGAACGTATTCATATGGCCATTTTAATGGACGAATATGGTGGAACATCAGGTCTTGTAACGATCGAAGATATCATCGAAGAAATTGTTGGTGATATTCGAGATGAGTTTGATGCAGATGAAATTTCAGAAATTCGTAAACTTGGGGATGGGCACTATATTGTAGATGCAAAAGTTTTATTAGAAGAAATTAATGACATTCTAAACATCGAAATTGAAGATGATGCTATCGATACAATCGGCGGTTGGTTTATGACGCGTCATTTTGATGCGAAGAAAGGCGACCGAGTCTCTGAACAAGGCTATGATTTTATCGTGCGTGAGTTAGAAGGTCACCACTTAATTTACTTAGAGATCATCAAACATCCTGAATTAGAAACAGAATCTGATTCAACACTACTTACACAAGAAATATAGTACGGGCGACGTTACATTAAAAAATGTAACGTCGCTTTCGTATCCCTAGATTTCTTTCAGGGAGGAAACATTGTGGACCCATATGAAAAGTTACGCAAAGGAGAAAAAGGGGCATGGCTTAGTATCATCACATATATCTTTCTCAGTTTCGCAAAATTAATTGTCGGTTACTTCGGTCATTCTGAAGCACTACAAGCAGATGGTCTGAATAACACGACCGATATTATTGCTTCTGTTGCTGTACTTATCGGCTTACGTATCTCACAAAAGCCACCAGATGCTGATCATGCTTACGGGCATATGCGCGCCGAAACCATTGCCTCACTCATTGCTTCATTTATTATGGCAGTTGTTGGTTTACAAGTATTATTTAATGCAATCAAAGGCTTTTTTGCTAATGAACATGAGCCACCCTCACTTTTAACAGCGATTGTGGCAATTATCTCAGGTGTTATCATGTGGGGCGTATACATTTATAATATTCGACTGGCAAAAGAAATTAATAGCTCGGCCGTTAAAGCTGCTGCTTACGATAATCGTTCCGATGCATTTGTCAGCTTCGGTGCGGCAATTGGTATTTTTGCAGCGATTATTGGTTTCCCAATCATTGACTCGATTACTGCAGCCATTGTAGCTATAATTATTTTAAAAACAGCGTATGAGATTTTTGCTGAAAGTGTGTTAACGTTAACAGATGGATTTAATCAAACAGATATTGAGACGATTCGCACTACTGTTTCAGCAGTTGAAGGTGTTGTTGAATTGCGTGACGTTAAAGGACGTTATCATGGAAATATGGCTTTAATTGATGTAACTGTATCCGTTAATCCTTATTTAAATGTATGGGAAAGTCATGAAATTACGGAGAAAATTGAAGAAGCAATTCTTGAAATACTGCCTAGTTCTGTAGCGCTCGTTCATATCGAACCTGAAGAATCTTTAAAAAGAAATTGACGAATTCTGTCAAAGTTGTTATGCTAGGACTAACTTATAAAGGGAGCAGGTGAAGTATTATGATGAATAAATATGAGATTGCGACAACTTCGCACGTATTTGGTATGCATAAAACTTTCTCCTGCCATGTAGCGCTATAATTATTTTATAGCTCTCTTTCAATGTGCGGTTAGGTTTATTGCATCCATCATGGTGCAATAAACCTTTTTTATTACCACGTTATTGGAGGAAATTACATTGACACAACTACAACAATATGGCTTAAAAGAGCCTTTTACATCTGAAGCTACAGCACTTTTAACACAAGCAGGTTATGAAAACTACTTGATTGGACGTATCACACTTGAACATAAGCATAGTTATCGTATTCGCACAGAACAGGGTGAATTACTTGGAACGATTTCGGGTAAGTACGCATATAATGCATTCATGCGTAAAGACTATCCAGCAATCGGTGACTGGGTATTAGTTGAACAAATGCCGGGCGAACAGCGTTGTTTAATTCATCAACTTTTAACACGTACTTCGACATTCTCACGCAAAATGGCTGGTCTCGAAATTGACGAACAAATCGTTGCGACGAACGTCGATCTTGTGTTCATCGTTATGAGCTTAAATCACGACTTTAATGTTCGTCGACTTGAACGCTATGTACTAGCTGCTTGGGATTCAGGTGCATCTCCAGTCATTATCTTAACGAAAAAAGATCTATGTGAAGATGTGACATCATTCATTGAACAAGCAGCACAAGTAGCAATTGGTGTGCCAATCTATGCAATCAGTACATTAACAGGAGAAGGAATTGAAGAGATACAAAATTTACTTTTACCACATAGAACAGCAGCATTAATGGGTTCTTCAGGTGTTGGAAAATCTACTCTTACGAATGCGCTTGTTGAAGAAGAAAAAATGACCGTTCAACACATTCGTGAAGATGACTCTAAAGGGCGTCATACAACGACACATCGCGAACTTTTTATCTTACCAAATGGCGGTATTCTCATCGACACACCTGGAATGCGCGAAATTCAACTATGGTCAACAGAAGGTGCTTTAGAATCGAGTTTTTCTGATATTGAACAACTAACTGATTCTTGTCGATTCCGTGATTGTTCACATAAAAATGAACCTGGTTGTGCCATTCAACAGGCTCTTTCAGATGGCTCATTGAAACAAGCACGCTATGCCAGCTATGTGAAGCTACAACGTGAAATTCGCTATCTTGAACAAAAGACGAATAAGCAAGCACAACTAGCAGAAACACGTAAATGGAAACAAGTATCTAAACAACTAAAAAACAAAAAGAAAAATCGTCTATAATATATAAAACTGTCTTGGACTATTTCTTTTTTTAGCATTCAAAACGAAAAACTGGAACCGCACTGTGGCGCGATTCCAGTTTTTTATGTTCATATAGGATAGTGTTTTTTACACATATGTCCCAGTTTGTTTATTTTTCAGTTAAACCGTATTTCACAGCGTATAAAGCTGCCTGCGTACGATCTTGTACTTCTAATTTCGCAAAAATATTTGAGATATGCGTTTTCACCGTTTTTTCTGTAACAAATAATGAAGAAGCAATCTCTTTATTGCTCTTCCCTTTCGTTAATTCCGCTAATACGTCTTTTTCACGACGAGTTAGTGGATTTTTAACGTGCGGCAAATGTTGCGTTGATTCTTGATTCTGATCGAGTTGATGCGTCACTTCAGGATGCATGCTATTTTCGCCCGCAATGATTTTACGAATTGTTAAAACGAGTTCATCTGGTTCAATATCTTTTAATTGATATCCTGCCGCTCCCGCTTCAATCGCTGGTAAAATATGATCTCGATCTGAAAAGCTCGTCAACATCAAAATTTGAATATGTGGATACACCGATTTAATACGACGTGTCGCTTCAATCCCGTCCATCTCTGGCATGACTAAATCCATTAATACAATATCAGGTTGATACACTGAAGCGAGTTCTACTGCTTCCTTACCATTTCGTGCTTCCCCCACTACCTCAATATCTTTTTGTGTTTTTAAAAAGAAAAGTAACCCTCTTCTTACAACATGATGATCGTCAGCAATCAATACTTTAATCATACAATCCCCTCCTTAATAAGGTAGTCGAATTAATATTTCCGTCCCTTTTCCAATATCACTCACCCAGTCAATCGTTCCTCCAAGTGCCTGTGTACGGTCACGCATACTTTGTAAACCAAGCGACGGAAGTGCAATAGACGAATCTACTGAGAAACCACGACCATCATCTTTAATAACAAGTAAAATATCACTATGTGTCACACGAATAATGATTTGAGCTTGTTTTACACCTGCATGTTTTCGTACATTATTCAAAGCTTCTTGTGCAATCCGGAATAGTGCTTCCTCAATTTTAGAAGGGAACTGTAATACACCAGATACTTTTACATCAAGTGTGATACCAAGCATTTCAGCATAACCTTTTAGTGCTTCAAGTAACCCTGTTTCCAATCCTTTAGGACGCAGTTGCCAAATAAGTGCACGCATCTCTGTTAAAGCCTCTTGTGTAAGCGATTGAATTTCTGCAAATGTCTCTTTTACTAACGGTTCATCTGTCATTTCGATGCCTGCACGAGAAGTCAGTGTGACTGAAAAAAGTAGCTGATTAACTGAATCATGTAAGTCACGTGCTAGTCGATTTCGTTCCTGTGCAAGTGCAACGTCTTTTTCTTGTTTTGTAAGTAGAATACGCTTAATAGCTGAACCAATTTGGAACGCAATCGACTCTAATAATGCAAGGTCATCATCTGAAAAACGTACTGTATTAGGAGATGCAACATTTAATAATCCAAACTTTTCAGGACCTGATTGTAATGGAACCGTCGCGTGATGGGTAATTGCATCATGTGCTTCATTAGAATGCTTATTCGCAAGTTCAATGCGCTGACATTCTATAATGTTTGATGCTTTCTCTAGTTCATTATTATGGTATTTCGATAAACACCAACAACCACCCTTACATAGATAGCGACACCCCTCTTGTTCTAAATTATTCGGTAAGTTCGCTTCAGCAATCAGTTCATGGCGACGACGATCTTTAATAAGAAAGATCCACCCTGTTTCAAACTTCGTACCTTCAAGTAATTTTTCTAGTGCTAATTGAAGCATTTGTTTCATTTCAGTTTCTTCATTTAATAATTCTGCAATTTCTTTCAATAATGCGATATTTGAATGGTCTGCTTTCGTCAAAGTACCACCCTCCGTTCTATACTACCTTCTATTGTACATGGAAATGCCCTTTTCTCCTATGCGAATCCTTTCATACTTTTGACGGGTATTATAAGAGTAAACCAACAAAAAAACTTTGAATTTGAGAGAATTGTATTTTACAATGTTTGTAAAAGCCTTTATACTCAAGTAGGAAAATAATGTAGAACTAGGAGAATTTCAATGTCTAAAAAAATAGAATATAGTATGTTATTTATGTGGGTTGTATCACTTGTAGCGATGATAGGTTCTCTATTCTTCTCTGAAGTGATGAAATATGAGCCTTGTACATTTTGTTGGTACCAGCGTATTTTAATGTATCCACTCGTATTCATTATTGGAATTGCGTATATTCAGCGTAATGCACAGATTGCTGTTACTACACTTGTTTTTTCATGTATCGGTGCATTGGTAGCACTTTATCATTATGGTATGCAAAAAATACCGTTTTTACATGATAATGCAATAGCTTGTGGACGTGTACCATGTACAGGAGAATATATTAACTGGCTTGGTTTTATTACGATTCCTTTCTTGTCACTTACTGCATTTGTATTGATTTTCATCACAAGTATCTTTATCCTTAAACAAGGAAAGAAGGAGGAAATGTAATGGCAAAAAAGAAAACGAATGTCCCTAAGAAAAAAAATAATGCTGGAATTCTAATTATTATTGCTTTAATTATTGTAGCTATTTTTGCAGCTTTATTATTACTTAATAAAAGTTTAAATGATAAAAAAGAAGAAGGTTCTTCACTATACGGAGACCATAAAATTAAAACACAATCAACAATCGATCAATTAGATGATGAAAATTATCAAAATATCATCTTACCAGATGCGTTAAAAGAAAAAATTGATAGTGGTGAAGGAACTTACGTTTATTTCTTTTCACCTGAATGTGTACATTGTCAAAAAGTAACACCAGAGTTAATGCCTTTAGCAGATGAAGCAAAAGTCCATATTAACCAATATAATGTTTTAGAATTTGAACAAGGTTGGCAAGATTATAATCTTGCAGCGACACCAACACTTGCTTATTTTAAAGATGGTAAGGAAGTTGGGCGTCTCGTTGGTGAACAACCAAAAGAAGCATTTGTGAAGTTTTTTGAGGATATGAAAAAACAATAGAATTCATTGGAGAGGAATCGCCTGTATATGCGGTTCCTTTTCTTCTGATATGCTATAAAAAGGGGTTATACATATGTTCGGAACGATTTTTAATTGTTGCATGATTTTGATTGGTAGTACTATCGGTAGCTTAATGAATAAGGGGTTAAAAGAACGCTACCAAACGATTTTGTTACAAGCGATGGGATTTGCTGCTGTCGCACTTGGAATTAATGCAGTGACACAATATTTACCGAAAAGTGAGGAACCTGTTCTCTTCATCGTTAGTTTAGCGATTGGTGCAATAATCGGTGAAAAAATCGACATTGAAGTACGTTTCAATCGATTTGTTGGTCTTTTTTCTGATGGTCCACTCGTAAAAGGTCTATCCACAGCCATTCTTTTATTCTGCATTGGTACATTATCCATTCTCGGTCCTATTAATAGCGCCCTACAAGGTGACCATACATACTTAATTACAAATGGTATTTTAGACGGTGTAACATCGCTCGTACTCGCTTCTACATTTGGTTTTGGCATCGCATTATCCGCAGTGGTACTCTTTTTATGGCAAGGCTTCTTCTATGTGATGGCTTTATTTTTAAATGACTTTATGACGGAGTCTTTATTAACTGAAATCTCGATTATCGGAGGCATTCTTATTTTTGCGACTGGTTTGAGTATTTTAGGAATTAAAAACTTAAAAAGTCTTAATATGTTACCTGCCCTTTTAATACCACCAGTTTACTTAACTTTAAAACATTTTTTCTTATAAAGAAAGAAATGGAGCTGAGGCAAACATTTCACTTTCTTTTTTTGCGTTCGCAACGGAAAACTGGAATCGCACCACAGCGCGATTCCAGTTTTTCTTATACTCATGTAGAATTGCGTTTTTCATATCCAGCTTCATTTCTTTATTTTTTCAGGTGGAATGTATCTGGATGCGAGCCGTAACGTTCATCTCGATTTAACATATCAATCGCTTGCATATCTTCCGCAGTTAGTTTGAAATCAAAGACATCGGCGTTTTGTCGAATACGTACTTCTTTTACAGATTTCGGAATGACAATTAAGTCGTGTTGTAAATGCCATCGAATAATCACTTGTGCCGCTGATTTACCGTACTTTTCTCCAAGCTTCATAATTGCTTCATCTTCTAACACACGACCGCGACCAAGTGGTGACCATGATGTAATCGCAATGTTATGTTGTTTTGCAAAATCACGATTTTTTTGTTGAATCAAATGAGGATGTAGCTCGATTTGATTCACCATTGGTTGTACATTCGCTGTCGCTAATAACTTCTCAAGATGATGCGGTTCGTGATTTGATACACCTGTAGCGCGAATTAATTTTTCATCGTATAAGCGTTCAATCGCACGATAAGTATCTACATATAATTCAGGAACCGGCCAATGCGTTAAATATAAATCTAAATAATCCATATCTAATTTCTTTAGACTTGTCTCAAATGCTCGTAACGTTTGATCGTAGCCTTGATCGGTATTCCAAACTTTCGAGGTGATGAATAATTCCTCACGCTTCTTTTTTGAATCGCGCACAGCTTGTCCTACTTGTTCCTCGTTATCATATAAAGCAGCTGTATCAATCGCAATGTATCCTGCTTCAAGTGCATGTGACATGGCACTATATGCTTCATCTGGATTCGTCATTTTATATACACCTAAACCAAAACGTGGCATTTCAACACCATTTACTAACTTTTTCGTTGAATGTAGATTTAACAAATGCTTTCACTCCTTTTCTACAGTATACCCCTATTGTCACATTATTTCGAGAATACTTATTTTTTCAATACACCTTGCTTTTTCGCCTCTTAGCGAATATTATAGACGTTGTCAAAAAAATCGTTCGGCTTTAAGGAGTTATTATTATGTTTAAATTAAAAGAAAATGGAACGTCCGTTAAAACAGAGCTTGTTGCTGGTGTTACAACGTTTTTAACAATGGTTTATATTATTATCGTCAATCCGACAATTTTAAGTGCAGCAGGTGTACCGAGCCAACAAGTGTTCATGGCGACAATCATTGCCGCAGTATTCGGTACATTGTGGATGGCTCTAGTTGCCAATTATCCCATTGCGATTGCACCAGGTATGGGTTTAAACGCTTTCTTCACGTATTCAGTTGTTCAAGCATCAAATGGTGAATTGCATTATACAACTGCTTTTGCTTCTGTATTTATCGCCGGTATTTTATTCATTATTTTATCCTTAACACCTCTTCGCTCTAAATTAATTACAGCGATTCCGAATAATTTAAAATTAGCGATTACTGCTGGTATTGGTTTATTTATTTCGTTTTTAGGATTACGTATGGCGGGTGTCGTTGTAGATGACCCAACAAACTTAATTAAATTAGGTGATTTAACAAGTCCAAGTGTGCTATTAACACTTGGTGGTCTTATTATTACAGCGATTTTCATGGTACGTCGTGTACCAGGTGCTATTTTCATTGGGATGGTCATTACCGCCATCATCGCGTTCTTTACAGGGCAATTAAAAATTGATGAGCTTGTTACGATGCCTCATTTACCAGAAGGTATTATTGTGTGGAATCCAATTGATGCTTTAAAAGAAGTTATTGCACATAGTTTATACGGTGTTGTATTCTCATTCATCTTAGTAACACTATTCGATACAACAGGTACATTAGTTGGTGTAGCGCGCCAAGCTGGTTTAATGAAGGGTGAAACACTACCTCGCGCACGTAAGGCTTTACTTGGTGACTCATTCGGTACAACAATCGGAGCAATGTTTGGTACATCACCAACAACAGCTTATGTAGAATCATCTGCAGGTGTTGCGGCTGGTGGTCGAACAGGCTTAACTGCTTTAACAGTTGCCGTTCTATTTATTATTGCTTCATTCTTCTCACCTTTAGTTGCTTCGGTGTCAGGTGTTTCTGCCATTACATCACCTGTTCTAGTCATTGTCGGGACATTGATGATTGCATCTGTTCGTCACATTGAATGGGATACATTTGATGAGGCACTTCCTGCATTTTTAGTGATGCTTATTATGCCACTCACTTCAAGTATTTCAACTGGGATTGCCTTCGGATTTATCGCATATCCGATTCTAAAAATTGTCAAAGGTGAAGCGAAAAAAGTACATCCATTACTTTATCTATTCGCTATTCTATTTATTATTCAACTTGTCTTTATCTAAAATAATAAAAAGCCAAAATCACAACACACATACGATTTTGGCTTTTCTTATGTTCAGATGAATCAATATACCATCTTCTTATATTTAAGTATTATTTCGCTTCTTCTTTCTTCTCATCTTCATCATCATATTGTACGGGATCTTGTGTATAACCATCTCGTTTTAGCTCTTGTTCGTCGCGTAGTTTTTCCATCTGTTTTCCTAATTCTACAACGTCACTGAAGTTATTCGTCATATGTCCACTCGACACATTATCTTTACCTTTTTTCATCTTTACCACGCCCCTTTTTAAACCTTTACTATGTGTACCCTTTTAAAAGACTTTTCAAACCTATTTATGCTATGCTATTTGAAAAATGGAGGCGATTGGCTCATGCGTATTTTATGGGACTTTGATGGAACCATTATGGATACTTATCCTGCTTATACCGATATTTTATATGATATATTGAACGGAAATTTTACAAAAGAGGAAATCTATAGACAGCTAAAAGTTTCGCAATCACATGCGATGGACTATTTTCAATTAACCGATGAACAACGAAAAGAAATGATTAAAAAAAGTCGTGCGATTACGAATTACACACCATTCCCCTATGTTGAAAACGTTCTACAACAGGCTGAAGTAAATGTTATTATGACACATATGAACCGAGCTTCTGTTGAACGTATTTTACAAGAAACAGACTTAGCCAAATACTTCACAGAAATTGTCGCCGGTGATGATGGTTTTGCACGAAAGCCAGACCCTGCTGCTTATGTCTATTTACATGAACGCTATGAACTCGACTATGCGATTGGAGATCGTGAGCTCGACTTAATCCCTGCTAAAAAAGCTGGCTTTAAAACGATTATGTTCCAAAACGATTGTGACGTTGCTGATTATACCATTAATGACTATCATCATTTTTTCGATTTAATTCCTTAAATATCAAAAAGAAGAAATCGTACAATCACACGATTTCTTCTTTTTTTATTCTATACAATTGGTTTAAAGCTTTGTTGACGTAGCGCTTCGTAAATAATAATCGCTGCTGTATTTGATAAATTTAATGAGCGTACGTGGTCGCTTTGTGGAATTTGTAGGCACATATGTTGTTTGTCTTCAATTAATTCACGTGGAATACCTGTTGTCTCTTTTCCAAACATAAAGAAGATATCTTCTTCTGTATTCGAATAATCAAACTCTGTATAATTTTTCGTTCCGAATGTTTCGATAAAATAAATTGTCGCCTGTTGATGCTTTTCGAAAAATTCTTCTACATTATCGTAATATGTGATATTGACACTTGACCAATAATCCAGTCCTGCTCTTTTTAACATCTTATCATCTGTTGAAAAACCTAATGGACGAATCAAATGTAAGTGTGTATTAGTTCCAGCACATGTTCTTGCAATATTACCTGTATTTGCTGGGATTTCGGGTTGATATAGGACGATGTGTAACGTCATCTAAGGGCACTTCCTTCTATTTTGTAATAAATGATAGTCCTTTTTCTATTTCCTCAAGTACTTCTTTATCTTGTTCCTTTTGTAGCGCTTGTTCTAATATTGCTTTTGACGCTGGCGCATCAATTTTCCCAATCGCATAGGCTGCTGCACCACGAATAACAGGTCGTGTATCTTTTTGTAGCACTTCTGTTAGTGTCGGAATGGCTGATTCCTCTTTAAAATGTGCAAGTGCATAAATCGCATTTCGCTGTAATGGTTTCTTCCCTCGCCAAGAACCTGAAACATGACCAAAATCTTGTTTAAACTGCTTATTGGACATGGTTAATAATGGTTCAAGTAACGGTTTTGCAATTTCAGGATCTGGGAAGAACTCTTTATGAATTAAATTATGTTTGCGCTTATTTTTGGGACAAACAGTTTGGCATGTATCACAGCCATAAATCCGATTCCCTAAATGTGTTCGAAACTCATCTGGTAATATATCTTTTGTTTGTGTTAAAAAAGCAATACAGCGCTGAGCATTTAGTTGTCCTGCTTGTACAATCGCACCTGTTGGGCAAACATCTATACATAGGCGACAATCTAGACATTCATCTTCCATCGGCTTATCTGCTATAAACGGAATATCTGTAATAATCTCTCCTAAATAAACATAAGAACCGAACTCTGGCGTAATAATATTCGTATTTTTCCCACTCCAACCAATTCCCGCTCTTTCTGCAACAGCTCGGTCGGATAACTCACCTGTATCGACCATTGACTTCGTTCGTGCATATGGATGATGTGTATGGATAAATTCTTCAAGTAGCGCTAATTTCTCACGTAAGACGGTATGATAATCGACACCCCAAGAAGCACGACAAAAAATACCACGTCTCGCACCTTTCTTACCTTGTGGTGCATTCAACATCTTAGACGGATAAGCTAATGCAATCGCAATGATACTTTTTGCATCTTCTAATAACAAGGTCGGTTCCGTACGTAAAGTGACATCAGATTCTTCAAATCCAGACTGATAATTTAACTGTTGTTGCTGAATAAGACGTGCTTTTAAATCAATAAACGGTGTAGCAGATGCGAAACCAATTTTATCGATTCCAATGGACTGGGCATATTCTCTAACTTGTTGTTGAAACGATAAAACATTCATTTGGTTTCATTCCTTTCTATATGATACAATTGGAAAAAATGAACAGATAGGTGATGTTTTATGCACATTCAACTAAATAAACAATTAACCAATCAAATAACAGATTTTAAAATCGGCACTGTCCATTATACCAAAATTATCGTAGAAGAATCGCCCCAAATGATTAAAGGGCGTACACAATTATATCAAGAGAATCTATTTTTAGATTTGCAAGATACACCTGTCGTAGAACATAAAGCCATTCAAGAATGGCGACACATTTTTAAAACACTCGGTGCTGATCCAAGTCGCTACCGTCCATCTGCTGAAGCATTACTACGTCGCATTGCAAAACAACAATATTTACAACCCTTCCACTCTGCTGTCGACTTAAATAACTTCTTTTCACTACAATATGAGATTCCTGTAGGGATTTATGATACGCATGCTTTACAAGGTGCTATCGAAATGACTGTAGGAACAGAGAATAGTATGTATGAAGGATTAAATGGTCGTGATGTCAAGTTAGCTGGAATACCTATAAGCTGTGATGAACAAGGTCCATTCGGTAGTCCTTATGTCGATAGTAAGCGTAGTGCAGTGACCGAATCGACAACAGACGCACTTCAAATTTTCTATTTACCACCATCACTTTCTCATGAGTCATGTGAGCAGTTACTCGCTTCTGCTTCTAAGATGTTTACACAAATTCACGGAGGCGATGCAACATATGCCATTTTGAATAAAGAGCAATTACAGACGACCATTTAAAAAAGTTCGGGCACGATGTGTGTCCGAACTTTTTCTTTATTCTACACCTGGTAAAAAGGCTAATACTTTTTCATCTGCATCTAAAATAACATCTACGCCTAAAGGAATTCCAACATTTAAATTTTCATGTCCAAATTTAAAGCCACTCACAACAGGCTTATTGAAGTCTTTAAAGTAACTAGTAAATAGTGCATCTAAAAACGGTGAATCTTTATAATCACGTGGTTCTGCATGTGTAAAGCTACCGATGACTACACCCGCACAATGTTCGAACTTTCGTGCCATGCGTAATTGATTCAGCTTCGCATCAATCTGTGCTGGCTCTAATCCAGTATCTTCGATGAGTAACACTTTATTTGCTGTATCCACTTCAAATTTTGTTCCGAGTGTTTCACACAGTAATGTTAGATTACCGCCAACAATCGGCGCACGTACACGCCCTCTTGCGATTGTTTGAAGTGGTGAAATACGTTCATCATAGTAAATCTCTGCTGGATTAAATAACTGCTCAAACATTAAATACGTGCGTTCTGGGATATCCTCTCTACCTAAAGAGGAAAGTGTTGGGCCGTGGAATGTTACCAAGTTACTCAACTCACCAATCGCTGTGTGTAAAAATGTAATATCTGAAAAACCCCAGAAGATTTTTGGATTTTCTTCAAATAGCATATAATCTAGTTGATCTGCAATACGCGCAGAACCATATCCACCACTTGCACAGAAAATAGCACGAATAGACGGATCTTCTACCATACGCTGTAAGTCACGTACACGTAATTCATCACTACCAGCTAAATAATGTTCTTTCGCTGTAACACTCTCACCCATTACATATTGAAGCCCTAACCCTTCAATAAAATCGAGTGATTTTTTTAATTGCTGTTGATTTGGTGGACTAGCAGGAGCGACAATCCCTACTGTGTCACCTTTTTGTAAACGCATCGGTCTTTGTTTCATATGCCAAGCTCCTTTTTTTATACTCTCCTCTATTATAGAGTGATTTGAATCATAAGTGTACACACTTCAATCACTAAACCGCAAATGACACCTATACAAATCGCTTTTTTCTTCATCTGAACCTCCGAATTTTTTTCTTTCATTGTAAAAATCGAATATGTCAAACAGATGTCTGTTATAATAAGAACAAATATTCGTTTTTTTGAAAGGGAGATGACAATGGAGAAAACACGTTGTGCATGGGCAAATGTTTCCGAGCTTGATCAACAGTATCATGATGAAGAATGGGGTGTACCGATTACTAAAGATTCGGATTGGTTTGAAACACTTATTTTAGAAAGTATGCAAGCTGGGTTAAGTTGGGCAACCATTTTAAAAAAGCGTGAAACAATGCGCGAAGCATTCGATTATTTTGATTATGAAAAAATTGCACAATATGATGAAGCCAAAATTGAGCACTTACTACAAAACGAAGGAATTATTCGTCATCGTGGTAAATTAACAGCAATGGTTCACAATGCTACCTTATTCATGGATATTCAAAAAGAATTCGGAAGCTTTAATGAATTCATTTGGACTTACACAGGGGGTACACCAATTCAAAATCACTTCACACAATTATCTGAAGTGCCTGCGACTACAGAACTTTCTACACGCATTAGTAAAGATTTAAAAAAGCGTGGTTTTAAATTTTTAGGTCCGACAACGGTTTATGCTTTTATGCAAGCAAGCGGCCTTGTAAACGATCATGTAACAACTTGTTTTTGCTATAAAAAAGGTCTGCATAGTGCTTAAAAGCATGCAGACCTTTTTTATTTAATACGCATCAACGAAGTCAGAGAAGAATCCATGAACCCCCATTTGTTTATGTCTTTTCATCGTACTTCGATCATTCACAGTATACGTATAAGAAACAATTTTTTTCTTTTTCAACGTTTGTACTAAAGGGGTATTTACAAATGTTTTATCAATACTCACTGCCCGAATACCTCGTTCATCACAAAATTCGGCTAATGATTGATTTGTATAACTTTCACGCCCAATCACATAGAGTACATCTTTAAAACCATAGTTTTTTAATAGTTGATAGTCTTGTTTGTAGAACATTTGAGGAATAAGACGTTTTTTATCACGTGGCTTTAAGTTTTTAGTATAGACATTAATTTTTTTATACAGCGTTCGTACTGCTTGAGGTGACTTTGTTTTACCATCTAAAATAATATAAACATCATCATATTTCTTTAACAATTTAATAACTTGTTGAAAATCGATTGGTTTATATTTGTCTTTATAAAGTCGATTCTTAAAAGTTTCATATGTTTGGTCTTTTATATCTTTCCAATCATGTCGCGCTACTACTTTTCCATCACTTGTCATATTAATATCTAACTCAATGAGGCGATGACCTTTCTCATAACTATTTTGAAAAGCCTCAAGTGAATTCGTATATTTATCTCCCTCTATTCCACCACCTGCATGTGCAATGATGGTATTTTCAGTCCACTCATAGGACTGGGCAAATGTCATATAGCTCGTAATGACAGCAATTAAAAAAAGTGCAGGAACAAAGATTGCAATAAAACGTTTCATTGTACCCTCCTTTTTCTAAGACATCATATCTATCATACTATATGTAAACAGAAATAGAAAAAATTTTTAAATAAGAAAATAGATTAACTAAAAGTATTTCATATACCTTTTAAAATTCAAAGAGGTTGTGACAAACAGTTCATTTCCTCTTTTAGAGTTCGCAACGAAAAAATGGAACCGTGTCACAGCACGATTCCGTTTTTTTTTCTTATACTTCATCATCATATTCATATAATTTTACTTATTGCTACCTTCACTAACTACCTCAAAAGCAATCGCTTCTTTTGGTTTAATCATATATAAGATAAATCCAATGAGACACCATACACCTAAAATTAGCCATTCCATAGGCCATACAAGTGCTGAAGGCATGCCTGGTAAATAGAATGTAATGAATAAAATACTCAATGCAATCGCTGCCACTCCTGTAAACTTCCAATATTTAATGCGATATGGACGATGTAATTCTGGTTCTACTTTTCGTAACTTCATAAACGCAAAAGATACTAATAAGTAACCTACGATAATACCCACTCCACCAGCATCTACAATCCATACAAGTGCCGGTCGACCTAAGAAAGGCGCAACTGCTGCTAAAATACCCAAGAAGATAATCGCATTTGTCGGTGTTTTGTATTTCGGGTGCATATAGGCAAACCATTTTGGAATCATATGATGTTCTGCCATCGCATATAAAATACGACTCCCTCCGATAATGAAGGCATTCCAACTTGTAATAATTCCTGCAATACCACCAATCACTAGGACATATCCCCAAACAGGACTACCAAATAGTGCAACCATTGCGTCTGCTGTTGCTAATTGACTTGTTAAAAGTTGTTCGTCTGGTAATGCTGCTGCTACACCAAAGACAACGAATAAATAGAAACATACCGCACTGACAATTGATACAATAATAATACGACCAATTGTTTTACCAGGTGCTTTAATTTCTGCTGCTACTTGTGGAATAACATCAAACCCTACAAATAAGAATGGAATCATAACAAGTACAGATAGTGTACCTCCGAATCCATCTGTAAACATCGGATCTAAATTTTTCATATCACCATTCGCAAAAGCCCCATATACCATAAGAGCTGCTACTAATACAATCGCAACTGTAAAAACATTTTGGAAAATAGCTGCTGGTTTAATTCCAAAGAAGTTTAGTGCTGTTAGTGCGACTGCACCTACAGAACCGATTAAAGCCCATGTAAGATACACTTCCCAACCACCTAATGTCCAAAGACTTACTTTATGTTCAACAGGCATTACGTAATCAATAACCGTTGGTAATGCAACTGCTTCAAATGTTACAACAGATACATAACCAAAAAGTACACCCCATGCTGCTACAAATGCACTCTTTTTACCAAATGCACGCTTAACGAATACTAATCCGCCACCTGTTTTAGGAATCGCTGCCGAAAGCTCCGCATACGTTAAACCGATAAAGATTACAAGTAATCCTCCTAATATAAATGCAATAATTGTTCCTAAAAAGCCTGCTCCTGTAATCCATTCTCCTGATAAAACAACCCATCCCCAACCAAGCATGGCGCCTAGTGATAGGAAAAGTACATCAACCTTTGACATCGACTTTGTAAATTCTTTGTTATTCTGATTCCCCATGTTATTTCCCCCTTCACGCTGTAGACTCTCGTTGCTTTCAAGCTTAAAAGCATGCTACACATTTTCAAAAAAAGCTAATACAACCCCATATATTCTGTATTAACTTATATAAATTCCCCTTTATTCCTTTCTTTATAGTGCTTACATAGATTATGAAGAATACCACTTTAAAATAAAAGAACCATCTTTTTCTTTTTTTTGGAACCAGTTCATTAGCACAGTATTTACTTATATTTAAAAGACAGATACATACATTTTCATAATTTTTACAATTCAACTAGAATACATAAACAGAACAAAAAAAATCGACCTAATCAGTCGATTTTAATTTTTCACAATATGAAATTAAAAATTCCGCAAAATCAATTACTTGATTCATTGTTTCTACAGAAACGACTACTAACTCATTTTTCCTTATACGGATAGCTAGTTGAATAACTGGATGCCATTGTTTCGGTAAATGCTGTAATCCATATATACCAGCATCATATTTTGAAGTCACCCCCACCTCCTTTAACGTATAAAATTGACGAAGTAACCCTAATACAATCCATTCAATTTCTTCTTTTATCTCTTCATCAGAAATAGATAAATCTAATTGAACTTCTTGCTTCAATCTTTCGACATAAGGTTTCCAATACTGCTGCATATTCTGAAATACATAGTGTCGAAGTTGAGAACCTGTAGTCGTTGGAAAAGGAGGATCTTGATAATTTTGATGTAAAGTCCACCAAGTAACCAGATTAAAGTTAAAGTAATCACCATAATCTAGTATTCCTTCATTATAGTAAAAATAAGTATTTAAAAATGGGGATTGGGATGATAGATCTGCTTTAGCTATATATACACAATCCATTGGTATGTTTTCTTGTTGTTCAAATTGCAAATGGAGTTGATTCAATATTTCTTTCTGGTCTAATGTTAGTTCTGGATTCGTTACAATAATACAATCGATATCACTTTTGTTTAATTCATATGTGTTTAAGCCAATAGAGCCATGTATAAAGAGCTCTAACTGATAATCAGGTAATAACTTATGGCTTAACGACATATAAGTATCTATAGCCTTCTTGACCGTTTCAGGAATAAACAATAGATTACCACCTTTCCAATTGAATTAACTTTAGTGTAAAAGAATAATAAAAAAAAGACTACTAGAATCTAGTAGTCTTTTATAGGATACCGGTGGTCGGGGTCGAACCGACACTCCAAAAGGAACACGATTTTGAGTCGTGCGCGTCTGCCAATTCCGCCACACCGGCATAATAATATGTAAAGTTTTAGAAATAAAAAAAATGGAGGCGGCAACCGGATTTGAACCGGTGATAAAGGTGTTGCAGACCTGTGCCTTACCACTTGGCTATGCCGCCATCTCATTATGAAATAAATTATGGAGCGGAAGACGAGGTTCGAACTCGCGACCCCCACCTTGGCAAGGTGGTGTTCTACCACTGAACTACTTCCGCAAAAATGGCTGGGGTACCTGGATTCGAACCAGGGCATGACGGAATCAAAATCCGTTGCCTTACCGCTTGGCTATACCCCAATAATGGGGCGACTGATGGGAATCGAACCCACGAGTGCCGGAACCACAATCCGGTGTGTTAACCACTTCACCACAGTCGCCATATTTAGATGTTTCTATATAAAAAAATGGGGCGACTGATGGGGATCGAACCCACGAATGCCGGAACCACAATCCGGTGTGTTAACCACTTCACCACAATCGCCATATTTATATGTTTGAAACTTTTATTTTATATTGGCAGGGGCAGTAGGAATCGAACCCACACCAAAGGTTTTGGAGACCTCTATTCTACCGTTGAACTATGCCCCTAAATAAAAAAATTAAAATAAATGGTGGAGGGGGGCAGATTCGAACTGCCGAACCCGAAGGAGCGGATTTACAGTCCGCCGCGTTTAGCCACTTCGCTACCCCTCCAAAGAGATATGCCGGCGAAAGGAGTCGAACCCTCGACCTACTGATTACAAGTCAATTGCTCTACCAACTGAGCTACACCGGCAAATGGTGGGTTTGGACGGAATCGAACCGCCGACACTTAGAGCTTCAATCTAATGCTCTACCAACTGAGCTACAAACCCACATGATTATTTATTTTAAAATGGCGGTCCGGACGGGACTCGAACCCGCGACCTCCTGCGTGACAGGCAGGCATTCTAACCAGCTGAACTACCGGACCATTTTTTAATTGGTTGCGGGGACAGGATTTGAACCTGCGACCTTCGGGTTATGAGCCCGACGAGCTACCGAACTGCTCCACCCCGCGATAATATTATATAAGAATTAATGGTGGAGGATGACGGGATCGAACCGCCGACCCCCTGCTTGTAAGGCAGGTGCTCTCCCAGCTGAGCTAATCCTCCATTTTATAAGTGGTGACCCCTACGGGATTCGAACCCGTGTTACCGCCGTGAAAGGGCGGTGTCTTAACCGCTTGACCAAGGGGCCACTGTATATTTCCGTTCATTGTGAGCGATCATGGCGGAGAGTAAGGGATTTGAACCCTTGAGACAGATGTTATCCGCCTACACGATTTCCAATCGTGCTCCTTCGGCCGCTCGGACAACTCTCCGAGAAAAAATGGCTCCGCTGACAGGACTCGAACCTGTGACCCTCTGATTAACAGTCAGATGCTACTACCAACTGAGCTACAGCGGAATGATATGATTTTTTTAACAGCCCGGCAGCGTCCTACTCTCACAGGGGGAAACCCCCAACTACCATCGGCGCTAAAGAGCTTGACTTCCGTGTTCGGCATGGGAACGGGTATGACCTCTTTGCTATCGCCACCAGACTATTTTCTTAAGATTTCTCTTAAGGACAAGAATTATTATATCAGTTTAACGAGTGAATGTCAATCGTTTTTCTAAAATAATTTTTATTCTTTCAAAACTGGATAAACGGTTCATTGAAACACAATTATTTTGGTTAAGTCCTCGATCGATTAGTATTCGTCAGCTCCATATGTCACCATACTTCCACCTCGAACCTATCTACCTTGTCGTCTTCAAGGGATCTTACTTACTTGCGTAATGGGAAATCTCATCTTGAGGGGGGCTTCATGCTTAGATGCTTTCAGCACTTATCCCGTCCATACATAGCTACCCAGCGATGCCTTTGGCAAGACAACTGGTACACCAGTGGTATGTCCATCCCGGTCCTCTCGTACTAAGGACAGCTCCTCTCAAATTTCCTACGCCCACGACGGATAGGGACCGAACTGTCTCACGACGTTCTGAACCCAGCTCGCGTACCGCTTTAATGGGCGAACAGCCCAACCCTTGGGACCGACTACAGCCCCAGGATGCGATGAGCCGACATCGAGGTGCCAAACCTCCCCGTCGATGTGGACTCTTGGGGGAGATAAGCCTGTTATCCCCGGGGTAGCTTTTATCCGTTGAGCGATGGCCCTTCCATGCGGAACCACCGGATCACTAAGCCCGTCTTTCGACCCTGCTCGACTTGTAGGTCTCGCAGTCAAGCTCCCTTGTGCCTTTACACTCTGCGAATGATTTCCAACCATTCTGAGGGAACCTTTGGGCGCCTCCGTTACCTTTTAGGAGGCGACCGCCCCAGTCAAACTGTCCACCTGACACTGTCTCCTACCCCGATCAGGGGTAAGGGTTAGAAGTTCAATACATTTAGGGTAGTATCCCAACAACGCCTCCTCCGAAGCTGGCGCTCCGGTCTCTCTGGCTCCTACCTATCCTGTACAAAATGTACCAAAATTCAATATCAAGTTACAGTAAAGCTCCACGGGGTCTTTCCGTCCTGTCGCGGGTAACCTGCATCTTCACAGGTACTATAATTTCACCGAGTCTCTCGTTGAGACAGTGCCCAGATCGTTACGCCTTTCGTGCGGGTCGGAACTTACCCGACAAGGAATTTCGCTACCTTAGGACCGTTATAGTTACGGCCGCCGTTTACTGGGGCTTCAATTCTCAGCTTCGCTTGCGCTAACCAATCCTCTTAACCTTCCAGCACCGGGCAGGCGTCAGCCCCTATACGTCATCTTACGATTTTGCAGAGACCTGTGTTTTTGCTAAACAGTCGCCTGGGCCTATTCACTGCGGCTCTCTCGGGCTTGCACCCTACTAGAGCACCCCTTCTCCCGAAGTTACGGGGTCATTTTGCCGAGTTCCTTAACGAGAGTTCTCTCGCTCACCTTAGGATTCTCTCCTCGACTACCTGTGTCGGTTTGCGGTACGGGCACCTATCTACCTCGCTAGAGGCTTTTCTTGGCAGTGTGAAATCAGGAACTTCGTCATAATTGACTCGCCATCACAGCTCAATGTTACAGGAAGCGGATTTGCCTACTTCCACACCTTACTGCTTGGACGTGCATAACCAACAGCACGCTTACCCTATCCTACTGCGTCCCCCCATCACTCAAATGGTAGATTGGTGGTACAGGAATATCAACCTGTTATCCATCGCCTACGCCTATCGGCCTCGGCTTAGGTCCCGACTAACCCTGAGCGGACGAGCCTTCCTCAGGAAACCTTAGTCATTCGGTGGACAGGATTCTCACCTGTCTTTCGCTACTCATACCGGCATTCTCACTTCTAAGCGCTCCACCAGTCCTTACGATCTGACTTCACAGCACTTAGAACGCTCTCCTACCACGGACATCTAAGATGTCCATCCACAGCTTCGGTGAATCGTTTAGCCCCGATACATTTTCGGCGCAGCGTCACTCGACCAGTGAGCTATTACGCACTCTTTAAATGGTGGCTGCTTCTAAGCCAACATCCTGGTTGTCTAAGCAACGTCACATCCTTTTCCACTTAACGATTACTTTGGGACCTTAGCTGGTGGTCTGGGCTGTTTCCCTTTTGACTACGGATCTTATCACTCGCAGTCTGACTCCCGTGTATAAATCATTGGCATTCGGAGTTTGTCTGAATTCGGTAATCCGGGATGGACCCCTAGTCCAAACAGTGCTCTACCTCCAAGATTCTTAAACACGAGGCTAGCCCTAAAGCTATTTCGGAGAGAACCAGCTATCTCCAGGTTCGATTGGAATTTCTCCGCTACCCACACCTCATCCCCGCACTTTTCAACGTACGTGGGTTCGGTCCTCCAGTAAGTGTTACCTTACCTTCAACCTGGACATGGGTAGATCACCTGGTTTCGGGTCTACAACCACATACTCATTCGCCCTATTCAGACTCGCTTTCGCTACGGCTCCGTCTTTTCAACTTAACCTTGCATGTAATCGTAACTCGCCGGTTCATTCTACAAAAGGCACGCTATCACCCATTAACGGGCTCTAACTACTTGTAGGCACATGGTTTCAGGATCTCTTTCACTCCCCTCCCGGGGTGCTTTTCACCTTTCCCTCACGGTACTGGTTCACTATCGGTCACTAGAGAGTATTTAGCCTTGGGAGATGGTCCTCCCAGATTCCGACGGAATTTCACGTGTTCCGCCGTACTCAGGATCCACTCTGGAGGGAATGAACTTTCAACTACGGGACTGTTACCCTCTATGGTAGGCCTTTCCAAGCCGCTTCATTTAACTCATTCCTTTGTAACTCCGTGTAGAGTGTCCTACAACCCCAAGAAGCAAGCTTCTTGGTTTGGGCTCTTCCCGTTTCGCTCGCCGCTACTAAGGGAATCGAATTTTCTTTCTCTTCCTTCAGGTACTTAGATGTTTCAGTTCCCTGAGTCTGCCATCAAAACGCTATGAATTCACGTTAGGATACTGTTCGATTAAAAACAGTGGGTTCCCCCATTCGGAAATCTCCGGATCAAAGCTTACTTACAGCTCCCCGAAGCATATCGGTGTTAGTGCCGTCCTTCATCGGCTTCTAGTGCCAAGGCATCCGCCATGCGCCCTTAATAACTTAACCTAATTGATTCCAATCTGCTGCGTAATACTTTGTCAGCTACACTTGTTCGAATGCTCATGTACGTATGTACACTCCGCTTCTCACTGCGTTTGCTTTCGCGTCTTACTTGCATCTTGAAATAATTTTCACATAAGTCATTAAGCCTAAAAAATTAAAACTTAATAATTCAAAATCTATAAAAGAAATTTGTGTTTGTGTTACTTTCAATGTCGTTTTATCCAGTTTTCAAAGAACAAGTTTTACTCTGCGACAAGTAATCGCAAGAGCAAGGTTTGAAGATCATTTGCATGAGCCTTCAAAACTAAACAGCAAGTAAGATAATCTGTATAAGACCCAAGGTCTTTTCCGTTATATTCCTTAGAAAGGAGGTGATCCAGCCGCACCTTCCGATACGGCTACCTTGTTACGACTTCACCCCAATCATCTATCCCACCTTAGGCGGCTGGCTCCTTACGGTTACCCCACCGACTTCGGGTGTTACAAACTCTCGTGGTGTGACGGGCGGTGTGTACAAGGCCCGGGAACGTATTCACCGCGGCATGCTGATCCGCGATTACTAGCGATTCCGGCTTCATGCAGGCGAGTTGCAGCCTACAATCCGAACTGAGAACGATTTTATGAGATTAGCTTACCCTCGCGAGTTTGCGACTCTTTGTATCGTCCATTGTAGCACGTGTGTAGCCCAGGTCATAAGGGGCATGATGATTTGACGTCATCCCCACCTTCCTCCGGTTTGTCACCGGCAGTCTCCTTAGAGTGCCCAACTAAATGATGGCAACTAAGAATAAGGGTTGCGCTCGTTGCGGGACTTAACCCAACATCTCACGACACGAGCTGACGACAACCATGCACCACCTGTCACCAATGTCCCCGAAGGGAAAATCCTATCTCTAGGACGGTCATTGGGATGTCAAGACCTGGTAAGGTTCTTCGCGTTGCTTCGAATTAAACCACATGCTCCACCGCTTGTGCGGGCCCCCGTCAATTCCTTTGAGTTTCAACCTTGCGGTCGTACTCCCCAGGCGGAGTGCTTAATGCGTTAGCTGCAGCACTAAGGGGCGGAAACCCCCTAACACTTAGCACTCATCGTTTACGGCGTGGACTACCAGGGTATCTAATCCTGTTTGCTCCCCACGCTTTCGCGCCTCAGTGTCAGTTACAGACCAGACAGTCGCCTTCGCCACTGGTGTTCCTCCAAATCTCTACGCATTTCACCGCTACACTTGGAATTCCACTATCCTCTTCTGCACTCAAGTTCCCCAGTTTCCAATGACCCTCCACGGTTGAGCCGTGGGCTTTCACATCAGACTTAAGAAACCACCTGCGCGCGCTTTACGCCCAATAAATCCGGACAACGCTTGCCACCTACGTATTACCGCGGCTGCTGGCACGTAGTTAGCCGTGGCTTTCTAATAAGGTACCGTCAAGGTACGTTCATTTCCTAACGTACTTGTTCTTCCCTTACAACAGAGTTTTACGATCCGAAAACCTTCATCACTCACGCGGCGTTGCTCCATCAGACTTTCGTCCATTGTGGAAGATTCCCTACTGCTGCCTCCCGTAGGAGTTTGGGCCGTGTCTCAGTCCCAATGTGGCCGATCACCCTCTCAGGTCGGCTATGCATCGTTGCCTTGGTAGGCCGTTACCCCACCAACTAGCTAATGCACCGCGGGCCCATCCTACAGTGACGCCGAAGCGCCTTTCAACTTCAAAACATGTGATTCGAAGGATTATTCGGTATTAGCCCAGGTTTCCCTGAGTTATCCCAATCTGTAGGGCAGGTTGCCCACGTGTTACTCACCCGTCCGCCGCTAAATCAGAGAAGCAAGCTTCTCGTCATTCGCTCGACTTGCATGTATTAGGCACGCCGCCAGCGTTCGTCCTGAGCCAGGATCAAACTCTCCATAAAAGTAGTTTGAAAGCTCATTTGCTTTGCTAGCGTTATCTTTTGATAACAATTGCTTATTCACTTAATGTGATAAGACTTGTTTGTGATTATCTTCTTGCTTGTTTAGTTTTCAAAGTTCATGTTATTGCGTCGTTTCTTAGCGACTTCAATATCTTATCATCTTATCGATTTGTTTGTCAACAACTTTTTTGAAAAAGTTTTTCCGACTTACCAATCAATGTTGATGTGTTATTTTGTTGTCATGTCTTACTGACATTTAATATAATACAATAACTTCTTATTCGAAGTCAACACTTTTTATAATTTTTTTTAAAAACTTTATTCAACCTTATATAAACGATGTTTTACATCATTCGACTTCGTCGGTAAAAGTTCTATCTTAATATAACCTTTATCAATTAAGTATTCAACAAATACCTCTAAGTTAATCGAGTAATTTTTCAATTCTTCATGCTCATGTAATTCTTGAATCGTCCATACATCTTTTTGTTTCATTACTTCAACAATATGACGACCGCTCTCAACAACCTTCTGATCTATAAAACTTTCTATATAAACAATTACTTCTAAAATCTTTTGATCAATAGGTCGTGGTTTTTCAATAAAGCCTTCATATAAATCATAAATTTCATTATTATATGTTTTTACTTGTTCCCACACTTTTAACTCTGGATAAACACCTACTTCAATAATAGAAAGTCTTGCTACATGATGTAGACATTCCATCATTTGAAAGAAAGCATCTACATAATCACGTTGTTCAAAACTCACACGACCTTCTTGAAATCTTCTAAGTAGCTTTGAAAATTCAATACCAAGTTTTACATGTCGACCGTATCGTGGATTATTTCGCATCTCTTGTCGCAGTGAATAAATTGTTTCATTACGATCAAATACAACACGACCGTCCATAATCCAATTGATGATTTTTTTATTCGTGCCTAATAATAACCATTTACGCAATTGTTTGTTTGTCACAATATGCATAGCTGCATGATGTTCTTCATATGTATAGTGCTTTGTAAAAACAGGTAGTTCTGCTTCTGCTACTAATATAAGAAGAATCGCATCTATATTATCTGTTTCGGGACTTAAATCATCAATCTTTTCAACTAAGATAGCACCTAATGTGTTTGGATCACTTGCTCGCTCTTGATAAATTGGACGTAAAATATGTTCCACTTGAATTCCCCCTGCTTCTACTCATTAGAAAATCATGTTCGAAAACGCACAAAATGAAATCCAGACACATGCATAGATTCATCTCTATCTTTAATCATATTAAAACGAAGGTCACTCGGCAAGAGTTAACAATAAAAAAAGGAATTGCGTTATGCAACTCCCTTTTGTTTTTACTGCGACTGCTCTTCTTGACATTCAGGACATACACCATAAATCTCTAAACGGTGTGAATTAATTTTAAAACCTGTTACGTGTGAAGCGAAATGTTCAATTTCGTCAAGCCCAGGATAATGGAAGTCTACAATCTTACCACATGACTGACAAATCGTATGATAATGTTTACTTGTAACAAAATCAAAACGGCTTGCATTATCGCCATATGTTAATTCTTGTACTAATCCGGATTCTTTAAATACACGTAAATTATTATAAACAGTGGCTACACTCATATTCGGAAATTTCGACTCTAATGATTTATAAATCTCATCAGCTGTTGGATGTGACATCGCTTCAATCAAATATTCTAAAATCGCATGACGCTGCGGTGTTATCCTAACGCCTGTTTTCTTGAGCGTGTCTAGCGCAGTTTCTAATTGCATTTCAGACATCGCCATGCACCTTCCTTCATAAGTATTCTTTAATTATAATTGTTATAATTAGTTTATCTAATATTAGTGGTTACTGTCAACTTCTTATACTCAAAATTAAAATACCACGCAGCTATTCTCAAATAGACACGTGGTATTGAAAATTAGTAACCGTTTTTTAAATTTACTTGGTTCGTAATTTGATCATGATTATCCTTACGATAGTGACGATAGTTTTCTTTAAAAATATCGAAACTTCTTTCAAGATAACGAGAAGACTGACTTGAGACATGTGGCGACACAGTTAGATTCTCTAAGTCGTATAGTCGTGAGTCTGATGGTAAAGGTTCTTGTTCAAATACATCACACACTGCATAGGCAATCTCTTTTTGTTGTAGTGCTTCTATCAAGACTTCTGTCGCTACTAAATCGCCTCGTCCAAAATTCAAAAATAATGTGTCGGGGTTCATCGCTTTAAAATGATCTGCTGTTAATAAATATTTTGTTTCTTTTGTACTTGGCAAAACAGACAAAATAATCTCAGCTCGAGGTAATGTGTCTAATAATTGATTGAAAGCAATCATTTCATCCATATAATCTGCCTGTTTACCTGAACGATTACAACCAATTGTGTGTACACCGAAAGCTTGAAGTAAACGCCCTATCTCACTACCAATTGCACCCGGTCCTAAAATAAGAGCTGTTGCACCATTTAACTCTTTGGAAGGCATTTTTCTTTTCCAATTATGTGCGCGTTGTTCAGCATAAATTGCTGGTAATGAACGATAGTAAGATAGAATATGTGCTAAAACTGATTCTGTCATCGGCTTTTTATGAATACCTCTTACATTCGATACGATAACCTCTGTTTCGTCCAATTCTGCAAGCGGCATTTTCTCAATTCCAGCAGAAGCAACAAAAATCCATTTTAGTTTTTTCATGGACTTCATATGCTCAGGCGTTAAATCTTCTCCATATGTCACAAGAATTTCTGCTTTTTCTAACTGAGTGTTATCCACTTTCGTATCATAAACGATTTGTTCTTCTGGCATGAACTGTTCTAAATCCTTTTTTAAATCTGGTCGTGGATCAAATGTGAAATAAATCATTCATTCTCACCTCTTAAAACTGCTGCTACTTTCGCAACATGATCTTTGACCCGAACATTACGCCACTCTTCTTGAACAATACCTTCTTTATTAATTAAAAACGTCGAGCGTACAATCCCCATGTATTCTTTACCAAAATTCTTTTTCAGTTGCCATACACCATAGGCTTCTGCTACTTTAACATCTGTATCAACTAATAAAGAGAATGGTAAGTTATGTTTTGCGATGAATTTTTCATGTCGTTCAGCTGGATCTGGACTTACACCAAGAATGACAGCATCTAAATCTGAAAAATCTTCGTAAGCCGCAGCAAAATCACAAGCTTCTGTTGTACAACCTGGTGTCATATCTTTTGGATAGAAGTATAAAATTACATTCTTTTTACCTAAGAAACTTTCTAGGGCTACTTGTTCCCCTTTTTCATTTGGTAATGTAAATAAAGGTGCTTTTTTATTTTTCAATGATTCCATCTAAATCCCTCCATGAATTGAATTATTTCTATTGTAACAATATATTTGGTAAATATCGTGAATTTTGTATACAATGAAAAAATAGTTGACCGTTTCTCCAATATGATATAAAGTTACGACGATAAAGAATGAAAGAGAGGTTACCCACTTTCACATGAAATTAGGTGCCCGGATATTAAAAACAGGTGTAGCAATTGTTTTCGCACTTTACTTAGCGAGCTGGTTTGAACTACCTGCTCCTATCTTCGCAGGAGTCGCGGCAATCTTTGCTTTACAACCTTCCATCTATCGGTCTTACAAAACCATTATTGAACAAGTTCAAGGGAATCTAATCGGCGCTGTTATCGCCGTTATTTTCGGTCTTACATTTGGTCATTCCTATGTAGTCGTTGGATTTGCTGTTGTGGTGACACTCATCATTATGATGAAGTTCAAATTAGAAGGGAGCATCTCACTTGCTCTCGTAACGATTATTGTGATTATGGAATTTCAAGAAGGCTCTTTCATCGAGTTCGCGATGTGGCGATTTGTCACAGTCATGACCGGTGTACTTGCAGCATTCATCATCAACTTAATTTTCTTACCGCCTAAATACGAAGAAAGATTATTCACATCGATTAAGTATTTACAAACAGATATTATTAAGTGGATTCGTCTCGCTGTTCGTCAAGCATCTGAACATACATCAACAAAACAATCTTTACGTCGACTTCGCAAACAGTTCGAACGTGTAAATAATTTGTACAAATTATTTAAAGAAGAACGTGGTTATACAAAAAAAGCACGAAATATGAAACACCGTAAACTTGTCGTCTATCGTCAAATGTTAATTACGATGACGAAAAGTATCGAGGTATTAAATCGTCTTCACCTGCATGAAAATGAATTATCGCATCTTCCTGAAAAGTTCCATATTATGATTCAAGAACGTCTTGATTTCTTACTAACATATCACGAGCAACTATTGCTGAAATATACTGGTAAGTTAAAAGCAGAACATACAACATGGATTGGCGAAGAAGAATTTTTACAACGAAATGAAGTTATGGATATTTTCGCGCAACATATTGTACATGAACATGCGAGTGAAAGTGAAGAAGAGTTCTCAAGTTACCACTTGTTACACATTCTCTCACGCATTTTAGATTATGAAGAGAACTTAGAACATCTGAACACACTGATCACTTCGTTCATTCAACACCATGCATCTGAATCGTTCAAAGAAGAAAATGAAGAAGTTATTTAAAAAAACCGAAATCGCGCCTTATGATGCGATTTCGGTTTTTCTATTTCAATCTAATACTTGTACTTGGAATAAATCGTGATATGCTCCACCTGCTTGCATAAGCTGTTGGTGCGTTCCATGTTCTTTTACTTCACCATAATCGATGAGCATAATTTGATTGGCATGCGTAATTGTCGATAAACGATGCGCAACAATTAATGTTGTACGATTATGCGCTAAACGATCTAATGATTCTTGAATAAGTGCTTCGCTCTCTAAATCAAGCGCTGAAGTCGCTTCATCTAAAATTAAAATCGGTGGATTTTTTAAAAATACACGTGCAATAGCAACACGCTGTTTTTGACCGCCAGATAATTTCACGCCACGTTCCCCAACTAATGTGTCATAACCATCTGGGAATGACATAATAAAATCATGTGCATTCGCTGCTTTCGCTGCTGCATAGACTTCTTCATCTGTCGCCTGTGGATTCCCCATCAAAATATTTTCTTTAATTGAGTCACTAAATAATACATTATCTTGTTGAACAATCCCAATATTTCGGCGTAAAGATTCAATCGTTAAATCACGTATATCTTGACCATCTATTTTAATCGATCCGCCTGTCACATCATAAAAACGTGGAATCAAACTAATGATTGTTGATTTTCCACCACCACTCATACCAACAAATGCAGCTGTTTGTCCTGGTTCAATCGTAAAGTTCAAATGATTTAAGACATTTCGACCGTCATCGTTATATCGGAATACGACATCATCAAACGTTACTTTACCTGCTACTTGTTGTAATTCTTTCGCATTTTCACGATTTGTAATATCGTACTTTTCATCCATTAATTCAAACATACGGTCCATTGAAGCAACAGATTGCGTTAAAGTAGTTGAAGAATTAACAAGTCGTCGAAGTGGATTATATAAACTATCAATATAGCCGATGAATGCTGCTAGTACACCAAGTGTTAAACTACCATGAATCACTTGATAACCTGCATAACCAATTACGGCTACTGGCGCCATACCTGTAACTGTATTAACAACCATGAATGTTTTCGCATTCCAACGAGTTTGGTCTAAAGCTTTTTCTAAAAAATTGCCATTTGCTTTCTTAAAAATACCTTGTTCATGTTGTTCCAGTGTAAAACTCTTAATGACACTCATTCCTTGAACACGTTCATGTAGATAACTTTGAACACCTGCTAAAGCTTTTGAACGTTCACGCGTTAACGTACGCAATTTTGTAAAGAAGAACTTTACGCTAATAACATAGAATGGCAAAGCGATTAACGTTACAAGTGTTAATTTGAAATCCATGTATAACATGATACCAATCGCAATAACAACTGTCACAAGGTCAATCCAGACATTCATTAATCCCGTCACAATAAATTCCTTTGTCTGTTCTACATCATTAATGGTACGAGAGATAACATCTCCTACACGATTATTCGCATAGAATTTCTGACCTAATTTCTGCAAATGTCCATACATATTGCTTCGAATATCATAAAGCACACGGTTACTAATACGCTGTGCAAAATATTGACGGTAATATTCGATTGGTGGACGAACAATAAAGAATAAAAATGCCATGAAAATTATCCACATGAATAATTTTTTTGTCTTTTCATCCGGTGGTAAACCATCATTACTAATAACATCATCAATGATGACTTTAATTAATAATGGTATGGCTAAGGGAATCATGAATTTGATTACACCGAGGATAAAAGCAAATACGATATCCCATTTATACGGTTTTACAAATTTCATGTACCGTTTCATACTATCCATTTGGATCACGTCCTTTAAATTTCACACGACTTATTTTGTCGCAAAATTCATTATAAGTTTTATTTCGTAAATAGAAAAGGTTTAAAATTTTCCAGTCGAAATAAAAAAACGTTCTCAGAAACCAAATGGATTTCTAAGACCGTTCTCTCTTCTACGAGACTATGCGTTTTGTTCTTGTCCTTACTACTCTTCTTGCTGTTTAATCTGCTTATAAAATTCATAGCGATTCGTCCAAGCTTCAATAAAGTCTGGTGCAAAAGGTCCCCTTCTTTGTTGAATCCAGTTAATTAATTTGTTCACATTTGCTTTTAAAATACTATCGATAACTGGTGGATAATTCATCTCTTGTTTATGCTGTTCATACTCATCTTCATCTAATAATGTGTATGACATATCGGGAAAAATTTTCACATCCAAATCATAATCAATGTATTTAATCGCATTGTTATCAAATACGAATGGCGAACTCATATTGCAGTAATAATAGACACCATCTTCACGCAACATACAAATAATATTAAACCACAGCTCTGTATGGAAATAAGTGATGGAAGGTTCACGCGTCAACCATGTTCTTCCATCTGACTCTGTCACCAATGTGCGCTCGTTTGCACCGATTAAAATCTTCGGTGTACTTTTGAGGACCATTGTTTCCTGCCATACACGATGAATTTGACCGTTATGCTTGTAGCTATGAATTTGTACAATGTCCCCTTCTGCTGGAATTGTCATTTTTAGCCCACCTTTGTGAAACGTAGTCATTTAAAGAACTTCTTTGTAACATTATATCAATGTAGACATTAAACGTGTAGCAAAAAAGTCATGTTCCACTAAAAACTTCAAACCCCTTCTTTTTCCAACATTTTAATTAAAGCTTTTTTGTATGCATGCGATACGATTGTAAAATTTTTTGCATCGGTACAGGTAATGGTAGATGTTCGATTTCATCTAATGTGAACCACTTACCCGACTTCAATTCACCCTTAACATAGAAAGCTTTTAGATGCCAAACGATGTGTGAGAAGATATGTTTTAGTTCAACTAATTCTTCCTGACCATGTAATTCAATTTTATGTTCTTTTGCGTACTGTGCAATCTCTGAATAATCTGTGGTTTTTTCGACCATTGGGAATTGCCACATATTTGCTAGGAGCCCTGTAGCAGGTCTTTGTTCCATACAAATCTGTCCGGCTTCATTTTCAATAACATACACATCATAATGCAATTTTTTCACTTTTGTTTTTTTCACTTTTACAGGTAACTCTGCTGTTCTTCCTTCTGCAAACGCGCCACAATAATCACGCACAGGGCAAAGTAGGCATTTCGGAGAAGTAGGCGTACAAACTAATGCCCCTAATTCCATTAATCCCTGATTAAAATCAGATGGATGATCTGGATCAATTAAATCCATTACAGCTTTTTCAAATACTTTTCTTGTTTTCGGTAACGCAATATCATCTTCAATTAATAACACACGACTTAATACACGCATCACATTCCCATCAACAGCATGTTCAGGCACACCGTACGCGATACTTAAAACGGCACCTGCCGTATAAGGCCCGACACCTTTTAATTTCGAGATTTCATCACGTGTATTCGGTACAATTGATCCATAAGATTCAACGACTTCACGTACACCTGCTTGTAAATTACGCGCACGTGAATAATATCCTAATCCTTCCCACTGCTTTAATAAGAAGGATTCTTCCGCTTCAGCTAGTACTTCTGGAGTTGGGAACTTTTCTAAAAAATTTTCGTAATAAGGAATGACGGTGTCTACACGCGTTTGTTGTAACATCACCTCTGAAACCCATATTTTATAAGGGTCCTTTGTTTTTCGCCAAGGTAAATCTCGCTTTTCACGTTGGAACCATTCGACTAAAAATTGTTGAAACTCTTTTTTGTATTGATATGACACAGGGGGCCTCCTTGAATTAAAATAAAGATAAATCGGGTATAGCAACTTTAAAAGGCGATTCGTATTGTAAGGAGTTGAAAAAATGGATACTGGGACTCACTTAGTTATGGGCATTACGATTAGTGGCCTGACATTTGCAGATCCAACCGTTGCAGCAAGTACTGCAACAGCGACAGCCGTTATTGCTGGCGTCATGTTAGGATCACAAGCGCCTGATATTGATACGGTATTAAAGCTTCGCAATAATGCCGTCTACATTCGTCATCATCGAGGTATTACACACTCGATTCCGGCAGTCTTTATTTGGCCTACATTAATCACACTTGTCCTATTACTGTTACTACCAGATGCCAATGTACTTCATCTCTGGTTATGGACTTTTTTTGCAGTCGCCTTACACGTATTTGTAGATATTTTCAATGCTTATGGTACTCAAGCTTTGCGGCCATTCACAAAAAAATGGATTGCGCTTGGGATTATTAATACGTTTGATCCGATTATTTTTGGATTGAATGTAATTGCCATTATGATTTGGGCATTCGGTGCTGATCCTGTCATCACGATGTCGATTTTATATGGCACACTCGTCATTTACTATATCATAAGAACTTGGCTACATCATGCTGTAAAGCAAGCTGTGCAAAATACCATTCCAGATGTAAAAGACATCTATTTATCGCCTACACGTTACTTCTTCCAATATCGTGTAGCAGCGAATTCCGATACACATCATTATGTTGCAAGAGCCTATGGACGTTCAATTACTTTGCTCGACAAATTTAAGATCGAGCCACTACCCGAAGAAGAACTTTTCGAAGTTGCTATTCAAGATGAAAATTTAAGAAGTTTTCTATCCTTTTCACCCATCTATCGTTTTGAAATTCGTAAAATCAAAAATAATTTAACCGAAGTGCGGCTAATCGATTTACGCTACCGTAGTAATAATCGCTATCCATTCGTTGCGGTAGCACAAGTAGATGAACATTTAAAAGTCGTTAATTCTTATACGGGCTGGATTTTCTCAGAAGAAAAATTACGTTCGAAATTAGGTTAAAACTAAAAAAGCACAATGTAGATTAAATCTCATTGTGCTTTTTAACTATATAGAAAGAGGTGTTTTCAATCGACTTACTTCTTTTAGCAAAAGAACGTTTCCCTTTATTTGCTTTATTCCTTTTTTTATTTTTATTATTGTTGATTACACTCATTATTATTTTAAAAAATCAAAAGAAACTGTCCAAAGTGTTTGTCATTTGGACGGTCATCGTACTAAGTTTCTGTATCATCTTACTTTCCGTTCTTACACTTCTACTACTTTCTTTCGGTTATAACATATAAAAAGTGAGATGGCGTATCGAATACGCTATCTCACTTTTTTAATTTAATAAATCTTTGTATTTTGGATTACGCGCTACAAATTCATGTAGTGTCGAACCGTAACTTTCAATCCACTGACGTACCATTTTCTCTGTCATTTCTTCGCCCTTATATGAATAACCTGCTCGCGCATAAGTTGATTCAAAATCAGACCATAATAACTCAATCCATGTACGTGCCTTTTCTTCACTTAAATTCTCATTCGATTGTTGCAGTAGCTCTGCCAACTCTTGAATTTTTGTTTTCAAGTTAAAAAGCCTCCTTCACATCTACTAACATCGAAATAGGAATCGCTTCGATTTGCTGTTCTCCGCCTAAACGATATCCCCATGCATATACTCCTTTTAAATAATCAATTTTAAAGAATACACCTGGGTCTCCTTGAATACGGTAGATTTCTCCGACTTTAAAATCTTCAGGGTTTAATAAAAAAGCTTGTGCTAAAATCGCTTTACGCTCGTATACTGCAAACTCATTTAGAATACCTAATTGTTCTGCACGACGCGCTTTTTCACGTAATGTCGCAATCAACTCGCGTAATTCAGTTGGTGTCATCTCACTATACTTTTTTTCCATTATTGCTGTTCCCTCTTCTCTATATACTGTTCAATCACTTCAGTTGGAAAGCCTTTTTGATACAAGGCTTGCTTAACACGCATACGAAGTTCATATCCCTCATACTTCTGACTATATTTTCGCCAAACTTTCTCACCTTGTAAATCAATTAGGCTTGTCCATTCATCTTCTTCTGGTTGAATAACAATTGTTTCAAGTACTTGTTGTACGATTGAAAAACTATATCCTTTTCGCACTAAAAATTCCTGCACTTTTTGTTTAATCTGACTTGGTGTTTTGCGTTGCTCTTGTCGTACTTTTTTCTCCGCAAGCTCCATCGCCATACTCAATTGCTCTTCTTCAGAAAAAGCTTCTACAACTTCTTGTTGTAACTTCGGATTGATTCCTTTTTGTTTTAAATCTTGTAAAATCGCTTTTGGTCCTTTTTTAGATGTGCGTTTTTTCGTTTCTGCGAGGGCTGTCGCATACGTTTCATCATTTAAAAAACCAAGTCGTGTTAATTTCTGAATGGCTTCTTGAATAACTGCCTCACCAAACTCTGCTTTCAGTAACTTCTGATGTACTTCATGCTCACTACGCATTTGATAAGCTAAAAAAGATAAGGCCCGATTATAAGCTCGTGATACTTCATCATCGAAGGCAATCTCTCCAACCGCCATCTCATCAAGAGACTTCCCCTTCGTTAGACCGTATTGAATGATAATGACTTCATCCACACTGAACGCATATTTTTCATCTAAATAAATATTATAGCGTTCTTCATTTCTTTTTTGTCGTGTAATTTTCGTAATCACGCGTGCCACATCATCACCTCCACCTTGCCTCTCATTATACATCTTTTCAACGTGACAACCCAGACCTTTTGATTGCATGTCTAAGTCAAATAAAGGGTACAATATAGGAAAATAGAAAAAGGAATGATGTATTTTATGAAAATCGTTATTGCAGGTGGTAGTGGATTCGTAGGACAAGGGTTAACTGACTTTTACACGCAACAAGGACATGAGGTCATTATTCTAACTCGTAAACAAAGTCATCGTGTTGGGAATGTACAATACTGTCAGTGGTTACAACCCGATGCAAAGCCGAATGAATTACTTGAAAATGCAGATGCCTTTATAAATTTAGCAGGCGTTTCGTTGAATGAAGGCCGCTGGACAGATGAACGCAAAGAAGCCATCTTTAAAAGTCGTATGCAAGCGACTACTGAAATCATCCGAATCATTGAATACCTAGAAAATAAACCAAAAGTATTAGTCAATGCAAGTGCCATCGGGATTTATCCAACATCAAAAGCGGCTGTTTATACCGAGTCCTCTACACAAAAATCAGCCGACTTTTTAGGACGTACGGTAAAGAAATGGGAAGAAATCGCAAAACGTGCGGAAGCCTATGGCGTACGAACTGTTTTCACACGTTTCGGTGTCATTCTAGGTTCAGGTGGTGGCGCATTAAAATTAATGGCCATGCCATATGATTTCTATATTGGTGGAAAACTCGGCTCAGGTATGCAGTGGGTATCATGGGTACACATTGATGATGTTGTCGGTGCAATTGATTTCGTTATTTCAGACGAGACAATTTCAGGACCAGTTAATGTAACCGCACCACATCCTGTTCGCATGGAACAATTCGGCAAAACAATCGCTGAAATTAAGCGGAAACCGCATTGGTTCCCGACACCAGCCCCTTTACTGAATGCAGCGCTCGGTGAAAAAAGTAAGATGGTATTGGAAGGTCAAAATGTAAAACCAACTGTTTTATTAGAACATGGTTATACATTCCATTATCCAAAACTGTATGACGCCCTTTCAAATCTGCTATAATGGAGAAATGATTTTTGATTATGGCAAAGGACGTGGCACGTATGGTACAAGAAACAATAATGGAAGTCGGCAAACGCATTCCATTGAATATAAAAAAATTAGGGATTAATGGCGAAGGAATTGGTTACTATAAGCGAAATATCGTCTTTATCCCCGGCGCGCTTGTTGGCGAAGAAGTTTACGCTGAAATTACGAAAGTGAGCCGAAACTTCTCAGAAGCAAAAGTATTAAAAGTACAAAAAAAATCCAAGCATCGTGTGACACCACCCTGCCCTGTTTATGAAGCATGTGGTGGTTGTCAGTTGCAACACATGACGTACGACAGTCAACTTGTCGCAAAACGTCATGTAGTATTACAAGCACTTCAAAAATATGTACCGAATCAAGCGAAGAAAATTAACGTGAAGTCAACAATTGGCATGGATGACCCATGGCACTACCGTAATAAAAGTCAATTCCAAGTGAGAAAACCAGGGAAACATGTAATGGCTGGACTATTTGCTGAAAATAGTCATAAATTACTCGACTTAAATGATTGCCCTGTTCAACATGAAATGACGACATTTGTAACGAACAAAACGAAAAAAATCATCGAGGAGTTGGATATTCCAGTTTACGATGGTCGCTCAACAAAAGGTATTATTCGTACAATTGTGGTACGTGTCGGCGTTCGCACAGGTGAAGTTCAACTTGTCATTGTTACAACGCGTAAAAACTTCCCGCAAAAAGAAGAACTGATTGAAAAGTTACAACACATTGATGAGCGTGTTGTATCCATTGTTCAAAATATTAATTCTGAAGATACATCGCTTATTTTCGGTGATGTTACACGTGTATTAGCAGGAAAAGAAACGATTCATGAGGAACTAGGTGAATTTGCATTTGATCTATCTGCACGTGCTTTCTTCCAATTGAACCCAACGCAGACGGTTCATTTATACAATCAAATTAAAAAAGCAGCGGCACTCACTGGTTCAGAAAAAGTTGTCGATGCTTACTGTGGTGTTGGAACAATTGGACTTTGGTTAGCGAAAGATGCGAGCGAAATTCGTGGAATGGATGTTATTCCTGAAAGTATCGATAACGCAAAACAAAACGCTGAAAATCATGGTATTCAACACGCTATCTATAAAACAGGAACTGCTGAAGATTGGTTAGCACGCTGGCAAAAAGAAGGTTTTGTACCGGATGTCTTAACAGTAGACCCACCACGTACAGGACTTGCACCAAGCTTCATTGATGCCGTTCTAAAAATTAAACCAAAACGCTTTGTCTATACATCATGCAACCCATCAACACTCGCAAAAGACTTAGCACAATTAACGAAAATCTATCACATTGAATACATTCAACCTGTAGATATGTTCCCACAAACAGCTCACGTTGAAAGCGTGACATTATTGACATTGAGAAAATAAAACTAAAAAGAAGATGGGACATACGTATAAAACACCATCTAATATGTGCATAAGAAAAAACGGAATCACGCTGCCATGTGGTTCCGTTTTTTCGTGGCTCTACAATAAATAACGTTGGTGAAGAAAAAAGCACCGAACTCACATGAGATCGGTGCTGGAACTTCACTAGCGTTATTTTTTATGTCAAACCATAGAAAACAAGTGAGTTTCCCGATAGAATAAAAGTCGACTAAAACCCATACTAAAGGAGAGACTCACTTGCACACTACTCATGATATTAAAAATTTACTAGATATACAAGACCCAAACATCACTTTTTCCGATGCATGCGTGGAAATAAAGCAAGATAGAGGAAAGGTATGTAAATTTATTTCCGCTACACTTACCTATATACCGATCCATTGCGCGGTTTGTGGTATGAAAAATGAACACTTTTCCGTGATTAAAAACGGGACGCAAACCTCTCGCATCACGCTGCCACTCACGGGGGTGCATCGTACCTTCCTTTTACTCAAAAAACAGCGCTTCTTTTGTAAAAGCTGTTCCTGTACTTTCGTGGCGCGTTCGTCTATTGTCGATCGCCATTGTTTTATTTCCAATCAAACGAAAGCACGCGTTACGATGAAAGCGACCGAAGCGCAATCCATCACGTTGATTGCCCAAGATGCGATGATTTCGGTGTCTTCTGTACAACGCTTTATTCAAGCGTATGCGAACGAATGCTTGAAACCAACGAATCGACTCCCGGAAAACCTGTCGTTCGATGAATTTAAATACGCCAGAGGGCGCATGGCTTTTCAATATATTGATGCCCAAACCGGCACGATTTTGGATATTTTACCGAGTCGTTTCAGTTGTCATATTAAGAACCATTTCTACACGCGTTACAGCTATCGTGAACGCTGTTCGGTGAAAACCATTACGATCGATATGAATGCCGGATATGAAAAGCTCATACAAGAACTGTTTCCAAAAGCGAAGATCATCATCGACCGATTCCATCTCGTTCAATTGATCAGTCGTTCGATGAATCAACTGCGAATCCAAGTCATGAATGGTTTTAGACGTGGGCACAACGAAGATCAGAAGAAATATCGTCGACTGAAAAGATATTGGAAACTACTTTTAAAAAACGAAAAAGACCTGACCTACACCCTTTATAAACCGTTTGGGTTATTTGGGCAAACGACGGATAGGACCGTTGTCGATACACTATTGAGCTATGATGAACGTTTACAAGTCAACTATACACTGTATCAATCCCTATTAAACGCCATGAAAGACAAAGATATAAACGTCTTACAAACGCTCTTAAAACAGCCTTTACACGAAGAAATTTCACTCGATTTTAGAAGAAGTATACGCACATTAAAGCATCACTTAAGTTCCATTGAAAATAGTTTTATGTATCCATTCAATAACGGAAGAATTGAAGGCATCCACAATAAAATCAAAGTCTTAAATCGTGTTGCCTATGGGTATCGTAATTTCACGAACTACCGTCAGCGGATCTTCATTCATTTCAAATTGAAAAGAGCGAGTTGCGTTTCATAAATGAAACACAACTCGCTCGAAAAAACCGACTCTTTTATTCTATTAAATAATCTCACCAACGTCATTTGACAAAGAACCTTTTTCGTTGCGAACTCTAAATAAGGAAAATGAAATGTTCATCTTCTTTTTATTTATACATATGAAAATGAGATATTATATTGATGACCTATATCCTTTTTGATTTCTTCTGTTAATTCTAATCCAACTTGATTATATTCTTGCTTGTTAAGTTCATATTCAAATGACGATTGATGGGAATTTTCTTCTAATACGTCTTCATATTTTTCTACCCATAACATTAACTTCTCTTTTATTAGTTCTCTTAGTGGAAACTCATCAATATCTAAATTATAACCACAAATACTGCACCATAGTGGATCTGTATAAAAATCTGCTTCTACTTTTATATGTGTTAATCTTTCGCAACTACAAAATTCATTCATATAATCTGCCTTCTTCCTCTATTATATTAAAATGATATTGTCGGTGTTCCTTGATGAAAATATAAGCGCCATTTTTCATGTTCATACTTCCAGATTGAACTGCGATTAGATTGACTTCCATTGTCAATCGTTTCTGTTTGATATGTAATGTGAACAATCGTCGGTGCGAGTTGCTGAACAGAAAAATTTTTAATAATAAATGGACATGCCGCCAATCCTTTTGTATCTACGGAATTTAATTGCATCTCTTTACTATAAATACGGCCAGATGTTCCAAATTCAACGAAATCATTTGATAATAACTCTTCAAAATCATCTAATCGTCCATACATTAATGTTTTTTCAAGGTGTAAAAAATTTGCTGCTCTAGCTTCCAACTCTTTCATCTCCCTATCTATATTTTCACCTTATTTTATATTAAAAACAGCAATTTTTTTACAAAAAAAGTCTAATAAATCATTACTTTCTCTCTTTCCAAAAGAAAATGCTATTTAAAAACAAAATTCATTATACCTTCTTTTTCCAAATATGTTGATTTATTTTTTAAGTGAATACATAATAGATATATTGACACATCTTATTAGGAGGTAACTGTGAAGAAAATACTAAATTCAATTTATTGGAAAATTATGCTGAATTCTTTACTCCTTATGCTGATTCCTTGTTTAATCATCGGAATCGTGAGTTTCATCAACGCAAAAAATAGTATGAATGAATTAGGCGAGACGATTGTAAAAAACAGTGTGACCTCGACATTGCAATTGATTGATGGCTACAATCAAAAAGTATCTTCAGGTGAAATGTCACTTGAAGAAGCACAAGAAAAAGTAAAAGAAGTAACGATTGGACAAAAGAATGATAAAGGCCTTCGTCCGATTACGAATAAAACAGATTTAGGCGAGAGTGGTTACATCTTCTTCTTAGAAAAAGACGGTATGATGATTGGTCACCCTAATATTGAAGATAAACAGTCATGGGATTTACAAGATAGTAGCGGACAATATTTCATTCGTAATATTATTCAAACGGCTGATAAAGGTGGCGGTTTTACATCGTATCCATTCCACTTGCCAGATGATATGGACAAAACGGCTGATAAAATTACATACTCAAAAGTCGATCCGAATTGGGGATGGATTGTTGCAGCAAGTTCATACAAAAAAGACTTTAATGCACCTGCAAATCAGTTATTATTAATGATGTCGATTGCTCTTGTCATTTCATTAATTATTGGTTTCTTCTTAACATTACGTTTAGCTCGTACATTCGCTCGTCCCATTCAGAAACTAACAGCTAAATTAAAAGAAATCGCGAGTGGCAATTTATCAATTCCTTTAGATGAAGTAAAACGTGAAGATGAAATCGGTCAATTGAATAATCACTTTAACAGTATGGTAATTAGTTTAAAACAGTTAATCCAAGATGTTGATACATCCATCGCAGAAATTCGTGATACATCAACGAGTTTAACAGCTATTTCTGAAGAAGCAGCTGCTTCAACAGATGAAATCTCAAATAGTGTTCAAACAATGTCTGAAGGTTCGCATAAACAATTAGTAGATAGCCAGTCAACAAAACAAGCGACAGATCATTTAACAGAAGAGATTACAGAACTTCATGAAAAAAACCAACATATGTTACAAACATCAAATACGATGGAAAAAGCAAATGCAAATGGTTTAACACAACTTTCAATTCTTCAAGAGAAGTCGAATGAATCAGCAAAACTAGTACAACATGTGCAAGCCGTATTCCACAATCTATCGTCTAAAATGAAAGAAATCGAAAATATTATCACATCGATTAATATGATTTCTGAACAGACGAATTTATTAGCGCTGAATGCTTCAATCGAAGCAGCACGTGCTGGTGAACATGGTAAGGGATTTGCAGTTGTAGCAGAAGAAGTGCGTAAACTAGCTGAGCAAACTGCATCTTCAACAAAGAGTGTACAAAATACGTTAAAAGGTATTGAAACCGAAACGATGAATGCCAATACTGAAATTAATCGCACAGCTGCAATTGTTCAACAACAAAACGATGCAGTAACACATACAGGTACATCTTTCGAAGAAATTCAAAAAACAGTCGCTTCAATTCAGACAGCCATTACAGAAGTGAACCAAAGTGTGCAACAACTCATGACACAAAAAGACGTCATTGTAACTTCTGTTGACCATAGCGCGCAAATTAGCCAGCATAATGCTGCTGCTACTTCAGAAGTATTTGAGTCGATTGAAGAACAACAAAAAGTGGTGCAAATAGTGGCTGAGTCTGCAACTGATTTATCAGATCAGATTGGCTTATTAAAACAAGCGATTAATCAATTTAAAATTGATTAGCATACAAAAAAGAGGTGGGGAATTTTCCCTACCTCTTTCTTTATACTACTTTTTTACTTTCCTTACCGAAAATTAATGCGATGAAGAATACGGATAATATAAGTCCTGCAATTAATAAGAGGAAGCTTGCATTCACATATTGTACATACGCACCACCTAAGAATGGTCCTGCTAAACTACCAACACTGAAGAAAATACTACATAGTAAGTTCCCTGTTGGTAATAGCTCTTTCGGTGTTAAATCAGTCATATATGAGATACCGAGAGAGAATACAGAACCACAGAACATGCCAGCTAATAAGAAACTAATTAAAATAATCCACTCAGATGATTCGAAAAAGCTACCAAATAAAAACATTAAACCGCCACCGCCAAGTGCAATGAGCGATACTTTTCGTCTACCAATGCGATCACCAAGTGTTCCAAGTGGTACTTGTGTTAGAATGCCCCCTACTGAAAATGCAGATAGTGTAAAGGCAAGCATTGATAAATCAAAGTGATTTCTTACTGCATAAACTGGGAAGATGGCATTTAATGAAGATTCTAAAAAGCCATATACAAGCGGTGGTAAAAATGCAACCCACGCATATTTCATCGCACGTTTATAACGTACGAATGTGTTCCCATGTTGATTCACTTGAATTGGTTCTGGTTTTTCATTTTTTAAGAAGAAAATCAGTGACCAAGCTGCTAAACATAGTAATGAAGAAACAATGAATGGTAATGCTTCATTAATTTCAACTAATGGAACGAATTGAGGCCCAACTGCGAAACCAAGACCGAATGATAAACCGTAAATCGCGACATTCTTCCCTAATTTTTCAGGCGGTGCTGTCGTTGTAATCCATGTTTGTGTTGCGTAATGAAGCGCATGATCTCCAATCCCGATAACTAACCGTAAGATGAACCAAAATAATACGCTTTTCCATAAAGGAAATAAAAATAATGAAGCAAATACGAGTGCCCCACCTGTAACGATGACAGGCTTGTAGCCAAAACGACGTAAAGGTTGTTCAACGAATGGTGCAATGAGTAATGTTCCTATATATAAACCTGTGGCATTTAAACCATTGAGTGAGGAAGCAACACCGTCTTTTTCAAAAATGATTGAAATAAGCGGCAATAACATTCCTTGAGAAAAACCCGAAATCGACACGATGATGACTAATATCCAAAAACGTTTTTTTGCAATATCGTTATTTTTCACCAAGTTTCTTCCTTTCTACAGATAAATTTGCTTATAAATTGAACGCCGAAACATATCGTATCATATTTTAGTCCTAGTAAATATACATTCATGTATAAACGGAAAATTCGGATAATAATGAACTCTATATGGATTTGCTAAAATGTTTAAAATCCGTTATTCTAGCAATGAAACGAGGTGTACTGATGGGTAAATCAATTACAAATAAAGATCAGCAAGTAAGCTATTTAAAAGAACGTCTGCAAATTTTCATGGAAGTACTAGACGCAATCGACCCTGAAACGACTGAGTTAGAAGATATCGATCGTTTAATTGCCATGGTAGATGATATCGAAGTAAAAATGGATACATTTAAAAAACGCACTGATTCAGAAGAAAAAGAATAGATAAACGAAACAAGGACAATCGATTACAGTCGAATTGTTCTTTTTTTGTTCATACTTTTCCTGTCTATGTTGCATACAATTTTCTGAAAAAATCACTGCATTTCTATATATTCTCTTTTTCTCCCAACTCAGACACGTTATAATATAAAATGATTCACATAAAACCTTTTGAGGGGGACTTTTTATTATGAATTTACAAAACCTTGAGAATAGCATTTATAAGTTAGTAACAGAAACATCTACTAACTTACCAAAAGACGTTCGTCGTGCTATTAAAAAAGCGAAAGAAGCTGAAAATGCTGGAACTCGCGCTGCAATGAGTTTAGATACAATCGCAAACAATATTTTCATGGCTGATGATAATGTATCTCCAATTTGCCAAGATACAGGTCTACCAACATTTAAAATTAAAACACCTGTTGGCGTAAACCAAATCGAAATCAAAGAAATGATTAAAAAAGCAATTGCACAAACAACTGCTGACGCAAAACTACGTCCAAACGCCGTTGATTCATTAACAGGCGCAAATAGCGGTGACAACCTTGGCGAAGGTGTTCCAGTTATCAAGTTTGAACAGTGGGAAAAAGATTACATCGAAATGAAGTTAATCTTAAAAGGCGGCGGCTGTGAGAATAAAAATATTCAATATAGCTTACCAACTGAATTAGAAGGTTTAGGTCGTGCTGGTCGTGACCTAGACGGTATCCGTAAATGTATCTTACACTCAGTTTACCAAGCACAAGGTCAAGGCTGTTCAGCAGGCTTCATCGGTGTTGGAATCGGTGGCGATCGTTCATCTGGATACGATTTAGCTAAAGAACAATTATTCCGTCACGTAGATGATGTGAATCCAAATGAAGATCTTGCAAAATTAGAAGAGTACGTTGTCAAAACAGCGAACACATTCGGTATCGGTACAATGGGCTTCGGCGGTGAAGCAACATTACTTGGTTGTAAAATCGGCGTTATGCACCGTATCCCTGCTTCATTCTTCGTATCAGTAGCATACAACTGTTGGGCATATCGTCGTATGGCTGTTAACATTAACGCTGAAACTGGCGAAATTATGGAATGGCACTACCAAGACGGCGAAAAAATCAGCTTTGAAGAAGAAGCAAAAGCTGAAACAAAACAACAAGGCGAAGTTGTAAAATTAACTGCACCAATTACAGAAGAAAAAATCCGTTCATTAAAAGTTGGAGATGTTGTTCAAATTTCTGGTCGTATGTACACAGGACGCGACGCAATCCACCACCACTTAATGAGCCACGATGCACCAGTTGATTTAGATGGTCAAATCATCTATCACTGTGGTCCTGTAATGGCTAAAGATGAAGATGGTAACTGGACTGTAAAAGCAGCTGGACCAACAACTTCTATTCGTGAAGAACCATACCAAGGCGACATCATGAAAAAATTCGGTATTCGCGCAGTAATGGGTAAAGGCGGCATGGGTCCAAAAACACTTGCAGCATTAAAAGAACATGGCGGCGTATACTTAAATGCAATCGGCGGTGCTGCTCAGTACTATGCTGACTGTATTAAATCAGTAGATGGTGTTGATTTACTTGAATTTGGTATCCCTGAAGCAATGTGGCACTTAGGTGTTGAAGACTTCACAGCGGTAGTTACAATGGATTCTCACGGTAACTCATTACATGCAGATGTTCAAAAATCATCACTTGAAAAATTAGCAGATCACGCTGAACGCGTATTCTAATAAACAAATCGAAGTCGTAACGATTCATTTCGTTACGGCTTTTTTATATTATTATCTAATCATTAACGATAATCATTCTAATTTAAATCCTCTATCTAATTGATAATCAATGTCATTTTCTCATTTAGTTGACTTTTAACCTCCCTTTATTTATAATAATTATAAATTAATAAAAAGAAATAAATCGAACTAAAATCATTGATATTTAAGCTTTTTATTGATTTTATATCCGTTTCGATAATGATATCCATTCTCAAGGAGGTAGGAAGAATGACAAAAACAAATGAATCGTTAATTGAGAAAATGAAAATACACCATGAAATGATTGCAGCCCTATTATCAGGTGTACTTATTTTAGTGGCATGGATTCTAAGCAAAAATATTGGCGAGACTACATTAGTAGTTGTTTTATACTTAGCTGCATTCATTATTGGTGGCTTTACAAAAGCAAAAGAAGGTATTGAGGAGACCATTAAAGAAAAAACCTTGAACGTCGAATTATTGATGATTTTAGCTGCAATTGGCTCAGCAATTATCGGTTATTGGACAGAGGGTGCCATCTTAATCTTCATCTTCGCAGTAAGTGGTGCAATGGAAACTTATGCGATGAACAAAAGCCATAAAGAGATTTCAGCACTAATGGACTTACAACCTGAAGTCGCAAACTTACTATTAGAAGATGGTACAACAAAGCGTGTACAAGTTTCTGAATTACAAGTTGGGGATCGTCTATTCATTAAACCAGGCGAACGTGTGCCAACAGATGGTGTAGTCGTTGAAGGGATTTCAACAATTGATGAATCAGCGATTACAGGTGAATCAATTCCTGTAACAAAACAAATTCAAAACGAAGTATTCTCTGGTACAGTAAACTTAACAAGTACATTAATTGTCGAAATGACAAAACCAAATACAGATTCACTTTTCTCAAAAATTATTGAATTAGTACAGTCAGCTCAAAGTGAAAAATCACCTTCTGAACAATTCATCGAACGTTTTGAAGGAACGTATGTCAAAATTGTTTTAGCCGTTGTAGGTCTTATGCTCTTCCTTCCCCACTATTTATTAGATTGGGACTGGAACACAACATTTTATCGCGCGATGGTATTACTAGTTGTTGCTTCTCCATGTGCGCTTGTTGCAGCGATTACACCTGCAACACTATCAGCAATTTCAAGTGGCGCTCGTAGTGGTGTTTTATTCAAAGGTGGTCTACACATCGAACATTTAAGTGCATTACGCGCTATTGCTTTTGATAAAACAGGAACATTAACACGAGGTAAACCAGTTGTAACAGATTTCGTCACTGCAGATGGATTAGACGAAAAAGAATTGCTTGCGATGTTAGCAGGGATTGAATCACAATCTAATCACCCACTTGCAATCGCAATTACAACGTACGCAGAAGAACAAAATGTATCTACTTTCCGTAAAGCGCAAATTGAAGACATGCCTGGTTGGGGATTAAAAGGAACAATTGATGGCACAGTGTATCAAGTTGGTAAACCTGAATTCGTCGGTTTTGAGCGTGTTCGTGCATTTAAAAACAATCTAGCAGATCAGTTAACAAACGAAGGTAAAACAGTCATCTTCATGGCAAATGATGAAGGGATTGTAGCATTAGTTGCACTAAAAGATACTGTACGTGAACAGTCAAAACTTGCGATTCAACAGTTGAATGAAATGGGTATTCACACAGTTATGCTAACAGGTGATAACCATAATACAGCTAACGTCATTGCAAAAGAAGCTGGCGTTGAACAAGCGATTGCGGAATGTCTACCGGATACAAAAGTAAAACATGTAAAAGAATTACTGAAAGAATATAAATTCGTTGGTATGGTTGGTGATGGTATTAACGATGCGCCTGCTCTTGCAACAGCAACAACAGGAATTGCGATGGGTGAAGGAACTGATGTAGCACTTGAAACAGCAGATGTCGTACTGATGAAAAACGATCTATCAAAAATTCCTCATGCCATTAAACTAGCACGTAAAATGCAACGAATCGTGAAACAAAATATTATCTTTTCTATTTCTATTATTATGTTATTAGTCATCTCTAACTTCTTGCAAATTGTTAACTTACCACTCGGCGTTATCGGACATGAAGGTAGTACGATTCTAGTTATTCTAAATGGTTTGCGTATGTTACGCACAAAAATTTAACAAAAAAAGAGCAACCTCTTTATTTTAGAGGTTGCTCTTTTTTTGTTAAATTGAAGATACTTTTGTTGAAATTTTACCTTTTTCTTCTTGCCTAGATACTTGATCCATTCTTCGCATCTTCTGTTCAGTTCTTCTTTGTGTCGCTACATTTAACTGTCCACCAATCACTAATACAATACCAATAATATAAAGCCATAACATTAAAACAATAATTCCCCCAATACTACCATATGTTTTGGAATAGTTGGCAAAATTACTAATATAGAATGAAAAACCGTATGACACAGCAATCCAAGCAGCAGTAGCAAAAAGAGCTCCTGGAATGACACTTTTTAAATATAATGGCATATTTGGTGCCACCCAATAAACAATTATTAATACACTTGCTATTAAAATAGGTGGTAAAATAATTCGAACGTATTGCCAAATTATTAAAAAGTTATCTCCTAATCCAATTTCATTAAACAAAGTTTTTCCAATAGTTTGACCAAATACAGGTAAGACTAAAGCTACAATAATTAACACAATAAACATCAAGGTTAAAATAAGTGACATTCCTCTAGCAATTAAAAAAGGTCTTGTTTCTTCAATTCCATAAGAGCGATTTAAACTCTTGATAAGCGCATTTACTCCATTGGATGCAGACCATAAAGTTGCAATAATACCAATTGATAATAAACTCCCACTGCGCGTATCCAAAACTTCTCTCAATGTGGAACTGATCAGATTATAGGTTTCAGATGGTAACGCTGTTTCTAAAAATAGAAAAACTTGTTCTGGACGCAAATTTAGAAATGGAACAAGCGTTAAAATAAAAATAAGTAATGGAAATAATGATAGAAGGAAGAAATAGGCCAGTTGTGCTCCTGAACTTGATACATCTGCTTTTTTTATACCTTCTATTAGGCCTTTTATATACCCTTTACGCGTTGTATAATCGAGTTCATCTACTTCAATATCGCGTTGTCTCTTTTTAACTTGCATCATTTTTAAACGCTCGAACATTTCAGATGAATGTTTAACTTTTGCTTTCCTCGCCATATAAACCTCCCCCTTCTTAAAGTTTATAGGTGAATGACATCTTCAGCTTTTTTAACATCGTCTACACCTTGATTCGTTACCTCTTTCGCAATTTTTACTTCCTCAGTTAATTTAGGTGTTTCTCTAAATTCAGCAATTTTTTCCAAATAATAATCTTTATTCTCCATAACCATTTCTACAATGCCTTGTACTTTGCTAAATTTCTCTGTTGCTTTTTGTTTCAGCTCATCACGATTGTAATAGTAATATTGTGCATCTGTTTTGAAGTTCGTTACTTTTTGTACTGCTTTTTCTCGTGTTTCGCGATTCAGTAAGCTTACTGCTGCTCCAATTGCTGCTCCTGCTAAAATACCATACACTAATTTTTTTCCCATATTTATCTCCTCCGGTTTTTTATGTATTTTCTAACCCCAATTATAGTACCCTTCTCCTTCGTAAGTAAACCATTATGCTAGCATACGTTCTATTATAACAAATAGTTATAATATAAATTTATTTTAGGTATTGACAATTTAACAGAATTTTATGAAAATAGTTGTATACTTTAATTTTTCCATTTTAAAGAAAAATTACATTTTTAGGGGGTAATTCAATGGGGGCTTTGGGAGATAAGTTAAATGCATTTTTAGGCGAGGTTTCAGGCGTGTTATGGGGGGTACCGCTAATCGTCTTAATTTTAGGGACAGGGATTTACTTAACAATTCGTATTGGTTTTTTACAAATTCGTTTGTTACCAACTGCTTTAAAATTAGTATTTTCAAAAAACCATGACAAATCGGCTGAAGGGGATATTTCACAATTCCAAGCACTGACGACAGCTTTAGCTGCGACAGTTGGAACAGGTAATATTGTCGGGGTAGCCACTGCTGTTATTCTAGGAGGACCAGGAGCAATTTTCTGGATGTGGGTAGCTGCAATATTAGGTATGGCAACAAAATACGGTGAAGCACTATTAGCCGTAAAATATCGCGTGAAAGATGAAAAAGGACAAATGGCTGGTGGACCGATGTACTACTTAGAGCGTGGTCTAAAGCAAAAATGGTTAGCAGTTCTATTCGCTTTCTTCGGTGTTATCGCATCATTTGGTATCGGTAACGGTACACAATCGAACTCAGTTGCTGGTGTTGTAAGTAACACGTTCAATGTTGCGCCTTGGATTACAGGTATTGTATTAACCGTTGTTGTAGGGTTAGTTATTTTAGGTGGTATTTCATCAATCGGTAGCGTAACAGCTGTATTTGTACCGGTTATGGCAATCTTCTATTTACTTGCTGGTTTAATTGTAATCTTTACGAACATTACAGATGTACCTGCTGCTTTTGGTATTATTTTTAAAGATGCATTTTCATTCTCTGCTGCTGGTGGTGGTGCTGTCGGTGCTGCGATTCGTTACGGGGTTGCGCGTGGGATTTTCTCAAACGAAGCAGGTCTTGGTTCTGCACCAATCGCTGCTGCTGCTGCAAAAACAGACTTACCAGGTCGTCAAGCTTTAATCTCGATGACACAAGTATTCTTAGATACCATTTTGATCTGTTCAATTACAGGTTTAACAATCGTTATGTCAGGTGTTTATACAAATAAAGATATGGCAGCGAACGAATTAACAACGGCTGCATTTGATACATTCTTAGGTGCATGGGGCCCATATGTTGTAGCAATCGGTCTTGTATTCTTTGCTTCTTCAACAATTATGGGTTGGGCTTACTATGGTGAAAAGTGTCTACAATATCTTGTAAAGACACCAATCGCTGGGACAATCTATCGTATCATCTTCGTATTATTTGTTTATGTAGGTGCAACATCATCTCTTGATCTTGTATGGACATTCTCGGATGTAGCGAACGGCTTAATGGCGATTCCTAACTTAATCGGCCTTGTCGGTTTATCAGGTGTTATTGTAGCTGAAACACGTATTATTCAAAAAACATTAAAAGAAGAAAAATTAGCATTACGTGCTAGTAAATCTTAAATCAAATTGTCATTGACAATTGGCTGTATGAATGGAATTATAAAAGGTAACCAACTTTGAAAGGTAGGGGTTCCTTTTGGATTTAACAACGCCATCTACAGAAAATATTCACTTCATGATTGAAGCGATTAAAGAAAAATTACGCATGGTCAATGCAGATGCCATGAAACCTGAAAACTTCGACACGGAGAGTTACGAAGATCTTGTGTACTTATATGAATTAGTACATAAGCGCGATGCTTTTAGTCCAAGTGAAATGCAAGCAATCGTAGCAGAACTTGGCTCACTGCGTAAATAAGTAAAAGAGGTGCTTTGGGATTTTCCCATTGTACTTCTTTTTTATGTACTATATCTAAACAATAAAAAGAGGTTGGATTTTACTCCACCCTCTTTTTCTATTTACTATTTGTTTGTTCATATGATGAACCATCTTCTTTTACTAAAGGCTGCACAAGAACCTCTACACGACGGTTTTTAGCTTTTCCTTCTGCTGTATCATTCGATGCGACAGGATTGTTCTCACCATATCCTTTGGCGCTGAAATAAGCAGGATCTAGTTCTTTATTCGAATTTACAAGTAAGGTTAAAAAGTTTACTGCACGAATTGCACTCAACTCCCAGTTTGAAGAAAACTGACTACCCGTAGTTGGTACTGTATCTGTATAACCCGACACGACAACCGAACGTTTTGGTTTTAAATTAAGTACTTTCGCCAAATCTTTTGCAATATATTCATATTTAGATGAGATGACGGCCTGACCAGGGTCAAATAGAACACTTGCTTTAATCGTAATGAGTAGACCATCTTCTGTCATCTTTGTATCGAATTTCCCTTCTAATTCTTTACTTGCGATATATTGTTCTACATCTGTCTCAATTTCTTTTAACTGACGTTGATCTTCTTGATACGCACTTAATGTTTCGCTACTCGGTATATCTGTTTCGACTGGTGATGGATTATCCATAACGCCTGAACCACCATCAAATACTGTACTAAATACAGCGGATAATTGTGATAACTTCTTCACATCAACAGATGAAGATGCAAACAATACAATAAAGAGTGCTAGTAATAGCGTTAAAATATCTGCATATGGAATTAGCCAAGACTCTGGAATATGTTCCTCATGTTTTTTATGTTTTTTAGCTTTCTTTGCCAAGGCCATCCGCCCCGCTTTCGCCAATTATTTTAGCACGTTCACTTTTCGGTAAGTATGATGCCAATTTTTGTTCGATTACGCGAGGAGCCTCCCCTTCTAATACTGAAAGGATACCTTCTATAATCATCATCTTCTGTTTTACTTCAACAGCTGACTTTCGCTTTAATTTATTTGCGAATGGATGCCATAATACGTAACCTGTAAAAATACCGAGTAATGTTGCAACGAAGGCTGCTGAAATCGCTAAACCTAACTTTTCAACATCATCTAATTCTTTTAACGCTGCAATCAGACCAATTACAGCTCCTAATACACCTAATGTGGGCGCGTAAGTACCCGCTTGTGTAAAAATTTGCGCCCCCGCACTATGACGTTCTTCCATTGATTCTACTTCTTCTGTTAACACATCGCGTATGTAATCTGCATTTTGACCATCAATTGCTAATGTTAAACCATTTTTAAGGAATGAATCGTCTACTTCATCCACTTTACTCTCTAAGGCAAGCAAACCTTCTCGACGAGCTAAATCTGCCCAACTTGAGAATAATTGAATAATTTCTAAATCACTTACTAATTTTTTATCCTTAAATAAAACACCAAATAATTTTGGTATGCGCTTTAGCTCACTCATTGGGAAGGCAATTACAACAGTAGCAATCGTTCCTAAAATGATAATAAAAAGCGCCGCTGGATTAAGTAAGGCATCCGGTGTTACACCTTTAAAGAACATCCCTACAATAAGAGAGACAAGTCCAAGTATAATCCCTATAACTGATGATATATCCATTTCAGAACCTCCAAAGTCGTCATTCTTCTTTATATTTCGGTGTAAATTCTTAAATCTTAATAAACATCTACTACATTCATTGGATATTTCATGAAAATTTCTATGTACAAACGTTCACTGCCAAATTACATATAATAGAGTGTTTAGTACCAGTTGTTATTATTCTTTTGATTTTATATGTTTAACTTGATTCGTTAACCGAAATAGTTGAAAATAGAATAGAAGTTTCTATTAATTCTATATTAACAAAGGATGGGTTTTAATGTTACGTTTTCAAGAAAAATTAGAAAATTATGCAGAACTTTTAATTCGTGTAGGATCAAATCTTCAACCAGATCAATATTTATTTATTGACGTGACAGTTGAGAATTCAGAACTTGCAAAAGCATTAGCTAAAAAGGCATATGAAGCTGGAGCAAAACAAGTATTTGTACATTATGATGATGATGTTATTAGTCGTTTACATTTTGAACATGCACCACTTGAAGAATTCAACCACTTTCCTATTTGGCAAACAGTTGAAAAAGAATGGCTAGCTGAACATGGGGCTGCTTTTATTAAAGTAAAATCATCTAGCCCTGACTTATTAAAAGGGATTATGCCAGAAAAAATTGCAGCATTCCAAAAAGCTGCAGGTCAAGGTTTAGAAAAATATCGTCAAGCCTCACAAGCAAACAAAATTAGCTGGACTGTCGCTGCAGCCCCTTCAAAAGACTGGGCTGCTATGATGTTTGCCGACTTACCAACTGAAGAACAAGTTCCTGCTCTATGGGAAGCTATTTTTAAAGCGACACGCGCTGACTTAGAACAACCTGTTGAAGCTTGGCAAGCACATGATGAACAGCTTAGTACGAAGGTAGATGAATTGAATCGTTATCACTTCCACAAATTACATTACACAGCACCTGGTACTGACTTAACAATTGAATTACCTGAACGCCATATTTGGAGTGGTGGTGGTAGTAAGAATGAAGCTGGGTTTGATTTTATGGCGAATATCCCAACTGAAGAAGTTTTCACAGCACCTTTTAAGGATGGTGTAGACGGTTATGTAAGCAGTACAAAACCATTAAGCTACGGTGGAACAATCATCGACAACTTTAAAATCACGTTTGAAAAAGGCCGCATTGTAGATGTATCCGCTGAACAAGGTGAGCAAGTATTAAAGGATTTAGTTGCAACAGATGAAGGATCTCACTTCTTAGGTGAAGTAGCACTTGTACCACATGATTCACCTATTTCAAACTCTGGTCTCCTTTACTACAATACACTATTCGATGAGAATGCTTCAAACCATTTAGCGATTGGTAGTGCCTATACTTTTTGTGTAGAGAACGGAACAGAAATGTCACAAGAAGAACTCGCAAAAGCAGGACTAAATCGCAGTATGACACACGTCGACTTTATGATTGGTTCTGGTGATATGCAGATTGATGGTATTACAAAAGATAATGAACGTATACCTGTATTCCGTAACGGAAATTGGGCATTTTAATCTCTAGTGGAAACATTTAAAAGAACGTTTCGTCTTTAAGACGAGGCGTTGTTTTATATGACATCATAAAAAAGCGATTTTTTATTAAAATGTAGGATAAATTTTTTTTCTTCTTCTAACACATTTAGCGCATTTAAAAAAATTAAATAGTAGACTTTTATCCTAATAAAAGCCGTTACATATTGATATATCAACAACTCTATTTTTATTCCCTTTTTTATCCTTCATATTTAAACTATCATTCCCTTTTTTCTTCATTTATACTATTAAAACGACTGATTTGTTATTTTTTTATCATATTAGATATTTATACAAAGCTAGAGGAGGCGTTGTTTGATGTTTACATCTTCAGCTCTTGGAATTGATTTAGGTACAGCGAACACATTAGTGTACGTAAAAAATAAAGGTATTATTTTGAATGAGCCATCTGTCGTGGCTGTCAATACAACAACAAAGCAAGTAATTGCGATTGGTCATGAAGCCAAAGCAATGATTGGAAAAACACCACCGAATATTACAGTATGTCACCCACTTAAAGATGGTGTCATTGCAGATTTTGATATGGCAACTACTCTTTTAAAAACGATTTTGGATCGCGTCTTTAAAGACAAAGGACGATTTAAAAAACCGAACATCGTTATTTGTGCACCTTCTGGGGCAACATCGATTGAGCGTTTAGCTATTCAGGATGCTGCACGCCAATGTGGAGCTAAAGAGGTATTTTTAATTGATGAACCTGTTGCTGCAGCTATTGGAGCAGAATTACCTGTAAACGAACCTACAGCGAGCGCAATTGTTGATTTAGGCGGTGGTACAACTGAAGTTGGCATCATCTCATTAGGTGGCATTGTAACAACGGCAACTGCCAAAATTGGTGGCGACTCAATTAATGATGATATCATTCACTATCTACGCAAAGAATTCAATTTATTAATTGGTGCTAAAACTGCTGAAGAAATCAAAATTGAGATTGGTCATGCACCAATTGAACATGCAGTAGCGCAAATGACCGTAACAGGACGTGACTTAGTCACAGGATTACCACGTAGTATTACAATTGATTCGATGCAGCTACAAGATTGCTTATCTGAAACATTCCAAGCGATTTTAGAACTGATTCGTCGTACTCTAGAATCTTGTCCACCAGAACTTGCTGGTGATATTGTGGAGCGTGGTATCGTTCTTGCTGGCGGGACATCTTTACTACAAGGATTAGATGAATGGTTAGCAAATGAACTATTTATTCCAGTTTACAGAGCACAATCTCCTCTTGAAGCGGTTGCGATTGGTACAGGTCTCTCAACAGAAACACTACATTACCTTAAATAATCGTTCTTTTTATGCATTTTTACCATAAACATTTAATTTTTTATTTTTTTTAGATAAAATTAAATGTGGGAGGGGAGTTTGTAATGAGAAAATTAGATGAGATTTTAGAGTTTAACAAAAAATTTGTAGAAAACCAAGATTATGTATCATATGTATCGGATGTAGTGCCGAATAAAAAGTTAGCGATTGTAACTTGTATGGATGCGCGCTTAATTGAATTATTACAAAAAGCAATCAACATTAAAAATGGTGATGCGAAAATGATCAAAACAGCAGGGGCACAAATTAACAATCCATTCGGCAGTATCATGCGAAGTGTTTTGGTTGCAGTGTATGCTTTAAAAGCAGAGGAAGTACTTGTAGTTGGACACAAAAACTGTGGTATGAATTCAATGGATCCGTCAAAAGTCATCAACGAAATTAAATCACGTGGGGTAGATGATAAGACATTTGAAATTATCTCGCATACAGGAATCGACGTTGAGGATTGGTTAAAAGGTTTCACTGATTTAGAAGAAGAAGTGAAACGTAGCGTAAACGTTGTACGTAACCATCCTTTAATCACAAAAGATGTACCTGTACATGGTTTAATCATTGATCCAAAAACAGGCGAACTTGAACTTGTAACAAACGGCTACGACCTATAATAATAAAAAGAACCGCTGTCTTGGTGAGACGGCGGTTCTTTTTTAAAACTTCTTTTTAAATTGTCTTTTCCACTTATACCAAAGTGTCTTACCTTTTCAATGTTCCTCTGCAAGCTTCGCATATAGATAATGATCTACCCATACACCATTAATATAAAGTAATTGTTTTAACAACCCTTCACGTTGATAACCGACTTTTTCTAGCACACGATAAGACCCTTCATTCGCTGGCGATACATAGGCTTCAATTCTATGTAAATCCAAATTTTCAAAGGCGAATTTTGTAATACATTCCACCGCTTCTGTTGTAATTCCTTTACGAGTAAAGCGCTCATCTAAGGAATAACCGATGAACGCACTCGAAAAAGGCAAGCGCTTAATGGAATAAATCGATATATGACCAATTAACTCTTTCGTATTTTTAAGGAAGATTCCAAAACTATACTCTCGACGCATATTCATTTGATGCATCGAATCGTTAATTCGCTTCAATTGAAAATTCTTCGTATAATATTCAGGGCTATGAAGTGGCTCATGGATGGACCAAAATCGCTTGTTTTGTACAACTAGGTTTGTTAATGCTTCCGCATCTTCTTCAATTAATACCCGATATATACAGCGTTCGCTCTCTAAGTAAAGCATGCCACATCATCTCTCTCTACACAATTTCATGAGCTTTTAACTAAAAAACTATTTCTCATCTGGGTAATCAATCTCAATTCCCATACTTTTAATTTTCGATTCACAATGCTTAATTGTTTCTTTTAATACTTTGATTCTTGCATATTTTTTATCATTACCTGCAACTAAAATCCATGGTGCATTCGGATGATCTGTTTTAGCAAACATATCATTTGCTGCTTGAACATACTGAGGCCATTTTTTACGATTGCGCCAATCTTCATCTGTTAGCTTCCAAGATTTATATGGATCCTTCTCACGTGCATTAAAACGATTCAATTGTTCTTCCTCTGTGATTTGTAGCCAGAACTTCAAAATAATATAGTGATCATCTGTCAGTACACGCTCGAACTCATTAATCTCACGGTAAGCACGTGTCCATTCAGCTTCCGTTGCAAAACCTTCAATTCGCTCTACTAATACACGACCATACCAACTACGGTCAAAAATACCTATACTTCCTCTAAACGGTAGCTTACGCCAGAAACGTTGTAAGTAGTTGTGACGTAATTCGTGTGGCTTTGGAGCTGAAATTGGATGTACAACATAACCACGTGGATCTAATCGTTCAATCAAGCGCTTAATCGCGCCACCTTTTCCAGCTGCGTCCATTCCTTCAAAGGCTATAATTAAACCGATATTATTACGATGCAACGTCTGTTGTAACGTTAACATTTTTAGCTGTAATTTTTTTAATTCTTTTTTATACGACTTCTTACTATTGAACTTCTTATCCATATTTAATTCTTCTAAAGATTGAGTCATGTAAACACTCCTTTTCCTGAATCTGATTATATATACCCTTTTTTTATGAAACGTTCACCAAATTGAAAATGATTGCACTATGAAAGACGTGTATAATGATAGTTAGTATTTTTAAATACGAAAAATCTTGATGAGGAGGAGATCTTTTGGGCAGACTATTGTTAATGACAATCAGTTTTTTAGCAATGATGATTGTCAGCGTATCTGCTGCCATTCTTCCATTCAATGGTCAAACGACAGTGGATGTTGCAAATAGCTATACCATTCTAGCTTATCCATCCGACTATGTCTTTTATGTAGTGGCACTCATCTATCTCTCTATATTATATTGGATTTACAAACAATGGCAAATGTTTGCAAAGAAACAATTTGCGATTACACATGTACAAAGTTTTTTATTTACAATTAGTATGGTCCTTTCAATCGTTTGGATTTATTACTGGCAAAATAGTCAGTTCATCATCGCATGTATGATACTCGTATTCAGTACACTTGCACTTGCTGGTATGTATTTATTACTACCTGAAAAGAATACGATGACCACACGCCTACCTATATCACTTTATTTAGCATGGCTCGTATTACTTATTATGTTCAATTTAGCAATCTTACTTGTTGCAGCACGTTGGGATGGTTTTGGATTAAGTCAACCGCTATGGGCCGTCATCTTATTGACTGTCTTTGTAGCCATTGCACTTCACATCCGCTTTCATCATTACGATCCTTACTTCCCGATTCTATTCATCTGGTTCTATTTAGGAATTGCTGTACAAAATAACTTTGAGGAATTATTAGTAACAACAGCTGCATTATTTTTAAGTGGTGTATTACTTGCTGGTATTCTATTTATGCGTAAAAAGCCAAGAACAATCTATTAACATGTTTTACACTATAGAAAAGAGGAGAACGATTTTTTCGTTCTCCTCTTTTTATTAATCAATTTTTGTTGTTAAAATCGGGCCATTTTTTGTCACGATTACTGTATGTTCTAGTTGTGCTACAAATGATTTATCTGGTGTTAAAAACGCCCAACCATCTGTACCTTCAATAATATTTTCAGCTGCTTGTGAGATGAATGGTTCTACTGCGAAAACCATACCTTCTTTCATTAAAGTAGCGTCCCATGCATCATAATAGTTCAATACATATTGTGGTTCTTCATGTAATGAGTGTCCTACACCATGACCTGTTAGGTTCATAATTACTTTTAAACCATTATCATGCGCTTCACGTTCTACAGCTTTACCAATTTGATTCAATTTAGAACCTGGTTTAACCTTTGTCATAGCACGATCAAAAGCTGACTGTGCTACATCACATAATTTTTGTAATTCTGGCTTTTCAGCATCACCTACGATAAATGAAATACCTGTATCTGCATAAAAACCATCCACATGACCTGATACATCAATATTAATCATATCGCCTTCTTTTAGAGGTGTATCGTTTGGAATACCATGTGCTACGACCTCGTTTACACTAATGCATGTGAAACCTGGGAAGTCATATTCTGCTTTTGGTCCAGATACTGCACCTTTTTCTTCAAATAGTTTACCAGCTAATTCATCTAGCTCTTTTGTTGTAACGCCTGGTTTTGTCGCAGCTTTCATTGCCTCGCGAATTTCTGCCATGGCACGACCCGCTTTTAATAACGCATCGATTTCTTGTTGAGTTGTTGCAATCATGTATAACGGTCCCTTCTATATAAAATTCTACTCTTAACTATATCATAATTTTTGTAGATACATATAAAAAGTCTATGCATTCTTTCATACATTCAGTAAAAGTTTTTATTTAGGTGGATATATATATAATAAAAAACGTAACGATTTCTTAGTCGCTACGTTTTTATTCTTAATACGTCTTTTGAACGAATAACTTAGGTGCTGCTCTAAACAATAGATAAATCACGACAGCTGTTAAAATAATAGATGGAATCATATACGAGCTATTATAAACAACCGAATAAATCCACGGGTTTTGGTCGCCCGCATAACTTGCGAAGAATACTGCGCCTGCTACTGTATGTGAAATCAGTCGTAGAATTCCACCAATTGCTGTACCCACTAAAATCCAGCCAAGCATTGCGCCATCTTTTTTCTGTTTTGAAGCACGAATCACCATTGGACGGAAAACGCCTGCAATCCCAACAATTGTGAACGCAAAGAAGTAATCTAAAAACCCTTGTAATGGGGTTAAAATGCTTGCACCTGTTAAAACTTGTAGTACCCCTACAATAAGACCTGTCGCAAGCCCTGGTAATGTTCCCCAACGCATCGCCATCAATACGATTGGTACCATAACTAAACTAATGGAACCACCCTGTGCCCAAATCGAAAACGATAGTTTATCTAAAATAAAACCAATCGCCGCAAAAATGGCCACCTCAATCATCATTAATAATCGTTGTTTGTTCATCTTTATGAACCTCCATTAATTTGATGTCTTACACAATTCCTGTGGTAATCTAGATAAAAAAACGACATCAGGACAGAGCCTGACATCGTTATATGTCGGTTTCTATCCACATTCCTACGCAAGTGTTAACTTACAGGTTCGAAGGGTTGGAGTCGAAACTCTCTCTCAGCACGTATGCACCCCTTGTGGTTTACATCATTATTTTTGAACACTCTCATTCTACTGAATTTAACGAAATATAGCAATAGCATGAAACGATTTCCATTTTTATACGTATATAAGTTATTATGAACAAAAGGGAGGGTTATCATGGAACAGAATAATCGTATTTTATCATCACTTTGTTACTTCAGTATTTTCTTTGCAGGCTTTATTTTACCGCTGATTGTTATGCTCGTTGTAAAAGATCGTGATGTAAAAAAACACGCAACACATGCACTTATTTCTCACTTGTTACTTTATGTTCCTGCAGTTATTTTCTTTATTATTTTAGCAACAATGGGTATCTTTGCATCAGCTGAAATGAGTGATTCAACAGGTGCTGCACTTGGTATAGGTGTCATTATTTTCATCATTTTCATGGCTTTATTCTCATTGGCGATTGTCATTTGGAATATCGTTCGCGGTGTACAAGTATTAACGCAAAAAGAAGCAGATGAGAGATAATTCTCATACTGCTCCTTTTTTTATTTACTGATTGTATTTGTAATGTCGTAGTTTGCCATTTTCTCTGTTAACCAACTTGAATATTGTGCGCTAATTTGCGCTTCAATATACGCTTCTTTTACTTTGTCTTTGACATCTTCATACTTCGCTGTTTTTGCATCGACTGTACCTGTTACTTTGATAATATGGTAACCATAATCTGTTTTGATTTGGTCACTAATATCACCTTTTTTCATGTTGAAAGCTTGTGTTGCAAATTCTTCCACCATTTCTGATTTCGTAAAGTAGCCTAAGTCGCCACCTTTACTTTTCGTCGCAGTATCAGTTGAATATTTCTTCGCCAATTTTGCAAAGTCACCACCTGCATCTAACTCTTTTTTAATTTTTGTCGCAGTTGCTTTTTTCTCTACAAGAATATGACTGGCCTTCACTTGCGCTGCTGTATCGAATGTAGATTGATTTTCTTTTAGATAAGCTTTTAATGTTTCGTCAGATGTATCTAAATCCTTCTCAATCATTTTAGATGCGAGTACATACGTTTTTAAATTCGCTTTAAAATCAGATTTCGACATGTTATTCGATTCAAGTGCTGATTCAAGTGCATCTGCTCCGCCGTATTGTGTTTCGACTTTTTTATATTGTGCATCTACTTCTGCATCACTTGCTGTTACTTTTTGTTTTTCTGCTTCAAGTGTAATTACTTGGTCTTGAATTAATGTTTCAAGTGCTGCACTACCATATTGTTTATTTAAAACATTATTCAGTTGCTGTTGTGTGATTTTCGTATCGCCTACTTTTGCGACATATCCTGTTTTGGCTGTTGCATAATATACACCACTTCCAACAACTAAAACAAAGATGATAGCGATTGCCCAGATCATTCTCTTTTTCATCTATTTGACACTCCTTATTTTTGAACTATCTTCACTATAAAGAAGGAATGTGTCAACGAGATGTCATGCTTCATTTCTTTTCAGTTCAATCACAAAACACGTACCTTGTTCATCGCTATGCACTAAACGTAAGTCACCTTGCATTGACTGTGCCATCATTTTGCTCAGTGGTAAGCCTAATCCTAAACCTCGAATCGCATACTTCTTATTTTCACCTCGGTAAAAACGATCAAAAATAAGTGGCTGTTCTTCTTTCGGAATACCACTTCCCTCGTCTTGAACAAAAATCCGCACCTTTTCTTTATCTGCTTGCAGACGAATATGAATATGACCTTGTTCATGCATTGCCTGTGCTGCATTCGTCCATAAGTTCGTACAAATTTGTTGGAAGCGGACGGGATCAATCGAGAGGTGAATTGGTTCTACATGTTCATCTAATGTAATCTGAACTTGTTCAAACTCTTGTGTAGTTTGCCATTGTTTCATTGTATTTTCTACATACGAATTGATTTCTTTAGTTTCAAATTTAAGTGGGATGGCATTGACTGCAAACGAGTTAAAAGCAAGTAAGTCACCTACCATCGTTTTCATTTTCTTCGTTTCGACCATTGCCATCTGTACAAATTCACGTGCTTCCTCTCCTGTAACAACACCGTCTTTTAATGCTTGAAGTAAGCCGTCAATTGCTGTTACAGGCGTTTTTAATTCATGCGTTACACCTGCTAAAAGCTCTGTGCGCATCGCTTCAAGTTGTTCAAGACGATTCGCCATCTCAGTAAATGACGTGACAAGTTCATATACTTCTCGTTCCTTTGGATGATCTGGCAAAGAGATAGCATAATTCCCTTCTTGGATTTGCTTGGCTGCTACAGCTACCTCCCGAATTGGACGAACTAATCGAGAAGTTAAATAATAGCTAGCTCCAAGTCCAATGAGTGCAAGTGCTCCAATCATTAGTGCTAGTTGACCATATGCTTGATTCGAGCGCGTCATCATTTTTTCATCTTCCATAATAACAACCCAGCCTACATGCTTCTCATCCATTTCTACTTTTTTCTTCACCATATAGTAGGTTTGCGATATACCATCTAAGTCTTTTAGTGTCTGTTTTTCATCTGAAGAAGTTAGTACCTCTTTTGGAATTTTGGTGATTTTTGGTCCCATAGCACGTTCATTTAGTACATCCCCGTCTGTATTTGTTATATAGACTTTTGGTTTTATATCTTGTCTTGGGAACTTCTCAGGATCGCCAATAAAACGATTCGGCACATCATTTGTTGGATTCTCTACATCTGTTAATTGGTTTGTTATTTGTTCTGCTAGTACTTCCATTGTATCCATGCGATACGATACGTTTGTATGACGAATCCATATGGCTGAAATAAGTGCCACAATTGCTAAACCAATGAGTAATACGAGTAAATAGCGCGTCATCCAATACGTTTGTAGTGAGATGCGTTTACGATTTTTGAACACGTAGTTGATACCCCAATCCTCGCAGTGTACGGATTTCACCCTCATCGGCTGACCACGCTTGTAACGCCTTACGCAGTCTTTTAATAGATAAATCAACTGCTCTGTCACTTCCATCGTAGTTCCAGCCCCACACATGCTCTAATAATTGATCACGTGTGAATGTTTGATTCGGATGTTCTGCTAAAAATAATAGTACGGATAAGTCACGTGGCGTGAGTGTCACTTCTTCTCCATGCAGGTGAACTTGATGCGCTGTTGAATCAATTTGTAAAGCTCCAAACTGCTTCACTGCATGTTGTGGTTGATTCACGCGTCTTAACACGGCTTTAATCCGCGCTACCACTTCCTCTGCTTCAAAAGGCTTGGCAATGTAGTCATCTGCGCCACCATTTAAGCCATCTAATTTAAAATGTGTGTCACCAAGTGCAGTCAACATAATCACAGGTGTTTGTGACTGCTCACGAATTTCTTTTAAAATTGTCCAACCATCTTTTCCTGGTAACATCACATCAAGTAATACAAGGTCTGGTTGAAAACGTTCAAATATAAAAAAGGCCTCACTACCTGTAAAGACTTGTTCTGTTTCAAAACCTGCTTTACGTAAATAAACCTTTAACACTTGGCTAATGGCTTGTTCATCTTCAACAATTAATACTTTCATGTTCATTCGCTCCTCATTTATTCACGTATGCTTATTTTACCCTGTTTATACGTCAACTAGATGTCTACGAATAGATAAAACATTTCGCTTTTCTTTTTAGAGTGCGCAACGAAAAACTGGAACCGCGCCACAACACGATTCCAGTTTTTCTTATACTCATATCAAATGGTGTGTTTACACCTATAACCTAAGCTATTGTTTCTATTTATTTAAAATGCCCAATTTCCTTTACGGAAGATTGGTTCAACTGTACCATCTGCCAAAATACCATCAATATCCATCTCACCGCTACCAATCATGAAATCTTCGTGTGTAATCGATGAGTTAATACCATGTGCGTCTAGTTCAGCCTCAGATAATTCGCTTCCGCCTTCATAGCATGTTGGATATGCTGCACCAACAGCTAAATGATTTGAAGCATTCTCATCGAATAATGTGTTGTAATATAAAATATTTGATGCAGAAATAGGTGATTCATGCGGTACAAGTGCTACCTCACCAAGATATTTTGAACCTTCATCTGAAGAAATCATCTCTTGTAATAAGTCTTGTCCAATCTCTGCTTCTGCTTTGACAATGACACCATCTTCAAATGCCAGTGTAAATTTATCAATGATATTTCCTTGATATACAAGTGGTTTTGTATTCGATACATAGCCATTCACACCATACTTAGAAGGTAATGTATACACTTCTTCTGTTGGCATATTCGCTACAAATTCTGTTTTTTCTGGTGTACGACTTGAACCTGTTTGCCAAATATGTTTTTCAGGTAATTCAATCCATAAATCTGTACCTGGTGCTGTGTAGTGTAATTTTGCATAGCGTTTCGCATTTAATAAATCTGCACGTGCGTGTAATTTAATCAGATGCTCTTCCCAGTTTAGTACCGCATCGCCTTCACCAATTCGAACTGTTTTGAAGATGGCCTCCCAAAGTGCTGGAACTTGTTCTTCTTCTGGTAAGTGCGGGAATACTTTTTTCGCCCAAGCTTTTGAAGGAATGGCGATAATTGACCATGCAATTTTGTCGTTCATTACAGCATCACGATAATTTTCAAGTGCCTTACCTGCTGCTTTTTGATGTGTTGATAATTTATTCACAGGAACACCTGTTAATAAGTCTGGATCTGCTGCATCAATCCACAGTAATGCACCTTTACGCTCGATTAATTCATCGCGTTGTTCTGCAATCCAGCGTGGATATTTTTCGAATTCCTCTACAGGTGCGTAATCAAATAATGCGCGATCAATTGCTTCATCTGAAAAATTAACAGTTACACGTGCTGCCCCTGCTTCATACGCTTTTTTCACAACCATACGTGTAAACTCAACTGTATCTGTTGAAGTATTAATTAAAAGTGTTTGCCCCTTTTGAACGTTTACGCCTACTTTTACAGCTAATTCTGCAAATTGCGCTAATTTTTCTTCAAAACTCATCTCATCATACCCCTTTATTTACTTATTTCTTTTTGCTTGAAAATTTTCTTCCACTTTGATTATACGGTTTTTTTGAACCATTTGCTTGTTTGGAATCACGATTGCCAACATTACCACCACGACGGTTCTGTTGTTTACGACGTAATTCTTCTGGTTTACGTGAAGCATGTGGATATTCACCCTTACCATCCATCAGCTGTCCACCTTTTAAAATACGTTCAGTCGGACGGTCTTCTAGTTCACGTGTATATTGTTTATATTCTTTTTCTTCGAATGAAGTAAGAAGTGTTAAAACTTCACCACTTTTACCTGCACGACCTGTACGGCCTGAACGATGTAAATATTGTTCACGGTTATGTGGCACATCCACATGAATCACATGTGATAAGCCCATAATATCTAAACCACGTGCCGCTACATCTGTTGCAATTAGAATACGGATTTTTCCTTTACGGAATGCTTCAAGCGCCTGTTTACGCTCTTCTTTTTTCATCTCTGCATGCAGTACAGCAATCGGTGCATTTAAATATTGTAACTTTGTTTCTTTCATTAGTAATTGGTCTAAGTTATTCACAAATGCAAGACCACGTAATCCTTCAATATGAGATAGTTTACGTAGTAATTCTGTTTTTTCACGTACGCTTACTTTCATATATGAATGAATGACTTTCCCTTGGTCTGGAATATCTTCTGGACGTACTTTAAAGCGCTTCGGTTCAGACATTAGACGTTCGCCTACTAATTCAATCTCATCTGTAATTGTAGCTGATACAAGAGCTACTTGACGGTCATGGTTTGCGCCATCAATGAATGATTTCACAATCACACGTGATTCACGTCCAAGTAATTGATCACCTTCATCTAATACGATGTAACGCAGTTCATGTAATTTTAATTTTTTCGCACGTACTAATTCGTTTAGTCGCCCTGGTGTTCCCACTGCAATTGTTGGTTTTTTCTTCAACTTTTCGATTTGGCGCGCTGTATTTGCACCACCAATTAACGGTACAACTGTAATCGGTGTTCCAGCCGTCCAGTCACGAATAACATCTGTAATTTGCATACAAAGTTCTTGTGACGGTGCAACGATTAACGCCTGTGTATTTTTCTTTGTACCATCTACTTGTTGAAGGATTGGCAAGACATACGCTAATGTTTTCCCTGTTCCTGTTGGCGATTCAGCAATTACGTCATGTCCAGCTAACATCGCTGGAATCATCTCATCTTGAATCGGCATTGTTTTTTCAAATTTCCATTTTGCTTGTAAATCTTCATTTAATTGTGTTAAAAAAGTCATTTTAACGCCACCTTCTTTCATCTTCTTTAATTAAAACATAAATTGTCGCTATGTGAGCATCTGTTTTATACAAAATTCCTACGTTTCCATGAATTCAAGTTGCAAGAAGAAGGAGAAACCACATACATGCTGTGATTCCTCCCTCTCTGATGCTTATTTATACATGTTCATATCCACATACTTCAATCGCACGATCTGCTAATGTTACCATCGCATCCACGTAACGTGAATCTTGGTCCAATGCAAAATCGCGATTGACAATGGATAATTCAGTGCATCCTAATACAATATGGTCACAGCCCTCTGCAAACATTGCATCTTCAATACGCTGCCACATCTCTCTCGAAATGCTGCGCCCAGCCTTTATATACTCATAAATAATTTCCATTAATACATCTTGTAACGCATCATCTGGAACGATTGGCTCAATCCCTTGTTCGCGTAAAGCATTTTGATATAAATTCGTTGAAAGTGTTCCTTTTGTTCCAAGGACACCTACTTTTTTTGCACCGAGATTTTTCACTTTTTGTGCAGTTTCACGAATCATATGCAAAATCGGTACGGCTGTGTCTTTTGCTAAATCGTCATAAAAATAATGTGCTGTATTACAAGGAATGCAGATTACATCTACACCCATTCCGACTAATTTCCCCGCATCTTGTACCATGACAGGAAGCGGGTTGGGTTTTGTATGATCTAAAATATAAGCTGTACGATCAGGTATTCTCGTATCATTATCAATGATACAATGCATATGCTCTTGGTCTGTCGAAGCTTTCGTTCTTCGGACAATCATCTCCCCTAACAACATCGTTGCTAATGGACCTACACCACCAATAATACCTAATGTTTTCTTAGTCATAGATTAAGACAAGCCCTTCTTATTAAAGTATTTTTTATATTTGCGGTAATAGTTCAGACTGTTTAATGTCAGTTTTGCGTAGCGTGTTACATTCATATCTTCCTTATAGAATAATGAATTCGTTACTTTACCTTCTTTAATGAGTTGACGTGCTTTTGCTTTCAACTCTGGGTTTTGTGCATATTTGAATAATACACCGTTCGGAATAACCGTCCATAAATGCTCATTATCTGCATAGACTAAATCTTGTTTTTTACCAAGCATGTAGTCATCTGCTACATATTGCATTAAGTTATAGCCAGCTGCTGTCACATAGTAACTTGAGCGACCATTTCGTAAGTTAATTTCGAATAATTTATATTTACCATCGCGGTAATCATATTTCATATCGAAGTTGGCAATACCTTCAAAACCGATATCTTCTAAGAAGAACTTCACTTGGTCCATTAACTCTTTATCGTATGTTGTAATAATTGCTGCGTAACTACCGATTCCTTCAGGTGAGTGTTCCTCAAGAATTGGATTACCTAAACACATTAATTTCGCTTTACCATCTGTTCCAATATACGCATTTAATACACGCATATATGAGTCGTCACCAGGAATGAATTCTTGTACAATCATCGCATCTTGGTAAGACGATGAATAGATTGCTTTTAAAATCGCAGTTTTTTCAGCCTCATCTTGTGCAACGAATACTTTTTTCTTACCTGGGAAAGAACAAGCCCAGTATTCCACTGAATTCGATGCTTTTAAAATGATTGGATATTGAATATCTGGCGAGAAGTTCTCGTAGTTTTCAGCTGTAACGATATCTGTCTTCGGATAGCTGAAATTATACTTTTCACACATCTCGTAGAAATTCTCTTTTAAGAGAATTTGATCCATTAATTCTTCATTAATGTAAGGCACCGTAAAGTCTTTTACAAGCTCATCTTTATTTTTAATAATGAGTTTTACATAATCATCACCGCAACCCATTAATAATAAATTTTGCCCTGCAAATTTCTTCGCAGTACGTTGCATAATTGCTAAAAAGTCTTCTTTTAACTTTGGTTCTTCGTAGAAGTCTAAAATACGACTATTTTGTGTTGGTGTTAAATGTGCACGTCCAATAACGACGGATTTAATTCCATATGCTTCGTAAAAAGCACGTGCCATTCCATAGGCATTCATGTCGGAACCTATTAAAATGGGTAAAAATGATTGCTCTGCCACTTGTTCATCATCTGCCTTATCTTTATTTTCCAAGCACAATTGCTTGTGATTTCATCTCTTTAAAACTTTTAAAAAAGTCTTCTTCATTATGGACGACATATCCTTTTAATGGATCCATTACAATTACTTTTCCATCTTGATAGCCTGTCACAACAACAACATGTAAATTACGATACATTTCGATGCGATGATCTGTTCCTTTAATCGTCCACCCTTGTTTCATTTGCGGTGGTGTTAAATCAAGTGTCACCCATGTAATGACCGGAATTCCTTTATTTACTTTATCCAAAATTTGTTCTTTTGAAGCACCTGTCATGTTATGAACTTTTAATGCTGTTTTTGTTTGCTTAATGTAATTTTGTGCTGCTTTTTCAATTACAGGCGCAAAAGCATACATACCGTCCGTCTCGCTTGCAGGGTTTCCAGCATATTTTTTCGCTGGATCAGGACCAATCCAAACACCATTTGCTCGCACAAGTGGCCCTTTTGGTAAATATTTTTTCTCCATGACTTCTTTTGTCACATTGGCTCCGTAAAATTGTAGAACTGCTGTTAATGCTGTAATTTCACAACCATGTGGAAAAACAGGCTTTTGCAAAACAACAGGTACATTGGCTCCTTTGTGATTACGTACATAGTACGTTTCTAAACGAATATAACTTGTTGATTCTTCTACTTTGACAAGTTGAGCAATCCCTTCGCTCTCACTCTCATAAATAGAAGACGGTGTAAAGAGATACTTCTTACCGTCTTTTAAACCATAGATATCCACTTCTCCATTGGCATCTGCTGTTTTTTCCATAACCAACTCATTCGTATTCGCGTCACGAATGTTCACTTTCATATTAGGGATAGGCGTCCCGCTTCCGAACTCCACAATCAATATTTTAATCGCTTTTTCTGATTGCTCCTCTTTTGCAGGAAAAATGCTCGTACATCCACCTAATAATGCACTAAGTAATAAAATGCAAAAGAGGAGCAAAGACAAACTGACTTTACTTCTCTTAAACAATGTCATTAGCTCCCTCAATCAGATTATCCGAAATATTGGTTATACCATACAAGGAATACATAGATTGACCAAATTTTGCGTTGGTTTTTCGCTTTTCCTTCATAATGATCTGTTAACAATTGTACAATCGCTTTTTGATCGAAGAATTTCGCTGCTGTATCTGATTCGAATGTTGCTTTAATTTGGTTATAGTATTTTTCCTCTTGCATCCATAGACGAATTGGCACTGGGAAACCAATCTTTTTACGTTTTGCCCACTCTTGTGGTAACGCACGTTCAGATGCTTTACGGAATGCGTATTTTGTATTTTCTTCATTGATACGGTAACGTGCAGGTACTTTTGAAGCGACACGCATAATTTCGCGATCTAAGAATGGTACACGTAGCTCAATTGAATGTGCCATTGACATTTTATCTGCTTTTAATAGAATGTCATCCACTAGCCATAAGTTTAAGTCTAGTAATTGTTTTTTCGTTAAATCATCTTCGTTTGGATTTTTACGATAAACAGGCATAACGATTTCTTCAACTGTTGGCGCATCTAAGAATTCTGGTTTTAAGATTGCTGCTGACTCATCTTCTTCGAAAATGTGTGCTTGTCCGATGAATGTTTTTTCAACAGGTAAGCCACCCTTCATTAAGAAGTGTTTACCGCGTACTTCTGGTAATGCTTCTGCTACTTTACCAATTGGTTTACGGATGAATCCTGGTACTTTTTTATATTTACGCATCGTTGGTGAATCATCGTATTCTTCGTAACCACCGAATAATTCATCTGCTCCTTCACCTGAAAGAACAACTGTCACATGTTTACGCGCTAGTTCTGCTAAGAAATAAAGTGGTACGATTGATGGGTTTGAATGTGGTTCATCCATCATGTACTGAATATCACCAATTTTATTGAAGCATTCTTCTGGATCTAATACTTCACTTACGTTTTCAATGCCTAATTCATCAGATAATGCTTTTGCGTTGTCTACTTCTGAGAATTTTTTCGCTGCGAAACCGACTGAGAATGTTTTATCTGGTTTTAAAACAGATGCTACATAACTAGAGTCTACGCCTGAAGATAGGAATGAACCTACTTTTACGCTCTTATCTGAGAATTCGTGTGCCTTAATGGATTCACGTACTGTATCATCAATCTCACTTACGATTTCATCTAGTGGACGCTCTTCTGGATTGAATTTTGGTTCCCAGTAGCGTGTAATTTCAACTTTACCGTTCTCATATGTCATATAATGAGCTGCTGGCATTTTGAATACGCCTTTAAAGAATGTTTCGTTTAATACAGGGAATTGGAATGTTAAGTATGGTTTTAACGCTTTTTCATTTAATGCTTTTTCGAAATGAGGGTGTGGTAAGAAACTTTTGATTTCTGAACCAAACATTAATGTACCGTTCATTTGCGCATAATAAAGTGGTTTAATACCAAACATATCACGTGCCGCAAATAATTTTTTGTTATTTTTATCCCAAATAACAAACGCAAACATGCCACGTAGTTTTTGTACTAATTTTGTACCGTATTCTTCATAACCATGAATTAATACTTCACTATCTGTATGTGTTGTAAATGTATGTCCTTTTGCAATTAAGTCTTCACGAATTGATTCAAAATTGTAAATTTCACCGTTGAAAATCAATACAAGTGAACGATCTTCGTTGTAAATTGGTTGGCTACCATGCTCTACGTCAATAATACTTAAACGACGGAAACCAAGTGCCGCCTCACCATCTGTATAAGCCCCTGCTGAGTCTGGACCACGATGAATAATTTGGTTCATCATATTTTCTAAAACTACATCTGAGTTTGCTACTTCGCCTACGAATCCTGTAAATCCACACATATATTTATATTCTCCTATCTATTACAATCAATGTCCTATTTCAATCTCTTCATTTTAACATTTTTTCTTGTATTCTTCTCGCTTTTTTTCAATTAACTTACGTGTTTTCTATACTCCTGAACAAGGATATGTAATGGAACTTGATATAGTTGTAAGTCTTTGATTTTATATACGCCAATCGCCATTAGTTGATCGATTACATCATCTTTTAATGTCTGTTTTTGTCGGTCTTGTTGTGTCATACGATCGTACTCCTTCTTCTTCAATGCTACACAATCCATACCCTCTCATCGTTTTTTCAAACGATTAAAGTCATTGAGGTTCTACCACTTGTTCGGTTTCTACGCTAATAGGACCTCAAAAAACGAAAGAAGTTGCATAAATCATGATTTTTCAGAAGAAAAAAGGCGAAATATCGTACGTTTTCATTTTATGCCTAAGTTCCCTTTCACACAACCATTTCCCATCATTTTCTACCAATTGATTTGACGCATTTTATTTTTGTTTGAATAGTTCATTCAGATTATTAAATGCCATCACCATTTTCCCATTCACAAAGCCAATCCCTTCTGGTTCTCGCTTTGTCTGCAGTGCTATTCGTTTTAGATTACCTTTCGCATCAATCACACCATATTGACCATCTGACAAAATATAATAAAGCCCTTTTTCATACGTAAAGCCTTGAACTGGTTTTTTAACTGTTGTTCCAACTAATCCTTTTACAACGATTCTTTTCTTCGTATCCAGTACAGCTTGCTTACCTGTTAATGTAATACGATTGATATGATAACCCTCTGTTACTTTCGATACGACAGAAGCTTCGCGTTCATTATGCATGTAGAGTACGTTCGGGTGAATATTAGATGGCAGTATCCATGACTGCTTCACACGCAATGTTTTTTCATCGATTTTGTACATTTGATAGCTTTTCTTACCTGAAATATCTACAACGACATAAATTGAATCTTTATAATTAGAAATCGCTTGTCCATGTCCTATCACAAGACGCGTACTTTTCTTTACTAGTTTTCCTGTTGAATAATAGTGATAAATATAGCCATATGTTGTTTTGTCATCTGTCGCATAGCTCACATAAATATCCTTTTTCGCATTGATTGTAAAACCTTGTAGACTACGAATCGCATTTGCCGCAACCTTCCCTGCTGGATCTCGATAAGGATAAAACCAAGTTTTCATCACTTGTTTATTCGAAAAAGTAATGGTGTTTGTTTTAGCTGCTACGTTCTTTTCAAATGCGACCGTAAGGCAGCTTAAAAATAAAAGTAGAATAAGTATGTATTTTTTCATGTTGTAGCTCCTAGTTGTTTTTTATAATATCGACAACATGAATAGAAAATAGATAAAAAAACACCAAAACACAATTGCGTTTTGGTGTCATCATTTATGCTTTTGTATCTTCGCGGTATTGCATTGTCAAACCACGTAAAAAGTTACGGGCGAAACGGTCGCCACAAGCTTTATAGTTACGATGTGTTGGATTACGTAAAATCGCACCTAACTCACCTTTTGATACACTTACGCCACCATCATATAGTATGTCGAGTACATCTTCACTTGTCATCGATAATGCGATTTTCACTTTTTTAATTAGCATATTATTCGCATGATCTTTCACTGCTTCTACTTTTGGCTTTTCTTGACCTGGCTTCGGCTTTTGTGGTCCACGTTTGAATGTAATTAAGCCATTTAAAAAGGCTTCTAACATGTCATTCGTTACCTCAATATAACCTGCTGGTGGTGCTTCATCTTCTTGCACCTTTTTCAGCATATTTAAGATGTCATCCTTTGTGTACTTCATACCGCCTAAACGGAACATCTCTACTACATCTGTATTTTTAATATCTAACGCATAACGTAGACGAATTAAAATATCGTTATTTGTCATGTTAAACCTCCTACAATCTTTACTTCAATAGTTTAACATTGAACGACGAGAAAGGCGAATGGACATTAGTGTTGTGTAACGTATTTCTCCAACAGATGTTTCGGGATATGGCAGTAGTCATCTGGACAACGCGCAAGGCGGTCTTGGTGTTCTTCTGCACTGCGCACATAATTCGTCAGTGGCTTCACTTCTACTGCGATTTTTGCATGGTCCAAACGTGCATCAATGAATGCTCTCGCTTCTTCCAAATGCTTCGCCTCTGTACTATATAATCCTGTACGATACTTTTCACCAACGTCGATTCCTTGTTTATTGACGCTATACGGATCAATCACTTCGAATAAATATCCCATCAATTGTGTGACTGTCACTACCTGTTCATCAAATGTAACACGTACACATTCTGCATAACCGTCATATGCACCTTCTAATGTCGAGTTTGTGCCATTTGCACGCCCTGCTTCTGTCTCAAATACACCCGGTAATGTTTTAAAAAATGCTTGGACACCCCATAGACATCCACCAGCTACATAAACTGTTTCCATCTCACCACAACCCCTCTATGTAAAAAGGCTAGGAAAAGTCCCAGCCACTAAATTATTTTTCTAATGCGATTTGAATATGCGCTAAATGATGTTCTTCATGCCATGCCAACTTCGCCATCTTCGTTGAGACGAGAATCTCACCATTTTGTTCATGGATAAATGAACGATTCAGTTGATCTTCTGTAAGTGTTTGACCTAATGCGATAATACGCCCATTAATTCCTTCTAACATGCGAATCGAATATTCCACAGGTACTTCTGTATCTGGTGTAATCGCCCATTCTTCTTCTAAAAAGGCTGGAACTGTCGGACAATCATCTGTCAGTGCCAACTTTAGACGTTGATACATATTTAATTGTGAATCTGCAATGTGATGAACAAGTTGACGGACATTCCATGCACCCTCACGATACGTTTTTTCAAGTTCTTCATCACTTAATCCGTCTACTGCATTTCGTAGACGGTCTGTGTACGTATCCATCTGTTCAAGCCACCCTTGGACATCTTCAAACGTTACTTCTTCTGGTACTTGTAATTGACCAATTGGATATTTTACATCCATATGCCATCTCTCCTTTGATGTATAAAACTACTTTATCACATCATACCTACTTTTGATTTTGGAGTACAAATTATACGTGCATGAAATCAGAGAAATTTAGAATCAACCAACATTTTTCCGTCTTTTTTTCGATAAAAAACGAACAAAATAACCCTTTTGCACTAAATTAGGCTTGATTTTTTCAAAATAAAAAACTTCGACATGTTGCCATGTCGAAGCCATTTTTGATTAATTCGCAAGCTGTGTTGCTGGTGTTGTACTTCCTTTTTTCAATGTTAACATCATAACGAATGAGATAATGTATAAGCCCGCTAAATAAAGCATCGCCATCTTCATATCGTAATTTTGTAAGATGTAACCGACTAAGATTGGTGAGAAACCACCAACTGCACGACCGAAGTTGAAGATTGTATTCGTCGCTGTACTGCGGATTTCGGTTGGATATAGACCGCCGATTAATGCACCGTATCCTGCAAACATACCATTTGAGAAGAAACCGACGATGGCTCCACCGATTAATACACCGGCACTACCTGTCGCATATGCGTAAATAAACACTGCACACGCTGATGCTAGTAAGAAAATCCCGAAAGCACGTTTTGTACCGAAACGGTCTAAGAACTGACCAAATGTTAACATACCGATAATCATGCCGACTGCTGTACTAATCGTCCAAAGTGCTGAACCTGATACCGATAAGCCTTGTGATTGTTGTAACATCGACGGTAACCAAATCATTAAACCGTTATAACCAGCGATTTGTACTGTCGCCATAATCATTAATACAATCGTTGTAAATGTTGTTTTTGATGAGTTAAATAACTGACCTAATTTATTTTTCTCTCGTTTGTTACTCGCTTTTTTCAATTTTTGAGCTTCTAACCACTCTGGTGACTCGTCTAAATTTTTACGTACGATGAAAGCGAAAATAACGGGAACTACACCTACGAAGAATAGTGCGCGCCAACCTAATGTTGGTAAGATGACTGCACTTAGTAATGCCGCTAAAATAACACCGTACTGCGCACCAACACTTACATAAGAAGATGCACGACCTTGTTTATTTTTTGGCCAAGCTTCTGCAACAAGCGCCATACCAATACCGTACTCACCACCTGCACCAAGACCAGCGATGAAGCGGAATAAGTACACTTGTTCAATATTTGTCGCAAGACCTGTTAAAGCTGTTCCTACTGCGAACAGCAAAACTGTATATGTGAAAACTTTGACACGACCATATTTATCAGCTAATACTCCGAATAGAATACCACCGATTAACATGCCGATGTTTGTGATGGATGAAATCAATCCACCTGTTGCTAAATCAATGTGAAACTCTGCGATAATCATCGTCATCGCAAATGAGATGAACATAATGTCCATACCTTCTAAAGTCAAACCTGCGACCGACGCAACGACGGTCTTTTTACGATAGTCCATTTCAAAATCCTCCAATGTTCTCTAAGATGTAACCGAGCTCTTTTATGATGAATGGATGATGAAAAGACTCCATTCTCCTTTTGGGCCTCACAGGACCACTTTTAAAAGAGTGACGTAACTTTTAGCACATAAAAATGCCCTTCTCGTCCAAAAGTAGACAAAAAGGGCATGAATAAACAAAGACATCTAAAAATGTAGACAGTTCGCTCTCAAGTTGTTCCCTTTTCAGTCTCTCTGGACTGTTCTTAAAGGTGTGCTATTTCAAATAGTAATTCTAGCAAACTTGAAATCAATGTACAATAAAAATTTTCACTTAAAACGATTTTTTTAAGTCATTAAATCCATCATTTTACAAATCAATCGCTTCGCCGCCTGTTACACCATAAATTTGTCCTGTAATGTAGCTGCCTTCATCAGAAGCAAATAATACATATACAGGTGCCAACTCTACAGGTTGTCCTGCGCGACCAAGTAATGTATCTTGACCAAAATTTGGAATCGTTCCTTCCAATTGACCATGATCTAATTGAAGTGGTGTCCAAATTGGTCCTGGTGCTACACCATTTACACGAATCCCTTTTGGCGCAAAATAACTGGATAAGTTCAAAGTAAAATTCGCAATCGCAGCTTTCGTCCCTGCATAATCCATTAAATGCGTAGAAGGATTAAACGCTTGTACAGATGTCGTCGTAACAATGGCGCTTCCAGGTTCTAAATGTGGTTCAGCTGCTTTCACTGTTTCATACATGCTAATCACATTCACTTTATACGTATCTTCTACCTGTTTGATGTGTAAATCCTGCAGGCTCTCTTGTGCAATTTGCTGTGCCGCATTTAATACAAGAATATCGACACCGCCAAATGCCTCGACTGTCTTTTCGACAATTTCAGAAGCAGCCGCATCTTCACGTAAATCATACGGTAGTAAAAGTGCCTTCTGACCTTCTTGTTCGATAATTTCCTTTACCTCATGCGCATCTGCTTCTTCACCAGGGAAGTATTGAATCGCTACATTTGCTCCCTCGCGCGCATACGCAATCGCCGCTGCACGACCAATACCCGAATCGCCTCCTGTAACGAGCGCATTTCGCCCCTTCAAACGACCATAACCTTTATACGATACCTCACCACAATCTGGCATCGGCTTCATCTTTTGCTGTAAAGCAGGCGTGTCCTGCTCCTGATCTGGAAAACCCTCATTCGAAAACTTCTTACGCGGATCAATTAAATGTTCGTTCTTCATACTCACTCATCCTCTCCCATTTTATCGATCAATTCATGCTATACACACCTACAATTTTTCCCTTTTGAAAAAGGATTAAACGGATGATAGGCAGATTGAACGATTTTTACTAGAGAAAGACATGAAAAAACGCCAGAAGAACTAGCCTCTGGCGTGGTGGCAAAAATTAAATGGTGGCATTTCGACGTGCATTTTCTAAGCACTGTACAAATGAATCCCACTGCTTTGGAATTCTTGATGCCCATGCTTTTCAATTCGTTCGAAAGGTGTGTCGATTTGCAGTGACCACATCGTACCATCAAGAACATGCTCCATGATATATTCGTCTGACCAATTCAGTACGTCAAGCTGTATTAATCGCTTTCGAATACGCTTTAATTCTGTTTCTTTCAGCACATCAATTTTATCTATGCTATATGCAATACGATTTTCATTTTTCCCTGACCAACAAGCACTTGATCTTGCACTTTTTGATTATGTCCATTGGTTTAATAATATTAGAATACATGAATCATTAGATTATTTAACACCTACTGAATATAAGTTGATGCACTCTAAATAATTTGTACAGTTTAGAGTTGACATTCCAAGGTATATTTTATTATGCTTGTAAACAATACTTAGAATGAAGTGTTACTTTATGGAAGAGGAGATATTTTATCTCATTAAAAAAAGGGATATCATGGACACTTTGTTCTATTGTACCATTTTGTACAATTAGTTCATTATAATATATATATTATAATATATATGATTTAATTGTTGTCTTAAGTATTTATTGTTGTCTTAAGTATTTCTAAAATTTCTTAGGAGTGATATGTATGAATAACGGATATTTCAATAATGATTTTGATTCAATTTTCAGAAGAATATTCCAAGATATGCAAGAATCTGTCAATAGCGGTACTAAAAGATATTATATCAATGGCAAAGAAGTTTCTCCGGAACAATTAGCACAATTACGACAGCAGCAAGGTGGGAATTCTGCTGAGCAAAACGCGCATGCATTTCAACAATCTAATTCTCAAAGACAAAATGATGAAGGTAATTATTTAAATCAAATTGGCCGTAATTTAACACAAGAAGCACGCGATGGTTTATTAGACCCAGTAATTGGTCGTGATAAAGAAATCCAAAAAACTGCTGAAGTCTTAAGTAGACGTACTAAAAACAATCCTATTTTAGTTGGTGAAGCTGGTGTAGGTAAAACAGCTATTGTTGAAGGTTTAGCACAAGCTATAGTTAAAGGCAATGTACCATCATCTATTAAAGATAAAGAAATCATCTCAATAGATATTTCTTCCTTAGAAGCTGGTACACAATATCGTGGTGCTTTTGAAGAAAATATTCAAAAATTAGTTGCAGCGGTTAAAGAAGAGAAAAATATTGTGTTATTCTTTGACGAAATCCATCAAATTATTGGTTCAGGTTCAACTGGCAGTGATTCTGGTAGCAAAGGGCTATCAGATATTATTAAACCTGCATTAAGTCGTGGTGAAATTTCAGTTATTGGTGCAACTACACAAGATGAATATCGGAATAATATTTTAAAAGATGCTGCATTAGCACGTCGTTTTAATGAAGTACTTGTTAATGAACCAAGTGCTGATGACACTTTTAATATTCTAAAGGGTATACGTGAAAAATTTGAAGAACATCACCATGTTGAACTACCAGATGATGTATTAAAAGCTTGTGTAGATTTATCCATTCAATATATTCCTCAACGTTTATTGCCAGATAAAGCTATTGACGTACTAGATATTACTGCAGCTCACTTGTCAGCACAAAGTCCCGCAATAGATAAAGTGGAAATTGAAAAGCGCATTGCACAATTACAAGATGATAAAAGTAAAGCCGTGAGTAATGAAGAATATAAAGAAGCTGACAAAATTCAAAAAGAAATTAAAGAACTAGAAGATAAACTAAAAAATAGCAATGTTGCACATAATACTAAAGCTACTGTAAAAGACGTTTTAGATTCAATTGAACGTTTAACTGGTATCCCTGTATCTCAAATGGATGCAAGTGATATCGAAAGATTGAAAAATATTAATAAGCGTTTAAAAGATAAAATTATTGGTCAAGATAGAGCTGTTGATCTTGTCTCTCGTGCAATTCGTCGTAACCGTGCTGGATTTGATGAGGGCAACCGCCCAATTGGTAGCTTCCTTTTCGTAGGTCCTACAGGTGTAGGTAAAACAGAACTTGCAAAGCAGTTAGCAATTGATTTATTCGGTAATAAAGATGCATTAATTCGCTTAGATATGAGTGAATATAGTGATCAAACTGCTGTATCTAAAATGATTGGAACAACTGCTGGTTATGTAGGTTATGATGATAATTCAAACACATTAACAGAGAAAGTTAGACGTAACCCGTACTCAGTTATCTTATTTGATGAAATTGAAAAAGCGCATCCACAAATCTTAACTTTATTACTACAAGTTATGGATGATGGTAACTTAACAGATGGTCAAGGTAATGTCATTAACTTTAAAAACACAATTATTATTTGTACTTCTAATGCTGGCTTTGGTGATGGAAATGAAGAGTTTGATGATATTATGGATGAAATGAAAAAATACTTCCGCCCTGAATTCCTTAACCGTTTCAATGGTATCGTTAAATTCAATCATTTAGGTAAAGATGCATTAAAAGACATTGTGAACTTATTACTAGAAGATGTTCAAAAAACATTAGATAAAAAAGGAATCACAATGGACGTTACACAAGATGTCAAAGATTGGTTAATTGATAAAGGCTACGACGATCAAATGGGTGCGCGTCCGTTACGTCGTGTTGTTGAACAAGAAGTACGCGACAAAATCACAGATTACTACTTAGATCATACAGACGTAAAACATGTAGATATCGTACTTGAAAATGATGAAGTAATAGTTAAAGGTAAATAAACTGTTACACTAAATAAAGAAATTTATATTAAAAAAGAGTTTGGAATATAAATCAAAAACAGCAATAAGAGAATTTCGGTTCTTTGTCAAATGACGTTGGTGAGACTATTTAACAGAATAAACGAGTCGGTTTTTCGAGCGAGTTGTGTTTCATTTATGAAACGCAGCTCGCTCTTTTCAATTTGAAATGAATGAAGATCCGCTGACGGTAGTTCGTGAAATTACGATACCCATAGGCAACACGATTTAAGACTTTGATTTTATTGTGGATGCCTTCAATTCTTCCGTTATTGAATGGATACATAAAACTATTTTCAATGGAACTTAAGTGATGCTTTAATGTGCGCATACTTCTTCTAAAATCGAGTGAAATTTCTTCGTGTAAAGGCTGTTTTAAGAGCGTTTGTAAGGCGTTTATATCTTTGTCTTTCATGGCGTTTAATAGGGATTGATACAGTGTATAGTTGACTTGTAAACGTTCATCATAACTCAATAATGTATCGACAACGGTCCTGTCAAGTCGTTTGCCCAAATAACCCAAACGGTTTATAAACGGCGTAGGTTAGGTCTTTTTCGTTTTTTAAAAGTAGTTTCCAATATCTTTTCAGTCGACGATATTTCTTCTGATCTTCGTTGTGCCCGCGTCTAAAACCATTCATGACTTGGATTCGCAGTTGATTCATCGAACGACTGATCAATTGAACGAGATGGAATCGGTCGATGATGATCTTCGCTTTTGGAAACAGTTCTTGTATGAGTTTTTCATATCCGGCATTCATATCAATCGTAATGGTTTTGACCGAACAGCGTTCACAATAGCTGTAACGCGTGTAGAAATGGTTCTTAATATGAAAACTGAAACGACTCGGTAAAATATCCAAAATCGTGCCGGTTTAGGCATCAATATATTGAAAAGTCAAGTTATAATACAATTAGCTAGGAAAAATATTAATTTACACCACACCTGATATCCAACTCTCTATAGTCGCTTAAAATAGTTTTAGGAACAGCTTTTCATTTATAAAAAAGAGTTAGTTTCCTTTGTTTTTGTTATCATACTTTATATGCCTACGTTAAAGATCACTTTCAGCTTCAAGCAATGCTTTGATTTGATTCATAAACTGTTTCTTCAAGTAACCACTTACGTCTTTAATACCATTGATTTCCACCTATATTTTATTCTATATTAATTCAGATGTTTATACCAATGAACTTACGCTACTATTTCTCAATTAAAAAGCATTAGCACACCGGCATGTTGTTGTGCCAGTGTGCTAATGTACTGTCCTTTCATTACTCGATCATGATGCGTTTAGAGGTGTCGACCTGTTCCTTTTTAGGTACCTTAATTGTCAACACACCTTCTTCTAGTTTTGCCTGAATACTTTCTTCATTTGCATCTGCAAGGAATATGCTTCGTGACATCTGAGCATATTTTCTTTCACGATGAATATATTTTTTGTTTTTATCTTCAGAAACTTCTTCTTTTTTCACTGAAATGTTGAGTCTTCCTTCGTTAAGCGTAATCTCTACATCTTCTTTCTTTACTCCTGGAAGCTCTGCTTCAATTGTGTACTCTGTATCATTGTCCTGAATGTCAATCTTAAATGTATCTGCCGCTAAACTTCTTTGCAATGGCCAGCTACCTGTAAAAAAGTCATCAATCATGTTGGAAAAATCTTCAAAACCAGTATTCGCTACATCATTTCGCTTTCTGTTGAATGGAATTAATCCTGCCATAATAACCACTCCTTTACTTGTTTTCATTTTTTATATTAACATTGTTAAACAACGATTACTCGATCATGATGCGTTTAGAGGTGTCGACCTGTTCCTTTTTAGGTACCTTAATTGTCAACACACCTTCTTCTAGTTTTGCCTGAATACTTTCTTCATTTGCATCTGCAAGGAATATGCTTCGTGACATCTGAGCATATTTTCTTTCACGATGAATATATTTTTTGTTTTTATCTTCAGAAACTTCTTCTTTTTTCACTGAAATGTTGAGTCTTCCTTCGTTAAGCGTAATCTCTACATCTTCTTTCTTTACTCCTGGAAGCTCTGCTTCAATTGTGTACTCTGTATCATTGTCCTGAATGTCAATCTTAAATGTATCTGCCGCTAAACTTCTTTGCAATGGCCAGCTACCTGTAAAAAAGTCATCAATCATGTTGGAAAAATCTTCAAAACCAGTATTCACTACATCATTTCGCTTTCTGTTGAATGGAATTAATCCTGCCATAATAACCACTCCTTTACTTATTTTCATCCTCATTATTAGCACTCTCTGTCGTTGAGTGCTAACTCTAATTATTATATACACCACTTTTTAAAATCTGTCAATAGTTTTTTTATTTTTTCACTAAAAAAAATCGCTCTATATAAAATGAAAAATATATTATTCATTTTATATAGAAAGTCATCCATTCTGTCAACTCCCCTACTGCAAGTCTATTCTATCAACTCAACCCCAAATTCCAGCACTTCCAACACCAACAACAAAAATGATTCCGCCCGTTTATTCACATAAAATAAACGAAGACGAAACCCTATAAACCTTATTACATCAACGCTTTAACTACACTTATTCATCTACCCTTGACATCAACGCTACCACCTCAACATGCGCTGTGTGCGGGAACATGTCGACTGGTTGTACTTCTTTTGTTTTGTAGCCGCCGTCTTCAAGGATTCGAAGGTCGCGGGCAAGTGTTGCGGGGTTGCATGATACATAGACAACCTTCTTCGGCTTTTGTTCTAAGATGGTTGTTAAGAGTGCTTCGTCACAGCCTTTTCGTGGTGGGTCTACCATGAGTACGTCTGCTGTTTTGCCTTCTTTATACCAGCGAGGAATCACTTCTTCTGCTGGGCCTGCTTCAAAGTATGTGTTTGTAAAGCCGTTTAGTGCTGCGTTACGTTTGGCATCTTCAATCGCTTGTGGCACAATCTCAACACCCATCACGGATTTGGCTTGTTTTGCAAGGAATAACGAGATTGTTCCAATACCACAGTACGCATCAATTACCGTTTCATTACCTGTTAAGTCTGCGTAAGCTAATGCTTGTTTATACAGTACTTCTGTTTGGATTGGGTTCACTTGATAGAATGAGCGCGCTGAAATTTCAAAGCGGACATCTCCAATATAATCCTCAATTACTTCGTCGCCCCATAGAGGTAGTGTTTCGTTACCGAAAATCACATTCGTATCTTGTCCGTTCACATTTTGCATAATCGAGCGTACATTTGGTACAAGTGTACGAATCGTCTCAATGATGGCTTCTTTTTGCGCGAGTTTACGTTTTTTCGTTACGAGTACGACCATCACTTCATCCGTCGTACGTGCTTTACGAACGACCACATGGCGCAGTAAGCCTTGTTTTGTTTTTTCATCATAAGGTGTCAAGCCGAGCGCCCATAGTTTCGGTTTTAAGCCTTCTAAAATGGCATCTGCTTCAGCTGTTTGAATCAAGCAGCGATTCGTATCAACAATCGCATGTGACTTCGTTTTATAAAAACCAGCTACAGGTACTTCTCCCTCTAATCCGAATGGAATTTGCGCTTTATTACGATAATGCCATGGCTCTGTCATTCCTTTTACAGGGTGAACAGGTACATCGAGCTTACCGATTCGTTTCATCACATTTTCAACCATGTTTTGTTTCCACTTTAGTTGTCCTTCGTATGACAAGTGTTGTAGTTGGCAACCACCGCATTGATGAAAAATCGGACAGGGTGCTTCGACACGATCTGGTGATGGTTCGATGATGTCGATTATTTTCGCAAAACCATAATTTTTCAATGTTTTTAATACATGTACTTCGGCTGTTTCTTCTGGTAAACCACCTTGGATAAATAACGGGTAGCCGTCTACTTTTGCGACACCCGCACCGTCATGTGTTAAATCTTCTATATGAACCGTTAATCGGTCATTCTTCTTTACAGGTACAGTCATTGTTCACATTCGCAATCGAAAATTTATAAAATCTTATAATGTTACGTCTTTTCGATGTGCGTTCTCCTTTTTAACTTAGTTGTATCCAGTGATACAAAACGCCGTAACGAGCGTATGCACAGTTGCTTCATTCAATCTTATTATTGTACCACGAAACAAACAGGCAAAAAAGAAGGAATCGATTGAATCGACTCCCTCTTTCATATACGAACTATTCTTTTTCATCTCTTGTAGCTGGACCATCCATTTTTGCAATCCAGAAACTGATGATAATCGCTACGACTACAATCACAAATGGTGCATAGAATATTAAAAAGTTTTCCATTTGGAACACACTCCTTTAAGCGTGATGATCTTCTTTACCTTCTGTATAATTTTTATTGAAGACGAATAATTTTAAAATTAACCATAAGGCTGGTACGAGTAAACAAAGACCTAAAACGAATGTAACAACAAGCGCAATCGCCATTGTTTGGTTCGTGAATGAATCATATAGTGTGAGATGTGGATACATCAAGTACGGGTAATGGCTAATACCGTATGCGAAGAACGCAAGTAGGAATTGACCAATTACTAAACCGATCGCTAAACCAAACTTCATCTTTTTGAATAATAGATAGATTGTACCGATGAACATGAGCGCTGATAGTGCGAGTAGATACCATAGGTCTACCATACGATCATAGTGTTCTGGATTATGGCTTTTTAATTCAACCATAATACCGATTACTGAGATGACTAATGGGATTGCCCAAATTAACGCATATTTGCGTAGTAAGTCACGCGCTGCCATATCTTTTGCTTCATTCGCATACCATGTTAGGAATGTTGCAGAGATATACAGACAAGCTGAGATAGATAGTACAACGATACTCCACGTTAATGGGCTTGTGAATAATGCTTTATAATTCAATTCAGGTTGTCCATTTACAATATCAACAAATCCACCTTCTGAAATTGTTAATACGATTGATAGTGCTGCTGGCATTAAGACACCTGCAATACCGTACATCGTTGCATATCCTTTATGCCCTCTTGCACCGTATGCTTCAAATGCGTAATACGAACCCCGAATACATAAAAGAATTAAGATGATACTTCCTGGAATCAACATCGGTTGACCGAAGTAGACAGCTGTTTTCGGGAAGAATCCGATAATTCCAACGAAGAAGAATACGAAGAATACATTCGTTACTTCCCATACTGGTGATAAATAGCGTTGGATGATTTTAGACAGGATGTGTTGCTTCCCCGTCATAATTCCATGTGCGTTGAAGAATCCTGCACCGAAGTCAATTGAACCAACAAGGATATAACCGAATAGGAAGATCCAAAGTACCGTAATCCCTAAAATTTCGATGTTCATTTCGAATCCCCGCCTTTCATTTTACGATCCGCTAATTCACGTTCTACAGGGTTTGATTTAAACATTCTAACTAATACGACCACACTACCGATTCCAAGAATGACATATAGAATACCGAATAGAATCGCCATTAAGCCGACGTTTCCGCTCGTTGTTGCGGCATCTGCGACTTTCATATACTTCACAAGAATCCATGGTTGACGACCAACTTCTGCTAACCACCATCCTGCTTCAATTGCTAAGAATGTTAGTGGTCCACCAAGTACGATGAGCCAGCGGAACCATTTTGAATCAACGAATAACCATTTTCTAATTTTCGCAATGACATACACTAAACTTAATAGAATCATGAACACGCCAATTGTTACCATGAAGTCGAATAGATAGTGAATGTAAAGCGGTGGTGTTTCATCTTTCGGAAATGCATTTAGACCTGTTACTTCTGCGTTAAAGTTATTATGTGCAAGGAAACTTAACATTTTTGGAATACGAATTTCGTATTTAATTTGCTCTGTTTCTTCATTTAACACCCCAAAAAGTATGAGGTCGGCATCTTTTTCTGTTTCAAAATGCCATTCTGCTGCTGCTAATTTTTCTGGTTGGTATTCTGCTAAATATTTTGCTGAGAAGTCCCCGATAATGGCTGTTGCAATAGAGAATACTAAACCAACCTTCATAAATAAGAAAAGTGATTTCTTATAATAAGCATGTCTTGAACCGCGAATCATGCGATACGCTGCAATCGCTGCAAGTAAGAATGCTGATGTCATAAAGGCTGATACAAGTACATGCCCTACTTTTGTAGGCATAGATGGTGAGAACATCGCTACAATCGGTTGAATATTAGTTAACTGACCATCCTGAATATCAAATCCTTGAGGTGAGTTCATGAATGCATTTACGATTGTAATGAATACTGCTGACATTGCTGAACCAACTGCTACTGGAATTAATAATAAGAAATGTTTTTTCTGATTCTCAAATCGATCCCATGTGTACAAGTAAATTCCTAGGAAAATTGCTTCAAAGAAGAACGCAAATGTTTCCATGAAGAGTGGTAACGCAATAACATTACCTGCTACTTCCATAAAACTTGGCCATAAAAGTGATAGTTGTAAACCGAATGCGGTCCCTGTTACAACCCCAACTGCTACGGTAATTACATAGCCTCGCGCAATACGTCGTGCGAGTAAAATATAGTGTTCGTCGTTCTTTTTAATCCCAAGCCACTGTGCAATCATAATCATTAAGGGTACTCCGACACCGATTGTTGCATAGATAATGTGGAATGTTAACGTGAATTCCGTTAACAGACGACTGAAAAATACTGAACTTTCATTCACCATGTTGCTTAGCCTCCTTAGCTAAAAAATGTAACTAACTACAATTGATATGAGCATAATAATTGCTGCAATGCCACAAGTCCAAATTAGAATCCGTTCTTGCTTTTTGTACATAGGCTTCTCCCCTTCATACGCTTATTATACCCCTCTAAAACGCCTTTAAATCGCTAATTCTTGACAGAAATGCTACGTATTCATGTGAAAAGTGTGAGGAAAAATTGCCATTCATGTGACAGTGATGAATGTCACACAAATGCCCTTGATTTTTAAAATGACGCGTGATTTTTTATCGTGAAATATTAATGAAGTTATAAACAGACAATATAAAAAAGACGCATCTATTGCCCACTAAACCCCTTCTTATTTTTCTTACAAACTCATTTTCTGTTTAAATTCTATAGAACAATAAAAAGCTGTAGAAAACATTTATCTCAAAATGTTTCTACAGCTTCCATATTTCTAAACTTATTCTGCTTCTATACGATCTTCTGCACGAATATCTTCAATTGGTACAAATAATTCAATATGGCGTTTTAAATTTTTAAACACAGCTGGTGCATCTCCACCATATTCACCATCTAAATTCAATTGAATCTTATCCTCTGAATAAACTTTAACCTCTTTTGCTTTTGTATAAATCACATGTGAATCTTTTAAATGTTCACCGCGTACAGCAAGTGTAACAAGTTTAATAAAATCAGCGATATTGCATTTTTTTAAGATGAATACGGAGAATAACCCATCATTAATACTTGCATCTGGCGCTAACTTTTCAAATCCACCAACTGAATTCGTTAGACCGATTAAAAACATCATCGCTTCTTCTTCAAAAACTTCACCATCATATTCAATACGCATATTCGTTGCTTTAATCGATGGTAACATCTCAATACCTTTTAAATAATATGCAAGTTGACCTAAAACAGTTTTCAATTTACTTGGTACTTCATAGGTTAACTCTGTAATACGACCACCACCTGCAATATTAATAAAGTAGCGGTCATTTGCTAAGCCAACATCAACGGGTAATGTATCACCCTGTAAGATAATATCGACTGCTTTGTTAATGTCTCGTGGAATTCGGACAGCTCGAGCAAAATCATTCGTTGTTCCCATTGGAATCAAACCGATTTTCGGACGATTTTCAAACTCACTTACACCTGCAACGACTTCGTTCAATGTGCCGTCACCACCAACTGCTACGATTAACTCAAAATCTCTTTTAACCGCTTCTCTCGCTGCTACAGTCGCATCTCCTTCACAAGTTGTTGCATGACAAGAAGTTTCATAACCAGCAATTTCAAACTTCTCTAATACTTCTGGTAGATGTTTTTTAAAAGCTTCACGACCAGAAGTTGGATTATATATGATTCTTGCTCTTTTCATTCTTATACCTTCCTGCTTCTCAAAATTTTCCCTATTGCTAAAACGAATTCTCTCCTTAAGATGTTGCACTTTCCGTTCATTTTTTCCCTAAAATACATATTCCACTCTTTTCGAATGGAATATGAGTCGTTATATGAAATTAGATTACTTTTTCTAAAGCTTGTTTTTGACTTGCATACACCCAATGCCAAAATTGGTCGTTTGAAGCATTTTCCTCACCAATCATCGTATACATCTCTTTTTGAGCGGCATCGAATTCTTCTGATTCTTTTGGTGGTAATGCTTGACGACACTTCATTACGTAAGCTTGTAATTCCGGTGCGCGTGGTCCCCATGTTCCTAAAACTTCACCTTCTTCAGATAAGAAGATATAAATCGGAATAGCGCGTCCACCATTTGTTAGATAGCGATCAATCAAATCAAGGTTCTCGTCGCGTAACACAGCACGTACATCTAAGTCAGCGGCTTCTGCAATCTTGCGTAAGATGGCATTGTTAATCATCGCGTCCCCACACCAATCTTCTGTAATCACTAAGATATGTGGGCGCTTTGCTTTTAATGCTTCAATAAATGCTGAATCATCTGGTAATGTAAATCCATTATAAACACGATACGAATTATCCTTTAAAGTCGACATTTCGTCCATATATAAAGCAAGTGGTTTTCCTTCTTCAAAATACTGTTGTTCTGTTTTCATTCCATTCCCTCCTCGTTCTTTTTATTTCTTTTATGTCTTTATTGTAACAAATTCGTTTACTATTGACTATTTCCATATTTTTAACTAAACTGAATTTCTTATTCTTCTTACTGAAAGGACTTGATTTTATCCAAAAGTCACTCATCAAAAGCTATAATTTTTTATTATTTGGAATGCTCGCCCTCTTTATTCCGTTTCTTCCCGTTTTTATGAAAGCACAGGGAATGTCGGAAACAAAAGTAGGGCTTTTAATTAGTATAGGTAGTCTTATTACAATCATTGTGCAACCTACATTCGGTATGATTAGTGATCGTTTGAAAACGATTCGTAAAGTAATGCTCGTTTTAATTTTACTCACAACCATTAGTGGTTTTTTCTTATATCAAGCATCTAGCATGAGCTGGATCGTTATTTTTACGTTATTGGTGTATGCTTTTTTAATGCCTTTAGATCCACTTTGTGAATCATTAAGTTTTACAACAGCTGAAACATTAAAAATCTCCTATGGCTCTGTGCGCACATATGGCGCACTTGGTTATGCAGTTCTATCATTAATTGTCGGCTACATAATGGACTGGTTTGGTCTACATAGTATTTCTTATTTATTTGCTGTAGCTGGAATACTTGCCTTTCTATCTGTCTGGTTATTACGTGATGCACCACCAAGCCCTGTACCTGTAACGATTGAAGGTTTTAAAAAATTGATTTTAAATAAAGAAATTTTACTGTTTCTTCTATTAATATTAATCGCTTCTATCTCTGCACGTATGAATGATACATTTCTAGGTATTCACGTAATTACGTTGAATGGCGATAACAAACTTGTTGGGCTTGCGTTCTTTATCGCAGCGGCAAGTGAAATTGTCATCTTCGCTTTAAGCTTTATGTGGTTAAAGCCTGGGAAAGAATTATTACTCATCACGATTGCCATCTTCTTCTATGTAGTACGATTCTTCTTATCAGGAATTGTAGATAATCCTTATGCATTAATTGCTGTACAACTGCTACAGATGGTAACATTCCCAATCTTCTATACAGCGGCAATTCAGTACTTATATAAATTAGTACCACGCGAATGGCGTGCAACAGGACAAACTTTACTTGCACTCTTATTCTTTGGGTTTTCAGGTATGGTAGCATCCGCAATTGGTGGTTATGTGTATAATGTATTCGGCGGACACAACTTCTACTTCATGCTAACAGGTATCTCAGCAGTTGCTTTTTTATATGGAATTTTCCTATTAATTCGTCAAAAACGACAAACATCATAAAAAAAGACTTCGACATTTTTACGTGTCGAAGTCTTTTTCTATTAGCGATTGTGATTCCAAAAATCATCCATTGCGTGGTCCATATAGACCCAACCTTTCCAACCAATGTGTAGTGTGTCTGTGAACATGTAATTTTCATTTTCATGTTGTGACATATCTACATAAGCATAACCTGATTCACGCAAGAATTTATTCATTTTTGCGTAATAATCATCACGACGTTCTTTATCAAATTCTGCATAATCATACCACTTTCCATTCATTGGAATAGAAACAAACATTGGTTTTGCACCAACATCTTTAAAAGCATCCATAACTAATTTTAAATCTGCATACTCTGGTGAGTTGGTATATTCTTCGTCTTTTTTATAACCTTTTAATTCTTGTAGATTAGGCTTAACTTTTTTATCATAATAGCTTGTTTTAATACTATATTCATTATTCACACGCGGTTTACCGAATTCTTCTGCATTAGCAAGTTGTTGCTCAAATGTAAGACCTTTCACTAATGTGTCATCTGCTTTGAGATTACGTGGATTATGTCCAATAAATAGCGAATAATACAAATCTTTTTTATGTTGAATACTACGCGTCATACTTCCGAAAGCCATCGCTATTTTACCGACAATCGGATATTTTTTATGGTTGGATAACTCATATTCATACATGGTGCGTAATACTGTATCACGTTTAACTGTATCAAATGTTAGCAGACGCTTCATACCACGCTTTTTAATCTCTGAATCGATTTCTTTATTGAAAGCTAAATCATAAGATTGCAACATCGAGTAGTTCGGTGAAAAATGGAATTCATCTAATCCCTCTTTTACAAACCATTGTGGTGAAACAATGAATACAACTTTTTTGTCTTTTAAGTTTTTCTTCTGTTCCACAATATTTAAAAAGTGAACTAGACTTTGCATACCACCACGCCCTACAAGATACGTATCGTATGGTGCGTCAGTAGCTTTTGCATAATTGTACGGATGGAATGGATCAAATCGTACAAGTTCAGATGAACCTAAAATCGGCATCATATTATCTTGTTGTAACATACGCGATTGCATATATTTCCCTTGATAAACAAGTGGATTCATTTCTGTTTTTGCAGCATCTACTTGTTCATCTGAAATCATTTTTTCAAGCCATTTATTCGGAAAGAATAAGAAGACTAGAAAGAGTGCAACCGCAACAAACAGCGGTACAAACGTTACTTTTTTCATGCAAGCTCTTCTAATTGCATTACAATATTATTCGGTGTATTCCATTCTTCACGATTAAATACTGTAATTGGTACATTGATGCCTAATTCATCTTCGAATGCTACTAACAAGTTGATTGTACCGAATGAATCAAGTAAACCTTCTTGGAATAAATCTAAATCGCGCTCCTCTAAAACAACATCGTCCTCACAAACATCTGCAATAATTTGAATTACTTTTTCTTTATCCATTTTTAAAATCTCCCTTACGTATTAGAATAGTGCGCCTGAGAAAATATAGAAACCAAAACATACAAAATTGAATGTAATGAATACTGAAATCGCATGCGTCCACTTATTATTTTTCCAAAATTTCTTCTTCTTGTTCCATCGTTCGAATACATCGAAACAAATAATGAGCAATGCTTGATACAGACCATACACAATGTAGTGAAGCTCTAAGCCATGCCACGCACCCATTAATAAGAACAATAAGAAGTAACCGATATACGATACTGTATAACGATTTTTAATCCAACGGTTTTTCATCATCCAAAATACAAAGCGCATGTATACGTAGTCACGGAACCAGAATGACAGGCTCATGTGCCAACGTTCCCAGAACTCTTTAATATTTCGGCTAATGAATGGTAAGTTGAAGTTTTTAGGTGTACGAATCCCCATTAGATAACTGACACCAATCGCAAAACAACTATACCCAGCAAAATCAAAGAATAAATACAGACTATATACATACATGTACGCTAGATGCCCTCCAAAAGAATCTAGAACACCGTATGTACGATCCGGTAAGAACACTAAGATTTTGTTATAAAGTAAAAAGGCTAAAATAAATTTATAAAGGAAACCTAAGAAAATCTTATTAATCCCTTTATAAACTAGCTCTCGGTATTCCTCTTTCGTTGGTACTTTTTTAAAATCACGATCAAATCGTTTCCAACGGTCGATTGGACCAGATGAAACAGTCGGGAAGAATAGTAGGAAATAAACCAATTCTGTAATTGGAATATCCTTCTTCATCATGCCGTCTCGTGTTTCCATAATCATTTGTACCGCTCTAAATGTAATATATGAGATACCTAAGAATCCGAAGATGTGTAAATTAAAGAACGGTAAAACTTTTACAAGAACTAACGGTAAAATCGCTAGTAATACACCAATGACAAAAACGGCTGTATGGTTTTTATTTTTACGATACGAATGGTAACCCTTAATTAATAACACTTGGAAAAGTGTAAATAATAAAATCGAAATGGTTGCCTTCCAATTAATCGTATAATTCCCCATATCTAAACCGAAAATCAATGCTAACATAACAACTGTAATAAACAGATTATATTTTCGAGATGATTTTCCTAAGAAACCAAGAATAATCGTTGGTAACAGCGCAATTGCTGTAATTAAGAAGAATAGAAAATCACTATATGGAATCATAAGCCTACTTCAACCGCCAATCTTTTACGGTCTACTTTACCATTCATATTGAGTGGTAGTGAGTCTAAATAGACAAACTTTTTCGGAACCATATAGTTTGGAATGGCTTTTAACAGCTTTTCCTTTAAATTCTTTGTTACTTTAAATGGCTTCTCAGTCATTTCATTGTGCAATGCAACACATGCTGTAAGTGCAGTTACTTCTTCTCCTGATTTAACAGGTAACACGACACACGCACCGACCTCGTCTAAAGCTTCAATTTGCTTTTCGATTTCCTCAATCTCCATACGATAACCATGTAATTTAATTTGGAAGTCCGAACGCCCTGCATAGAAAATATGTCCATCTTGGATATATCCTAAGTCGCCTGCCTTATAAACACGTTCGCCTTCATGCGTTTTGAAAACTTTATTCGTCTGTTCTTCTGCATACAGGTAACCTGATGTACTTACAGTTGGTCCAAAGATGACAAGTTCACCCTTTTCTCCATCTGTTACTTCTTCCATTTGTTCATTCATGATTTTTAAAACCCCTGTATCGACTGGCGCAATTGGTAAGTGTTCATATGTCTTAATCATATCATCTGTTACTTCAACAGCTGTCACAGCTACTGTTGTCTCTGTTGGACCATACAAATTATAGATTGTCGCTTTTTTGAATCGTTGTTTTAATTCTTTAACAACTTGTAACGGTAGTACCTCTCCACAGAACAAGAATGTTTGTAAATCAGGCATTTGTTCATCGTTCCACTCTGGATTCATTAAACAAATCTTCGCGAATGAGGGTGTAGATGTCCATACATTAATTGAGGAATCATGTAATTCTTCAAATAATAAACCAGCATTTTCAATTTGAGATTTTGTTATCGCATGTAACTCTCTTCCACCTGTTAAGGCTGGATATAAGTCCATTACGGATAAGTCGAAGGAGTAAGGTGCTTGATTTAAATACACACCATTTGGAAGCGAGCAAGCTTCGTTAATCCATGCAACAAAATGTCGTAAATTTGATTCAGAGATTTGTACGCCTTTTGGCTTTCCTGTACTACCTGATGTATAGATGATATAAAATACTTCATCTTCGCTAACCCATGTAGTTGGATTGTTTTGAGCTCCTTCTCCCTTTACAATCAAATCATTAGCTGCTTGTTGTTGCACAGCAATTTCTAAATCGAATTGCTCCGTTGTGATCATAAATGAAGATTTCGATGCCTCAACGATATGTGTAATTCGTTCTGAAGGAATCGAAATATCGAGTGGGATATATGGGTGACCTGCTTTTACAACTCCTAAAAATGCGATAATTTGTTTAGGAGACATATGTCCGTAAACTGTAATCGGGCTATTTTTAGGCAAATTCATTTTTTTTATGGTATGCGCCAATGCATTTGATTGTTCCCAAAGTTCACCGTAGGTAACGGTTTGACCTGCTGATCGGTACGCTACTTTTTCTGGATGTTCCTTTGCAACAGATGCAATTTGTTGTAGCACATTCATAATATGCACTTCCTTTCACTAAAACTCGGTATATATAAATGGACCCGCGCTCATATCATGGAAACCGTAAATTAATACAAGTAACACCATAATGGCAAAATAAAAGAACGTTTGACCAATTGCTCGCGGAACACTCATTTTTTCTTCTTCTTTTTTTTCTTTATTTACCATTTGTACGCTCCTTTCCACCTTTTATTCTAACGATTTAAGCTTTAAAAAGTTTCATTTTCTTCGCTAAATATAACATTTATTACACCAATATAAATTTTATATTACAAAAAGGGCAAATGATAGTGGAAAATAGTCACAAATCTTTTCCATACTTTATTACCTCATTTAAAGTAAATGCTTATTAAAAAAATAAAAAAGACGTTCAATGGTATCAAACGAACCATGAACGACTTTTTCAACTTATTAACGTTTGTTAATTTCTTCAATTAGTAATTTATTTACCATTTGAGGGTTAGCTTGACCGCGTGATGCTTTCATGATTTGACCTACTAGGAAACCAATCGCACGATCTTTACCATTTTTAAAGTCTTCAATTGATTGTGGATTATTATCTAGGACTTCTGTCACCATTGCTAATAAAGCACCTTCATCAGAGATCTGTACTAAACCTTTTGCCTTAACGATTTCTTCTGCGTTACCACCGTTTTCAACAAGCTCTTTGAAAACTTTCTTCGCAATCTTAGAAGAAATAGTATCTGCAGAGATTAATTTAATCATACTTGCAAGACCTTCTGGTGTTAAGGCTGTATCGGCTAATTCTTTTTGCTCTGCATTTAAGTAAGCATTTACTTCACCCATTAACCAGTTTGATGCTAGTTTTGCATCTGCACCAGCTGCAACAGTCGCTTCAAAGAAATCAGCTGTTTCTTTTGATAAAGTTAATACGTGCGCGTCATAGGCTGGGATGCCCATCTCTGCTACATAACGTTCTTTACGAGCATCAGGTAATTCTGGAATCATTGCTTTTTCGCGCTCTAACCATGCGTCATCAATTACGATGTCTACTAAGTCAGGCTCTGGGAAGTAACGGTAATCATCTGTACCTTCTTTTACACGCATTAATACAGTTTTACTTGTTTTCTCGTCGAAACGACGTGTTTCTTGCTTGATTTCGCCGCCTGCTTTTAGTACAGCTTCTTGGCGCTGTGCTTCATACTCAATCCCTTTACGAACGAAGTTGAATGAGTTTAAGTTTTTAAGCTCTGTACGTGTACCGAATTCTTCTTGACCGTAAGGACGGATTGAGATGTTCGCGTCACAACGTAGAGAACCTTCCTCCATACGAACGTCTGAAACGCCTGTATATTGGATAATCGCTTTTAGTTTTTCAAGGTACGCATATGCTTCCTCTGGTGTACGAATATCTGGCTCAGAAACGATTTCAACAAGTGGAGTTCCTTGACGGTTATAATCCACTAATGAAGCGTTCGTACCATGTGTTAATTTACCCGCATCTTCTTCCATATGAATACGTGTAATACCGATACGTTTCTTTTCGCCATTTACTTCGATTTCAATCCAACCGTTTTCACCAATTGGTTTATCAAATTGTGAAATTTGATATGCTTTTGGGTTATCAGGGTAGAAGTAGTTTTTACGGTCGAACTTTGTATGTTGGTTAATATCCATGTTTAGCGCAAGAGCTACACGCATTGCATAGTTCACAACTTCTTTATTCACAACAGGTAATACGCCAGGATATCCTAAGTCGATTACTGATGTATTTGTATTGGGTTCAGAACCAAATTTGTTTGGAGATGGTGAGAAAATTTTTGAGTTGGTTTTTAACTCAACGTGTACTTCTAAACCGACAACTGTTTCAAAATTTGTCATGTTATTTTACCTCCCAAGTTTGAGGTGTTTTTGTATGGAAATCTGTTACGCGTTCGAATGCATCTGCAACACGGTAAACAGTTCCTTCTTCGAAATAGTTACCAATGATTTGTAAACCAACAGGAAGATCACCGTCAAAACCACATGGAATTGAGATAGCTGGAACACCTGCTAAGTTAATTGGAACCGTTAAAATATCATTCGCATAAACAGTCATTGGATCTTCGATATTTTCGCCTAGCTTGAATGCAGTTGTTGGTGTTGTAGGTCCAACAATGACATCATACGATTTGAATACTTCATCAAAGTCTTGTTTGATTAATGTACGAACTTGTTGTGCTTTTTTATAGTAAGCATCATACGTACCAGCTGATAATGAGTAAGTTCCTAACATAATACGGCGTTTTACTTCATCACCAAAACCTTGCGCACGTGTTTGTAAGTATAAATCTTCTAAGTTATCTGCTTCTGCACGGAAACCATAACGGATACCGTCAAAACGGGATAGGTTAGATGAAGCTTCAGAAGAAGAAAGGATATAGTAAGCTGCTAAAGCATATTTAGAATGTGGAAGTGATACTTCGTCTACAGTAGCGCCAAGTTCTTTTAACTTGTCGATCGCTGCTTGTACTTGTGCTTTCACACCAGCAGAAACACCTTCACCTAAATATTCTTTTGGAACTGCTACTTTAAGACCTTTAATATCGCCTGTTAATTGTGCAGCGAAATCAGGTACTTCTACGTTTGCAGAAGTTGAGTCATTTGCATCAACGCCTGAAATCGCTTCTAATAATAATGCGTTATCACGCACGTTGCGTGTAATTGGTCCAATTTGATCTAAAGAAGATGCAAACGCTACTAAACCGTAACGAGATACGCGACCATATGTAGGTTTCATACCTACTACACCACAGAATGCTGCTGGTTGACGGATTGAACCACCTGTATCAGAACCTAATGTGAATGGTACTTCGCCTGCTGCTACTGCTGCTGCTGAACCACCTGAAGAACCACCAGGTACATGATTGAAATTCCAAGGATTGTGAACAGGTTTGATGCTTGAGTTTTCGTTTGCAGAACCCATCGCAAATTCATCCATGTTAACTTTACCAACCGTAATCATGCCTGCATCACGTAATTTTTGTACAACTGTTGCATCATAAATTGGGTTGAATCCTTCTAAAATTTTTGAAGCACAAGTTGTTTCAAGTCCTTCAGTTACAATGTTGTCCTTTACACCGATTGGTAAACCAAATAGTGGTCCACGTTCTTCGAAAGGTACTTTGTCCATCTCAGCTGCTTGTGCAGTAGCTGCTTCTTTGTTTAGTGCTAAAAACGCACCTACTTCGCCATCAAGTGCTTCGATACGAGCAAATGCTTCTGCTGTTAAGTCTGCAATTGTTACTTCTTTGTTTTTTAGAAGTTCTTGCATCTCAGCAGATGTATGTTTAAACAATGACATCCGTATTGTTCCTCCTTCAATTAATTTATTCAGACATAATTGGTGGTACTTTAACTAGTCCATCTTGTTGTTCCTTGACGTTTTTCATCATCAAATCACGCGATAAACCTTCTGCTGCCACATCTTCACGAAATACGTTTACAAGCGGTAGAACATGCGTTGTTGGTTCTACATTCGTTGTATCTAATTCGTTCAATTGTGCCGCAAAATCAGTAATTGCAGCGAGTTGACTTGCGAATTTTTCCGCTTCTTCTTCTGTGATTGCAAGACGAGCCAATTTTGCTACGTGTTTCACTTCTTCTACTGAAAGTTTTGCCATTTGTTACACCTCCAAATTCGATAACCATACCTATGATAATATCATTTCTTTCATACAGTAAGCAAGATACTTTTATGTAGTAAAGCGCTCGTAACATCTTGAAAATAAAGGGTTTTCTAAAAGTTTTGAGTTTGTTCACAGCTTAACATCGGTTTTAGTACATGAAAAAACGTAAGTGATGGATGTCGCATCACTTACGTTTTTTTATTCGTTATAAAGATGGACAAATGTTTCGGATTCGCCACTCTTTTTAACAATCAATGCCTCCGGTCCATTTACAGACGTAATACTTACTTCTACTTTTAAATCTTTTGGGAATTGCTTCACGACTTCAGAAGCTGCATATTGTGTAAAACCTGTAATTTCTGAAGAACCATAAAACTTAATTGGAATTTTGATTTTTAAACTCTGCATACGATCTTGTGTATAGTAACCTGTACCAATGATATTCGCTGAGTTTGTAAAGTACGAATCAATTTTCTCTTTGAATGTGATGAAGTTGTCATTTACTTCACGGTACTTATCTTCAGGGTTTGACATTGGGAACTGTAAATACTTTTCGCTAACATTTTTCCAATCGTTAATTGTTGACTTACCTTCGCCTACTTCTGCATAGGCAATATACGTTCCTGGTACAATATCTCCCCGTGCAGATTGTTTATACAGTCCAATCGTAATAGGTATATTGGCTAAACCATCTATATCTCGTAGACGCTTTACAACTTTTGCAGCAATTTTTTTACCTTCTGCATTTAATGTAGCATCTGGAATCGGCTCATCATACGTTGCGCCATAATCTTCCTTTTGATAGTAGTAAACTGAATTTAACGCTAAACCAATTGAAATACCTGCTAATTTCACTTTATTCGAACCCGATTGTTTTAAATAATCTTGTTCGATAATGTGTGCTAAGTAAACAGGAGCTTTTTTTGCACGCTCTGTTGGACTCATACCTTTATCGCTTGGATTTAGACCTTCAGCTGATTGATTTCTACGCGCCAACCACGATTGTACGGTTTCTTTATCTAAATATTGTCCTTCTTGGAAGAAGTATTCGTCTGGGTCATATACATTACGCGAGATACGTGTTAATCCTTGTTCTGCTTCTTGAATATCATAGTTTGAATAGATATTCGATACAATGAGACCACGACTTGCACTTTCTTTATAAGGTAATAATGTACGATAGTATTTTCCTTCTGTAACTGTATTCGGCACAATCGTTGATTGACTATCATCTTTGTCTTGTGTTACAACTTTCTTCTCTTCTTTTGAAAGAGGACTTGTACATCCAGCTAATAAAGCAGCAGCTAGTATCGCAGGAATTAAGCGGCGTTTTTTCATCATTTCCTAAAACTCCTTCATTTAAGATAATTCTTCTATGAGACGTTCCTCATTCCACACTTCAATTCCGAGTTGTTCAGCTTTTGTTAATTTAGAGCCCGCATCCTCACCTGCAATGACAAGGTCTGTTTTCTTACTCACACTCCCTGTCACTTTGCCGCCAAGCTCTTCAATTTTCTTTTGAGCTTCTGAGCGATTTAATTGTGAAAGCTTACCTGTTAATACAATCGTCTTTCCATTAAATACACTATCAATTTCTTCGGTATTGATTTTCTTACCAGTATAATATACATTGACGCCTAATTGGCGTAAACGTTCGATTAATTCACGAACTTCTTCTTTTTCAAAATACGTGACAATAGAATCAGCCATCTTATCACCAATCTCAAACACTGCTGTCAACTGCTCCACTGTCGCATCCATTAACGCATCAATTGATTCAAATTCCTCTGCTAACAGGCGTGCTGCTTTTGCACCTACGTGACGAATTCCTAAACCAAATAATAATCGTTCTAGTGAGTTTTTCTTAGAAGCTTCAATTGCATCTAATAAATTTTGTGCAGATTTTTCACCCATTCGTTCAAGGGCAATTAATTCTTCCTTATTTAATGTATATAAGTCTGAAACGTCTTTCACAAGTCCTTCGCGTAGTAGCTGACTAACTACACGTTCACCGATACCCTCAATATTCATCGCGTTACGTGAAACGAAGTGCGATAATCCCTCTGCGACTTGTGCAAAACAACTTGGATTTACACAACGGAGCGCAACTTCATCATCAATACGTACTAATTCACTGCCACAAGCTGGGCAGTGCGTCGGCATTGTAAAAGGCTCTAGTCCTTCAGGTCGTTGGTCGAATAATACTTGTTTTACTTCTGGAATAATATCACCAGCTTTACGAATAATGACCGCATCACCAATACGAATATCTTTTTCGCGAATGATGTTTTCATTATGTAGCGTTGCACGCTGGACAGTTGTTCCAGCAACTTGAACAGGTTCTAAAATCGCAGTTGGTGTAACAACACCTGTACGTCCAACTGTTAAGTCAATATCCAAAACTTTCGTCATGACTTCTTCAGCGGGGAATTTGTAAGCGATTGACCAACGCGGTGCTTTCACTGTATTCCCAAGCTCTTGTTGCTGGTCATAGCGATCTACCTTTACTACAATCCCATCAATTTCATAAATTAAGTTTGGTCTTTTTTCTGTCCATTCTTGAATGTATGCAAATACTTCTTCAATTGTTTGGCATTTTTTACGTTCGTGGTTCGTAGTGAAACCAAGTTGATCTAAATAATCTAGTGCATCACTATGACTTGCGAGACCATAATCTTCACCACTACCACCAATAGCATAGATGAATGTTGAAAGATTACGCTTTGCTGCAATTTTCGGGTCAAGCTGGCGTAAAGAACCCGCAGCTGCATTACGTGGGTTCGCGAACAGTTCTTCCCCCTGTTCAGCACGTACTTTATTTAAATTTGTGAATGACTTCTTCGGCATATAACATTCGCCGCGCACTTCAATTGTCACAGGTTCTTTTAAGCGAAGAGGAATCGAATGCACTGTTTTTAAATTCTCTGTAATATCTTCACCTACAAAACCATTTCCACGTGTTGCACCACGAACAAATAGACCATTGTCATACATTAGCGAGATGGCTAAACCATCTATTTTTAATTCACATACATAAGAGAAATTATCGCCAATCGATTGGCGAACACGCTCATCAAAGCTTTTTAAATCAGCTTCACTGAACGCATTCCCTAGACTAAGCATCGGATAACGATGTTCTACTTTATTAAATCCTTTTAAAATCTCGCCACCGACACGTTGGGTTGGAGAATCTGGATAAATCAAATCCGGATATTCTTGTTCAATCGCAAGTAATTCATGTAGCATCTTATCATATACATGATCAGGTACAGTCGGTTGGTCTAATACATAATAAGCATGTCCGTATTCATGTAATAACCGATTATATTCTGCGACTTTCTGTTCCAGTTCTTTTCTGTCCATTCTTTTTCCTCCATCTATTTCAGACTATACTTTTTCAATTGGTGCAAATTTCGCAAGTAAACGCTTGATGCCTGTTGGACTTGGGAAAGCAATATCGAGTTCCATTCCTTCACCCTCACCTTTAACACTTACTACTGTACCAATACCCCATTTTTTGTGTGACGCCTTATCTCCAGCAGCCCATGTTACTTTATCGCCACCAGATTCTTTATAATTCGTTGTTGTTTTTAATTTTGTTCCTGTATTCATTGGCTTGCGATAGCCAGATGACTGACGACGTGGTTCTCTTGAAGTTGCTTGATAACCGAAGCTTGTAGAAGCAATCTCCTCTAAAATCGCAGAATCAATCTCTTGAATAAAACGCGATGGACTATTAAAGCTACTACGTCCGAATAATGTACGTGTTTGCGCACATGTAATAATTAGCTGCTGCTCCGCTCGCGTAATGCCAAATGGTGATAGGTAACCCTTTGATATGATCTCCAGGTTTTCCCCCACCCCACACCGTGCTTGCGAGTTTCCCCGCACACGGCGCTCCATCTAATCATCAATAGTCAAATTCGCATTATTTTAATACTTCATAACCACATAATTTTCTATATTTGTTCAATTGTTTTAAATTAATATAGGCAGGTAAATCTTTTAACTTCAAATTCACATCATGTACGAATTTATGCGATGTTTTACTCAACATTATGAGATTACTATAATTATCCGTACCACCTAGACTTAACGGTATTTTATGATGTATATGAATTTCTTGTGGATCCATATATAGATATTCTTTATCTAAAATCGGATCTTTTTTTTGTTGATTCAAGAGACTTGGGATATAAATAATGTTACTACTATTTTTCCCTGTTTTTGTTCGATTTTCAAAGAAATAGTCCAACCATTCAAGTGCCTTATATCTCGTTTGATTCGGTTCCCATAGTTTGTGTACTTCATACATATAATCTGCTGTACTTTTCACACTATGTTGTCTCATTTCCCACAGATTAAGTAGTTGTCCATTTATGATAAAGCTAACATGAGGATTTCGAACTTTATCAATTTTTACTTTTTGTCGACTTCTACACATCTTTTTTATAAGCAATAAATGTATTCTACTTATTAGCCATGTTAAATTCGTACAGATATTGTAATAATTAAATATTCCTCTTATATATACGATGAAGTAATCCAAATTGCCTTTCCATAAACACCATTCAAGCCTAAGTTTAGTTTCTCTCCAAAGTTTCTTTTGGTCTTTTACCGAAATGATAAATGAATTTTGTTTGGTACTGTATGTTTTTCGATATTTATATCCTAAGAACTTCAGTTGTGCATCACCATGAATTGGTATTAACTTTGTTTTATCACGATTTATTTCTAATTCGTTTTCTTTACACCAATCTTCTAGCATCATTATTGCATCGTATATATCATATTTCCCTTTGCTAATTAATACAAAGTCATCTGCGTATCGAATAATTTTTACTACTCTACGATGTTTCAACCAATTAAAGTAAAATTCACGTCCACGTTTGTAATTTTTACCATGGTTTTTATGAATATTGGGGTTTTGGATAATTTGACGACCATTTTCTCGCTCAAAATCATTTATTTTATGAAGGCGAAGCTCAAAATCATGAAACATAACGTTGGCGAGTATTGGTCCTAAAATTGTTCCTTGTCTTAATCCAACTCCATTATATTTTTCTTTTGGTTGTATCAGGTCAATCCACATTAATCGCTTTATACATTTTAGAAATGCTAAGTCATGTATATTGTGGTTTAACTTTAACTTATCAAGTACTTTATCAATTTTTACAGTATCAAAGTATTCTTTCAAGTCGCAATCGTATATATGACCTTCATTATTATATTGTAAAGTAGTTGCGATATAGGACATACACTCTTGAGCATTACGATTTTTCCTAAATCCAAAACTTTCAGGATTAAATTGTGCTTCAAGAATAGGTTCAAGGATATTTTTAACACATTGTTGTGCAATCCTATCATATAAATTGGTTATGCCTAAAGATCGCATTTTTCCATTGCTTTTCGATATCATTACATTTCTTGCTTTACCTCGTTTTGAACCAAATAATCGATTTTTGATTTCCTTTATAACATCTTCAATATCTAATTTCATAATGTCATTAAAGGTTATACCATCTGGACCTGCTGTTTTCTTGCCTTTATTACTACCTATAATTTTAATTGAACAAATAATATTTCTTTCATCAATGACATATTGCCACAAGTGGTTAAATCGTGTTTTAGTTAATGCTTTATCAAATAATATTTGTTCGACATCATTAATACCATATCGCCAAATATCCTTGTCTTTGACCTTCATATTCATCGCCTTCTTTCCACATGGGATAGCGATTACTATTGATGTTAGACTTGGGGCCTTCCCTCCACTTCCATTACAGAAGCTTCTGCAGTACTATGCCCCTACTGACTCCCCTATTCATGCTCTTTCATGCAATTTGCAATCCCCAAGCAATTACTAAACGTTAGGGGTCTCAAACGTTCCGATATTATTAGGTGTATAACTGTACTTAGGTTCCACCTTTATCCCGACTATATCTTTCCAGTAGAACAACCCGTTAGTTCTATCCATCAGAATTCCATACGATAAACCTTTTGGAATATAGTTAATTAGACAATATTTCTATCGCCCGCTCTACGAGACGTACATTCAGTGGTTCGTCATTAGCTATCTAAATCCTAACCATATACAGTTCCCAGCCCGCACCATGTTCACAGTATGTTTAACCTTTCCTCAGCTTGACCTGTTAGGGCTACTTAATGCGTCTTCACCCAACTTCACACAATCTGTTACCAGTATTGCATGTGGGAGTATTAGCTTCCATCTAGTCACGGAGATTATTTGGGTTCTCCGCCGTGGTGTCATAATATCAGTTGTTGCTAGTAAAATTTTTACTAACCCTGCCAATCCTTCACGATTTACGCGATTTCTGACAAACGTTTCATACCATACGCTAAACGTCTTTCCTCTTCCATCTCATCATCATCTTGTAATGAACGCGAGTGTGGGAAGACATTTTCTTCCATACCGATAATGAAAACTACTGGGAACTCTAGACCTTTAGCTGAGTGCATCGTCATTAAGATGACACCTGTTCCTTGTTGTTCTTCTTCCTTACCTAGTGAATCAATATCTGCAATTAATGCAAGGTCTGTTAGGAATGCAACAAGTGATTTATCTTCACTTTGTTGTTCAAATGCTTGTGTTACCGATAAAAATTCATTGATGTTCTCTAAACGGCTTTGTGCTTCAATCGTCTTATCACTCTTTAACATCTCGCGATAACCCGAGCGCTCTAAAATTTCTTCAACTAATTCTGTGACAGACATATATTCTTGCATTTGCGTTAGATTTTGAATCATTGAGTGGAAGTGAATCGCAGCATTTGTCGCCTTCCCTGATAGTCCCATAAAGTCGACTTCTGCTAGTGCATCGAAAATCGAACGATCTGCTTCTAATGCATTCACTGCAATACGGTCAAATGATGTCGCACCAATACCACGCTTCGGCTCATTAATAATACGCGCTAATGATAAGTCATCATCATTATTTGCAATGAGGCGTAAATAAGCTAGTAAATCTTTAATCTCTTTACGATCATAGAATTTTGTACCACCCACAATCGTATAGCTCATATTCGATTTTACAAGCATTTCTTCCATAACACGTGATTGTGCATTCGTACGATAAAGAATCGCAAAATCTTCTGGCTTACGATTATTCATAAGCATTTGCTCTTGAATCGTTTTGACAACGAACTGCGCTTCTGCTTTTTCATCATATGCGCGGAACACCGCAATTTTTTCGCCCTCTTCATTATCAGTTCGTAACTCTTTTTTTATGCGGCTTGTATTATTTTGAATCACATCATTTGCTGCTTTTAAAATCGTTTTAGTTGAACGATAATTTTGTTCTAACATAATTGTTCTAGCGGTTGGGTAGTCTTTTTCGAATGATAGAATGTTTTGAATATCAGCTCCGCGCCAACGATAAATCGATTGGTCTGAGTCCCCTACCACACAAATATTTTCATGTTGTCTTGCTAATAACTTAACCAACGTATATTGTGTATGGTTCGTATCCTGATATTCGTCTACGTGGATATATTGGAAGCGTTGTTGATAATACTCAAGTACATCTGGTACTTCTTTAAATAATCGAATGGTCATCATAATTAAATCATCGAAATCCAGTGATTGATTTTTGCGTAGACGATGTTGATAGTTCTCATATACTTTCGCTACAGCTTGGTCGTATGGATTATTTGCGTCAGCTTGTTGTGAAAAATCACTTGATGTAATACCTTCATTCTTTGCTGAGCTAATCGCATTTAAAAGTGAACGTGGCTCATGTTGTTTCGGGTCCATATTCAATTCTTTTAATGCGTTTTTAATAACAGAAAGTTGATCTGTTGTATCTAAAATCGAAAAGTTTTTATTATAACCAATTCGATCAATATCACGACGTAAAATACGTACACACATCGAGTGGAAAGTTGAAACCCACATGCGATCGCCTGTACCGTTACCTAAAATACCATCAATTCGTTCGCGCATTTCACGTGCTGCTTTATTCGTAAATGTGATAGCTAAAATATTTGACGGTTTAATCATCTTTTCAATTACCAAGTAAGCAATACGATGTGTTAATACACGCGTCTTACCAGAACCGGCTCCCGCCATGATTAGTAAAGGTCCTTCTGTAGCTTGAACAGCTTCAGCTTGTTGTTCGTTCATACCTTTTAATAAATTTTTTGTTAGTTGATTCATCATGCACCATCCTTCTACAAACATTTGTTCTTAAATTATATCGTACCTTTTACGGCTTTAACAGTTTTTAAAGCCTTTTTTAAATCTGTATAAATAATATTCCCTACAACGACTGTATCTGCAAATTGCGCCATCTTTTGTGCTTGTTCTGGCTCCGAAATGCCACCACCATAAAACAGTTGTGTCTGTTCTAATTCATGGGATACAGCTTCTACTACTTCCTCTGAGCCATACATACCGCTATATTCTAAATAAAGAATTGGTAATTTAAAATAATGTTCTGCCATACGTGCATAGGCTACAACATCTTCGAGTGATAAGTCTGTTTTTGCAGTTGTTAAGGTTGCTGCTTTACAGTCTGGATTCAAAATAACATAGCCCTCAGCAACAAGTTCACCCCAGTTCATCAGCTCACCAAACTCTTTAATAGCCTCATGATGTAAATCTTTCACCCACTCTGTTTTTGTACTATTAAGTACCGTTGGAATGAAGAAATAATCGTAACCTAGTGTGACCGATTCAATTGTAGAAACTTCTAAAATAACAGGTACTGAATAACGACGTACACGCGCGAGTAAGTCCAGTACACCATCCTCTGTTACATCATCTGAGCCGCCTACCAAAATACCATCTGTACCTGATTCACAAATTTTTTCTAAATGTTCATCTGAAATTTCTTTCGCAGGATCCAATTTAAAAACATGCTGCCAACTTTTAAATTCCATGACCTTACCACCTATTCTCTCTATTCTTATCATTAGTATACTAAAACTCACATGAAAATGAAGGGATTCAATAAAAATGAGAAATCGCTCGAAACTGCGATTTCTCATTTTGTCTTGTCAAAACACATCTTCATATTGTTTTAACATTTTCTGTTCTTTTCAAGCTGAAAGCCTATTTACGAGATGCGTCAAATGGTTGTTCATCTGGATATAAACGTCCAAGCATCTCATCATACGTATCATTTCCATAGTCGAAACAACGACGTACGCGTGAAATTGTTGCTGTAGATGCGCCTGTTTCGTTTTTGATTGTTTCATATGTTTTTTTCAAGCGTAATAAGTGCGCTACTTCAAAACGTTGCGCAAGTGATTGAATCTCACTCATTGTGCATAAATCATCAAAAAACTTATAGCACTCGTCTAAATCTTTTAGTTCTAATACAGCTTTAAATAATTGGTCTGTTTGATGACCCTTAATTTTTTCAATTTGCATCGTAAACGAAGGCCCCCTTCCACTTCTATTCTATAATTGCATCGTTTTCTTTACAATTCTATTTTAACACCAGAACTGCTTAGAAAAAAGTATTAACACTTTCATTCTGTAAATCATTAAAGTATTTTATCGCATTACAGATGGGAAGAGTACGCGTTTTTTCAAAACGTCGAAAATACCGCGTTGTGTTACACGAATATATGGTAAATGTGTTGATTGTAAAAATAACAGTGTATAGATGGCATCACCATGATGGAAACCACGCTCTTTTAACGCTTCTTTTAGTGCTTTTTCTTGTTCAATAATTTCTTCAACTGGTTGTTTTGACACATATCCACCCATTGTTAGTGGGATAGAAGCTAGCACTTTATGATCATCAATTAAGACGATTCCGCCACCCATTTTTTTCATTTCGTTGAAAGCTTGGTGCATCGCATGAATATCTTTACCAATTAAAATAATATCGCCCGTACAAGAGTACGACGTCGCAAAGCCTTGTAATGAGCTAGCAAAACCTTTAATAAGTGTATTTACACGCCATTTACCTTCTCGGTCAACAAGCATTAAATAACATTCATCATGGTCGTAACTTAATGTACCTTCATTAGTATGCAAGTTCGTGCTATACAACTTCGTAATGACATCGTTCACCATCTCAATTCCAAATGGCATTGAGAATTGGAAGTCGTCATCTGTCAATTCAACTGGCATTGAAAACTTATTAAAATCGCCCCAATCAATATCTTCCATTGTATGAACGCGTTCATTTGAGCGCTTCAGCCATACACCTTTTGATAATACATCTGTTGGTGTTGGATGGTATTCATCTTCTAAAATATTTAATGTAGCAAAGCGACCTGTCGCAATTAGACCATGTGAATGTGTCACATCGTAGTAGTTCGCAATATTATAAGATGCCATTTGATATGCATCAATTGGTTCTACGCCTGCATCGAGTGCCACTTGAATACATTGATCCATCAAGCCTTTTTCATAAAAGCTTGGTGTTGCACCGTCTGTTGTCATCATTAAGTGTTCAAAAATTTTCAGTTTTCGTTCCACAATTCCCTTTAATAAATCAGGAAGATCTGGACGAATCGATGAATAACGTAATGTCACTGCATAGCCATGAAGAATACGTTCTTCTACTTCTTCTACTGTCATCGCTTCATGGTCACCATCTGCACCGAATAATTTTAAACGAGCTAATGTACGTGAAGAAGCACCTGGTAGATGTGTTTCAATCTTTTTATGATGCGCACGCGTTCCTTGTAGCCAGTATAATAGTTGGTCATCTCCAGCTAGTAATCGTGGCCAAGCTGTTAATTCGCCGCCCATCAATACATCTTGACGCTCTCCCCATTCCATTAATGAAGCTGACGTAAAGAGATTGTGTTCACGTAGCAATTCTGTTTGTGAATCGTAACGCATCCACCAATAAAAGTGGAATGGTCGTTCTTTTAATGCATCCATAATACGAAATGCTTCTTCATTTTTTAATGATAAAAATAATGTTAAATTATCTGAAAGAAATGTCGTTGTTCCTGTCTGTCCTGCATAGTCTGCTAATGTTAATGGGTTATAGAGTTGATATGGATGAACATGTGGCTCAATGTAACCCGGTACAACTGTTTTACCTGCTGCATCCACGATTTCTGTGCCTTCCATCTTCGGTGGCATTTTAGGCCCTGCATATACAATACGCTCTCCTAAAATCCAAATATTTCCCTCTACCCAATCTTTATAAATACTGTGCAAATAGCGAGCATTCGTAATCACCATTGAAGGAGATTTCTTTCCATCAATGACTGCGACTTGTTCGCGTATGTCATGTATTTTCCAATTTATGTGCTTCATAACTCAAACATCTCCTCCTATAAGTCTGTTGCATTAATTTATGATGATTAATGAATACAACGCATGAGTGATAATATGCTATCACACTCGTCGTTCATGGAACAAGCTTAATTTAGAATGCACAAACTTTTGTTGAATTTCGAATCAATTTTCTATTTTATGCATATTCTATTTTATAACTTCGTCTATGAAAACGCTATCATTAACCTTTAAGTTATAAAAATATTTACATAACTATAACTTTAGATTTAACAAGTGAAAAAATAAAGGTAGAAGATGAAGTCATCCTCTGCCTTTATTTAGATTATTTATTTTACAGCTGAAAAAGTTCGCCAACCGATATCTTTTCTAAAGAAGAAATGTTGCCAATCTTTCTGTGCTAATCCTGCATATACTTTTTCTTGTGCTTCTTTTAAGTTTCTGCCTGTCGATGTTACTAATAAGACACGACCACCGTTTCCGACAAAACCTTCTCCTGCTGCTTTTGTTCCTGCGTGGAAGATATTATGTGTCTTCGCTAACTCCGTTAAGTTCGGCAGTGCATGTCCATTTTCAACAGATTGCGGATAACCTTCTGAAGCAATGACAACACCTAGAACTGATTCATCCGACCATTGTAAATCAAATGGAACACCCGCAAGAAGTGCATCCATAAATAAGCCGAAATCAGAAGCCATACGTTGTAATACAACTTGTGCTTCTGGATCACCAAAGCGTGCATTAAACTCAATCACTTTTGGACCATTCTTCGTTAAAATTAATCCTGCATATAAAATACCTGTGAATGGTGTACCTTCTGCATCCATCGCTGCAACAGTCGGCTTCACAATCGTCTCAAATGCTTCATCAACAATTGACTGCGGAATTTGTGGAACGGGTGAATAAGCACCCATACCGCCTGTATTTGGCCCTTTGTCGCCGTCATATGCACGTTTATGATCTTGTGCAATTGCCATTGGGTAGATTTGTCCTGCATGAACGAATGACATGAACGAGAATTCTTCACCATCTAAAAATTCCTCAATAACAACACGAGAAGATGAATCACCAAAACGTTGGTTGCCAATCATATCTTCTACTGCTTCAATGGCTTCTTGTTCCGTCATCGCAACAATAACACCTTTACCTGCTGCTAAACCATCTGCTTTAATCACAATTGGTGCACCTTGTGCGCGAATATAAGCAACTGCCTCATCTACTTGTGAGAATGTTTCATATGCTGCTGTTGGAATTTCATATTTCTTCATTAAATCTTTCGCAAAGGATTTACTACCTTCTAATTGTGCTGCTTTTTTACGAGGACCGAATGCACGAAGACCTGCTTCTTCAAATGCGTCGACAATTCCTTCAGTTAAAGGTTGCTCAGGTCCAACAAATGTTAAACCGATTCCTTCTGTAATCGCAAAATTAATTAACTCTTCAAAAGAAGACTGTGCGATTGGCACAATGGTTGCATCTTCTTTCATTCCGTCATTTCCTGGTGCGACAAAAACTTGCTCAACAGATGGTGCTTTTTTAAACTGTTTGACAATCGCGTGTTCACGACCGCCACTACCAATTACAAGAACTTTCATACTCCTTATTCCTCCTGTTAAAAATAGGGACTATCCAATATGATAGGACAGCCCCAATTTAATTTAGATTAATGTTTAAAGTGACGAACGCCTGTTAAAACCATTGTGATGCCTGCTTTATTCGCTGCATCAATTGATTCTTGGTCACGTTTTGAACCACCTGGGTGGATGATTGCCGTAATGCCTGCTTCAATAGCTGCTTCAACTGTATCTGGCATTGGGAAGAATGCATCAGATGCAAGTGCTGCACCCGCTGCTTTTTCACCGGCTTGTTCTAAAGCGATTTTTGCAGAACCTACACGATTCATTTGACCCGCACCAATTCCAAGTGTCATTTGCTCATCTGTAATTACAATGGCATTCGACTTCACGTGTTTCACAACAGACCAGCCTAAGCGCATAGCCGCCCATTCTTCTTCTGTTGGTTGACGATCTGTTACAACTTGAATATCTGCTTCATCAAAACCATAGCGATCTGGCTCTTGTACTAATAGACCACCTTCTACAGATACTGTATTAAATGCATCTTGTGTATGTTGATCGAAAGAGATTGTTAGTAAACGAATATTCTTCTTCACTGTTAATAGTTCAATCGCTTCTTTTGAGAAAGAAGGTGCAATAATAATTTCTAAGAAAATAGAAGCTAATTGCTCTGCTGTTTTTGCATCAACCTCACGATTTAGCGCAACAATACCGCCGAAGATTGATGTTGCATCTGCTTCGTATGCTTTATTGAATGCTTCTGCAATCGATTCACCTGTACCAACGCCACATGGGTTCATGTGCTTCACCGCGACAGCTGCTGGTTGTTTAAATTCCTTGATGATTTGAAGTGCTGCATTTGCATCTTGAATATTGTTATATGATAATTCTTTACCATGTAATTGCTCTGCGTAAGCAACAGAGAAATCAGAAGCAAGACGTTTTTGATAGAACGCAGCTTTTTGATGTGGGTTCTCACCATAACGTAATGTTTGTTTTAATTCATAAGTTAAAGTCATTTGTTCTGGGAATTCTTCGCCTAATTCTGCTGATAAATAATTCGAAATATATGAATCATATGCTGCTGTATGACGGAATACTTTTGCTGCTAAACGACGACGTGTTTGTAAAGTTGTTTGACCTGCATCTTTTAATTCAGCTAAGACACCTTCATAGTCATTTGCATCAACAATTACTGTTACGTATTGTTGGTTTTTTGCAGCTGAGCGTAGCATTGTTGGACCGCCAATATCGATGTTTTCAATTGCATCTTCGAATGTTACATCTGGTTTTGAAATTGTTTCAACAAATGGATATAAGTTAACACATACAATCTCAATCGGTTCAATACCATGTTCTTTCATTTGTGCTTGGTGTTCAGCGTCATCATATTTTGCAAGAAGTCCACCATGAATCATCGGATTTAATGTTTTTACACGTCCACCTAAGATTTCTGGGAATTTTGTTACTTCATCAACAGATGTCACAGGTACACCATTATCTTGAAGATGTTTTTTCGTACCGCCTGTTGATAATACTTCGTAGCCTAATGCTACAAGTTCTTTTGCAAATTCTAATACACCTGATTTATCCGAAACACTAATTAACGCTCTTTTTGTCACAATTTTTCCTCCTCAGATTTAAGCGGGAAATTCCCTATATGTAAAGATTTAATGCCACAATTTTTGTAAAGCTGCTTTATACACATCATGCTCAACTGCATGAATTGCCGCTTCTGTTCGCTCTCTATCTCCATCAATCACATCAACAGCCTTTTGCATAATAATCGTGCCTGTATCCATTCCTTCATCTACATAATGAACCGTTACACCTGTCACTTTCACACCGTGATTGAGTGCTTGTCCAATTGCATCTTTCCCTGGGAAAGAAGGCAATAATGAAGGATGAATATTCACGATTCGTGAACGGTATGCGTCTAATAATGTTTCACCAATTAAACGCATATATCCCGCTAGTACAAGCCACTCCACTTCTTTTTCTTCTAATACTTCTAAAATCGCTGCTTCATAAGCTTGTTTAGAAGAAAAATCTTTTGGACGAATGGCTAGTACTGAAATCCCCTTTGTTTTTGCACGTTCCACAACATAAGCATCTGGTTGATCTGTTACAACTAAACGAATCGTTGCTTGCAGTTCCCCTTGTTCAATTGCTTCAGCAATGGCTTGAAAATTCGAACCACTACCTGAAGCAAATACTGCAATGGACTTTTTAGTCATTACACTAAACTCCCATCATGCTCACCGTTGAATCGTACACCTTCACCAGCAACCACACGACCAATTGTGTAAGCTTTTTCGCCATGTTTTTCGACTAACTCAATGACTTTTTCAGCTTGTGCTGCTGGAACAGCTAAGACAAAACCGATTCCCATGTTGAACACATTATATAAATCTTTTTGTTGTAACTTTCCTTGTTCTGCTAGTAAATCAAAGATTGGTAGAACTGGCCAAGTGCCTAAATCAACTTCCGTTGCTAAACCTGCTGGCATCATACGTGGTAAGTTCTCATAGAAACCACCGCCTGTAATATGTGCCATACCATGTACATCCACTTCTTTTAATACATCTAGTACCGGTTTTGCATATAATTTTGTCGGCGTTAATAATGCCCCACCAATTGGACCAAGTTGCTCGTAACCTGCTACAACTGTATCTGGTGTGAAGCCTGCATCTGCAAACATAATTTTACGAACAAGTGAATAACCGTTTGAGTGAACACCACTTGAAGCAATCCCTACAAGTACGTCACCTTCTTGGATTTTTTCACCTGTTACAATATTTGCTTTTTCAGCTGCACCTACTGCAAATCCAGCTAAATCATATTCATCTTCTTCATATAGACCAGGCATCTCTGCTGTTTCGCCACCGATTAATGCAGCCCCTGATTGTACACAACCATCTGCTACACCTTTAACGATTTGCTCGATTTTTTCTGGTACTGCTTTACCTACTGCTACATAATCTAAGAAATAAAGTGGTTCTGCGCCTTGTGCGACAATATCATTTACACACATCGCAACACAGTCAATTCCGATTGTGTCGTGCTTATCCACCATAAATGCTAATTTTAATTTTGTTCCTACACCATCTGTACCTGAAATTAATACAGGTTCTTTTAAATTCAGTTCAGATAAATCGAACATACCACCAAAACCACCGAATGTACCCATGATGCCTTTTCTTGCTGTGCGTTCTACATGTGATTTCATACGTTGTACAGCTTCATAACCTGCTTCAATATTTACGCCTGCTTGTTCATATGCTTTTGACAAGATCTTGGCCTCCTAGACTAATAATTCTTTTTCGTGCGGTAAAATCGTATCTGGGAAAATTTCTGTTGGATACTTACTTGTGAAACAAGCTAAGCAAAGTCCTTTATTCTCCCCTTCATATGGACGGTCAATCGATTCAACCATGCCCTCTACTGATAAAAATGTTAAGGAATCTGCACCAATCGCTTCACACATCTCATCCACTGAATGACTTGAAGCAATCAATTCTTCATGTGTTGATGTATCAATACCGTAATAACATGGATCTGTCATTGGTGGTGAGCTGATGACAACATGTACCTCTGCTGCGCCAGCTTCTTTTAACATTTTGACAATACGACGTGATGTTGTACCACGTACAATCGAATCGTCTACCATGATGACACGTTTGTCTTTTACTACTTGAACAACTGGTGATAATTTCATCTTCACACCACGTTCACGTAATTCTTGTGTTGGTTGAATGAATGTACGACCAACATAACGGTTTTTAATTAAACCTAATTCATAAGGAATACCACTTTCTTCTGCAAAACCAATCGCAGCAGAAATACTTGAATCAGGAACGCCTGTTACTACATCCGCTTCGATATGAGCGCATTCTTTTGCTAATTGTTTACCCATACGTTTACGTGCCATATGCACATTAATGCCATCAATATTAGAATCTGGTCGTGCTAAGTAGACATATTCCATCGCACACATCGCACGATTTTGAATTTCTGCAAAGCGAACTGATTGAACACCTTCATCATTGATGATCAGCATCTCACCTGGTTCCACTGAACGAACTGTTTCAGCACCAATTAAATCGAATGCACATGTTTCTGATGCTACGACATAAGCCTCGCCTAGCTTACCTAATGAAAGTGGGCGTAAACCATTACGGTCACGCGCTACAATCATCTCGTCTTTCGTCATCACTAAGAATGAATACGCGCCTTCTAATAACGTCAATGCATTTTTAACTTTTTCGCTGAATGTTGCATGTGTACTCTTTTTAATTAAATGCGCTAATACTTCCGTATCTGAACTTGAATGAAAAATACTACCTTGTCGCTCTAAATATTTTTTCAAGCGATTCGCATTTACTAAGTTACCATTATGCGCAATCGATAAACTACCTGTAGATGAGTGGAAAAGAAGGGGTTGAACATTTTCAATCCCCGCCCCTCCTGCTGTTGTATAGCGAACATGTGCAATCGCTGCTTTACCGTCTACAGACTTTAACTTTTCTTCGTTGAATACATCATTTACAAGTCCTTCGCCTTTAACTGCTTTTAGATGATGACCATCTGATACAACAATCCCAGCGCCTTCTTGACCACGATGTTGTAAAGCATGTAAACCATAGTAGCTTAGGTGTGCTGGACTTTGATTACCCCAAATCCCAAAAACACCACATTCTTCATTTAAGCCTCTGATTTCAGCAAGCATGGTATTGCCCCTTTCCAAGCATCTTGGAATTCTGCTACAGTGCCTTCAATTAACGGTTGTTGTTCGGATGAATTGATGACAATGTTGGCTTCTTCTGTTACGACACCGATTTGTTTTGCATCTGCTACCACTTCTTCAAAACGTGCTGCAAATTCTGGTTTTACAGTTACAACAAAGCGTGATTGTGATTCACTGAATAGAGCAGTTGTTGCCGATCCTTCTAACGTTACATTCACACCTAAGTTTGTACCGAATGTTGTTTCTGCGATTGCCACAGCTAAACCACCTTCTGCTACATCATGCGCTGATGCAACAAGTCCTGCTTGGATTGCTTGTAGTAATGCTTTTTGGCGTGCTGCTTCTACTTCTAAATCAATTGATGGTGCTTGTCCGAAAATACGACCGTTCATTAATTTTTGTAATTCTGAACCACCGAATTCTGTTTTCGTTTCACCAATTACATAAACAAAGTCACCTGCATGCTTCACTTCTTGCGTTGTTGCGTGTTGTAAATCTTCTACTAAACCGACCATACCGATTGTCGGTGTTGGGTAGATGGCTTCATTACTACGTTCGTTATAAAGTGATACGTTACCGCCGATTACAGGAGATTCTAATGCTAGACATGCTGCTGCAATACCATCTGCTGATTTTTCGATTTGCCAGAAGATTTCAGGCTTTTCTGGGTTACCGAAGTTTAAGCAGTCTGTAATTGCTAATGGACGACCGCCTGAACATACGATATTACGTGCTGCTTCTGCAACTGCAATTTTACCGCCTGTTTCAGGGTCTAAGTAGATATAACGTGAGTTACAGTCAGTTGTCATTGCTAAACCTTTATTCGTACCACGTACGCGAATAATCGCTGCATCTGAACCTGGTTTTACAACAGTATTTGTTCTTACTTGATGGTCGTATTGTTCATAAACCCATTCTTTTGAAGCGATTGTTGCTTGTTGTAATAATGCGCTTAATGTCTCTTTATAATCTGTTACTTCTGGTTCTGCATTTTCGATTTGTTGGAACTCTGTATAGTAAGCTGGAACTGCTGAAGGCTTATGATAAACAGGGGCATCTTCTGCTAATGCATCTGCTGGCACTTCTGCAACAATCTCACCTTTATGTTTTAAGCGGAACATTTTATCGTCTGTTACAACACCTACTGATACGGCATCTAATCCGTATTTTGCAAATAGATCAACGATTGGTTGTTCTTCACCTTTTTTCACAACGACTAACATACGCTCTTGAGATTCAGATAACATCATTTCATAAGCTGTCATACCTGTTTCACGTTGTGGAACAGCATCAAGATTCATCTCAATACCCATGCCTGCTTTAGAAGCCATTTCTGCTGCTGAAGAAGTTAAACCTGCTGCACCCATATCTTGAATACCAACTAATGATTCGAACTTCACAAGTTCTAAACAAGCTTCTAATAATAGTTTCTCCATGAATGGATCGCCTACTTGAACTGCTGGGCGCTTTTCTTCTGCATTCTCGTCTAATTCTTCTGAAGCGAATGTTGCACCATGAATACCGTCACGACCTGTTTTTGCACCTACATACATCACTGTGTTCCCAACACCAGAAGCAACACCTTTTTGAATGTCTTTATGATCGATTAAACCCACACACATCGCATTCACAAGTGGATTTCCTTCGTAGCAAGGGTCGAACTGAATTTCGCCACCTACTGTTGGAATACCGATACAGTTACCGTAACCAGCGATTCCTGCGACAACTTCTTCAAATAAGAATTTCACACGTTTTGAAGCATCTAACTCACCGAAACGAAGTGAGTTTAACATTGCTACTGGACGTGCACCCATTGAAAATACGTCACGAATAATTCCACCAACACCTGTTGCTGCACCTTGGTATGGTTCAATTGCTGAAGGGTGGTTATGTGATTCCATTTTAAATACAACCGCTTGTTCATCACCAATATCAACGATTCCAGCACCTTCACCAGGACCTTGTAGTACGTGCTTTCCTTCTGTTGGGAATTTACGTAGAACTGGTTTTGAGTTTTTATATGAGCAGTGTTCTGACCACATAACAGAGAATAAACCTGTCTCTGTCCAATTCGGTGTGCGTCCTAAAATCGATTCCACTAACGCAAATTCTTCATCTGTTAACCCCATAGAAGCATATAATTTTTGCTCCTTAATTTGTTGTGCTGTTGGCTCAAGCTTGGTTGACATTTGATTCCCTCCACTGTTTTACAATTGATTTGAATAAAGCAAGACCTTGCGCATTCCCAAGTACCTCATCTGCTGCACGCTCTGGGTGTGGCATCATGCCTAAAACATTCCCACGTTCGTTCACAATACCTGCGATATCCGCTAAACTACCGTTTGGATTTTCTGATTCATATGTGAACACGATTTGATTGTTTTGTTGTAGTTGTTCCAATGTTTCTGCGTCACAGTAATAGTTTCCTTCACCATGTGCAATTGGAATTGTGATAACCTCATCTTTGTTGTACTGATTTGTAAATAACGTATCATTATTCACAACGCGTAAATTTACGTCCTTACAAATGAATTTTAAATTCTTATTACGTAATAACGCACCAGGTAGTAATCCTGCTTCCGTTAGAATTTGGAATCCATTACATACGCCTAATACTGGCTTTCCAGCTTCTGCTGCTTTCTTTACTTCTTCCATTACATTCGATTGGTTCGCCATTGCGCCACAACGTAAGTAATCACCGTAGGAGAATCCACCAGGTACTAAAATACCGTCATATGCACTTAAATCTGTTGCATCATGCCATACGTATTCCACTTCTTCGCCTAATACGTCTTTAATCGTATGATACATATCTAAGTCACAGTTTGAACCTGGGAATACAAGTACTGCGAATTTCATGTTAGTTGGCCTCCTCGACTTCATAACGATAGTCTTCAATCACTGTATTTGTTAGTAGTTTTTCACACATTTCTTTAATTAACGTATCCATGTCGCGCTCTTTTGGTTCGATTTGTAGCTCTAAGTATTTACCGATTCGTACATCTGCTACTTCCTCGTACCCCATGTTATGTAGGGAACCTTGTACTGCCGAGCCTTGTGGATCAAGAATGCTTTCACGAAGTGTTACATAAACTTTTACTTTTTTCATTTTGTAAATCCTCCTAGACGAGATAATATGATTTCGTATACTTCTGTTAAACTTCCTAAATTACGGCGAAACACGTCTTTATCTAAGTGTTGCTTTGTTTCTTCATCCCATAGACGACATGTATCTGGTGAAATTTCATCTGCTAATAGTACAGTGCCTTGTTCATCGCGACCAAATTCTAATTTAAAGTCAACGAGCGTTACACCGATTTCATGGAAAAATGGTTGTAACACAGCGTTTACTTCTAAGCCTTTTTGATAAAGTGTTTCCACTTCTTCTGGTGTTGCAATTTCTAAAATATCAATATGTTCTGTTGTAATGAACGGGTCTCCTAATGCATCATCTTTGTAGTAATACTCAACGATTGGACGTTTTAGTTTTGTACCTTCTTCAATTCCTAATCGCGTTGCTAAACTACCTGCTGCAATATTGCGTACAACTAATTCAATTGGAATAATCTCAACTTTTTTCACCAATTGTTCTGTATCGGAAATTTGACGGATAAAGTGTGATGGAATACCTGCTGCATGAAGTTTTTCAAAAATAAGTGATGTAATCTTATTATTTAAAACACCTTTACCAGCAATTTCTTCTTTCTTTTCTCCGTTGAAAGCTGTTGCGCTGTCTTTATAAGCTACAAACAATACATTTTCCTCATTTGTCGCATATAATCTTTTCGCTTTACCTTCATACAATAGTTGACCTTTTTCCACGTTCATTCCCCCGGTAAATAATTTTAAGTATTACGTTTTTTTGAAATATTAAAACTTTTAAAAGTTCATCCATTCCTTTCTCATCAACGAATTGAATCGTTGATGAGATGGAATGAAATAGGTTCTTTAGTTTAAGCCTAATCTTTCAAAAATCATGTCTACATTTTTCAAATGATAGTTATAATCGAAGCAGTCTTCAATTTCAGCAGGTGATAGTAATGAAGAAATTTTTTCATTCTCTTCTACTAACGGACGGAATTGAATTTGTTCATCCCAAGAACGAGCTGTTAATGGTTGAACTGTATCATATGCTTCTTCACGAGATAGACCTTTTTCAATTAACGCAAGTAACACACGTTGTGAGTAAATTAAACCAAATGTACGTGTCATGTTACGCTTCATGTTTTCTGGGAATACTGTTAAGTTTTTCACAATGTTACCAAAACGATTTAGCATATAGTTCAGTGCAATCGTTGTATCTGGAATAATGACACGTTCTGCTGATGAGTGTGAAATATCGCGTTCATGCCATAAAGGAACATTTTCAAATGCAGTTACCATATGACCACGTACTAAACGTGCCATACCAACCATATTTTCTGAACCGATTGGATTACGTTTATGTGGCATTGCTGAAGAACCTTTTTGTCCTTTTGCAAACCCTTCTTCCACTTCACGTGTTTCAGATTTTTGTAAGCCGCGAATTTCTGTTGCAAACTTCTCGATTGATGTTGCGATTAGTGCAAGCACTGAGAAATATTCTGCATGACGATCACGTTGTAATGTTTGTGTTGAAATCGGTGCAGGTGTTAAACCTAATTTTTCACATACATATGCTTCTACGAATGGATCGATATTTGCATACGTTCCAACTGCGCCTGAAATTTTACCTGCTTCAATCGTTTTAGCAGCTGCTTCAAAACGAACTTGGTTACGACGCATTTCTTCTAACCAAAGTGCTAGTTTTAAACCGAAAGTTGTTGGCTCTGCATGCACACCATGTGTACGTCCCATGCAAACCGTCATTTTATGTTCTTTTGCTTTTTCAGTGATAATATCAATAAAGTTTTGAATATCTTTACGGATAATATCGTTCGCTTGTTTAATTTGGTAAGAAAGAGCTGTATCAACAACATCTGTTGAAGTTAAACCGTAATGTACCCATTTACGTTCCTCACCTAATGTTTCTGATACTGCACGTGTAAATGCAACAACATCATGACGTGTTTCTTTTTCGATTTCTAAAATACGATCGATTTCAAACGATGCATTTTCGCGTAATTTTTGAACATCTTCTTTTGGAATAATCCCTAACTCTGCCCAAGCTTCACATGCTAGAATTTCTACTTCTAACCATGCTTGATAGCGATTTTCCTCTGTCCAGATAGCTCCCATTTCAGGTCGTGTATAACGTGCGATCATAAATAAAGTCTCCTTCTACTCTGCCCATATACCAGAGTTCTTGATTTCGTCTAGGGTATGATTTACATCATCCGTCATTATTGTAACATGACCCATCTTTCGATTGTTCTTTGCTTCTTGTTTTCCGTAAAGATGAATGGACCAATCAGGGTATTTTGAGATTGAATTCGTTACAGGTACGACATGTTGCCCTAAGATATTCACCATAATCGATGGACTCCATAATTTTGGTTTACGTAATGGCCAGCCGCAAATGGCACGAATATGTTGATGGAACTGCGAAATATTACATGCTTCAATTGAATAATGACCTGAATTATGAGGTCGTGGTGCTAATTCATTAATCAAAATTTCTCCTGACGCTAATACAAACATTTCAACAGCAAGTGTTCCTATTAAATTCAGTTCGTCTGCAATTTTCTCAGCAGCCTCTATGGCTAATTTTTCGGTACTTTGTGTAATACGTGCTGGCACGATTGTTTCATGTAGAATATGATTCACATGAATATTTTCACCAACTGGTAAGCAATATGTTTCACCATGTACATTACGTTGTACGATAACTGAAATCTCCATTTCAAATGGAATAAATGCTTCTGCCACACAAGCCGAATGTGTGAATAAATCTTTTGCTAGCGATAAATCTTCAGCTGTCTTTACAATTTGCTGGCCTTTACCGTCATAACCTCCGCGTGCTGTTTTCACAACACAAGGATAACCAACTTGCTCAATTTTCTGCTCTAACTCTTGAAAATTGCGAGCTGTAATATAAGGTGCTACTGGTGTTTCTGCATTCGTTAAGGCAGCTTTTTCTAAAATACGATCTTGCGTCGTTTGTACAAGTTCTGCCCCCTGTGGTACGTACGCAATCTCTGTTAATCTTTTTAATCCTGCATAATCAATATTCTCAAATTCATATGTAATCACATCACTGACTTCAGCTAACTCTTCTAAAGCAGCTTCATCATCATATGGTGCTACGATGCGAATATCAGCAATTTGACCACAAGGTGAGTCCATTGCGGGTTCTAATACCGCAATTTTAAATCCTGCTTCTTTTGCAGCAATGGCCATCATTCTTCCCAATTGTCCACCGCCAATGATGCCGATTGTTTGTCCTGGAAATATGATTTTACTCACTTAGGTCACCTGTGCTTTCTATTGCTTTCATTTTCATTGCTTGTCTTCTTGTTTCTAATTTTTCTGCGATTTCTACATCTGTAATTGATAGAATCTGCGCGGCAAGTAATCCTGCGTTCGTCGCACCTGCTTTACCAATTGCTACAGTTGCTACAGGTACGCCGCCTGGCATTTGTACAATTGATAATAATGAATCAAGACCATTTAACGCACGTGACTGCACAGGTACACCAATAACTGGTAACGTCGTTTTTGCTGCAACCATTCCTGGTAGATGTGCGGCACCACCAGCACCTGCAATAATTACTTGAATTCCTCTTGCTCTTGCTTCTTCTGCATATTCAAACATTAAATCTGGTGTTCTATGTGCAGAAACAACTTTTTTCTCGTAATCTAACTCTAATTCTTCTAAAATATCGCAGGCATGTTTCATTGTTTCCCAATCACTTGAACTGCCCATAATAACGCCAATTTTCGGATTCATTTTTTATACGCCCCTTTGAACAAATAAAAACCCCTAAAGTAACGCGCTCTCCACCATAGTCATATGACTACGTGCGAAAAGCAGCTACTTAAGGGGTTCAAATATACAAATGTTCGCATTTACAAAACATTTAAGCAATATTTGTAATATCCTAAAGTCTTGTTGCTTCCCGCATAGTCCGACATTACGGTGCCGGGTAGAGACGCTAGAGCCTATTCTCTAGCATATATGTGGGATTTGTTGTTTTCATGTACATTGTAACAATGCAAAGCAAACAAGTCAACAAGGATGCGAACTATTTATGAAATAAATTATTTTATCGTTCGTGTTTTTTATTCTTCTATTTTTAAACCTTTAAACTGAATGAGCTGTCGAACAGGTACAGGTTCACCATTTTGCATCTCAAATAATGGTTCTTCTCTACGTCCTACCGGCATATAGCCTTCTTGTCGCATACGCTCTAAGCATGCTTCAATTGTTTCTGTTTCCTGAACTTCATACCAAACTGTTTTCTTTCCCAAAGTGACACTTCCTTATATAATGTTTAAGTTTCTCCATTATATAAGACTTGGAATCTTTTGTGCAACCTTACTATCGATTGCTGCTTGTGCGACATCGTTTGTAACATCTGTTTCAAAAACATTTGGAATGACCATACCACGTTCAATTTGTTCAGCTGTAACTAATTCTGAAACGGCTTTTACAGCAGCCATCTTCATCTCATCATTAATATCTGTAGCTTGTACTGCTAGAGCACCTTTGAAGATACCTAGGAAAGCTAACATATTATTCACTTGGTTTGGATAGTCTGAGCGCCCTGTCGCAATCACGCGTACGCCCCACTCCATCGCATGTTCATATGTGATTTCAAGATTTGGATTCGCTAATGCAAAAACAATCGGATCTTGATTCATCGACTGAATCATTGCCTCCGTTAAAACATTTGCAACCGATACACCAATAAAGATATCTGCACCAACTAATTGCTGAAGTAATAAAGCTTTCCCGTTGCCAAAAACCTATAAAAATCTATAAGCAATGTTTATTTCCTGTTTCTTTGTATCTGCTTTTGCCGAAGCTACTCACATTTGGTATGATACTCCACAGGCGTTAATTCGGGTACAACGAACCCTACACATTAGTAGTGTCTTGTAAGTGACTAAGCTACTAATTCTCCATATTTAGCTAAATTTAACGCAGCATTCATATCTCTGTCTATCTCTAATCCACAGTCACACTTGTAAACTCTATCAGATAATTTTAAATCTGATTTAATTTGTCCACAGCACGAACATGTTTTAGAAGATGGGAAGAAACGTCCAACTTGTATAAATTCAATTCCGTATTTTTCACATTTGTATTTCAATTGACGGAGAAATTCATACATCTTTTGTTTGGCTACTGCTTTAGCTAAATGACGGTTTTTCATCATTCCAACTACATTCAAATCTTCCATCACAACTTTACAAGGTTTGGTTTTCACTATTGTATTTGTTGCTTGATGAATGTGGTTGTTTCTAATGTTAGCTAACCGTCTGTGTAGATTTCGTATTTGCTTTTCGATTTTTATAATGTTACATGTTTTGACAAATCGGTCTCCCTCCTTATTCATCTCATATTTTCGGGAAACGCTTCGCTGTAACCTACGTAAACGTTTCTCAATATTTCTCACTTCTTTTGTTTTGTTAATGTTTTTGAACACCATTTCGTTCGAGCAAATTGCTAATTCTTTAACTCCTAAATCTACTCCAATTACTTCATTCGTTAATTCTTGTTTTACTTGTTCTTGCTCTACTCCAACAGAGATATACCAATACTTTCCGTCAAAAGATACTCTAGGATTAGTATATTTCACCCCCATTGGGACTTGTTCAGAAGTTGCAACCCATCCTACTTTCTCAATTAACACCGTGTTCTTTTTTACTTTAAGTTTCACATTGTCATTATAGAAAGAAGATTTAGATTTCTTCTTAGACTTGAATCTTGGACGTTTCGCCAAACCTTTAAAGAATCTCTTATACGCATTACAAGCATCTTTAACAGCTTGCTTAGCTACATTATTTGATACTTCACTCAACCATTGGAAGTCCTCTTGTTTTTTAATTTGTGTGATTTCTTTTCTCAAAACATTGTCAGATAAGAATTTCAACCCTCGTTGATAATTTTCTTGTTGTCTAGCTAATGTCCAATTGTATACCCATCTTGCCACACCAGTAGATTTCCATAGTTGAATTTCTTGTTCTTTAGTTGGTTTAATTCGTATCTTCTTTGCTAGTATCATTCTCTTTCAACTCCTTAATTAATTTCTTAACCTTATTCGCCCGTCTCCCTTGTAATTTGCAACTAAATACAGTAACAATTTGAATTAAATCTTCGACCAACTCTTGATTATCTGTCATTGGAGTATTGTCGATAACCTCAATCTTTGTTCCGTATTTAGCAAATAAATTTTCCAAGAGTTCAAATCCGAATCGTAATAACCTATCTTTGTATAAAACTACAACCCTATCTACTTTGTAATTTAGGACTAAATCAATAACATCATTTAACCCTTTTTTGTTGTAGTTTATACCACTACCTATATCTTTCACAATCTTAAATGGATTACCTTGAGACAGTAAGTATGATTCCATGTTTTCCACTTGTCTCTGTAAATCATCCTTTTGCTTATGAGAAGATACTCGACAGTAGCCGATAGTTATTCTCGATTCTGATTCAGGAGAATGTAAACCAAGAAAATATTCAAGTTGTTGTTGAGAGTAATAACGGTGTCCAGAAGGTGCAGTATATTGAGGATTTAATTTATTTGTCTTATCCCAATTTCTTAAAGTCTGAACTGTTACTCCGATTTCTTTTGCGAATTGACCAATACTGTATTTTTTCATACATTTCATTCTCCTTTGAATTAGTGGATAATTCTATTATACCATGAAATGTATGAAAAATCAATAGTTTTTTATAGATATTTATAGATTTATTATAACTGTTTAATTACCCTCCATTACAGGCATTGCCGCTTTTGGACCTATATCTCCTAAACCAAGTACTGCTATACCATCTGATATAACACCAATTAAATCCCATTTCATCGTATAGTCATATACTTTTTTAGGATCTTATTGAATGGCTAAACATGATTCCTCTACTCCCGGTGAATACACCAAACTTAATTCTTTCGAAGACTTCACCTCAATTTTGGGTTGTAGCTTCATTTTACCTCTTAAATTCTCATGTAGTTCTAAAGACTCTCTGCTCAACTTTGCATTACTCATCTCAATTTCCTCCTTCGCTCGAAAAAAACCGTATCTTCTCGAATGTTCATTATTTCCGTTTCATAGTTCCATATCATATGCGATAGATTTCAAGCTTTCAAGAAAAAGGATATTTCGTTCACTATTTTGTAATATTTCACATTTGCTCACACTTTCACAAATACTTTTCATTTGCTTTTTACTTTTGTGATTAAGTGAGCAAGTATTTTATACGCTTTTTTATTATATTTGTGAATTTTTTAACATACTTTTGTGATTATTTTCACATATAAATAAATTAGGTATTATTACTTATTTTTATTTTTCACAAACTTTTGAAGAAAGCTAATTTAAAAATATTTGATTTTCATTTTTATTTCAGATATAATGTGAAAATTTTTATTATCAGATTTTCTTACGTTATTTCTAAAAGCTTTTACAAGCACTGTATGCGTTTTGAATATTATTCTATAGGATTTTTACTATAAAAGATATAAAATGCATTACAACTTATATAAATAAGCTTTTAAACTACATCATATATATTAAAAGAACTTAAAAGAAAAGTATTTTAAACACAAATAATCCTGTATGGTTTTTAGAAAACCATACAGGATTATTTAGATCAATTTCCACTTTGAAAAACGAATAAAGAGATACGAGAGCAAACGCAACCTTTCTAAATGGATGTCGTGTTCTTTGGCAATCCTCCTTAAATCTTTTCAAGGGTTTCCCCCTTTTTAGAACATAAAAAAGTAACCACTCAGACGAGTGATTACTTTAGTTTGCATAGCAACGTCCTACTCTCACAG
>NZ_JBBOPO010000001.1:2140000-2205000 GCF_038003625.1 Kurthia sp. FSL E2-0154
GCTCTACCTCCAAGATTCTTAAACACGAGGCTAGCCCTAAAGCTATTTCGGAGAGAACCAGCTATCTCCAGGTTCGATTGGAATTTCTCCGCTACCCACACCTCATCCCCGCACTTTTCAACGTACGTGGGTTCGGTCCTCCAGTAAGTGTTACCTTACCTTCAACCTGGACATGGGTAGATCACCTGGTTTCGGGTCTACAACCACATACTCATTCGCCCTATTCAGACTCGCTTTCGCTACGGCTCCGTCTTTTCAACTTAACCTTGCATGTAATCGTAACTCGCCGGTTCATTCTACAAAAGGCACGCTATCACCCATTAACGGGCTCTAACTACTTGTAGGCACATGGTTTCAGGATCTCTTTCACTCCCCTCCCGGGGTGCTTTTCACCTTTCCCTCACGGTACTGGTTCACTATCGGTCACTAGAGAGTATTTAGCCTTGGGAGATGGTCCTCCCAGATTCCGACGGAATTTCACGTGTTCCGCCGTACTCAGGATCCACTCTGGAGGGAATGAACTTTCAACTACGGGACTGTTACCCTCTATGGTAGGCCTTTCCAAGCCGCTTCATTTAACTCATTCCTTTGTAACTCCGTGTAGAGTGTCCTACAACCCCAAGAAGCAAGCTTCTTGGTTTGGGCTCTTCCCGTTTCGCTCGCCGCTACTAAGGGAATCGAATTTTCTTTCTCTTCCTTCAGGTACTTAGATGTTTCAGTTCCCTGAGTCTGCCATCAAAACGCTATGAATTCACGTTAGGATACTGTTCGATTAAAAACAGTGGGTTCCCCCATTCGGAAATCTCCGGATCAAAGCTTACTTACAGCTCCCCGAAGCATATCGGTGTTAGTGCCGTCCTTCATCGGCTTCTAGTGCCAAGGCATCCGCCATGCGCCCTTAATAACTTAACCTAATTGATTCCAATCTGCTGCGTAATACTTTGTCAGCTACACTTGTTCGAATGCTCATGTACGTATGTACACTCCGCTTCTCACTGCGTTTGCTTTCGCGTCTTACTTGCATCTTGAAATAATTTTCACATAAGTCATTAAGCCTAAAAAATTAAAACTTAATAATTCAAAATCTATAAAAGAAATTTGTGTTTGTGTTACTTTCAATGTCGTTTTATCCAGTTTTCAAAGAACAAGTTTTACTCTGCGACAAGTAATCGCAAGAGCAAGGTTTGAAGATCATTTGCATGAGCCTTCAAAACTAAACAGCAAGTAAGATAATCTGTATAAGACCCAAGGTCTTTTCCGTTATATTCCTTAGAAAGGAGGTGATCCAGCCGCACCTTCCGATACGGCTACCTTGTTACGACTTCACCCCAATCATCTATCCCACCTTAGGCGGCTGGCTCCTTACGGTTACCCCACCGACTTCGGGTGTTACAAACTCTCGTGGTGTGACGGGCGGTGTGTACAAGGCCCGGGAACGTATTCACCGCGGCATGCTGATCCGCGATTACTAGCGATTCCGGCTTCATGCAGGCGAGTTGCAGCCTACAATCCGAACTGAGAACGATTTTATGAGATTAGCTTACCCTCGCGAGTTTGCGACTCTTTGTATCGTCCATTGTAGCACGTGTGTAGCCCAGGTCATAAGGGGCATGATGATTTGACGTCATCCCCACCTTCCTCCGGTTTGTCACCGGCAGTCTCCTTAGAGTGCCCAACTAAATGATGGCAACTAAGAATAAGGGTTGCGCTCGTTGCGGGACTTAACCCAACATCTCACGACACGAGCTGACGACAACCATGCACCACCTGTCACCAATGTCCCCGAAGGGAAAATCCTATCTCTAGGACGGTCATTGGGATGTCAAGACCTGGTAAGGTTCTTCGCGTTGCTTCGAATTAAACCACATGCTCCACCGCTTGTGCGGGCCCCCGTCAATTCCTTTGAGTTTCAACCTTGCGGTCGTACTCCCCAGGCGGAGTGCTTAATGCGTTAGCTGCAGCACTAAGGGGCGGAAACCCCCTAACACTTAGCACTCATCGTTTACGGCGTGGACTACCAGGGTATCTAATCCTGTTTGCTCCCCACGCTTTCGCGCCTCAGTGTCAGTTACAGACCAGACAGTCGCCTTCGCCACTGGTGTTCCTCCAAATCTCTACGCATTTCACCGCTACACTTGGAATTCCACTATCCTCTTCTGCACTCAAGTTCCCCAGTTTCCAATGACCCTCCACGGTTGAGCCGTGGGCTTTCACATCAGACTTAAGAAACCACCTGCGCGCGCTTTACGCCCAATAAATCCGGACAACGCTTGCCACCTACGTATTACCGCGGCTGCTGGCACGTAGTTAGCCGTGGCTTTCTAATAAGGTACCGTCAAGGTACGTTCATTTCCTAACGTACTTGTTCTTCCCTTACAACAGAGTTTTACGATCCGAAAACCTTCATCACTCACGCGGCGTTGCTCCATCAGACTTTCGTCCATTGTGGAAGATTCCCTACTGCTGCCTCCCGTAGGAGTTTGGGCCGTGTCTCAGTCCCAATGTGGCCGATCACCCTCTCAGGTCGGCTATGCATCGTTGCCTTGGTAGGCCGTTACCCCACCAACTAGCTAATGCACCGCGGGCCCATCCTACAGTGACGCCGAAGCGCCTTTCAACTTCAAAACATGTGATTCGAAGGATTATTCGGTATTAGCCCAGGTTTCCCTGAGTTATCCCAATCTGTAGGGCAGGTTGCCCACGTGTTACTCACCCGTCCGCCGCTAAATCAGAGAAGCAAGCTTCTCGTCATTCGCTCGACTTGCATGTATTAGGCACGCCGCCAGCGTTCGTCCTGAGCCAGGATCAAACTCTCCATAAAAGTAGTTTGAAAGCTCATTTGCTTTGCTAGCGTTATCTTTTGATAACAATTGCTTATTCACTTAATGTGATAAGACTTGTTTGTGATTATCTTCTTGCTTGTTTAGTTTTCAAGGTTCATGTTGTTTCGTCGTTTTCTTATGACGACTTAAAATATCTTACCACATCTTCATTCAAGTTGTCAACAACTTTTTTAAAAAATGTTTTTTAGTTATTTAAACCATCTTTGTTAGCGACTCTTAATATTATAAATGTTTGTTATTTATAAGTCAACAACTTTTTTTAAAAAGTGAATTCCATAAACATTACTGTTTGAAAAGCACTTGTATTACTATACCTCTATAACGAATAACTGTCAACAATTTATTTCAAATAAAAAAGCTATTTAATTGATTCTTTTCTAAGAACCAACCAAATAGCTTTGTTGTTTAATTACCGTACCCAGATGAAGTAACTTAGGAAGACAAAGAATAAGATGTACATAATCCAGTGAACTTCTTTACGACGACCTGCTAATAACATTGTTAACGGATAGAAGATGAAACCAACCGCAATACCTGAGGCAATACTATAACCTAAAGGCATCATTAGCATTGTTAAGAATGCTGGTACAGCAATTTCGAATTGATCCCACTCAATATTTTTCAATGAACTTACCATTAGAATACCTACAATAACTAATGCTGGTGCTGTTACTGCCGATGTGATTACATCGAGTACTGGGAAAAAGAATAGTGATACTGCGAATAATGCTGCTGTTACTACTGCTGCAAAACCAGAACGCGCTCCTGCTGCCACACCTGCTGTTGACTCTACATAAGCAGTTGTTGTTGATGTACCTAATACTGAACCTACTGTCGTACCTAATGCATCGGCCATTAATGCACGACCAGCACGTGGTAACTTATTATTTTTCACAAGACCTGCTTTATCTGCTACAGCCATTAATGTACCAGCTGTATCAAAGAAGTCTACAAATAAGAATGTTAAAACAACTACTAAGAATTGAATATTTAATAATGACGAGAAGTCATGTAAGATCGGGTCAAGTGCAACACCGAATGTTGGTGCGATACTTGGAATTGATGATACAACTGATTTTGGAACTTCGATTACGCCAGAAATCATACCAATGATTGTTGAAGCGATGATTGTAATAAAGATAGCTCCTGGAACTTTTTTAACCATTAAGATGACTGCAATGACAATCCCTACAACTGCAAGAAGTGTGTCACCTTTTGTAAAATCACCTAATGTAACAATCGTGTCTTTGTCTGCAACGACGATTCCTGCACCTTTTAAACCAACGAATGTAATGAATAAACCGATACCAGCTGATACTGCATATTTTAATTGAACTGGAATGGCATTAATAATTGTTTCACGAATGCCTGTTAATGAAAGAAGAATAAAAATAATACCTGAAAAGAATACACCTGTTAAACCCGTTTGCCACGGAATACCATATGTTCCTACTACAGCGAAAGCAAAGAATGCATTTAATCCCATACCTGGTGCTAATGCAATTGGATACTTCGCTAAAATACCCATAATAAGCGAACCAACAATCGCCGCTAATGCTGTTGCAACGAATGCAGCACCTTTATCAATTCCTGCTGCGGCTAAAATGCCTGGGTTGACCGCCAATATGTATGCCATTGCTAAGAACGTTGTAACTCCACCAATGATCTCTCGGCGATAATTCGTGCCAAGTTCTTCAAATTGGAAATACTTTTTCATGATTAAATCCTCCGAATGTCGTCAAAAATAAAAAGCGCACAACTTTTAACAGTCGTACACTTACGATTCTATGTATCCATAGTATGAATAGAATGATCTATTCAATCGTAGTCAAGTCATTTACGGTAACTTGGTAGAAACTTCTGAGCCTTATTCTCAGCTTTATACGACGACGTTATTTAATTTACATTCATAATATAGCACTGTATTTTTCAATTTGCAATACTTTTCACGAACATTTTTAATAACTAATTAATAATAGTTCGTGAATAAAGTATTTTCTGTCACTGTAAATCTCTTTATCTATAAAACGAATATCAAATTTTGTTATCTACTCAACTCGAATACCTAATAAAGAGGCTAATACTAATGCCTGTTCCATATTGACACGACAACCTTTCAAACGTTCTAAATCAACAGTTAAATGTGTGAATTGTGAAGATCGTAAATCAAGTGTAGTTAAATCAGTCTGCTGCATCTGTAAACCTGACAAGCGACATTGTTCAAATTGTAAAAATTGATGTGTCACTGCATAGAAATCAGATTGTTCCAAATCACATTGATTAAATAACACATGCTTTAACCTTGTTTCATTAAATAAAGAAAAATTCATTTTGCACGATTCAAACGTTATGTCCCCCAAACTTGACCCTTGAAAAATCGTTCCAACTAATTTGCAACGTTCAAATACAACTCGGTGAATGGAAGACTTTGAAAAATCTACATTGGATAAGTCACAATTTTCAAATCGAACATCTAAAGCATTTAATCTTTTAATGGAACTATTATTCAAACGACAATCTCGTATGATGACTTGTACAAAGCGAAGATCGCAAGCTTCATCTTCTTCGAAGTTAATACTCTCTATTAAACTCTGCTCTGCTTCCCACTCTTCTTGCGCTAAGATACGATTCCATGTTGTCTCTGTTAAATGTTGTGGTAGTTTTGGTTCATTCATCTTACCATCCTCTCCTTTCTTATCACTTTACACTAAAAAAGAGGAACCGCAATTGCAATCCCTCTTTAATTCACTGTTTAAAAAAATCTTAGTACCAGCCGTTTGCTAACCAGAATTGTTTTGCTTTTTCCCATGAACCGTAACGTTGTTTTACATAGTTATCTGCTACACGTTCTTGGTTTGCTGGTGAGTAGTCACCGTTTAAATATGATTTATCTAGTTGGTATTTACCAATATATTTACCTGTTGCGCTTCGTGCATCATATGAGTTGCTTGACTCTTTTTGTGCAATCCAAGCTTTCGCTGAAGATGATGAACCTTGATAAGATGATGCATTACTTGCTTTTTGTGTTGATTGGTATGATTTTGTTTGTGTTTGCGCTTGTTGTTTTTGTTGTACTGGCGCTTTGTAAGTTGTTTGTTGCTTTTGTTGAGATGGTGCTTTATATGTTGATGATTGTTGTACTTGTTGTACTTGTTGTTTTTGAACAGGTTGAGCTGTTTTTCTTACTGTTGTTGTACCATCAGGGATTACTAATGTTGTTCCTACATGGATTAAATTTGGATTTGAAATTCCATTTGCTGAAGCGATACTTGATACGAATGAATAGTCTTTACCAAATTTTTGAGAGATACCTGATAATGTATCACCTGATTGTACTTTATATGAAGTGTGCGCACTAGCATCTGCTCCTGCTACAAAACCTGCAACACCAACTGCTACTGTTGTACCTAACACTAACGTTTTTAATGATTTCATAATATTCATTTCCACCTTTTGTTTAATTTTTATATTTGTCTCTCTATTATGTTCTTGCTGATTTTTAATATTTTTTTGCTCCTTCTCTGAAGCTGATAATAGATTAACATGATTTTTTATTACAAAAGTTACAGAAATATCACAGCTAAATGACCAACATGTATTAAAAGTTATACAAAGAACTGAATTAATTATTAAAATAATATATCATTATTATGATATAAGACCTAAAAACATTAGAATGTTGATATGACTTTGTTTTTACAATAAATTATAGGCTATTTTATTTTTCAATTTATTTGAGTTAATTTCATAATTCCAATCCCTTTGTTATCAAGGGGTAAAATTAAATAAAAATGAGGCACCTCCCCAAATTCGGTATAATGGTAGCGACTAAACAACCCACCCGAAAGGAATGATGCCTCATGACTATTGTAAAACAAATTAGCCTGTTTGACATCCAAGAATTATTCGAAATGGAAAGTTCGCACCGATTTGATGCCATTTTCTCCACTTTCGATGTACAACCTATCTTTCATCTCTTTTCTAAAAAGACAATGCGTGGTGCTCCACGCGAATGTAATTACGGGGCCATGATTCAATCATTAATAGTACGTATCGTCGAACGTATTCCAACAATAAAGGACTTAGTCAAACGTTTAGTCAACGACCCTTTATTCCGTTTGGATTGCGGATTTCTTGTTTCGGATTCAGTTCCGTCAGAAGCGTCATATTCTCGTATGATTGATGTCATTAGTCAATCTGATGTACTAGATTTCATGCAGGATCAACTTATCCTAGCCGCTTTGACGGAAGGATTTCTCGAAGACGAGTGTCTCGGTTTTGATGCAACACACTTCGAATCACGTGATGCCTCAAAGCCTTCAGAGAAAAAAGAAGCAGCTCCACCAAAAAAACGTGGTCGAAAAACGTCTGAAGAACAAGCGATTTGGTTAGCTGAACAATCTGAGATTGAGGTCAATCAAACAACCTATGAAAAGAAGCTAGAAGCTCAGTTGACGATTCCGACGAACACACTTTGGCAAGATATCCCCATTGAACCGAAGTGGGGAATTAAGAAAAATAGTAATGGCAAAAATACGTTCTGGTATGGCTTTAAGGGACATTTAGCTGTTTCAACTAAAAGTCAATACATTGTCGCTCGCATCATGTCCTCAGGGAATTTAAGCGATAGTAAAGCAGCTATACCCTTGTTGAAAAAAATCGCAGACTTCTTGCCAAATCATTTCGCTACCGCAATTTTTGATGCAGGATATGATTACGAGCCAATTTACCGTCAAATATTAAATCAAACAATGCGTGCTGTTATTCCGTATAATGTCCGACGAGAGAGCGAAGTAATTGGATTTGACCAACATTTCCGCCCAACCTGTGTGCGCGAACATAGTTATCGTTATGACAGCTTTGATGAAAAATATCAGACACTCAAATTCACAAGACCAAAGGAATGTGAAACTTGTCCATTACGCGATGATTCCCTATGTCAAAAGGTTTTCAAAATAAAATGCGAAACAGATATTCGTAAGTATACGTCTCCAGCACGTGGCTCAGATTTATGGAAGAAACTCTATAAAGAACGTACGGCAGTAGAACGTGTAAATGCTTATTTAAAGCAATATTTCCAGTTAAATAACATCCGTCACAGAACAGGTCGCAAAGCAAAATTGCATTTCAATCTAGTGACGTTTATTTATAATGCCTGTAAGTTAGCAGTTGACCGCATCAATTCGCAATTAAGTCATGCAAAAGTACCTGCATAAATTTTAAAAACGATAGTTTTTACATCGGAGCAATCTAAGCTCTTGAAAAAATCGAATTATGAAATTGATTCATTTAAGCAACATAATAAGAAAAAAGATAAAAATAGATGCAGATTTTTTTGTTATAGTGGATTTAATGAATAAAAAGGAGATTTTTTAGCTTATGAATCAACAACAGACACCACTTTACACCGCACTTATTCAACACAATGCGAAGCAGCCGATTAGTTTTCATGTGCCTGGACATAAAAATGGTATGCTGATCCCTTCTTTTGCACAATCAACCTATGAAAAGCTGTTAAAAATTGATGCAACCGAAATTACAGGACTTGATGATTTACATGATGCAGAGGGATGTATTGAAGAAGCACAGTCATTACTGAGTGAATTGTACAAAACAGAAGCAAGCTATTTTTTAGTAAATGGTTCAACGGTGGGAAACTTAGCGATGATTTTAGCGACATGTCAGCAAGGCGATACCGTTCTTGTTCAGCGTAATTGCCATCAATCGATTTTGAATGGATTAGAACTTGCAGGAGCAGAACCTATCTTTTTAACTCCAGCTTTTTATGAAGATGGACAACTCCCTACCTTATTAACAAAGAAAGTTGTTGAACGCGCGACTCAACTTTATCCAGAAGCGAAAGCCATCATTCTGACGTATCCAAATTATTATGGATTTTCGGATGCGATTGAAGATGTAATTCACGCTGCAAAAGAAGCAGGGCTTTTCATTTTAGTCGACGAGGCGCATGGGGCTCATTTTCAATTAGAAGGTTTTCCAAAAAGTTCACTGTCATTTGGCGCAGATATCGTTGTTCATTCAGCGCACAAAACGTTACCTGCGATGACGATGGGTTCATACCTTCACATCGGAACAGAACGTATTAACAAACGATCAGTTGAACACTACCTTCGTATACTCCAATCAAGTAGCCCCTCTTATCCAATTATAGCTTCACTTGATTTAGCTCGTTACTATTTAGCCAATTTACAAGATGTACAGGCAATTCTAGAAAATATCCAAGCATTCCGTCATTCCTTACAAAATATTGAAGGCATTCGTGTTTTAGAAGCGCCTTCACTCGATCCATTAAAAGTAACGATTCAATCAACAACAGGATTAAGCGGTTATGCACTACAAGCTCTTCTTGAACAACAAGGTATTTTCTCTGAACTAGCTGACCCTTTCAATGTATTACTCGTACTTCCACTGGCAGTAACGGATTATACTGATACGTTGCAACGAATTAAAAGCTGTTCATTTGAAAAAGGTGAGCCACTTCAAAAAGAAAAAAACATATATATAGAAGAAACTCAAAAATTAGCACGATCTTTTCATGAATTAAAGGGTGAAACAGACTATGTAACATTTGAACATGCTGCCGGAAAAATAAGTGCTGAACTCGTTACTCCATATCCCCCTGGTATTCCACTCATTATGAAAGGTGAATGCATTACACAACAGCACATTGAAACCATTCAGCGTTACCAAAAGCTAGGAAGTCGCTTTCATGGTGGTAGTAAATTAGCATCTCAACAACTACTTGTATATCAATAAAAAAGAGGAGCCGCATGTGATTGCGTCTCCTCTTTCTCATCATTAGTTTAAGTTACCAGGTACAGTTTTCATGATACGACCTGATTTTACGTTTTTTACAGGTTTTGTTGCTGGACGTAATACGCGCATTCGTCTCACCTCCTCTCAAATCGATTCGAACAATTATTGCTCTACTGTTTGTAAGCTGTTCTTCCAAACAAGATTCAATACTTTTTTAATGTTCTTTTTCTCTGAAGGACATGGACGTTCGCCTGATACGACACGGTACCATGGGCAGTGATTCCCTTGACATGCTGGACGGAAGAAGCAAGATTGGCATACTGTATCTGTTTCTTCACCTGATAATAACCAAGAAGCAATTTTATCGTAGTCTAAATCCATTGTACCGTCTGCTTGAATTTTACCTACTTTATTTACTTCTTCATCTAAAACCGTTGTACATTTATACAATTGACCATCTGAACCGATAACCATCGCATTCGGTTTTGCTGCGTAACATACTGCTGCTGTCGGATTCAATGCACCTTCAACCATGTTACTCATCGCAAGACCTTTATCCATCGCTGTTTCTGTGAACTCCCAGATTTTCTTGTTTGCTGTAATATGCGTACAAGTTGGAATTTCTTCATCGTTCGGACCGCCCCAACGACCAACAGGACGGAAGAATACGCCAAAGCGTGAATCATTCGCAAAGTGCTCTTTTAAAAAATCAATTAAGTGTTCTGTTTCACGTAAGTTATCTTCATCAAAGTTAATACGGATTGTCATATTGAAGTCGCCTTCTACATCACGTAATGATTGTAAGTTTTCAACGATTTTTTCAAACGTTCCTTGTCCGCCAATCATATGACGACGCGCATCATGTACTGCTTGAACGCCATCAATTGTCACCATGTATTGTGATACATTCCATGATAGTAACTTTTCAAATGTTTCACGATTTAAAAAGTAACCATTCGTTACAACGTCTGCTGAATAATCAATATTATGTTGCTCTGCTTGTGCCATGAATTCTTTCGATAACTCTTCGATAATTCCTAACTCTAATAGCGGCTCTCCTCCGAACCAACTAATGTGCAAATTATCTAGTGTACCCGCGCGCTCTTTTACTAAAGCTTTCACACCTGCTTTTGTTTCGTCTGTCATCTTACCTTTTGCAAATGACTCATAGCAATAACGGCAACGGAAGTTACATTGCTCTGTTGTCATTAAGATTAAGTGCAGCATATCTGTACGGTGCATCGTTTGGTGTAATAAATCAGCACGTTTTAACTCATCCACCGTATCTTTTACGATAAAACCATTATCGAATAAAGCTTGCTTTACTTCTGTATCAAGAGCTGGTGATCCTTGACGCTTTAGTGCTGTTAATACTTCTTCACGCTCTTTTTCGTCAAAATTAACGATGGCGCCTGTGTAACTGTTGTAAACAATTACGCCGCCGTCTTCTGTTTTCGTTAATGCATTAAATTTCGATGGAATGTATTTTACTTGTTCCATGTCTGTTCCCCCTCAAAAATCAATCTTTGTACATCCGATAGATGTCATCTTCTCAAACCTTTTTGAAACAGAAAAAAAGGATTGTCCCTTCTATAAACGCGCAGTATTCGCCTTACTGCGTGTTTATACGAAAGACAGTCCTTTAAGTAGAAATAATCGTCATGCTTTTGAATACGGACTTCTGCCCACAAGCAGACAGACCTGTCCTACCTATTTTGCTCACGACAAAATAGAAGGTAGCAACAGTTGTCTGCTCGATTCTCCCTCATGCGATTATTTCGATTCTGTTGTTGGTGGCTTAGAAGTAACATCTTCTTGTACACGTAATGCGCATTCGACTTCGCCAGAAATACGTGTCATAACAAATGCAATGGTTGTACCGATTGTTTTCGTGTTCGCATTATTTCGCATACAGCTTCCCTCACAACTTTTTTATCAATCATTCGTCCGTTTAGCTAGCCCATACATTTATGCGCTAGTGATTGAGTTTATTTTACAAGGGATTTCCGCTTTATGTCAATGTTCTATTTTATGTCCATTTCGGAACAAGTCGAATATAGATCAATTCAAAAATCAGTTCACAAACCGTTTGCGTCAGAATAATCGTCATTGTTAAACTTTGCATCGCATGTGGTAAAGTAAATGTTAATGGTAAGACAGCTAATGAATTACGCGTAAAACCACTAAAGATTAATGCTCGTTCTGCTGGCTTTTTCAAACGATATAAACGTGCAATCATGACAGATAATACAGGCATAATGAGAATGAAGGCAATATAAATCGGAATCACTGCAAAAATTTCTTCCTTCATATTTGCCATGCGTTGTACTTGGGGCGCAACAATCACAAAGATTGTCAAAGCCATCGTCGGCACAGGTAACCATGCAGAGGCTTGTTGAATCTTACGAATGGGTGAATCGAATCGCAAACAATCATCCAGGCGCTAGGTGGTATGACAGCTTGGCTCGTGAATAAACAACTTCAAACATTTGGCACAACCCAGACGATTGGTGCTTGGAATATTGCCAACAAAGTATATATCTTTTGTTTAATGCCGATTGTTGGGATCACGCAAGCCATTCAAACAATTTTAGCCTATTTCCATGGTCAACGTCATCCACAGAAAAAACGTTTAGTTATTCGTACTACATTACAGTGGACAACAATTTATAGTGTGTACTCATGATTGGTGTCTTTTTCTTATTCGGTCAAAACGTACTTCAATTATTAACGAATGACGAACAACTACTTCGAGAAGGTCAAAGGATTTTAAATATTATTTTCATCACGCTTCCTTTAACCGGATTCGCTTATACCGTCATGACACAACTACAAGTGACCGAACAAGAATTACAAGCTGTTGGAATTGGATTGACGCGTCAAATTTTTGCGATGTTACCGCTGATTTATCTATTACCTTTATTCGTTCGTACATTTGCGCTACCTTTTTCGCAAACAGAAGCCATCTTTTTAGCGACTCCTTTCGCAGACTGCTTAACTGCGCTTGTTGCTTATGTCTTCATTCGAAAACAAGGCTTATTTTCTTTTTCCAAACAGATGATTTACAATAAAGAAAAGTAGCTCGGTTTCGGGGGTGGGACGATGTTTTATTTAGATGAGTCAGGCACAATTTCAAAGAACAAGCCACACGCTAATAATATGCGTGATGTGTATTTCATCATTTGTTTCGTGCATACTCACGACCCCGAACAATTAAAAAAAGTGTATCGTCGCACGATGAAAAAATTACGTCGTACATTTGCTGATTATTTTGCAACGCATGTACGCAATCCACGCGAACCAAAAGGCTCTGAACTCACACCGATTATGAAGCATTATTTTATTTCGGAACTCATTCAAAAAACGGATATTACTGTATCCTATGTTGTGATTGATAATCGTCATATAAAAGATGTCTTCCGAGAAAATGATGCACGCACATTCAATTTTTTCGTGAAATATTTACTTCAATTAAAAGAGCTAGATGCACGCGATCAGGAACACTTACATCTAAATATTGATAACCGAAATGTATCGCTCATGAATATGCATCAATTAGAAGAATATCTTGCGACAGAACTTGTTTTAACAGAGAAAGTAAGACATGTGCAAGTCGAATATTTAGACTCACGCGATAGCTACGGGGTTCGTACAGCCGATTTGTTTGCGAACTTACTCTATCAACGATTACGCTATCGTCGTAATCCGTTTCCAGACTACCACTTACAAGATCGCATACGAAAAAAATCACCGATTCATCCCGCTTCACTCGAATGGGTATTCCAACAATTTAAAGCGAGCGGACGACTTCAGAATTATTTTTACATCCCTACGCAAAAAAATTGACGCTTACTTTTCGCGGTGCTACTATAGATTTAGGCGTACAAGTAAATCCTGAATCTACGCAATTGTGTCGAAAGACGACTGTAAGCTGTCTCTGTTTGGCAGCCGTACTCAGGTTAGTATGCCTTGAATTGAATACATGCGACATTTTGTCGTCACATAGAAGAACCCCTGATTTTTAAAAAATCAGGGGTTTTGTTTTATATAAAAAGCTAATCTTTATTCTGTTATTTCTTCGAATTCACCCGCATACATCATAATCGTACCGAGTAAATCATTAAAGACTGTCGCATGAACGGTATACACACCACGTTCATCATCATAACCATCTTCAACAATCGCCTGTCCTTTGAAAAAAGAAGGAAGTGGCACCAGTCCAAATAAGTGCTGGGCATTCGTACGTGTAATGAGTTTGCCCTCTTTTGAAACATTCAATAATAAATTCGAACGCATCATCGCAGGTTTTCCGAGTAAATCGTAAGCTGTATTCGTATTCAAATCAATACGTGTTGTCGAGTTGAACGCACGTGTTTTCTTTTGAAAATAAAAATTACGCGACCAATTCATATCGACAATACCATTCCCCTGATCCACCGTTTCGTACATCATATCAAATGGCACATTCGACCCCTGCTCTGGAAATAAAAAATCCATCAACGGCGCTGCATAATAAAAAGGCAACAGTAACGGACTCCCATGTTTCACCGTCGACATCACCCCTTTTGCGCGGAATGTTTCACCAGGAGCTGTATGGTAGCGGTGTTGTAACATCGGATGCAATCGTTCAAAATCCTCACCAAGTAATTGCTTATAGACAGACATAGATTAGCCTCCTTTCTATAATGATTCCCGATTTAGTTGAAAACATACTATGAGAGCATGCGCACAACTAAAGCTCAGGAATGAGATGAATCGCTAAAATATGACGCTGTACAATATGAAGCTTTACACTGTTATTATAATATGAATGAAAGGGGAAATATAGTTTGGTGGGGTGGAGAGTGGGTACTTCTTATTTTATAGCATAAAAAGCCTACACCTCTTGCGAGGCATAAGCTTTACTCGAGTTTTTGGCTCTACAATAAATAACGTTGGTGAAGAAAAAAGCACCGAACTCACATGAGATCGGTGCTGGAACTTCACTTGCGTTATTTTTTATGTAAAACCATAGAAAACAAGTGAGTTTCCCGATAGAATAAAAGTCGACTAAAACCCATACTAAAGGAGAGACTCACTTGCATACTACTCATGATATTAAAAATTTACTAGATATACAAGACCCAAACATCACTTTTTCCGATGCATGTGTGGAAATAAAGCAAGATAGAGGAAAGGTATGTAAATTTATTTCCGCTACACTTACCTATACACCTACCCATTGCGCGGTTTGTGGTATGAAAAATGAACACTTTTCCGTGATTAAAAACGGGACACAAACATCCCGCATCACACTGCCACTCACGGGGGTGCATCGTACCTTCCTTTTACTCAAAAAACAGCGCTTCTTTTGTAAAAGCTGTTCATGTACTTTCGTGGCGCGTTCGTCTATTGTCGATCGCCATTGTTTTATTTCCAATCAAACGAAAGCACGCGTTACGATGAAAGCGACCGAAGCGCAATCCATCACGTTGATTGCCCAAGATGCGATGATTTCGGTGTCTTCTGTGCAACGCTTTATTCAAGCGTATGCGAATGAATGCCTGAAACCAACGAATCGACTACCGGAAAACCTGTCGTTCGATGAATTTAAATATGCCAAAGGGCGCATGGCTTTTCAATATATTGATGCCCAAACAGGCACGATTTTGGATATTTTACCGAGTCGCTTCAGTTTTCATATTAAGAACCATTTCTACACGCGTTACAGCTATCGTGAACGCTGTTCGGTCAAAACCATTACGATTGATATGAATGCCGGATATGAAAAACTCATACAAGAACTGTTTCCAAAAGCGAAGATCATCATCGACCGATTCCATCTCGTTCAATTGATCAGTCGTTCGATGAATCAACTGCGAATCCAAGTCATGAATGGTTTTAGACGCGGGCACAACGAAGATCAGAAGAAATATCGTCGACTGAAAAGATATTGGAAACTACTTTTAAAAAACGAAAAAGACCTAACCTACGCCGTTTATAAACCGTTTGGGTTATTTGGGCAAACGACGGACAGGACCGTTGTCGATACATTATTGAGTTATGATGAACGTTTACAAGTCAACTATACACTGTATCAATCCCTATTAAACGCCATGAAAGAAAAAGATATAAACGCCTTACAAACGCTCTTAAAACAGCCTTTACACGAAGAAATTTCACTTGATTTCAGAAGAAGTATACGCACATTAAAACATCACTTAAGTTCCATTGAAAACAGTTTTATGTATCCATTCAATAACGGAAGAATTGAAGGCATCCATAATAAAATCAAAGTCTTAAATCGTGTTGCCTATGGGTATCGTAATTTCACGAATTACCGTCAACGAATCTTCATTCATTTCAAATTGAAAAGAGCGAGCTGCGTTTCATAAATGAAACACAACTCGCTCGAAAAACCGACTCGTTTATTCTGTTAAATAGTCTCACCAACGTCATTTGACAAAGAACCACAATAATCCAGCTTTGAAAAAAGATCTCTACCAAATTTGGTAGAGATCTTTTTATGGAAATAAAGTTTGAATTATATAAATAAACGTTTTATGTTTTATTTTTTAAGACTAATACATGATCCACATTAATTTTACCGCCACGATTTGCACGATCAAATCCCATGAAATGATTCTTAATAATATAACTCCATCTTGTTTCTAATATTAATCCATTTTTTTCTGCAAGTTGTACGAGTATAGTTGCAGTATTGACTTCGACATTACTAACAGTACTGTTTCCTACGGCCATAATATAGTGAGCACCGCTATTCATTGTGGTTATGGAAGACTTGAAGTGTTCCTCCATGAATTCAAAGTATTTATATATGATATAGGCGTGTTTCTCACCATTTTTTTTATCTTCAAGTACTTTTTTTATACTGTCATCCATCAGTGGGATGCCTAATGAACGTTCTTCAACAAAAAAGTTTGAAAATTCTTTTTTAGGTACTAGTGTCGTGCCCGTATACAACTTTCTTTTTTTGTTCTGTTTTGTCTGGGTATTCATGGAAAATAAGTCTCCAACCCAGAATAATTCTACCATCTGATTATATACATAGTCGATTGACTTAATATAAGGGGGCGAAGTAACTATTAAATCAATTTTTTTAGGAATTAATTTAGAAAAATCAGCATCTCCGTTTGTTCTAAATACGCTAGCTTTTGCTTTATTATTCCATAAAAGATTGAATTCCTGAAAACCGTTCAAAAAGATTCCTAACTGTTTTCCAAATAATGAGTACACTTCAGAGGGTTTTTTAGGTTTTGTTCCAGAAACATATGTTTTTTGTGATTGATTATCGGCATTTGATGCACGACGAATTATTCCTGAGAAAGCGATAATAAAAGCGTCATAATAATCAGATATATTGATAACATCTTTAAACATTATAGGGATTTCATCAATTAACCCTCTAAGTTTACTTAATTTTATTACTGCATCATCTGTAAACCAATGATTTAAATTTTCAACTTCAGGCATAAATTTTGCTTCGACAGTTTCCTTGTTATTCATAATCCAGTCACTGATAATTGAAAACTGGTTCGGATCCAAAGGAGTTGATTTAACTTTTGAAATTAAACAAGAAAGTGGGTCAATATCGATACCAAAAGAATCATGACCTAATATTGTTGATTCTACTAGACTTGTCCCACTACCTACAAAAGGGTCTAAGACTATTTGTTTTTCATCATTAAGGTAGTTATTAATTGCCCATTCTGGTATCTGAGGAATGAATTTTCCTGGATACTTATGAAAACCATGTGTCAACGGTGTGACAATATTAGTGTCAATACTCACTAGTGCATTATTTGGTATTGCACTAGGTAATTTTTCAAAGTGTAAAATTGTCATAGGTTACTCTTTTCTAAGGATTACAATGGATTCTCTCATGAATCCCATTACGTCCTTTAAATATTTTCTCTGTTGAGAGCTCGTAGTTAAATGTCTGGTAACGATTATTTCTTCCACTTCGAATCCTATTTTTTCCCCTATTTCTGCTATTAATAAGTCAGATGGGATAATGATTCCCGCATAAGCAGAATTTCCAACTACTATAGCTACTCTACCTTTATCTTGTGTTTTTACATATAGGTTACGTATCAAAGTCTCCATATCGTCAAAATAACCGGATACGACTACTGGAATTTTATTGCTCCATAACTTTTTTGTTTCTAAAATAGATGTTAGATGTGAGACAGATTCGTTAGCATTTACTAATAATTTTGAAACTGTAGCACTTGCATTTGAACGTAATCCAGTTCTTTTAAGTTGCTTTAACTCATCTTGACTCTTTATAAATTCTCCTAACCATAATTCAGTTTTGTGGATTTCAAAGTAATCAAAGAAATTCACGTATGGAGGGGAAAAAATTGTTAATTCCATTTGCTCGGGAATATCCAAGACTCTCTCCATAGATGAACCTAATAGCATAGTCGGTTCTGGAGCGGAAATAGGGTTGCTTTGTAAATCTTCTAAAATATTATATATGTTGTTAATAATTTTATTTAGAACATAAGAAAATTTATCTTTTGGAAAATGCTCTTCTTCCCATTGCTGTATAGGTATATTAATATAACCATTTTTATTTCTTCGTCTATTTCTATACTTTAATCCGTTACCTTCTTTTTTTACATTGGAAATAGATTCAATATTTGAGAGCCACGATAAGAAGAATATATCCCTTGTGTGAGAGTTGTCAATTGATGTGATATGTTCTTTTAACTGAAGTATGGTTTGCAATATATCTGTATTAAAATATTTATATGCTAATTCAAAGTTTGTAGCACGTAATGTGGAGTCACGTTTCAATTTTTGGAAAATTCCCAGCTCATTTTGAATACTTTTAATATCCTCTTCAAAATAATTTCTATTTTCAACTTTTGAAACAAATAAAGAAATAGGGTTTACATCTATTCCATAGGTTTTTAGATTGCTAAATCTACCAGCGAGAATGGAGGAACCACTCCCCATAAAGGGATCTAGAATGGAACCAGTAACATTATATTTAGTAATAAATTTTTGAACTAATTTATAAGAGTATCCTTCTCGATAAGAATACCAGCGTTGAAAAGGGATTTCATTAGTTGTTTGGAAATGGACTAAATTTGAATACGACTGATCCAGCACTATATTATATTGTTTTTCGAGGTTTTCTAAAAAAATTTTATCTTCATATGCCACGTGAATCTACTCTCCTAAAAATACATTTTCTCTATGGTATAACGCATAGACTCTATTAAAGTGGACTTTTTCTGGTAGTGTTAATTGTTTCGCTTGACTGTCCAGAATACGCATAACATTTATTTGTTTTTCGGTCTTAATTAATTCTGATGAATATATAAATTTTGAGGAGACGATTTTTCCATATCCATCAAAAGTAAATAATCCAGCGTCAAACATTTTATGGCAGCTTAAACATAATGCAACGCCATTCTCTACATCACTTCTATGCTTATTATTAGTTATTATATCTTCGGCGCTAAAGGGCATGATATGAGCAGCTTGAATAAATAGTGTTCCTTCTGCATCACAACCTGGAATCGCACAATGATAATGATAGTTATTTTTGACTGCTTTAGACCAAGTGGATGTTCTTTCTGATTGTTTAGTTGCTTGCCAACGTTTCTCTAGCTGTTCCTTGCTAAGTGTAATTCTAAACGTAGATAATCCTTCAACTGCATCTATAAGCTGAGGAGTTCCATACTCTTTAAATTCACTTAGCAATGCTTCTCTAAATGGTGCACCTAAAGCCAATGGATTATTCTTAATTTCTTGTGCATTAATTTTTGGCTGTGGAACGTAATTTCTTATTGCTTCAAGCATATTTGGAAATTGGTTACCAAACTCCAAGCCACCATTATGGTTCTTAATAAACAAAGCTGACTGTACTAAATCAGTTGTCCAATATGAATAATTCTTCCCTTTTTTTCTTGTAGTGTCTCCGTCTATAAGATATTCTAATCTATTTCTGTCCAAAGCACCGTTGTTAGAGTTCAATTCCTCTATGAGCCTTTTAATTAACAAACCACTTTCAACTGGAATACTATCAAACCTTTTACTATCAGGAGAAAAAGAAACAGTTGCAAGAGCATTTGCAATTGTTAGTCTATATAGTAAATTTGCATCTCCACCTCGTCCATCATCAACTGCATCAGACCATAATAAACCCATGGTAGTCCACTGTAAAGGAAGTTGATTACTGTCTCTAATAAAACCTAGACGAATCCAGTTTCTAATTTTTGTTTGCATCGTTGATGGTTGGATGGATTCATTTCCTAACTTGGCTGTAGCTGAAAAATCATAAATCCAAGCATTTTTAGGATTTCTTCTATCTGCTCCCCAAATTTTACCGATAAATTCAGTTTTCATACTTGAAGCCACAAGCAATTGAATTGCAGCTAATTCTGAAAGCTGGCTACCGGTTCTTGAATGGAACCAGTCTCCTTCAAACTTTGGCATAAAAAACCTCCTAAACTTCGCTTTTGTCTTACTTATTTTAACAGAAAAATTGTAGTTAAGTATTTAGTTATGCAAGAATATACCTTTTTCTTCTGTAAATATGATAATCCATCAACGTTAAGGTTGCTCATAGTAATATCTACAGAGTTATTTATTATATAAAATGTAAAGCTAACATTAAACAAAAGCCAAATATAACTTTATTTCATGACCCTGAATAACTATATGAGTTATAGATTTTGATATAGATAGTTATTTAAGCAATAAATTTATTAATTAGAAAAATAAAAGACCCCTACCAAATTTCGGTAGGGAAATGGTAGGAAACCATATCATCTTTAATGTAAATATAGTATTTTAAGAGTTGAAAAATGTTGATATATCGGCATTCCCCATCCATATTATATTGGTTTTTTATTCCCACTCAATCGTTGCTGGTGGCTTAGATGTAATGTCATACACGCAGCGGTTGATGTGGTCTACTTCGTTTATGATACGTACTGAGATTTTTTCTAATACGTCCCAAGGGATACGTGCCCAGTCAGATGTCATACCGTCGATTGATGTTACAGCGCGGATGCCGATTGTGTAATCATATGTGCGTTGGTCGCCCATTACGCCGACAGAGCGGATGTCAGGTAATACAGTGAAGTATTGCCAGATGTCGCGGTCAAGGCCAGCTTTTGCGATTTCTTCACGTAGGATGAAGTCAGATTCGCGAACGATTTCTAATTTTTCTTCTGTTACTTCGCCAAGTACACGGATTCCAAGACCAGGGCCTGGGAATGGTTGACGCCATACTACTTTTTCATCAAGACCTAATTCAAGACCTAATTGACGTACTTCGTCTTTGAATAGTGTGTTTAATGGCTCGATTAATTCGAATTGCATGTCTTCTGGAAGACCACCAACGTTATGGTGTGATTTAATTGTTTGAGCTGTAGCTGTACCAGATTCAATAATGTCAGTGTATAGTGTTCCTTGTGCTAGGAAGTCCATACCTTCTAATTTTGAAGCTTCTTCGTCAAATACGTAAACGAATTCGTTACCGATGATTTTACGTTTTTTCTCTGGGTCAGAAACGCCTTTTAATTTGTTCATGAAGCGTTCGCGTGCATCAATTTTAATCACGTTCATGTCGAAGTCTTCAGTGAAAGTTTTCATTACTTGTTCAACTTCACCTTTACGGTTTAAGTTGTGGTCTACGAACATACAAGTTAATTGGTCGCCGATTGCTTTGTGGATTAATACCGCTACAACTGATGAGTCAACGCCACCTGAAAGTGCGCAAAGTACTTTTTTGTCGCCAACTTGTTCACGAATTTTTTCGATTTCTACTTCGATGAAGTTCGCCATTGACCAGTCGCCTTTTGATTGGCAAATATCTAATGCGAAGTGACGTAGTAAGTCGTTTCCATAAACAGAGTGACGTACTTCTGGGTGGAACTGTACTGCATAGAATTTGCGGCTTTCGTCTGCCATTGCAGAGATTGGGCAAGATTCGCTTGTTGCGATTGTAGTGAAGCCTTCTGGTGTTTCTGTTACAAGGTCACCGTGGCTCATCCATACAACTTGTTCTTTTGGAAGGTCTGCAAATAATGCATTCTCTTGTAAAATTTTAATTTCAGCTTTACCGTATTCACTGTTACCTGCTTTTTCAACTTTACCGCCTAGTGTATGTGCCATTAATTGCATACCATAGCAAATACCTAAGATTGGTAAACCTAATTCGAAAATAGCTGGGTCAATGCTGAACGCACCTTCACCATATACTGAGTTCGGGCCGCCTGAGAAAATAATCCCTGTAGCATGCATGCCTTTGATATCTTCAGCTGTAATTGTGTGTGGGTGTAATTCACTGTATACACCGAATTCACGAATACGACGTGTAATTAATTGATTATATTGGCTACCGAAATCAAGAACAACAATCTTCTCTTGATTCATTAAATTTGTACTTGCTGACAAAAGTTCCACCTCTTCATTAATAGTTAAATTGATTACGTACTCATACGGTAGGACGGCTGTAGTTTATCTCAATTGATTCGAAAAGAACGCGTATGAAAATATCACTATTTTCCACGCGTCCTCACTTCACATAAAAGATGATTTACTAAGCCTCTATATATACCGTTCATCCACCTTCATAGTCAAGTTATTTACGGCAACTCGGTAGAGACATTCGAACCATATTATCGAACATATATGAGGGTAATTCAATTATTATACTTTGCACTTAGTTTAACTGTAGTAAAGCTTAAAATCAACCTCTTGTTTCATTAATTAAATTTTTCCAACATTCTTTAAATTCATCCCATCTAGCCGAATCAGCATTCGGATCATATAAGCGTCGTTCCATTAAATTTGTCAATTTCGACATATCTTCTGTACGGAGCTGTTGATCCACTCGTTTTGCGAATGTTGCTAGTGTTTCACCGTCTTCTCTCACAAGTAGATTATGACGCGCTAGTCGGCGAAGTAGTACACGATAAGCTTGTTCAATTGGTGGTTTTTTCTGATTGTAATACCAGATGAACAAGTTCACATACCAGCGATGACGTGTAAAGAATAAAACAATTGCTAGTACTATGACACCAATACCAAATGCGATTGGTAACCAATTATTCGTATTCGTTGTTGTTGCTTTTTGTTCTTTTGGTTGTTGTTCTTTTTTCATTTCTTGCTCTTTTTTTGGTTGTTCCTTCTTTTGCTCCTCTTGCTTTTTCTGTTCTTCCTGCTTCTTTTCTTCTTTCTTCGTAGGTGCTTCGTTTTGTGTCGTTTCTTCTTCGACTTGTTCATCGAATCCTTCAAAACCGATTGTCGGTTCAAATGGCATCCAACCAACTTCTGGAATATAGACCTCTACCCAAGAGTGCGCATTATTGTTCGTTACGCTATATTGGCTCATACCATCCTTTAATACTTCCGTTGAAGCGGTTTTATCGCCTGGTGAGAATCCTTTCACCCAGCGTGTTGGCACACCAATTGAGCGCATCATCATGACCATCGAAGTCGAGAAGTTATCACAATACCCTACCTTTGTATCGAATAAGAAGCGATCAACATAATCTTCATCACCTGTTGGGTAACCAACATTTATATTTGAATAGCGATATCCCGATGTTTTAAAGTAATCGACCACTGCGTTTGCTTTGTCATATACACTTTTTTCGTCTTTCGTAATATCTGTTGCTAAGTCGCGTACTCGTTTTGGTAAGGTTGCAGGAACTTGTAAATTTTCTTTTTTCTCTTTCGGTGTAATACCTGTGTCTTTTGCAATCATTTGCATGCGTGATGCATCTAATTCTTTTTGTTTATAGATTGGTTTCGTATAAACATATTCATAACTTAATAAATCAACGACTTTACGATCTTTACCTTTCGTTGCACGAATCTTACCTGAATCTATCTCGATATAAAATTGATTGTTCTTTTCATTACTGCGTAAGATTTCTTTAACTCCATACGGCTGTACAAGGAAGCTATATTTCTTATCCATCTTCACTCGCATATCTAATTCATTCTTTTTCTTACCGCCTGGAATTGATGTTTTAATCGCTTCACCATAGTCAAATGTAGAGACGAGAATTTCGTTCTGTGCATTCTTCCAACCTCGTCCTGTATAAGAAGACTTCGATTCTACACGCATGTACTGCGGTTCTTTTGCAGTGTATTGAAAGACTGGTGTACTATCGCGTTCAAAGTCTCCCCCTAGTTGGTCGTCATTTTCAACATAGCCAATTTTACCAACTGTATTAATATTAGCATTCGTCCACTTTACTAAATTTTCAATTGGCTCTGGTAAGTTTGTTGCTGCTTTTTGTTTTGGCATTGCATAAGCAAATGCCGCACTCACACCAATCAATAAAAATAACGGAACCAGTAGTTTTAAATAGTTCCCAATCGTTTGCTTCATTTTATTTTCACTCATCAGTCGCTCTGTGAATAATAAGCCCGTCAATAAGAAACCTAAAATCATCGTGCGTATAATACTTGCATCCGCATTATATTTTGTAAATGTATCAATGAGTGCTAAAAAAAGTACAGTTAAAATGAAGAAAAATAGAATAGAACGTCGAATCGTCAACCAATGGTGAATTAAATAAATGGTCATCCATAATAAAATTAAGAAGAGCATCGTTTTAAATCCATCTGACATATCTATCCAATTCCCTGTAACAAGCGCACGCATACTCTCTGTTATACTCTGGATAAATGGTCCGTCTTGTGGCTTTTGTATGTATAACATAAACCAAATAATATAGGCGCCTTTAATTCCAACAGAGATACCTGTATGTACGTGCGCAATATTTGTTACTAAGCAAATAACGATAAATAACATTAATAAATCGTAATGACCTGTATTCGTCAATTCCATAACGGGTAGTAACCACTCTCGTAACATAAAGAAAATAAGTACATATAAAAAGAGCAGCTTACTCCACTTCAACAAATCTTTATTCTCCATATCTACCCTCCTGACCCACTAAAGAAAAGCGTCCACGTTCTACATAGACAACTTGAATACCTGCTTTTTCAGCATGATACTCAACAACTGGATCAGCTTTCCATGTTGTTTTATCATTTGGTTTTACGACATAGATGATTGGTTTACTACCGCGCGTGGCATTCATCTTTAATAAATCAATCCAATCCACATCTAACTGTGATGTAACGAGCATGAGTGCGTTTGAACTACGAACTAATTCATCATGTCCATAGATTTTCTTCGGCTCATAAATTGATGGTTCAATTGTCGCCAAATAATACATCAATTGCTCCAAATCATTCTCTGAACGAAACTCAGCTAATGAGAAGCGGTGTTCTCCTGCTCCTAAAAAACAAACAGGCTCCTTTTGGCGATGTGCCGCTTGCATAAGTGAAGCAACAAACGAAATCTGCCCTTCAAAATTCGCACCTTTTGATGTATCTAACACAACACATACATCATCTGATTGTTGATATTCAAATTCTTTCGTATAGAGCATGCCAGTTTTTGCAAAGCTCGACCAGTGAAGCCATGTCATACGATCTCCTGGGGCATAATCTCGAATACTTGCAACCATTGTCGACTGCTGCGGTTGTTTTTGTGATGTATAACCTAGCATTCCCTGTTCTTGTGAGAATCGTCTAGTGAAGGACATGTTCTCGACTTTCGGATAGACAATCAACGTCTTTTTCGCTTCAATGTATTTCGTCTTTTGAATCCACCCTAATACATCGGCTACTTGTACTTGAATACCTTCTAATTCATGGCGACCACGAGCTAGTTTTGGAACGGTATAGCTCCAACTTACTTGTCGCTTAAAGCCCATCGGTAATAACTTGTGTAAATCACGTGTCTGTAGTTCAGCAAAGGCGCCTTTTGGTTCCATTTCTTGTACAACAATGAACAAGATGGGAAGCCATGATTGTCTTTTTAATGTGACTTGAACTTTTAGTGCGTCACCTTCTACAAAACGCTTATTTAAAACCTTTCGTTCGACTGTCATATGACCAATTGGCGTTAAAAAGACAAGGAAGGAATACAGTGCAAATGGAATGACCATAAAGAACACAAACCATAACACGAATCCTCCTTGAATCGTTGCAAATAATAAACTGCCTAGCACAAGTAATAGGACGAGTAACATACGTGTGACAGACGATGTAATTCGTCTTAACCTCGATTTCATCGTGCTTCCGTCTTTCCAACAGGTACAGGAACACTTGCTAACACGCGTGCTACAATATCCTCTGCTGTTAAGTTTTCATAACGAATCTCTGGTTTTAAAAGAAGACGATGGGAGAATACGAATGGTGCTAAATATTGTACATCGTCTGGTGTCACATAGTTTCTTCCTTTTAAAAGCGCATAAGCTTGTGAAGCTTTCATTAAAGCAATCGAAGCACGAGGGCTTGCTCCTAAATAGATGGCTGTATGTTCACGTGTCGCTTGTGCAATCGATACAATATACTCTTTTAATAAGTCTGATACAGCTACTTCATCCACTTGTTTTTGAAGATCAATCAGTTCTTCAATCGTAATGACTGCTTGTAAATTCTTAAGTGGGCTCGTTCCTTCAGCTCTTCTTAACACTTCAATCTCCTCTATTTTTGTTGGATAACCCATTTTCATTTTTAATAGGAAACGATCGAGTTGTGCTTCTGGTAATGGATACGTTCCTTCGTACTCTACAGGGTTCTGTGTCGCCATGACGAAGAATGGTTGACCAATATCGACTGTTTCACCATCAATTGTGACAGAAGCTTCTTCCATCGCTTCTAATAAAGCAGATTGTGTTTTAGGTGATGTACGGTTAATTTCATCGGCAAGTACGATATTCCCCATAATCGGCCCCGGACGGAAGTGGAATTCCATCTCTTTTGGGTTATAAATCGAAACACCGACAACATCAGAAGGAAGTAAATCAGGCGTGAATTGAATACGCTTAAATTCTGCGCTAAGTGATTTCGCTAAAGCACGAACCATGACCGTCTTACCTACCCCTGGCACATCCTCTAATAATACATGCCCTTTGGCTAGTAAAGAAACGAGACTTAATTCGGCAATATGTTTTTTACCAATCATCACTTTCTCGATGTTTTCAATGACTGCTTGTAATTTATGTTGTGCTTCCATCCATATTCCTCCTAATATTACTGATTACTTCTATTTTGAAGTTATTTTCATTTTTCGTCAATCTAAGCGCAAGAAAACGAATTAAAATATACTTTTGATTTCTTTATTCTATAAAAAAGAGAAGATGCGCTCCAAATGTCACATCTTCCCTCTTTCCACCTAGAACATTCATCCTGTGTGAAACAAACTTAGTATTTTTTGTTTTGCGCACGAATAAGACCGATTTTACGCATGAAAAGTTCCTCCAAGTGTTCAGCTTCACCTTGAGCTAATACCTCTTCTAAAGGGCCATTCATTAACACTTCACCATCATGTAGTAGAAGTACATCGTCTGCCAATTCTTCTGCGAATGATAGTAAGTGTGTAGAGAATAAAACTGTCTTACCTAAATCTTTTTGTTCTTGTAGGATTTGTTTTAACTCTGCAATCCATAATAGATCCAGTCCGTTCGTTGGTTCATCTAAGATGAGTAATTTTTCATCACCTAGTAAACTTTGTGCTAAGTTCAGGCGTTGGCGCATCCCTTTAGAAAATTGACGCACATGCTGTTTTCTAAATTCCCATAGACCAACACGCTTTAATACTTGTTCTACATCAGACTTTGGTAATTTTTTCAGATGCGCAAGTAGTTGTAGAATTTCATACGCTGTTAACGTTTGTGGGAAGTTTACGTCATCTGGCATGTACTTAATCGATACGCCATCTTCCCATTGTAATTCACCTGATTCTAAATCTTCTTGACCGATTAATAAACGAATTAGCGTACTTTTACCCGCACCATTACCACCTGCTAAAGCAATAATTCTTCCGCTATTTAATTCAAAGTTAATGCCATGTAAACCATTATTAGAGGAATAGACTTTTTTGACATCAATACCTTTTACAATCATTCTGCTTTCCCCTTTCTAGATAGAATCCACTGTGCAAACAGTAGGGGACCTAAAATCCAAGCAACACAAACAACCATATAGATTAGATAACCAAAAACAGAATTATAGAATTCTGTAAAGTCAAAGAAGGCAGGTCCTAAAGCAGTTGTTTGTCCAGAGAATAGGAAATAACCGAAGCGAATCCATTCTGCAGGGTTTAAATGCATCATAATAATCGTTAATGTTAACGTTAATTTACCTGATACGAATGTACCGATTGCCATTAATAAATATGAAATTAATAGCAGTGCAGCTGCCCAGACAACGAGTGAGAGAGATAGTGCGTGTAATCGGTTTTTCGCAATAACACCGCATAGTACGGCAATTGCTGCAAAAATTAAGACGAGTAGGATTGATAATGTAACGAAGACTAAAGGTAATTGCACAGAACCTGCAATACCACTCATAATTAATACGACTGCAAACGATAGGATTAAAATTAAGAAGAACGATAAAACAATTGAGATATATTTACCGAAAATGTAACTTCCAAGTGATAACGGATATGTTTTAAGTAGTGAGTACCAACCTGATTCCACATCACTCGCCACGCTCATACTACCGATTGTTAAGATGAATAGTGGTAGTAAGAAAAGTAATAGGTTTAAAAAGCTTGCTGTTTGTCTCGTAAAACCATCTACAGGTAATGCGAGTTGTTGAATCAATGCAATTGCTGCAAAGACTAGAATGAACAGAACACCGACAAGTTGCATCCAGCGACTGCGGAGCATCTGCTTCCATTCTAGTTTAATAAAAAGTTGGTTCATGATGGATTACGCTCCCCAATTAAAGCTTTTTAGTTCGTCAAAGCTCATTACTTTTCCAGAGCCATTCTTTTCAACATATTTTTTTGCTGCTGCTTCATCTTTGAATGCAATGACACCATAACTCATTGGTGTTGGTACTTTTTTATCGTAAACGAATGTTGATTTTTCAACGTCTAACCATTCGTCACTGTCATTATCTTTAATGAATGCTTCACCAATATCATCTTTGTTCATTGTTTTATAGTAATCCATTAAACAACCGAGATCATCGAACATTTCATAATCGCCATTTTTCAAAGCGATTTGTCCAGCGTATTTTTCATTCGCTAAACTCATGTTACAGATTTTGCAAATGTCTGTTTGTTTATTAATTTCTTTTGCTTCATATTCTTTATTACCACAAGCAGTTAATAAGAGACTTGTTGCTAAAAGTGCGCTTAACCATTTTTTCTTCATATTTTAACACTCCTTCTCCAGCCATAAAGACTACCAATAAATAAAATACCACCTAAAATAATGAGCCACATTTTCATTGGGCGATCTGTTTCAAATTCTGTAATGGATTTCATACGTGGTTTTTCATCCACTAATTGACTTGTTTCTGTCTTATTTGTTTGTTGGTCCATCTGATTCAGTAGTACAACACTTGGTGATTCAATGTAGTATTGGTAAGCAGGTTCGCGTACCATCCACTGCCCGAAACTTTGAAGTGCTACATATTTGGAGTCGCCAATACCATCATCTTCTACGTCAAAACCAGAATAATCATCATAGTAGTTTCCGACAATATTACTCGCTGTACCATCTGAACGAATGTTCACGATATTCCCCAGGAAATCATTATGCTCTACTTTGTTCTCTTTATAAGACCCTGTGAATTCAACTGCTGTTTGATTCGTTAAAAATGTATTATCAAGAATCGTTGATTTTTTCATATTTTGACTTGAAATCGCTGTTCGATTCCCGATTAATTCATTATTTTTCGTCACGATATTCTCTGCATTATACAGTGTAAAACCTGAACTATTCCAATCACTTTGATATTGGATTTTGTTCTTTTCTAATAATGCATTTTTCGCAATCATGAGCATAATTCCTGTCACATTATTTTCAAGTGTATTTCCTGTTGCATAAATATCTTTTCCGTACATATAGTGAAGACCATAACGACTAAATGTAGCAATATTATTAATGATTCGTGATCCTGTTACACGTTCTAAATAATAAGCATCTAGCACTTCTGTAATGTCACTATCGGAGATATTAATGCGCTTACTATCATATGCCGCAATCCCTGTCCCCTTATCTGCATACTGTCCATCAATACCACGCATCTTAAAGTTTTTTACGTGGACATCCGATGAGTTTCGAATGTTTACACCGCTGAACATATAGACCATCTTCAGGTTCTCAATATGTATTTGTGAAGATTTCTTCACATCTATGGCAGACTGAGAACGTGAAAAGTTCAAATTTTTAAGGGTGACATCTTTTGTATTTTCGATTGTTAATACGGTCTTATCATAGCCAGCTTTCAGCAGTGTTTTTTCACCACCGACAATCGTAATCGGCTTACGAATCGTTGCCTGTTCTCGGTACACACGATCAAATAGTTTTAACGTGCCTCCGCTTGGCGTTTTGTCGATTTGTTTTTGTAGTGATTCAGCATGGGCTTGTGCTGAAAAGCCAATTAAGCTAATGAAAAAAACGAGTAAAAAACGCCATTTCATATTGGTGCCTCCATTAACTACAAAGGGGAATTGCCCAAAAGGACAACTCCACTCCATGTATTATTTACTTAATGACCGCTGTTATCTGAATGTTCTTCGCTGTCTTTATGGCCTTCTTTGCTATCACCGTGGTGACCGCCACCATTTGCTGCTTTGTACTTTTCGTGTGCTACATCATCAATGTCACTTACTTTTACGATTTTTGCACCTTTATGTTTGTCTGTGAAAGCTTTTGCACTTGCATCGTCTTTGAAGTAAGCAAAACCATAATGCATTGGTGTTTTAATGTCGCCTTTGACAACAACTGCATCATCAAGTTTCATCCAACTCTTATCATCGTAGTTTCTCACATATTTATCAAGTGTTACGTCGTGCTTTCTTTCATAGTTTAACATACAACCTGCATCATCAAAGAATAAATTCTTTCCGTCTTTGTCGACAGCTTGAGCTGTAAATGCGCCCATTTCATCAGACTTTTGATACACCGTCATATTACAGAATGCACATACTTCATCTTTTGCTGGCTCTTTTAATGTGACGCCATCCACTACAGTTGTACCATTTGAATCTTTTGTTTGATTTTCAGTTTGTGTTGTTGAAGCCGTTGTCTTTGGTGATTCCTCTTTCTTTGCTTCATCTTCTGTATTTCCGCAAGCTGTTAATAATGACATAGCAATTAATGCACTAATTCCTAAACGATATTTCATATATTTTCCACTCCTTTTTTCATTCACTTTATACTCTAACGGTCAATTGTGAAATAAGATGAAAGTTAATGTGACTTTTTTTCGTCAAAAATGAAATCTATTAGACAAAAATCATCGAAACTTTTCACATAAAAAAAAGAACCGTACTTATTTTGTACGGTCTCTTCCATTATATACGAACATACTATTTCCAAAAATCATCGTACACGGTAATTGGTAGATGACGTTTATGTTGGGAGCGTAAATAATGCTTTTCAAGTGTTTCTTGTGCTGCTTTTGGAATTTCCTTACCTTCCAAGTAATCATCAATTTCATCATATGTGATGCCAAGTGCTACCTCATCTGGCAGAGAAGGACGATTTTCCTCAAGATCGGCAGTTGGTGTTTTTTCATATAGGTGTTTTGGACATCCGAGTTCCGCTAACATTGCGCGACCTTGACGCTTATTCAAACGCCATAAAGGTGTTAAATCTGCACCACCGTCACCGTACTTTGTATAGAAACCTGTTACGGCCTCTGCCGCATGGTCTGTGCCAATGACAACCGCTTGTTTCGCAGCCGCAAGCGCAAACTGGACTTTCATACGTTCACGTGCTTTGTCATTTCCTTTGATAAAGTCAGATATTGTAATACCTGCGTCTGCTAAAGCTTGAACACCTGCATCTACTGCTGGTTTTATATTCACTGTATAAACCTGTGTTGGATTCATAAAAGCAAGCGCATCATTACAATCTGATTCATCTGCTTGTACACCGTAAGGGAGGCGTACTGCATAAAACGCATAGCGCTGTTCACCTACTTCATCATTCAATTCATCTACAGCCATTTGTGTTAGTTTGCCTGCCAATGTTGAATCTTGTCCACCTGAAATACCTAATACGAAGCCTTTTAAGAATGAGTGCTTATGTGCATATTCCTTTAAAAAATCAATTGTACGACGAATTTCTTCATGTACATTAATCGTTGGTTGCACATGTAATTCTTTTATAATCTGTTGTTGAAGTGTCATTTTTCAAATCCTCCAATTCGATCATTTACCACCTTAATCATTTCTTGTACTTCTGCGATATTACGCATTTTATTATCCCAACATTTTTGGCTTAAATCAACAGGATATTCTTCTGGATTTAGTGAACGCTTATATTCATCCCATAGTAATTGTAAGTTGTCTTTTGCATATTGCTTCATCTCATACACTGTTGGATTTGTGTAGATGACTTCACCTTGCTCAATCACTTTTGTGTGTAAGTTCTTCGCTTCAAAGTTTGTGACAAATTTTGAGATGAATGTATGAACAGGATGGAACATCTTAATTTTTTCTTCTGATTGTGGGTCTTCATCATACATCGTAATGTAATCCCCCTCAGCCTTACCATTTTCACGATCGATAATACGGTATAGCTTTTTGCGTCCTGGTGTCGTCACTTTTTCTGCGTTTGCTGAAATCTTAATTGTATCGACCATCTCACCATGTTCATCCTCAATTGATACAATTTTATAGACTGCACCTAATGCTGGTTGGTCATAGGCTGTAATAATCTTTGTACCGATTCCCCACATATCCACTTTTGCATCTTGTGCTTTTAAGTTCAACATCGTGTATTCATCTAAATCATTTGAAACAACGATTTTTGCGTCTTTGAATCCTGCTTCGTCTAACATTTTTCGAGCAGCTTTTGATAGAAAAGCGATATCACCGCTATCTAAACGAATACCGATAAAGTTAATTTTGTCACCTAATTCTTTTGCAACTTGAATCGCTGAAGGAACACCGGATTTTAATGTATCGAATGTATCAACTAAGAATACGCAGTCTCGGTGACGACGTGCGTATGCATGGAACGCTTCATAATCACTGCGGTAAGATTGAACAAGTGAATGTGCATGTGTTCCAGCGACAGGGAGGTCAAATAATTTTCCTGCGCGCACATTACTTGTGGATTCAAATCCACCAATAATGGCAGCACGTGTACCCCAAATCGCTGCATCCATCTCTTGCGCGCGACGTGTACCAAACTCCATTACAATCTCATTTTCTGCTACATGTTTAATACGACTTGCTTTTGTTGCGATTAATGTTTGGTAGTTCACAATATTTAAGAGAGCTGTTTCGATTAATTGCGCTTCTACAAGAGGCGCTTCAATGCGTACAATCGGTTCATTGCCAAAGACAATCTCACCTTCTACCATTGAATAAACATCACCTGTAAAACGTAGATCTTTCAAATACTCAATAAAATCTTCTTGATAACCTACTTCATCACGTAAATAGGCAATATCAGATTCACTGAATTTAAAATCTCGTAAATACTCAAGCATGCGTTCCAAACCGGCAAATATAGCGTATCCATTGCCAAACGGAAGTTTTCTAAAATAAAGTTCAAACACTGATTTTCGATTATGAATCCCATCCGCCCAATAAGATTCTGCCATATTAATTTGATATAAGTCTGTGTGTAACGCTAAGCTGTCGTCAGGATAAGTTGCTTTCATCTTTACACTCCTTCTTCCCCTGTTTCATTTAGTCATTTAATACTTCATTTAGCGAATTACTCCGTATATTACCCGAATGGCTCCATTTCAAGTCATCTCTCATATATTTCAACGCTAAAATAAATATGTATGTCTATTATCATAGCAAAAAATAAGAGGTAAGTCGTCTATCTTGTCATAACTTTGACACATACACATTTTGTAAGTGCTATTATACCATGTAAAAAGTAAACCACTTACAAAAATCATTTGAAGTATTCGACTATAGCGATTAAACTAAATAGGCACCATATTTTCCTATTCCTTACATATGCTTTTTGAAGTTATGTTTGGAATTTAAAAGAGGAGAGGAAAAAGTTCACATGAAGACCTATACGGTTCAAATTGCTGGATTTACACGTCATTTACCCATCGTTCAAATCGAAGAAAACTTATCAATTGCAAGTTTTGATTTACTTGGGGATGTAGAACTTGTTGAAGTAGCTGCACAAAAACTGGCTGAAAAACTACCGCATGTTGATGTGCTCATCACAGCAGAAGCAAAAGGTATACCACTTGTTTATGAACTATCAAAGAAGTTACAATTACCACGCTATGTTGTCGCACGCAAACAAATAAAAAGTTATATGAACCAACCCATAATTCATGAAGTAAACTCGATGACAACGTCGACACCTCAGATTTTAGCAATTGGCTATGAGGATGCTGCTTTTTTAAATTATAAACGTGTTGCCATTGTTGATGATGTTATTAGCTCAGGTTCTTCTCTTGAAGCATTAGAAGCTCTTGTACAAAAATCTGGCGGTGAAATTGTTGCAAAAGCCTGTATCTTAGTAGAAGGCGACTCCAGTGGTCGTTGCGATGTGATCTATTTAGACAAGCTACCACTTTTCACTAATCACATACCAAATCTATCACATACATAATAAAAGGAGGACAGAATAATTTTATAATCATCTGTCCTCCTTCACCATTATATTTAAATTTTTTCATGTTGTAGTAAACGCTCTTTCAGTGGTAAACCGCTACGAAATCCTGTTAATTTACCATTCTTTCCAATAACACGATGACATGGAATGACAATGAGTAACGGATTTTTTCCAATTGCAGATGCTACAGCACGTGTCGCAGTTGGCTTACCAATCGCTTCTGCTATTTGTGCATAATAACGAGTCTCCCCATACGGAATGTTTACGAGCTCTTGCCAAACTTTTTTTTGAAAATCTGTTCCCTGTAAATCAATTGTTATCTGATCCAATTTGAATGCTTGATCTTTTGCATATGCTTCAAAATGATTTATGAATGGTGCTAACTTCAAATCATCTCGAATCAGATGATCTGCGTATTCATTCAATTCATCCCAATCATTCGTTACAAAAGACAGCCCTTCTTCTGTACAAGCAACATAAAATTTCGTTTCTAGCGCTTGCCATTCCGTATAGTACATAACATCACACTCAACTTTCTAACGTTTTTTTATATTGTTTAGGTGTTGTACCAACCAAATTTTTAAATAATGTTATAAAATAAGACGTGTTATGTAACCCCACTTGATGTCCAATTTCTTCAACTGATAAATACGTGTGTTTTAATAACTCCACTGCACGCTGAATGCGTACTTTTTGTAAGTACTCTGTTGGTGTATAACCCTTTACACTTTTATATATACGTTGTAAATGATAGGGGCTACTATGAAATTCATCTGCTAATACACGTAATGTAATATGCTCTTGATAATATTGATCCATATAAGCATTCATCTGATTCGTCCAGTCTTGATTGCTCAGTTTTAAGCCACCTGGTTTACAACGTTTACATGGATAATAACCTGATTCCATTGCTAAGTCACTATTTTTATAGATGCGTACATGTTCTACATCGGGCTTACAAGATGGACATGACGGCTTACAAAAAGTCTTTGTTGTCGTAATTGCGTAAACAAATTCACGGTCTACACTTGAAGTTCTCATTTGAATTGCTTGCCATTCAAATTCTGTTGGCGTACGTCCTAACATATAATCATCACCTAATTTCTTTTTTCTTTCTAATTAAACATCTATTTTATCGAACTGATTTTAAAGGAGTGGTTTTTTGAATTCAATTTATCAACCTTCTATACATTTTCAAGATATTCATCTAACAATTGATGGACAAACGATTTTAAATGGCATTACAGGATCTATTCCAGATGGGAAAATCACCACATTTGTTGGTCCTTCTGGTGCTGGTAAAACAACTTTACTCAAGATGTGTAATCGTCTCATCTCCCCAACAAGCGGAGAGATTCAAATCTATAATAAAAATGCACAGGATTATAACCCTGTTGATTTACGCAGAGAAGTCGGAATTGCCCTTCAATCTGCTCCTATGATTAAAGGAACGGTCTATGATAACTTGAATCTTCCACGTACACTTCAAAACCAACAATTATCACGAGAAGATGCAATCTCTATCTTACAGGACGTCGGACTAGACGAAACGTTTCTTAAAAAGGATGCATTGGACTTATCTGGCGGACAAAAACAGCGTGTATCCATTGCACGTACACTCGTCAATCGCAATAAAATTTTATTATTAGACGAGATTACTTCCGCACTCGATCGTATTTCTGTACGTGAAGTTGAGGAGCTTATTCAAAAAATTAATAAAAAATACCATGTAACGATTATTTGGATTACACATAATTTAGAGCAAGCGATTCATTTAGGGGATTATGTATGGGTATTGATGGATGGCCAATTGATTGAAGCAGGCGAGAGTTCCATTCTAAAGTCACCGAAGAATGAGCGAATTAAACAATTTATTGAGGGGGTAGATGCATGAGTTATACAGCACTTGCGATTACTTTATTATTCGTTTTAATTCCTTTAATTCTTTCAAAAACACTACATTTACAATTAGAAAAAGACACAATCATCGCAACGATTCGTTCGATTGTTCAATTACTCATTGTCGGGTATATTCTAAAATTTGTTTTTACAAGTGATGGTTATCTTTATACAGGACTGATGATTGGTTTAATGGTTTTAGCCGCTACATTAAATGCGCGAAAAAAAGGCTCACATATTGATGGGATTACGTGGAAACTTGTCGTCACATTTTTAACAGTTGAAGTGATTACAATGTCTATTTTAATTGGTCTAAACGTAGTACCAGCTATACCTCAATATATGATTCCTCTAAGTGGTATGGCAATTGGAAATGCGATGGTTCTCTCTATTCTATTTTTAAATCGCTTCTCTTCTGAAATTGAAGCCTATGAAGACCAAATTGAATTAATCTTGTCATTAGGTGGTACACCAAAACAAGCGATTCATAGACAGTTGATCTCTTCGATTAAAGCGAGTATGATTCCAACGATTGAAAGCCAAAAAACAATCGGATTGGTTCAACTCCCTGGTATGATGAGTGGTCAAATTATTGCAGGAGCTGACCCTGTTCAAGCGGTGCAATTCCAGTTACTCGTTCTTTTCATGCTGCTATCTACAGCTGCCTTATCAAGTGTTATTTTAGGATTTTTATCGTATCCAACACTGTTCAATAAACAAATGCAAATGATTCATGAGAAATTTTCTGGTGAATGAAAAAATCGTCTTCCCATTCCATGTGAGAAGACGACTTTTTTGTCATAATATTAATTTTGTACCTAGTAACAAGTTACAGATTTTGAGACTCAATTGCAACTCGTTTGTCATAAAACAGTGTAAATTCTGTAACAAAATAGTCCAAAAAGGTTTAAAATCATTAGTTTTCAGCTACAAGTCTATCTTATAATGGATAGAATTCGTTCTCAATTTTTATGCCTACACTTTCATTTTATATAAAATACATATTCTTTTTATTCAAAAGATTCTCTACATCTAGCATAAAATTTATGTTTTTCATAGAATTTTATGTTTTAATAAAATTAATAAAAGAACAGAAAGCTTTTAAATTCATTAGCGAAGGGGTCTGCTATATGGCACTAAAAGATTTTTTCATCGCATTATCTGAAAATCAATTTTTAAATGACAACGCAAAAAAATATAGTTTAAAGCTTGGCGCACAAACTGTTGTTGCAGGAATAAATTTAGATGAAGTCATTATAAGTATTCAGAAACTAAACGCACAGGGGATTTCTTGTACAGTCGACCATTTAGGGGAGTTTGTTCAAAATGAAGCAGAAGCCATCACTGTAAAAGAAGAAATTCTACACTTGATTGAAGTGATACATGAGCATCAACTCGATGCACATATCTCGCTTAAACCTTCACAGCTTGGTCTCAATTTAAATGTTGATTTTTGCTATCAAAACATTGAGGAAATCGTAAGTTGTGCGCAACAATCCAAAATATTCGTGAATTTCGATATGGAGAACTATGAACGTTTACAAACGACACTTGATTTCGTTTTACAGCTTTCAAAAACGTATGATAATGTGGGAACTGTTATTCAAGCCTATCTTCATCGCGCTATGGATGATTTAGAAACATTGAAGAACACGCGTGTCAGAATTGTAAAGGGTGCTTATAAAGAGCCTGAAACGGTTGCTTTTCAAACAAAAGGTGAAATTGATGCCAACTTTATCCGTTTAGCTGAATGCCATCTATTAAATGGAAAATTCACATCGATTGCAACACATGATCATCGTATCATCGCGCATCTTCAAACTTTTATTCGAGAACAAGCGATTGCAAAAGAAAAATATGAATTCCAAATGCTCTATGGTTTCCGAACAGATTTACAGGAATCACTTGCAAATGAAGGTTATCCATTCTGTACTTATATCCCATACGGTGAAGATTGGTATGGATACTTTATGCGTCGTTTAGCAGAACGTCCGCAAAATATAAATCTTGTTGTTAAACAAGTGTTCAATAAAAAAACAAATACATTGATTGGTATTGGTGCAGTCGCATTTTTATTGGGACGCCTCACCAAAAAAAATAATCGATACAAAAAAAGAGAGGTCGGATTCTTCATCCCATCCTCTCTTTACTATTTGTTCCATCCTTTTTCTTTAAAACGCGCAATGGCTTCAATACGATTACTCACATCTAACTTATCCAGAATTGTTGAAATATAATTTCTTACTGTTCCTGGCGATAAAAATAATTCTTTTGCAATTTCTTTCGTTGTTTTTCCTTCGGCAACAAGACCAAGTACTTCGGATTCACGCTCTGTTAAAGGGTTCGAATCATCTTCATAAACGATGTCAATTAATTCAGGCGCGTAAATACGACGACCATCCACAATCACGCGAATTGAGTTGACAAGTTCCTCAATTGGACTGTCTTTTAATAAATACCCACGTACTCCTGCTTTTTTTGCTCGTTCAAAGTATCCTGGACGTGCAAATGTCGTTAAAATAATAATTTTATATTCTTGATCTTTTAATTGCTCTGCTACATCTAGCCCTGTTTTACCCGGCATTTCAATATCCATGATGATGATGTCTGGTTGATGTTCTGCAATTTTCTCAAGTGCTTCTTCACCATTTTGAGCGATTGCCACAACTTCCATATCATCTTCCATATTAATTAATGCCTTCATAGCGCCTAGTAACATGCCTTGATCTTCTGCAATGACAATTTTAATCATGCTGCTCACACCTCTCGTCTCATTCTCCATATTATAACAAAAAGCGAGGAATATAAAAGCATTCATCCTCGCCCCTGTACTATACAATTTTTTTTATTGGTAAAATTGGTTTTACGGATGTTTTACGGATATGTTGTGGCAACTGCTTAAACGTAATAAATTGATATGTCTCTGGATCATATAATTTGAACTTAAGTGATGCCAAACTTAATTTTAATGTAATCGTCGTTGCATGTTGTAATGGTGGTGTTTTTTCATGCGCTTCTTCTAGTGCATAGTTTGGAATACGTGGCGCTAAATGATGTACATGGTGGAAACCGATATTTCCTGTTAACCATTGTAAAACAACTGGTAATTTATAATATGAACTACCTTCTACTGCTGCCTTCACATAACTCCATTCACTCTTCTCTTCAAAGTATGAATCTTCAAATGTATGTTGGATGTAGAATAACCATACACCTAGCATCGCTGCGATATACATTGATAATCCGGTTACAAGCAAGAATGGTACAAGACCTAAGAAATAAACGACTGCACCATATAGCACGACTAATACGATATTTGTAAAATACGTATTCATACGTTCTGGCATACGCGCACCACGACGATTTTTACGATTCACTACTAATAGTAAAAATAGTGGTCCTAGCCCAAACATAACAAGTGGGTTTCGGTATAAACGATAGCCAATTTTCTTCATTTTTGATGCTTGTTGATATTCTTCTACTGTCATCATCCAAATATCGCCTACACCGCGTGCATCTAAATTTGAGCTTGATGCATGGTGTAAAAGATGTTCATGACGCCATTGTGAATAGCCAAACATCGTTAAAATCCCTGTAATTGTTCCCCATACTGCGTTTGCTTTTTTGTTTTTAAAGAACGACCCATGTGTACAATCATGGAAAATAATAAAGGTACGAATTGCGAAGAATGCTGCACCAATACTCAGTGCAATCGCTCCTACAATTGTTTGGTCAATAATCATATATGCAATTACCCACATAGCTACTAGTGGAATAATAGTGTTCATCAATTGGAAAATGCTTTTTGTGCGATCTGATTTTGCAAACGGTTGAACCGCTTTGTGTAACTCTTTTGTTCTTTCACGTTCCATTCTTTTGCCCCCATCCCTATTTCCTTAATCTTAAAGGGGGATGGACTATTCACATAGGTGTGATTGTCATAGATGTCATATGACAAATGTCACTTAAAATGACCCATTGGAAAAAGCGTTCAATATCTCATATCGAACGCTTTTCATTTTATACGTTAAAGTAACGAGCATCTGGGTGGTTAAATACCATCGCAGAAACAGATGCTTCTGGTTGCATCATAAAGCCTTCTGTTAACTCTACCCCAATATCCTCTGGTCGTAACAATTTAAATAACTTTTCTTGATCTTCTAAATTCGGACATGCTGGATAGCCGAATGAGAAGCGCTGCCCTTGATACTTCGCTGCAAAACGGTCGCGCATTGTAAAGTCTGTCGCATCTGGATAACCTGCATGGTCACGCATTTCTTGGTGAATACGTTCTGCAAATCCTTCTGCAAGTTCAAGCGCTGTTGCTTGGAACGCATGACTTTCTAAAAACTTCCCTTGCTCTTTTAGTCGTTGTGCATATTCTCTTACACCATGCCCTGCTGTCACTTGCATAAAGCCTACATAATCCATCTCTCCACTATCTTTAGACTTTAAGAAGTCTGCTAAACATAGGAATGGTGCTTTTTCTTGACGTGGGAATGTAAAACGCTCAATCTCTGTTTTCTCATCTTTTGGATCATAAATGACAACATCATCTCCATCAGATTGCGCTGGGAAGAATTGATACATACCTGAAGCCGATAATAAATCTGACTGTAAGTATTCTGTCACTAAATCATATAACTCATTCGCGCGTTTGTCGCCGTTAAGACGTAAGTCCTCACTATAACCTCTCAGTCCTAAATGATGACCGATTAGTGTACGCATATTCACATATGGATATAAGTGCTTTACAGAATAGTCACGAATAACATGACGTTCTGTATCATGTGGTTTATACACTTTAAAGTCACTGCTTACTGTTTTAACAGGACGTGTCGCTACTGCTACCGCTCTACCTCCTGCTGGTTTATTCGCTTCCTTTTCAGCACGTTTTTGTTGTGCTGTAGCGATTTCAGCGAGTAATTCTTCTCGTTCCTCACCTTGTAATCGGTTGATAATTTCAAGCCCTGCCATCGCATCTTTTGCATACATCACAGGTCCATCATAGTTCGCCGCAATTTTCGTATCAGTGAAGCGACGCGATAGTGCTGCTCCTCCAACGATAATCGGTGTATCGATTCCGGCTTCTTTGAAGTCCTGCGCTGTTATCACCATTTGTTGTGCTGATTTCACAAGTAGTCCTGATAATCCAACAATATCCGGTTTCTCTTTACGAACTGCTTCAATTAATGTTTGCGGTGCGACTTTAATACCTAAATCCACAACTGTATAACCATTATTACTCATAATAATCTCTACTAAATTTTTACCGATATCATGTACATCACCTTTTACAGTTGCAAGTAACATCTTACCCTTACCGACATCATCTACGTGTTTCTCCATGAACTGTTCTAGATGGGCAACAGCTGCTTTCATTACGCCGGCTGATTGTAATACTTCTGCTACAATCAATTGATTTTCGTTGAATAGCTTGCCGACTTTCGCCATCCCTTCCATTAACGGTCCATTAATAATATCAAGTGGTGTATCGTACATCTCACGCGCTAATTCTAAATCTTCAATTAACCCCTCTTTTGTACCTTCTAAAATATAGTAAGCTAAACGTTCTGGTACAGTTTTTGGAATATCATCTTCTGATTTTTCTTTTTTCTTATCTCGGTAAAAATCAGTAAATACAGCTAATGTTTCGTCTGTTGTGTTGAATAATAAATCGTTCGCTAAATTGATTTCTTCTTCTGGAATCGACGCATAACGCTCTAATTTTTCAGTATTCACAATCGCATAATCAAGACCAGCTTGTGTACAGTTATATAGATAGACTGCATTTAACACTTCACGTCCTACAGGTGGTAAACCGAACGATACATTCGATACACCTAGAATCGTTAAAGCGCGCGGTAGCTCCTGCTTAATTAAGCGAATTCCTTCGATTGTTTCAACAGCTGAACCGATATATTGTTCATCACCTGTTCCAACAGGGAATACAAGTGGATCAAAAATAATATCTTCTGGTTCAATACCCCACTTATTCACAAGTAAGTCGTACTCGCGCTTCGCAATTTCGAGTTTACGGTGACGGTCAACAGCCATCCCCTTCTCATCAATTGTTCCAACAACAATCGACGCACCATACTTTTTCACGATTGGAATAACAGCATCAAAGCGTTCTTCACCGTCTTCTAAGTTAATGGAGTTAATAATCGCTTTACCTTGTGAATACTTTAAAGCTTCCTCAATTACTTTTTCATCTGTTGAGTCAATAACGAATGGTACTTTTACTTTTTGTCCAACTTCTTTCATGAAGTTAACCATATCTTCTAATTCTTCTCGGTCAGGATTCGCTAAACAGATATCAATAACATGCGCACCGTTTTTCACTTGAGCACGTGCAATTTCAGCAGCTTCTTCAAACTTCCCTTCGATAATTAGACGCTTAAATTTACGGGAACCGATTACGTTTGTACGTTCCCCTACAAATAGTGGTCGCATAGAGTCATCATATATAAGTGCTTCAATACCTGAAACTGTATGATGCGACTCTTTTTCTTCGAGTGGTCGTGGCGGTGCATTTTCTACCACTTTACGAATCGCACGAATGTGATCAGGTGTCGTTCCACAACAACCACCTACGACATTTAACCAACCTTTTTCAACGAAACCAGCAAGCTTTTTCGATAAACTATCAGGTGTTTCATGGTAATGCCCTTCTTCATCTGGTAAACCCGCATTCGGATAACAACTAACATAACTTGTTGCTAGTTCAGATAATGAACGTAAGTAGTCGGTCATAAACTCTGGACCCGTCGCACAGTTTAAACCAACTGATAGTGGTTTAATATGTTCAATTGAAATATAGAAGGCTTCAATACTTTGACCTGCAAGTGTTGTTCCCATCGGTTCAATCGTACCTGATATCATGATTGGAATTTCTTTACCGAGTTCTTCAAATGCTTGCTTAACACCAAGTGTACCGGCTTTTACATTCAACATATCTTGCGATGTTTCAAGGAGTAGTACATCTGCGCCACCTTCAATCAAAGCTTTTGCCTGTACATAGAAGTCGTGTTTTAACGCATCAAATGTAATACCACCTGTTACAGATAGCGTTTTTGTTGTTGGGCCCATCGCACCTGCAACAAAACGTGGCCACTCAGGTGTCGATAATTCCTCTGCTACTTCTTTGGCAATTTCGACAGCACGTTTATTAATTTCAACTGCTTGATGACCTAAATCATATTCGTTTAATACGAGTGGTGTACCACCAAATGTATTCGTTGAGACAATATCCGCTCCTGCTTCAAAATAAGCACGATGAATTCCTGCAATAACATCCGGTCGTGTTAAATTCAAGTTCTCGTTACAACCATCATATTCATCGCCCCCAAAGTCATCTGGCGTTAAATTCGCATTTTGTAACATAGTACCCATCGCACCATCTAATACGAGAATATGATCTTTAATTCTTTCTTCAATGAGATGTTTCGACAACGTGACTTCCTCCCTTAACCTTTTCATCTAATTCCTTAATGTAGTGAATTAATTCAACAGACATATCGTAGCGCATGAACGGTGTAATCAGATAAATACCGTTAAAGAGTGATGCAGCTGTGTCAATTAATTCTTTCGCAATTTGGACACCCTCTGCCTGTGCGCGTTCTTTATCGCCATCTGCTGCTTTCATACGTTCAAGTACTTCATCTGACAACTTAATGCCTGGCACTTCATGGTGTAAAAACTCAGAATTTCGTAAACTTGTTAGTGGCATGATTCCGATGTAAATCGGTGTATCTAAATGTTTTGTTGCTTCATAAATTTCAATAATTTTCTCTTTTGAGTAAACAGGCTGTGTAATGAAATAATCCGCACCTGCTTCAATCTTTTTCTCTAAACGTGGAATGGCACGTTCGACGACACGTACATTCGGATTGAATGCTGCCGCTACAGAGAAGTTTGCCTTTTTACGTAGTGGTTTTCCCGAGAAAGAAATACCTTCGTTTAATTTTTTAATTAATTGTAGTAATTCAATGCTCGATACATCATAGACGCTTGTAGCACCTGGAAAATCTCCTACTTTTGTTGGGTCACCTGTTACAGCTAAAATATCGTGAATACCTAATGCATCTAGCCCCATCAAATGAGATTGTAGCCCGATTAGGTTACGGTCGCGACATGTAATATGTGCTAATCCTCGTACATTCTTTTCATATTTTAAAATCGATCCCATCGCCACATTCGATACACGTGGTGAAGCAAGTGAATTATCTGCCATTGTGACAATATCAGCGCCCGCTTCTTGTAAAATCGCTGCTCCTTCTAAAAACTTTTCTGTTTCTAAATGGCGTGGTGTATCAAGTTCAACGATAATGGAACGCCCTTTTTTTACTTTTTCGTGAAGTGGTTCAAATTTAGACACATTAGCTTCACGAATCACTTCTTCTTTAGTTGTGATAACTTCTTTATTTTCCATTGGTAAAACATCTGATAAATGTTTCTTCACTTCGTGAATATGTTCAGGTGTTGTTCCACAACATCCACCAATTAAGCGAACCCCTTCATCACGTAATTCAACTGCAGCGCGCCCAAAATATTCTGCTTCTGATTCATATACCACTTTTCCTTCTTCTACATCGAGTAGACTTGCATTCGGATACGCAGATAAGAACGAATTCTTTGGTAGCTCAACATTTTCAAGCGCCTTCACTGTATGGTACGGGCCTAACCGACAGTTCACACCGACAACATCAGCTCCAGCTCTTTCTAAATGTTGCAGTGCATCATTCAACTTCATTCCATTTAATAAAACCCCTGGGTCATGCATCGAAACTTGCGCTACAATCGGTCCATCTGAGAATATGCGAATTGTTTTCACTAATGTTTCAAGCTCTTCTAAGTCGTAAAATGTTTCGAGTAGTAAACCATCTACACCTGCATCAAGTAATACTTTTGCTTGTAAAACAAGTGATTCAATAATCTCATCTAGTGAATGTTCATCCTTACGAATACCTCGAATTCCACCAATTGTTCCAAGTACGTACTCGCCATTCTTCGTGGCTCTTTTCGCTACCTCTACACCCGCACGATTCAGTGCTTCATATTCATCTTGAATACCGTAGCGAGCTAACTTAATCGTATTCGCTGTGTACGTATTCGTCTGAATGACATCAGCGCCCGCTTCAATATATAGTTTATGAATATTCTCGATTACTTCCGGCTTTCGAACATTCAGTTCTTCATAACAAAAATCAATCCCATATGAATAGAGCAGTGTCCCCATTGCTCCATCTGCTGTTAATACTTTTGTCTTTAAATCTTCTAGTAATCCCATACACTCCCCATCCTTCCTTCATTTCAAAAAAGCTATAAAAAAACCTTCTTACATTGCATAAGAAGGTTTGAACTGACACTTGAAAATAAGCCTTCTTATCTTTTAAGAACCATACGTCCTTCTGGAATTAGCACCTGACCATCTAAATGGCTGGTTGCTGAAGCGTCGTCGGGCCAGTCCCTCGGCTTCTCTTGATAAGAAATTATTGAATTTTTAAAATATTAAAAGAATCATACCTCTTAAATAGAGTACCGTCAATAGCTTCTACCACTTTCAGCTAAATATTGTACGAAAAAGCGCTTACTTTATCACAATATTTCGCAAATTTAGTAATAGAAATTAAAAAAGCGTATGAGGTTTTTTCACATCTCATACGCTTCATATTTTATTTTTTTATCGTAAATGCATCGCCAGCATTTGAATCAAAGTCACGCGCATTGACATACTCACCTTGTACAATTAATCGTTTCGAACCATCATAATTACATGTAACGAGCGTCAGTAGTCTTTTTTTAGCTTGATTTTCGATAACTTGAACGTCAGTTGCTTCTGTAATAAAGATTTTTGTAATTTTATACGTATACACACGCTTATAGTCCGTTGTGTACATAAGCATTCCTTTTTTTGCTTTCGTTAAAGGGCTAAATAATGTTTTATCATTATTCATATTATGACCTGCTAATGCATAATTACCTTGCCCCATCTTCATATCCTTCTTTAATGTACCTGCGCCAATTGCTAGATTTGTATTTGAAATTCCGTATAAAATAGGCAATTGTAAAGATACATCGGGAACACTTAATGCACCAATTGAATGTACATCACCTTGATTCATTTGTGCCTTTAATACATCTTGTAAACTAATATTCTCTACTTTACCAAAATCAAAGCTTACGTCATCCGCATTTTGTGCTTTTTGTTCATCAAACTGCTCAATTGCTTGATTACTCATATGTGACACGATGAACCCCATAATTTGTTTATTGAAAATTAGTGCAACACCTAAAACAAACAAAACAATGCCAATCGTTAAACTTAATTTCCTGTTCATTATGGAATCCTTCTTTCACACTTTATACGAATTCTCATTGTCTTTGAATAAATTGATTCATAACTCGTGTAGCAACTTCTTCACCATTTTGAATACATAAACCAATCCCCACACCATAATACGAACAACCAGCTAAATGTACATGTGGATGATATTTCACCATTTGTTTTTCAATACGTTCAACTGCTTGTTTATGTTGTAAATTATAAATTGGCATCGCATCAAACCATTTTCTTACATCAATCCATGTTGGTTCATCTGTTATTTTCAAGCTTTTTTCGATGTCTTGACGTGCAATTTGTGCTAATTCATCATTTGTCATCTGACAAAATTCTTTAAAACGAGGGTTATTCTTTTTATAAAACATACGGATAAGTAACTTATCGTCTTTAGAAGTATGACGCCATTTGCGACTTGTCCATGTACATGCATTACAATTTACATCATTACCTGATGATACAATATATCCTGTACCATCTGCTGGTAGCACATCATTCGGTAAATCATAAGCCAAGTAAACTGTAATAATAGAACCCGTTTGTAGTTCTTCAAAATCACGTTGGAAAGGCTCTTCCTTCAATAGTTTTTGTGCGACTTGGTGCGGTACAGCTAATACGACCTCATCTGCATCTAACCATTCACCCGTATCTATTTGAACCTTATACCCATTCGTGTCTTGTTTTAACAATTCCGCCGATGTATTTTTTAAAATCGTCGCGTTCTCTAGCGTTTCTTCGATTCGTTCAAATAATTCTACTAGACCATTTTTAAACGAAATGAATTTCTTTTTGGCATTCTTTTGATAGAAAGCTTTATTCGCTTCAAATCCACGCATAATACTGCCAAATTCATTTTTATATTCAAATAAGTAGGGTAAAGTAGAAGCAATTGTTAATTTATTCAAATCACCTGAATAGACACCAGATAAAACAGGTGCGACTTGTTTTTGAACAATTTCTTCACCTAAATAATATGTTAAAAATTCTCCGACCGAATGATTTGTTGTAAAAGGAAGTTCGGTTTTTTCTAAGTCTTGTAAAACAGCTTTTTTTCCTTCTTCTGAAATAAGCGTACTTTTATTTAATGCTTGTTCATTCATAGGAATTCCAAACACGCTATCTTCTGGAATTGCATGTAACTGATTTTCAGTTAAAATATATGAAACGCCTGTGTCATTATAAACAACGCGATCTTCTAATTGTAATTCTTCGATTAATTTTCGAACACTCGCATGGCGCGACACGATGGAATCTGCACCAACTTCCATTAAGTAACCATCACGTTGTTTTGTGACCATCTTACCACCGATTTGTGCGTCTTTTTCAATCAATGTCAAAGCGAGATCCAACCCTTGTTCTTTGGCTTGTTTTTGCAAGTAATGCATCGTACTCATTCCGGTAATACCGCCACCAATTACGACTACTTTTCTCAACGTCTGTCATCTCCGTTCATTCATGTTCTTCCTTAGTATAAATCAAATTGACTCGGAACCACATTGTTTTATCTTACAAACTCTTGAACACTTTTCAAATACGCAAGCGTTTAATTTAGCTTTTTGTTCCATTTACGGTAACCTTAAATTAATCCTATTTTGAAAGGGTCTTGCTATGAATTTATTAATGATTACACTCTTTTTATTAATCGGTTTACTAGCGTCTAATATTATTAGCCACTATGTAAAATTTTTACCGACTGCTTTAATTCAAATTGGTCTCGGTGTTATTTTAGCACTTTTCGTTCCGAGCTTAGACTTAGAACTCGATACCGAATGGTTTTTATTACTTTTTGTTGCGCCGTTATTATACAATGATGGACGCTATTTTCCACGCAAAGAATTATGGAGTATGAGACTACCTATTTTAGGGAATGCCATCGTACTGGTACTCATCACAACGATCGGCGGTGGATATTTTATTCACTGGCTTGTGCCAACAATTCCACTCCCTGCTGCCTTTGCACTTGCTGCCATCCTATCTCCTACTGATCCTGTGGCAGTAAATGGCATTGCAAAACGTATTCGAATACCTGAAAAGATTTTAAGTGTTGTACGCGGGGAATCACTTATCAATGACGCTTCAGGGTTAGTAGCTTTTAAATATGCAGTTGCTGCAGCTGTATCAGGGTATTTTTCATTCCAAAGTGCCATTTTAAATTTCTCTTATACGTTTTTAGCAGGAGGGATTTTAGGTTTAGTTCTTGGATTTGTTCTAATTGAATTACGATTTGCTTTTAGACGTGCTGGCATACGAGATGCTGTTTTCCACACACTTTATCAAATTTTAACGCCCTTTATCATTTATCTCATTGTGGAAAATATTTTTCATGCTTCTGGCGTTATCGCCGTTGTCATTGCGGGGATTATTCAAGCTATTTTCAAAGAACAAACCGAAACTGTCCTTGCAGAAGAACAAGTGCTAACAGAGAGTGCTTGGGAAATCGTTTTATTCGTTTTAAATGGCGTTGTTTTCTTATTACTTGGTTTAAATATTCCATTATCTATGAAGCAATCGATTTTAGATACACAAATCGATAATTGGATTTTAATTCTTTATGCATCTGCAATTGGCGCAATCATTCTTCTTATACGCTTCGTTTGGTCACATTTATTTGCACTGTGGCAATTCAAGCGAAAAAGAGATGAAAAACCAACGCTAAAAATGAGTCTAATTAGTAGTTTAGTTGGTGTACGTGGTGCTGTCACAATGGCGGGGATTTTATCATTACCTTTCTTCCTCGACACAGGAGAGCCCTTTCCAGAACGATCTTTAATCTTATTTTTAGCTTCTGGTGCTATTCTTTTCACACTGATTATTGCTACAGTCTTCTTACCGTTACTAACAGATAAAGAAGAAATGACAGTTGTAAAAGAAGGTCAGCTGTCATTCCATGAGGCGAAAAGTTTTGTTTTAGTGCAAACTGTAAAAAAGATGCAATCAAAAATCAACGAGGAAAATCGTTATATTATTTATGATTTAATTGATAATTTACAACATCTATTCAGACAAACACAATTAGAAGCCAATGCAGATGATTCAGGTAGTTCAAAACATGCACCAAAATTAGAACGTATTCGCTTGAATGCATTACAAGTTGAACGTGACTATATCAATGGATTGTATAAAGATCATAAACTTGATGAACATATGTACCAGTCATTACTACATTCTATATCTGATCGCGAAAAAATGCTGTCGATTAGCACTTGGAAACGTGGATTGTTTACATTACGAAAAGTTTTACGCGAGTTATCGATTGCTAAAAAGCATTATAATAACGAAAAAGAAAAATATTTATCGTATGTTCTCATGCGTCAAGATGTTCGTCGACACGCTTATAAAAAAGCAATCGATTATTTAAAAGAAAAACGAAAAAAATCAGATCATCCTGAGCTCTACACCGTTATTCTTTTTGAATATCAAAAAGCATACGAACGCCTACGAAAAAAAGTCACAATGGACTCTGTACGCGAAGAAGAACTAAAAGAAGAATTAAATTTAGTGATGCTCGAAACAGAACGTCAAGAAATTCACTTATTATATGAAGAAGGCAAAATTACACGCGATCAAGAAAAAGACTTACGTCGCCTTGTAAACTACATGGAAAATATCGCATTATACGAACATGTGGAATAAATAGCAAAAGAGCTTCGGCATTTTCATATGCTGAAGCTCTTTTGCTTTTAGCTAGAATTTTGTTCTAGTCTCTTGTATTATTTTTTCTTTTTGTACTTTGCAATTTCATGAACTACTAAATTCGAATAGAATTTACCACCTTCAGGGTTCGGGTGGATCTGGTCATTATAAAAGATTTGTGGTTTATTTTTAGATGCTTCATACCAATCAATCTCATGTACATTATCATATTCTTTCGCTGCATTTCGAATCGTCTTATTCACACTATCTTGCCAACTACGACTCACGCGTACATTCATTAAGAATATTTGACGTTTTGATCCAAGTAATTCATAAATCTCTTCCCACTGCGTTTTTGTAAATGTACCATTCGAGCCTAAACCAATTAGTACCGTATTCGATACCTGTCCTTGATTCACCTTTGTACGCAATTTATCAATCGCTGCATCAACTTGTAATGCCACTGTCGCATCGACATCAATACGCGGTAAATCTGCTTGTAAAGCACTAGCAGCACTCAGCATAACAGAGTCACCCAATGCAGTAATCGGTGTGTTAGCTAATGCAATCTTACCATTGGCGACATCTTTTTTATATTGCGCTTCTTTTTTCGGCTTTTCATCAGCTTTTGCTTTTTTCTCAGCTACAGCTGCTTCTTTTGCTTCTTTTTTAGCTTTTGCAATGGCTGCTTCTTTTGCTTTTTTACGTTCTTCAGCGGTTTGCTCTTTTTTCGCTTTTTGCTGTTCTTCTTTTAACTTCTGCTCTTCTTTTAGATGTTGCTCCAGTTCATTCTCTTTAGAAGCTTGTGGAGCAGGTTCGACAATCATACCGTACGTGAAAACAATCGCAATCGCTGAAATAGCAAGCATTGTAAAGCGCTGTTTCATGTTTTGCTGTTTCCACTTCCACGACCATGTACCGTTTCTAAAGACAGCCAACCAATTACGCCATTCCCCACGACGAATTGGATTTTCCACAAAACGATACGACAATGCTGATAAAATAAATGTTAAAACCAATGCTAATAGAATTTTCATACCGCTAATCTCATCTGTTTTAACTGCAATTCCTAATAATACAATGATTGGGAAGTGCCAAATATAAATACCATAAGAGCGTTCACCAATCCATAGTAACGGCTTAATACTAAAAATCTTCGCAATGGAATTAGCTGGATGTACAATAACAGCGATTAATACTGCCGTTACTGCCGAAGCCAAGTACATACCACCATAATATAAGAAGCTACCGTCTTCTTGTGTGAAAATCATTAAAATGATTAAAATCCCTAAACTGACCAAACCTGCGATATTCAATACTTTTTTCAAATCAGGTGTTACATTCGGACTCAATTTTGCACTTGGCCATACGAATGCTAATGCCGCACCTAGTAAAATTGAAAAGGCACGTGTATCCGTCCCGAAATAAACACGACTTGGATCAGCATCAGGACTATACATGAATGCCATTGCCTCTGCTGAAATAAACGACAGTAGGACAATAAATATCGCAAGCTTTCCTTTTGAACGAATAAATGTTAACGCTAGTAACATTAAAATCGGCCATATAATATAGAATTGTTCTTCTACCGCAAGTGACCACATATGTTGCAGTGGTGAAGGCGGCGCAAACTTTGTAAAATATGAGTGATCTTGAAGTATGTAATACCAGTTACTCACATAGAAAAAAGCCGCAGCAACTTCTTCACGTAATCCTTCTAAGAAAGAACGCTGGAATAATGTAATCCACGTCACTAATGCAACTAACATTAATACAAGTGCTGGAATGAGCCTTCTAAATCGCTTAATCCAGAAACTCTTAAAATCTATTCTTCCATTCTTTTCGAATTCATTAATTAATAAATCTGTAATAAGATAACCTGACAATACGAAAAATACGGTTACACCGAGAAATCCACCATCAATTCCATCAATATGTAGATGATATAAAATAACAGCTAATACTGAAATAGCTCGTAATCCGTCCAATCCGCTAATATATCTGCGCTTTTGCTTTCCAGGACGCGGCATTGAAATACCTCCTAAATAATTGTTTCATCTCTCTATTTAATAAGACGTTTTATTTCTACATTAAGTTTTCTTTTTCATATTTTTATTGTAATTTCTATTCTAATAATAGCTTAAATTTATACATGCGTTAAGTTTTTTCATTCTTTGAATTAGCTATAAGATACGTTTTTTCAAAAATTAAAATCAATTATGCATCATCCGACTATTTCAGATATGTTACAAATAATACAACTTTATCACAATTCCCTTTTTTATACTATTTTATACATCATTAATATTATGATTAAGGAAATAGGAGGGAAATTATGCAATTTAAAAAGAAAAACATCATGTCATTCTTGCTCAGTATTTGTTTAGTTTTTACGATGTTCTTCTTACCTACTGAACAAGCTTCAGCAACATCTATCCAACTAAAAGTCGCAAATACAAATTCATTAAATCTTCGTATAGGTCCTAGTACAAAATATAAGGTTATAAAAAGACTAAAAAAAAATACAGTTGTCACACAAACTGCAAAAAAAGGTACATGGTCGAAAGTAAAAGTAGGTAAGACAACTGGTTATGTATCTTCCAAATACTTAACAAAAATTATACTCTCTACTAGTAGCACAAAGGTTGGCAAGTACTACTCCATCACTGCCGCTACACTTAACGTTAGAAAGACAAGTAGTGTTACGTCAAAAAAATTGGCTACTGTTCGCTTTGGCGATCAATTTAAAATTAAAGCCCAGGCTAAAAACGGTTGGTTTAAAATCGAGTACGCAAAAGAGAAAACAGGTTATGTCTCACATAAGTACGGTATTATTTCTACTTCCAAAGAGAACGCATATCCAGAAGGCACGATTTTTGGTCCATTAAGTGGTCGAACATTCGTCGTAGATGCAGGACATGGTGGCGCGCAAAAAGGTGCTTATTATTATGATATTGCTGAAAAAGATTTAAACTTAAAAGCTGCTAAAGCTTTACAACAGCAACTTAAAAAAGATGGTGCTAAAGTCGTTATGACACGCACAACGGATAAAACATTATCACTCGAAAAACGCGTACAAATTTCGAAATCTGTTAAACCAGATGCTTTTATAAGCGTTCATCACAATGTATATAACAAAAAAAGTGAGGAAGGCTATCTAGCTCTTTATACAAAAAAAGCTGAAAAGACATTTACGAAATACTTATTTAATGCATTAGATCGACCAATTTCAGCTGTTTCCGACGTACCTGCAGAAGAATATCGCTATCAAAACTTACACGTTCTACGCGAAAACCCATACATCGGTACACTGTTAGAATACGGTTATATGAACCGAAAATCTGAACTAAAAAAGATTAATACAGATAGTTATCGTAAAGCAATGGCACAAGGTATTTCAACTGGTCTAATTAACTACTTTAAAAAGTATTAATAGTTAAAAAGACTTTAATTGTTTTCAAATACAAAAAAAGGAATCGCACATATTTAGGCGATTCCTTTTATTTGTGTAGTAATCGATTAAATTTCGATTACATCATTCCTGGCATGCCACCCATATCTGGCATTGCTGGTGCTGATGAGTTATCTGGAAGGTCTGCTACTACTGCTTCTGTTGTTAGGAATAGTGAAGCTACAGATGCAGCATTTTGAAGTGCTGAACGTGTAACTTTTGCTGGGTCTACGATACCTGCTTCAATCATGTTCACCCATTCACCGTTCGCTGCGTTGAAGCCTGTTCCAACTTCTTCACGTTTTAGACGATCTACGATGACAGAGCCTTCTAAACCTGCATTATTTGCAATTTGACGTACTGGTTCTTCTAATGCACGTAATACGATGCGTGCGCCTGTTGCTACGTCGCCTTCTGTACTATTCGCTACAGCTTCTACTGCTGCATGGATACTTACTAATGCAACACCACCACCAGCTACAATACCCTCTTCTACTGCTGCGCGTGTAGAGTTAAGAGCATCTTCAATACGTAGTTTGCGTTCTTTTAGTTCGATTTCAGTTGCTGCACCGACACGAATTACGGCAACACCGCCAGCTAATTTTGCTAAACGTTCTTGTAATTTTTCTTTATCGAATTCAGACGTTGCATCTTCGTATTGGTTACGAATGTTGGCAATTCGATATTCGATTGCTTCTTGTTGACCAGCACCTTCAACAATTGTTGTGTTGTCTTTTGTTACAACTACTTTTGCTGTGCGTCCAAGTTGGTCTACAGTTGTTTCTTTTAAATCTAAACCGATTTCTTCTGTGATCACTTGTGCACCTGTTAGAATCGCAATATCTTCTAACATCGCTTTACGACGATCACCGAAGCCTGGTGCTTTGACAGCCACTACGTTAAATGTACCACGTAATTTATTTAATACGAGTGTCGCAAGTGCCTCACCTTCAACATCTTCTGCAATAATTAACATTGGACGACCTTGTTGTACTACTTGTTCAAGTACAGGTAAGATTTCTTGAATGTTTGAGATTTTTTTATCTGTAATTAAGATATATGGATTGTCTAATACTGCTTCCATTTTATCTGTATCTGTTACCATGTAGTGTGATAAGTAACCGCGGTCGAATTGCATACCTTCTACAACTTCTAATTCTGTATTGAAACCTTTTGATTCTTCTAATGTAATAACACCATCATTACCTACACGTTCCATTGCTTCTGCGATTAATGAACCTACTTCATCATCTGCAGCTGAGATCGAAGCTACTTGTGCAATTGCTTCTTTGTTTTCAACTGGTTTTGAAATGTTTTTTAATTCTTTAATTGCTGCTTCAACTGCTAAGTCAATCCCTTTACGGATACCGACAGGGTTTGCACCAGCTGTTACGTTTTTTAAACCTTCTGTAATCATTGATTGTGCGAGTACTGTTGCAGTTGTTGTACCGTCACCAGCGATTTCATTTGTTTTTGAAGCTACTTCAGAAACTAATTTTGCGCCCATGTTTTCATATGGATCTTCTAGTTCAATTTCTTTTGCAATTGTGACACCGTCATTTGTAATAAGTGGTGCACCGAATGCTTTTTGTAATACAACATTACGTCCTTTTGGTCCTAATGTTACTTTTACTGTATTCGCTAATTTATCCACACCTGCTAACATTAAACTACGTGCATCTTCGCTAAATTTAATTTCTTTTGCCATTGTATAATTCCCTCCTAGAAAATCAATCCATTCGTTTATTTGTATATATTAGATTACTCTACAATTGCTAAAACGTCGCTCTCGCGTAGTATTAAATAGTCTTTACCTTCATATTTTACTTCCGTACCTGCGTATTGAGCATAAATTACTTGGTCGCCTGCTTTTACGCTTAACGGAACCACTGTACCACTATTTGTTACGATTCCAGAACCCACTGCAACAACTTTACCTTGTTGTGGTTTTTCTTTTGCAGAGTCGGGTAGTACGATACCGAATGCTGTTTTTTCTTCTACCTCTACTACCTCAATAATAATACGGTCACCTAATGGCTTTAACATGTTCTAATAACCTCCTAATTTCTATGCATCAATATTTTTTTGTTAGCACTCTTATATAACGAGTGCTAACTTATATTCTTAATAATAAGCACTCTCGATTTTTTTTGCAAGTCATAACATTTATTTTTTTATAAAAAAATGACTGATTTACATTTTCTTTTTACTTCAACTTATTGGTAGAATAGAGATACGAATATTTCCGGAAAGGATTTGCTTATGAAAACTAAAAAAACACCGCTCTATATATTAATTACATATATACTCATGCAACTATCACCTATCATCTTTTTAAAGCCGATTGCTTCTATTATTCAATGGTTGGAACCAAGTATCACCAATGATGAACTATCCGCACAAGCACGCAGTTGGACCATCTTCTTTACGTTCTTTCTCGGTACACTTGTAACGATTTTCTTCATCTTACGTGACAAAAACTTTTTCAAAAATGCTTTTGTTGGTGGTAAGCGTTTTTCTACTATGGGGGCGATTGGATGGGGCGTTTTAGGATTCTTCATGATTTTAATTGGCCAGTCTCTTGCTGGTTTAATCGAAACATCACTTGGCATTACACCTGGTTCTGAAAATACAGCACAACTTTCTGCAATGGCTAAAGCAGCCCCTATTGCCATCATCAGTATTGTATTTTTCGGACCATTCCTTGAAGAAGTCGTATTCCGTCGCGTCATTTTCGCATCGTTAAACCAAACAACGAACTTTTTCATCGCAGCGAGTGTCAGCGCCATTGTATTTGCAATCGTGCATATGGATTTTTCTCATATCATCATTTACGCAACTGTTGGGTTTATCACTGCTTTTCTCTATAACAAAACAAAGCGACTGCTCACCACGATTATTGCACATACGATGTTGAATGGTTTTGTTATTATCATGAATCTCAATTTAGACAAAATAGAAAAATACCTCGAAACACTAAAATCCATGCAATAAAAAGAGTCTCTTTTTTTAGTGTTCGCAACAAAAAACTGGAATCGCACAACATTACGATTCCAGTTTTTCTTTTATATTATGCAGCTAGCTCCATTTCTCGCTGCTGCTCTGCTTTCAAATAACTTCTATAACCTATACGCGAAATCATGATACTGATTTCGTATAAAATACATAGTGGTAATGTGACAATCATGTGTGACACGATATCTGGAGGTGCGATGACTGCTGCTACACAGAGTAGTGCAAAGTATGCGTACTTCCTTACTTTTGACATGCCCATTGGCGTAATAATTCCGAGACGCGTCAAAAATAACATAATGATTGGCAACTGAAAAATCAATCCAAATGGTAATGTAATTTGCATTAAAAATTGAAAGTATTCATAGATTCCAATGGTCTGTTCAACATCCATTTCTCCTGCTAAACCCATCATCCATTTCAACATATACGGACGTAACACTAAATACGAAAATACAATCCCTACAATGAACAATAGGAATGCATATGGAATATAGCGTAATGTCACTTTGCGTTCTTTTTCATAAAGTCCTGGGCTCACAAAACCCCATAACTGAAATAGAATAATCGGTGATGTCATAACAAGCGATAAAATAAAGATAACTTGTATGTAAACCTTCACTGGATCGGTAACACGAAAAGCATGCAATTGAAGCGATTTTGCTTCTTCAGTATGTTGTAAAAATTGTATGAGTGGTTGTGCTAAAAAGAAACTTCCAATAATCGCTAAAACAAAGAATCCTGCAACAATTAATAGCCTCTTTCGAAGTTCCTCTATATGTTCAACGACTGTTAGTTCTTCTTGTTCCATCAGATGAACACCCTACTTCGTCTCTTCGATTTTTTCGACAGCTTTTACTTCATTTGCGCTGTTTGTTTCAACTGTTTTTTGTTTTGTACTTTCAAAATCTTCGTCTGTTAAACCTTTTGTTGCAGATTTAAACTCACGGAGTGTAGAACCCATCGCTCTTCCTAGTTCAGGAAGTTTTTTGGGACCAAAAATAATGACAGCAACACCTGCAATAATCGCAATACTAGCTGGACCTACCATTACACACACCTCCTCAATTTGATAACTACATTCTACTCCACACTTCGTCATTTGTATATTATTCTTTCGGTCTACAAAACTGAATATTTAAGACTATTCTTCCACATTTCGAATAAAATAACTAAGCGTTTGCAACTCAATCGATAAATCAATTGTATGAACGCGGAATGTCTCAGGTACTTGCAGACGAACCGGTGTAAAATTCAACACACCTTTCGCGCCCATCTGAATTAATCGATCTGTCATAAACTGTGCTGAACGTGCTGGTACAGTTAAAATAGGTAGTTCTGCTTTGAATTCTTCAAACTTCTCTTCCATCACATCTGGATGAAAAACAGGAACACCATTTACAAGCTGCCCTTCCATTGGATAGTTCGTATCGAATGCTACAACAATTTTCATATTATGGTTCTTTTGAAAATTATACTTCAGTAAGGCCTGACCCAAGTTACCAATACCGATTACTGCTACATTCATACGTTGGTCTTGATCAAGAACGCCTCTAAAGAACACGAGTAATTTTTGTACATCATATCCGTAGCCTTTTTTACCGAGTGGTCCAAAATATGAAAAGTCACGACGAATTGTCGCTGAATCAATTTGCATGGCCTCACTTAACTCTTTTGATGAAATTCTATTCTTTCCTGCATCCGCAAAATTTTGGATGAAGCGATAATACAGTGGAAGTCTTTTCGTTGTGGCCTGCGGTATCCTATAATTCTCTTTCAAACATGTTTCCTCCTACGAATCTGGTTATACGATTTAGATAGATGACTATTGCACCTATGACAGCATTTCGTTACACTTAAAATTGAACTGAGGTGTCGAAAATGATTGTATTACAAGTCAATCAATTATATAAATCATATATTGCAGATGAAATTTTAAGTGGCGTTAAACTCGAAGTTCAACATCGGGATCGCGTCGCACTTGTTGGCCGAAACGGCGCAGGTAAATCTACTCTTTTAAAAATTATAGCAGGTCAACTCTCCTATGACTCTGGCGAGATTATTATGCCAAAAGGAATTAAACTTGGCTACTTAGACCAACATGCTGGTCTAGAATCTGATTTATCCATTTGGGATGAGATGATGACCGTATTTGAACCATTAAAACAACTCGAACAACAAATTCGTTCACTTGAGTTGCAGATGGCTGAACCTACGATTTATGAAAATGCAGAACGTTATCAAAAAATCACTGCTGAATATGACCAGCTACAACATGAATTTAAAGAACGCGGCGGCTTCCAATATGAAGCAGATACACGCTCCGTTCTACATGGTATGCAGTTTTATCCTGATTCCTATGAACAGTCTATATCTTCATTATCTGGTGGTCAACGTACAAGACTGGCTCTAGCAAAATTACTTTTAACAAAACCTGAATTACTTATTCTGGATGAGCCGACCAACCACCTGGATATCGAAACATTAAACTGGCTTGAAAATTATCTAAAAAACTATGACGGCGCTATCCTTATCGTATCACATGACCGCTATTTCTTGGACCAAGTTGTGTCTATTGTTTATGAAGTTTCTCGTCATCATGTCACAAAGTTCACAGGTAACTATTCAAGTTACTTAGATCAAAAAGCAAAGAACTATGAACGTGACCTGAAACTCTATGAAAAACAAATGGACGAAAAGTCAAAACTCGAAACATTTGTTCAAAAGAACTTAGCGCGTGCATCAACTACGAAGATGGCACAATCTCGTCGTAAAGTTTTAGAGAAAACCGAGTGGATGGATTCTCCTGATGGCGATGAAAAATCAGCTACTTTTACATTCGATATCGAAAAGCAAAGTGGTAATGATGTGTTATCCGTTGATGATCTTACAATCGGTTATGGACAAACGCCAGTTTCTGAACATATTAACATGCGTGCCTATCGAAAAGACCGTATCGCCCTTGTTGGTCCAAACGGTGTCGGAAAATCTACGTTATTAAAAACGATTATAAAAGATTTACCTGCTCTATCCGGTGATATTCGTTATGGTACGAATGTACAACTGGGCTATTACGATCAGGATTTAGCAAAACTCTCTACGAATCGTACAGTACTACGTGAGATTTGGGATGAATGGCCACTAATGAATGAAAAAGATGTTCGTACTGTTCTTGGACGTTTCCTTTTTTCAGGAGAAGACGTAAATAAAATTGTACACGATTTATCTGGTGGCGAAAAAGCACGTTTAACGCTCGCAAAACTCATGCTTGAGAAAAATAATGTACTGATTTTAGATGAGCCGACCAACCATCTTGATTTAGATAGTAAAGAAGTATTGGAAAATGCACTAATTGATTTCCCGGGTACGCTCATCTTCGTATCACATGACCGTTACTTCATCAATCGCATTGCAACAAAAGTTGTCGAGTTATCGAATGAAGGTTCTTTTGAATACTTAGGTGATTATGATTACTATGTAGAGAAAAAAGAAGAGCTAGCTGAAATCGCAGCTGAAAAAGAAGCTGCTCTTGTAAAAACAAAGCCAATCGTTCAAAAAGAAACACCTACATCGAATCAAGCCATCGACAAAGAAACGAAGAAAAAAGAACGTAAAATTCAACGTCAAATTGAAGATATTGAACAGATTATGAGCGACCTTGAAATAGCCATTGCAAAACTAGAAGAAGAGCTATGTGATCCCGATGTATTTTCAAATCATGAAAAAGCATTAATCATTCAAACACAATTAGATGAAGAAAAAGTGAAACATGAAGAACACGAGTTACAGTGGCTCGCTTTACAAGAAGAATTAGAGCAATTATAAATATAAAAAAGAAGGTGTCTTTTCCAAATGGAAACTTGATACCTTCTTTATTTTTTATTACAATAATATCTTGTGACGAATCTAGATTTTTGCACTAATTGCTTTTCTAACAAAGCAACTACATACTACCTACAATTTCCATCTATCCACTGAAATTGTGTATAACTTGTAAAAATCTCCACAAAGTTATGCACAGGTAAGATGCTTATATAATCTGAATCCACAGCACTTGTCCACACTACCCACAGAATTTTCTGAATTTATCCACAAATAACTGTGTAAAACTCAAGCAATTTACAAATTCTTCTTCTCACATTTACACACCATTAAAAAAGCGATTTTCCCATTTCTCATGAGAAAACCGCTACTATTTCATCATTATTTACGATTCCACGATACTAATTCCATACCTGGACGGCCATTTAGACTCCAGTCACTACGGACACCCATTTTAAACATTTCTGTACCCGCTGCTGCAATCATTGCGGCGTTATCTGTACATAATGGTAATGGCGGTACATAGAATGGAATTCCTTCTTCTTTAAATACTTTTTCTAAAGAAGCACGTAATCCTTTATTCGCTGCAACACCACCTGCTGCAATGACTTGTTTTACTTGATATTCTTTTGCAGCACGCAACGTTTTAGCTGTTAATACCTCTACAACACTATCTTGGAAGCCTTTCGCTACATGATATCGATTAACTTCTTCACCACGCTGAATTGCATTGTGTTGATAATTAATCACTGCTGATTTTAAACCACTAAAACTAAAATCATATGAGTCTGCTTCTAACCAGACACGCGGGAAGTTGACTGCGCCGTCACTTTCATGCGCCATCTGATCAATTTTCGGTCCACCTGGATATGAAATATTCAATACACGCGCTACCTTATCATATGCTTCACCTGCTGCATCATCACGTGTTTCACCGATTAATTCGAATGAGCCATGTTCTTTCATCAATACAAGCTCCGTATGACCACCTGATACAACTAAAGCAAGCAATGGGAACTCCATCGGCTGTACAAGATGATTCGCATAGATGTGACCTGCGATATGATGCGTACCGATTAATGGCAACTGATGTGCAAATGCAAAGGCTTTCGCTGCATTAATCCCAATGAGTAATGCGCCTACAAGTCCTGGACCTTCTGTTACACATACTGCATCTAAGTCCGTTGGTTGTAAACCAGCTTTTGTTAATGCTTCTTCAATCACGAGCGTTACATTTTCAACATGATGACGAGAAGCAATCTCTGGTACAACACCGCCAAAACGTTTATGACTTTCAATTTGAGATGCCACAACATTCGAAACAATCTCTGTTCCGTTCTTAATAATGGCTGCGGCTGTTTCATCACAACTACTTTCAATACCTAATACATAAAGATCTTTTTCCATTATAAATTCACCCACATGACAAGAGCATCCTCTTGATTATCTGTATAGTATCCTTTACGAATACCACCTTCTTGAAAACCTAATTTACGATATAAATGTTGTGCGACTTCGTTTGTCACACGTACTTCTAAACTCATGACAACAACATCTAAAGATTTTGCATAGGCAATGGCTTCACGCATCAATGCTTCCCCAATACCTTTTCCTCGTCCTTCTGGTAATACAGCGACATTTGTAATCTGACTCTCATCTAACACGACCCACATACCACAAAAACCAATAACCTTTTCTTCGTCATTTACAGCAACAAAATAATGCGCTTGTGGATTCTTCTCCATCTCATAATAAAATGAATCTAATGTCCACGGAGTCGGAAATGCAATTTGTTCAATATGATGAACAGCCGGTACATCTTCTACGGTCATTAAACGATATTTAATCATGCTGTTTAGCCTTCTGTTCTTTAATCCAGTTAGCTTCAGCTTCTGCAATTCGTTTATATGTTGGTACAAATGCATGTACAGTTTCAGCAGCTGGTAATGGCTGTTGTTCTGCTAAATAGATTAATTGACTAGCACTCGGTAAATTAAACGGATATGGTGCACGTAAAGCACGTTCTTCTAAGCGTTCAGCTATTTTTTCATAAAAGACTTCAACATCATGACCAACAAATAAGATGGGCTGATTTAATGCGTCTAATTGATTTAATAATTGTTCTAATTCATAATGTCCATCTTCAATAATAACTTCCAATGAATCCTTACTACTATATGCACCTGCATACACATTTTGTCTTCTAGCATCTACAAGCGAGCAAATCACATGCGGGAAGTATGGTACATTTGCAGCCAATACCTTTAAACTCGATACACCTACGATTGGGATATTTAATGTCCACGCCAATGTTTTGGCAATCGTAACCCCGATTCGTACACCTGTATAAGAGCCTGGCCCCTCACTCACTGCAATGGCCTCTAAATCAGAAGGTTTCATTTTTGTATGCGCAAATAAACGATCAATTGCTGGCATCGCACCACCAGAATGATTCAATTTTATATTTGCGACTTCTTCCGCAATTACTTGACCGTCTTTTACAAGGGCAATCGCAAGCGGTGTATTTGCTGTATCAATTCCTAACCAGATCATCTCATAATCTCCTTACATAATAGCGTATAACGCTCGCCAATTGGCTTTAATATAAATAAACGTTGATTCTCATCGATTCGCTTAATCGTAATGTCTAAACGCTCTGCTGGTAAGTCTGGCTCGATTAATTGTGCCCATTCTACAACTGTCGCCGCATCACCATAAAAAATCTCATCCCAACCTAAGTCTTCATCGCTATCTGCTAAGCGATATACATCTAAATGGTTGAAAGGGATACGTCCTTCATATTGCTTCATAATTGTAAATGTCGGACTATTAACGTGGCGTTTCACACCTAATCCTTTAGCCAAAAATTGTGTAAAAGTTGTTTTTCCAGCCCCTAGATCTCCTTCAAGCGTTAAAACATCTTGAGGCTGTAATCGTGTCGCTATTTTTTCTGCTAATTGCTGCGTTTCTTCAAGTGATTGAATCGGTATTTCAATTGTCATGTATTTCGTCCTCTCACAACATACTTATCTATCTATTCTATCGAAAATTCTATATTTCTTCAAAGTGAATGTATTCGTTTTTAAACAAAAAAAATAACACAGCACCATCTGCTGTGTTTACATAAATATAAATGGCGGTCCGGACGGGACTCGAACCCGCGACCTCCTGCGTGACAGGCAGGCATTCTAACCAGCTGAACTACCGGACCATTTCTTCTATGATATTATTCTAACATATCTTCTATGTCATTGCAAGCTTTTTAAAAATCTTTTTAAAGCTCACTTTGTGTCGTTTTCTCTCTTCTCGACTTCTTTATTCTAATATAAGTATGAGTTGTTTGCAATAGTTTTTTTCTAAAAAAACTTAATTATTTTTCAACCTTCACTTTATTATATTTATAAAATGAAAAAAAGAATTGTATTAGATAATTAGAACGAGTGATCCATTTTCGATTTCCAATGTCCCGTTTACTCAGATGAATGTTCTAAACTACAGTGCAAGTGGCTCGTTTCGAAGATTCAATGTTCGATTTCACATTAGAATAGTCAGCTCAAGTCTCTTTTACTAATTAAAAGTCTTGCAAAAAGTAAAATTATGCTCAAAATCGATATTCTGCGCTGCTAAATACCACAGCATTTCCTCCTTAAATCTTTTCAAGGGTTTCCCCCTTTTTAGAACATAAAAAAAAGTAACCACTCAGACGAGTGATTACTTTAGCTTGCATAGCAACGTCCTACTCTCACAGGCGCGTCGCTGGATGCGATGCGGATTGCCTTTGCCTTGTACATGGATGTAGATGGATCGCCTTTGCGACAGGACGTCGCGTTTTTTGGCGATCTGGATGTCGTGTTCTTTGGCAATCCTCCTTAAATCTTTTCAAGGGTTTCCCCCTTTTTAGAACATAAAAAAAGTAACCACTCAGACGAGTGATTACTTTAGCTTGCATAGCAACGTCCTACTCTCACAGGCGCGTCGCTGGATGCGATGCGGATTGCCTTTGCCTTGTACATGGATGTAGATGGATCGCCTTTGCGACAGGACGTCGCGTTTTTTGGCGATCTGGATGTCGTGTTCTTTGGCAATCCTCCTTAAATCTTTTCAAGGGTTTCCCCCTTTTTAGAACATAAAAAAAAGTAACCACTCAGACGAGTGATTACTTTAGCTTGCATAGCAACGTCCTACTCTCACAGGGGGAAACCCCCAACTACCATCGGCGCTAAAGAGCTTAACTTCCGTGTTCGGCATGGGAACGGGTGTGACCTCTTTGCCATCGTCACTACACGATGAAAGATTTATTCTTTCAAAACTGGATAAACGGTTCATTGAAACACAATTATTTTGGTTAAGTCCTCGATCGATTAGTATTCGTCAGCTCCATATGTCACCATACTTCCACCTCGAACCTATCTACCTTGTCGTCTTCAAGGGATCTTACTTACTTGCGTAATGGGAAATCTCATCTTGAGGGGGGCTTCATGCTTAGATGCTTTCAGCACTTATCCCGTCCATACATAGCTACCCAGCGATGCCTTTGGCAAGACAACTGGTACACCAGTGGTATGTCCATCCCGGTCCTCTCGTACTAAGGA
>NZ_JBBOPO010000001.1:2207500-2425000 GCF_038003625.1 Kurthia sp. FSL E2-0154
CATCAAAACGCTATGAATTCACGTTAGGATACTGTTCGATTAAAAACAGTGGGTTCCCCCATTCGGAAATCTCCGGATCAAAGCTTACTTACAGCTCCCCGAAGCATATCGGTGTTAGTGCCGTCCTTCATCGGCTTCTAGTGCCAAGGCATCCGCCATGCGCCCTTAATAACTTAACCTAATTGATTCCAATCTGCTGCGTAATACTTTGTCAGCTACACTTGTTCGAATGCTCATGTACGTATGTACACTCCGCTTCTCACTGCGTTTGCTTTCGCGTCTTACTTGCATCTTGAAATAATTTTCACATAAGTCATTAAGCCTAAAAAATTAAAACTTAATAATTCAAAATCTATAAAAGAAATTTGTGTTTGTGTTACTTTCAATGTCGTTTTATCCAGTTTTCAAAGAACAATTTGGTGGAGCCTAGCGGGATCGAACCGCTGACCTCCTGCGTGCAAGGCAGGCGCTCTCCCAGCTGAGCTAAGGCCCCATTACGGGTATAAGATCTAAAATGGTGGGCCTAAATGGACTCGAACCATCGACCTCACGCTTATCAGGCGTGCGCTCTAACCAGCTGAGCTATAGGCCCATTTTAAAAGGTTTCATGAGCCTTCAAAACTAAACAGCAAGTAAGATAATCTGTATAAGACCCAAGGTCTTTTCCGTTATATTCCTTAGAAAGGAGGTGATCCAGCCGCACCTTCCGATACGGCTACCTTGTTACGACTTCACCCCAATCATCTATCCCACCTTAGGCGGCTGGCTCCTTACGGTTACCCCACCGACTTCGGGTGTTACAAACTCTCGTGGTGTGACGGGCGGTGTGTACAAGGCCCGGGAACGTATTCACCGCGGCATGCTGATCCGCGATTACTAGCGATTCCGGCTTCATGCAGGCGAGTTGCAGCCTACAATCCGAACTGAGAACGATTTTATGAGATTAGCTTACCCTCGCGAGTTTGCGACTCTTTGTATCGTCCATTGTAGCACGTGTGTAGCCCAGGTCATAAGGGGCATGATGATTTGACGTCATCCCCACCTTCCTCCGGTTTGTCACCGGCAGTCTCCTTAGAGTGCCCAACTAAATGATGGCAACTAAGAATAAGGGTTGCGCTCGTTGCGGGACTTAACCCAACATCTCACGACACGAGCTGACGACAACCATGCACCACCTGTCACCAATGTCCCCGAAGGGAAAATCCTATCTCTAGGACGGTCATTGGGATGTCAAGACCTGGTAAGGTTCTTCGCGTTGCTTCGAATTAAACCACATGCTCCACCGCTTGTGCGGGCCCCCGTCAATTCCTTTGAGTTTCAACCTTGCGGTCGTACTCCCCAGGCGGAGTGCTTAATGCGTTAGCTGCAGCACTAAGGGGCGGAAACCCCCTAACACTTAGCACTCATCGTTTACGGCGTGGACTACCAGGGTATCTAATCCTGTTTGCTCCCCACGCTTTCGCGCCTCAGTGTCAGTTACAGACCAGACAGTCGCCTTCGCCACTGGTGTTCCTCCAAATCTCTACGCATTTCACCGCTACACTTGGAATTCCACTATCCTCTTCTGCACTCAAGTTCCCCAGTTTCCAATGACCCTCCACGGTTGAGCCGTGGGCTTTCACATCAGACTTAAGAAACCACCTGCGCGCGCTTTACGCCCAATAAATCCGGACAACGCTTGCCACCTACGTATTACCGCGGCTGCTGGCACGTAGTTAGCCGTGGCTTTCTAATAAGGTACCGTCAAGGTACGTTCATTTCCTAACGTACTTGTTCTTCCCTTACAACAGAGTTTTACGATCCGAAAACCTTCATCACTCACGCGGCGTTGCTCCATCAGACTTTCGTCCATTGTGGAAGATTCCCTACTGCTGCCTCCCGTAGGAGTTTGGGCCGTGTCTCAGTCCCAATGTGGCCGATCACCCTCTCAGGTCGGCTATGCATCGTTGCCTTGGTAGGCCGTTACCCCACCAACTAGCTAATGCACCGCGGGCCCATCCTACAGTGACGCCGAAGCGCCTTTCAACTTCAAAACATGTGATTCGAAGGATTATTCGGTATTAGCCCAGGTTTCCCTGAGTTATCCCAATCTGTAGGGCAGGTTGCCCACGTGTTACTCACCCGTCCGCCGCTAAATCAGAGAAGCAAGCTTCTCGTCATTCGCTCGACTTGCATGTATTAGGCACGCCGCCAGCGTTCGTCCTGAGCCAGGATCAAACTCTCCATAAAAGTAGTTTGAAAGCTCATTTGCTTTGCTAGCGTTATCTTTTGATAACAATTGCTTATTCACTTAATGTGATAAGACTTGTTTGTGATTATCTTCTTGCTTGTTTAGTTTTCAAGGTTCATGGAGCGGGTGAGGAGAATCGAACTCCCGACAACAGCTTGGAAGGCTGTGGTTTTACCACTAAACTACACCCGCATATGGTGCGCCCGGCAGAAGTCGAATCCACAACCTTCTGATCCGTAGTCAGACGCTCTATCCAATTGAGCTACGGGCGCATAAAATAAATTATATTGTTTTAAAATGTTTTGGTGCGGTCGAGAGGACTTGAACCTCCACCGAGTTACCTCGACTAGGCCCTCAACCTAGCGCGTCTGCCATTCCGCCACGGCCGCATCTTCAAATTCGAGTTACTAGAATATCATATCAACTTAAATGTTATATGTCAATAACTTTTCAAAAGAAAATGGTGAGTCATGCAGGATTCGAACCTGCGACCCTCTGATTAAAAGTCAGATGCTCTACCAACTGAGCTAATGACTCGTGGTGAAATAAAAATGGCTGGGGTACCTGGATTCGAACCAGGGCATGACGGAATCAAAATCCGTTGCCTTACCGCTTGGCTATACCCCAATATTGAATTTATTTAAATGGCGGTCCGGACGGGACTCGAACCCGCGACCTCCTGCGTGACAGGCAGGCATTCTAACCAGCTGAACTACCGGACCAATATTTAAATGGTGACCCCTACGGGATTCGAACCCGTGTTACCGCCGTGAAAGGGCGGTGTCTTAACCGCTTGACCAAGGGGCCATGGCTCCGTTGGCAGGACTCGAACCTGCGACCCTCTGATTAACAGTCAGATGCTACTACCAACTGAGCTACAACGGAGTAATATGATGTCGTTCAAGTGCGTATCATCTTGTCGACTTTTACTATTATAAAGACCTTTCCTCAAAACGTCAACTACTTTTTCAAAAAAAGTTATTTTTTTAAATATATTCTTCCTGAACACTTGCTACAACAGTATTTTTGAATATTTATCTTTCTCATTCTAGGATAGTTTTGATGACAGCTTTCACAAATATATAGCCACTTCGATGTTGTGATTGGGCGACAATATCTTGGTGAACCTGTTTGTTTCAATAACATTTTAAAATCTAAATCTCTGTGTCGATACCCTTTTCCTTCTATATGTAAATGATAATGACAAAGTTCGTGTTTAATGATTCCTTCTACTTCTCGCTCTCCATACACTTCTAAATACTTTGGATTAATCTCAATATTATGTGTTTGTAATAAATAACGTCCTCCCGTTGTTCGAAGGCGTTTATTAAATACAGCTTGATGTCGAAATGGTTTTTTAAAGTATGTCATTGAAACTTCTTGTACCCATAAAGTTAATTGTTCATAATTCATATTCATTTCCTCCATAAAAAAATAAGAATGAATAAGCATATAGCCTTCTTCACTCTTACTCTTATAGTATAACTTATTTTTCAGGCACAATCATGGTTAATGATACGCGTCCTTTTTTCTCATCTACTTGATCTACATAGACAGTTACAATATCACCAAGTGCTACAACGTCTAAAGGATGTTTTACAAAACCTTTTTTCAATTTTGAAATATGAACTAAACCATCTTGCTTCACACCAATATCTACGAAGGCACCAAAGTCTACAACATTTCGGACAGTCCCTTGTAGCTCCATCCCTGCCTTTAAGTCTTCCATTTTTAAAACATCTTGCTTCAGTAATGGTTGCGGAAAAGCATCACGCGGGTCACGCGATGGCTTCATTAACATATCAATTACATCTTTAACCGTAATCTCACCCACATTAAAACGCTCTGATAGTTCAGCGATTGTAAAATGTGAAATCGCTTCTTCGGCTTCTTTTGTTCCAATCTGTTTTACTGTTAGCCCTGCTACTTCTAAAATAGATTTAGCTAATGCATAACTCTCTGGATGAATCCCTGTACCGTCTAAAGGGTTTTTCGCATCTGAAATACGTAAAAAACCAATCGCCTGTTCATACGTTTTTGCACCAAGACGTGGAATCTTCTTCAATTGTGTACGTGCAGTAAATTTACCTTGGTCACTTCTTACACGCACAATGTTCTCTGCTACCGTCTTTGACAACCCAGAAATATGTTGTAATAGTGATGAAGAAGCTGTATTGACATCCACACCTACTTGGTTTACAGCTGTTTCGACAACAAAATCAAGAGAAGATACTAGCTTCTTTTGTGATACATCATGTTGATACTGCCCTACTCCAACTGCCTTTGGTTCAATCTTAACCAGTTCTGCTAACGGATCTTGCAAACGACGCGCAATTGAAATCGCACTTCTTTGCTCTACTTGTAAATCAGGGAACTCGTCACGCGCTACCTCAGAAGCAGAGTACACACTTGCTCCTGCCTCATTCACAATGACATATGCCGTATTACTTGAAGCTTCTTTTAATACTTCTGCTACGAATGCTTCTGACTCACGTGATGCCGTACCATTACCAATCGCAATAATATCAATCGGATATTTATTTAATAGTTGAAGTAATGTATTTTTAGCTTCTTCTGGTTTTGCTTTAGGTGGATGTGGATAGATTACCGATAGGTCTAAAAACTTCCCTGTATCATCTACCACTGCTAATTTACAACCTGTACGATAAGCAGGATCTAAACCTAATACATATTTACCTTTCATTGGCGGTTGTAATAATAAGTTACGAAGATTTTCAGAGAAGATATGAATCGCTTGATTCTCAGCTTTCTCTGTTAATTCACTTCTCACTTCTCTTTCAATAGAAGGTGCAAGTAATCTTTTATAACTATCTGCAATTACTTCTTCTAAATACGCATGTGCCGGTGACGTTTTTGGTTTTAACCATTTATTTCGCATAGCCGTATGAATCTTTACAGGTTCTACGTGTATGCCCACTTTTAAAATTTCTTCTTTTTCACCACGATTCATCGCTAAAATACGATGTGGTACTACTTTTTTTAGTGGTTCTTCATAATCATAGTAAATCTCAAAAACGCTTTTTTCATCTTGAGTAGCATCTTTTACTGTAGTGCGAATCACACCATCTTGCCATGTGATTTTTCGAATTTGTTCACGAATAGTTGGTTCATCCGCAAACTGCTCTGCTAAAATATCACAAGCTCCTTGCAAAGCATCTTCTACTGTCACTACCTCTTCAGTTATAAACTGTTTCGCATATTTAATAGGTGATTCATTCGATTGTGTAAGTAACCATTCTGCAAAAGGTTCTAGACCTTTTGCTTTTGCGACTGTCGCTTTTGTTTTTCGTTTTTGTTTGTATGGACGATATAAATCTTCTACCTTCTTCAACACAGTAGCATCACGTATTGATTTTTCAAGTTCAGGTGTTAATTTTTGCTGCTCATTTATTAACCGTACCACTTCTTCTTTTCTTTGTTCAAGTTGTTGAATGTAATGGTGACGATCTTCTATATTTTTAATTTGTACTTCATCTAAAGAGCCTGTTACTTCTTTACGATAACGTGCAATAAAAGGAACTGTATTTCCTTCTTCTAATAATTCAATTACTTGATTCACTTGTTGTGGTTTAATATTTAACTCTTGCGCTATTAATTTATTCATAGTTACTCGTTCCATTTGAATCCCTCCAATATTAGTAGTGTATCAAAATACATAAAAAAAAGCCTATTCTACTTAGAATAGGCGTGCTGCGATTAAACTTGCATCATCGTTTTTTAAGGTTAAATAAGATGATTGTACTTGCTGCAATTTAATAAATTCATTCTCTAAAAGTAGGCTTCGAATATCTGTGATTTCTATCCCATCCGTATGTAATAAGAAAAAATCTCCTTTTTTATACTCTAACGCTTGTACAACAAAATGTTGAGTCCGTCCTGAAAGATAACCTCTCATCTGTCTCGGATAAATTACCTTACCTTCACTAGGTCGAAATATATAACAAGAAATGTTTCCAATACTCGCAAATTGAATATGGTTTCGTTGAAAACAAATTCGCATGACAGCAGCCACAGCGCCGCGTAACCCTAACATTTTTAAATCACTACGCCTAAGCAATTCACTTAATTCTAATTCGGGATTTTCTTCTAATTCTTTAATAACAACGGTAGCTGAAGCATTTGCTTCAGTACCGCTACCCAGACCATCTGCTATTGCTAAAATACAAATGTTCTCAAATAATTTAACAGTCAATGCATCACCACTAATAGTAGCATCATTTTTAGCTCGAATCATCGTTGTATAATGCATAAAATTATTTCTACCTTCTGTCTGCATAATTAGACACCCCCAGAAGAAATAATTGCTTGTTGTAATTTTTTTATGGCCTTTCTTTGAAGTCGTGAAACATGCATTTGAGATATCCCCAATCTTTCACCAGCTTCTTTTTGACTTAATTGTTCTAAATAAGTTAATTGAATGATTTGCTTTTCACGTTCTGAAAGGACGCTCATTGCATCTGCTACAATCATTCTTCGATTAGTTTTTTCGTACTCTTCATCTTCTCTTCCAACTACATCAAATAATGTAACCGTACTACCATCTGAATCAGACTCGATTGAATGATCCATCGAAAGAGCCTGATAACTTCGACTCATCTCCATCGCTTCTAACACTTCTTCTTCTGTTACTTCTAATCGTTCAGCAACTTCTGAAACTTTTGGCGAACGCTGCAATTCAGTTGTTAGTAATTCAACGGTCGATTTAATTCTTGGGCCTAATTCTTTGATTCTTCTAGGAACATGAACATCCCAAGTTTTATCTCGTAAGAAACGCTTAATTTCACCAATAATCGTAGGCACCGCAAAAGCTTCGAAACTTCTTCCAAAGTCTGGATCAAAACGTCTTATTGCTCCTAGTAAACCTAGCATACCTACTTGAACAATATCATCATGATAGGAACGTCCATTGGAATATTTTCGCGCAATTGATTCTACTAAATATTGATAATGTAATACCAAATTCGTTTGTGCATCATCATCTTCATTTTCTTGATACTTTTGGATCCATTCTAATACTTGTTCCTTAGAAGCAGATTTAGAAGGTGTCCGTTTCCACATGCTCCTTCACCTGCTCTCGTGCAACATATTTTGTCATGAAAACTGTAACACCGTTGTCATTTAAGACTTTTACTTCATCCATTAAGCTTTCGATTAAAAATAGGCCGAGGCCACCTTCTCTTATAAATTCTGCGTTTGTTTCTTCGTCGTAAGGTCCTACTTTTTCTCTAACTTCTTCAAAATCAAAGCTCTTACCGTAATCAGCAATCATAATTTCAATTTTATCAGTATATATAGCACAACCAACAACTACCTCACCTTGTTCTGCTTCTGGATAAGCATGTTGAATTGCATTCGTAATTGCTTCACTTGAAGCAATCTTAATATCTTCAATGTCATCGTATGAAAACCCAATTCGGTTTGCTAATCCTGAAATTGCCAATCTAGTTATTCCTACATATTGAGTTTTCGATGGTACTCTCATTTCGAAATAATCAAATTCTCTCATGGTCGTTCACAGCCCCTTCTTTCTCTATATGGATTACTCCGCTAAGACCTGTAATGTCAAACAATCTTTGTAAACGTTGAGATAGCCCTACCAAAACAAGTCTTCCTTTATTTGCTGTTACATTTTTGTAGAAAGCTACAATGACACCTAGTCCTGTACTGTCCATATAACTTACTTCTGACAAATTCAATTCAACTAGCATATCCTCTTGAATATCAACAGCTAATAATTCTTCTCTTAAACTCGGAGCAGTGAAAGCGTCAACTTCTCCACTCACCATACTTAACACCTTATTTTCCTCTTTATTAATCTCTATTTTAAAATTCATATTTTAGCACCCCAATTTTTTATAACAGTCTATTAATACTGAATACCTTTTTTTTAAACATCTTAAACATAGGCTAATCATCTTCTTTTTTCAATACAACAAAAGTTAGGTCATCTGCAAGATTTTGGAACTGTGATAATTTTTCAATCTCATGGAAAATAGCCTCTGCTAATTGCTGTGGTATTTTGTCTTTATGTTTAAAAATCAAATCGGTTAATTCAGACTTTTCTAAAAACCGATCGTCCACCCTACATTCAGTTACACCATCTGTCATAATAATTACCATATCGCCTTTTGCCAACTGTACACTTCTCTCTTGGTTATGAACATCAGGTAATACGCCTAATAATAGACCTTCAGACTCTAGTTCAATAAATTTACCATCTTTTGCACGATACAATAATGCAGGTTCATGTCCAGCTGAGCAATAAGTAAATGTAGATTGCACGACATCATATCGTCCATAAAACATGGAAATGAACATATTATCATCTACAGTTTTTTCTACAATGCGATTTAAAACATCCATAGCATAAGAGGGGCTGATACTCGGCTGCCCAAGTGTATCTAAACCATTCTTAACCATAGACATACAAAGTGCAGCCGGAATACCTTTTCCTACTACATCCGCGACACCTACTCCGACAAAACGTTTGGAATCTCCTTGGTAATAGATATAATCTCCATTCATTTTTCGAGCTGGAACAGAGATACTCCCAATAGAAAGACCATCAATTGTTGGAATCGTCGTTTTTAACATTGTCTTTTGAACATTCGCAGCAAGTTCTAGTTCATGATCCATTTCTTCCTGGTTCTTCAACAAAATTTTATGTTCACGTAAAGCTAAACCATATTGAATCATAAATTCAGTTAAAAAGTCCAAAGCATTTTTCATACCATCCGTAAACTCTTCACTACCTTCATAAATTTCCGCAAGAGAATCTTTATGAATACTAATTACTTCTTCTGGTGTAATATCTTTTTGTACCAAACGCCTGCTAAAGTTTTGACCTAAATATAAATTACGCTCAGTTTGATACTGTAAATATTGTCCTAGAAGCATTGTGTACTGTTTTTTTATTTCATTTGTCATGCACTCATCACTTCCTCATCGGAGCCATTTAATGATTCTCACAATTGTTCCTTCATTGACGGTCGTTTGAATGTCAAATTCATCCATTAATCTGCGCACACCTGGCAAACCAGCACCTAGACCTTGAGAAGTTGAATAACCGTCTTGCATGACAAGACGAATATCTTCAATACCTGGTCCTTCATCTTGTGCAACAATTTTAATCCCTTTTGTACCGCTCATATCAATTGTTTCAATCAGTATTCGGCCTTTATCTGCATATAAATAGATATTTCGTGCTAATTCACTAATCGCAGTCGTAATACGCGCCTGGTCTACCGCGCCAAATCCAATACGCTTCGCTTCGTTTCTTCCAAGCTGACGTGCCTCAACAATATCCCACTCTGTTAATATTTCAACAAAAGATTCACTCATATCTTTCTGCCCCCCAGCGCTTTCTGGAGTTTCGTAAGACCACCTTCTAAATCAAGTGCTGTAATAACGTCTTTCAAATAAATTCCTAACTCCACCAGTGTAATAGCTATACTAGGTTGAATACCAGTAATTGTTACTTTTGCTCCCATCAAGGAGGTCATACGAATAATGTCGCCCAAAATACGAGCAATAAAGGAATCAATAAATTCAATACAACTTAAGTCAATTACAACTCCTCTAGCTTTTACTTCACTCAACTTTTGTAAAAGATCCGTTTGAAATTGCATAGCTGTAGGATCATCTAATTCTGATTGAATCGATACAATTAGACAATCTTGTAATTTTAAAATTGGGATGTTTAGCACCATTAATGAATCACCTCACGAATGCATCGATTTGTCTCTTCTAGTGCTTTCTCTATTCCTTCTTGAAGTGTTCCCAATGTCGTGACATCTGATAAATCAACACCCAACTGGACAATCGTTTGCGCAATTTCAGGCCGGATTCCTACTAACATACTTTTACCACCTACAATATGAATAGCATTTACGACTTCTATTAAATGATGAGCTACCACTGTATCAAGAACTAGCAAACCGGTAATATCAATTAGTACAACTTCTGATTTATTCGATACAACTGCATGTAAAACATTTTCCATAATTTGCTTTGCTCGATCTCTATCAATAGCACCAATAATTGGAATGACAATTACGCGATCAAATACAGGAATAATGGGTGTAGATAGTTCCTGTAAGGCAATTTTTTGTAAATGAATAATTTTATTATAGCGTTCTTGTTCATACTTTAATAATTCTATAGATAGAGAATGAACTATTTTACGTAAATATTGCAAAATCTCCATTGACTCTGCTGGCTTTTTATCTTTTTGATTCCGCAATACATAATATGTACTCGTTTCAAAAGCCTCGATAAAGGGAAATAATTGGACAGCTGTTCTATTAAGTGTTCCTAATTCTCGGACAAATTTTTGGATATCTAAATGATTCAAAAAATTTCTGATGTATCTCATCGTTTGCTCTAGCATCTTTTCAAATAATTCTTCTTGAAGACTACCCGTAGCCATCTCTGACTCATCAGCCCTTAATTGTTCTTGCCAAACATCTTCAACTTCTTGTAAATGATTTTTTAAAAATCGAATCGTGGCTTTTTCCAATCAATACCCCTCCCTATCTGTTATATATGCAATTGTATCTCAAATCTTACATTTATTCACTTTTTATTCCTTGTTTTATAAAAATCGAGAAAGCACCACTAATACTATTACCATTTTTAAGAAATTAAAAACACCAGATTAAAAAACCTGATGTTTTCACTCTATGTATAGCTTTTAAAATTTTAATAACCCTAAACTAATAGCCAAAGCATCTTCTACTTCTTTCATCAGTGGCTGATCCAGTTGTGTAATTTTGTCAGTCAAACGTGATTTATCAATCGTACGTAGTTGTTCTAATAAAATAACTGAATCTCGTTCAAATCCGTATTTCTTTGCATCAATTTCGACATGGGTTGGTAACTTTGCTTTTTGAATTTGCGCTGTAATTGCTGCGATAATCACCGTAGGACTAAAGCGATTCCCGATATCGTTTTGAATTACCAAAACTGGTCGAGTACCGCCTTGTTCTGATCCCACTACTGGTGATAAGTCAGCAAAAAAAACGTCTCCACGTTTTACATTCAAATTGTCATCCTCCGCAAACGAGTCGCTCCACCATATGTTCTGCTTCATATTCTAAATGTAGACATTCGCTACATATAGTTAAGTTAATTTGAGACATTTCGGCATATCCCTTAACCATAGCTTCTCGTATATCATTTTTATGAGTCATCTTTTTATATCGTTTCGTTGGTACATATAAATTTTGTTCAGACATAATAGATTGTTGATAAGCTTGCTCGATGTTCTCTGTAACTATATTTGATGATTTCGGTAGAATCGTTTCATTTATACTGTTTTGAACCACAGCTCGCACCTCCAAAAAGTTCCCTTTTATCATATCGAAATTTTCTATGTTAGAACAATCTTATCATTCTAGCAATAGAAAGGAAAGGTCTTTTCTAAGAGTTATGCCATAAAAAAATAGATTTCTCTAAATTTATAACATTTTTTTATCATTCTTTATAATAAACTCTCGGCACGCGTGCAGTCAGTATACATGCTATTTCATATGGAATTGTATGAAGGCGATCTGCCCATTCTTGCATCGTAATTTGGTCTGTTCCTTGTTTACCAATCAAAACTACTTTTTCACTTAATGGGAAACTATGAGGTAATCGAACCATTAACTGATCCATACAAATTCTACCTACGATTGGTACGCGAACACCGCCTACAAGAACTTCTTGCCCTTGTAAACCACGTAACACACCATCAGCATAACCAATTGGTAAAGTTGCAATCCATTCACCATCTTCTTGCGCTTCATAGGTTGCACCGTATCCTACGTGTTCACCCTTTTTCAATTGTTTCACGTGAACAATCTCTGTTTCAAGTTGAAGTGCTGGATGAATTGTAAAAGGTAGATGTTCTCCTACATAACTTGAAGGTAGTAAGCCATACATAGAGATACCAAAGCGAACTGCATCAAACTCTACATGGTCTTTTGTTAAAGAAGCTGCTGTGTTTGCTGCATGAACTAAACGAGGTTTGGTTGGTAATTGATTGACTAAGTGTATAAACACATCTTTTTGTTGGTCATAGTATGTAGAGTCTTCCTCGTCTGCTGTTGCAAAATGCGTGAAAACACCATCAAGTTCAAACTGGGGGGATGATTGAATACCATGATATAGTGCGAGCATCTCTTGTTCATTTCGCACGCCAATTCTTCCCATCCCACTATCAACTTTCATATGTACTTTAACAGGAACGTCTAAAGTTGAAAATTGTTCTTTCGCCGCTCCTAACCAATCCATTGAAAAGACTGTTAGTGTAATATGCTCTTTCGCTGCAAATGGAATAAACGAAACGGGTACGGCGCCTAATACTAAAATCGGTATTTTTGAAAACACTTCTCTAAGGTGTAAAGCTTCATCTGGCGTAGCAACTGCTAACATCGTAACCCCTGCTTCAATCGCTGCTTTTGAGACTTCTACATCTCCATGTCCATATGCATTTGCTTTCACAACTGCAATAATTTCAGCGTCTGTATGTAAGTGATTTCGTAACCCTTTAATATTTTTTTGTATAGCTGTCAGATCAACATGAGCTGTTGTTGGTCTAAAATGTGTCATGTTCATTACCTCTTTTTATTTTTTATTCGTACTAAGGTAAAGAATGTATATACCAACATTCTTTGTTTACCCTACTTTTTCAGAAAATAACCATTTATTGTGAATTTCTTTCCATTAAAATGACTTGAGCAGCAGCATATTCTTTCGAATGTGTGATACTAACTAATCCATCTACTTTTTGTTGCTTGAAATAAAGAATAGGTTGTCCTTTTTCATTTGGCAATATTTCAATATCGTGTAACTTACAATCTCGTCCTAACCCTGTGCCATTCGCTTTTGAATAAGCCTCTTTTGCTGAAAAACGCCCAGCTAAAAACTCAAGTTGTCTTCTTGTTTTTAATTGCTCAAAAATAGCCATTTCACGCTCTGTTAAAATACGCATTTTAAACTTAGGGCTTAGATCATTTGATTTTTGAATACGTGCAATTTCAACTATATCCAAGCCAATTCCTTTAATCATCTTCGCTTCTCCCTTCTCTCTACGAACTGTTCCATGTATAATATTTATATTACACGATGAGGTGACAAAATGTTTAATCGAACTGAAAATCTTTCACTTTATATTAAAAAGTACCCCGTAATTTCTGTTTTAATCGGTATGAACTTGGTCGTATATCTACTTGGTTTGATTCCAGGTATAGGAAACAATCTATATGCTCTTGGTATCGCATATAATTATTCCATCTCTCAAGGTGAGTATTGGCGACTTATTACAGCCATGTTTTTACATGGTGGCTTCTTACACTTACTTTTCAACATGTTTGGTTTATATGTATTCGGTCCTGAGTTAGAGCAATTAGCCGGTAAGTTACGATTCTTCTCCATCTATTTCATCTCAGGTTTACTGGCAAATGTTGCAACCTATGTTGTTGAGCCACTAAACTATGCTTCACTTGGTGCAAGCGGTGCAATCTTTGGTATTTTTGGCGCTTACTTAGCATTGGTATATCACACGCGCAAAATTTTACCGCAACTAAAACAATTAATCATTCCTTTAGTCGCAATTTCTGTTATTATGACATTCGTCCAATCAAACATTAATATTACAGCTCACTTAGTTGGATTAGCTGTCGGTTTTATTTTGGGAATGTTCCAATTTACACCAAAACGTATCCGTCGTTTTAGAGAAAAATAAAAAATGAGAAGTAGCTTGTTCGCTACTTCTCATTTTTTTATTTATTCGGTTGATACCATTTAAATAGTTGACTGATCGCTTGTAAATCAAAATGCTTCAGGTGTGCTGTAAAACCTGTCGTACTCGACATAATATGAACATGGCATGAAGCGATATCCTTTCGCTCAGCAAAATAACTCTGTGTTACGCGCATCGATTGAATTCGATTCTTCTGCACAACAAATGTTGTTTTACTGAAATAACGATGTACAATCGTTAACTGTAAATGATTTACTGCAAAACCAGCTGTTTTATACTGCCAATATGCACGCAACAGTATAAGCGGAATCAGTACAATACTCCACATACCATATGGATAGAAGTAATAACTAACGAATCCAACTGGAATAAGTGGTACATAGATTGGATTTAATAAATAACGAATTAAAGACTTCTTTGGCACCTTTGTATACGTTGTTTCCCAAACGTACTCGGGGAATAATTCTTGTAAAATACGAATTGCATTTTTCTTTTTTATGAAAGGTAGTAGGACGACTTGATCTTCTTTTTCATCGCCTGAACCACCTGCACTATCAATAATGACACGACAGTAACCAAATAATTGACGAATTGGATTTTCGATTATACGAATTCCTTGTACACGATTCATTTGAAGTGTCGTTCTCTTTTTCTCTAAAAGCCCCTTTGATAAAAAGAGCTGTTCTTCTGTTCTTTCAAGTTTAAAACCGTAGTTCACAAAATAAGAAATGAGAATTGCTACTGCCCATGATAATAAAATAGCCCCTAATACAATTAAAATAATAAAGAGGACTCCAAAACGAACAATATTCTGCACCTCTCCGTAAATGCGCTCGTATGGAATAAAATCATTAAACTGTGAAGCAATTGCAGCGACAGCAGAGAATAAAATCCCCATACTACTCGAAGTTGTTGCTAATAAAATTAATTCCTTCGTGTTGATTTGATAGATAAACTCTTTTTCAATACGAATTTCAGCGACATCTTCGATTGTACCATCCTGAGCTACAACCACTTCTTGTTTTGCTTTTTTCATTTCAAGTTCAATTCGACTGGCTTGCTCGCGGGTAATCGCAGTCAAACTTACTTCTGCATCTGCTGAACCGCCAGCTGTTTCAACATCCACACGTACTAATTTAAAAGGTCTATGTAAAATCCCTTCTTTATAGTTCAATGTTTGAATGCGTTCAAATGGAATATACCGTTTATTTTTTACGAATAAACCATATTCGATTCGCAACTCGCCATCTTCAAACCAATAAATAAATTTACGCCATTTAATCCATGCAAAGATAAAAACAATGCATAAGAAGAGAATCGCTCCTCCGAGAACAAAAAGCGTCGGATAAAAATTCTCACCGTCTGATGGGTCTAAACTAAGCTCTAATTTTGTACTAAATACAAAAATGACAACAGGTAATAATAATGTTTTAATCGCATTAAAAAAATTAATGGCGATTGTAATAGGGTGTAGACGCATAACTTGTTCATTAGACATCTTCTTCAGCCACCCTTGCTAATTTAGAAATTCTTCTTCGTAATTCATCTGCTTCTTCCATTTGTAAAGCAGGAATCGTATGTGTAGTTGCTGCAGTTGAAATCGAAATTTCTGCTAAATTATACTTCTTTAAAATCGGTCCTTGCACCGTATCAACATGCTGTACACGAATCATCGGTACGAGTGTTCTCTCAACTACAAACAACCCTGATTGCACTTCAATTTCCTGTTCACGCACTTCATAACGCCAGCGCTGCCAACGAATTTTCGGAAATAAGTAAATACCACAAAAAGCTTCAATTACCCATAACCCTAAAACTGTATATGGAATCCATTTATACCATTCAAAATAATACGTTAAGAAAAAAATAAGAGCAGTAATTAATAATGCAATGCCCGAAAAAATACATGCATGAATTCGCCAAACGGTTAATCCTTTTGAATCAATTTGATATTTTAATTCATCCACCTTAGATATGCCTCCTTTTCCAAAGATTTGGAATCTACTTAATTATACGTATTATAACAAAAAGCGTTCCATTTTTTATGTATAAAAAAACTCATGAATCGCTCGAAAGCCATTCATGAGTTGTATATGTTGATTAATCTTCGCTTGAGCGACGACGACGTTCGCCACCACGGTTATCACGACGACGATCTCCGCCACGTGAACCACCATCACGACGTTCGCTTGAAGAACGTTCACCGCGTGAACCACCGCGACGATCTCCACCGCCACTACGTGAGCCACCACGACGATCTCCACCGCGTGAACCGCCACTACGTGAACCACCACGGTATCCACCGCCGCTACGTCCACCACGTGAACCGCCACCATTTCCGCCGCCACGACGCATTGGTAATGGACGCTCTTCAGAAATTTGGATTGGTGTATCATCTGGCTCGTTCGTTAATGATTTAAGAGCTGCTGCAACTAAATCAATTGCATCATTTGTAGCTAATAAGTCTTCAGCCATACTGCGGTAACCACTCGCATTATTTTTATTAACTAACTCTTGTAATTGTTCAACAGCTAATTTCTTTTGTCCTACTAAAGCTTCATCAGCAGTAGGTGGTTTTAAAGGTGTCATACGTTTTTTCGTTGTTTCTTCAACGATACGTAAGTAACCCATTTCACGAGGTGTTACGAATGTAACTGCCATACCTGATTTACCAGCACGACCTGTACGACCAATACGGTGAACGTATGATTCTGGATCTTGTGGAATATCAAAGTTGTAAACGTGTGTTACACCTGAAATATCTAAACCACGAGCTGCTACGTCTGTTGCTACTAATACATCAATTTTATTTTCTTTGAATTGACGTAATACAGAAAGACGTTTTGCTTGAGATAAGTCACCGTGAATACCTTCAGCAAGGTAACCGCGAATGCTTAATGCGTGAGATAATTCATCTACACGACGTTTTGTACGACCAAATACGATTGCAAGTTCTGGTTGATGTACGTTTAATAAACGAGATAGAACGTCGAATTTTTCGCGTTCTTGTGCTTTTACGAAGAATTGCTCAATGTTATCCACTGTTAATTCTTTTGCTTTAATTTTTACGCTTTCTGGCTCAGTCATGAATGTATCTGCAATTTTACGAATTGCTGGAGGCATTGTTGCTGAGAATAAAAGTGTTTGGCGCTCAGCCGGTACGTTTTCAAGAATTGCATTGATATCCTCAATGAATCCCATGTTTAACATTTCGTCTGCTTCATCTAATACTAACGTTTCAACGTTTTCTAGTTTAAGCGTACGACGTTTGATATGGTCTAAAATACGTCCTGGAGTACCTACGATAATTTGTGGTTTATTTTTTAATGCACGAATTTGGCGGCTAATGTCTTGTCCACCGTATACAGAAAGAATACGAGCACGTTTACCGTGACCAATTTTGTAGATTTCTTCTGAGCATTGGATGGCTAATTCGCGTGTAGGAGCAATTACTAATGCTTGAATTGCTTGATTTTTAGGGTCAATTTTTTCGATTAGTGGTACACCAAATGCTACTGTTTTACCAGTACCAGTTTGTGCTTGTCCGATGATATCGTTGCCTGCAATTGCTAGTGGAATTGTACCTTCTTGGATTGGTGTTGCTGATTCGAATCCCATGCGTTCTAGGGATTTTAATGTTGATTCGCTAATATTTAGTTCTGAAAAATTTGTCAAACTTCTCATTCTCCTTTTTCGTGTTTGAATTTGACAAATGGTTACATTTTCAGATGAAAACTAGGGCAAATCGAGCCTCATGTTAGGAAAATCCCTTAACTATTATATCTCTGTGGAATGCAGAGTAACTTTAGATAAAATAAAGCCCGGTCTTTGCCGAGCGGTTCAATTCTACGCTTTTTAACGGTAATATAGAATCGACCGTAATGTTCAAAAAAAAAGTACTCTCTCATCAATGTATGGAGAGTCTTCATATAAAATGTATCCATTGCTCTAATCATTCTAACACGACATAGACTTGTATGCAATCAATTACAATCAGGCATAATATTCTGATTTCTTTTATCGGCTATTATAAATTGAAATACCCGTTCAAACCACTCGTTTTGATTGTCACTATAACAAATATGATGTTCACTACTTTTTGAAAAATACATTTGCTTATCAACCGATTGAATCTGCTCATATAAAAATGATGCCGCTTCCTTTGGTGCAACACCATCTTTTTCACCTTGTATAATCATCGTTGGTTAGTGAATTCGATGTAGATGCGGTAAGACTGTATGTACCACTTTAAAAAAATGTTTCATTGTTGGTACCGTCATAGGACGCGTCTGGTTGATGGCAGCTTGCAAAAAACGTGTCTGTGCAGTTGTTAACAGCTTTCTTTTTTTGATCAGTTCCTTACATGTGAGAAATAATTTTTTACATCCACAAATTTTGCTGCTGTACTTAAAAGAATTAATTTTTTCACACGGTAACGTAAGCTGAGGTGGGTTGCTAACAATCCCCCCCATTGAAAAACCTACGACAATGACTTCATCCACTTGTTTTTCAAGTAGGCGATAAGCATTTTCAACATCACGAAACCAATGTTCAGAACTAACTCCTTTCAAATTGAGTGTCTCACCATGACCTGTTAATGTTACGACTGAACATGTCCATTCGGAGCGTTTTTCCATTAAATAGTCCACTAACGGTTGCACTTCTGCTGTATTCCCCGTAAATCCATGAATAAACAATATTCCTCATTTCAAATAGGCTCCCTCCATTTAAAAAAACGACTAATGTACTATACCCACATTAGTCGTTTTCTCACTGTATGTTATTGGAAGTGCTTTAGAATTGTCTCAAGTGCCATGCCACGAGAGCCTTTTAAAAGAATCATCGTTTTTTCATCAGTCTGTTGTTCAATTTTTTGAATAATTGGCTCATATGCTTGTTCAGACCAAACAACATCTACAGATGGATATTGCGTCTGAATTGCTTCATATAAAACTTTCATACGAGAGCCATATAGACAAATTGTTTGAATCTCATCAAAATCAATTGATTCGATTAAATCATGATGATATTGTTCTTCTTGTTCGCCAAGCTCTAACATATCACCAAGTACAATCCATTTATTTGGACGCATTTGAGTGGTAGACATGAACGTAAGTGCTGCACGAACTGAAGTTGGTGCTGCATTGTATGCGTCATTGATGAAGAGTAAAGGACCGCATGTTACAAGTTGCATACGCATATTTGTAAGGGATACGTGTTTTAAGGAAGTGCGAATTTGATCGTCTGTCAAACCGATTGTATGCGCTACTCCCATAACTGCTACTGTATTTTTCACTTGATGGCTACCGAGTACAGGAATCATAAACTGTCCGTTTAACAGACCATGCACTTCAAACTGACTTCCTTCTTCATTCGTTTCGATTTGATCTGCGTATAAATCATTCGTGCTTTCAAAACCAAACGAAGTAGTTTGTAGTCCTTTTTCTTGTGCGACTAACTCTTGTAACAACGGTTCATCACCATCAAAGAATAAGCGTCCATTTTCTTGTAGCCCTTGAATGATTTCAAACTTGGCTTTCGCAATACCAGCACGAGAGCCAAGTGCCTCCATATGCGCTTCACCAATATTTGTAATGATGACATGATGCGGCTTTGCAAGCTTCGTTAAAAACTCGATTTGTCCAAAACCATCCATACCCATCTCTAAAATGGCAAATTCCGTATCTTCGTCTAAAGATAAAATAGTAAGAGGCATACCTAATTGATTATTAAAGTTACCCTCTGTTTTTTGAACTTTATAATACGGCATAAGCGTCCCAGCAAGTAAGTCCTTTGTTGAAGTCTTACCATTGGAACCTGTAATACCAATAAAAGTTGCTTGATGTTCTGCACGATACGCTTTCGCCATCTGCTGTAACGCTTCTTCTGCATCATCTACTAAAATAACAGGAATATTCGTCGGCATATTTGGTTCATCTTTTTGCCAAAGTGTCGCCGCTGCACCTGCTTCAATTGCTTGTTGAATATACTGATGCCCGTTCGTTTTTTCACCTTTAAAAGGAATGAATAAATCTCCTGGTTGTAAGGTACGTGTATTAATCGACACACCTGTAATCCATTCCTGTTGACCATTCACAGCCTCTTGTTGTAACCAGTTAGCTACTTGTTGAACTGTTTTTTTCATTTTACTTCCGCCACCTTATTGAAAATGAAGTTGTTGTTTCTCTTCAAAACGCTCAATTCCAAGTGTGATTAGCGCTTCAATTAATTCTGGATATGAAAGACCTGTATTTTTCCACAGAATCGGATACATACTTACAGGTGTAAAACCTGGTAATGTATTCACTTCGTTAATCAATACTTCATCATCTGCTGTTACAAAGAAATCGGCACGTACTAAACCACTTCCGTCCAATACTTTAAAGGCACGTTTTGCCATGTCCGTCATTTTTTGCTCAATTGCTTCTGAAACAGGTGCTGGAATTAATAATTCTGTACTACTATCTTTATATTTTGAATCATAGTCATAGAAATCAGTTAAAGGCTTGATTTCACCTGGAACAGATACTTTTGGTTCATCATTTCCTAGAACGGCCATTTCTACTTCACGTGCAACCACGCCTGTTTCGATAATGACTTTACGATCATATTTGAAAGCTACATCGATTGCCTCAATTAATTCTTGTTGATTTGAAGCTTTATTAACACCGACACTTGAACCAAGATTAGCTGGTTTTACAAACATTGGATACGTTAATTTTTCTTCCATCTCTTTTACAAGTGCTTGCTGTGATTTTTGCCATTCTTTACGAATAAAATACACATAAGGAACTTGTTTAAGACCTGCAATTTCAAATAGTTGCTTCATAACAACTTTATCCATCCCAGCAGATGAAGCAAGTACACCACACCCCACATAAGGAATGTTTAATACTTCTAAAAATCCTTGTACTGTGCCATCTTCTCCGTATGTACCATGTAGTAGTGGGAATACAATATCAAAAGGTCGCTCTTGTTGTGATAGTAAGAAACTTGAGATGTCATGTGGTTGCGCATCTTTTTCTCGATTGAATTGTAATGCTTCTACTGTTTCTACAGGTGCTGTTAAATAAGCTCCTTTCACCCATTCACCTTCACGCGTAATATAAATTGGCACGATCTCGTATTGATCATAATTTAGCGCTTGTGTCACCGCTTTTGCTGTTGATAAAGACACCTCATGCTCTGCTGATTGACCACCGTATAAAAGACCCAATTTTTTCTTCATTTTGACTTCCTCCATATACTCCATTATTTTCTTTTTATTTGGAATCTGAAAATCTTTGAACTTTACAAGACGTATTCTATTTTAGAAGGTTGCACGAATGAACCTTTTAACATATACCCAAATTTCAAGCTTTCAAAATAACATTTCTATCATAGCACTCTCAACATTTATTGGGGCAGAAAAACGTAAAAAGTTATCCTTCTTCATATTTTTTTCACCAAAAAAGCATCCCGAGTCGTTCAAGACGTTGGAATGCTCTAGGCTAATTAGTGAATATTTGCTTGAATCGTTGTTGTTGCATCATGTTTTAAAATAGCATTTAAATCATCCCAAATTTCATCTGGGAATTGAATGTCTGCTACATTACGAACTTCTAAAACATAGGCCACTTTTGGTTTCTCAACACGATACAATGATAGTAATATACCATCTTTTGCATCTTCTCTAATTTGTTCATAGTCTGTCGCCGTATAATGTGGGATACGTGAGAGTGGCTTTCTTCTCCAAAATGAAAGTGAACGTTCTTTCATCTGAATCAAATGATTGAACCATCTTGTTACAATTTGTGAGACTTCTTCTAAATCGCGCACATATACTTTTGTAAACTTCTCGCTTTTTGATTCTAAATAAACAAATCGATTTTGTAGCTGATGATAAAATGGTGAACGAATCGGCTCTTTTTTATGCCCAATGTATAATAATTCTGCTTGCTCTTGTGGTGTTAAAAGATTTAACTTTTTCTCATCGGAAAAATCGATCCAACACAAGTCGCTTTTTTTATCACTCATTTGCTTGGAAAACTTTGTTAGCTCATTCTGTTCAACAAAGGCTAATCGCGTATGCATATTAAAAGAACCTTCTTCTGCATTTTGAATATTTTTTAAAAGCAGTAGATTTCCAAGCTGATCGACTGAAAAAATGAAATCTTGTAAATTCAACCCACTAAAAATAACGAATTGATTCAATTCATTCGTATGTATATATAAATGTCTCATATAATCATCTGCAGTGCGTATTTTTTTCGACAAGTCAATCACCCCTCTCCCCATTATCTATTATAAAATGAAATACGAAAATATGAAACATTTGTGATCTGTTTTCGTCACATCTTTGGTATGAAGCGTGTTACAATAATAAGCGTTATTGCAAACCAAAAGTTATTTTACATTTTTCGTTTGAATTGTTATAAGTTGTGGAATTTTAAGGTAGATACATATTCTTTTCAACTTTGGAGTTTAATATAAGTTAGGAGTTTGCTCAATGAAAATAAAAGTGGACGGGAAAATTTTGACGCTTTTAATTGTACTCTGCGTAATCAGTTGTACATTTATTTATACAGCCGTTGCAGGCTCAAACCAGTACGGCGACCCAAAAAGTTTTGTTATTAAACAGCTTGTTTTTTATGTAGTCGGTATTATTGTCATGATTGTGATTGCCCAAACCGATATTAATAAGTTAAAAACACTCGGTGTTGGTATGTATATCTTCACATTTGTTATGCTACTACTATTAATTGTAGCACCTGAAAGTATCGCAAAACCAATTAATAACGCGAAGTCTTGGTATCAAATTCCATTCGTTGGGACATTTCAGCCATCTGAATTTTTAAAGTTTGCCTTACTCATTTTGACGGCTTACATTATTGTGAAGCATACGGAACGATATCCCGTAAAATCAATCAAACATGATTTCTTATTACTCGGCAAAATCGGTTTGCTTGTATTACCACCATCATTAATTGTCTATCAGCAACCAGATACTGGGATGATTATGCTATACTTCGCAATGATTTTCCCAATGCTGTTTTTCTCAAATATCTCAAAAAAAATTTTATTTCCTGTTTTAGCAGTTCCGATTGCGATTGTATCAGTTGTCGCATATATCTATATCTTTATGAATGATTTTTTCCAAAATAATCTTTTGGCAAAATTATCTCCTCACCAACAGTCACGTATCCGTGGTTGGCTTGACCCTTTTAGTTATGGCGATTCTGCCTATCAAACACAAAAAGGGATTTTAGCAATCGGTTCTGGACAAGAATTTGGTAAAGGTCTGTCAGGTAATAATGTTTATATACCTGAAAAACATACCGATTTTATTTTTGCTAATATTGGCGAAGAAGTCGGTTTCATCGGTGCTTCATTCGTATTGATTGTTTTATTCTTATTACTTTATCGATTTGTACAAATTGCCTTATCAAATAAGTCGCAATATACATCGTTATTAACTGCAGGAATTATCAGCTTGCTGACATTCCAAATTTTCCAAAATGTCGGGATGACGATGGGGGTTCTTCCTGTAACAGGTATTACACTACCTTTCCTGAGTTATGGTGGTAGTTCGCTCGTATCCAATATGTTACTTGTAGGAATTATGGCTGCCATTCAAAATGATAATGGCGATTACATGTTTACGACAAAAGAAGATTAATTTAAAACATGCAGTGTTCACGTATTATACGTGTTCAACTGCATGTTTTTTTACAATAAAAAACCAGCTATCCTTTTTGAAAAAGGATACCTGATTGATTGTTTCATATGTACAAACTAATTTGAAGTGCCTTGCACCACATCAAATTAGTTATGTGTTTGTGGTTTATTTTTTGGCGGCGCGAGTGCTTTAAGTAATTCTAGACGAGATTTCGTTGCAGTTGCCTTCACACCAATTTTGGATAAGTTAGAAATAATTTTCGTTACATCTACTTCTCTCTTCATACTCTTACACCTCTCCTTGCTGTCATTAAATTAAAACGATTTTTAAGAAAATAAGTTTCATACTTGACGGTTTTTTATTTGCTTTTTTCTTACATCTATCATATCATCTTTTGTTATTAAATTGTTTATCAATATTGTTACATCTTAATCTTTTACAAGAAATTTACAATTTTATTTCACAAAAGATTTTAGTACAAATTATACTTACCACTATTTTATCAATTTTAAACTTTTAATTTCCATTCCTTGCATACCCCCATGACGTATGCTATTGTATGTATATCGTAACTTACCAGAATAGTCTTTCTATTTTACATACCCCCGATAGGTATGTTACAGTATAACCATACAAATGAACGTAAAGGAGCGATGCTTTATGACAACTGTTCCTGAGTGTCACACAAATAATGAAGAGCGTAAAAGCCACCACCCAGAACATGTTAAGAAAAATCTGGTGACGCGATTGAATCGTATTGAAGGTCAAATTCGTGGAATTAAGGGTATGGTAGAAAAAGATGTATATTGTGACGATATCATCACACAACTCTCAGCAACACAATCTGCACTAAACTCTGTTGCAAAAGTATTATTTGAAGGACATTTAAAAGGTTGTGTTAAAGATCGCCTACAAAATGGTGACGAAGAAATACTAGACGAATTAGTCGTTACGATGCAAAAATTAATGAAAAAATAAGGAGTGCTCGAATATGACAGAAGAAATGCAATTACATGTTGAAGGAATGTCTTGTGGACATTGCGTAAAAGCAGTTGAAAGTAGTGTAGGTGCCATTGATGGTGTCGAAACTGTACGCGTTACATTGGATCAAGGATTAGTTGAAGTAACGTATGATCCTAGACAAGCCTCTGTAGAAGATATGAAGGCTGCAATTGAAGAAGAAGGTTACACTGTAAAATAATTTTATATTGGGTTGTCTTATATTAAGACAGCCCATTCCTTACAGAAAAATATACCCCATATAGGTATAAAAGGAGCTGGACATAATGAGTAAATCAAGTGAAATTAATCTCGATATTCAAGGAATGACCTGTGCAGCTTGTGCCAATCGAATTGAAAGAGGATTAAATAAAATGGATGGTGTCGAAGCTAATATTAACTTGGCACTCGAAACAGGTAAAGTGGTCGTTCATAATGATACAAGTGCAGAGGATGTCATACAGAAGATTCAATCACTTGGCTACGATGCTGTTGTTCATCAAGATGAACAACAAGATACAGATTATAAGCAAAAAGAAATCAAACGTAAAACAACACAATTGATTGTCTCGATTATCTTCTCACTACCACTATTGTGGACGATGGTTGCACATTTTTCCTTTACTTCCCATTTATATGTACCTGAACTATTTATGAATCCTTATGTACAATGGGGACTTGCTACAGTTGTTCAATTCGGTATTGGTTGGCAATTCTATAAAGGTGCTTACTTTGCACTCCGTAATAAAAGCGCCAATATGGACGTATTAATCGTCCTCGGTACATCTGCTGCTTATTTTTACAGCGTCTATGTTGTTTTACGAAATAAAGCAGCCATTGAACAGGGACAAATGCTCGATTTATATTTTGAAACGAGCGCTGTATTAATTACACTAATCTTACTTGGAAAAGTATTTGAAGCGCGTGCAAAAGGTCATTCTTCTGATGCAATCAAAAAATTACTCAACTTACAACCTAAAACAGCTTTCATTGAAAAAGATGGTGAACTACTCGAAGTACCTGCAACAGAAGTCCAAGTAGGCGATATCTTAGTCATTCGCCCCGGCGCCTCTATCCCTGTAGACGGTGAAGTAGTATCTGGTTCTTCTGCTGTAGATGAATCTATGTTAACAGGTGAAAGTTTACCTGTAGATAAAACCAGTGGTTCCAATGTATTTGCTGCTACTGTTAACAGTAATGGTACACTTCGTATTAAAGCAACGAATACAGGTAATAAAACGGTGTTATCAAATATCATTAAAATAGTTGAAGAAGCGCAGGGTTCAAAAGCGCCTATTCAACGTCTTGCCGATCAAATCTCCGGTATTTTTGTTCCAATCGTTATTGGGATTGCAATTTTAACATTTATTATTACGTTCTGGGTTGTCGATACAAGTTTTATTACAGCTCTTGAACATACTATTGCTGTACTCGTTATTGCTTGTCCATGTGCACTTGGTCTCGCAACACCAACATCAATTATGGCTGGTTCAGGGCGTGCTGCTGAAATGGGTATTCTTTTCAAAACTGCTGAAGCACTAGAACAAACACGCACAATTGATACAATCGTTTTCGATAAGACCGGAACAATTACAAAAGGACAGCCTGTTGTTACAAACTTCTATGTGAATCGCTCACATGATGAGGAAGAAGTAATGCAGCTGATTGCTTCTGCTGAAAAAGCATCTGAACATCCTTTAGCACAAGCGATTGTGCACTATGTCGAAGAAACAATGAAAGTTCAAGCTGCAACGGATTTCCAAGCCATTTCAGGTCATGGTATTGAAGCAACAATTGAAGGCAAACAAGTAATTGTCGGAAACCAACGTCTACTTGAAAATCGTATGATTACAATTCACGATATTGAAAATTTCGATGAACAAGGAAAAACGATTATGTACGGTGCAATTAACGGACAACATGTAGCAACGATTGCTGTAGCAGATGAAGTAAAAGAAACTTCAAAACAAGCAATGGCTGAATTGCATGCACTAAGTATTAAAACGGTCATGCTAACAGGTGACAGAGAAGCTGTTGCACAAGCAATTGCTAAAGAAGTTGGCATTGATGAAGTCGTATCAGATGTATTACCAGCTGGTAAAGCAAATGAAATCAAACGACTTCAAAAAGACGGAAAAGTTGCAATGGTTGGCGATGGTATTAACGATGCGCCTGCTCTTGCAACGGCAGATATCGGGATTGCGATGGGAACAGGAACAGACGTAGCAATTGAAGCCGCTGACATTACAATTATGCAAGGTGACTTAATGCGTGTTGTACAAGCTGTTAAAATGAGTCGTGCCACTGTTCGAAACATTAAACAGAACCTCTTCTGGGCACTCGCTTATAACTCAATTGGAATTCCAATTGCCGCAATCGGCTTACTAGCTCCATGGGTTGCAGGTGCTGCCATGGCATTTAGTTCTGTATCTGTTGTACTCAATGCCCTTCGCTTACAACGTACAAAAGTATAAACACTCTTAAGGAGAAGCTGACACATCGTCGCTTCTCTTTTTTATGCTCTTTACTGTTTTAAGTTACTTGATTACGTGTATAGGTAAAGAATGGATTATTTTTATCTATTCCTCTTTAATCTACTAGGCATATTTGATTTTTTTAGTATAGTATAGAGTGTACAAAATGAAAGAAAGGAGATCATAGTATGAATAAATCATTAATGCTTCTCTTATCCGTTCAATTCCTCGTATATGTTGGATTTGGGCTTGTTATTCCTGTTCTACCACTTGTAGTAACTGAACAAGGATTTAGCGATATTCATGTGGGTGGCCTATTAACTGTCTATTCTCTCGCTAGCTTCTTCACAGCACCTATTTGGGGAAGTCTCTCTGATAAAATGGGACGAAAAAGACTTATTCTGATTGGGTTATTCGGCTTCAGTATGAGCTTCTTAATTTTTGCAATCTTCTCTGATTCATTAATCATGATGTATGTATCTCGTATTATCGGGGGGTTATTCTCTGGCGCACTTTATACATCGGTGACTGGATTTATCGGTGACTCATCTTCAGATGAAAATCGTAATATGTATATGGGCTTCATGGGGATGTCGATTGGTTTAGGCTTCATTTTCGGTCCAGCAATCGGTGGATTACTTGGTGCAATTAGTATTAATATGCCATTCTATGTATCATCTATTCTATTACTTATTTTATTAGTTTATGCATCGCTCGTATTAAAAGACCCACCACGTAAAGGTGAAGCCGAAAAACGTGCAATCATTCCAAAAGGAGCTTCGACTCTTTTAAAATATCGTGTACGTTATCTATTCTTCTTCTCATTCATGGTGACATTCTTATTAGCAGGTGTTGAATCAACACTTCAACTATTCCAAATTGATAAGATTCATATTACATCGGCTCAACTTGGCTCACTATTCTTATTTAGCGGATTAGTCGACTTTGTGATCCAAGGCGGTGTTGTTCGTAAAATCAAAGACGGTTCCGAATGGATTTTCATCATTATTGCACAAATCGTCACAGCATTCGGACTCGCTATGTTCCCATTCACAAGTAGTTTAGCATTTGCTGGTTTTGCACTATGTGTATTTACAGCAGGTAATGCACTAGCTCGTACATTAACTACTTCGCTTGCGTCAAAAGAATCTGGTGGTAAGTATGGTACAGCTGCTGGTTTAAGCTACTCGATGGATAATTTGGGTCGAATTATCGGTCCAATGTTCTTCACATGGGTATTTACAATGCAAATTAACTTACCTTATATCATTGCAGCTTCACTCGGTCTATTATCAATCTTTGTCATCTTAACATTCAAAGCAAGTAAAAAGACCTTACGTGAACCACAAGTGAAGGTTGAAAAAACTTAACTAAAAAAACAGGCTCGGTATATTGTATCTCACAATACATGCCGAGCCTATTTATTTATCACAATAAAAAAGCACACCTATTTGTATGATAGATGTGCTCTCTTTATTAAACTTCTGTTAAGTTTTGAGGTTCTTTTGAGTTGAATGTATCTTTGTCTAATTCACCTGTTACACGAGCTGCTGTTACACCAGCAACCATTGAACCACTTACGTTTAACGCAGTACGTCCCATATCGATTAATGGCTCTACTGTAATTAATACACCTGCTAAAGCAACTGGTAAGTTCATTGCTGAAAGTACGATAATGGCTGCAAATGTTGCACCACCACCAACACCTGCTACACCAAATGAACTGATAGCTACAACTAAAATTAATGTAAAGATGAAACTTGGTTCAAGTGGATTAATACCGACAGTTGGTGCAATCATAACTGCAAGCATCGCTGGATAAACACCCGCACAACCATTTTGACCAATTGATACACCAAATGATGCCGCAAAGTTCGCAATTGCATCTGGCACACCTAAACGTTTCGTTTGAGTTTGGATATTTAAAGGTAAAGTACCTGCACTCGAACGTGATGTGAATGCAAAGATTAATGTTGTTGAAACCTTCTTCACATACGTAATCGGGCTAACACCTGTTAAGCTAATGATGATTAAATGAATAACAAACATTGCAATTAATGCTGCATAGGAAGCGATAACGAATTTCCCCATGTTGTAAATCGCACCGAAATCAGAAGTAGCAACTGTTGAAGTCATAATCGCTAAAATACCGAATGGAGTTAAACGTAAAACGATTTTTACAACATTCATTACTAATGCATAAATCGCTTCAATTCCTGTTTTAATTAAATCAGCTGTTTTTTCATCCTTACGACGTACACCTAGATAAGCAAAGCCTAAAAACGCTGCAAAAATAACGACTGCAATTGTTGAAGTTGGACGAGCGCCTGTTAAGTCTAAGAATGGATTTGTAGGTAGCAGATCAAGAATTTGTTGTGGTAAAGTACGGTCGCCCATTTCCTCTGTTTTTTGAACAATTTGTTCACCACGTTGTTGTTCTGCACTACCATTCATTAATGAACTTGCATCTAAATTAAAACTTGCTGCTGACGCAATACCTACTGCTGCTGCAATCCCTGTTGTTGCAACAAGTGTAATTAAAATAATGGATGCCATCTTACCAAAATTCTTACCGACAATTACTTTTGTGAATGCCGCAACAATTGAGATAAATACTAATGGCATTGCAACCATTTGTAGTAATTTCACATATCCTGAACCGATAATGTTAAACCAATCGGTTGATTGAATCAAAATATCTGATGTAGCACCATATGTGAAATGTAATGCTAAACCATATAAAACCCCTAGTCCCAAACCTGTAAATACACGTTTAGAAAAAGATACCTTCTTTTTATTCATAACGACTAATAAACTAATAAGACCAATTAAAATAACAACATTTAATATTGTTAAAAAGATACTCATGGATGTTCCTCCTCTTTGACAAAAGATATTCTTTCATTGCTTTTCACATAATAATATAACAATACCTATCGGTCAAGTATGTTTTGTTCATATATATAATATTACTTCTTTCCAATGAAGGAATAAGATATACTTATAAAGAAAAATTAGGAGGGAGAAATCATGTTAATTAGCGATACAACTCATCTCATTTCATATATCGTTTCGGTGACATTATTTTTCAATATCATACTTGCTCTTGCTATTATCTTTTTGGAAAGACGCGAATCATCTTCGATTTGGGCATGGCTTCTCGTACTTTTCTTTATTCCCATTGTCGGGTTTATTTTATATTTACTACTTGGACGTAAACTGACAAGACGACGCATGTTTAGATGGAGTGGACGTAAAAAGATTGGTATCGAAACATTAGTTGACTATCAAATTGAATCGATTAAAGAAGGTAGTTTTGAATATAAATTATCTGAAACAGCTGCAAAATATAAAGAACTTATCCACATGAACTTATTATCAAATCACGCTGTTTTAACACAAGATAATCACATTCATATCTTCGATGATGGACAAGATAAATTCGATCATCTTTTAGAAGATATTGCTGAAGCTAAACATCATATCCATATTCAATACTACATTTTTAGATTAGATCGACTAGGCACACGCATTTTAGATGCTCTTATTGAAAAAGCGAAGCAAGGTGTACAAGTGAGGGTCCTTTATGATGAAATGGGATCACGCGGTGTGCATAAAAAAGATTTTAAAGCCTTAATTGAACAAGGAGGAGAAGTAGAAGTATTCTTCCCATCTATTCTTCCTTTAATCAACCCACGTATGAACTATCGTAACCACAGAAAAATTGTTGTAATTGATGGAAAAGTTGGTTATATCGGTGGCTTTAACGTAGGTGATGAATATCTAGGTTTAAAAGAGAAATTTGGTTACTGGCGTGATACGCATCTACGTATTAACGGCAGCTCTGTTCAACCATTACAAACACGTTTTTTACTTGATTGGAATCAAGCATCTGATCGTAAAAATTTAGAGTATGAAGATAGTTTCTTCCCAACATTTTATCGTCAAGGGAATACAGCTATTCAAATCGTATCATCTGGACCTGACTCAGATTGGGAAGCAATTAAAAATGGTTATATTAAATTAATTAATATGGCTAAAAAGTATGTATATATTCAAACACCCTATTTCATTCCCGATGATGCTTTTATTAACGCTGTACGCATTGCTTGTCTATCTGGAATTGATGTACGCATTATGATTCCAAATAAACCAGATCACATTTTTGTTTACTGGGCAACTTACTACTATGTTGGTTTATTAATTGAAGCTGGCGCAAAAATATATGTTTATGAAAATGGCTTTTTACACACAAAAATGGTTGTAATTGATGACGAAGCAGCTTCTGTCGGAACGGCAAATATTGATTCACGAAGCTTTAAATTAAACTTTGAAGCAAATGCGTTTATCTATGATACCGATGTAGCACATCAACTTGCTGAACTATTTGAACGCGATATTTTATATTCTTCTGAGCTAACACCTGAAAAATATAAAAATCGTTCAACCATCATTAAACTGAAAGAATCTATTTCTCGATTGCTATCACCTATTTTATAACGAAAAAGAACTCTTGCATGACTTATTTATAATCATACAAGAGTTCTTTTTTATTATCCTTTTGCACCGAGATATTCTTCTAATGTCGAGTTATTCTCATAAATTTCTGTCGCTATTTTTTCACCTACATAGCGGAAATGCCACGATTCATGTTTATACCCTGTGACTTTTTCTTTTCCTTTTGGATAACGCATAATAAAACCATACTTATGTGCATTTTCAGCTAACCATTTACCTGCTTCTGTTTCGCCAAAACGGTCATCCGCATAGTCTCCTGGCTTTCCTACCTCACCGATATCAAATGCTAAGCCTGTTTGATGTTCCGAAAACCCAGGGCGCGCACTATACGTATCTGCAGCCTCTTTTCCATCTCTTTTCACATAGCCATCATATAAAACTTTTTGACGATCGTATGAGCGATATGTGCTAAATGCATCAAATGTATATCCTGCTTTTTTAGCCGCCTTATTTAATTGTTCAAATGCTTTTCGAGCTTCTTTACTTTCACCCGGTGCAAAATTTTGAGGCATTGGATATACTTTGTTCGCAATTAAAATACCTTTTACATAGTGTTCTTTTTTAGGTGTTTTTTGATTAATAATGTAACCACCTGCATCTCTTTTCTCTTGTTCTTTTTCAGTGTTAGTCGTTTGCTGTGATGTTTGTTCTTTTTTGGGTTCGTTCGATTGCTCTTTTTGCTCACTACAAGCTGCTAATAGAATGCTACTACTTAGTAAAAGTGTTGCAGTCCATGTAAATGTTTTTAATCGCATCACTTTTCCTCCTTTATTCTCTGTTCCTTTTATCTTCACTAAAAATGCAGCATCTCATCAAGAGATCCTGCACTTTTCATTACTTGATTGATTCAATTGTAAGACGTTACTTACATAAAAAGGTTCACAAATAGAATACCTGCTGAAGCAATACCGAAGAAAATCGATAAATTGCGCATCCAGCGTGATTCTTTTTCAAAACCTTTTGAAGCCATATCTTTTGCACGCACTGCATTTGTTAATGTAAACATAAGTGTAATACAAAATACTGCCCAATTAAAGTTTTGTTTAATTAGTAAGAATACCGCTAATACACTCGTAATTAAAACGGCGATTCCCATAATTCTTTTTGTCACGTCCATTTCCTCCTCTAATAAAAAAGGCTGTCCTCTTTTACATGCAACTGAGAATCACAGATGGATTTTCAATTGTATTATGTAAATAGAGAGACTGCCTTTGTCTAAGCTCAACACTTATTTTTTCTTTTTCTTCTGTTGTTTCGCAGCACGCTCTGCTGGTGTTAATTTACGTTTTTCAGCGGGAGCTTCTGGTTCAGATTCAACTGTACCACCGAATAGCTTTTTCTTCGGAGTAGGTTCTTGGCCTTCTGGTACTGTTGGTGGATATAACTTACGTCCAATGATTGTTTGAAGTACAAGTAATGCACCACTAACAGACCAATATAGAGGTAAAGCAGCCATACTTGTGAACGAAATGAACATGATCATAATCGGTGAGATGTACATCATAAGCTTCATTTGTTTCTTTTGTTGCTCTGGAATTGTCCATAGAGATACTTGTGCTTGGAAGAAGTATACAGCACCCGCGATTAATGTCATCGCAATATCCGGATCGCCCAGTTTGAACCATAAGAAGTGATGCGATTGTACATCTGCAGAATAACGAATTGCATAGTACAGACCCATGATAATCGGCATTTGAATAATCATTGGTAAACAACCCATGTTTAATGGATTTACACCATGCTTCTTATATAGTCCCATCATTTCTTGTTGTAGAGCCATTTGCTCTTCTTTAGACTTCGCTTGCTTTAATTTCTTTTGAATATCGTCCATTTCAGGCTTTAACTTGTCCATTTTTTCTTTCATACCTTGTTGATTCTTATAGTTACGAATCATGAATGGCATTAAAACAAGACGTACTAAAACTGTGATAATAATGATGGCACCACCATAACCACCATCTAGAACTGTATTACCAAAGAAATCAATTAAAAACTCCATCGGCTTTACGAATGTGCTATAGAAGAAGCCTTCTTGGTTCTCTACTGCTTCACATCCCGCTAAAATAAACGGCGCTAAACCGAGGATTGAAATTAATCCTAGTTTCTTTTTCACTATTTTCACCTACATCAATTTTTTCACTACTGTGAAGTATACAGTATGTTAGTACAATTAATCAAATCAAAGAAAGGTACATTTAAGACATTTTATAAAATTCTTTCTGGTAGTTGAAAACGGAAATACTCATGATCAACTTGATCGCGGAAATGTTTTGGTGTTAATCCAACATATTTTTTAAAAATTCGCGTGTAATAACTTTGGTTACAGAAGTGGAATTGCTCAGAAATGTTTGAAATACTTTTGTTCGTGTGACGCAAGTAATACTGTGATTCTTCCACACGACGTACATTTAAATATTCAACTAATGTAATGCCCACATGTTCCTTAAAAATTCGAGATAAATGTGATGTACTGATTGAGAAATGAAGTGCAATATCTTCAACTGATAAGTCAGTCTCTACTTCGTCATCTATGTACATAATTACTTTGTTTACAGTTTGATGCTTATAAGAAGGCTGCTTTCTTTCTGAAATTACATAAATGTAAAATTCAATTAAGTCGTCGGCGAACTGTAAAAATTCAGCATCGTTCATTCTTTCATCAATCATCTCTACGCATGCTGCGTTAAATGCAAATGCTTTTTTAAATGGAGCTTGATTCTCTACTAATTTGCGTGTTACCACAGAAGATAAAACAACGAAGTAGTGTCGAATTGCTCGGAAAAAGTGCTTGCCTGAACGCTCTGAAAGAATATCAATTAGCTTGCCTAGTGTTTCTTTTGCAGCTTCTTCTTCTAATTGATAAATTTCTCTTACTAATTGCGCTTCAATATCAAAGAATTTGTCGATACCATCGTAGCGATTCATCGTTTCAATTTCTTGAAAGTATCGCTTTGAAATAGCTTCTGAAATCGAATATTGGTGTTGTAGCATAAGCTTCCCCATCTTTCTAAAATTACGCATTTTGTAATAACCCACTTTATACTATATAACGAAAATAGTAATATGAAAATAGTTTTAACCCTATTCACACAAAAAATGTAAAAAAATATAAATTGAGCCTTTATACTTACTTTCCTTACACACAAAATACCTGTTTTTTATAAAAATTATACATTAATATTAATTAAAGGGAAAGACCACGTTCCTGTTTTTTATGATAAATTTTGCATTTTTTTCACAGATATATACTATTTTTTTCGACTGTAATTCCATAAAATGAAGCTATTTATCGTTCAATTTTATCATATAACTGCTTTTTTCAAGTTGTTTTATTTTCTTTTCTTAAATTTACCTCATTGATGTAGTAAAATGCTATAATAGTGTGTAAAATAAGATTATGAGAAGACAAGGAAAGAAACGAGGTATGAATTAATGGATCCAAGATCAATTGAGGAATTGATAGAGGTTATTAAGGAGTTTTTCCCGGACAATACATCAATTGTTGTTTCAGATACAAAAGAGTATCTTTATTACCAACCAAGTAAAAAGATTGATTTGAAAATCAAGCCGGGTGACCCAATTCCAGAAGGTTCGGCAACACATAAAGCACTAGATTATGGTCAAAAAATTAATTCATTTATTGAGCCAGATATCTTTGGTGTTCCTTATTACGGCATGTCAATTCCACTTATGGAAGAAGGCGAGCCAAAAGGTGCAATTACAGCGGTATTCCCACAAAAGCCATCACCATTCTTAACAAATTACATTACAGTCAAAATTGATGACTGTTGGTATCCTGTAAAACACAATGAAGTAATCTACTTAGAAACACAACTTCGCAAAACTTTCGTTAAGACGATGTCTAAAGAAGGTTACCACCGTTTAAATTTAAGTGATTTAGAATTATTCTTATCGCCAGATACCTTTATTCGATGCCATCGCTCATATATCGTTAACATTGATTTCATTGATGAAATCCAACCAGACTCACATTCAACATTTTTATTAATCATGAAAGACGGCACAAGAATACCTGTCAGCCAACGCTATGCAAGTTACTTCCGTCGCTCTTTAGGTTTTTAGTTTATATGTAAATCCAAAGTATGTCTTTAATAGCTACTTTGGATTTTTTCTTTTTTATAACATGTTTTATTTGTTATTGTATCGTTAAAACTATATTGTAGAAATATTCTATTTTCTATTTTCAGCAAACATTTTCCCTATTAATCATTTTTTAAACCCTTTCATGCATTAAAAAACTATATGTGACAATTTAGTGATAAAATTTTTTTGAACTAAATTTTCCATAAAAATAATATTTATTCAAGATAGAAAAGGGGAGTTTTTCATGGTTGCAAAAGTTGAAGAAAGATTACGCGCCACAGCACTTGCTGATAAAGTAATGTCTGCTGAAGAAGCGGCTCGTATTATTACAGATGGTATGACTCTTGGTTTAAGTGGTTTCACTCGTGCTGGAGATGCTAAAGCTATTCCAATGGCATTAGTTGATCGTGCAAATGCTGGTGAGAAATTTAAAGTAAACGTATTCACAGGTGCTTCATTAGGTTCAGATATTGATGCTTTAATGTCAGATGCTGGAATCGTTAATAAACGTCTTCCATTCCAATTAGACCGCACAATGCGCAGTCATATCAATAAACAAGATATGTATTTTGTTGACCAACATTTATCAGTAACAGCTGAATACTTACGCCAAAATGCTATTGATGCAATTGATGTTGCTGTAGTAGAAGCTGTCGCAATTACTGAAGATGGTATGTTAATTCCAACAACTTCTGTTGGTAACTCACCAATCTATGTTCAAACAGCTAAAAAAGTTATCATTGAGTTAAACTTAGCTTCATATGAACAATTAGAAGGTATTCATGATATTTATGTACCGGAAGCACAGGGCAAACGCGGACCGATTCCACTTGTAAACGCTTCAGACCGCATTGGTACAATCGGTATTCCATTAGACTTTGATAAAGTAGCTGCAATCGTATTAACAGATCAAGTAGATACGCCAACTACAATGACTGCAATTGACGCTGAAACACAACAAATTGCAAATCATATTATCGACTTCTTTCGTAAAGAAGTAAAAGAAGGTCGTCTAACAGAAACACTTGCACCTCTACAGTCAGGTGTTGGTTCTGTAGCCAATGCTGTTCTTGGCGGTATGGCAAACTCAGAATTCAAAGACTTAGAAGTTTATTCTGAAGTACTGCAAGATTCTGTATTCGATTTAATCGATGCTGGTAAAGTAAAATTCGCTTCTGGTTGTGCGACTTCTCTTACAGCCGAAAAATTAGACTCTGTATTTGGTAACTTAGAACGTTATAAAGATAAACTTTGCTTACGTCCACAAGAGATTTCAAACCATCCTGAATTAGTTCGTCGTATGGGCTTGATCGCGATGAATACAGCACTTGAGTTTGATATTTATGGTAACGTAAACTCTACACATGTAGCAGGTAATAAAATGATGAATGGTATCGGCGGTTCTGGTGACTTCGCTCGTGCTGCACGTACGTCCATCTTCATTACAAAATCATATGCTAAAGAAGGCAAAATCTCATCTGTTGTACCATTCGTTTCACACGTTGACCACAACGAACATGATGTAGATGTTGTTGTAACTGAACAAGGTTTAGCTGATTTACGCGGTTTAGCTCCACGCGAACGCGCTGAACTAATTATCGAAAAATGTGTACATCCTGATTATAAACCAGCGTTACGCGCTTACTTAGAAGAAGCTAATACACGCGGCGGGCATACACCTCATGTACTTGAAAAAGCGTTCTCATTCCATACGAACCTAGCTCAATATGGTCAAATGCTTCCTCCAGTACACGCTTAATTTATGATACGAAAAAGGAATCGCGTCGCTATGAGGACGTGATTCCTTTTCTTTTACACAATTATTTCTTCTCTTGTTCTTCATTTTGGTATTGAACAGATGTTAAACCGCCTTCTGCTACCATTTCATTTTCTTCAATTTTGTAGTCTTTTTCAGGATTACCAGTAATGCTATCATCATAGTGTGTTGCATGTACAACTTTTTCATCATTATGACGCTCTTCACCTGTTTTATCTTTATTTGCATTTACGTACTCATTTACTTTATCTTTTGTGCTGTTGAAAGCAGCTAATGCTTTTTCACGATTTTCTGGTTTCTTTAAGTATGCATAAGCTCCTGCTGCTAAACTTGCTAATAATAATGTTTTCTTTTTACTCATAATAAATTCCTCCCAGTTAAGTTCATTAAAACTATTATACCCGAAACAACTTTTCCTCAACCTAACATTTACTATTTTCTATATTACATTTAAGTGACCTAATATTTCAAATGATACAAATTCTATTTTTTTTGAAATAAATTGTTTACATTACCTATATTTTGTATGTATAATATATAAGGATTCTAGAGTTAGTGGACACTAACTTTTATGTAGAGAGAATTAGAATCTCGTCAATAATCTGTTCGCTCGGTTTAGTTGTTGAACGGATTTTTCGATTTTAACTTCATCTAGAGGGGGTAGCGGAAACTACTCTCTTTTTTATGACGTATTTGCTCATTTGAGGTGATTCAATATGTATGAACCAAAGAGTACAAAAGGAAATCTAACGAAACAACGTATTTTACATATCGCGCGCAGTCTATTTTATCGTCAAGGCTACGACTGTACATCAACAGCACAAATTGCAAAGCAGGCTGATATTTCAGAAGCTGCTATGTATAAATACTTTAAAAATAAACATGATTTGTTATTAGCTACTGTTCAACCAAGTGTTTTATTTAATCGTACAAAAGAAGAACTTATTTCTTTGCCGAATGATGAATTAATTCAACTATGGACTTCTGATTTACTTGAAAAGATTTTTGCTAACCGTCCACAATTTACAATTTTATTTACGGAAGCGGTTCGCCACCCTGAACTATCAGAACAATATACAACGAGTTTATATGAATTAACACATGGAGATCATGAAATTTTAAGGCGAATGAAACAAGGTCGAATAATGGAAATCGATTTGAAGTTATTACAAGTTGGTATTATCGGTGCAACATTGTCGATGGTACAACATACCTTTATTTATAAGCCTGAAACTGAATTCACACATGTGCCAGAACATATTAAGAAAACTATCTTTCAAATCATTCAAGGTGAGTTGTTAAAAAAAGAACAGGAGAAATTGCAGTAATCTGCACTTCTCCTGTTCTTTTTCTTATTGCATTGGTGGTAATGTTTGATCAGTTGGCTTTGGTTTGCGTACAAAGCACATAATTGCTGCGATATAATATAAAATTGATGTAATACTAATCAATCCTGATAATACACCTGCTGCGATTAATAGACCGCCTGTTGCGTTCATGCTTTTATTCTTCATTAGATAAACAAACGCGATAATACCTAAAACAACTGAAATCACTAATAATGCGACAATCACCCAACCAAATGTATTAACGAACGGTTGAATGACATCAATAGCTTCTTGCATCTCCTCAACAGTCATTTGTTCTTGCCCTGTCTGATTTTGTTCGACTACAATTTCTTCAACTGTATTCGGATCATCAAAAACGACGCCAATACCGAAGATTATAACAGACATTAAACCTATTCCTAGTACACTACAGATGATTGCTGCCATTGTTAATACTTTTTCTACAGTTCTTTTCATATTCTCATCCTTTCAATTTTTCATTCTACATATTATTGGGTAAATTTCAAATAATTTCATAAAAAGAAACCATCTTCCCATGTAAATCTACGGAAAAGATGGCTTTTGGTTTCATACTTTTGATACTTTTATATCATCATATGTGTTCGAACGCTCGAAAGCTGCGACAACATATGAACAAACAGGCTCCATTTTATAATGATTTTTACGCGCATAGTTCGCTGCAGTATCTAATAATTGTTTGGCAACACCTTGTCCTCGCAGCGAATCATCTACGAATGTATGATCCATCACCATAACATCACCTAATTGCGTCCACGTAATTTCAGCAACATTTTCTCCATTAACTTCATGGATATAAGCACCTTGATTTCCGTCTTGTTTTAAACTAAATTCCATTTCATCAACCTCCTTTTCCATAGTTTACCACAATTTATTGGATTTTAAGTGGATGAAGACTCGCTTCTATTTCTGTACGTTTCGGTTCTAAAAATGGTGGAAGTGCTAATTTATTTCCCATTTCATCTAATGATTCATCTGCATCAAAACCTGGTTCATCTGTTGCTAGTTCAAACAGAATGCCATTTGGATCACGATAATACATTGAACGGAAATAGTAACGGTCTACTTTTCCAGATGTTACATAACCAAGTTCATCAAATTTTTTAACCCATTCATCATATTCCTCAAAATTGTTTACTCTAAACGCAACGTGATGCACACTGCCCCTACCTGGTCTTTCCATCGGTAAATCGAGTCTTTGTTCAATATGCACTTCTCCTGCTGGTCCTCCAAGATCTGTTGAAAACACTAAGATGTTTGGTTGGTTCGGCACAAGTGATGGATAGCTTCCGATATATTCAAAACCCAGTACTTTTGTTAAAACACGCTCTGTCGCCTGTGTATTACGTAGTGTCAATGTCACACCACCTAATCCAACAATCGCATATTCAAGTGGAATATCATCCACTTTCCAAGGCTCTCCATATGGAATGCCCGAACCGTCATCTACAACAAGTAAAAAACGCGCCAAGTCTTCGTCTCGAAATGGTAATACTTTACGTCCAAAACGTTCTTCAATTTCTCCGTGTTCAACACCAAGCTCATCGAAGCGTTGAACCCAAAATGCTAGTGCTTCTTCTGATTTCACACGAAATGCTATGTTATTAATGCTCGATACACCTTCATGTGTTCTACCTGCCATCGGGATATCGAAGTATGTCATATCTGTCCCCGGTGTTCCAACTGCATCCGCATAAAATAAATGATATGAAGATGTATTATCCTGATTTACGGTTTTTTTAACTAGGCGCATTCCTAAAATACGTGTGAAAAAATCGTGATTTCGTTCAATATGTGAAGTAATAGAAGATACGTGGTGAATACCACCTAATCGTAATGTCATATAAAACACTCCTTTTAAAAAATATCTTGAATTCGAGATATTTACCACATTCATCTTAACATGCTTTATTTTAAATTGCAAAATAAAAAGCAATTGATGTTTTCAGCTCTACATCAATTGCTTTTTATCTAATTAGTTAAACCAACCTTTTACTGTATCTACAAGGTTTTGGAAGAAGTTCTTCACACTCGCCCAGAAACCAGTATCACTATTAATATCATTTTTGATATTGTCTAATTTATCTTTAATTGTGTTATTTAAGTCATCTAGTTGTGAAGACCATTTACCAAAGTCGATGTCTAACTTACTGATTTTATCCATTAAATCAACTAGCATTTGACGATCTTGGTCACTTAATTGAATGTTTAATGTGCTTAATTTATCATCGACAATTTGAGCTACTTCTTCTTTTGTAGCTGGCTTTTGTTTTGCAATTTCTTGCTTAATTTCTGTTAGTAACTGACTTACTTTTTCATCTGAAACATTTGAATTTTTTGCTAAACCTGTTGCTACATTTAACTCTTGATTTGCTACATCTGTACGGTCTTTATCGAGCTTTTTACCTGTTGTTGATTCATATGCTTTATAAATACCTGCTAATGCAGAATGTCCTGTTACAGGTTTTGGTGCCGCTACATCTACTTTTGCATCATCTACACCTGCAGTTAACATTGCATTGGCATACATATCAGACGTTACTTCTGTAATATCATCTGGTGTGACAATATTAATCGCTAAGCCTTTACCTTTATCTTGTGGCGTGATTTTTGCTGATGAGTATAGTCTTGCGCGTGGATTACCATCTTGAATATACTTCGCAATATCCGCTCCTGTAACAGTGATTTCTTCTGTTTCCTCATCTGCTGCTACATTTAAACTTTTCTTCACTTTTTCTTTTTCATCTGCTGTTAATGAATCACCATATACAGCGATTGGTACACCTAGTTTTTCATTTACTGCATCTTTATTCGTTTGTGTAGCTGTACTAGCTAAACTAATTGTTGGTGCTGCAATAGACGTTGTTGCCAGACCAATTGCTGCCACAACGGCGATTACTTGCTTTTTCATGTATTCTTACACTCCTTTACAAATTCTTCTGTTTCTTTCGCGCTATACAATAATACGAAAAAATAAGGAAAAGGTTTCTTTATCCGTCTATAACATCTTTTTTATACAATTGAGTATGAAAAAAAGGAGGGTACCTACGCATAAAGCTACGGCTCCTCCTGTTAAAATGAGAGGGGAGTTGGAATGACTTCGAATAGAAGTTATTTTAGAATAGTCCATCCATCTTCTTGAACAATTCTTCCTGCTTTCATTAATGTACCTAGTGCACGTTTGAAAGCTCCTTTACTCATGTTAAACATCTCTTTAATTTCTTCAGGTGAGGATTTATCACCGAATGGCATTTTACCACCTGCTTCTTGAAGGTAGGCAAAAATTTGATCTGCGTCTTCTGATAAACGCTCATATACACGTGGTAACATTGAAGCGTTCACTGTACCGTCTTCTTTTACTTCAATCACACGAACGGTTACGTCAGCACCTAGTCTTGGTTCTGCTTTACGCTCTGATTCATGAACAAAAATACGGTATGGTACATCAACACCAATTAAAAATGTACCTACAGGTAATAAACGATATGGTCTTGCTACAATATTTTGATTGAATAATGATGGGTCTGCGTCTTCATAAAGCTCTAAAAAACGATCTTCATTAATTAAACGACCAAATAGTCCACCATTACGATCAACGCGTAATGTCACATATAAATGATCGCCTGGCTCTGGCCATAATTCACGAAGTGTTGGTAGATCTTCTGCTGGAACGAATACTTCACGCGAAGTACCGATATCGATTTTTGCACCATCATGTTCACTTACATGTAATACTTTTGCAAAACCATATTCATCTTTTAAGATGTGTGGGATTGCTGTTGTTGCAGCTAAGTCGCCACGACGGTCAGCATATAAGAATACTTCAACATGATCATTCAATTGAAGTTCTTCTTCTACATCTGATGCATTTAACGGAATATCTACCTCATCATTCGTTAAAATATATTTTGAATCTAAAATTTCCTTTACGACTAATTTTGTAACGTCGCCTACTTGTAATTGTGTCACTTTATGACTCCTTTCGCACTAAAGAACGGGTTTTGTTGTTAATCTTCTTGTTGATTCCTAACAACTTCAAGCTTTTGAAGAAACTCGGGATTTTCTTCTAGCACTTGAATCAGATCTGCTATTCGATCAATTGAATTCCAACTTAAATGATGCTCGATTCCTTCCACATCATGATAAATCAGCTCCTCATTCACACCAATGAGACGCAATAACTTTTCTAATAAGCTATGGCGATCGACTAATCTCTTTCCTAGCTTCGTACCTTTTGAAGTTAAAGTTAAACCACGATAACGCTCATACACTAAATAGCCATCCTTATCTAACTTCTGAACCATCTTTGTAACAGAAGAAGGAAGCACTGATAGAGCTTCTGCGATATCCGATACACGTGCATAGCCCTTCTGATCAATTAATAAATAAATCTGTTCGATGTGATCTTCCATACTAGGTGTCGGCATCTAGTTCCCTCTCTTTCAATGTCTTATCCTTCTATCTTACTACATGAAAACATAAAACGTAACCACTTCAAGAGAAAGGTCAATTATTTGTACTAATCAGAACTTTTTTCGAAATCACTGAGAAGAACTTTCATCAATTTTAGCGTAAACACATGTATCACGAAGGTGAAGGCCACTTGCATCTAAACAATCATTTCGTAAAATACCTTCTAGTTCATAACCCGTTCTTTCTGCAACAGCACGACTACGAACATTATCTCGATCACAGCGAATTTCAATTCGTTTCGCACTTAATTCTTCGAAAGCAAACTCTGTAATACGTTTGACTGCTTCCGTCATATATCCATTCCCTTCAAAACGGTCATCAATCCAATAACCAATCTCAAATTTCGGAATTTCCCAATCAATTCGATGTAGGCCTGAACTTCCAACAAACTCGCCTGTTTCTTTTAAAAATACGTGGAGGCGTAAGTCTTTTCGTGCTAAGAAATTCGCATTTGCTTCACGTAATGTTGCGCGCACTTCATCGCGTACTGCTTCTTTTTGAGCCCATGGCATGTAGGCTTTTAAAGAGCGAGCAGAACGCTTTTGTGCTTCAAATACAGCATCTGTATCATCTAATTCTGGCATGCGGATAATTAAGCGCTCTGACTCAAAGCTCGATTCAAAGTCCCAATTAATTTGAGGCTTTGGACGTTCCTCTGTTACGTCATCCCAGCAAACTGGCGTTTTTACACCCGATAAAAAATCTTCGCGTGTAATACCATATGTGATTGCATCGTAGTATTCACCTTCTTTTGGTACGTACCATGCCTTTCTAAAATGCGCTTCCTTCACAAAGCCTACACGTTCAAATGTTTTACGCATTGCAACATTATCTTGACGTGTATGACCTTCTAAACGAATTTTACCAGGTAATTTGAAAACATATTCTGAAACTAATCGAAGTGCTTGTAGACCATAACCTTTTTCACGATACTTTTCTGCGATTCGTAAGTCGAAAATTGGAATTTCATCTTGTAGATCATAGAGTTGAACAATACCTACTTTTTCACCCTCTGTATTCTCTACCCAAAACGTCTTCACATCGTCTGACTCATAGCCGCCTTCTTCAATCACCTTTTCAATTATTTCTCTCCCTGGGTGAGAATTCACGTGATAAGGCCATACATTCGTTGTTAAAAATTGAATCAATGGTTCTTGTTCTTCAATCGTCCATTCCTTTAATTCCATTGTATTTCCCTCTTTTTTCTATTTTATATGAATCATTTTTATCTTATACAGGTTCGAATAAAGTCATTTCTTCGAATGTATTGAGTATATTAAAATCTAGCATATTATTCAATTTTTCATATACATTTAAAAAGCTCTACTACATGTCGAGGTCATGTAATAGAGCTTTTATTTATACAATTCTTCCACCTAAGTACAGCCCTATTAAAAAGAAGATAAAGCTTACAATAAGTGTACTTCCCGTATAAACTATCGCAGTTATATATTTTTTCTGTTGTGCTAAACGAACAAAATCAAAGGCAAAAGTAGAGAATGTCGTATAACCACCTAATATACCTAACGTAATAAACGCGAAGACAATTTGACTTTGTATGTTATAAATAATCATGAATCCCATAATCAAACTACCAATAACATTTACAATAAATGTAGCTATATAAAAAGGGCTTTGATATTTTTCGAAAGTAAGGACTGTTACGTAACGAAGAATTGCTCCAATCCCTCCACCTAGTGCAATCCATAAAATCATACTATCCGTTCTCCCCTCTTACGCAAGAGTAAAAAGCCTATGTATGCAGCTAGAAAGCAACTAATTGTTATTCCAACTGCATAGATACTTGCGTAAAAAGGATTTACTTCAAAATGGGTAAACCATTCCGCTGAAAAAGATGAAAAAGTAGTAAATGACCCTAGTATGCCCGTTGTCCAAAATACTTTCCAAACGGGTGCGGACTTTTGTAAATAGTATGCTTGTAAAGCCCCCATCGAAAAGCTGCCTATAATATTCACAATCCACAATACTGCCTCAGCAGGTGACCATAGAATAACAAAGTAGCGAAGGGTTGCTCCAACAGCTCCTCCTAAAAATACCGCTAAGAAGTTCATTCGCTTTCCTTTAACTGAAGTAATACTGGGCAATGATCACTCCCTAAAATGTCATCATGAATTTCAGCTTTTTGAATCGTATGAGCAATTCGGTTCGACATAATAAAGTAATCAATACGCCAACCGATATTGCGATCACGCGCTTTATTCATATAAGACCACCAACTATATTTACCTTCTTCTTCAGGATAAAGGTAACGGAATGTATCTGTAAAACCCGCTTCGAGTAAAGCAGTCATTGCTTGTCGTTCTTCCATCGTAAATCCAGCATTACCTACATTTGTTTTTGGATTTTTTAAATCAATGGCTTCATGTGCCACGTTCAAATCTCCACAGTAAATGACAGGCTTTTTCGCATCTAATTGTTGCAAATAATTTTTTAATTCCACTTCCCACTCCATACGTCCAGAAAGACGAGATAAGTCGCGTTTAGTATTGGGTGTATATACATTCACCAGATAAAATTTTTCATATTCAAGCGTAATAATCCTCCCTTCTTCTTCACTTGTTTGCTCCCCCACACCATAATGTACAGAAAGTGGCTCATGTTTAGTGAAGATAGCTGTACCAGAATAGCCTTTTCGTTCAGCATAGTTCCAGTACTGATAATAGCCTGGTAAATCTAATTCAATTTGACCTTCTTGGCATTTTGATTCTTGAATACAAAAGAAATCTGCCTCAACAGCTTGAAAGTATTCCATAAATCCTTTCTTAACAACTGCTCGAATACCATTTACATTCCACGATACGAATTTCATATAGTGCGCCTCCTTATTCCTATGTAAAAAAGCTCCTATGAAAGTTCGATTCCCTATGAGGTTACGAACTTTCTAGTAGCTTTTAAAATTATTTTGGTTGTGCTACATCTTCTCCGACAATACGCACTTCTGTTTCTAACTCTACACCGAATTTTGCTTTTACAACTTGTTGAACCATTTCAATTGTCTTAATATAGTCTGTCGCTGTTGCATTGCCTTTATTAATGATGAACCCTGCGTGTTTTGTTGAAACTTCTGCACCGCCAACACCTTTTCCTTGTAAGCCACTATCTTGAATTAGCTTACCAGCAAACATGCCTGGAGGACGTTTGAATACACTTCCTGCTGAAGGATATTCTAATGGTTGTTTTGACGTACGTTTATGTGTTAAATCTGCAATTGTTGCATCAATTTCTTCTTTATTTCCCTTCTTCAATTCGAAAACAGAAGAAAGTGCATAGAAGCCTTTTGATTGAATCACACTTTTACGATAGCCTAGTTCTAATTCTTCTTTTGACAGAACAACTACATCGCCTTCACGTGTTAAAACTTTACAACTTTTAATGACATCATTAATTTCGCCACCGTATGCGCCTGCATTCATTGCCATTGCACCACCAACTGACCCTGGAATACCACATGAGAATTCCAAACCTGTTAGTGATTCTGCTGCTGCTGCTTTTGATACATCAATAATAAGCGCACCTGCTTGTGCATAGACAGTTGTACCTTCAATATGGATTTGGTTAAGTTTTGAAAGATTTAGTACGATTCCACGCATTCCCCCATCACGAATAACCATGTTCGATCCATTTCCTAATAGGAAAATCGGAATATTATTTTTGCGTGCATATTTTACAACCGCACCTGCTTGCTCTTCTGTAGTCGCCATGACAAATACATCAGCAGGTCCTCCTAATTTTGTCATTGTATATTTATTTAAGGGTTCATCGATTTTGATATGCTGAGGGTCGACAATCACTTCTAATTCTTTTGCCCATTGTAATTTCATAGTTGAAACATACATTCCTTTCTCGAATAAGTTCATTTAAAACGTGAATATACATTAGACATTCTACCTGTATTTATTCATTAAAGCCACTCTTTCGACCATTTTTCAATTGAACGAATTGTACTTTCCAAACTCATTCCCTTATCTGTTAATCGATACTCTACACGAATTGGGACTTCTGTATATACATGACGTTCTACAATCCCCTCTTTTTCTAATTCCTTTAAACGCTCAGATAGTAAACGCCCACTAATTGGTAAGCTCGACTGTATTTGATTAAAACGTCTTGGACCATCTAATAAATCATAAAAAATTAAACCGACCCAACGCTTTCCAATCAAATCCATCGCTTTGGATAATCGAGGACATAATTCTTTTTGTGTCATCTTCTTCACCTCGTACTTTCTATTGTACAGATTTCTTGTGTGTGTGACTAATTGTAATAATTATCTGTGCGAAAATGAACAAATCTTTAGGTTTTAGTATAAGAATAAAGGGAAAAAGTGAGTGTAGAAGATTTGTGAAGAAACATCGCAAAATATCTTCCATTGCCTTGAATTTTTTATCTCGAATTAAAAACTCTTGAATTCGAGATAAAAATGCGTTATGATGTATTCAATACCAAATAATAAACAATTCTAGGAGGATTTATAATGACAAAACAAGTATTTAAAGTAGACAGTGCACACTCAAATTTAGGATTCGAAGTCAAACATATGATGATTGCAAAAGTACGTGGTTCATTCGATACATTTACTGCAGACTTAAAATTAGACCCTGAAGATTTAACAGATGCTGAAATTAAATTTATAATTGACGTGGCAAGTATTAATTCACGTAACGAAGATCGTGATATGCACTTACGTTCTGAAGATTTCTTAGATGCTGAAAAATATCCACAAATGACATTTGTTGCGACAGATATCAAGAAAACAGGTGATGCAGAGTATGATTTAACAGGTGATTTCACAATTCGTGACGTAACTAAACCTGTTACATTCAAAGTAGAATATACTGGACGCGGACGTAACCCATGGGGTGCAGAAGTTGTAGCATTCGAAGCAAACACAAAAATTAACCGTAAAGACTTTGGTTTAACATGGAACTCAACTTTAGAAACAGGTGGCGTACTTGTTGGTGAAGAAATTAAAATCCATGTTGAAATCGAAGCAAATCCATTAGACTAGTATTAAAACAGGTAACCATACCTTTTTCAGAGGGTTATATATTAACAGACATCGTGTCTATTGACGCGGTGTCTTTTTTGTTGATTATTTTATAATAAAAAAGAGCCGTACATGAATGTACGACTCTGATTATATGAATTAAGCATTCACTGTTACGTTCGCTAATTTTTGTGCTGCTGCTTTCACTGCTTCGAAACCAGCTGCTTTGATTTCTTCAGCTTTTGCAGGCATTGCATTATGACCTTCGATGATTACTTCATCAATGATTTCCATACCGAATACGCCGCCAACTACTGCTTTGATGTAGTTTACTGCCATTTCCATACCAGCTGTTTCTGGAGTTGAGTAAATACCGCCCCGAGCATTTAAGATGATTGCTTTTTTATCTGTTAATAATGATACTAAGTTACCGTTCTCGTCATATTTAAATGAGAATCCAGCAGCATATACGTAATCAATGAATGTTTGTAATTTAGCTGGGATTGTTAAGTTCCAAAGTGGGAAAGCAAATACAACTACATCTGCGTTTGTTACTGCTTCACGTGCTTTTGTTTGAGCGGCCATTACAGCAGCTTCTACTTCGTTTAATTCTTCGCCTTGCGCTAATTTACCGTAAGCGTTGAATACGTCTTGACCGAAGTATGGAGTATCTTCTTCATATACATCGTAAGTTGTTACATTTACGTTATCTAAACCTTTTACAGACTCCATGAATACTTCATACATTTTACTTGAAACGCCTTCTGTTGAAGGACGATTATTTGCTTTTACTACTAATACGTTTGTCAAAATAATCTCTCCTATTTATATAATCAATTTTATTATTGTCTCGATTTCGAGATAAATTAATCATACAGAAAATCGCTTTTTAAGTCAATCAAAAAACCTACGACTTTCGACTGAAAATCGTAGGCAACTTTTCATTATAGTTCACATTGTCCGTCTTTACATACACCAGACTGACCTGACCCCATCATTTTTAACCCTGGGCGTAAGCCTTCTTCTTCGGCAACTTGTTTAATTGCTTGTTCAAATACAGAAGTTGGTTGTGCTCCCGATACAGCATATTTTTCATTTAGTACGAAGAACGGAACACCTTGTACACCAATCTCACGTGCTTGTTGGATATCTGCAAGCACTTCTGCTGCAAATTGATCATCTGCGAATAAATCACGTACAGCTGCTTCCTCTAGCCCTACTTCTTTTGCAAGTGATACTAAGACATCTGTATTACCAATCTTCATACCTTCTTCAAAGTAAGCTTTTAATAAGCGTTCTGTCATCTCTTTTTCAAGACCATGCTCGCCTGCAAATTTTGATAGACGATGTGCTTTAAATGTATTGGCAGGTGTCATTTTATCAAAGTCATAATGTAAGCCGACTTCTTTTGCACGTGCCGCAATACCTTCCGTTTGTGCTTTTGCTTGTTCTTCAGAAGAACCGAATTTACGCGCTAATGCTGTGTACATCGATTCATCTGATTCTGCTGGCGATGTTGGATCTAATTGATATGCTTTAAACTCCACATCAATTTTCCCTTTAAAGCCTGTATTTTCAATTGCTTTCTCTAACTCTCTTTTACCAATGTAGCAGAATGGGCATACATAATCTGACCATACTTCGATTTTCATTCCAATCACCTCTTCACCATTCTATAGGGAAAAGGAATCAAAAAGCAATTTATCAGCTCATACCCATGTAGGTATTTTTGGAATCAAAAAATACGCACTTACAATCGAAGTAAGTGCGCATCTTTTTCTTATTGGAATGCTTCTGTTAATGTTGGGACAATTTGTTTTTTACGTGATACTACACCTTTTAGCTCAATTTGATTATTCGCTAAAATTGTACCGAATGCTTCAGCTGAACGTGTTGCTAATTGACCTGCTGGTACTGCAACTGAATCATTGTTTAAAATATCTGTTACAACGAAGAAGAATAAATCTAATCCTTTTTCTGCAACTTCTTTATTTAATAATAATTCAAGTTCTGCTTGGCGACTTAATACATCATTCACGTCTACAGCATTTACTTGTGCAATGATGACTTTGTTTGAACCCATTTCGAATTCTTTTGCATCAAGTGATAATAAATCTTCTAGTGATTTATCTGATAAGTCTGCACCTGCTTTTAACATTGCTAGACCATATTCTTCTAAGCTTACACCTGCTTTAGCAGCTAATTCTGTTGCTGCTTTTACATCTTGTGGTGTGCAAGTTGGTGATTTTAATAATAATGTATCTGATACGATTGCAGATAACATTAAACCAGCATAGTTTGCAGGAACTTCTACGTCGTTCTCTTTGAACATTTTGTTTAAAATCGTTGCTGTACAACCAACTGGCTCTGCACGATAGTAAAGTGGGTTCGCTGTTTCAAAGTTTGCAATACGGTGATGATCGATTACTTCGCTAATTGTTACATCTTGAATATCTTCAGCAGATTGTTGGAATTCATTGTGGTCTACTAAGATCACTTCTGCTGCTTCAGGTGCAACTTTTTCAACAAGGCGTGGTGCATCAAAACCGAATTTTTCTAAAGCGAATGCTGTTTCATTGTTTACTTCGCCTAAACGTACTGCTTCTGCGTCTACACCTAGTTGTTGTTTTAAGTAAGCATAAACTAATGCAGATGTAATTGTATCTGTATCTGGATTTTTATGCCCGAAAACTAAAATTTTGCTCATATTCTAAATTCCTCCTAAAGAAATGTACTTACTTATTAATCCTATGTATTTTACCATATTTATAAATGAAAAAAAATGAAATGAAACCTTGAAAATAAAAATTCATCTACGCACTATTTTACCTTTAAACATTTTATTAACCGTTATTTTTTAACAATTTTTTGTCTGTTATATTATATATAGTTCAATTAGCATCTAATAAATAGTTATATATGATATTATTTTGATATAAACGAAATGAAAAAAGAGGTCGAACTATGGAACATGCAATCGAAAAGAAATACATTCCTTTAGCCAACTATTTTCATGTATTAAAAGAACCGGTGATTCAACTTTCTTTTTCTGAAATAGAAACGATTATTGGACAAAAGTTGCCAAATGCAGCTTATTTAAATAGAAGCTGGTGGACAAAAACAAAACCACCTTTACACCATTTTTTAGCGTGGACAGAAAAGAACTACTTCGTTTCAAAAGTACAGCTTGGTTTTTATGTACAATTTGAACGTTCTGCTCAACAAGTACAACAAAACAAAACAACAAATGACGCAACATGCACATATATTATTCGCCAAGCTGAGCTAAATGATGTACGCAATTTAACGCGTTTTATGCATCGCTTAAAAGAAGTAGAGCCGATGAATCACTATGATTTCTTACAAGCTCCTGATACTTTATCCGCTTTACGTAAAAGAATTTCGCATTGGAATGTTAAAAATGCCGGACAATTTTTTGTGGCAGTTGTTGATGGACATATTCGTGGTGTTGCACAAGTCTGGCGACATATCTCACAAGGATTCCAACATCGTGCGATGACATCGCTTCAACTCATGCCCGAATATCAAAAAGCAGAAATCGCGCATGACTTACTTTGTGCAGCAGAAGAATGGGCAAAAAAACAAGGAATTGAACGATTAGATGCATCTGTATTAGATGGTAATCATCATACACTGACGTATTATAAAAGTAGACACTTTGAAGTTGAGGGTACAAGGTTACATGCAATTCACGTGAATGGACAATTTTATGATGAAATTTTCTTAGGTAAAATGTTAACACAACCACCTACATATACAGATGCCACAAAAGAAGAAGTTTACGTATAAAATAAAGTAGCGAATGGGCTGAAAAACCACTCGCTACTTCTATTATTTGCATATTAAATATTCTGTTGTAAATCGTTCATAAGCATCTAGATTTACATCATATCCAATACCTGCTTTTTCAGGTAAATGAATAACACCCTTCTCTACAACAACTTCAGGAATAATCAAATCTTCTTCGAAATAATGGCTAGAACCGGAAGTATCCGCTGGTAATGTGAAATCGGTTAATGTTGCAATGGCGACACTATGCGCACGCCCAATACCTGCTTCTAGCATACCGCCACCCCACATCTTAATACCCGCTTTACTCGCTTCTTCATGAATTAATCTAGCTTCTTCAATACCACCAACACGCGCAATTTTAATATTAAAGATTCGCCCTGCATTGAGGGCAATAGCTGTTTTTGCATCTTTCAAACTACAAATGCTCTCATCTAAACAAATCGGTGTTTTTAATTCTTTTTGTAACGTCGCATGCTCTATTAAATCGTCTGCTCCAAGTGGTTGCTCAATCATCAATAGATTATAGGCATCAAGTTCTTTTAATAAAGGAAGATCTTCTAATGTGTAGGCTGAATTCGCATCAACCATAAGCGGTACATCTGGATAGCGCGCACGAATTGTTTTAACTACTTCGACGTCGTTACCTGGTTTAATTTTCACTTTAATTCGTTTCGCGCCATTTTGTAATGCCTGCTCTATTTTTTCATATAGTTGCTCGCTTGTCGGTTGTAATCCAATACTTACACCTACTTCGACTTCATTTCGGATACCGCCAATTACCTGATAAAGTGGTTTATTCATTCGCTTGGCATAGACATCCCAAATCGCTGTTTCAATAGCTGCCTTTGCCATTGGATTACGGCGATAAATCGATAAAAGTTCACGTACTTCACTGGGGTGCTGAAAATCTACATGGAGTAATCTCGGTATATAAAAATCTCGCAACATATGCCAACAGCTTTCGACTGTTTCTTCTGTGTACCACGGAATTTCAAAGGCATCCCCCTCACCGTAACCACAGAAACCTTTTTCATCATAAGCCTCTACTATAATAAATACTTTATCTTGTACCGTACCAAAGCTTGTCGTAAAAGGATGCTTCATTCGCATTTTCATTTTTCGTAAAACAAATTTTTCAATTTTCATGTTCGTTTATCACCCTAACACTGGTGCGGATTGCTTTCTTGCCTGCTCTAATCCTGTCATAACAGCGCGTGATAGAATATTTACACCGACAATTAATTGGTCATGATTAAATGTCATATGTGGATGATGAAGTCCTGGTACTAATCCACAACCAAGACCAAGCATAGCCGCTTTAATATGAGGACGACGTTTTGTATAGAAATGGAAGTCCTCTCCTCCTGGTGTGATGATTTCTTCACCTAAATGATCTTCACCTACTGCTTCAATAATCGACTTTTTCAAAATATCTCTCGCTTCGTCACTTACTTCTGCAGCAGCGATATCTAATAACACTTTTTGTTCGATATGTGCTCCGTACATTTCTGATACGGCACGAATACTTCGGCTAATCCCTTCACCTAGCTGTTCCATTGCAGCATTTGTTTGCGCACGTGCATCCATCGTTAAAATGGCTTTACCTGGAATAACATTCCCAGCCTCACCACCTGCTTGGAAGCGTGTCACTTTAACAGACCAAGGAATTGTTGTATCCACATGAATTGACTTCAAAGCGTCTACTAAACTACTACCAATCTCAATCGCATTTTTTCCAAGATGAGGACGAGCAGCATGTGCCTCTTCACCATAAATTTCACATGATACTTGGCGTGACGCACCATGATGAAGTGCTGGACTAAATTCACCATCTTTTAATTCTTGGATTGGGCGAACATGTACACCGAATAAATAATCCACATCATCCATTAGCCCTGTATCAATAACCGATAACGCCCCTTGCCCTTTTTCTTCCGCAGGTTGGAAGATGACGCGAATTGTACCGCCTTCGTCCATTGAAAACTGATTTTTATCAATTAATTCTTGAATAAATAAACAAGCACCAATAGCCATTGTCATATGTCCATCATGCCCACATGAATGATTCGCACGGAATTCGCCGTTTACTTCTTGCCATAGCGCATCCATGTCTGTTCTTAGAGCGACAACCGGACTGCCACTACCAAATTCAGCATATAAACCTGGAATACGTTCAAAAAGATGTACTTTAAATCCATGACTTTCTAGTAAATTTGCAATATATTTGGTTGTACTTATTTCGCTCCAACTTTTTTCTGGATTCTCATGCAAATGTAAAAATACTTCGTCTAGTGTTGGCTTTAATGTCTTTAACAAGTCACTATTCATTTTAATCCCCATCCTTTTCTACTTACATACATTATATAATCAATCGGTCCGTTATAATGAAACTAAATGAATTTTTAAGGAGTTCGTTCTCATGCAAAAAACAATACAAGAAATTTTAGAGTTCCGAAAAGAGCGCGGTTGGCATCTTAATCAAGATGCACGTGCTTTAGCTATCTCAATCTCACTTGAGGCAAATGAATTATTAGAGCCTTTTCAATGGAAGACAGGTGAAGGCACCACCAAGCAATTAAAGAAGAACTAGCTGATGTATTCATTTACTTAGTTGCTCTCGCTGATCACATGGATATTGATTTACAACAGACTGTTTCTGAAAAACTAGCCAAAAATCTCAATAAATATCCAGTAGCCGAAAAATAATGTGTTTAACTTATTAATATTATGATAATGGAATATTTCAATAATTAACATCATAAACACTTTATTTTTATTAAAATAAAAAAAGTGTAGTGATTTTTAAATGCATCACTACACTTCTTTATTAATCAATTTCCATCTGTTTCGTTTCTTTTCCTAGGAAGATAATCGCGATAATGGCAATGACAATCGCAATCGTGAAAATTGTAAAAATACTACTAATATCAATACTTCTCGCTGTTAACACCCCAACTAATAGCGGTCCGAAAATCCCACCTAAACGACCTACAGAAGCAGCCATACCTGATCCTGTACCACGAATAATGGTTGGGTAATTTTCAGGCGTATAAGCGTACAATGCACCCCATGCTCCTAAATTGAAGAAAGATAGGAACATACCTGATACTAGTAGCATCGCTGTCGTATCTGCAAAACCGAATGTTAAAGCGCTTACTGCTGTGCCAAGTAAGTAAAGTGATAACACAAATTTACGCCCTACTTTTTCAATAATCCAAGCTGCTGTAAAATAACCTGGTAATTGTGCAAGTGTCATAATCAGTACATATTCAAATGATTGAATCATGCTGAATCCTTTCATAACCATAACACTTGGTAGCCATAAGAACATACCGTAATAAGAGAAGACCACCATAAACCAAACAATCCATAGCATGAGTGTACTCTTTGCATATTCTTTCTTCCAAACAGACTGTATATTTTTCCAAATAGATTGTCTTTTGGATTTATTCGCCTCATATTTTGGTGAATCAGGTAAACTAATACGTAAGTAAATGGCATAGAATGCTGGAATCGCTGTTAAGATTAATGCCACGCGCCATCCGTATGTTGGAATGACAAAATAAGAAATAATCGCTGCCAGTAGCCAGCCACCTGCCCAGAAGCTCTCTAAAAGAACGACTACACGGCCACGCTCTTTTGGTGCAACACTTTCAGAAACCAATGTTGAAGCTACTGGTAATTCTCCACCGAGCCCCATTCCTACGAAGAAGCGTAGTACCATAAAAGCTGCTAGCGTTGTTGTAGCAGCTGATAGACCACTTGCTACTGAGAAAATAACGAGCGTCCACATAAATACAGCTTTTCGTCCAAAACGATCTGCCATTAAACCAAATACGAGCGCACCAACAGCCATACCAATCGAGTTAATACTACCAATCCAGCCCATCTCTGTCGGTGTTAAATTCCACTCCACTGCTAAAGCTGCAATAACGAACGATAGAATTCCTACGTCCAATGCGTCAAAGAGCCAGCCAACTCCTGCAATTGCTAATAGTTTATTTCGTGTAATCGGCTTCTTTTTGCCTTTTGTTATTGTTGTCACGTAAAACCCTCCAACTGTCTTGTCACTAGAATATACATAACTATACCCTTTTTCATTTATTGTGACAATCCCTTTACAAATTCAAATTGTTCCGAAAATTTCTAAAGAACTATAGATATAAATGCAAAAATAAGTTAAAATGTCTTTTATAGAAAAACAGTTGTCTTTTTAAGATGAACAACTGTAATTGAAGAACGTACAAAAAAGGAGCGCATTTATATGTGGAAAGGCTTAATTGAACAATACAAAGAATATTTACCCGTAACTGACAAAACACCAGCATTAACTTTACATGAAGGGAATACACCTTTAATCCGTTTAAACGCATTATCAGAAGAATTAGGAATCGATCTTCACGTAAAATATGAAGGATTAAATCCAACAGGTTCATTTAAAGACCGCGGTATGGTAATGGCTGTAGCAAAGGCTGTAGAAGATGGTAGTAAGTGCGTCATCTGTGCTTCAACAGGAAACACATCAGCGGCAGCAGCAGCATATGCAGCACGCGCTGGTATTCAATCACTTGTTGTAATTCCAAAAGGGAAAGTAGCAGCTGGTAAGTTAGCACAAGCTTATATGTACGGTGCAAAAATTATCGAAATCGACGGTAACTTTGATGAAGCATTACAAGCAGTACGTGATATTTCTGAAACAACAGACGTAGCACTTGTAAACTCTGTAAATCCTTATCGTTTAGAAGGTCAAAAAACAGCTGCTTTTGAAATTTGCGACCAATTAGGTGACGCACCTGATATTTTGGCAATTCCTGTAGGTAACGCAGGGAACATTAGCGCTTACTGGAAAGGCTTTAAAGAATATAACGAGAAAAAAGGGACAACACTTCCAAAAATGTTCGGTTTTGAAGCTGAAGGTGCTGCAGCGATTGTACAAGGCGCACCAATTGCAAAACCTGAAACAATTGCAACAGCGATTCGTATAGGTAACCCTGCAAGCTGGAAATTAGCTGAAGCAGCACGCGATGAATCACATGGTAAAATCGGTGCTGTAACAGACGAAGAAATTTTAAATGCATACCGTTTAATCGCTGCAAAAGAAGGTATTTTTGCTGAGCCAGGTTCAGCTGCTTCTTTAGCAGGTGTGATTCAATCGGTTGCAAATGGTTCAATTCCAAAAGGCAGTAAAGTCGTAGCCATCTTAACAGGTAACGGTTTAAAAGATCCTGATACTGCTGTTTCTGCTTCAACAATTAGCATGGTTTCTTTACCAAATAACGAAGAAAAAATCCGCGAATACATCGAGGGTGTTCTATGAGTAAAATGTGGTCCATCTCCGTTCCTGGAAGTACGGCAAATCTTGGACCGGGATTTGATTCGGTTGGACTCGCATTAGGTCTTTACTTAAAACTAGACGTTACATTACAAGATGAATGGCAGTTTGTGCATCATTCATCTCATTTACCAGTTGAAATTATCGTGGAAGATCACCTTGTTTATCAAGTGGCGCAACAAGTAGCTCAAAAATTCAATGTACAACTACCTGCTTGCAAAGTTGAAATGTATAGTGAATTACCACTCGCACGTGGTTTAGGCAGTAGCGCTTCTGCGATTGTTGCTGCAATCGAACTTGTAAATGTCGTATGTAACTTACAATTAGATGAACAAGCAAAATGTGCATTATCTTCTGAGATTGAGGGTCACCCAGATAACGCTGCTGCTTCTGTATGTGGTGGATTAGTTGTCGGGGCGACATTACCAAATGGTGCGTTACACTTAGTCAATGAGAAACAAGTAGACGCTGCTTTCGCTGTCTTTATTCCAAATGTCGAATTAAAAACAGCCGAGGCTCGTAAAGTGCTTCCTGCTACATATGAAAAAGGATATGCTGTACACGCAAGTGCATATAGTAACCTACTTGTCGCAGCTCTTTTAAAACAAGACTACGCATTAGCAGGGAAATTTATGGAAGCAGATTTATTCCATGAACCGTTCCGCGCTCATTTAATTCCAAACTACGAAACAATTCGTACATTAGCACGCGATCACGGAGCATTCGGTACTTCTATTAGTGGTGCAGGTCCTACGATGATTTCATTAATTGACTCGTCTAAAGTAGATGCATTCGTTGAAAAGATGCAACAGTACTTACCTGACTATACAATCAAAGCAGCACATGTTGACACACAAGGTGTGCAAGTGACTGTTCAAAACAGATAGATAAAATGATTCATTATAAAAAGGTAGGAGTCATATAAAATGGCTTCTACCTTTTATTTTGTTCTATGTTTTTTATAGTTGTGTAAAATGATATAAATGTTCACTCACAAATGCTTCAAATTGTTTCGCGACTTGTGGAATGTAACGACCTTTCATCGTCGCAATCCCAATTCGACGCTCGCAAACTACATCGGTTACATGCAGCCTTTTAATTTGATAGCCATCAATTCTCTGTAAATCAGGCAACAAGCCCACTCCAAAACCTGCTTCTACAAAACTTGCGACCGTATGAAATTCTTCACCTTCAAATACGATATTAGGAGAAATACCAACCTGTTCAAAAACATGATTCTGAATTTGTCGCAAGGAGTTTCCTTCCTTAATCGTCACAAAAGAATCTTCTGCTAAATCTTGTAATCGAATCGTTTCTTGTTTGGCAAAACGGTGGTGTAGAGGGACAATCACATATACTTCTTCTCGCCACAGTTCACGCCAATCAATTGGAATATCTGTTTCTAAATGGGGAATTAGACAAAGATCACATAGACCTTTATTTAAGTCTTGTACAAGCGGTAGCGAGTTCCTTTGAACAAATTCAAACTCCGTCTCCGGATACTCTTTTTGAAATGCTTGAACAGCTCTTGAGACTAATCTCGTTCCCATCGAGTGTGTAAAACCAATCGCAACTGTGCCGGAATTCGGTGCAACCAAATCACGTATTTCCTGTTTAGCTTCGTCTAATATTTGAGTGATTGGTTCGGTTCTTTCTAAAAATAGAGCGCCATAACGATTCAAACGGATTGCACGCCCTACTCGTTCAAATAGCGGTGCCCCTACTTCATGTTCAAGTTGTGAAATTGCCTTACTGAGCGCTGGTTGCGATATATTCAAAACATCTGCTGCACGCGTCATATGTTCTAAACGTGCAACCGTCTGAAAATACTTTAACTGTTGTAAGTCCATATCCCCCACCCCTTCCATTCATAACCAAATCGAATGAATTCAATCAATATAATAGATTGTTATTATGAATTGTAACTCATTATAATAAAAAGAAACAACAATTTCGGAGGTTGCTATCGTGGAATACATTGAAAAAGGATCACGCGCTTTTCGTTTTACCACATTCGCTTTATTTGCGGGTGCTTTTAGTACGTACGCCAATCTTTACATGACGCAACCTGTTCTTCCCATGATTGCTGATACATTTAATATCTCACCAGCAACAGCCCCTCTCTCGCTCTCTTTAACAACTGTTGCACTTGCTATTTGTATGTTAATTGTCGGCTCTGTTTCTGAAGCATGGGGACGAAAAAATTTAATGACTTTCTCAATGATAGCTGTAGCCATTTTATCAATCGCAATTGCCTTTGCTCCTTCCTTTGGCGCACTACTCACATTACGCATTATCCAAGGTGCTGTGTTCGCTGGTCTCCCTGCAATCGCCATGGCTTATTTAGGAGAAGAAATTGAGCCGAAAAGTCTAGGCATTGCGATGGGTCTCTATGTAAGCGGAAGCTCAATTGGTGGACTTGCAGGACGCGTTATGATGGGGGCTGTCAGTGATGTCTATGACTGGCATATCGCTATGCTCTCCATCGGTGTTTTAAGTTTAATTTTGGCTGTTGCATTCTATCTTTTACTACCAAAGTCAAAATATTTTGTTCCTGCAAAATTAGCCTTTAAACCTTTAGCATATTCTATGTTCGAACATCTAAAAGATCCAGGTCTACTTCTGTTATTTAGTCTTGGTTTTGTTTTAATGGGTTCATTCGTAACGCTCTATAATTATATTAGCTTTTTACTAATCGCTCCTCCCTATAACCTAAGTCAGACACTTGTTGGTAGTATCTTCGTTGTCTATTTAGTGGGAACATTCAGTTCTACATGGATGGGAAAATTAGCAGATCGACATGGTCAATTCGCGATGATTTTACTAGCGATTCTACTCATGTTAAGTGGTGCTGTTTTAACTCTTTTCAGTAGTCTACTCATTATTTTAATTGGTATTGCATTATTCACATTCGGCTTTTTCGGTGGACATGCGATTGCAAGTAGCTGGGTGAGTGCGCGTGCTTCACATGATAAGGCGCAAGCTTCATCTCTTTATTTATTCTTTTATTACGTCGGTTCCAGTGTCGGTGGAACAATTGGCGGCTTCTTCTGGCTATCATTCGGTTGGTTCGGCGTTGTTTGTTTCATAAGTGGTATTTTAATACTTGGTGTCGGATTAACATTCGCCTTACACAAATACATTCTATTTGAACAACGCGAAAAGCGTGTAGCTCTAAAACGATTATCACATAAAAAAAGCACATAAAGAAAAGGTGAATCGCTCTCTTAAACGATTCACCTTTTTTCTACTTTTCAAGTTGTTTAAATACTCGTTTTCGACGCTCATACCATAGTAAAGCAAGTGCGAATACCGTATATCCAAGAGCCCATCCACTCACTACATCTGATAAATAATGTCGAGACTCGGCAACACGTGATAGACCGATGCAAAGCGCAATAACAGTCGCAATACTCATTGCGATAACTTTTGTCTTCTTCGTTTGATATTCTGTCGTAATATAAGCAACTGTTAACAGATAAAGCAACCCTGTCATCGCATGTCCTGAAGGAAAACTAAAACTTGTCAATTGTTCTAAAATGTATGGTCGATCTCGTTTAATAAGACCTTTCACAAATAAATTCACGAGATTGCCACCTGCAATCGTAATTAATACAAAAATCATACCACGAAAGTTTTGTTCTTTAATCCATAGCCAGATTAGCAAGAGAACCGCGACGATAACAACAAATATCGGTTCACCAATATAGTGGAACGGAATTAAAAACTCATTCCCCTTTAATAAATGACTTCCCCACTCATCAAAGTCATATACCCAAACTGATTTTAAATTAAATGCGAAAATAAGGAATACAATAAATGTGAGAATTCCTAAAATATATTTCACCAAAAAACACTTCCTTTTCTTTTCTCGTTACTATTTAACCACCTTTTATTCCAAAATATATTTTTCAGATTATTCTTTACATTATACTGGAGGAAAAGGAGGAATTCATTATGCATTATCATACGATTATTATCGGTGCAGGTTCCATGGGAATGCCGACAAGTTACTTTTCTGCAAAAAATGGTCACAAAACGTTACTAATTGATACATATGAACCACCTCATACATTTGGAACACATCATGGAGATACACGTATTATTCGTTATGCCTATGGCGAGGGAGCTCAATATGTACCTCTTGCGCTTCGTGCTGCTACATTATTTAAAGAAGCTGAACATCTCACAAAAAGAAAACTTTTAGAAGAAGTTGGTGTTTTGAATATTGGTAAAGAAGATACCGATTTCATGCAAAATGTATTTAAAAGTGCTGAACGTTTTCAATTACCAATCGAGAAACTTTCGACAAGTGACATCGAAAAGAGATGGACAGGTATACATTTAGTACACAATGAAATTGGGGCTTACGAGCCGAATGCTGGGTTTTTACATGTAGAGGAATGTATTCGTGCCTATAAAGACTTGGCGGCTCAAGAAGGCGCTGTATTTGCTTTTAACGAAAAGGTCGTATCCATTACAGAAGGAGATGGGCATGTAGAAGTTAAAACGAATAAAAGTTGCTATACCGCAGACTATCTCATTGTAACGGCAGGTGCTTTCGTAAAAGAATTGATGTCTTCTATTCATTTACCCCTTCCTGTCACAATTTTGCGCAAAACTTTTGCATGGTACGATTCAGATGAACGATTTTCAGAACAAAACTTTCCTTGCTTTAGTTTTGAATTAGAAAATGCAACTTACTATGGATTTCCAAGTGTAAATGGTACAGGGCTTAAAATTGGGCGACATGATGGAGGCGTCGTCATCGATCCAAATAAAGACAGAGACGACTTTAACCTTTCAGACCAAGAAGAATTAGATGAATTCTTACATGAATACATGCCAAGTATTCAAAATTTAAAGTTCGGTAAAACTTGTATGTATGATATGACACCGGATGAAGACTTCATTATTGACTATTTCCCAGGAAATGACCGAATTGTTTTAGCGAGTGGCTTTAGTGGACATGGCTTTAAATTCGCGAGCGCTATTGGAGAATTACTTGTGGATATGACGAATAAAAAAGATGTAAACTTTGACTTATCTCTCTTCTCTTTAGAGAGATTTAAAAATTCATAATAAAAAGGGTAATCGCTTTGAATCGCGATTACCCTTTTCTCATCATTATTATTTTAATGCTGCTGAAGCATCTGTTACCATTTGTGATACTGATTCGATACCGCCACCTGCTAAGTACCAAGTTTCAGCATTTAGGTAAACAATTTTACCGTTTTTATAAGCATTTGTTTTCTTAATTAATTCGTTCTCTAAATCTTTTTTAACTGAAGATTTTTCGCCGATTGCTGAATCACGGTCGATTACGAATAATACATCTGGATTTTTCTCATAAACGTATTCTGAAGTAACTGTTTGACCATGTGTTGATACTTCAATTTTCTTATCTGTTTGACCAAAGCCGAATACATCATGGATTAAACCGAAACGAGAACCTGCACCGTATGCACTTAAGCTACCTTGTGTGCCTAAAACGATTAATGCTTTTTCATTTGCTTTTGTTGCTTTTTCATTTAATTCTTTGATTTGATCATCAATTTTAGCTAATTCTGTTTTTACAGCGTCTTCTTTATTGAAGATTTTACCTGCTAATTCAGTGTTCGCTTTAAAAGAATCCATGTATTTTGTTGTATCAATACCTACATATACAGTTGGAGCGATTTCGTTGAATTCTTTGAATTGAGAAGCTTGACGACCTGAAATGAAGATAACATCTGGATTTAATTCAGCGATTTTTTCGAAATCAGGCTCTTTTAAACCACCCAAATTTGCATATTTTGAATCTTTATATTGTTTTAAGTAAGCAGGGATATTTTGCTGTGGTACACCTACTACGCGATCTGATAAGCCTAAAGCATCTAATGTATCTAAGTAACCCATATCAAATACAACAACTTTTTTAGGATCTTTTGGTACGTTTACAGTTTCTTTTACTGTATTTGTTGATTTACCATCTTCACTTGTTACACCGAAGTTATTTTCGATTTTAATTGTATCATCATTTGAAGCTGCGTTTGATTTTTCATCCTTTGTTGAAGAACCACATGCTGCTAAAGCTAATACTAAACACATTAATACGGCTGCGAATGCCCATTTTTTCATGATTAAAAATCTCCTTTTATTTTGAATTAAAGTACACACAAATACGACAATCATTCATTTCTTGAATTGGAATGTCCATATCATAAATTTCTTTCAATGAAGCGGTGTTAATAATATCTTCTGTTGGACCATCTTTAACGATTTGTCCATCTTTTAAAGCAACAATGCGATCTGAATAAACGGATGCAAAGTTAATATCATGTAAAACAATAATAACTGTTTTACCAAGTTCATCGACTAACTTACGAAGGATTTTCATAATTTGAACAGAATGTTTCATATCTAAATTATTAAGAGGTTCATCTAATAGCACATATTCTGTATCTTGTGCAATGACCATCGCGATAAAAGCACGTTGGCGCTGACCACCTGATAACTCGTCTAAAAATGAATGCTGCATATCTTCTAAGTTCATATAAGCAATCGCTTTGTCTACCATTTCCTCATCCTCTTGATTCAAGCGACCGCGCGAATAAGGAAATCTACCGAAGGCAACAAGTTCACGAATGGTTAATCGAACATTCATGAAGTTCGATTGCTTTAAAATCGAAACACGTTTTGCAAATTCATTTGATTTAAATGATTTTACATCTGAAGCATCTAACAATACTTCACCAGAATCGGCATTCATCAAGCGACTCACCATTGAAAGTAATGTCGATTTACCTGCACCATTTGGTCCGATAAAAGATGTGATTTTTCCCGGCTGGATATCAACCGTTACCGCATCAACTACCTTTTTCTTACCGAACATTTTTGAAATATCTTTTACTGAGATCATGATGCACGACTTCCTTTCAATAATAAGTAGATAAAGTAAATACCACCGACAAAGTTAATAATGACACTTAACGTTGTCGAGAATGTAAAGATTCTTTCTACAATAAACTGACCACCAATTAAAGCAAATAAGCTGAAGAGGATCGCCCCTGTGATTAATACAGAGTGTTTATATGTATGGAAGAATTGATACGATAAGTTGGCAACAATCAAACCAAAGAATGTAATTGGACCAACAAGAGCTGTCGATGTAGCAATTAAGATTGCTGATAGAACTAGCATTGTTTTCACAACGCCATCGTAATTCACACCTAAGTTACGAGCATGGTCACGACCAAGAGAAAGTACATCGAGCTCACCCATCTTCGTCCAACCATATGCAATCGTTAGTACAACAATTACAAGTGATAGCCAAACTAAGTTTTGATTGACGTTGTTGAAGCTCGCAAACATCTTATCTTGTACATTCATAAATTCATTTGGATCAATTAGTACTTGAAGGAATGTTGATAGACTTCCGAGTAAAGTCCCAATGATAATCCCAACAAGTAATAAGAAGTAAATAGGCTGCCCTTCTTTTCTAAACATAAAGCGGTAAAGTATTAATGCGAATGCAATCATACCAATCATCGAGATAAAGAAGTTCAATGTTTGATTTAATACGAAGATACTTGCTGAACCGAATAAGAAAATAATGACGGTTTGCAGCAACATGTACATCGAATCGAGTCCCATAATACTTGGTGTTAAAATACGATTATGTGTAATCGTCTGGAATGTAACGGTTGCATATGCAATTGCTACACCTGTAATCGCCATCGCTAAAACTTTGATTAAGCGACGTGGAAATGCATAATGATAACTGCCATTTAAGTTATAAAACACATATAAAGCTGCTGAGATTAATACTAAAACGGCAAGAATCGTAAGTTTTAATTTATTGTTGCGCATATGCTCGCCCCCTCATTAATAGATAAAGGAAGATGGCACTACCGATAACGCCTACCATGAGACTGATTGAGATTTCATATGGATAGATGAGCACTCGACCTAAAATGTCACAAATGAGTAGGAAAATCGCGCCTAGTAAAGCAGTATGCGGCAATGTTTTCGCTAAGTTATCGCCTTTGAAAATCGAGACGATATTTGGAATGATTAATCCAACGAATGGAATCACACCAACTGTTAATACAACAGATGTTGAAATAAGTGCCACTAACACTAAACCAAAGTTTACAATACGTTTGTATTTAATCCCTAAGTTTTTAGCAAAGTCTTCTCCCATTCCTGCAACTGTAAAACGGTTGGCATAAAAATAGGCAATGATGAGAATCGGAACACTTATGTAAAGAAGTTCATAACGACCTTTCAGAATCGTTGAGAAATCCCCTTGTAGCCAAGTTGATAAGTTTTGAATAATATTCATCTTATACGCAAAGAATGTCGTAATTGAGTTTAGAACATTACCAAACATCATCCCGATTAAAGGAATAAAAATGGCGTCTTTAAATTTGATTCGATTTAAAATTTGCATGAATAATAGCGTGCCGGCTAGCGCGAATACAAAAGCAACGACCATTCTCTCAAGTAGGGTTGCATTCACAAAAATCATCATGGATACTAAAATACCAAGTTTGGTTGCATCGAGCGTACCAGCAGTAGTTGGTGATACGAACTTATTACGGCTCAAGCTTTGCATGATTAAACCTGCAATACTCATCCCTACACCTGCTAAGATGATCGCTACAAGTCTTGGTACACGACTAATCAAAAAGATTTGTGTCTCTTCTGAACCGAAGTCCAGTAAGTCCATTGGTGATATGCGACTCACTCCTACAAATAATGAAAGAAGTGATAACAATATAAGCGCTATAAAAAGATATCTTTTCTTCATTGTAATCCCCAATGTCGTTATTTATTTGAGTAGATGAAATGATAATGACTATCATTTACTCACTCATACATTATAGCATGTTGATAATCATTTTCAATGACTAAATGATAAGTATTATCAGTTAATCCGTTTACAAATGATATATTCATACGATAAAAACCACTGTAAATCCTTATAATATAAGGATTCTTCAATACTATAATTTATTTCCTTTTACAGTAAAATTACATGAAAAGACACACTTTCGACACATTTAAATTGTGTACAATCAAAAAAGGAACCGTACCACTTGGATACGATTCCTTTTATATAGAAAGAACTTATTTAATTGAGCCCATCTTACGTGAAATCCATGGACTTAACATTAACATAATTAAGAATAGAACAATGGCTGCTCCACCTAAGAAACCGAAGTATTGTACTTCAGATACTTTATCAAACACTTTTGCAAATTGTGCATTTAATGCTTGTGCTGCTGTACTTGTTAAGAACCATAATGCCATTGTTTGTGCAGCAAAGGCTTCTGGTGCTAATTTAGTTGTTGCTGATAAACCAACAGGTGACATTAATAATTCACCGAATACAACTAATAAGAATGATGCAACTAACCAGAATGGACTTACTAATGTTTGACCATCAGATAGAACAGCTGGAATGATCATAATTAAGAATGATGCACCTGCAAAGAATAATGAGAATGAGAATTTGATTGGTGTCGATGGTTGACGTTTACCTAATTTCACCCATAATGCTGCAAAAATTGGTGCAAAAATAATGATGAATAGCGGGTTCAATGATTGGAACCAAGCTGGTGCAATCTCAAATGAACCAATTGTCAAATCGGTACGACCTTCTGCATAACGCGCTAAAATTGTTGAGCCTTGCTCTTGAATAATCCAGAACATAACACCCGTAATGAATAAAGGAATATATGCAAGTAAGTGCGATTTTTCTTCTGCTTTTGTTTTCTTCGATGTAAACATCCAAATGAATACAGTGATTGGTGCTAATAAACCAACTACTGTGAAGAAGTTTACAGCATTACTAATTGAAATCCAGCCAAAGAATCCAGCAATCGCTAATAAAATTGCGGCAACAACTAAGAAAATAATTGAGTTTTTAATTAGTTTCGCACGTTCTTCTTCGTTTAATGGGTTTGTCGGTTTTGCTCCAGCCATACCCAAGTTTTTCTTCTCTGTAATTTTATACATAACAAGACCTAAGAACATACCGATTGCAGCAATACTAAAACCTGCATGATAGTTATAGTTCTTTTGAACAGCCCCTACTACTAGTGGCGCTAAAAATGAGCCTAAGTTAATACCCATATAGAAAATACTGAAACCAGCGTCACGACGGTTGTCGCCTGGCTCGTAAATGTCACCTACAACTGATGATACGTTTGGTTTTAATAGACCTGTACCTAAAATAATAAATACCATTGAGATGAATAATAATGTAATACCGCCTGGTAATGCTAAACAGATATGACCAAGCATAATCAGTACCCCACCCCAGAAGATGGTTCTACGTGATCCTAAAATACGGTCGGCAACCCAACCACCGATGATACCAGACATGTAAACCAATGAACCATAGATTGACATGATTGATGTAGCGGTTGTTTTATCAATACCTAAACCGCCATTTGCTACTGTATCGTACATGAAGTAAAGTAAGATGGCCCTCATACCATAGTAAGAGAAGCGCTCCCAAAACTCTGTAAAGAACAGTGTGAACAGACCTTTCGGATGACCGAAGAAGCCTTTTTGTGGAACTGACTTCGCAATTCGCTCTTTTGTTTCCATATAAACTCCTACTTTCAATTTCTTAAATAGTCAAATAATTTAATCAATATCTTTTTTTGAAAAGAGTATGTCCATTATACACACACAAAAATAACTTGTCAAAATTTAGAAAATTCTCATTTTTCAATAAAAAAAGACTTAATTTTTACGTTAAAAACGCTTTATTAACAACAAACGTCATAAAATTTAAGTCTTTTCTTGTATTTCCATCATATACACTTTTTTCTATCTGTCCTCTCTAAAAATACACATGCATATAAAAAAAGCGTTCCATAGAGGAAATATACCCCACTATAGAACGCTTCTAACTTTATTCTGTTATGATGAATGGCTTTAGTTTCGGTTCATGTTCTAAACGAACTTCCACTTTTAAATGCGTACCATCCTCTTCATAAGCTGTTTCTTTAATGCTCGCCTTTTCATTTAAAAATGAAACTAAATCGCCGCGATCATATGGAATACATACGCGAAGTGTGACATAGTCTGAGAAAACTTCTGAACGAATCATACCGATTAATTCATCTAGTCCTTTACCATCACGAGCCGATAACCAAATGCGATTCTGATTCACATATGGATACGTAATTTCTGTACAATCTGCTTTATTATAAACATAGATAGTTGGTACACCCTCTACGCCAACTGCTTGTAATGTTTTATTCGTTACTTCCATCATATATTCATGATCTTCATTCGAGACATCCACTACATGTAATAGTAAATCTGCATCGCGTGCTTCTTCAAGTGTCGAGCGAAATGCTTTTACCAGATGGTGAGGGAGTTTACTAACAAAACCAACTGTATCCGTAAGTAAAAACTTTTTACGATCCTCTAATTCAATTTGACGTACTGAAGTCTCTAGCGTCGCAAACAGCATATCTTTTTCAAATACTTGCTTGTGTTCTTCATCACTCGTACGCGCCAATAGTTGATTCATAATCGTTGATTTCCCTGCATTTGTATAACCGACAAGTGATACAACAGGAATATTATTTTTACGGCGTTGTTTACGCTGTGTTTCACGTTGTTCTTTTACAACTTCCAAATCGCGACGAAGTTTTGTAATTTGCTCCTCGATTTTACGACGATCAAGCTCTAACTTCGTTTCACCAGCACCGCGGTTCGCAAAACCACCGCCAGTCGCACCACCTTGACGTGATAATGAGTTATACATACCGACTAGACGTGGTAGCATATATTGTAACTGTGCAATCTCAACTTGCATCTGTGCCTCTTTTGTTTTCGCTCGACGCGCAAAAATATCTAGAATTAGCATCGTACGATCAATGACTTTACAATCTAAGTCTTTTTCTAAATTACGAATTTGTGCTGGTGACAATTCGTCATCGAAAATAACTAAGTTAGCGTCCATTGCTTCATATAAACTACGTACTTCATCAATTTTCCCCGTACCAACGTAATGCGAAGCTGTCACACGCTCTAAATTTTGTGTAATGACACCAACTACTTCTACATTTAATGCCTCTGCTAAATTCGCCAATTCTTCCATTGAATATTCAAAGTGTGGATCGTGACGTAAATTCACACCCACTAATATCGCTTTTTCTATAATTTGATCCAAAAAACTTCCTCCTTCATCTACTATACGGGCAAATTACATCTACCCTTTTTTGACAAAATAAAAAAAGGACAGAGCAAACATACGCTTACTCCCTCCTTTTAAATTGATGACTAATCGAATAGAAGACGTAATTCGCCGTATATGATGTATTTAATTGCATACTGCATCATTCAATCGAATACGAATTACCATTTCGAAAAGCCTCCCGTCCTAAAAAGTTAATTTCATCCTATCATACTGCTATTCAATTGTCCAAGCCTTCACAACTTCAATCGTATGTAGGCGTTCTTTTTCATCTGCTGATTCCACAAACTCAAAAATTGCATTATCAAGTCGTAATGTATGATCCTTTGTTGGCAATGATAATAGACGAGCCCATTGCGTTAGTTTTTGTTCAACATCATGTACATGGAAGATACATTTTTTAATCGTTAATTCTTCGTTATCTGGTTTTAACGTACCATCTTCACGCAACGTTTCAAGACGTTCTTCCATTCCTTGCTCCCATTCAATGAAGAATGGATATGGTAACGCATTCCCCACTTTTTGATCAATGAAAAGCATTTTCCAACGACGAATTTCTCCGCTCGCTGTTTTACGTTCAGATGGCAATACTCCACTTGTTTTATAGCCCATCTTTTTAAAGTAGCGATCCATCTTCTCTAAATTCTCAGAACGTAAACAAATTGAAGCAAATCCTTCACGTCCATCTACATCAAATAGTAATTGTTCAATTAACGGATGACGACTTTCTTTTGCTTTAGTTTCATTTTCGACTGATAACCATTCAATGTAACTCGACTTCGTATAAAATAACGCATTATGTGTTCCCCATTGTAAGTGTTGTCCACCCACAACAGGATGAATGCCTGATATCAATTCATTCGCTGCTACTTCTTCAGGACTTTTCTTCGTAAAATAAACGACATGATCTAATTCAAACATACAAGCACCCCTTATTTTTAAAAAGACCGTAGCCCACTAAAATATGGAACTACGGTTTGTTAGTTTGATTATACCCTATTTATCGCGACGTAATATCTCTTTTGTCTCTTCAAATTCACGTTCAATCTCTGGATTTGGTTTATATGTCATCAGACTGACAATAATCACAACAACGAATGCCGAGAAGAAACCTGGTACGATTTCATAAAGCATTCCATGAAGTTCTTTATTTTGTCCCCATACATAAGCAACAACTGCTCCGACAACCATACCTGATAGAGCACCCCAACGTGTGATTTTCTTCCAGAATAATGTTAAAAGAATGACTGGACCGAATGCTGAGCCGAAACCAGCCCATGCAAATGCAACTAATTCTAAAATTGTATTATCTTGATCCCATGCACCCCATAATGCAAATAGTGATACGACTAAAACAGCTAGTCGTCCCATAAATACATAGTGCTTATCTGACGCACTTTTATTAAATACTGCTTTGTAGATATCTTCAACTAATGCTGAAGATGTAACGATTAATTGAGAGGCAATCGTACTCATAATCGCAGCTAGAATTGCGGCTAACATAATACCTGCTACGAATGGATGGAATAGAATTTGTCCTAACGCGATAAATACCGTTTCAGGATTTTTCAATGTTAAACCATGTTGTTGATAGTAAGCAATGCCGACTAATGCTGTCGTCATCGCACCGAATAAACTTAATATCATCCAGCCGATACCAATGCGACGTGCTTGTTTTGTTTCTTTTACACTTGAAATCGCCATAAAACGCACGATGATGTGTGGTTGACCGAAGTAACCTAATCCCCAAGCTAATGAAGAAATGACACCTGCTGTCGTAGCAGTCGCAAAGAAGCTTAAGTAATCTGGATTAACCTCTTTAATCGACGTTACTGTTTCACCAATGCCTCCTGTTACAAATACACCGACAATTGGTACGGTAACTAGAGCTAAAAACATAATTAAACCTTGAATAAAGTCTGTATAACTTACGGCTAAAAATCCACCGAATAATGTATAAGCAACTACGACACCAGCTACTAGTAATAAACCTGAATGATAGCTATAACCGAATGAACTTTCAAAGAATACACCGCCGGATACCATACCTGACGATACATAAAATGTAAAGAATACTAAAATAATAAGTCCTGAAGCAATACGTAATAATTTAGATGAATCTTTTAGACGGTTATCTAAGTAACTCGGAATCGTAATCGAGTTATTCGATACTTGTGTATATACACGTAGACGTGGTGCAACTAATAACCAGTTCAAATATGCACCGACTGTTAAACCTACTGCAATCCAGCCTTCTACTAATCCAGAAGCATATACCGCCCCTGGTAACCCCATTAATAACCAACCTGACATATCAGATGCCCCTGCACTTAGTGCTGTTACAGCAGGTCCAAGTGAACGACCACCTAACATATAATCGGTTAAGTTACTCGTCTTTCTAAACGAGTACCAGCCAATTGCAAGCATCGCAACCATGTAAAGAATAATCGCCAATAATTGATATGTATTATCTGTCATATCATTTCCCCCTTATGTAAGAATTAGGTTTCCCTTTGTATAATAACCATTAAATGGGTATTATTGTGATGTATAAAAATCATACCATAAAGAATCTAAAATGTATATTATACGTACGAAATTTCTCGTTCAAACGTATAAATAACTATTTTAAAGAAACATTTCAGTTTTTCTATATTGACTATCTAATGAACTATGCTAAAATTTAGCTTATACTTCAATGCGTTGAAGCAAAAAAGTAGAACATGATACATTTACATAGATTTTTATAGGAGGTCACACTATGTTTCGTATTCAAGCTAAAATCGCTCCTTCTGTATTAGAAGCCCTCCTTCTAATTTTAGGTATTATTGCGATTATGAGTGCATCTATTATTAAGTTTGGTGCATTTCCACATATTCCGATTTTAATTTCCATTTTGTTATTACTTATTTATGGTGCATTTAAACGTATTTCATTTAAAGATTTAGAACTCGGTATGATGAACGGCGCACGTGCTGGATTAGGCGCTATTTTTATTTTCTTCTTTATCGGAATTTTGATTAGCGCACTGATGATGGGAGGTACAATTCCTTCATTAATCTACGTCGGTTTCTTAACAATCTCACCACACTTCTTTTTCGCGATTGTCTTTTTAATTGCTTGTGTAGTCGGTGTAGCAGTCGGTAGTTCACTCACCACAACCGCTACAGTTGGTGTAGCATTCATCGGTATGGCTTCTGCTATGGATTTATCATTAGCGATTACAGCAGGTGCTATTGTCTCAGGTGCTTTCTTCGGAGATAAGATGTCACCATTATCTGATACAACGAACTTGTCATCTTCTATTATGCAAGTTGATTTATTCGATCATATTAAAAATATGGCTTGGACTACTATTCCAGCCCTTGTTATTTCAACCATTTTGTTTGCAATTTTGTCGCCAACGAAAGAATTGAAACAGACGGAAGCAATCGACCAATTCAAAGAAGCATTATTAAAAACAGATTTAATTCATTGGTATGCTTTTATTCCTGTCGCACTACTTGTCATCATGGCATTTAAAAAAGTACCTGCCATTCCAACATTAGCGATTACATCATTCGTTGCAATCATTATTGGGCTGTTTATTCATCCTTATACAGCTACTGAAGTGATGTCTATTCTATACGATGGCTTCAAATCTACTACAGGTTTAAAAGAGATTGATTCCTTACTAACACGTGGTGGTTTAGTCAGTATGTTCTCAACAATCGGTTTAGTATTACTTGCGCTATCAATGGGTGGATTACTCTTCACACTAGGTATCATTCAAGCGATTCTATTAAAAGTTGAACATTTATTACGTCGTCCACGCTCAGTAATTGCTGGAGCTGCTGGTACAGCAATCGGTATTAATACATTGATTGGTGAACAATATTTATCGATTCTATTAACAAGTGAAGCATTCCAAGATCAATTTAAAAAAGCAGGACTTCATAGTAAAAACTTAGCACGTGTAGTAGAAGATGCTGGTACGGTTGTAAATCCACTCGTTCCATGGAGTGTTTGCGGTATTTTTATTACAACTGTTTTAGCTGTTCCAACAACTGAATACTTCCCATTCGCTTTCTTCTGCTTATTATCACCGATTTTAACCGTTCTATTCGGTTTTACAGGCAAAACATTAACGTATTTAAAGTCAGACGAATCATAAGCGACTGTCATACTCCTTCTATTAAAAATGTGTTAAACTTACCCATAGTTTAAACGCATATAAAGTAGAAGGAGTTTTTATATGGAATTTCAAGAAATGTTAGAGCGTGTAACGACTTTACTAACAACCGAACAACTTATTTCTGCAACGATTAGTCAACCGCGTCAAAAATCAAATGAAGTAAAGCGCGTAAAGTTAAAACCGATTGCACTCAAAGGAATTTATCACATTCAATTCGAATATCAATACGAACGTATTTTAAAACACGAGAATGTAACACTAGACCAAGTAGCTGAAAAAGTCACACAGCTATTTGAAGATTTTAGACAGCTACAAGGTGAGTTCAAAGAAGAAGCGATTCAAATTCAATTATCAAAAAAGAATAAAGTACTTTTCAAAACGAATAAACAACAAAGTACAAAACAAGTGAACCTATCACATAATCGTAAAAAACAATATATTTTAGATCCTGATGTCCCACATCCATTCCTTATACGACTTGGTGTACAAACAAAGGAAGGTAAAGTCAAAAAACAAAAATACGATAAGTTCAAGCAAATTAATCGCTTTATTGAATTTATCGATGATTCACTTGAACACTTACCAAAAGATCGCACGATTCGTATTTTAGATTTTGGTTCAGGTAAATCCTACCTGACATTTGCGTTATATTACTATTTACGCGAAATGAAAGGCTTAGATTTACGTGTGACAGGTCTCGACCTAAAAAAAGAAGTCATTGAACACTGTGCTGAAATTGCACGCGATCTTCAATACGACCAACTTGAATTTTTAGTTGGTGATATTAATGACTATAATGATGAGAATGCAGTCGACATGGTCGTTACGCTTCATGCATGTGATGTTGCAACAGATATGGCATTATCGCGCGCGGTCAAATGGAACGCAAGCGTAATTTTAAGTGTTCCTTGTTGCCAACATGAGCTGAACCGACAACTCGACGCTTCTCCACTCGATATCATGTTGCAACATGGTTTAGTGAAGGAACGTTTTGCTGCACTTGCCACAGACTCCATTCGAGCTGAAATTCTTCAACTTGTCGGCTATGAAGCACAGTTACTCGAATTTATCGATATGGAAAACACACCTAAAAACATTCTCATTCGCGCTTATAAAACAGGTGAAAAACCGACTGAAGAACAACGTGCGCGTTACGATGCTTTCACGCAATTTTTACATGCAAAACCGTTCTTAGAAAATGAATTAAAAGATTATTTATAAACGACTCGCACACCTATTTTCCAAGCGAAAATATGGTGTGTTTTTTCTATTTCACACACGCTTTCTTCCTATTTATTTATTTTGAAAGGATTTTCGAAAAACTTCTATAATTCTTCACTTTTTCGTGATACACTTTTTGAGAAATTTCTTAAAACATTCTTCTCTCTTTTTATTTATTGAAAAAGTATTGACTTTCAACTGATAATGATTATCATTGTTAGTAATAAATAACGAATCGAAAGAAGGATCATAATGAAATCAAAATCAATTTTAGCTACTATTCTTTTAGCAGGAACAGTATTAACAGCAGCATGCGGAAACACAGAAGATGCAAAAAAAGAGGATGCAACAGGTAAAACAGCTGAGCAACCTAAAACAGAGCAAGTTCAACTTGATCAAGAAGTTGCTGCTTACAAAGAATTTGCAATTGATCAATTAGACAAATTCACATCTTCTACTGAAGATTTTGTAAACGCTGTAAAAGCTGGTGATATGAAAAAAGCAAAAGAAATTTATCCAGTAGCTCGTATGTATTTTGAACGTTCAGAGCCAATTGCTGAAAGCTTTGGTGATTTAGATCCACGTATTGATGCACGTCTAGCTGATGTAAAAGATGAAGGTAAGGGCGAAGAAGATTGGTCTGGTTACCACAAGTTAGAGCGCGCATTATGGGTAGAAAAAACAACTAAAGGCTATGAAAAAGTTGCCGATCAATTATTAGCCGATTCAAAAGAATTACACGCACGTGTTGAAACAGTTGAAGTAACACCAAAACTAATGGTCAACGGTGCGGTTGATTTATTAAATGAAGTATCAACATCAAAAATTACAGGTGAAGAAGAAATCTATTCTCATACTGACTTATATGACTTTAAAGCCAATATCGAAGGTGCAGAAAAAATCTTCACAATCTTAGAAAAGAAAATTCAAGATAAAGACCCTGCACTTGCTGAAAATCTAACAAAACAATTTAAAAACGTAAACGATTTATTAGCAAAACATGAAACAAAAGATGGTGGTTTTGTATCTTACACAAAATTGAAAAAAGAAGATACACAAGCCCTTTCTCTAGCTGTTAATCAACTTGGCGAGCCATTAGCTCAAATGGGAACAATCTTGGAGTGATTTAAATGACCGAAGAAAAAAAAGATAATTTGTTTGAAAAGAAAATCTCACGTCGTCAAATGTTAAAAATGACAGGTGTAGGCGCAGCAGGTGTAGCCATCGGTGCTTCAGGTATGGGTGGTATTCTCTCTGCATTTGGTAGAAATAATGCAGTTGAAGAAGACAAGACAAACGTAAAAAATAAAGTAAAGTTTTATGGAAAAAATCAATCAGGTATTATGACGCCTTCACAAACAAATATTTATTTTGCTTCGTTAACTGTTCTTGTGAAAACAAAAGCAGAATTAGCCCAATTATTTAAAGATTGGACACCTGCTGCTGTAAAACTAATGAATGGCGAAACAGTTGGTGATGTCACAAACATCATGGTACCTCCTGCAGATACAGGTGAAGCGGTTGGTCTTGATGCGAAGAACCTAACACTGACATTCGGTGTAGGTCCATCGCTATTTAAAAAATTCGATTTTGGTGATCAAAAACCAAAAGAATTAAAAGACTTACCACACTTCCCAAAAGATCAGTTACAAGAAGAATATTCTGGTGGCGATATTTGCATTCAAGCATGTGCAGATGATCCACAAGTAGCCTTCCATGCAGTGCGTAACTTAGTTCGTATCGCAACAGGTCGAGTTTCACTAAAATGGTCGCAAGCTGGATTCAATGCCATTCCAATGAAGAATGGCAAACCTGAAACACCACGTAATCTATTTGCATTCAAAGATGGTACAGAAAACCCTCGTGATGCGGCAGACGCAGATCGTGTTGTATTTATCCAATCAGGTGAATCAAAATCATGGCTTACAGGTGGTACATACCTTGTGGCACGTAAAGTTCAAATGCACTTAGAAACATGGGATCGTACAGCGCTTGATGAACAAGAAGCAACATTTGGACGTCATCGTGATACAGGGGCGCCACTTGGTAAAACAAGTGAATTCGAAGCGATGGAAATTGATCGCAAAGATAAAAATGGTGAAAATGTAGTCCCTGAAACATCACATGTCTTTTTAGCAAAGAAAGCAAATGTGCGCTTATTACGTCGCTCTTATTCATATGCTTCTGGTGTTATGGACTCAACAGGGACACATGATGCAGGCTTATTATTCATTTCGTTCCAAAAAGATCCGAATCAGTTCATTAAGATTCAAAATAGTTTAGGTCGTATGGATAAAATGAATGAATATATTACCCATCGAGGCAGTGCTCTATTCGCTTGCTTCCCTGGTGTGAAAAAAGGGAGTTTTATCGGTGAAGCACTTTTTAACACGCTTTAGTTCAATCTTATTAATCTTTTTATTACTAGCAGGCTCTTACACAAAGCCTGCTTTTGCAGAACCTGCTAATAACTATAGTCATCTATTCATTTCAATTAGTGATGCCATCACGAATTCGAAACAAGGAAATGATGAAAAAGCAAAAGAAGCCATTGCCACATTCAAAAAAGACTGGGAAGCTTCTAATCGTAAAGATTCAAAAGCAGCAACTGAGGTAAATAATGCGCTTGCTGCAGCTGAAAAAGCGAAAAATAAAGAAGAGCGTCTCGCTGCATTAACAGCTCTTTCAACAGGGATTACAAATCTTGAAACAGAAGAAAATCCCGTAGATGAAAAATCAGAGCGCCAAGACGTATTAATGGCGATGACACCTGCTTTGAATCAATTAGAACGTGCGATTCAATCAAAGAATGTCGAAACTGCCTTAACAGGTTATAAAACATTCAATGCTTTTTGGACAAAGAATGAAAAACCAGTTCGTCAATTTGATATGACGGCATATGGTGAGATTGAAGTACAAATGTCGCTACTTCGCTTAGAATTAGAAGGTGACAATCCAAACTTTGATTCACTACAAAATACATTTAATACATTAAAACAAGACGTAACAGACTTTGCGAATGGTAAAGAAGTTGGTGCTGTAAAAAAAGGCTATTCACTTAAAACCTTAACTGATTTAATTGATGAAGCAAATGATTACATAGACCAAAAAGAATACTCAAAAGCTTCTGCCACGATTACAGAATTCATTAAAGTATGGCCTAATGTCGAAAGTGATATTAGTACAAAAAATGCAGGTCTGTACACAAAAATTGAAAGTGATATGCCCATCATTGCTGGTAAACTAACAAAATCATCGGTGGATGCAGATGCACTAAAAAAACAATTAACAGACTTTAAACAACAAATCCAATTAGTTGATGGTGATCAAAACTATACGATGTGGGACGCTGCATTAATTCTTCTACGTGAAGGTTTAGAAGCACTATTAATTATTTTAGCGCTTGTTGCATTCTTGAAAAAATCAAATCAAGAACATATGGCAAAATGGATTTATATCGGTGCTGGCGCTGGTATTGGCTTGAGTGCCGTGGCAGCCATCTTAATGTCTACACTGTTCAACTCTGATTCGATTGCATCAAGTCGTGAAATGATTGAAGGTTACGTTGGGCTTGCAGCAGCCGCTATGATGATTGGTGTCGGTGTCTGGATGCATAGTAAATCAAATATCAAAGCATGGAACGCTTATATTTCAAAACAAATGAATCATGCCATGTCAAAACAATCGGTATTCGCAATGGCAGCAATTAGTTTCTTGTCCGTATTCCGAGAAGGTGCGGAAACATTAATTTTCTATGCAGGAATCGCACCAAAAATGGCAACAAGTCAATTCGCTCTTGGTATTGCCGTAGCCATCGCAATTCTAGCAGTAGTCGCATTCTTCTTATTAAAAGTGAGTGCGAAAATTCCTGTACACCGTTTCTTCGCTGTAGCGACTGTACTCATCTACTTACTCGCATTTAAAATTATCGGTGTTAGTATTCATACACTTCAATTAACAGACCGTATGAGTACGAACATCATTTCAGGTTTACCTGTCTATCCGAATATCGGGTTCTATCCGACGTGGGAAACCATCATTGGACAACTTATTTTAATCGTACTGGTGATTGGTACAATCATCTATAAACGAAAAAATGAAAAGTAATATAAAAAATGAGATTCTTAATTGAATCTCATTTTTTTAATGCATATTTTTCTTCTATATAAGCATTTAAATCATTCATTTGGCTCCTGGATGGATGTGTTCTCGTTACACAATAGAAAAGACGATGATACGTATAATGTTCATCATATGGAATGTCTGGTACAAGCGAATCTTTCGATAAAATAGTGAGACCTTCTCCCTGCTTTAATAATTCTACAATTAAGGCATTTGAATTCACTTTTAAAATCGGTAAATAGACGTTTTGTTCTTCTAAAAAACGTTGATTGTAATAATAAATACCCGACTCTGCTTCCCTCATCAGCCACTGTTTCGCGTCCTTTTTCCCCGCTAACACTAGCTCATCTTCAAAGATTGGAAAACGTCGAAATGTTTCATGCATAAGTGGTTTTTCAATTAAGCCAATATGCGCCTCATGCTGTTCCATCTGCTTCATCACATCGTCTGAATTCATCTGCTTCAATTCAAAAATAATATTCGGAAAAGCATCTTGTAAATCACGATATATACGCGGCATATAATTCGTGGCACATGTATTGGAACATGCAATAACACATACTTCCTTCTTCTCTTTAATATGCTGTAGTTGCTCTAATACATGATCCCATTCGTCACGTAAATTTAATAGCTGGCGATATAAATAGTCTGCTTCTTCTGTCGGGATGACTTCTTTCGGTCCTTGTCGAATAAATAGCGTAACATGTAGTTCTTCTTCAAGCTTTTTTAGTTGGACAGAAACTGTTGGTTGCGAAATGAATAATGCATTCGCGACTTCTGAAAAATTCCGTAATTTATATGCCTGCATAAAAATTGTAAAACGCTGAAACATATTTTCCACTCCTATTATTAATTTTTGTAATAATTATGATTTTAATAATTTATTTTTATTATAATATATTTCAATTTATAATATAGGTATCAACTAAGAAAGAGATGATTCGATGTCATTCATCAAAAAAATTCCGATTCCAATGGCTGGTCTCATTTTAGCGATTGTATCACTTGGAAACTTTATGTTACAACGCCAATTCGACTTAGTGGGGCATATCTTCGTATGGATCGCTATTCTACTAACTGCATTCCTTACACTACGCGTTGTAATGGACTTCCAATCAATTAAACAAGAATTAAAAAATCCAATGATTGCAGCTGTTGCACCAACATTTACAATGGCAACATTCGGTATTGCTGCATACATTCATCAATTTGAAAATTTTATCTTATTAGCTAATGTTCTATGGTATGGTGCGATTGTGTTACATCTCGGTTTTATGGCACACTTCACTTATCACTTTGTCATTAAACATGATTTAACATTACAGAGCTTATACCCTAGCTGGTTCATCACGTATATTGGAATTGGCGTTATTACATTCACATCGCCAACATTCAATTTATTAATCGGTCAAATCTTCTTCGTACTAGCGATTATTAATTACGTCGTACTCGTACCACTGATGATTTACCGTTTGATTAAAACACATTACAATGAGCTTGCTGCTATGCCACTTCTAACAATCTTAACTGCACCTACATCACTATGTTTAGCTGGCTATTTAGCAATTACAGATGTACCGAATACAACTATTGTAGCTAGTAGTTTAATCGTTAGTCAGATTCTATTCTTTTTCGCACTGTATTTCTTACACAATATTTTCAAACTAGCCTTCTATCCAAGCTTTGCAGCATTCACATTCCCTCTTGTGATTACAGGGATTGCAACAACACTTGCACATGATGTTCTACAATGGCCTTACTTCCAATTTGTCGCTTATACAGAAGTGGCTATCGCTATTGTCATTACAGGGATTGTGTTTGTGCGCTACCTTGCTTTCTTATTCATTCAAAAGAAAGAAGCACCTGTTGCAAAGACTGTTAAAAAAGAAATTGAAATTTAATGAAATATTTAGAGTTTACAATGAAAAACTGGAACCGCGCCACAGCGTGATTCCAGTTTTTTTATGTCTATATGAAATAGTATTTTTCACACTTATATACTATTTTGTACAGTTATCTTCACTATGTTTTGTAGTTGTTGTAATATATTCGGTTTCATCATTTTGTACTATTTCTTTTTCACAAAACTGTTGTACTTCTTTGCCCTTTTTCATGACACCATAGTAATACGTTATATTCGGTTCATCTTTAAAAATTACTTTATACTGTCCTTGATAAAAATCGTCATGTGAAGCTTCTTTTGGTTCTACATAAACTTGTTCATGTAAATCTTTTTCTGTGTAACCTTGCTGTTCTAAATGATTCGGGACATGTTTTTCTACTATGTATTTTGTATAAGGGTTGCCGTTATTCAACACAAAAATAAATAGCAGTGGTACAACAATGATACAAATTCCAATTATAATTGCTAACGTATAAAATAACTTTTTCATATAAATCCCCTCCTTTTCTATAAAATAACATATTTACACAAAAAGAAACGCATAGATGAAAAGAATCGTGCTTTTCACCTATACGCTTTTTTAGTTATTTAATCATCTTACTTGGAACAACCCATTCGTTGAATTGTTCTTCTGTTAATAGACCACTTTGAATCGCAGCTTCTTTTAAAGTTAAGCCTTCTTTGTGCGCTAACTTCGCAATTTTCGCTGCATTTTCATAGCCAATATGAGGATTTAAAGCTGTTACAAGCATTAGTGAATTGTTTAAGAAATGTTCTAGCTTATCTTCATTCGCCGTAATCCCTACTAAACAATGCTCATTAAAGCTACGAATTGCATCTGATAATAGTTCAACAGACTGCATGAAGTTGTGTAAAATCACTGGCTTAAAGACATTCAATTCAAAGTTACCTTGTGAAGCCGCAAAGCCAATTGTCACATCATTCCCCATTACTTGTACGGCTACCATTGTGACAGCTTCACATTGAGTTGGGTTGACTTTACCTGGCATGATTGAAGAACCTGGTTCATTTTCTGGAATCGAGATTTCACCAAAACCTGAACGTGGACCAGACGCTAACCAACGTACATCATTCGCAATTTTCATTAAGTCTGCTGCTAACGCTTTCATCGCACCATGTGTCGTTGTAATTTGATCGTGTGATGTAAGTGCATGGAATTTATTTGGAGAAGGAACAAAATCAAGACCTGTTTGTTTTGAAATTTCAGCGACTACTTTTTCATCGAATCCTTCTGGTGCATTTAATCCCGTACCAACTGCTGTACCGCCAATCGCTAATTCGCGCATATGTTGTGCGGCTTCTCGAATCATCTTTTCAGACGCTTCAACCATATACAACCAACCACTTACTTCTTGTCCTAATGTAAGAGGTGTCGCGTCTTGTAGATGTGTACGACCGATTTTAATTAAGTGCATAAATTCTTCTGATTTCGCTTGTAGTGTTGCTTTAATTTGCGCTAAAGCAGGTAATAAATTATGTTCAACAGCTAGAGAAGTTGCGATATGCATCGCTGTTGGGAAAGAGTCATTTGAAGATTGAGATTTATTAACATCATCATTTGGATGTAGACGTTCTTCTACACCTTTTTCAGCTAGATATTCATTACCGATATGTGCAATGACTTCATTCACATTCATGTTCGTCTGTGTACCTGAACCTGTTTGATAAATAACAAGAGGGAATTGGTTGTCATATTTACCTGCAATGATTTCATCTGCTGCAAAAGTGATAGCTTCAGCTTTCGCTTCTGAAAGTGTTCCTAAATCAACACAAACTTTTGCGACTGATTTTTTCAAAATCGCATATGCATGTATAAAAGTAATTGGCATGCGGTCTGAACCGATGCGGAAATTTTCTGTACTTCTTTGCGTTTGAGCGCCCCATTTACTATTTGCTGGGACTTTGATTTCTCCCATAGAATCATGTTCAATACGATATTCCATATTGTTCATCTCCATTTCTTCAATCTGTACTACTCTTTTATCATAACGCTTTTAAGAAGTTTTATCTTGCCATTTGCTTGAAGTAAGTCGAAATGGAACGCAAACTAGTTTTTAACTTACTTTTTGTAACCTTTATAGATTTTTGCCTACTTTTATATAAACTCTTCCTATTTAAATAAACAACTGTTTCTTGAATATGCACCACATCAATCTATAAGCCGTATTTCCCTAAATATGTATGTTACAAGATTGTAAATTTTATTAAGATTAATTGCTTTTTTTATACGGTATTCGTTTTGAATTTGTTATTATTATAGTTGCGTTTAAAAACTTATATGGTTGTTTCAAACTAGGAGGATTTACATGTTCAGCTCAAAAAAAGAAGATCCATTCTTTGCCGCACTTTATCAAATTGCTGAAAACCTAAATGCTGCATCACACTATGCAGACGATTTTCGCATCACAAGCATCGCTGATTTAAAGGAACTTAGCGTTACACTGAAAAAATACGAAACAGATGGTGATAAACTGATTCATCAGTTAATCCAAATGTTAAATAAATCATTTATGACGCCAATCGAACGTGAAGATATTTTAGAGTTAGCCGTTCGTATGGATGATATTTTAGATGGAATTGAAGGATGTATTGCACACTTTGAGATGTTCTCGTTAACAGAAGTAGATGACTACATGCGTGATTTCTTAAAGTACATCACACTTAGCACAGATGAAATTGTCGCTGCGATGAAACATTTATTAAATCGTAAATTGTTAAACATGCGTGAACACGCAATTGTTATTAAAGACTACGAACGTAAATGTGACGAGGTATTACGTACATCAATCAAACAATTATTCTCACATGAAAAAGATCCAATTCGTATTACACAATTCAAAGATATTTACGAACAACTTGAAGAAGTAGCTGACTACTGCCAAAACGTAGCCAATGCGATGGATACAATTATCATGCGTAACGCATAGGAGATGTCGAAATGGATACTGTATTTCTATTAACAATCGTCGTCGTCATCGCTGCACTTACGTTCGACTTTATCAATGGCTTTCATGATACTGCAAATGCCATTGCTACAGCCGTTTCTACGCGTGCATTATCGCCTAGAGTGGCTGTAACAATGGCTGCTATAATGAACTTTGTCGGTGCAATCACTTTTACAGGTGTGGCAACTGCAATCGCTAAAGACATTGTAGACCCATTTGCTTTAAATCATGGTGTCGTTATCATTTTAGCAGCATTACTTTCCGCGATTATTTGGAACTTAGCAACGTGGTACTTTGGTATCCCTTCTAGTTCATCGCATGCTTTAATTGGCTCACTTGCAGGTGCTGCTGTCATCGCTGGTGGTATGGGCGTTATTAATTTTGAAGGTTTCCTTACAATTATTAAGGCGTTAATTCTATCACCATTCATGGCAATTATTTTAGGATTTTTAATGATGTCTCTATTCAAGGTCATCTTTAAAAATCGTAACTTGTATCGCTCAAATAAACGTTTCCGTCATGTACAGATTGCGACTGCTGCACTTCAGTCTTTCTCACACGGAACAAATGATGCACAAAAATCAATGGGGATTATCGCTCTTGCCTTAATGTCTGGTGGCTATTTATCAGCAGATGCTGGCGTACCAATGTGGGTACGAATTGCTGCAGCAACTGCGATGGGGCTTGGTACATCAATTGGTGGTTATAAAATCATCAAAACAGTTGGTGGTAAGATCATGAAGATTCGTCCAGTAAACGGCGTAGCAGCTGATTTATCTTCTGCTTTAATCATTTTCGGTGCAACACAAATTCATTTACCGGTTTCGACAACACATGTCATTTCATCTTCTATTATGGGTGTAGGTACAGCGCAAAATGTCAAAGGCGTTAAATGGGGTGTGGCGCGAAATATCGTCATTACATGGATTATTACACTGCCAATTTCAGCAGCACTTGGTGCATTAATCTTCCTATTTTTCAATCTATTCTTATAAAAGTCTACTCACAAAGAAATTGCGCGATGGCGTGATTTCTTTTTTTGTTGCGAGCACTCGACTTATTTTGTTCCGTACTTTTTCTGTTTACCAAATAATTCTCGAAAATACATCTATTCCTTTTAATCTTCTAAAACGGTAAAAAAGTGATTTCTTTTATTCGTATTCCTTTTTGAAATTTTGTAAACTGAAAGCAAAGTATGTTAGAAAGGGTGTCACCATGGTTCGCTACTCACAATTTATTACGAAACATGCGAAAAGTATTGTCGCTCTCTGGGTGATTTTCATCGTCATCAGTGCTTTCTTCGCAGTCAAAATTCCCGATTATTTAAAGGGTGACGGCTTCAAAGTAGATGCTGAACATCAAGCTGTCATGAAAGAACTAAACAAAAATTTTGATGTACCTGCTGATTCTATTCTTGTTGTTTTTAACGATGTATCTGATAAGAAAATTAAAAGTACATTGGATGAATTAAAAAAAGAAGAGCCTGAAATTGACTCCATCATTTCACCTCTCAAAGAAAAAGATCAATATTCTAAAAACCTGTCGTATGCAGTTTTAAACTTTGATGAAAGTTCTCAAGATTTAGGTCCTGTGGTAGAACATGTTCGTAATCTCACAAAAGATGACAAAAATATTGAATATACAGGTGGACCTGTCATTTCAAAAGATATGAATGAAGCGAGTCAAAAAGACTTAATGCAAGCAGAATTAATCGGTTTACCAATCGCAGTCATTGTTCTACTATTAGCATTCGGTTCTGTTGTCGCTTCGATTCTTCCTATTTTAATCGGGATTTCTACGATTATCGTGACATTCTTTGCAATGGTAATTATCGGTGATTCTATTTCGCTGTCCGTCTACATTTTAAATATTATTCCAATGCTCGGACTTGCCTTAAGCATCGACTTCTCGCTACTCTTCATTAATCGTTATCGAGAAGAAAGACAACGAACATCTGTCGAGCATGCTGTTCAAATCGCGATTCAAACAGCGGGTAAATCCATTATCTTCTCTGCTATTTGTGTCATGATTGGTCTAGCTGCGATTAGTGTTATTCGCGTCGAACTATTTGAAAATATCGCATTGGGTGGTTCAGTTGTTGTATTCTTCGCTGTTTTTACAGCTCTGACATTATCTCCAGCAATTTTAACACTACTAGGTGATCGTCTAAACAAGTGGACAATTATTCGTGTGAAACCAACTGCTACCTCACGTTGGCATGCTTTCGCTTCAACAGTTATGAAGCGACCTGTACTCGTTGTCATCGCATCACTTGCAGTACTTGTGCTTATGATGATTCCGATTAAGGATATTAAACTAACAATTCCACAAATTGATGCACTACCAAAAACATATGATGCACGTGTCGCATATGAAAAATTAGATAAAGAGTTTAAATTAGATAGCCAATCAACTGTTTATGCCTTAGTTGAACGTAAAGATGGCTGGGATAACGATGGTGGTCGTAAAGAGATTCTTTCACTTCAGAAAAAACTCGAGAAAGACTCACTCGTAAAAGATGTAAAAACTGCATTCACAACAGCAGATATTAAAACGGTAAAAGAATGGAATCAAGCTAGTCAAATCCCACAGGCGAAAACGAGTCTAGAAAAAGCACAGGATGCTTTCATCCATAAAGATCAATTAATGATTCCAATTACATTAAATGTAGCGGGTGATTCTTCTGAAGCACAACAATGGGCGCGTGATTGGTCAAAACCAAACTTTAAATTAGCCGGTGCGCCGAAATATAATCAAGAAATCTTCGATGAAATTTCAGATCATGTTGTTGAAGCAGGCCTCATTATTATCGTGACGACGTTCATTATTCTTTTAATCGCTTTCCGCTCGATTATTATCCCTTTAAAAGCGATTATTATGAATATCTTTGGACTAACTGCTGCATTCGGTTTACTCGTATATATCTTCCAATACGGTCACTTTGGATTAGATGCAGGTAGTATTGTTTTAATCATTCCTGTCATTACATTCTGTCTTGTATTCGGATTGAGTATGGACTATGAAGTATTTTTAATTTCTCGTATTCAAGAAGAATATGAAAAAGGAAGTAGTAACGCGAAAGCTACAATTGATGGTTTAACGCAAACAAGTAAAATCATCACATCTGCAGCACTCATTATGATTGTATTAACAGGTTCGTTTGCATTTACAGATATTATGCCTGTGAAACAAATTGGTGTTGCGATTGCGATTGCTATCGCAATTGATGCTACAATCATACGTCTTCTTCTTGTACCAAGTTTAATGAAGTTATTCGGGGATTGGAACTGGTGGTTACCATTCCGTAAAAACAAAAGAAATGCAAAATAATTAAAACGAGCCTGGAATAAAACATGTCATCTTCCCTTTTTAGAGTTCGCAACGAAAAACTGGAACCGCGCCACAGCGCGATTCCAGTTTTTCTTATGCTCATGTGGAATGTGTTTTTTACACTTATGTCCCAGGCTCGTTTATTTATTGAATCATTTTAAAAAGAACGCTCTACCCATTCTTTTGCAGCTTGTACTTCATCCATTGTTAATTGATGACCGTATTGATGCCAATACATTTTTACATCCGCTCCTGCGTCCTCTAAATAGTCTTTTAAGCCCGTTGATTGCTCAATTGGACACATCTGATCGTTTTCTCCTGCTGTAATAAATACACGCAGCCCTGTAAGGTCTGGTAACGTCACATCTTCACGTGGAATCATTGGATGATGTAAAATTGCGCCTTTTACGACTTTTCCTACTTGGAAAAATAGGTTCGCAGCAATATTCGCCCCATTTGAATAGCCGATCGCAATGACATTGTCACGATCAAAATCATACTCTTTCGCTGCTTCATCAATAAACGCTGCTAATTCTTTTGTACGTAGTTCTAAATTATCTAAATCAAAAACACCCATTCCTAGACGTTTGAAAAAGCGCGGCATACCATTCTCTACTTCGCTGCCTCGTACACCAAGTAATGATGCTTCTGGATTCATCTCTCGTCCTAAACCAAGTAAATCTTTTTCATTACCACCTGTTCCATGTAGTAATAAAAATGTTGGGGCTTGTTCATTTGATCCTTTTATAAATATATGTTCCATTTAAATCCCCCCTCTTCATAATTATCTCGAATTCAAGATAATTATATAAAAAAAGAGCAAGTTCGTCAATGAACTCGCTCCTTCTTCTATTATTTCTCTTTTTTAAAGCCTTCTTCACGTAGATACTGTTCTGCATCTTCTTTCGTTCCAAAGCTTTCTTCTAAGTTGAATGCATGGTACACATTCCAAAATGGTTCTTCATGTACAAGAAGTAATTGGTCATTTTTATTGTTCTTCCAGCTTTCTTCAATGACAACTTCTTCTTTCGGTTCATCTACTTCTGATAAATACATAATTGCATCTTCGATTACTTCAACTAATTGTGTTTCATCAAAGTCACGAATGTTCACAAGACCACGATCATCTGCATCATAAGCAAGTAAATCCCCTACATAGACAAAGCCATTACCATTCGGATGTAACTTCTCTACAACAATTTTCTTCTCGTAGCGACTACCTTCAAAATGATAGTTCAAGCGATTCATTGAAATCGGTTTTTCCGTTAATTCTGGAAAGCGACGGATAACCTCTTTTTTTTCTTCAAATGTTAGCATAATAAACTCCTTTAAAATCAGTTGTTATTAAGTATAACACTCCTTATATTTCTTTGGTGACGGCTTTCCGAATTTCTAATCGACGCGCATAAATATTTTTGATAATTGCCTTCATAACTGCATAGAAAGGTACACCTAACAGAATACCGAGGAAACCAGCGATATTTCCTGCTGCTAAAATAATCGTAATAACTGTTAATGGATGAATATCTAATGTTTTCCCCATTACATTCGGCGTAATCAAGTTACCATCAATTTGTTGCGCAACAAGTGTCACAACACATACCCATAATGCTTGAATTGGACTATCTAGAAAACCAATTACAAGTGCCGGAATAAAGGCAATCCATGGTCCAATGAATGGAATGATATTCATAAAGAATGCGAAAATCACTAATAATAATGCATAGTCTAAACCAATGATTAAATAACCAATGAACATCATGAGCGCAAGTAAGAAACTAATTAATAACTGACCTTGAATGTAGCTACGTAGCACTTCATTCACATCTGCAATCGTCTTCTTAACCCACTCACGGCGACTACCTGTAAACAAATTATAAATACGCGGTGCAAATTTCTCATGATCTTTTAGCATATAGCCAAAGAAGAATGGAATTAAAATCAGAACAAATGCCCAGGCAACGACTTTTGAAATCACATCAAGTACAAATTTACTCGTTGATAGTGCATAATCCTTAATTCCATTAATCGCTCCATCAATCGATTTTTGAACTTGTTCTGGTAAATGCTCACGTTGGTTCACGACATATTTCGACCACTTTGTTACTTCGTCGATGAATCCTGGTAATGCAGCTAAGAAGTTATTCAGCTGAGTAGCAATTAATGGCCATACATATGATACAAAGATTGCCACTAATCCAATCAGTAGTAAGAAGATACTGAGAATACTCGACCAACGCGGAAATTTCTTTTTCTCTAAAAAACGTTGTAGCGGTTCCGTAATGTAGAACAAAACCCCACCAATTAATAAAGGTGTAAAAATCGCACTTAGAATAACAGCGATTGGATAGAAGATATGTTTAATCTCCATAAAATACTTAATAATTAATAATGTTAAAAGGAGTCCAATACCTGCTTGGAACCACACTTTTTTCGTCAACGTACATCACTCCATTTCTTGTACATATTATAGAATATTTCCACAGAATAGGAAAATCTAACATCAAAAAAATGAGAAATCGTTTTATTTACGATTTCCCATCTCATTTATTTATAATTTCGTATCATCAACATTATCTAAATATGCTTTAATCGCTACTACAACATCTTCTAAACATCCTGCTTCAAATGGAGACGTTAAATGAGCTGCCTCAACTAGCTTTGTGAAAGACTTTGAACCGCCTAAGCGACACAGTGCTAAATAATCTTTCCATGCTGCTTGATAATCCTCTCGTGAACGTTTCCAGAATTGGAATGCACATACTTGCGCTAATGTATAATCGATGTAATAGAATGGACTTGCAAAAATATGACCTTGGCGTTGCCAGAAGCCACCCTTCTCTAAATACGCATCGCCATCATAATCACGATGTGGTAAATATTTCTTCTCGATTTCGCGCCATGCAGCTTTACGCTCGTCAGGTGTCATCTCTGGATTCTCGTACACAACATGTTGGAATTCATCGACAGATACACCATATGGCAAGAACATTAATCCACTTTCAAGATGTGAGAATTTATATTTCTCTGTGTCTTCTTTGAAGAATAGCTCCATCCAAGGCCATGTGAAGAATTCCATACTCATCGAATGAATTTCTGCTGATTCAGAAGTCGGCCATAAATACTCTGGAATACCAATATGACGACTTGAATATACTTGGAATGCATGACCTGCTTCATGTGTTAAAACATCAATATCTCCTGATGTTCCATTAAAGTTAGAGAAAATAAATGGTGACTCATAATCTTCGATGAATGTGCAGTAACCGCCACCTTGCTTTCCTTTTTTCGCAACTAGGTCCATTAAGTTACGCTCTTGCATGTAACGGAAGAATTCATTCGTTTGCGGTGACAGTTCTTTATACATTTGTGCACCTTGTGCAACAATCCATTCAGCATCACCTTTTGGTGTTGGATTTCCTGTCGCATATGTGAATGCTTCATCACAGAATTTTAATGTATCAACACCAATTCTTTTACGCTGACGTTCACGTAATTCCGTCACATATGGTACGACAACATCTCGAATTTGATCGCGATATCCTTTTATCATCTCTGCATTATAGTCGACGCGGTTCATACGGACATAGCCTAACTCCACATAGTTTTTATAGCCTAACTTAACTGCCTGTGCATGACGATTTTTTACTAATTCATCATAGATGCGATCAAACTCTGCTTCATGTTTTGCGAAGAATGATGAACTTGCATCGCGTGCTACTTTACGCGTTGCACGATCTTTTGATTCAGCAAATGGTGCAAGTTGTGCCAATGTATATGTTTCACCTTGAAACTCAATTTGAGCCGAAGCAATTAAGTTTGAATACTCCGTACTTAGTTTATTTTCTTGTTGCATCAGTTCAATGACTTCTTTTGAAAAACCTTTTAATACATAATCAGCTAAAGAAAAGAGCTGTGAACCATACTTCTCTTCTAATTCTTTACGGAATTTCGAATTGACTAACGCTTCATAACAAGCTGTTTGCACTTCTTGTAGAATTGGACCGTTTTCATCTAAAAATTCACGCTCTTTACGGTAATATGTATCGTTCGTGTCGATTGAAGAACGAATATATGCGATATTATCCATTGTTCCGTAGTGATTGCGAATAACATTGATTTCATCCAGTACTTGTTCCTGTTCTTCTACTGTTGAAGCTTCTTTAAACTTTGTTACAAGTTGCATTAAATCTTTTTTCATTTCTTCAATATCTGGTCGTGCATATTGATACTCATCAAATGTAATTGTCATGTCTGTTCCTCTTTTCTATTCTTTTCGATTTTCGAAATATTTATTATATTATTCAATAAATTTTGGAAAATTGCAACGAATTGTCGTGCTTATTCTTCCTATATTTAAAAATAAAGGTTAAGAACTTATATTTTCCTCAGATTTATGCTAATCTATTTCTATGCCCAATTTTTAAAGTGAGGTGCTAGACATTGGTAGGTCGTAACAATCCATGTCCATGTGGCAGTGGTAAAAAATATAAGAAGTGTCACGGTAAGAATGCGGATGGCAATCTTATGAACTTAGTAAATGATGAATTGAATCGTCTAGAGCGTACATTCATCCAAGAGGTTAATCCTGCTTCAAACTACAAAATGAATCAACGTTATCAACAATTGCTAGGAGAACTTTCTTCTGTTTTCCCTGATTTTTTAATCAATGCAATTAACATTGAAACATCTGTATATATTGAAGAACCAGCGCAATGGCAAGCATTCATTGCAAACCAAAGTGAAACAACAATGCGTCAGCAAGTAAAAGAGATTATCCAAAATTGGCATAATCCTCGTTTCATTTTGGCACACGTTGAATCATATGATGAAAAAGTGATTACACTTTTAGATGAAGTTGATGGCAAGACATATCAAATCCCTGCAACTTCTGAAGGTAACACACCAGGCGAATGGTTGTTCGGTATCGCATTACCAGACCCTCGTCTAGGTGAAAATGGCTTACTTGTGAAGAGTTCTGCTTTATTCATTCCTAAGAATGACGAAGTAACAAAGAACGCTTTATTAGAAAAGCTAAAAGCAGGTATTACAGATTCATACGAACTGTATAAAGTATTCGGTGAAAGCAATTCGCCAATGGTAGAAGAAGAAGCAACGGAAGTTGTAGAAACAGAAGCTGTTGTAGAAGAAGCTCCGAAAAAAGAAGTGGCTGTAGCAGACGAAGAATCATCTGTTCAAACACTTGCTGAAAAATACTTAGCTGAATATAACTTAGAAGCAGCTGCTTTCTTAGAAAAACTTCAACAGTTCTTAGATTCAGAAACAGTGAAGGCGAAGAAACCAGAAACAGTTGCAGCAAGTGCGATTTTAGCTGGACAAGCAACGAACATGATTCCAGAGGGCGGCTTGTCAAAAGTAAAAGATGTTGCTGAATATTATGGTGTTTCTGCTTCATCACTTTCTAAATACCGTAAGCAAATTACAGAGTTTTTAGAAGCTTAATCAAAAAAGAGAGCTCGTTCCGTAAAGGATCGACTCTCTTTTTTTAACGCCATAATTTTACTTTTTGTAAGATAAGACCTGCGCGTTCTCTCGCGCGTGCAGTAAATTCAATTGTTTTCGGTGTAGGAGCAGCTACTACATCTACATTAAAACCAAAATGTTTTGCAATCATTTGTGCGCGTGCTAAGTGGAAGTCATTTGTAATCAGTGTAATTTTTTCTTGATTAAGTGGAATGAATTGAGATGAGAATTTAATATTTTCATAGGTGGAAGTTGATTTCTTTTCTACAATTAAGCGATGCTCTTCAATCCCTTGCTCGATTAAATAGTCACGCATGACAACTGCCTCTGCCTCGTCTTCATCATCGCCTTGACCACCAGAAACAATGAGTTGTACATGTGGATATTGTTTAGCGTATTCTGCTGCTGCATCTAAACGATTTTTTAAGGACTTTGACGGAACTGCACCTGGATTCACTTTTGCACCTAATACGATAGCATAGTTGCTTTTACCATCTGCTTTTGGTTTCGTACCTTTATTCATTATATAATCCGTACCAAGCCAAAAGATTACGCCTGATGCTAGACAGCTCAACAAAGTTATCTTTTTCCAACCCATGAAAATCACTCCTATTCTATAGAATATAGAACGCTCCAATCAATTGTATGTTGCGTAATATAAAAAAAGAGGAATCACTTTCAAATATCGTGATTCCTCATTCTATATTAGGCTTGTTCTACATTATGATACACTTGTTGGACATCTTCTAGTTCTTCTAATGCATCAATCATTTTTTCAAACTGAGCCATCGACGCTTCGTCTAATTGAACCTCTGTTTGTGGAAGCATTGAAATTTCAGCAACTGTGAATTCTTCAATACCTTCTGCTTTTAATGCTTCATCTACACGTGCAAAATCAGTTGGTTCTGCATATACAATCGTTACATCGCCTTCTTCAAAAACATCGCGTACATCAATGTCTGCCATGATGAATACTTCAAGTAATTCATCTGCTGTTTTACCTTCTACACCAAATACAGCTGTTTTGTTGAACATATAATCAACAGAACCTTTAACACCCATGTTCCCACCATTTTTACCGAATGCTGCACGAACGTCTGAAGCTGTACGGTTTACGTTGTTTGTTAAGGCATCAACAATTACCATTGAACCATTTGGACCAAAACCTTCGTAGCGTAGTTCGTCATAAACTTCGTCTACATTTCCTTTTGCCTTATCAATCGCACGATCAATAATATGTTTTGGTACACTATATGTTTTTGCACGCTCTAAAACGATTTTTAAAGCGCCATTTGATACTGGATCTGGTTCGCCTGATTTAGCTGCTACATAGATTTCACGACCAAATTTCGCATTAATTCGACTAGTATCTTTATCTTTTGCGGCTTTCTTTTCCTTAATGTTATTCCACTTACGTCCCATTAAAATTCACTCTCTTTCAAAATTAGAATACCTAAATTGTCGACGGGTGGGCAGTTATACTGTCGCCCGACATGGACGAGCCATTAATTTACTGTAGTATTATACACCAAATTCATTCAATTGCCTATTTATCATTGTTAACAAATAAAGAGCTAATTCACTTCACTCACATGAAATCAATTAACTCTCTTTTTTATGCCTTCATTATTTCATCATATAAACGCTGATTTGCTTCCACACACAATTGATAGGTTTCTTCAAAATCACCCGTGTAATAAGGGTCTGGTACATCTTTTGGTTCGTCTATAACATCTAAGTAGCGCATGATTTTTGCATGGGTCTTCCCGATTATTCGTTTCGTCTGTTCGATATTATTGAGATCCATACAAACAATGTAATCGAATTTTTGCCCATCTTCTTGTACAAGAGGTCTGCTAACCATTCCATCTGTTGAAATAGCGTGTTCTTTTAACTTTTGACGCGTCCCTCGATGTGGAGGCTCTCCTTCATGCCAACCACTTGTACCTGCTGAATCAATCACCCATCCATCCAGCTCACCTTTTTGTTTAACCATCGCTCGAAAAGTAGCTTCAGCCATCGGTGAGCGACAAATATTCCCTAGACAAACAAATAAAATACGATGTTTCATATTCTACAAACTCCTTAATTCCAAGGGAAGAATTTGAATAGTACAACGCCACTAACAGCTGACTTTTTAATAAAGCCATAATCACGACTGTCACTACTATTTTGACGATTATCACCCATTACAAAGTAAGAGTTGTCAGGTACTTTCTCATCACCTGTTACATCCTTCATCGTAAAATCTTCTGTAAAGTTTAATCCATCTGCTTGATATTCCTTTACATGATCTTGTTCATAGTCTTCTTTGTATTTTTTACCGTTAATAAATAATTCATCGTTTTTAAATTCGATATTATCTCCTGGTAAACCGATTACGCGCTTGATATAGTAATCATCTTCCACTGGCGACTTAAATACAATGACATCAAAACGCTTAATTTTACTTACCTTACTAATAATTACACGATCATTATCATGATATGTGTTCTCCATTGATTCACCTTTTACCGTTACAGGTGCAAATAAGAAATAACGTACACCCACTGCAATTAAAATCGCAATTAGAATTGGCCAAACCCATGACATAACCTCTTTACCCTTACTCGTCTTCTTCTTTTCCTGTTCCATTTCATCACCTTAATTCTGTTATTTCGTTCTTCTAATTATGACATTTTCTCACATTCATAATCAATATATACCCCTATTTCCTATAAAAAAGACTATTCAAACGATGAATTTGTTCCGCTTGAATAGTCATGAGTTTATTATTTTAATTCTTCTAAGTGTTGTGCTGTAATGCCAAGCACTGTATAAACCTTTTGTAATGTCGTTTCACGCACCTTTGTATCGCCACGCTCAATTCGACTTACTGTTTTTTGTGTAACATTTGCACGCTCAGCAAGCTGTGACTGTGTTAGTCCTACTGTCATACGTTTTTTGAAAATAATTTGGCTTCTTTTCTCAGCCATTTTCTCTAATGCCGTTTTTTCAACCACTACATTATTTTCTTGTTCATATAACTCTACTGATACCATTACACTACACCCCTATTTTGTTTTATTTGTTGTCATTTCTCCATTCCATATGTTTCGCTCGACTCATTTGAAATCCCTTGTATTCAAATATCCCTTGCTGTCTTGTCTAATGTTGTCTTGCAATTGTGTCAGTAACTCCCCAAGTTGCTACTCTAACAGTTGCGTATATGCTTCTCTGCCTTCTTTTCCTTTTGCATTGACATAAATAGGTTCACCATAAATGATGTAACCCTTCTTTTTAGAAAATACTTCTTTTGGTGTGTTCGGTCCTATGTATGCAGCTGGAATAATTGGCGCTTTGCTTAGCTGTGCAATCGTAATTGCACCTTGTTTCAAATTAGAAGCCTCTGCATTTCGTGTTCCACTTGGAAAAATCCCAACAATCTCACCATCTTTAATTAGTTTCATTGGGACTTTTACGACACTTGGCCCTGGATTATCACGATCTACAGGAAAAGCATGCATTTTTGTAATGAACCATCCTAATGCTTTTTGATCGAACAGTTGCTTTTTTGCCATAAAATGAATGGGTTTTGGGTAGATAGAAATTCCAAGATTCAACATATCAATCCAGCCACTATGTGTACATGCAAGCACATAACCACCATCAGTTGGTAAATTATTTCTACCGTACACCTTCACCTTATTGAATATACCTAAAAACCATCGAACTAAAAATCCTACAACGCGATACATAATACTCTCCTTCATACTTAAACAATCTAATCGTTTATTATTAAAAAATTTATATCTTTTTACTAGTATAAACAATTCTAAATATAAAGTGCGAATGTATTAGTGAATCTGTTATCTATTTCCCCTTAATTCCATTGTAAAATAAAATGGAAAAAATGTGTACTGAATGTACAAAAAAATTTAAAATTATTATTCAATTCAAAATATTTATGACACATTTTCAATAAATATTAATAAAAGTTGTTATATCAATGATTATGCAGGTTATGAAAATGTTAACAACATTCACTTTTTTGTAAGAAATGCTTATTTTGTCTTTCTGGAGTGGAATACCTTGGGTTTTTCATTACTATCTATTTAACTCCCTACTATTTACAACATAAATTTTTACCAAAATGAATACAAGTATTTTGCTATTTTTTACAATAGAAGGGTAACCATATACACTACGGTTACCCTTCTCTCTCCATATTATGCATAAAGTAAAATGAATTTTAAGTCTTTATTTTTTTCTAACTTTCATCTGTTTGACTAAAAATCCACCACTTAAATTACTTGGCTCGTAAGAAATGATGAATGCTTTCGGCCACATTTCTAAAACGGTATTTCGTAATTTTTTTTCATTTTTACGTTTCGCAATAACCGTCATACAAATTTTCTGACCATCTTTTCCATCTGCTAACCAAGACGTAACCCCATAACCTTTTGAGCGTAATTCATGGACAATTTCAGCATCTTCTAAATTGATAATAATCTCAAACAAAATATAACCTAGCGCTAGTTTACCTTCGATTAAACTACCAATGTAAACACCTAATCCCCAACCTAGACAGTATGCAGCCATATTCCAAGGATTATCTAAATTATCAAGCACCATTGTCAAACCCATTAAGTAAATAAAGACTTCTAAAACAGATAAAATAGAGGCTGCTTTTGGATACCCTTTAATAACGAGAATCAGGCGCAATGTTGTCATGGTCATATAAGCTACGTTAATCACAATAATGAGAATAATCGTATCGAGCATAATAAGCCCTCCTAACCAATATACGAATTGTTTTAACTGATTCCCTTAATTTCCCTTAGAAAACATATCACAATTTAGTGCGCTTTTGTTCTTGAATACGGTCTAATTTTTTTAACGTGTTGTATAAAATCAGTACACCGACAAGATTACAAATTGTACCTAGACTAAATATAGTCCAAAATACTGTAGCTTCTAAATTGCGCGTAAAAGCAAATGTAATACTTAAAGAGCCTATGACGACAAGTGAAATAATCCATACAAATTGTTTAAACATGGATCACACTCCTTTATGCTGTTAGTTTTCTATAAGATGCATTTCAATTTTTCGACTCGTCCGACTTCTTTTCTTTGTTAACAATGCCTTTGCAGATTTCCGAAATTCGACATATTCACCGAATTGTATATATTCTACCCGAAAACCAGCTTCTAACCAAGCAGCAGACTGCACGTATGTACCACTTCTTGTATTTCCCCACCATGCTTGATACTTATATGCAGACTGTGGAAGCGAGGTTTGTAGGATTTCTTCAATTTTTTTAAAACTTAAAATCACTTGTTCCTTTTCTTGTTGTTGTAAAAATTCATGGAGTGGAAAATATTTTCCGTTTCCTTTCATTCTATAACGTCCTTTCTATATTACGGTTCGATTTTATAATTCTAACATAAAATGAAAAGAATATTCTAAAAATTCTAAATTAATGGAAAAGAAACGTTTTACTTACAGAAAAAGGACTTCAAGTGAATGAAGTCCTACTTACACATTTATTTTTTCTTCTTTTTCTCTTTTTCTTGTTCTTCTTTTAAGAACATATTATAGAGTGGCTGTAATGACTTTGCATCTAAGTCGATATCACGTTCATATGCATATTTTACAGCATAACCGAGTGAAATCGTCATCGTTGCTGCAACCGAACCTGCTGCAACTGAACCTGCTCCTGGAATCAGCTTCACAACCTGGCGGAAGATCGTTCGTCCCACACTTCCGACAACGGTCGCAATAATCATCTCTTTTGCGCGATCTTTTGTAATCGGCTTATTATATAATTTGGCTAATTTAATCATCATCGCTACTTGTAATGCTGTTAAAGGTCCAAAGTCTGCTCCTGGTAGAGGAATTGCACCGATTGCAGCAGCAGAAGCCCCAGAAGCTAAAATCCACTTTTTCGCAGTAGATGACTTATCTGCCATGTGTGTTGCCATCAGTACGTCCTTTTTTCCTTTTTCTAAAATACGCAAAATTTGGTTTTGTAACATCGACATGTTCTCACCTGTACGTGAAGAAATCGGAACGACTGGATAGTTATAAGCCGTATTGTCTTGAATATATTTGACCAAATCGCCTACATCTTCAGCAGCATCAATCTTATTTAAGACAATTAAAATATCTTGATTCACTTCTCGAATTTGTTTTAACGTTTGTAGTTCATAATCTGACAGTACTGTTCCAGCAGCATTTAAAAAGAATAAAACAACATCTGCTTCTTTGAAAAACTTCAATGTTTGTTGTGAATTTTCACTGTTTACATCTTGTAACCCAGGTGTATCCACAAAAACAATTTTGTCATGCAGTGCATATTTTTCAATCGACACCGTCTCACCTGGTTTTGCACCTACACGCGCTACTTCCCCATCCATTAGACGATTAATTGTTGAAGATTTTCCTGCATTAACATCACCAATCATCGCAATTAAAATCTCTTGATCCAATTGTTTATTAATTTCGGCTGACTGCTCCGCAAAAATTTTATCAAATTGCTCATCTGAAAAAGGTTGTTTCTCCATGTATTGCTCACTCCTTTTATAATGCCGAACTATGTGACTGACTAGTTCTTATAAATTAAATACCCGCATACTCGGCTAATTCACGCTCATATTTATTTAATGACGAAGCTGAAACATCAAAATATTCTGCAATCGCTTTTACCGTTGTATCGATTTTTTCGAAATATCCATGGTCATTACCGAAACGAATCGCGCCAGCTGCAATGGCGACTGGTTTACGCGCTTTTGGTTGTTTTTCAACAACAAAGTCTTGCGTCAATTGTAGAATGCGCTCTGCGTCGCGTCCCTGTTCTTCTAAGTATGCCATAATGCGATCGAAAACTTCTGTTTCAAAATCTGTAAATTCATTACCTTCAAAACCATTCTCAACAAGTTTCTTCCATAATTCCATAGAATCGTTCATTGTTTTTTCTTTAAAGAACTGTTCAAAAATTGCTGTATAATCGACTGGGAAGAAAATCATACTCGAAATCGCTAAATGATGTTGTTCATCAATTGGCAGTATGAAGCAAAATACATGAACATTCTCTGGAATAGGACGTTCACCTTCGCGTCTTAGTTCCACGAATGCCTTCGTATCACTATGTTCTACAATCATATAGTCGTCTTTTACTTCTTTAATTTTTCCGATTAATAAAGATGGGTGTGACCAATTCTCTAAGCGTTCTTTTAAGGCTGGACGAATCGTATCTTTTAATACTCTTTCTAAATAGCCTGTCCAAATATCTAAGCGTTCTTCAAAGAAGAAATAATCAATGGCAATCGCTTCTACTAATTCGATATCGAGTTTGTCACCTAGCGCTTCATTCCACTTTGCGCCTACCGCATGATATGCTTCAAAATCTTGTTTTTTTGGATATAACTCATAGAAATTTTGAAGTACACGCTCCATTTCTTCGTCTACAACAACGTCTACTGTTACTGCCTCTTTATTCGCACAACACTTTTTATATTTTTTTCCACTACCACATGGGCATGGGTCATTACGTCCAATCATTTTTCCTACTCCTTTTAAAAAAACTTTTACTGTAACACTATAACACCTTTAGAAACATTCCGCTAAACAGTGAAATTCACCTTAAAGTATGCTATTTTTTTAATATGAAAAAATATATTCCGTTACTTTTATTAATCGTTATTATTTTCATTTCATCTAGTCAAAGTTATGAGCAACAATCTATCGTACCAACCTTGCAACAACTCTTACCAAATCAACCGTTCTACAACTTCTTATCACTATTTAAAATTCCCTATTGGGGAATTACAGTGTCTGTTGAAGAACGTGGTTACTATTACTTCATTGAATTTTTAGTACGAAAAGCTGCACATATGTTATCTTTCGGTGCGATGGCAATCGCCATCTATATCGCGTTATTCCCAAGAAAATATCGCTATGTATATGCGCTTATCATCACATTCATCCTCGCCTTAGCAGATGAATTCCATCAGTACTTTACAGATGGTCGCACAGCTACCATGTCAGATGTGTGGTTAGATACATTCGGTGGATTTTTACTACTGACATTATTTGTTCTTATTCTAGCGTTGATTCGTAAATGGAAATCAAAACGATAAAACACATCCTTTCGTATATGGAAGGATGTGTTTTATCGTTTAGAGTAGAAGTGTCATCAAATATTCATCATAATACTCTTGTCCTTTTTTCATAGACTTCTTTTCAATGCCTACTACTTCAAAACCTAATTTTTTATAGAGTGAAAATGCTGGTTCATTCGTTGTCACAACACTTAAATTCAATTTCTCAATATCAGGATCTTCTTTAGAATCATCAATGATTTTTTGAATTAACGCGACACCTGCACCTGTACCTCGTGCTTTTCCTGACACATACACTGCGCCAATTTGCGCACGATGCGACATTTTAATCATTTTCTCTTTTTGCAATGTAGCTGCACCAACTAACTCCCCATCTAAAAAAGCACCATAAAACTGCTCGGCATTCGAGCGTGTCACTTCACGTACGAGGTCAATTGGATTTTCAATTGCTACTGCTTCCTCATAAGACATCGCAAAAGCTTCTGGGACTTCTTGTAATGCTTCTTTTCGAAGCGCCCAGTAAGCATGTGCATCATCCTCTACTAATTTGCGTATTTCTAGCATGATTTTAGCTCCTTTAGCGATTTAAATATCGCAAAGTTTTCGACAGATTACCTTCCATCCTTTACCCATAGCTAAACCATTCTAAAACACTTTCTTTTATAAAGAACCCACCAAGATTTCGACATCAATTGTAATTTCATCTAGCTGTAAGTCTTCGATTTTCTTCTCTTGATGCCAGCCCATCGGTGTCATATGTGCAAGTAATGGGACAAGTTCTGTGGATATCTTTTTTGTCGTTGTCACGCGGAAGATATCCACATGTGGAAAACTCTCTTTAAATCGTTCAACTGTTTGACTGTTCGAGTAATCTTCTTTATCGGATGTCGCGTAGAATTGTTTTCGTAACTCTTTTAAATAGCCGCTCTGTGGAACGACTTTAATCACTTTGCCATTCGGCTGTAATAAACGCTTAAATTCCTCATAATTCGCAGGCGATAAAATATTTAAAATGACGTCGAATTTCTTCGATGCATAGGGGCTTTTCGCTAAATCTCCTACAACCCATAAAATATCGATATAGTTCTTCGCAGCCGCCACGATTCCTTCTTTTGAAAGGTCAATCCCTGTCGCAATCATTTCGTGTTCACATTGTTCTTTTAGTTTATAAAGATGCGTTCCTTCACCACAACCTGTATCTAATACCGTCATCACTTCAGGTAAGTTCGTCAGCTGTTGTAAAATCACATCATATACATCCGCATATAACATGGCATCGAGCACTTGTTTACGCGCTTCAAATAACTTTTGATCATACATCGATTGAACAGGATGTGTTAGTAAATTAATATAACCTTGTTTTGCTAAATCAAAGCTATGACCATTTTTACATACAAGTGTTTTTTCCTCTTGCATGTGAAATGCTTGCTCACAATGTGGGCAGCGAAATAGCTGTGCATTCTTTTGAAGCCACTGTGCGCTCATTTGTTTTTTAGATAACATCTTTCACATTCCCTTCAAAAAAAGAAGCAGAAAACGCGTATTCGTCTTCCGCAACTTTTGTTATTTTATAAGATATTCAATGATTAAACCAATTGATAATAAGAAACCAAAGAATGTATTTGTTAAAGCAGTTGATTTCATCGCCAAACCTTGTTTCATCGGGATGCCTTCGCCTTCTTTAAAGTTCTTAATTGCTGCAATTGGTTTTGGCATACTAATGAAGACGAATAGTAACCATGGACTAACGACACCGAATATGACTAAACCGACAATCCACGCATACGATACGATGAACGAAATCGCCAGCAACTGAATCGCTTTTTCGCGTCCTAGTAGAATCGCAAGTGTTTTACGGCCACCAATTGTATCTTCTTTAATATCACGAATATTATTCGACATATTAATACCACCAACTAAAATACCGAGTGGTACAGATACTAAAAAGCTTGTCATACTTACATCACCTGTTTGGATGAAGTAAGCAATTAAGATAAAGCCAATTCCCATACTCAGTCCTGCAAAAAGTTCACCAAACGGTGTGTAAGCAATCGGCATTGGACCACCTGTGTATAAATAGCCGATTAACATACCAATAATCCCAATAACTACAAGCCACCAACTTGAATTCATACAAATATAGATTCCAATTAATATGGATAGACCGTATAAGATTAAGGCGAATGCCAATACAGAAGACGGTTTTGTACCATGTCGTACAAGCGCACCACCAATCCCTACTGAATCAGCAGTGTCTAAACCTCTTTTAAAATCATAATATTCATTGAATAAATTCGTCGCAATTTGTAAAAACAAACCGCAGACAAGCATTGCCGTAAATAAAAGCCAATTGATTGGACCATCATTAAGCGCGAGCATTGTCCCTAAAATAACAGGCGCAAAAGTTGCTGTTAATGTATGTGGACGTGTTAATTGCCACATTAATTTTAGCGTACTAATATCTTCAATCGGCTGATTTGTTTGTTTCGCCATGTTTTACTTCCTTTCGTACTTTCTATAACTCTATTATTCTACATGATTTTTCGTTTGATTGCTAAAGTTGAATTTCAATAAAAAGTTTGGTACAGTAAAGGCAACTAAAGCGTACAGAAGGATTTCTAGGGTTCCGTAAACAAATTTGTTTAGACTGGTCCGAGAGAAATCCCGCATCAATTTGATGTGCCACGGAAGGACAAAAGCCTGGGAGTTTCACTGCAAGATGCAGTCAAGCTCTCAGGTTTTTTTATGTACATAGAAGGAGGAATTTATAATGAAGCACTGGGCAGTTGTTGTTTTTGCTGCTGTACTCGAAACTTGCTGGGTTATTGGTTTAAAACACGCAGATACTTGGTGGGAATGGTTACTTACCATTGCCGCACTCGTTTACACATTCAAATTATTATTAAATGCAGGTGATCACCTACCTGTCGGAACAGTTTATGCTGTCTTTGTCGGATTAGGTACAGCTGGAACCGTACTAAGCGATATCGTTCTTTTTGATGCACCAATCGAATTTATGAAAATCGCATTAATCGGTGTATTACTAATCGGTGTGATCGGACTCAAAATGGTAACACCCGATCGTACAGAAGGAGGTCAATCATAATGGCTTGGATTGCGCTTATTTTAGCAGGTTTTTGTGAAATTTTTGGTGTTGCCATGATGAACCGCTGGCAACTTTATCGTAATTGGCAAACCATTGTAGCACTGATTATTGGTTTTGGTATTAGTTTAGCCTTACTCTCTTACGCAATGGAAACAATTCCTATGGGAACTGCCTACGCTGTTTGGACGGGTATTGGCGCTGCTGGTGGTGCACTTGTCGGTATGATTTTCTTCAAAGAATCGAAAGACTGGCGTCGCATTGTATTTATTACACTCATTTTAGCTGCTGCTATCGGTTTAAAATTATTTTCTTAGCGTTTATAATGAGAACACTTATGAAGTTTGAAGGGGTGCTTTAACATGAAGATTTTTAAAATTACAGATGTAGCAGATTTAGAAAAAGCATTCTCAATCCGAAAAGAAGTATTTGTAGAAGAACAACATGTACCGATTGAAGAAGAGATTGATGCCTATGACACATTAGACGGTGAATGTGAACATGTTCTATTAACAAAAGACGGTCAAGCTGTTGGTACAGGTCGCGTTCGCTTAGTCGATAACTATGGAAAAATCCAACGTGTTGCCATTCGACTAACAAAGCGTAAACACGGCTATGGTAAGGTCATCATTCAAAAATTAGAAGAACTTGCAGCAGCACGTGGTGCAACTAAAGCAAAATTAGATGCACAAGTTCATGCTATTGGTTTTTACGAAAAGTTAGGCTACACTGTTCAATCTGACGTATTTATGGATGCTGGAATTGAGCATGTACTCATGACAAAATCGCTACATTAAAAAGAAGTCGTTTCTATTTAGGAAGCGACTTCTTTTGTTATATTTTCTTTTTTCGGTGGTTTTATCACTGTATAAATAATCCCTCCAAAGATGAACAGCATACCAAGAATCTGCGCCATCGTTGGTCGGAAATCTAAAATCCAAATATCGAGTAAAATAGCGACTAATGGATCGACAAATACAAGTGCAGATACGAGTAATGTGGATAAGTTACGAATACTATTAAAGAATAAGTAATATACAAAACCTGTATGAATAAAGCCCGTTCCTAAAATATACAACCAGTTACTCGTCGTTAACCCATGAAATACATCAAACTGCACCATTGGGAATAAGATGACAATCCCAACCATCGTTTGAACAAATGTTAATGCATATGTAGATAGATGCTTCACTCCCCGTCCCACAAACATTGTCATCGCATAGCAAATAGCTGATAACATCGCATAGATGAAGCCCTCATTCCATAGTAAATGAAGCGAATCAACTTGTTGTACCCCTACGATTAAAATACTACCTAAAAAGCATACGACAATGGCTAAAATTGCTGGAATCGTTAGACGCTCTTTTAAAAAGATTCCTCCCAAAATTAACACAAAAATTGGCGCTAAATTATAAATCGAAATTGCGAGCGAGATCTCCATTTCATTGAATGCTTTAAATAAAAACACCCAGTTAAATACGAGAAACACACCGCAAATTATCGTTTGAATAACTTCTTTTCGTGACCACTGCTCTGTTTTATAACTCTTCGTTATAAGCCATAAACCACCTAAAAACAATGTCGCACAAATACACCTCACAAATACCAATTCTTCTGCTGGAATACCTGTTTGAATCGTAAAAAAACCAACCGAACCGAAAATTGCCATCGAGATTGTTAGCTGAATGGCTGCTTGCATATTCATGTTGTCTCCTTCTCTCTTTTAAGGAATATTCTTACTATTATACCATGAAAAAAGAGTAAAAAGCAGAATGCCTTTTACTCTTTAGATAATTGGAACCCACAACTCAACGGATTCCTCACCTGTTTCCTTATTATATGCATATTGCTCTAAAATCGGTGCCTTTCGAAAACGAAAATAATCCGCTTGACGAATGCGATGAAAGAAAACAAAAGCATCATACTTTTCATTTGTACTCGTCGCAATCACATAACGCCCTGACGAGATGACAACATCTTCTGCATTCTCGAGTGGAATCGTTGAAGCACCTACAATTCCTGCATAATAAGCTGCGACGCTTAATTCCTCATGTTCTTTGGGAAAGAATACACCATACGTCACTCTCGGTACACGATGTTGTATTTTTAAAGCTTGGTTTAACTTCTTTCGTATCTCCATAATCGATGCTTGCGTTACCACATTCGTACGAAAACCGCGAATTCTAAACCCTACCTGTTCCTCTATCCGTACATACATAACGTCTACTCCCTTGGCCTTAAACTATCCATTTAAAACAATTCGTTTCCCTTTTTAACCATTTTAAAACATTATTTCTTTAAACGGAACGGAACGGTAATTAAAATAACATTTCTCTTATAAAGTAAATAGGTACGAATTAATAAACTTGATTGATTATGCAACATATTATGCCAGCCTTTTTTTACAATGAATTGTGGCACAATAACAGAAACATAATAATTTTTTTCACGTGCTTTTTTCTCCACTTTATCAATAAATTTTGTCAGCGGATTCACTAAACTACGATATGGTGAATACAGTGTAACTAAACGAATGTCTGGTTGCCACTTCTTCCATTTCGCTTCAAATGCCTTTAAATCTTCCTTATCGAAAGAAACATACACTGCTACAATCATATCGGGATTCAATGTTTTTGCATAGTTTAATGAATTACGCACCATCTTTGTAATGCCTGAAACCGGAATAATCATGACGTTCCCGTTCATCTCTGGTAACACTTCATCTGTTAACTTCAGTTGTGGACCAATACTATCATAGTGCGATTTTATACGATGGAAGATGATGACCATAGCCGGAACAAAAATGAGAATCGGCCATACATATCCGAATTTAGTAACAAAGAAAATGGCTGCGACAGTAAATGAGATAATCGCTCCCACTGTATTGATTGTCAGTTTCCCTTGCCAGCCTTTTGGACGTTCTCGTAACCATTTTCGCATCATACCTGCCTGTGCTAATGTAAATGGAATGAATACACCTGTCGCATAGAGTGGAATAAGACTCTCTGTTTTACCCCCGAATAAAATAATTAAGACAATCGCGCCAATCCCTAGTAAGACAATCCCGTTGGAATAACCTAAACGGTCACCACGTACTTGGAACATGCGTGGGATATAGCCATCTTTTGAAAGATTAACAGCGAGTAATGGAAAAGCTGAGAAACCTGTATTAGCAGCCAATATCAAAATTAACGCTGTCATTCCTTGAATAATGAAGTAGAAAATCCCTCTACCTACACTTTCCTGTGCAATTTGAGATACAACTGTCTGATGTCCATTCGGAGTTACACCGTAATAGTACGCTAGAAACACAATTCCTGAAAAAAGAAGAGCGAGTAAACCACCCATTGCTAACAATGTTTTTGTCGCATTGACAGGCTCAGGCTTTTTAAAATTAGGAATCGCATTAGAGATTGCTTCAACACCTGTTAAAGCCGAACTACCAGAAGCAAAAGCTTTTAGTAATAAAAAAAGTGTAACCCCAGCAACTGGTGTTCCAATTGCTGTATGATTCGTTGTCGGTACTTCACCATTTAGAATACGATAAATACCTACACCAATTAAAATGAATAAAGATAAAACAAACAGATACACTGGATAAGCTAAAATCGTCGCTGATTCCGTTACACCTCGTAAATTTAAAATCGTTAAGATGATGACGAATACTACTGCCATCTCGACATTATAATTATGAAGCGCTGGAAAAGCTGATGTAATTGCATCTGCTCCTGCTGAAACACTTACTGCAACGGTTAAAATATAATCAACAAGTAAGGCGCCACCTGCGACTAAACCTGCATTCTTCCCTATATTTTCTTTTGAGACGACATATGCGCCACCACCATGTGGATAAGCATGAATCACTTGTCTGTATGAAAAAATCAGTGCGACCAATAAAACAATTACACCGACAGCGATTGGAATGGAGTACCAAAATGCAGCTGCACCAACAGCCATTAATACGATGAGAATTTGCTCTGGTCCATACGCGACAGACGACAATGCATCTGAAGATAAAATCGCAAGTGCCTTTGTTTTACTTAATCTTTGATCCATCAACTCAGTTGACTTTAATGGGCGACCAATCACATATCTTTTCCATAAACCCATTTTTTACACTTCTCCTTCATATGTTTCAAACTCCATGATTCGCTAAAAAGAATATAAAAAAGCCTACAGGCACGAGAAATAGACCTGTAGACAAGTAATTTTTTGCCTAACAAGTTTCCATCTCTTCTCTGTAACGCTTACGAGGTTAGCTGTCGGATTCGGGCTGAGAGTAGCCCTACCTTTTTCAAAAGGATTCACCCCAAGGAATACATTTTCCTGTTTATGTGGTTCCCCCGCGTTTTTTAACTTCAGCGATTTAGAAATTTGAAACTTTTTAAATTGTGTTGTAATAATACTCCCACTTACGTCATTTGTAAATATTTAAGTTGAATTTTTTTCGTAAATTCTTAGCGCTCGATTTGCATAGTGCATCATGAGTAAGAATAAAGTAAGGGCAATTCCTACGAATAAAAATTTTGCGTCAATAAAATCAAATAATGCACCGAATAATAAAGAGCCTATCGGGCCCATGCCGACAGAGACCGTTTCAATCAGTCCAAATACACGTCCACGATAATGATCTTCTACCGAACGCTGAATGAGTACGCCAATCGGAGTATTCGAGCAAATATTCATTGCGGATATACTGAATAAAACCATCATATAAAAAACAAAAGTTAATTCTTTTGAAAAATCGAAAAAGAGTGGAATTGCGATACTTCCAATGAACATACAAGCAAGAATAACTGCACGTCGAATGAAAATAAGTGGTCTTCTTAAATCACTGCGAACAGATAAATAAATGGACGCAATCAACATTCCAACAGCACCTGCTCCTTGTATAATCCCTACATTCGTAGAAGGCATTTTTAATTGCTCTACAAGGATAAAAACAATGCCTACACTAATTGCTGAATTGAAGAAGTTTAACCAAATATTCATCCATAAAAGAGACTTCACAAGTGGTTTTTCTTTTAAATACTTTACCCCTTCTTTCATACTTTGTAGCATGCTTTCTTTTTCACGTTTTTGATGTTGTTCAAATAATGTAAAATCCATTGTGGCTTCTAAAATTAACGCGATAAAATAAGCGACTGCCATCGAAATTAAGAATACTTGCATCGAGACAAAACCATATAACATCCCCCCGATAACAGGTCCACCAATCCCGCCGATTGAATAGGAAATTTGATTAAATGATAACGCTTTTTGTAGACGCTTTTTCCCCACCATATTAGGGATCGCACTTGAAAATGCTACGCCATTAAATGCACCAATCGTTGAGAAAATAGCGGTAATTGTATAAATTGCAACAACAGATAAACCAAATAGCCATGTATGTATAATTAATAAAACAACAGATAACGTAATACCTGTCATACTCGCGACAACAATTCGTTTTTTCGGAAAACGATCCGCGACATATCCTGCAAATGGTGCCGCTAATGCACGCGGTACAACATTAAATACGATATTCGTTGCGAATGATAATGCCGAGCCTGTAATCGATAAAATATAGAGACTAATACCAAAGCTGAATACCGTAAAACCAAGAGATGTAAGCATTTTACTAATAAAAAAAGTAATTAAATTACGCGTTGCACGCCTTTCAATTTGAAAATCCACAGATGCCCTCCTTTATTTCGGTTATCGTAATATTTTACCAGATACAGTCATTCTGTAAAGAGGATTTAGTTGGCAGACACACACTTTCCGTATTATATTGACACTATAGATGAAAAAAAGGAGTTTTAAATATGACGACTATTTTAATTGTCGATGACGACTCACGCATTGTAGAATTAGTGGAAACACATCTACTCGAAAAAGGCTATCAAACAATCAAGGCAGCAAATGGTATGGACGCATTGGATCAACTAAAAAAACATAGCTGTGACTTGGCAATTGTTGATGTCATGATGCCCTTCATGGATGGTTTACAACTCACAAAAGAGATTCGAAAAAAATACAATATCCCGATTTTATTATTAACAGCGAAAGACCAAATTACAGATAAAGAAGCAGGTTATGAAGCAGGTACAGACGATTATCTCGTCAAACCATTCGAACCACTCGAACTACTATTCCGTGTTAAAGCACTTCTTCGTCGCTATGATGTACAAGAAGATACATTACTTCGCATCGGAAATATTACGGTGAATACGAACACATTTGAAGTAACGGTCGATCAGCGTTCATTGTTCTTACCACCGAAAGAATTTGATTTACTTGTTTATTTTATTCAGCATAAAAAACAAATTTTAAGTCGCGATCAATTGATTGAACAAGTATGGGGCGCTGATTTTTCAGGAGATGAGCGTACAGTTGATGTACATGTTAAACGTCTGCGCGAACACTTTAAAGAGATTTCGCCTTTCGTTCAAATTAAGACGATTCGCGGCATTGGTTACATGTTGGAGGAAACAGAATGAAGTCGCTCTATACAAAATTTGTTGTTTATACAGTAGCGATTATGATTGGTAGTGGTGTCATTGCCTTTCTCATTTCAAATGGTTATTATCAACAAAAGCTAAAGCCAGTAAATGATGCAAAGAATACACGAATTGCACTCGATATTGCAGAATTTGCAGATCGTCATCCAGATATGAACTTAACCGAATATCTCGAAAATACAGCGGCAGTTGGCTATCAATTTTACCTCGTAAAGCCTGATTTAAAAGGTGAATTTTTCGGCTCAGATTTCCGTGAAAAAAATCTAAGTAAAAAAGAAATCGAATCAGTTTTAGACGGTAATATCTTTCATGGTATTCAAAACTTCCCTCAATCCACCTTTGTTACAGGGTTCTTTGCGAATGAATTGCAAAACTCGATTGGTGTTCCTTTAAAGCATGACGGCAAAAACTATGCACTCTTTATTCGCCCTGATATTAAACTACTCTTTGGCGAAATGCATATTCTCTTTGGTATTCTCTTTGTTCTCACGATTGCACTTAGTATTGTTTTTGTATTCATTAGCACAAAATATTTAGTGAAGCCGATTCGCACATTAACGTCTGCAACACAACAACTCGCTAATGGTAAATTTGATGTAGCATTGAATGTGACACACCGCGATGAAATTGGACAGCTTGCAAAAAGCTTTACACATATGGCAGAACAACTTGAAAAAAATGAAACCACACGTAAAGAATTCATCTCCAATGTGTCGCATGATATTCAATCACCATTATCTAATATCAAAGGCTATACGAACTTATTAGAAAAAGAAGATTTACCAGAAGAACAAAAGAAACAATATATCGAAGTCATTAACCGTGAGATTACACGACTATCTGAATTAACGAAACAACTTCTTCTTCTCACATCGCTCGATCAAAATAAATCAATGATTCAACCAACTGAAGTTGATATTGCGCAGCAAATTCGTTCACTCATCAGACAGTACCAATGGCAAATTGGCGAAAAAGGATTAATGGTCGGTTACACACTCCCTTCTTCTTGCGTCATTGAAGGCGATGCAACTTTCCTAAATACCATTTTCGATAACCTTTTAACGAATGCGATTAAATATAATGAAGAAGGTGGTCAGATTGATGTTTCGCTTCGTGAAACAGACTCGCGTGTTATTCTACAATTTAAAGACACTGGAATTGGTATGACAAAAGAACAGCAAGAACGTATTTTTGACCGTTTTTATCGTGCAGATACTTCACGCACACATACTGTTACAGGAACAGGACTAGGTATGGCAATTGTGAAATCAATGGTACAACTACATCATGGCTCTATTTCAATTGATAGTGAGTTAGATGAGGGTACAGTCTTTACTATTTCATTACCAAAACAACTAAAATAATCAAAGAAGAAATCGCTTCATCGAGCGGTTTCTTTTTATATTCCATTTTTTACCTCCATTTATTCATATTCTATTCATATTCCGAACGTATAGTAAGAGTATCAAGAAAAACGGGAGGAAAAAATTATGTTTTCACTATCACTAAAAGAAATTAAATTCTTTAAATTACGTTATATCCTCATCGGGTTTATTTTATTCTTCGTTGCAGCACTTGTATTTATCATCAGTGGCTTAGCGAATGGCTTAGCGAATGATAATGCTTCATCTATGAAAAATATGAATGCTGTTTCGTATTACGTTTCAAAAGACTCCGATAATCGAATGGATCGTTCACGCTTTACAGCTACTGACGTTGAAAAGATTAAAACGAACGATGCACAACCTTTAGGTATTCAAATGATGACATTAAAGGATAAAGAATCAAAAGAAAAATTAGACGTTACATTAATGGGAATTAACCCTAGTCAATTCTTAATGCCAAATGTTGTAGATGGCAAAACCATTTCAAACACATCAAATAACGATGTCGTTGTTGATAAGACATTAGAAAAACAAGGCGCAAAAATTGGTGACAAACTATATGCGGAAAACTCAAAAACAACATTAACAATCGTCGGTTTTACAGAAGACCAAACATATAGTCATACACCAACAGTGATTATGAATACAGACACATGGTATAAAATCTTCGGTGGCAAAGAGAATGCTGGATTTAATGCAATTGCCCTAAAAAATGATAATGCCACAACAAAAGCAGATGTGAAAAATGCCGTAGCTGACGGTAAATTCGTTCCAAAACAAGACCTAATCGATACAATCCCTGGTTATAGTGCTGAACAAAGCTCATTAATGATGATGCTTGCGTTCTTAATTGTCATTGCGGTATTCGTACTTGGTGCGTTCTTCTACATCATGACAATTCAAAAAGTAAATCAATTCGGGATTTTAAAAGCGATTGGCGCAAAAAACAAATTCTTAATCGGTTCAACAATGCTACAAGTACTTGTATTATCTGTTGTCAGCATTGGCTTAGCAATTGGCTTCGCATTCGTTTTACAACAAATCATGCCAAACGGAATTCCATTCGTCTTTGACTTTGCGTTAATTCTAAAATTCGGTGGCGCATTACTTGTTGTTTCACTATTAGGTGCTTTATTCTCAACAACAAGTATTGTGAAAGCCGATCCACTACAAGCAATGGGGAGAGCTGAATAATGAATACACCATTACAACTTGTCAATATTCAAAAACATTTTAAAGATGGCGATAACGAAATCGAGATTTTAAAAGACTTAAACTTGAGCGTAGAAAAAGGCGAGTTTGTCGCAGTTGTCGGTCCATCAGGTTCAGGGAAAAGTACGGTATTATCCATCGCAGGTGCTTTACAAAGTGCCGATGGTGGTGAAGTCGTAATCAACGGTCGCGATATTAACCAATATAGCGATAAAGATAAATCGGACGTGCGTTTAAAATCAATCGGCTACATTTTCCAAGCAGCTAATCTTGTACCATTTTTAAATGTGTACGATCAATTAAAGCTTGTGACTGAACTTGCAGCTGATTGGAATGACGAAACGAAAAAACGTGCAGATGATTTATTAGAATCAGTTGGTTTAGCAAATAAAGCGAAAAAGACAGTTCAACATTTATCAGGCGGCGAAAAACAGCGTGTTGCAATCGCACGTGCTTTCATGAACGACCCTGATATCATCCTTGCCGACGAACCAACTGCGGCACTTGATGCCAATCGTAGTAAAGAGATTGTTGAATTAATCGCTAAAGAAGTTCACGATAAAAATAAAGCAGCCATCATGGTAACACATGATGAATCTGTCCTTCACTACTGCGATAAAATTTATGAAGTTCACGACAAAAAATTAAGATTACGTAAATAACAAAAAGAGCCGAATCCATTATTTCAAAATGGGTTCAGCTCTTTTTTCATTCTTGTAAAACATGTTCATCGATTTGTTTCAAGTGATAATAGATGCCTTGTTGTTCAATTAAATCTGCATGTGTACCTACTTCTGCAATACGTCCCTCATCCATTACAAGAATCTGGTCCATCTGTTCCAACCCTTGTAGGCGGTGGCTAATCATGACAACCGTTTTCCCTTTCGTTTTTTGAATGAGTTTATGATGCAAACGTTTGGTTGTTGCAGGGTCAAGTGCAGAAAATGGCTCATCTAGTAACCAAACAGATGTATTTTTCAGCCACATGCGACCTAGTGCAAGTCGCTGCTTCTCCCCACCTGATAGGTTTTCGCCATGCTCTAACACTTGCATGTTTAAATCAAAATCAAGTTCCATCTCTTTTAATACATAATCTAATTCTTCGTCTGTCGCAATTGGTTTTGCGATACGTAAATTATCACGAATTGTACCATAGAAGAAGTGATTTTGTTGTAACAATACCGTTGTCTTCTTCCATAAATCTTCGGATTGAATTTCTTCAAGCGGTTGTCCTGCAATTCGAATTTGCCCACTTGTTGGGTTATAGAGGTCGAGCATCAATTGGAAAATAGTCGATTTACCAGAGCCACTCGCGCCGACAATCGCTGTTCGCGAACCTTGTAAAGCCATAAATTGAATGTGATGTAATGTGTCTTCAGCTTGCCCTTCGTATCGAAAAGATACATCTTGAAAAGCAATTGAAAATGGTTGCTTTTTAATAAATGTACCAATATCTGTTTCTTTACCGAAGTCTTCTTGTTCAATCATTTGTAAACGGGTCATCGCTTGATCCGACTCTTTCTCAAATGTAGGAACGAGTGCCATTGGAATCGCTAAATCAAATACCGTCAATGTAATTAACACGAGCATCGCTAAATATAAACCATTCAATGAACCTGTTGTCACAAAGTATGCACCAATCACGAGTACCGAAGCGACAGTCAGCATGGATACGAATGCATTGAGTGCTTGGTCACGAATAAGTGCCTTACTCTCCTTATGTTGTTCCTCTGCATAAGCATCCGCAATCGCTGCTACTTCATCCATTTGTTCATGTAATGTATGACTAATCGTTAAATCTCGATAGCCATATAAAACTTCCGTCATCTCCGTTGAAAGTGCCGCACGCTTTTCTAGCTTATGTTGCCCTACTTTTTCATGTCTTTTCGTTCGCAGCGTTGGAATAACAACTGCAGTTAAAATGAGACTGACTAGAATAACGAACGCAATCCATACCGAGTAAAACATCGTAAAGAAAATCGTACAAATAAAGACAATTGCCAAAACAATCGGTGGATAAAATACACGTAAAAAGAAATTTTGAAGTGACTCTACATCGCTGACAATACGCGATAGTAAATCGCCACTACGATATTTTGTGAAGATACGTGGTGCTAGTCGTTCGAGTTGGTCATAAAAGGTCATACGAATATTACTCAATATTTTCAACGTACCTTCATGTGAGACAACTCGTTCAAAATAGCGACTTACTGATTTTGTAATGCCAAATAGTTTTAAACAAGCTGCTAAAATTAAAATAACGTAAAGTGGTGGTTTTAAAGAGGCTTCCGAAATGATATATCCACTCATCGCAAATAGCCCTGCAGCTGTAATACCACCAATACTTCCTAAAAGAATGGAGATGAGAACAGCTTTTCTTTCTTGCATGACTAAATTAACAAGTACCTTCATGTCGCTCGCCCCCTACCATTTCACGATAAATCGCACTCTTTTGAAGTAATTCCTGATGTGTACCTGTCTGTTCAATTGTTCCATTATGAACAAGTAGAATTTGATCTGCTTGTTGAATCGTATGCAAACGATGTGCCACTGTAATGACGGTTCGTGTTTGTGCTAATTCATCCATTACACGCTGTAACAATTGTTCTGTTTGCACATCTAAGCCCATCGTCGGCTCGTCAAAGAAGACAATTGTACATTGTTTATAAAAAGCACGCGCAATCGCTAGGCGCTGCTTCTCGCCGCCCGACATACCGCGACCTGCTTCGCCTACTGCTGTATGCATACCATTCGGTAATGTCGCAATCCAATCGCCTAATTGAGCCTGTTCAATTGCTCGCTGAACGGCTACCTCATCACAAGCACCTTTCTTCATTTGAATGTTTTCTGCGATCGTTCCCGTAAATAAATACGGATGTTGTGAAATATAGGCAATCTGCTCAAACCAAGCATCTTTCGAGACTTCATGACGCAGCTTCCCATCGATTTTCACATGACCTTCTGTTACTTCATATACACCAGCCAGAATGTTTAGAAGCGTCGTCTTACCCTGTCCTGTGGGTCCTACAATCGCTGTTCGACTATTCGGAGAGATTTTCACATTCAGTTGTTCTAATTTGAACGTATCACCATATTGAAAAGCACCCTGTTCAATCGCAATACTTGGTTGTTGTTCAAGTGACTGTGTCCCCCATTTTACTGGCTCGATTGGACGTTCTAATTCCTCTTCTAAAATTTCAGCTGCTGCCATAGAACCACGCCCTGAATGGAATGCACTACCTAAGTCTTTAATCGCATTATAAAACTCAGGGGCAACCGCTAAAATGAAAAATGCAGGGGCAAATGTCATCGTTTCAAATGTAATCATTTGATACGCAATTTCGATTGCAACTAATCCGATTCCAAGTGTTACAACTAATTCAATGAAAAATGTCGAGGCAAACGCAACTTTTAAAATACTCATAGTCGATGTTTGAAAAGCACGATTATTCTCAGCTAGTTCTTCTCGTTGTTGCTTCCCTTGACCAAATAATTTTAATGTTTGTAGTCCTTGTACTAAATCTAAAAACTTCCCTGAAAAAAAGGTCAGTTCTTTTAATTGTCGTTCTGATTTTTTCTGCGTTTGTAAACCAACAATAATATACGCAACTGGAATAAGTGGCGCTGTACATAAAAGAATCAACCCACTATAAATATGTGTCATAAATACCGCTATTAATAGGATGAACGGTACAAGCATCGACTGAATCACCTGTGGCACATAATCTCGGTAATAACTTTCTAACTGGTCAATCATCTCAATCAACATTGTCACTTTGCTACCGGTCTGTCCTTTGACGGATGTCTGAAGCGGGTCTTGTTGCCACTTTTTAAGAAGTGACTGGCGGACACTTTTTTTCACATTCGTTGATAGACGGACACCTAATTGGCGATTTACATTCGTACAAATAACACGAATAATAATCGCACCAATTAATACTGCTATATAAGGAAATGTCGCTGAAAAAGCAGACTTTTTAATAAACACTTCATTGACAACTTGAACAATTGCATAAGACTGCGCAATAATTGCTAACCCTATACAAATAGAAAAAATAGCATTCCCTACTAAAACACCTTTTTGTCTCATTGCCCATTTCTGTAGCCATACCATGAAATTGCACCTTCTCTCTTAATTCCACTATAGAAGAATTTATTATGCTTTTCTTGTTCCAATACCCTTTTCTAGACAGAATTACTTTTTCATTCACAAAAATTACATCGCTTCTTCACAAACGTGAAAAGTTGTTGAAGTTTCGCCATAGTTTTTAGAATGAGAGGCGAATAATTCGATTCCACTATCCAATGTCCCGTTTCGTCGAGCGAATGTCCCTTTCTTCAATCCAATGTCCCGTTTCGCCGAGCGAATGTCCCTTTCTTCAATCCAATGTCCCGTTTCGTCGAGCGAATGTCCCTTTCTTCAATCCAATGTCCCGTTTCGTCGAGCGAATGTCCCTTTCTTCAATCCAATGTCCCGTTTCGTCGAGCGAATGTCCCTTTCTTCAATCCAATGTCCCGTTTCGTCGAGCGAATGTCCCTTTCTTCAATCCAATGTCCCGTTTCGCCGAGCGAATGTCCCTTTCTTCAATCCAATGTCCCGTTTCGCCGAGCGAATGTCCCTTTCTTCAATCCAATGTCCCGTTTCGTCGAGCGAATGTCCCTTTCTTCAATCCAATGTCCCGTTTCGTCGAGCGAATGTCCCTTTCTTCAATCCAATGTCCCGTTTCGTCGAGCGAATGTCCCTTTCTTCAATCCAATGTCCCGTTTCGCCGAGCGAATGTCCCTTTCTTCAATCCAATGTCCCGTTTCGCCGAGCGAATGTCCCTTTCTTCAATCCAATGTCCCGTTTCGTCGAGCGAATGTCCCTTTCTTCAATCCAATGTCCCGTTTCGTCGAGCGAATGTCCCTTTCTTCAATCCAATGTCCCGTTTCGCCGAGCGAATGTCCCTTTCTTCAATCCAATGTCCCGTTTCGTCGAGCGAATGTCCCTTTCTTCAATCCAATGTCCCGTTTCGTTCACAACAACAAAAAGAGGCTGGGACAAAACCCTAGCTAAAAGCAAGAGAGCTTCGGCACATGAAAATGCCGAAGCTCTTTTTGGTCTGTCTGCGGATGTTCGTTTTGGGCGATGCTTTTCGCGGGCACGGCTTCATCTCATGTTGGCGATGCATCGCCAACATGGATATTCCGCTCGTGCTGTTCCCGCAGAAGTCACGCCCTCACGCCCATCTAAAACAAAAAATAGGATACAAAAAAAGAGCCTTTCCTGTTAAAATTTAAGTATCTTACCACAAAAATAATAAAAGGAAGTGCTCTTTATGTATAAAAACTATAACATGAATCAAGTGATTTTACCATTAGATTTTGAAATGAAACTAGCTGAAAAAGATATTGCTTTTTCGATCCATCATTTAGTCGAAAGTATTCCAGAAGAAGCTTTCGCTCCTTTCTACAAAGCGACAGGTTGTCCTTCTTATCACCCTAAAATGATGTTAAAAATTATTTTATGTGGTTATACACAATCTATTTTTTCAGGTCGCCGGATGGAAGATTTAACAAAAGATAGTGTACGTATGATGTGGTTAGCACAAGGTTACGAACCAAGCTATCGTACGATTAATCGTTTTCGCGTTCATCCACAGATGCAAGAACTTCTAAAACAATGCTTTATCCAATTCCGGTGTCGATTAATTGAAGAAAAATGCATTGACCAACAAGCAATCTTCATTGATGGTACAAAAATTGAAGCGAATGCCAATAAGTTCACTTTTGTATGGAAGAAGTCGGTTGAAAACTATCAAGCTAGTATGATTGAAAAGTCTAATGCCTTATACGAGCAACTCGTAGAAGAACGTATTTTGCCTGCCATTCAAAAGGAACAAAAAGAGGCTTTATCTGAAGAAGAGCTAGAACAAGTCGCTTCGACATTAGAAGAAGTAATTGATGATTATACAGAAAAGCTGGAAGCTTCCTCTGATTCAACCGAACGAAAACAATTGCGTGCAGCACGTAAAACACCGAAACAATATTTAAAACAAGTGAAAGATTGGATTGTCCGAAAAAGACAATATCGTCTTCATTTACAACAGATGGGTACACGAAATAGTTATTCAAAAACCGATGTCGACGCGACATTTATGCGCATGAAAGACGATTATATGAAGAATGGACAACTGAAACCCGGTTACAATGTTCAAATCGCAACAGAAAATCAATATGTCCTTGCTTATGAGGTGTATCCGAATCCAACAGATACGAAAACACTCGTGCCCTTTTTACAAGATATTCAAGCTCATTATTTTGAATTACCTGAACATATTGTCGCCGATGCAGGTTATGGTAGTGAACCGAACTATCAATACGTGGTAGAAACACTCCAACGTAAAGCATTAATTACATATGGTATGTATCGCAAAGAACAGCAACGAAAATATCTTAAAGATCCTTTTAAAACAAGCAATTGGGCATATAACGCAACGACAGATTGTTATACGTGCCCGAATGGACAATTAGTAACGTATCAATACGACTCAACACGTACGGACAAAACAGGATTTACACGTCATTTTAAAATATATACATGTGAAGACTGTTCAGGATGCCCTTTCCGTTCATCTTGTACAAAAGCACGTGAAGGAAACAATCGAAGTTTGGCCATCAATACGCATTGGGAAGAACAGAAGAAAATGATTCAAGCGACGCTTTCAGAAGCAAAAACAGGCGCCATTTATCGAAAACGAAAAATCGATGTGGAACCAGTTTTTGGATTTTTGAAGGCGAATTTAGGTTTCACTCGATTTTCACTTCGTGGAAAATCGAAGGTCCGAAATGAAATCGGACTTGCCTTAATGGCAACCAACCTAAGAAAGTATGCGATGAGAGGGTAAAACCCTCCCATCACTTATGAAAAAAATCACACAAAAAAGGAGATTGCCTGCGCAATCTCCTTTTTTGTGTGACTGAGAGCTATTTATGTCCCAGCCTCCAGTTACAAGGCTTATTCATGCCATGTGTACGTATAGAGTTGTTTTTTCTCTTGGATTGCTAAGAAATAGTCCTTACCATCATTTTTTGCACGATAATATGCATAATCTCCTACTTCAATTGTTGGTTCATGATCCTGTAAAGATTTTTTCATATCACTTTTCAAACCTGTATCAATTGCATCCTCTTTAAACTTATTTAATAGCTTTTGATAATAAGCTTGGTTCTCTTTCGTAACTTCTTCCATCTCTGTATTCGTCATAGAGGGTATTTTATCGTATTCATATAATGTAACCCATTGCCCACTTCCTGTTTGGGCTAATTCATGCGCTAGAATAGGTGATTCCGCAGTTGGTGGTGGAATCGTCACACCCCATTCTTGTTTATATGCATCCACAACAACTTTCGGATCCATACCGCCTTTTCCAGTCAAAATGTATAAAGAAGCTGTAACCAAAATAATAAAGAGTAAGATAAAATAATATTTCTTTTTCATGTAGAATCTCCCATAGTAAGTGATATAGTAAGATTATCAAAAAATGGCGTTCTATACGAATGAATACTGTAAAATATGCAAATTTGATGTGCGACCTGCCATGCGAAGTTCGGTATCGGTATAACCTTGCTTTATATACAAAGTACGCGCACGTTCATTTCCTTCATTCACTGCTAAAATAATACGCTTGATATGTGGAAAGTTCTCTTGTACATAGCTTGGAATTTTTTCAAGAACTTTTGTTGCATAGCCACGTCCTTCGTAGCGAACATCTGTTGAAAAAGAACGTAATAAAATATCATGTTCAGTACCTAAAAAATCAAGAGGGCCTTTTCCTTCATGCAAAACAAAAAATGTTACAAATAAATCCTCATCCATCGCCAAAATAGGGTGTCTCTCGCAGTCTTCTATTTTTATAACTTCACGTGGTGAGGCAGTGTAAAACAGTTGATCTTCTGTTAGTAAATAGTTTTGAATACGTGGCTCATCTTCAACCGTAAATTTTTTAAAATACATACATTCATCCCCTTTTCTTCATTTTACCGAAAGAACGTTTGTTCGTAAACTTTAAACTATAAAAGAGGTACTACATTTATGGAAATCATCACAACTCAATTAATTTTCATCGCGATTTTCATTTTGATGATTCACTCAATTGAAACACTCGCTTATGCAGTTCGCTTATCTGGCGCGCGAGTTGGCTTACTTGCCTCGGCACTCTCATTATTTAATATTCTTGTGATGGTGTCACGTATGGCAAATATGGCGCAACAACCATTCACAGGAAACTTACTCGATGAAGCACCTCAAGATGGCGGTGCTTTTTTAGAGACACAATTTCGCTTCATTATCGGCGCTTCAACAGTTGGCACTCTTGTAGGTATTCTTCTACTTCCAACATTTATCGCGGTATTCTCGCGAGCAATCATCCATTTAACAGAGGTGAATGGCTCTGTTGGTGCACTATTTAAAAAAGGATTTACAGAAGGTTACTTCCGCCGTAGTTTAAACTATATTCGCTTACCCAAACGAAAAGACTGGCAAGAGATTGAATGGAAGGATGCACCGTATCGCCTATTCTTTATTAATATTTTTATTACAGCCATCTATACGATTGGTGTCTTATCTGCTTTATATGCGGCTCTCTTAATGCCCAGTCATAGTGCAACTGCTACAATGGCATCTGGACTGATTAATGGTGTAGCAACAATCCTTTTAATTATTTTTATTGACCCAAAGATTTCTGTCATGGCGGACAGTGTAATCCGAGGAAAAGGGCGCTATAATCAACTGAAAACAGCAAGCATTTTTATGATTACATCAAGATTAATCGGTACTCTAGTAGCTCAATTATTATTTATTCCTGGGGCAAAATATATCGCTTGGTTCACAACACTCCTCTAGGAAAGGACATATATTGTCTATTTCAAACGTAAATTTAGTTGTATTTTTCAATAAATCTGATACAATACGAATGGTCATTTGAAAGGGGTGTCAGCCATTGACTTGGGAGATTTTTAGTGTAGTCGGAACGATTGCTTTTGCAATCTCTGGTGCAATTATCGCTATGGAAGAAGAATATGATATTTTCGGCGTTTACTTACTAGGAATCGTCACAGCTTTTGGTGGTGGTGCAATCCGTAACGCATTACTTGATATTCCTGTTTCTGCACTTTGGGAACAAACTTCATTATTCCAAATTGCGCTTGTATCTATAACACTTGTCTTTTTATTTCCCCATAAAAGCATCGCGCATTGGAATCGATGGGGGAATTATTTTGATGCGGTCGGTCTATCTGCATTTGCTATTCAAGGTGCCTTATATGCCGTCCACCTAAATCTACCTGTAGCAGCGGCTATCGTAGCAGGTATTTTAACAGGTTCTGGCGGTGGGATTATTCGTGATTTACTAGCAGGGCGTAAACCACTTGTTTTAAAACAAGAAGTATATGCCGTCTGGGCGGGAATCGCTGGTTTAATTATTGGACTTGAGTGGGTAAAAGCTGATTGGGCGCTCTACACATTATTTGTCGTCATCACGATTTTAAGAATCATTTCATATATTTATAAATGGACATTACCATTTAAATCGTTAAAACCAACAATTGTAAAATGAAAAAAGCTAGGTTGTTTTCGATGAATCATCGAACAACCTAGCTTTTATTGTATAATTTGCTGCCAACAGATTACTTTTTCTTCAAAAGACTTTACGTTTTTTCCCGGAACAGGGCTTGTTGAAGGCATAAGCATATATGAAACTTGCTCTGAAAAAGTATGTTTAAAATACTTCAAAAAAACACGTTCTGCTTTCCCACCATTAAAAACAATCCGTTCAACATTCGGATAACGAACCAATAGCTTTTCAAAATCATTTGGTACTTCTTGTTTAATAGCTGAATCTAGACTTCCTACACGCTCACAAGAAGCAATCGCGTCCCATAATCCAATCCGATTGTCTAATAACCATGCAATCTTTTCATCATATGTAGATGGTATATCTTGCTGTAAAATATGCGACATAATTCCCCAAAAATGATTTCGCTCATTTCCGTAATACTGCTGCTTCTCAAGAGAAATTTTCCCTGGCATCGAACCGACAATTAATACTTTCGTCTGTTCGTCAATGACAGGTGCTAGTACATTATTAATTTTAGCCATTGAAAGCTTGTTTTAGCTTTTCAAATTGTTCTTGAAGAGCTTCTAAATCCGGTTTTGATGCTTTTTGATCCGCCTTCACATTAATTTCATAACGTAATTTTGAATAATGTTCATCAAATTTTGCAACAGCTTGTTTGAAATCTTTTAATGGTTGGAATGATTCAAATTCCGGATCCATAAATGTATACACTTGGAATGAATGTACACTCGCACTAAAATGCGAATAGTTTTCCATGCCTTTTTTACCTGTTGGCTCACCTTTTTGAAGCGCTACTGCATTGTCGATGATACTTTTAGCCGCATCAATTAATAATTGTGTATTAGTTGAATCCATAATATTACCCAACTACCTTTCTTTTAATCAAATTGACTTCTCTTACCAATTGTAGCATATCGACGCAAATTTTTTATACGTAAAACACTTGATTAAATTTGAACATTACAGCCCCTTTCAATTAATATATCTAACCAAGGAGGAACATCTTCAATTGGATTATCTCGTAAGTCAAGTTCTTGTAAACTCGTTAGTTGTAACAGCTCAGCTGGAACCTCTGTTACTTGATTGCCTCGCATATTTAATACTTTCAAAGCCTGACATTTAAACATCTTACCAGGGAATCTTTTTAATTGATTTGCTTGTAAATCGAGTACTTCTAAGCTTGAAAAACTTGGCGTAAAATCCTGTATCTCCGCAATTTGATTATATCCTGCATAAAATTCTTTTAGATGAATAAGTGTATAAAATGAACGTGGAATTGTCATAATTTGATTATGGTCGATTGATAAATGTGTTAATTGAATAAGCATACCAATCTCTTCAGGGATTTGAACAAATTGGTTGTGTGAAATATTTAAAGATTTTAGTTTATGTAAATTCCCAATCGTACTTGGCAATTCTTTCATTTGATTATATTCAACGTGTAATGCTCCCGATAAATTTTGTAATAACCCTACCTCTGCTGGCATCTCTTCAATTTGATTATGGGATAGATTCAATTCTTCCAATTCAGTTTGTAAAAATAATTCATTTGGAAAACAAGTTAATTGTTGTTCAGATAAATCGACACATGTCATTTGACCTTCTGCATTAGAAAACATCTATTTAAAACCTCCTATCCTTTATTTTTATACAATCTTAGTATGCTAGTTATATCGTCATACTTATTTCATTGTATAGTATAAAAGGTCTTTAATTATATGACGAATTGTAATATTAAATGCACCACTCAAAATAAATAAAAAAGACCCATTCAATATGAACCTGTATAATTAAAGTTCCTACACCAAAATCAACAGGGGGCCATATTGAATGAGCTATTATCATCTTACCATATCTGAACGTTCGAAAATAGAGGTTTTAAAAGGATTAGGGTACTCTTGTCGTGCCATTGCGCGTCATCTCAACCGTTCTCATACAACGATTTCTCGTGAATTAAAGCGATTGAATGAATGGTCAGCTGAAAAGGCGCAATGGCACGCGGCTGCGCAGAAGAAAAAATGTGGTGCGCGTTCAAAGTTTACCGACAAACTGCGTAAAATTATCGAAGAAAAACTAAAAGCGACATGGTCTCCTGAACAGATTGTCGGTTCCTTGTTTCAAGGCAAATTATCTTTCAAAACAATTTATCGCTGGCTTTATTCAGGGAAACTTCACGTGACGCTTCAAGTGCTTCGCCAAAAAGGAAAACGTCAGGCACCACGCGAAACACGTGGGCGTTTCAACGTTGGAACTTCTATTCAGCATCGCCCAAAAGAAGTCAAAACGCGTGAAACGTTTGGCCATTGGGAATTAGATACCGTCGTTTCAGCACGCGGTACAAAAGGATGTATCGCGACATTCGCCGAGCGAAAAACAGTACGGCATCCCAATTTACTTCGCTGATCCGTACGCGCCATGGCAACGTGGCACGAGTGAAAATAGTAATGGTCTTTTACGCGAATTTTTCCCAAAACGAATGGATTTGGGACAACTAACACCAGCAAAAATAGAAAAAGCACTTTCATTGATCAACAATCGACCAAGAAAATGCCTCAACTGGAACACCACGCAGGAAGCATTTGAATATCAGGTGGTGCAGTTAATTTGACAATCTATCGTGCATAAAAAAAGACTTGCCAGCCACCCCAAGTCCCTCTACTGTTTAAGGTGTCGAAGCCAAAACAGGGAGGTAAGAAAGGATGCTAGCAATGTCTGAAGTTAATTGTATCAAAACATTACGAAACGAAAAAGGATTATCGATTACTGAAATCGCAAAAATAATGCAAGTCAATTGGCGTACTGCTAAAAAATATGGTGACGGGGATCAGCTCCCTCAAGAGAAAACTCATTTAAAAAAAGGCATGATGTACGATGGAAAATGGGGAGAAATCGTAGTTGATTGGTTAGAAGAAGATTTAAAGCTCAAGAAAAAGTTACGACGAAAAAACAAAAAAATATTTGAGGATCTAGTAAAAGAGGGTTTCCAAGGTTCTTACAGAACGGTTTTTAATTTTATTCAAGAATGGAAGGTAGCACAGGAAGAAGAAGCAGACAAAGTCCATGAACGCTTAGCACATCCAGAAGGAGAAGCGCAGGTAGACTTCGGTATCATGGAAGCTGTTCAAGATGGAGAAATACTGGATGTACATGCATTAGTCATGTCGTTTCCAGCAAGTAATACAGCATTTGCGGTACCAATGCCGAGTGAATCAAATAAACGAACCATTTGAAGTTTAAATTCAGGTGTAAATGTTCTTCTTTGTCTAGCCATAATAAAATCGCCTACTTTCTTAATTTAACAATACATCCCCTCAGGAAAGTTGTCCAATTAAGTGTAGACGATTCAATTACCATTTTATATCTAATGGATCATTTGAGTCACTAGTTATTTTTGACATCCTATTACTCAAATATTAACTATAGTTATTATTGTATGATTAATCATATTCCTATCTCTCTTGATATTTTACCAATTAGATTTCTGGCTGGCTCTCAAATATATATCACTACACAATTTTAGATTTTTTTAATAAATATAAGAAATAAGGTGCACCTATAATGGCTGTTACAACACCTGCAGGAATTTCGAGTGGAGGAAACAACCCTTTACCTATTGCGTCTGCTACTAATAGGAATATTGAACCTATTAAAGCTGACAACGGTAACAATTTAATGGCTTTTGGTCCTGCTAGTAGCCTTGCTATATTAGGTGCAATTAACCCTATAAAGCCAATTGTTCCTGTTACTGACACAACAGAACCAACACAAATTGCTGCCATTACAAGATATACATTTCTAATGAGCGATACTTTTTCTCCTAAACTGACAGCAGATTCATCACCTAAACTTAATATGTCAATTTTACGAGCAAATAAGAAAATAAACGGCAACACCACAACTCCTGGTATAAAGAACCATAAGTCATCATAATTACGTCCCCATACACTTCCTGACAACCACAATAATGTCGTATTAATATTGTCTGGATATCTGATCATAAAATATTGAAGACCTGCCTGACATATCGCACTTAAAGCAACACCTATTAATGCTATTGTGTATGTACTTGCTTGGATCAATTTGCCTATAAGCATAATGAGCATAATGAGTACAACCGCTCCAATAAATGAAGCAATACCTAAGAAATAAAATGGAAGTGCTGGTAACAATATTGTTTGCGCAACCGCAAACAATCCTGCACCTTTTGTGACACCAATAATATCTGGCGATGCTAAAGGATTTCTCAGTATGCTTTGGACAATTGCTCCAGATACACCTAATAAACACCCACCTATTAACGAAAGAATCATTCTTGGCAATCTATAATTATAAATGACAAAATCATAATCATCTGAAAAACCAATAAATGTAGATATAATCTTTGATATACCTATAAACTGAGAACCAACTTGTAGATTAATGAATAACGCGACCAATAGTACGAGTGAAACGATGATATATTTCCATTTAAGTTTCATCCTTTTTGAACACTCCTTCCATTTTTACATAAGTAAAGGAAGAATGGACTGCCTATTAAAGCTGTTACAATCCCAACAGGCGATTCATAAGGATATGCAATAATATGTGATAACGCATCTGAATATACGAGTAATACCGCACCAATCAGTGCCGTTAATATAATATGCCTTTCATAACCGCCTCTAATCAACCTCTTAGATATATGAGGTGCAATTAATCCCACAAAACCAATTGGCCCTGCAACAGATACTGATGAACCTGCTAAAATAATAACCATTAAACCAAATATAATATAAATCCTTTTCTTATAAATACCTAATCCTGTAGCTAAATCATCACCAAGTGAAATAACTGTTAAATGTCTCGCTAACATAATGGTGATAATCGTACCGATTACAAACCATGGTAATAAGACTTCCACACTATCCCAATCTTTACCGTTTAACGAACCTGTTAACCAATATAGAATATCTGTGGCATTTTCATTCATTAGTATCAATACTTCAGTGACCGAAGATAGTAACAAATGAATGGTCATACCCGCTAAGGCTAAACGAACTTGATTATTCTCGTGTCCATAAATAAAGGTATAAACAATCACGCCACCTAAAATCGCACCAATAAAGCCAATATATGCACTTTGGTTACCATTATAATCAGGAAAGAAAACCAATGCCGCCACGAGCACTAATGAAGCACCAGCATTAATACCAAATGTTTGAGGTGAAGAAAGTGCATTCCTCGTAATACCTTGCATGATTGCACCTGCTAACGCTAAACTCACGCCAACCATAATCGCAACTAATACTCTTGGTAGTCTTACCGTTCTAATAATTAATGTATCTTTCGAGTAATCATTATGTAATAAAGCGTGAAATATCGTTTTAAAACTCATAATTGATGAAGCAAAGCTTAAATTTATAAAAATCCCTAAAATTAAAATTATGACTGTTACTATAATGATTACTGTTTCTTTTTTCATAACATCACCAACTCAACTCAGAAATAAAACAATGAACGAACAATTATGTACGTTCATTGTTCAAGTATTTATTTCTTTTTGTTATATTTTTGTAAATCTTTTATGATATATTCATTGGCATTGATACCTCTGAATCTCGTCCAGAAGTCTCTATCTACTTGATATATTTGACCTTTTCTATATGCTTTAAGATCTTTCCAAATCGCTTTTTCTTTCCAATCATCTGTTATTGGATTCTTTTTATCAGTTGTAAAAATGATTTTATCCGGATTAATTTTAGATAAATTTTCTAAATTAACATCTTCATATGCATTTTTAGATTCTACAGCATTATCTAATCCCAATTTCGTTAATAGCTGGCCAGCATAAGAAGTAGATGTATGAGCTTGAAAAGCATCTTCTCTCGCAACTGCAATCAACACTTTTTCACCTTTGTTTTCTTTAGTAGTTACTTTATCTTTAGCTTTTTTAATTTTTGCATCTTGATCTTCAAGTAATTGTTTAGCTTTATCTTCTTTACCTAAAGCTTTGCCAACTGTTTTAAATGAACCATTCACATCATCATAGCTTGCTTCTCTACTTTTCAATACAAGTGTTGGTGCAATTTTCTTCAAGTCTTCACTTATACCTTTATGACGTTGAACATCCGCTATAATCAAATCTGGTTTAAGTGAACTGATAGATTCTAAGTTTGGTTGTTTACGCGTACCAACTGACGTATATTTCACATCTTCACCATATAATTTTTTAATAATTTCTTTCTTATTATCGTCCGCAATACCAACTGGTGTATTGCCAAGATTTTTAACTGCATCTGCAAAAGAATACTCTAATACGACAATGTTTTTAGGATTCTTATTAACTTTTTGAATACCTAATTCATCTTTTATTTCTATCGTTTCAGATTTCTTAGCACCTGATTCACTACCTTTATTATTGCCACACGCTGCTAGAAACATTGCTGAAACAACTAATACCGCCATAAAAATTCTTGAATATTTATTCATGATGCCCTCCTATTAATTGATAACCATTATCAATTATAAATTACTCATAAAATAATGTCTATAATTAATTAAAAAGTTTTACAGAGAGCGTAAAATATTTTGTGTAAATGAAAAAAACATAAAAAAAGAAGACCCAATTCTTGGTAGAATAAAGTCACGACAACCAATTCTAGAAAAAGGGTCTTCCTATGGATAAGTTTACGACAGAAATCAATATTTTTATTATTATACTAATAATATGATTTACCTAAATTATGTTATAAAAAAAACTCGAATACGCTAGTGTACTCGAGATCTTAAAATTATTTTTTTTGCTTTTGAATATAAACAACTAAACTTAAAACACTGATTAAAATAACGATTAAATGCAGTGCCAATAAAAGTCCACTTGTTTGTTCTGATATTGGTAATAATACGGTTAAAATACCGATTCCTAATAAAAAATAGGCACTATTTGTTGCGACTTGTAATAGTGGTTTTTTTATTTGAGTTACTTGCATACCAATAAGCATTTGCAAATTTTTAGTGCGCCATAAATAAATAGCTAATAAAATAAGTGCCGTTCCAATGACGGTTGTTGGCACAAAGTCCATCGCCTTCATATTCTTCATTCCTTACCTCGGTTGAATTGTCCATAGCCCACAACAATGAGCATATTTCTTAAATTGTACCTTGGCAAATGTTGAAATGATAGGTAAAAGCTTTGTTACGATAAAATAATATTCGCTATCATCCCAATCATCGATATGCTGTTTACGACATTTACTCTGTAAAAAGTGTGTTTCAAAGCTAATGTCACCAATATAGATGGCACCATCTTCGTTTAGGTGGGTCAATAATTCACGAAACAACTTAACTTTTTCGTCATCCGTTAAATGATGCATTGCGTAGGTACTAATAATGACATCGAATTTTTTATTCGTAATCAACTTCGATGTATTGTGTAAATCACCTTCGATAAAAGTCGCTTTCGGCATTTTATCGCCTGCGATTTTCAACATCTCTTCCGAAAAATCAATGCCTGTAATATGATGTCCTGCATCATATAAACGTTTCGTTAGTTTACCTGTTCCAACGCCTAAATCGACAATGTTTTGTACATCCTTTGTACAAACTTTTTCGTACAAAGCTTCCATCATTGGTTCATACCCCGCAAAAGGATATGCTTCTTGTTCATCACTTAATTTAACTGTTTGATCATAGCTTGAAGCCCATAAATCAAAACCCTTATTATCCAACATCAATGTAGAACTCCTCCAGATTATTCCGGAGAATTTACATGTGTAAACCCTCCTTATTTACTGTGATTGTTTTCATTGATTTAATCATATTCAACACTCCTTCATTTTTTCTTTTTTATTTAATCTTCATCCCATTCATCAAAGTATAATGCCATATGATATTCATCAATATACTGATGATTTGGCATCTTTAGAATATCTTTTTCCATACCGATAATTTCAAAACCAAAAGATGTATACACACCTTTTGCAATTTGATTTTTCACATTAACTTTGAGATGAATTTGCTCACAACGTAATTCTTTTGCACGCATAATCGCTGCGGCAATAATCGGCTTACTAATGCCCTCTCCTTGATAATCTTGATGCACATAAATTCCTTTTAAAGAAGCGATATGACGCAATTTTAGCCTTGTATTTGTCTCTAACGTGACCATACCTACAAGTAGTTCTTCTTCAAATGCACCAAACACAATATGATTTTGATTATTTAGAAAATTTTCGAAATAATGAGGTTCATACGTTACTTCTTCTTCATAGGATGAGGCAAAGGCGGTTGGAGAGTGTTCAAGTGCTTGTAACCGTAATTCTCGATAGATCTGTGTATCTTCTTTCGTTAACACGCGAATACGCACAAAAGACCCTCCTTTAGTTTTTGATATTATACCACATTTTAGCAATTACAAGCTATTATGACCAAAAATAAAAAATGGGCTATAGCGAGTCGGGTAACTCGTTATAGCCCATTTAGATTCAAAAAGTGTAAGCGATTTTTTTGGAGAAAAGTGGCTTACCTCTTTGTTTCCAATATCTATTTTACTAAACATATGCAATAAAAACTAGATATAACTTTGTATAGAATGTAACTCTTTATCCTCGATTTAAAGCATTTTCTTCTAAAGTTACTATTTTAGAATTATTCACTATTGCTTGATTAGATTTACTTTGTAAAAATCCGCTCATATTGGAATTCTTTTGTTGCTTCATCTCGTGTAATTAAGAAGACATCTGGATTCGTCATGTTCTGCCAACCTTCAAAGCTAAACTGATCATTAATTGTTTGTAAGAACATCGAGATTAAATTACCATGACTGACAACGACTGCTTCTTCTTCAGGTCGTTCAATTAACTCGTTCATCACTTCTACAATGCGCGCTTGTGCTGCACGACCTGATTCTCCACCCTCAAATTCTAAATCCATATCTACAAATCCTCTTTGTATCCATGTCAGCCAATCATCTACTTTTAATGTACTAAACACACGCTCTGTTAAACGCTTTTCTTCATGAATAGGTAAATCAAGTGATGCGGCAAGTGGTGCAGCTGTCTGAACTGCTCGGTCATATGTACTCGACATAATTAAATCGATGGGATGTCCTTCAAAAAATGGAATTAAGTCTTGTGCCTGTTGACGTCCTTCTTCTGTTAATTGCGCTTTAGGCTGTTGACCATCCGCTTTACAATGACGTACTAGGTAGATTTTTTCCATAGGATCTCCTTCTTTCTAATTGATTGTCTCATTATACAAAAGGTGTGCTTGAATGAATAATTATAACTCTTCATTCGCATACATATCTTAGCGTATAAAAAACCACCATATAATATACAGCGGTAGTAAACATCCTAAACTATATAAAACAATGCTTTTCCACATACACTTTAATTTATTAACCCATAACTGCATAGAAAACTTCCTTCATTCATTTTCTATAGTATAGTAAAAATCATTAGAAAATACGATTAAAGTAGATTACGAATACCTAATATGAATTCATAAAGGAAATACAATGCGAAACCAATTAGAAGAATACCTGCAACAATAGAGACTTTTCGAATCACTTTGCGACTCATTGCCCGTCTTGAAATCGACACAATCGCTAACAGACCAACATCATGTAAAACAATACCTGTTAGAATACCGAGCCCTGCAAAACTGAATTCATGAACGCTATAAGATTTCGCAAGTACTGCACCAAATACCGACACCCAAAAGACTAAGTTTCCTGGCGATACAGCTACTAAGATTCCATTTCTATATGTACGCCAAAAAGATTGATTCGGTTTCTCACCTACTAAACTAATTCCTTGATCGGCATTTTTAATCGAATCATACGCTAAATAAAATAAGAAAGCGGCTCCAACAATCCATAATGGTAATTGAACAAATGGAAGTGCTAAAAATGAAGCTAATCCAAAATACAGTGCAATAATTAATGCGGCATCAATTGTCATGCCACCAAGTCCAACTGCCCATCCATGAATAAAACCATTTTTCAAACCTTGTTTTGTCATTTCAACGGTCATGGCTCCGACAGGTAAAGCAATTGTAAATCCAACAATTAAATAAGAAATATACGTTTCCATAACTTTACCAACTCCTTACTTGATTATAAGGAGAATAAGTATGAATATCAATACATAAATTAGAATATTTATACTTTCAAGCCATAAAAAAAGCAACTCCCTTAAGAGAGTCGCCTTTTACGGACAAACTTTAAAAATTAAAGTTTAGTTACGTTAGTAGCTTGTGGTCCGCGGTTACCTTCTTCAACTTCGAATTCAACTTTTTGACCTTCGTCTAAAGTTTTGAAACCGTCGCCTTGGATAGCTGAGAAGTGTACGAATACGTCGTTTCCGCCTTCAACTTCGATGAAACCGAAACCTTTTTCTGCATTAAACCATTTAACTGTACCTTGTGTCATTATGAATGACCTCCTATTAATGAATTCAATAATAGATTGTTCAACCGAGAATAAAAATACACCTGCTAGAGAGACCGCATTATACAGTCTTCCAAGCAGGTGAATGTATTGTATACGCTGAGCCAATTTCATTATTAATAATAGTATAACCTATTTTGTCCGATTTGTCTAAAAAAGACTATCCAATCATTAAAAATTTTCTGCTTTTTTATACAAAAATCTTTACTTAATCAAGGTTCCTTGATGGAAAAACAATTTCCAATCTTTCTCTTTTTTACGCCAAATCGAACTTCTTAAAGCTTGCTGTTTTGTTAAAATATTTGTTGTTTTATATGTTACTAGAATGACACTTTTATCTACAAAACGTTCTTCATAATCTTCTACACGTAAAAAACGTTCTGTTGGTGGTGATTCTTTACCGATGGCACTTAGCTGATTTTGTTTTGTGTATTGTGTGCCGATTGTGCCAAATTCGATAAAGTCTTCATCCATCATTTGATCAAATTCATCATACACATAATTTTGCAGTCTCATCTCTAAGTCATATATTTGCATCATAAGCATCTCCCCTATACACTTTACTTATACCCCTTTATCTATGAATTAAAATTGTCATTTGTATTTGATTAATTTATACAGTAACAGGGAATGTAGAATAGGGATGAAAAATCACTTTAAAAGGAGCGTTTTAAATGAATTTTAAAAATGTTACAGTTGCTGGTAGTGGTGTTTTAGGGAGTCAGATTGCTTTTCAAACAGCTTTTCAAGGTTTTAATGTAAGTGTTTATGACATTAATGAAGGTGCGATTAAAGCCGCACAGGAACGCGTTCAAAAGCTTGCTGAGACATATAAACACGAAGTTGCAAAACATCCGTCAGAGGTGGATGATGCACTCGCTCGACTTTCTTTCTATACAGATTTAGGTGAGGCTGTAAAAGATGCTGATTTAGTTATTGAAGCTGTTCCAGAACGAATTGATATTAAAACAAGTTTCTATGAACAATTAGCAAAAGTAGCACCTGAAAAAACCATCTTTGCAACGAACTCTTCTACGATGATTCCAAGTCAATTTCGCGATGCAACAGGACGACCTGAAAAATTCCTAGCACTGCACTTCGCAAACGAAATTTGGAAAAATAATACGGCTGAAATCATGGGACATGATGGAACAGATCCAAAATACGTAACAGAAGTAATTGATTTTGCTCGTGCGATTGGCATGGTTCCACTGCATATTTTAAAAGAACAACATGGCTATATTTTAAATTCATTACTTATACCATTACTTAATGCTGCACAGGCATTGTACGCAAACGGCATTGCTGAACCACAGACAATTGATAAAACTTGGATGATTGCGACTGGCTCACCAAGAGGGCCATTTGCTATTTTAGATGTAGTTGGCTTGCAAACCGCTTACAACATCGTATCTGCAAGTGCAGATAAAAATCCAGTTGCTGGAAAAATCGCTGACATTTTAAAACATGACTTTATTGATAAAGGAAAGATGGGGGTTGCGACAGGAGAAGGATTTTACAAATACCCAAACCCTGCTTATGCCGATCCAAACTTCTTAAAATAATTCGCTCAACGAAGGAGAAATTTCGCTATGACGAGATTTCTCCTTTTTAATTTGTATAATTTCATTTGATTACGCATACTTAGAGTATTCATATATGTAGAAAGGGTTAAATAAATGACTGAAAAAGAAAAAATCTCAAAAAAAAATTTTAAAAAGTTCATTCAACTCGTTAAAAGTACCAATCCACCAAAACTTCTAATCGTGATTGCACTTATTTTAACGCTCTCCACAACTGCTGTATCCTTAATGGTTCCGCTCTTCACAAAGAACCTCGTAAATGACTTTACAATTGATGATTTAAATAAAACAACGATTGCATTACTAGTCGGTGCGATTATTTTACAAGCATTATCAGGTGGATTCTCCATCTACATTTTAAATCGTATTGGACAAAGTGTTGTCGCTGGTATGCGTGACCGTCTATGGAAGAAGTTATTAGTTCTACCCGTTAATTATTTTGATGAAAACCCTTCTGGTGAAACCGTAAGTCGTATGACGAATGATACGACCGTCGTTAAAACACTCATCTCAGAACATCTTGCCAACTTCTTATCAGGTATCATCTCGATTATTGGCGCAATGATTGTCCTGTTCATTTTAGATTGGCGCATGACAACTGCCATGTTTATCGCCATTCCGTTAGCTGCGGCCGTTCTAATTCCGCTTGGTCGTAAAATGTATAAAATCTCAAAGAATACACAGCTTGAAACAAGTAAATTCACAGCACTTTTAACACAGGTACTCTCTGAGATTCGTCTTGTGAAATCTTCAAACTCTGAGAAAATTGAATACAATAACGGCGCAACAGGTATTCGTAACTTATTCAATTACGGTTTAAAAGAAGCAAAAGTATATGCTTTTATTGGACCGATTATTAATCTAGTTATGATGATTTTATTAGTTGTATTACTCGGTTATGGTGGTATGCGTGTATCTTCTGGGGCGCTATCAGCAGGTGCATTAGTAGCTTTCATCATGTACCTCTTCCAAATCATTATGCCAATGGCACAAATTGCAGAGTTCTTTACGCAATTCCAAAAAGCTTCAGGTGCAACCGAACGCATTATTGAAATTTTAGAAGTTGAAGATGAAAAAGATGGTTATGAAGAAGTTCAAAAAGTTGATGAAGCAATTCAGATTGAGTGTTTATCTTATAACTATCCTGATAAAGAACCTGTATTAAAAAATCTAAACTTTACGATTCCGCCGAATCAAGTAACCGCAATTGTCGGTCCGAGTGGTAGTGGTAAAACGACCTTCTTCTCTCTTATTGAACGTTTTTACCAACCACAAGAGGGAGCGATTCTTCTTGGCAATCAAAATATCCAAAACTTCTCTCTATTATCTTGGCGTAAGCAGATTGGCTATGTGTCACAAGAGAGTCCGATTATCGCAGGGACCATTCGCGACAATATCACATATGGATTAGAACGAGAAGTATCAGACGAAGAAATCAATCGCGTTATTAAAATGGCCTATGCCGATCAGTTTATTGAAAACTTAGAAGATGGTATTTTAACCGAAGTAGGTGAACGTGGCATGAAGTTGTCTGGTGGACAGCGCCAACGTATCGCCATTGCACGCGCGTTCTTACGTAACCCACAAATTCTAATGTTAGATGAAGCAACATCGAGTTTAGATAGTAAATCCGAACAAGTTGTACAACGTGCGTTAGAGGAGCTCATGAAGGGTCGTACAACAATTGTTATCGCTCACCGTCTCTCAACCGTTATTCATTCCGATCAAATTGTCTTCCTAGAACAAGGTGAGATTACAGGGATTGGTACACATCAAGAACTTTATGCAACACATGCACTCTATAAAGAATTCTCTGACCAACAACTAAAAGGATTACAAGTCTAATCAAAAAGAAGAATCGTTCCTCACGTGAAGGGGCGATTCTTCTTTTAATATTTAAGATCGTACTGCATAGCTTTCAACCTGTGCTTGAACTTTTTTCTTCATATGCACAATAGGCATTTGATGTCCTAATAAATTCGTCGTTTCAAATGTAGATTCGATGTGCATACCATAAGATTCATAGAGATGAACATTACGTGATTCATTCGCGCGAACGTCGCAAGCAATCCATTGTACAGACTGTTGTTTTGCAATATTTTCTAAATAGGTAACTAGCTTTTTCGCATATCCTTTTCCACGTTGAGTTGGTAAAACACTTACACGAGAAAAAGTGAGTGTACTCTCTTTTATCTCATAACGTGCCATCGCCACAGGACCTTCATTATTCAATCCAACAATTGCTTTTTGACCACAAGCTAACGCTTTTTTAACATCGCGCTCTGTTTCCATTATGGCGCTTGATGGCGGATTCACATACTCTTTAAACGCTTCATGCATGAGCTCTACGATTAATTCCTCATTTTCTGTATGCACAATAATCATTCTCTACACACCCTTAAATGAATTTTTATTCATTATTATACATAAAAATTCTATAAAAATGCAAGAACTATGATTTATTTCTTCCAGTGAAGGTGTTGTAAAAAGTGTAAAAAGTCTTCATACATTGTTTTAGCATCTTTTCCATATGTCATTAAATGCCCTGCTTGTTCATAACATGTTACAACTTTTTGTGTTGAACCGATCCGCTCGGCTACATAATTCGCTGTCTCTTCATATAATGCATCATCTTGACCACCATATGCTAAGTAAATAGGTACTTGAATTTGCTCTAAATGTTGCATCTGTTGTTCAATCATCTCAATAAAGGCTGGTACAATCTCCATCGGATGTGCTTTTAAAGCTTGTCGTGCCGCTTCTTTTTCTTCATCTGTACCTTCTTCATATTGTTGATGTTGTTTTGCATAGTAGACCACTCTTTTTCGCAAGGTCACTTCATCACGCGTCATCGGTAGTGACATTGTAACAATTGCAAGTGGGTTTAATTCATGTGCTACTTTTAATGTGAGTACAGCGCCTAAAGATAGCCCCATCACAACAATCTCCTCATATCCCTCATCTTCAAGAAACTCATACGCTGATTGAACATCCTCCCACCAAGTAGATGGACCATACTGTAGTAATGTATCTGCCTTTTGGCCATGCCCCGTATACATCGGTGCATGAACCGTATATCCTTCTCTATTTAAAAACTTCCCAAGTTGTCGCATATCAATCGTCGACCCCGTAAATGAATGAAGTAGTAAAATCGCTTTACTACCGCCTTGAAAATAAAATGATTCCGGTGCTTTATATTTCATAAGTCCCTCCTGTTAGGTTTAAATATTAAAAATAATTTGCATATCTTCTGTTTTTTTAATAGACTAGAAGACGTCAGTTTTTTAGAAAAGAAGGTGATTTTGTGGAAGACGCGTTGCATTATTTCGTCATTTCTACAACCGCAGGCTACTATGCGCAATCTGGATTTGTAGCAGATATTGAAGAAGCACAAGCTTTTTGTTCTGAAATCGAAGCCGAAAGAGCGGCTCAAATTATTAAAGGTACAGTCTGCTCGCAATCTGTATCTTACGACGAACTTGAACAATCTTTTTTAGAACTCTCAGCACAATACGATATACTTTATACATTAGATGAGCAGCAAGCCATCCAAAGCATTTGCGCGGAGCTTCAAGCAATCTAAGTCTCTGGTCTTAGACAAAGTTACAGTCTGAGACCTTTTTGTTTTCCTTTTTTTCTTTTTATAATAATGAATATAGAAAGAAAAAGGAGGCTTAACATGAAAACCATTTTGAAGCAGTTAGGTATTTTCTCTTTTGCTGTATCGATGATGTTCGGAATTACATACTTACTCACAGGTGACCGATTCATGCCCTTCATTCCATCTGAACACTTCTATGCAGTAGCACATACAGCAGAAGAACAACAGCGCGTCAGTGGTCATTACGTATATGAAACCTACGCTGTAAATACTGCAGGCAAAAAACAATTCCTTGCATTCCAAACAGAACGTCCACTTCCAGAAGGTACATATGTGAAACTCTACGTAAAAGGCAATTATATCAAACTCATACAAGAAACTACCGCAGAAAGTATTCCATCAACAATACGGAATTCACTCCATTAAAAAATATTCTAACGTCACATGGACGCTAGAATATTTTTTATTTGACTATTTTTTCTTTTAGCGCGATTTTTCGATATGCGACTCGCGGTTCTTTCACTTTCTTTTGATAGTTGGCAATTGTTACACCGAGCATGATAAATACTGCACCAATATAACCCGTCATGCCCATTACTTCTTGTAAGAATAAGAAGGCAAAGAAAGCAGAGAAGATCGGTTCAAGTGAAAAGAAAAAGCCTGTATTTTCAGGTGTTGTATATTTCTGTGCAATGGGCTGCATAACAAAACCATATGCTGAACAGATGAACGCTAAACCTAAAATCGAAATCCAAGAACCCGATGTCGTCGGTAGAGCGGGTGTTTCAAATGTGAACGCAATAATAATGGCATATAACGAACAAAAGCCTAATTGATAAATTCCTAATTGCAGTACATCGACCTTACGCGCAAAATGATTCGTCACAAGAATATGAATGGCATAACACAATGCACCGATTAAACAATAAATAGCACCAAGCTGAATAGAGAAGCCATCTTTTAATGTTAAAAATGCTAGTCCCATCATGACCACCACAACACCAATCATAATTTGCTTCGCTGGTAGTCGCTTCGTTAAAAAGATTTGCAAAATCGGTACAAGTACAACCGTTGTACTCGTTAAAAATCCTGCTGTCGAAGCATCTGTATATTTCGTTCCTAATAATAATCCTAAGAATACACCGTATAATAATGCACCGACAATCGCACTGTACTTGATCGTTTGCCACGATACGCGAACCATCCTCTTCGCGAATAATAACCACATGAAGATGAATGCGATAATACTACGCATTGCGACGATTGTAAAAGAAGGCATTCCATCATCTGCGGCTACTTTCATAAATAAATAAGACGTTCCCCACGCCATCGAAACCGTAATTAATAATAAGTTCGCTTGTTTCTGTGTCATTCCATCACTTCCTTATTTTTTCTTTTTCTTAGATTATCACCGTTATTTACATTAATAAAACGAATATTTATAATAGTAATATTAGTTTTATTAATGTATAGGAGATGATGGAATGAATATTTATGAGTCCTTCGTTAAAATTGTTGAGCTCGGTAGTTTTACAAAAGCTGCTGAAGCACTTGGTTACACACAATCAGCAATTAGTCAGATGGTGAATAATCTTGAAAAAGAACTCGATACAACGCTGATCATTCGTTCTCGCAAAGGAATTTCTCTCACACCAGATGGTGAGGAGATGCTCCCTTTCATTAAAAATATTTGTCATGCACATAGTGAATTAAAAGAAAAACATCAAGAGATGCAAGGTTTGGAACGTGGTCTCATACGGATCGGTACATTCTCAAGTGTTTCAACGAACTGGATTCCGACCCTATTACATAACTTTAAACAACTGTATCCTGGTGTCCACTTCGAGTTACAACAAGGTGAATATACAAGTATTTCAAAATGGATCTATGAAGGGACCGTCGATTTTGGTTTTGTGAATCCTGCTGCTGTATCGAATTTAACGACTATTCCATTAGCACAGGATGAGGTCTTAGCTGTGCTACCTTACGGACATGAACTTGCTGACCATGATGAAGTACATATTCATGATTTAACAAAAGATCCTTTTATTCAAATTGACGAAGGAGATTTTAGTGAACCACAACACTATTTTGAGAAGGCAAATCTTACACCGAACACACAATTTAAAGTGTATGACGATTACACAATCATGGCGATGGTCGAACAACAACTCGGTATTTCCATGTTACCGAAACTCGTATTAAGCCGCTGCCCTTATCATATTTTGACAAAACGCATCTCGCCACCTGTCGTCCGTACAATTAGTCTCGCTTATAAAAATAAAAAAGTGCTCCCAATCGCAAGTCGCTATTTCATCGACTTTATTACGGAACACTTCTCAAAAAAACAGGAAACACGCATATAAAGCGCATTTCCTGTTTTTATTTAAATATCACTATGTGTTTCTACGCTCGTTAGTTTATTGAAAAACGGGTAGAATTGATCTTTTTCAGGTGTTTTACGCATCGCAATCGCACTGCGTGGATGTTCATTGAATAATCCAGTCAAAGCGTAGGCTGTATTATACCCCCACTCCACTTCCTTACTAAGCGGTACAAAGCGATCATCAATTAGTTTTAAAAGCGGCTTCATATCATAACGTGAAGCGGTTAAGTGACCCACTACTAATTCTGTTTGACAGTTCCCTGCGCCGCGTCCCATACCGTAAACCGATGTATCTAAAAATTCAACGCCTAATTCAATACCTTCTAATGTATTAGCAAAAGCCATCTGTAGGTTATTATGCGTATGAATTCCTAAACGTTTTGACGGTGCATGCTCTTTGAAAAGCTTCACTAAGTAAGCAATGTCTTTTGGGAAAAGGCTACCGAATGAGTCAACAACATACAGTACATCGACAACACTATGTTCAATTTTCTCTAGCGCTTCAACTAAATGTGAATTAATTGAATTCGATACAGCCATAATATTTAATGATGTTTCATAACCCAGATTATGGAATTGATTAATTAAATCAAGTCCTTTATCAATGTCTTTTAAGTAACAAGCGACACGAATCATATCGAATGGACTTTCAGAGCGTGGTGCACATTCGCTTGGATCTACGCGACCGATATCAACGATTGCTGATAGCTTCGTATTTTTCTTTTCTGGGATTACTTCACGAATGAAGTCATCATCACAAAAGCGCCAAGGGCCACAACCATCTGCATCTAATAACTTAGGTGAGTTTTTATAACTAATCTCCATATAATCGACACCTGCATTATTTAATGCTTCGTATGTATCACGCACGAAATCTACACTGAAATCCCAATTATTTACAAGACCACCATCACGAATTGTACAGTCTAAAATTTTCACTTGATTTGAGTTCATTTTCATCACCTGTCCTATCTACGAAATAAAGTTGATTATAACACATATCTGAATTTTTAGAATATTAAATTTCTCAAAAATGCTAATTTTTTATTTTTATATAAACTAAAGCTGTTCTATAAATCAAATACAAATTTATAGAACAGCTACCTCCCTCGCCCAAATTGTTAAAGGCCCTATCGCTGACCAACCACCACGCATGGCAGCAGCCAATCGTTCATCTGCTTCATATCCTACAATGGATTGTTTCGGAAAAAAGTTAGCCAAGACAGCAGGAATATCTTGAAATACATGGTTTACGCCAAATACATTAAAAATCCCGATAATCCCATGGCTTTGATAAGCTGAAAAACCACCATATCCTTCTTTATGAAATACTAAAACATGAGGGTCATCAATAATTGATGGCTGTAGCATACCTTCTAAATTAGCCGCCACAAGCCACTTTTGAAATGCTTCTTCATTTCGAACCCACTTCCACTCACTACAATACGGTACAACAGAAGATGACATCATCCACTGCGCTTTAAAGAACTTCGTGAATCCTAGAATTTGTAAGGTTGCATAACTATCCATAATCGTCGATACGCGGTCTGGAATTTTTTCCACAGTCGCTTCTCTCGTCTCTGTAATCATCTCTGGATAATAACTCGGTACATATTGATCCGCAATCCATACGTTATCCATACAGGCTGTTGTAATATGATGTGTTGCGCACACAGCTTTCCACCAAGCAATCTGGTTTAAAACTGCTTTTCTTAATAGCTTTTCTGGCATTTGGATCACCTCTAAACTATTAGTACCCTTTATTAAATGTTTCATTCTAATTTGATAGAATTTGTTCCCCTGTTAATTCAAATACAGCCTGACAACTCGCACATACCGTAGGATTTTCAGAACTAATAATGAGCGTAACACCTTCTGCTTTTACAGAACGCAAACACTGTATGAATTTTTCTAGTTGCGCTTCTGTTAATGCTTTTTCAGGTTCTTCGATTAACAAAATAGAAGGCGCATGTAAGCATGCGCGAATAAGCGCCATACATTTAATTTGAAAAGCATTTAGATGTACTGCTTTCTTCCCTAGTAATTCATGCATACCAATAAGCTTGCTTAGCTGATCTAAACGCTGCTTTCTCGCTCCTGGCAACTTATTAGTACCTGTTTGGAAAAAGAACGGTAGCTGAATATTCTCAAGTACGGTTTCATCTTTTAAAAATTCGTCTTGTGCAGGTAGATAGCCCATCTTCGTTTGTCTCAACACAGCTAAGTCGCCCACATCTTTTGTTTCATTTTGATGATATTCTAAGCGATATGTCCCGTTCGTCAAAACGCGGAAACAGCCAATTGTCTGTAGTAATTCATTTCGATAAGCGCCTGTAATCGCTAGTGAAGCTCCCTTTTCAACGACTAAATTCACTTTTTGAAAATACGGTTCTACCGCTGCATATTTTAATTGAATTTTAGACATGCTCCTGCTCCATTTCTATCGTTGTTTTACGTAGTACACGCCATAGAATACCGCCGCCAATCATTGCACCTAGAATGAGATATAAAACGAGTGGAATGATGGTAAATTGTGAAATCACCAGAAACGGTATAGCTGGAAGAATGAGTGCAATCCCTAGTAAAGTTCCCACTTCAATTCGAATATACTTTCGAATTTCACGTTCTGCCATACCACTCGTAATCAGAATACGGAACAACTGCTTCGTCCCTTCATTTCTACGCTTTTGAATACGCTGTACAGCTATAAACATACCAACTAAAGCAATCAGGAATAATCCATACACGAGTACAGGGTTTGCTTTTAAAATCTTATTATAGATATTAACTGTTATCCCACCTGCGCCACCAATTGTAAATGACCAGAAATCTGATTGCTGTGATACTTCAAGCATGATATCGCGAATACCAATCTTAGATGCATTCGTTACGAGCATTGTATTTGCAGATGCGATCAATGATTCTTTTGCGAATACATTGTCTTCGCTTGGTGTTTGGCGATATTGCTGTGACGGAACTAACACTTGATGCCCTGCTGACATTTGAGGTAATGCTGTTGTCACAATCGTTTGTTCACTCTTTAAAAAGCCGATGATTTTCGCGTGAATATCTTGACCATGAATACGCATGCGAAGTGAATCACCAATATCATACAACTGATAATAGTCACTTCCTAACACAACGGGCATAACTTCTTTGTCATCATAATCCTTAAAATCTTCTTGTTTAAAAAATGTACCTGCATCCATCTCTAGCTTATTTAGCTTTTGTGCAGCTGCATTCACTTGAAGTCCATAAACAGGTATATACTGTCCATCTGCTTTTGCATTTTCAGGTGTAAATGCTTCATCACCTGAAAATTTCTGTATAAACACAGGAATCGGTGAAGCTGTGTAAACAGTTAGTTGCTTATTATTTTGCAATGCTTGATTGAAGCGTTCTAATTGCTCAATTGTTGGTTCTTCTCCAATGAGTGTAAGATTGTAATTATTTTGTCCTGCAAATGTGGTCCCACCTTTTGCAGGTTCACTTTTATATGCTGTATGCAAAATCGTAAAATAGACAATTGAAAAACATAGCAGTGCAGCTGCCATAAGGATTAAATTCCATTTACGATTACGTTTATGCAAAATGTATAAAGCTCTCACTTATTTGTCCACCTTTATCTTTGTTAAATAAACACTTATAACAATTCTATACATAGGCAACCAATCAGCGCAATGAAAAGCAATAAGTTTTAAAAACTTATTATAAAAAAACAAGGTATGTCCGATTGAACACACCTTGTCTTCACGTCATTATTTTTTTACAATTGCCGCATAAATGAGTCCGATGATGGCACCTACCACAGCAGGAGCAGCCCATCCTAAACCGATATCATATAACGGTAAGTAATGTGAGTAGAATATCTCAATCGATTCTAACACTTGTAATTTCGCACCCGGCACACTTTCAACCAATGCTTTGTAACCATCAATCACACTCACGAAGAATGTTAGGAACATCGACATCGCATATACACTTTGACGTGCTTTGAATAGCGGCGAGAACATCGTTAATAGAATTAAAACAATCGCTAGTGGATATAAGAACATTAATACCGGAACAGCATATGTAATGATATTACTTAAACCAAAGTTCGCAATTAAGAATGATACAAACGTTAAAATGAATACAAACCATTTATAGCTGATGGCTGGCATAACTTCATGGAAGAATTCACTACATGATGTAATTAAGCCAATACTTGTTTTTAAACAAGCTAAAATAATGATAATCGCTAGTAAAATCCCACCGAATGAACCGAAGAAGTGTTTCGCAACAGCTGCAAAAATTAAGCCGCCATTTTCAAATGTTCCAACAGCGCCAACACTTGTACCGCCCATGTATGTGATAAATCCATAAATAATCATCATTAAAGCCATTGCGAAAATTCCCGATTTCCAAGTCGCCATCGCAATATCTTTCGTACTGGTAATACCACGACTCTTAATCGCATTAATTACGACGATCCCAAACGCAAGTGATGCTAGTGCATCCATCGTATTGTATCCGCCTTTAAAACCTGTCATAAAGGCTTGATTCACATAGTCACCTACTGGTTTTTCAAAACTCCCCATCGGATTAACAACACTGACAATAATTAAGATAAATAAGAACACTAAGAATGCAGGTGTTAAATATTTACCGATATAATCCATTACTTTTGCTGGATTTAGTGAGAAGTAATACACAACTAAAAAGAATACAAAACTAAAAATGCCTAAAAATAATGATACTTGATCTGGATTTAAGAATGGTTCTAACCCTACTGTGAACGATACAGTCGCTGTACGCGGAATCGCAAAGAATGGTCCAATCGTTAAATATAGTACAACTGAAAATACAAGACCGAATAGTGGATGCACTCGATTCCCTAAGTCTCGTAAACCATTACTTCCTGATAAACCAATTGCTAGAATTCCCATGAACGGCAAACCGATTGCTGTAACTAGGAAACCAATTAAAGCCCACCAGAATTGCGTACCAGCCATCTGTCCAAGTTCGATTGGGAAAATTAAGTTCCCTGCCCCGAAGAACATACCGAATAACATCGTACCGATGATGGCGTATGTTGAAAATGGTACTTTTGCTTGCATATTTTTCCTCCTTATGACTTAAATCGTCTATTTAATATTGTAATTAGAGTATATTAACAATTTACTACAGACAATACAAGATGAACAGAGAATAAAGAGAAAGAATAAACGAAAAATAGATAATTTTGTATAATTTTTAGACTATTTTGTATTTTTTGAGTATGAAAAAGTGTCGCTCTATCATTTATTTAAATTAAGATAAACGAATATGCATTAAGCTCATAACTCTATTTCCATTTGATTTTCCCATTCGCCTATCACTAAATTAAGTGCATCTTCTTCATCTGTAAATCTAAAATAAATAGGTAAAGGCAATGTAACCATGGCTTTATCAAAGCCTTTTTTCACCCAATCACTTACTTCTTTCATCGTAATTTCTTCTAAATCATGATCATCAAAAAAATTAACAAATTTTTCAAACTGATCCCCTGTGTCAAACTTTTTATACAACCTAAAAGGACCAACTAAATAAATGCCATCGCTATATCCACTATTTTCACTAACTTGATTAACACCATGATACTCATACTATCTCACCCAATTAAGAATCGATTTATCATCTGTACCAATCGATCTCGCTATTGTATATAAACTTTCCGTACCGTTTATATACCTTAAAGCGGCTTGTATTTTTTCTTCTGATGAATATTTTGCCATATAAAAACTGCACCTCCAATTAGTAGATGTGTCTAATAATTGAGGTGCAATTCAATCATACGGGATTTGTTCATTCAGATCAATTTCCGCTTCGAAAAACGAATAGCGGTAGGCAAGAAAAGAACGCAACGTCCTGTTGCAAATCTTGCCCCACTACATCACGTAGCGTTCGGGCATGGCTTCAAACTCCTCGTCACTGCGTTCCTGTGAGGTTTTCAGCTCACGCTATTCCCGCAGGAGTCGTTTTCTACGCGTTCAATTGATTTGATTATTCGTATTTGAGACATATTATTTTGTTCTGTACCAGGCTTTTTTCTATCAACTTTCTAAGTCTTACTTTATTCAATAAAGTATCCTTATAATTATAATTTTAATCCTCTAAATCGTATTCTAACTTTGAATAATAATAACTTGTATCAAAATTAAGATTTATTAATTTGCCTAAGTCATAACTTTTTTGTTTATAAATTTCTTTCATAAATTGTAAGAAAATATAACGACAACCATATAACTCACTTATTGAATCTAAATCTTCTCGTAAATCGATATAATCAATTTCATCACCTAAAGAATCATGTGTAATTGTTTCAAATTCTAAATTCGTATGCCACATGAAATCTAAAAACCCTTGTAAAACAGCTTTTTTATACTCATCTAATGAAAAAGTAGCAAATACTTGTTTTTTATAATGAAATTCAACTGTTTTTTTATGATAAAAAATTCTAATTTTAAAATTATCCATAACATAATCGTCTGCATAAAATATTAGATGATCGAGTTTTTCAATAGATTTATCTTTTGGTAATAAAGTTAAAACCAAATTATACCAAAACCTATATAATTCAAATACTTCTGTATTAAAAGGCAAGGGTTTTCCATCTACACAAAAAACTACTTTACCTCCAGGATATCCTCCAGATCGTCCAAACTCATAATTAAATACATCTAAACCTTCTAAATGGGTCATTTCTATGTAGCCTGGGTACTCTTGATTTTTATTTAACTCTTCTTTTTCAGGGGGATTGTAATATACGATTTAATTTCTAATTTCATATGTTTTACTCCTTAATTTCAAGGTTTAGGATAAAAAGAAGATACTGTTAGTTTCCCTTTTTTATCAACGTATATAGCTAATTTATAAGTAACTTTATTTATTTTTTTAGTTACTATTGAATCATTTATTCATAGTGGCAGAATTACGTATCGTTCGTAGTACAACACAAAAAAACAGTGGAATGATTCAAACATCTCCATCGGTTTTTCGTCGTACTGTGAGTATGTAATCCATATTGTGTTCGCATACTCAAACACCTCCTATCCGCGTAGGTTTTTGGTTGTACTCGAAGATTGGCAGGTCTCCTGGCTCGTATTCAATGCACTTTTCACCTTCCCATCTCATAAGACAGTGGTTTATCGAAAAGCACTCCTACTTACAGTTGCGGGACAGCGACGGACTTTCACCGTTCTTCCCTTTTAAACAAGTGCCATACACTTGTACCAACTTCTATTATTCCGTTTGATTTTATTATACAAGAAAAGAAAACAGGCTGGGACAAAACATGTCATTTTCATTTTTTTAGCGTTCGCAACGAAAAACTGGAACCGTGCTACAGCGCGATTCCAGTTTTTCTTATGCTCATATAGGATGTGTTTTTTGCCCTTATGTCCCAGCCTGTTTTCACGTTCTATTTAAATTCTTTCGTATAATGCCAATATTCATCATCTCGTTGCATACCGATATCTTCATATAGTTTTTGAGCAGCTACATTATCTGGATGTGTCTCAAGCGTGATGTACGCTGCACCCATCTGTTCACAAAATACAAATGCTTCCTCCATCAAGGCTCTCGCCGCACCTAACTTTCGGTGAGACTCCTCAACGAATAAATCGTTTAAAATATATGCGCGTTTTAATGCAAGTGATGAAAAACTTGGATAGAGTTGCGTAAATCCAATTGCTTTTCCTTCATGTTCTGCATATAAAATGATGGCATCATCGTTTGTTAAACGCTTTTTAATAAAAGTCACCACTTCTTGTTCTTCAAATTGGCGACCATAAAACTGTAAGTATCCTTGAAATAATGGCACAACCTTTTCTAGATCTGCTTTCGTTGCATATTGAATTTCCACATCATCCACCCCTTTTCCTTATTGTACCAAAATGCAGCTTTTTTAAAATAAAAAAAAGAACCGTATATGCACGATTCTTTCTGTTTTTAAACTTATTGTTGTTTTTCAATCCATAATGCAAACGCATCATTCGTTTCTGCTTGACGTTCAACGTGCTGCAATTGAACCTCACGTTCTTCACGTGGTAAAGCAAGCTGTGCATAGACATGTGATGTTCCAAGACCTGCTTGTTCTTCTTCTGAAGAATAGGCATAATATACATCTTTAAAGTTTGCCCAGTAAATCGCACCCATACACATCGAGCATGGTTCACCACTTGTATATAGCTGACAATCCAATCAATCTGTTGTTTGTAACTTTTCTGTTGCACGACGAATCGCGAGTAGTTCAGCGTGTGCTGTTGGGTCATGTGTTTCTAACACTTCATTCACACCAACTGCTACAATGGCATCATCTTTGACAATGATGGCACCGAAAGGCTTTCCACCATTCACTGTATTCTCATATGCTAGTTCAATTATTTTTGCATCCACTGTTCTTTTGTCATCTGTGTACCTCCGAATTTGCCTATTTTGCTCTCATATTATATGAAAAAAACATTTATTTAGACAATCGCTATATGTTTACTTCGAATCACTTTTTAACGATAGAACAAATTAACCCATCACCGATTGGTAGTAGTACTGAAAATAGATGTGGGTGCTGTGATACATATTCATTATATTCACGCATAATACGTGTACGTTCTTGTAAATGTTCAGGTAAAGAATCTTTAACCGTTTCGTCTGCTACGCCACCTAGCACTAATACATTATCCATAACAATAACTGCCCCATCTTCTGCAATGTCTACACACGCATCTAAATAATGTTTATAACGCTCTTTATCCGCGTCAATAAGGAAGAAATCGAATGTTTTTTGGTCTTCTTTTAACTGCTTCAAAGATGTTAACGCATCTCCAATACGATAGTCTACAACTTCGCCGTATCCTGCGCGCATAAGGTTTTCTTTCGCTAGTTTTGCATATTCTGGTTCTAACTCTAATGATAGGAGTGTGCCACCTTCTGCTAAACCTCGCGCAATACAGAGACCACTATAACCACCTAAAGCACCTATTTCTAATGCTTTTTTTGATTGCTTTAATGTCGCAAGAAGCGTCAGCCATTTTCCTGTCGCATTTGAAACCGAGATATTTTTCATACCATGTTCTTCAATTGTTTTTAAAATATGTTGTAAATGCTCATCTTCATTTCCAAAGTACCTATCTGCGTATTTATTTACTTGTTCCATCATTCGTTTTCCCCCTCCTCTATTTCAGAGCGTTCCACTTGAAAGACATTTTTAAACTCTTCGATAATCATTTCAACAGCTTTCAATTCGCCCTCAATCACTGGTCGACTGTTCGCAAATTCTTCCCGCTGTAGTTGATCCTTTAATGTTTCTTGTTTCACATAGAGCATCTCCAAAAAGCCAAGTGCGCGTTTACGACGAAATGTTTGAGCACGATGTTCTTCTCCACCACGATGATCTCGATCATTTGGCTTTTCTCCCCGACGATATTCTCGCATTTTCATCTTTGAATAGCTCCTTTCCAAAATGAAAAGTATTCATCTTCACTTATTCAATCGACACGTCCACACCGTATTGGCGCATGTTTAATGTGCGAGCGATGCCTTGTGAAGCAAAGTTATCCCATGTTGTACTATAGAGTGCGACGCGTCCTTGGCGTTGCACATCTCTTGCCCACGCTTGCGCCACTGCTGCACCGTATCCTTTTCCTCTTGATTTAGGATGTGTATAGACGCTTGCTTCAGCTGCTACTGCACTTTGTCTAGCTGTACAACAAATTGATGCAATACGATCTAATTCCATGACTACATAACAAGGTTGCTTCATATCAAAATTCATATAAGTGAATAGAAAATCGTCTTTTAACCTTTCTTTATGTTGCTCCGTTACGTGTAAAACCTTAGGTGAGATTTCTTCAATTGTAGGGAACACATAGGTTGGTCCCATACGAAATTCATGTAAATCTGCGCGATTCATTAGCTGATGAATTAAATCCACAAGTAAATCTTCATCTGCATCTTGAATCGTATTTTCTAAACGTTTTTTAAATACTTCATCTACTCGCGAGGAAAAGCGCGTTTGCTTCCCATCTCTCGTTACGCCAATATGAACTGTAGGTGCTGGTTCAAATGGTGGTTCATTCATTACCGTCAATGCACCTACTTCATTTTGTTGGTACAGTACATCTAAATGTAATTGCATTAAATCTTCATCACGCACGTTCATCACTCCCTTTTGGATTTATGAAATGGCTTGTTTAATATGCGCTAAATGGTGATTGCCATGCCATGCATATAAACCAATAGCTTGCTTTACTTGAATCGCTTCTCCATTTGGATAGACGAATTTTTTTTGCAACTGTTCTTTCGTCAATGAGCGTAAAAAGTGTAGCCAGCGTTGATGAAGCGAAGCAATTAATTGTAATGATACTTCCACAGGTAATGTATAGTCTGCTAACTCAGCCCATAACTGTTCTTCATATGTTGAAACCGTCGGATTATTTTCTGTCACTGCTAGCTTCATACGAATATAACTATTCATATGACTATCCGCAATATGATGCACCACTTGCTTCACCGTCCAACTACCCTCACGATATGTTTTTTGTAATTGATCATCTTCTAAATGCATAACCGTTTGATTTAATAAACGTGGTAGTGCTTCCATTTCGTATAGCCAAGCTGTTAATTTCGCACCGTCCACTTCTTCCGGTACATCAAAACGACCAATTGGATAACGTTCATCCATACTTTCTCATCCCCTTTGTATAAAATAAAAAGTACGTCCTATTTATATAGTAACGTACTTTTCAAATATATTTCCATTCACAAAGGAAAAACTTTTTCTAATGATGGTGTCCTCCACCGCTATTTGAAGATGGTGTAGTCGATTGTAATGCATCTATATCTTTTTTCGATAGTTTCCCAACTAATAAACGTTGTGTTGGTGAGATGGTTTCGGTTTTTGTTCCTGCGTGAATCTGTACATAGTATAGTCCAGGTTTTTTAAAGTCGAACGGGAATGTAAATGTCCCGTCTTTCTCCTCTAAAGCAGCTGTCATATCTAATGTCACCGAGCGATCTACATTCCAAATCGAGATATGTGTAAACTGAAGATCTTTCGCAGATTGACCATCTTGTAATAGTTTAAAGTGAATCGTATGCTCGCCTTCTTTCTCATACGCTTCTTTCGATAGAAATTGAACTTCTAACGGTTGTTCTTTTTTATATAGTGTATTTGCATCGGAACGTGTTTCACAGCCTGCTAGCACGAAAATCAATGCGAAAACGACCACATACATGAGTTTTGATTTCATCATTTCGTGCCTCCTATGCATTAAAGAATTTTTTCAGTTTTGCTACGCGATGAATTACTAAAAAGTCGAGTAAGAAAATCACAATAAGTGATAAACCAACTAATGGGAAGATGATTCCTAATATGACTAATAAGATGTAAAAACCATAGGCATGACGTGCGCTACCTGATTTCGGTGCACCTAATTGATGGCTCGGTTTTCGTTTCCACCATAAGTAAATACCGCTACATACTACTAACACAATGCCAATACAGATGAGCACACTAATTAATTGATTGATGAGTCCGAACTGTGTTCCTTTATGAAGTGTAATACCGAGTGCAATCGCCTTACCCATCCAACCATAGTTGTCATAACGATAATCAGTTAATACCGCACCTGTGTACTGATCTAAATGCATTGTTACTTCATCCTGTGCTTTATTCGGGAAAGCAGAGATTGTGTACACACCTTCTGCTGTTTGCGGCATGACAATTTTATAGCCTTCTGGTACACCACGTTTTTCAGCATTTTCTTCAATCGTTGTAAGTGATACACGTTCATAGTTCGGAATTATGGTTGACTTAGGAACTTCTAATGTTTCTGCTGCCCACGGTACTTTTGTTAAATCTTTCGTCTGTGTCACAGAATCAGGTGGATTCCCCGTCCAAATACTTGGTGGATACCCCTGTCCTGTATTCGTTACGATGGATTGGAAGTTTGTACCCCAAAAGCCCGACCACGGTAACCCTGTTGCGATTAAAAAGGCAATACCCGCTGTTAACCAAACGGCTGGAACTGCATGCAAGTCACGACGCAATGCACGTCCACCTTTATCAAAACGAATAAGGAATGTACCGCCTTTTTCTTTTTTTGATTTACGAGGGAACCATAAATAAACCCCTGTAATGATTAAAACAATGACCCAACAAGTTACGAGTTCAACTAGACGGTCACCCCATGTTCCCACCATTAATTCACCATGTAATTCTTCAATTCGATCCATAATACGATCATGGTTATCTAATTTTTTAATCACTTCACCACTATAAGGATTTAAAAAGACTGTATACGTGGCGTCACCTTCTGCCAAACCGACTTCGCTTGAACGTGTAGGCGAACTACTTGGTTTGAAAGATGTGACTGTTCCTTCTGGGTATTGTTTTTGGACGACAGCTACCTGTGCATCTGCATCCATCTTTGTACTTTCTTCTTTCACTTCATAATATGAATGATAAAGTGCTTGTTCAATCTGTGGTTTAAATAAATATGTACCGCCTGTAATCGCTAAAACAATTAAGAAAGGCGCAACGAAAATGCCTGCGTAAAAATGCCATCGCCAAACTGTTTTATACAGTTCTGTTGTCTTCTTTTTCATTCATGTAATCTTCCTTCCTTTTTTCAATTTGTTTAATATACCAAGAAAATGTGAAATAACAATGAAACAATGTATTTAAATGAAGATGATTTTTTGTAAAAAAAATAATGACAACAATCATTTGTACGAGCCTATTTTTAACAGCTTGTGGTAATGAAAAAGAAATTACAAAAACAAATACCACACCTAAAACCCAAACAACCACAACACAAACGACACCTCAAAAATAGAATCTATATGCGAGTTACATGAATAAGACAACTCTTATCGGGCAGAATTTCGATGAAGCAGCATACGCAATAGATGGTGAACGTCAAGATAGCTTTGCCCCTATGTTAAAAGCATTCGATGCAAGTTATAAGCAGTGGGATGCTCTATTAAATGAAATTTACGGCACATTAAAATCACGTCTATCTTCACCCGAATTCACTGTGCTACGTGATATACAGCGTAATTGGATTAAAGAACGTGATCATCATGCTGGTAGCGCATCTGCTTATAGCGAATATGCACCAGAGATTGCCTATACAGAATCTTTAGCTGCTTCAACAAGAGAACGCTGTTATGCACTTCTTGAACAATACCGTGAAACATTACGCTAACCTGTAATAAGCCACTTTAAACAATCTAAAGTGGCTCTTTTTTATGAAAACGCTTCGAATAAGAATAAATTGTGACAACCGTAAAAAAACACTTCCATTTTTCTAAAAATCATGTAGAATAAATTATAACAAGTTTTGTTATATAACAACAATAACTTGTAATATAACAAAGAATGGAGAATGACCATGTGGGTTGTAACAATTTTCAATAATATTCATGATATTCGTATGTTTGAGTACACAAATAAGGATGCTGCTACAGAAAAGCTAAAAGGATGCAATAACGCTATTTTGTCTTATACAAAATAAAATCATGAGGTTAAAACAATGAATCAAATGCTTTATGAAACCTTACCTTCTATCTCGCACAATTAGATAGAAGGTCTTTTTTTGTTTGAATTCATAGAAGTAAAACTTATAATAAATGCATTTCATACCATTACAGTTCTATTCTCTTTTATAGTAAAAAATAATATATGGATGAAATTGGATAAAAAACATATATAATTGAACTAGTAATTATAGAAAGGACTTTTTAACATGAAAAAATTCGGTATATTTTTAGGCATTGTGATTTTAATTGGGCTATCTATTTTTGGATATATCGAAACTAAAAAGTGTCTGGTTAAAAATGATGTTCATACATATCTATTGAAGGAAAAAAATATAAAAGAAGCTGACATTGAAGTATTAGATCCATTTGTAGCTAACTTAGACGGAGATAAAAATTGGCTAGTTTATGTAAAAATCAAAAATGATCCTAAAAAATATTACTATTATAAAAACAGTGATACAGACCGTATTCTTTTAGAATCGGCTGAATAAGAATAAGGAGACAATAAATTGAAAATCATCAGTCTTTTAATACTAGGTATACTATTGAGCTTATTTTTAGTCACATTTTTAGAGGATATCGGCTTACTAATGCTTGCTGGGTTAGGTCTCGGTAGTTTGTTTGTCATCATCTATCAATTAGAAAGAAACTACAAAAATAACCAATAGAAAAACGATTTAGTCGAAGCTGACTAAATCGTTTTTCTATTATTCCTCTTTAAATAATTCTTCTAACATCTTTTCACGATTTCTCAAAAAGTATGTGGAGATTTGTACATGTGATGTTTCTTCATAAGCTACTTCATGAATCGTTTCATCAAATTCATAAATTTTTGCGTTAGGATAACCGAGTAAAATTGGTGAATGTGTCGCTATAATAAATTGTACATTTTGTTCTTTCTCTAAATCATGTAAAATCCGTAGCAATGTCAACTGCTTCGCTGGAGACAATGCAGCTTCAGGCTCATCCAATAAATAGATTGCCTTTTCACGAAAACGATGTTGAAAGAGCGACAAAAAAGATTCACCATGCGATTGATGATGAAGCGACTTCCCGCCGTAGGATTTAAATCCATCTACATCCACTTCATCAATATGAGATGCAAATTGATAAAACGTTTCTGCTCTTAAAAAGAAACCATCTGTCACTTTCGGCATCCAAGATAGACGTAAGTAATCACCCAAATGCGATTCACTCGCATGTACATTATAAGCTCTTACATTTTGTCGACTTCCTCCAGCTGTATGAAAGCCAATCTGATCGGCAATAGCTTCAAGTAATGTTGATTTACCTGAACCATTCTCCCCTACAAAAAACGTAACAGTTTGATTAAGCGATAAAGTATCTAAATGATGAATCGTTGGAATCGAGAATGGGTATACAGTAAAATCTTGTACTTCTTCTCTCTTTAAACGACAACTTTTTAAAAACATCACATGACTCCTTTTTTCTTATTTCATCGGAACCCAGCCCGGGCGACTTTTAATCATTTCAAACATCGTCGTTGGTAAAACAGGTGGATTTTTCGTATCAAGTGCTGTTTCCACTTGTTCACCACGTTGAATTTTCTCTACCCAATGTGGTTCAATTAATAATTCACGACCAATTGCGAGTAAGTCTGCACCGATATGTGATGCATTCTCTAAATCTTCTTTACTGTAGATTGAACCTACTGCAATTAATGGCAATCTACCTGCGATTGTTTCTTGAAGTGCCTCTACACGTGTAGTCGCTGTACCACTATAGCGACGTGGCTCTGAATCAAACTGCATTTGTGAGACATGTAAGTAGTTAAGTGGTTGGTCTGCTAGAACATCTACTAATTCTAGTGTCTGATCCATTGTAATACCATCTTCTTCAGGCTCTTCTGGAGAGAAACGGTAACCAACGATAAATGATTCATTTGCATATTTCTCTTTAGCTGCTTGTACAGCTTGTACGACTTCTAAAATGAATTTCATACGGTCTTCACCGTAAGCATCTGTACGCTTATTCGTGAAGCCACTGAAGAATTGTTGTAATAGGTATGTGTTTGCACCATGAATTTCGACACCATCAAAGCCTGCTTCAATCGCACGTCTTGTCGCTTCATGGAAGTCACGTACAATTTGTTGTACTTCTTCTGTCGTTAAAGCACGTGGTGTTGGTTGTCCATCACTTGTAATATCCGTTGCGCCTACCACTTCTGGTACTTCATTCGCCGGACTTTGACGACCTGCGTGGAAAATTTGCAAAATTGCTTTTGCACCTCCACTTTGAATTGTTTTCGCTAAACGACGTAAACTTTCAATATAACGATCTTCATGCGCTGAGAATTGTCCTGGGAATCCCTTACCATGCTCTGATACATAGGCAACAGCTGTAATAACAGCACTTACACCACCAGAACGTTCTTTATAGTAAGCAATCTCCTCATCTGAAACAGTACCATCTGGATTACCAGAATATGTTGTCATAGGGGCCATAACTAGGCGATTTTTTAATCTCACACCATTATTTAAAGTAATTGGTTCAAAAGCATTCATACAAAAATTCCCTCCTCATATCTATGAGAAAATTATGAACGTGTTATATCAAAATTTCAAAAAATATGCTTATCATTTTAGTTGGAATTATGAAAGGCTACAGCGTTAACTCCAAAAACACATAAGAGTCTTGTCTCACTTCTCGTCCCACTTTTACATCTAGTGACTGTTGAAAACAAGGGCCATCTACAACAGTCGTATGAAATTCACCTTGTTCACCACATGGGTCAATTCCTCGCTCAATCAATTCATTCATGAACTCAATCGACAACTCACGCCCTAAATCCGATGCCTTCATTCCGAGCGACTCGTTTATCGTGACAATAATGGCACGATATCCTCTTTCTACAACCTCTTTTACAATGGATTTACGTTCTTCTTGCCATAATGGCATAGCGAGCTGTAATCCTGCTCGCGCTGCCACTTGTTCATGCCAGAGACCATGCTCTAGTAAATCTATATCTCCTGTCACAAGTACTTCTGCCCCTGCTTCTTTTGCTGCTTTTAACGCTTCTACAAAAGCTTCCTCGTAAGTTGCCCAACTTGCTAATACTTCAAAAACAGGAAGACCTATTGCTTTTGCCTGCGCGCGTACAAGCTCTGAACCTGTCGCATGTGAACGTGAACGCCCTCCTTGTTCCTCCATCATAACGAGTAAGCCAATCACTTCTCCTTGCTTCATCGCCCATTCAAGTGCGAGTGTACTATCCTTACCACCACTATAAGACACGATACTCTTTTTATTAGCGGCATTCTGTTTCCATGTATTCATATGCTTCATTCCTTTGGTAATGTAATTGTAAAGCAGCTTCCCACATTCACTGTACTTGTTACTTGAATCGTTCCACCATGTTGCTCAACAATCTCTTTTGCAATCGCTAACCCAAGACCTTCACCACCAGTAGAACGCGCGCGGTCTGTATCAACACGATAAAATCGTCTAAAGATATAAGGTAACTTCTCCTGTTCAATTCCTCTACCTTCATCAATCACTTCAAGCTTTGTGCCATATGCTTTAATCGTAATCTTCGAACCATCGTCACTATAACGAATGGCATTTTGTACGAGATTCATGACAACTTGTTGCATCTTCATGACATCCATCTGTTGTGATTGTGCTGACTGTAATACATAATTCATCTCACGTTTTTCCCCTAGCACTTCTAAAACAGGCATTAAATCTTCTACTAACTCATTAAAACTAATCATTTCTAACTGTAAGGCTTCTTTTCGGTCTAAACGTGATAACTGTAGTAGCCTCTCAATCAAAGCACTCATTCTTTCTGTTTGAAGATGAATTTGCGCAACGGAATCTTCTACTTGTTGTACATTTTCAAAATTCGAACGAAGAAGTACCTCTGTAAAACCACGAATCGATGTAAGTGGCGTTTTTAATTCATGTGATGCATCGGACACGAACTGCTCTAACACTTTTTTCGTCTCCTTCTCTTTTTCAAAGGCTTGTTGTACACGTTGTTGCATCTTTTGAATTGCACTTTCTAACTGCTCAACTTCAATTGGCGCCTGTTTAACTGAGACTGCTTTTCCCATTTGATCGATGGTTAATTCACGCACTTGTTCAGATAATTCATCTAATGGGCGCAATGTACGACGTAAGATTTTCTGATATAACCAAAAAACAATCGTAAAAATAATCGCAACAACTACTGTATAAATAATTAATTGTGTGAACATAATTTCATTTTCTTCATGTGTTGGGAAAGAAACTTTGAGTGTTTGACCTGCTACTTCTCTTTCGATTGTACGTGATGTGACTTTATCATCGTCATCTCCACGAAATGAACGAATTACTTCTCCATCCCATTCAATGCGAGCATTTAAAAATTGCTTTTCGAGTAACTCACGTGATTCGGGTGTTAATTCACCATTTCTTATGTCTAATTGTTTACTCGCCATTTTCACATTATCTTGTTGTTGGTATTCTACAGAATATTTAAAAATCCCAATTTGTAAAATACCGAGTATCACATATAAAATAGCAAAAATAATCGATGTTCGAACAAGTAATTGTTTTTTCATTCGGTCACATCCAATTTATAACCGAAACCCCTCAATGTTTGAATCACTTGATGTTCAGGGTCTTGTAGCTTTTGACGAAGCGTTTTTATATACGCTTCAACGACATTATCATTTCCGTAATAATCGTACCCCCATACAGCATTCAAAATCGCTTCTTTTGATAGCACTTTGTTTTTATGTTGAATAAAATAGCGTAATAATTTGTACTCGGTACGCGTTAATGTAAGTGCCTCTCCTTGATAGGTGATTTGTTTTTGTTCGTCATCAATTGAAAAAAGCCCTGTTGGTTGTTCTTCATATTGTGGTGTATTGCGCAGTCGTGCTTGTACACGCGCAATCAGTTCTTCAAAGCTAAATGGTTTTACCATATAATCATCTGCACCTGCATTTAACCCCGTTACACGGTCGGTCACTTCTCCTTTTGCAGAAAGTAAAATAACTTGGCAGTTTATATATTTTTTCAAACTACGACATACTTCATACCCATCCATACCAGGCATCATAATATCAACAATGGCAACAGCTGGTTTCCATTTCTCTGCTAATTGAATGCCTGTCATTCCTTCAGAAGCAGTGATTACTTCATATCCTTCAGCTTCAAGCCCCATCTTCAAAAATTGTGTAATACTTTCCTCATCATCAATGGCTAAAATTCGTGTCATATCCCCATTCTCCTTTTTTCAGCTGATTTTCAGCTACCCTTCATTTGAAATACAGCATCCTTTTCTATACTTGATTTAACAGAAAGGATGATTCGTATGAATGCTAAATGGCTATCATTTCTTACATTTCTTTTACCACTTCCATTAATCTTTTGGCAAATTACAACACAAGATCATGGATTCGCTTTTTGGAACATTGTCACCGTATCATTCGGTGCCATCGCATATAGTTACCTGTGCTTCATCTTATTCTTAAGTACACGTCCAAGATGGATTAAATATGAAGTAGCACAAAAATTCCATCGTGTTTTACCAATTCTTGCAATCGCAGCGATTCTTCTTCATAGTCAAACAGAAGACTTCGTAAACAATCCCGATGGTTTACATGATGCTAGTGGCTATGGTGAACTTTCACAAAATGTATTTCTAATTATGGGTGGATTAAGTATCTTATTCTTAGCAACAAAATGGTTACGTTATACACCTTCTATTGTACAGACATTCATGAAGATGTTCTCCTTTATTCGTTATGACTGGATGAAGTGGGTACATCACTTACAAATCTTCGGGATTATCTTTATGGCTATTCACGTAATTCTAGTGAATACCGCTTACAATACACCGATGACAGCTGTCCCTTATATTGTGTACTTCGGAGTGGCACTTGTATTCTATATCCCATTCCTACTAAAAAAATTCGCAAGACGCAATGCAACCGTAGCATCTGTTACAGCTTTAAGCTCTGTAATGTATGAATTAAAACTACACATGAACAGTAAAAAATATGCACAATTTGGACAAGTAGCATGGATTCGCATCAATGGTATGGAACATCCATTCACGATTGCAGATGTGAATGACGATGAAGTAACCATCATCTTTAAAAAGGTTGGACCATTTACAAAGAAAATGGCACAACTACAATCTGGAGATCGTCTATACATGACGAAGGGTTACGGAAAGCTACCGAAATTTGAAAAACCAACCATTTATATTGCTGGTGGTAGTGGTATTGCTGTGGGGATGAGTTATATTAAAGCTTGGTCTAAAAATCCAACACAACCATTCCATCTTTACTGGTCTGTTCGTAAAAGTAACGAGTTAGTATATGACCGCTATTTCCGTCAATTACAACAAACAATTCCAAACTTCTACTACACACCATACGTAACACAGGAAGGGTTATGTGAGCGATTAACATATAAAGACTTAGAACAAAATCTTTATTTAGAACAAGCTCAATGCTTCATCTGTGCATCAGCTAAAGCTAGCTTCGCCTTTGAAAAAATGTTACACAAAGTACAAGCAGATGATATACATGCTGAAAACTTCTAAAACACAAAAAGGCTTCGACAAATGTCGAAGCCTTTTTGTTATTTTGCATCTTTATTTGTATAGTCTAGCGTAGAGGGGTCCGTTGCTTTAAAACCTTCTGGTGTGTAGAAACGTAATAAATCTCCATTTACAATCTTATCTGAGATACTTAATTTCTCTGACACTTCAGCTTTAATTTTTTCAGCCTCTGGAATTTGATCTTCGCTTAATAATTCACCCGTTTTATTATCATAATATTTATCATCTACAAAGAAATAGTTAGGAGTAGCGAAACTACCGTTACGGAAAGCTACAATTTCTTTATGATCTTTTGATAATAAGTCTGTACCTAATTGTACATATTTCTGTGTATCAACACCTAAAAGATGTAATAACGTTGGTAAAAGGTCGATTTGACCACCGTATGTGTGATTAACGCCGCCCTTCATACCTGGAACATGAATGAATAATGGTACACGTTGTAAATTCGTATTTTCATATGGCGTAATCTCTTTATCCATAATTTGAGCCATCGCTTTGTTGTGGTTGCTTGAAATACCATAGTGGTCACCATACAGAACAACCATCGTGTTATCATCTAAGCCATCTTTCTTCATTTGTTGGAAGAATTGTTTCACTGACTCATCTAAATAACGTGCCGTTTGGAAGTAATCGTCTACACTTTGGTCACCTGTTTTTTCTTTGCCAATCGTCACAAGATCTTGATCTATTTTATATGGGAAATGGTTCCCTACTGTAATCAATTTTGTATAGAATGGTTCCGGTAATTCTTTTAGATATGGTTCAGATTGTTTAAAGAATGGCTTATCTAATAAACCATACTCAGCCATATCTTTTGGTGAGCTTGTATCATAGAAGCTTGCATCATAGAAATGATCGAAACCGAATTGCTTATAAATCACATTACGGTTCCAGAAGCTTCCGTTATTCCCGTGGAATACTGCTGATGTGTAACCTTCACCTTTTAAAATATTCGGTGCAGCTTGGTACGTATTTTGACCTTTTGTAATGTAAGCTGAACCTTGTGGTAAGCCAAATAATGAGTTTTCTAACATGAACTCTGCATCTGATGTCTTTCCTTGCCCTGTTTGGTGGAAGAAGTTATCGAAGTACAATGTCTCTTGGTCTTTCATTAACTTGTTTAAGAATGGGGTTACTTCCTCACCATCTACTTTGTAATTTAATAAGAATGTTTGGAACGACTCCAAATGTAAATAGATGACGTTCATATCTTTGGCAGCGCCAAAGTATTCTTTATTCGGTTTTGCATAGTTTGAACGCGTGTAGTTCAATACATCCGTAATATCACTACTATCAGCTAGTACACGTTCTGAAGAGGCTTGAACCGTTTCATATGTGTCATACGCTGTGTAATTATACATACCCAAGTATTTTACGATGTACGTGCGGTCGAAACCACGTGATAATAATTGTGGACGATCAATTTCAGCTAATGCTAAGTTTACAACTGAGAAACCGACTGATACAGCTAAAATTAATGTAGCATTTTTTAGCGTTCCACGTTTTTCATTCACTAACTTATGCGTTTTCTTTGAGAAACGTAAATACATTAATGCAAATACATCAATAAAGAATAGAATGTCATACCATTTTAATAACGATAGTACACTACCACCTAAATCACCAAAGTTTTGTGTTTGCGTTACAGTTGGCAACGTAATAAAATCACTGAAGAAGCGATAATATACAGCATTGGCAAATAATAAAATCGTCATCAATGTGTAGATAACAACAAGAGCAGTTAGTTTTCGTTTGTCTTTCTTAAAAAAGAAAGACAAACCGAGTAGTAACACAATAGCGCCTAGTGGATTAATAACAAGTAAAAATTGTTGCACCACACCTTTAACTTCCAAGTTAAATTGTGTGACTTGTACAATATATGTTTTAATCCATAGCACAAGTACGGCTACTAAATAAATCCCCGTAAAACGATTCATAGACGAGAATTTTTTATCTTTCAACATATTTTTTACACCTACTTCATAAAAATTAAGTTCATTTTCAATAAATCATAAGCTATAACGTTTTTGTTTGTGAAATGTTTCATAAAAGAACACTTAGCTTATTTTACAGTATTTTTCTTTGAAGTTCTAATATAAATAACTTGATTTTTACATTCACTTATTAAGTGTACACAAGTTTGGCGATCTATGTAAACTTTTATAGTCTTATTCTTATCGATTGTAACTTTTATGTAAAGAAGTCATACATCCTATTCTGTTGTTGTTTTATTGTTATTTTCCTTAAAAAAATAGAGGAGCACCAAATAAACACTTACACCTATTAGCATTTCCTTTGTCACAATTGAAATAATAAATGTGACCATACTTCCTTCATTAAAATGTGACGCCTTTGGTAAATATTTTTCTGTTCCGATATGTAAAGTCATTAAATAACTAGTTAACACAATCAATACGTATAAAGTAATACTCCCCAAGATGAGCAGAGGGTTTTTTCGTTCGTTCACTTCTAGCCAAATGGCACTAAATAGTAAAAAGAATGGACTCATTACTAAGATAAACAAAGATACCATATCTATATTATAGTATGTACACCCAAGTACAATACTAACTAAAACAATTTCTAATACAATATAAAAGTAGAATCTACCACTGATGTTCAGCATCTCTTTCTCCTTAATTTAAACGAATACGTTTTTTTATAATGTATTTTAACTATCACTTTATTATTACTTATAAAAAAATAAACATGTATATAACACTACCATTTTAACAAAGTTTGTAACATGGTATAAATTAACCCCACTTCAATAAATTCACGCTATATAAAAATACTTTTATTTCATTTTTATCCCTAAAAGAAAATATGTAATAGAAAGTATTTTAGAATCGATGCTAAAAGACTTAAACTGATTGTTTTTTTATATAAAAAGCCTTATTTTAAATTACTTTTTAAAAATATCTTTTCTTGCTTATTTTTGAGATGAGATAGTGCATCTTGAAATTTGAGTAATGAATAGATTGCTTCTAATTTTGCTAAACTTATCTCCCCTTTTATTTAAATAGGTGTAAAGTGAATCGAAAAATCGCGAAAATTAGATTTAAGAGAAAACTCAAAAAACCTTGAATAATACCTTCCCAAATCACTTCACGAATTACATTTTTTACATCTCGAAAAAAACGTTGAATTCGTCCTTCTTTTTTCCGCATAAAATCTTCCTTTTTTAGAGATAGTATAACAAAAAGCAGGTGCAAAAGAATATGCACCTGCTTCACTTAACTATTTGTATTCTTCAAATTGCTTGTCAATTTTAGAGCTTCTTCTTTTTCATCATAACAATCATATTTTTGAATTTCATGTAATAAGCGCTTAAATTCATGAATGACTTTCTTCCCCTCATACCATTCCTTCATACGATGTGACTTATCATCTTCTTTATTCGCTTCTAACTTTTAAGTACTTTACCTAATCTCATTAATGTTTCCGCCATTTTATAAATCATTTTGTCTTTTTTTCTTCATAGTTTGTCATCTATAAAACACTCCTTCTAATTTAGTGTGTAAACCCGTGTACATGTGGTTCATCATCATCGTGGAATAAGACACGTGCATGATTTAAATCTTCGATACATTGTAAGAAATCTTCTATTAAAGAGTCCGCTAGGTTTTGACCTAAATCGGCTCGACATACAAAACGTTGAATGACAATATCATCTAAATCGGCTGGTAATGGATATGCTGGAACTTGCCACCCCTTCATTTGAAGACGGTCAGCTAATTCATATAAATTCCAAGATACATCGGCATCTTCTTTCAACGTATAACAAACAATGGGCAGATTTTCGCCATCATTATACAGTTTAAAGAGTCCTGTCTCTTCAATTGCTTTTGAGATATTTATGGCTGCTTTCTGTGAATGTTTATGAATCTCACGATACCCTTCATATCCTAAACGATAGAAATTATAGAACTGGCCCACCACTTGACTCGCACTACGAGAGAAGTTAATCGCCATTGTTGGCATATTCCCTCCTAGATAGCTCACATCAAAAATTAATTCTTTTGGTAGATATTCTTGATTTCGCCATAAAATCCAGCCAACACCTGGATATACAAGCCCATATTTATGCCCTGATGTATTAATTGATACAACATTTTTCAATCTAAAATCCCATGCAAGGTCAGGATCAACGAATGGTACAAACATTGCACCACTCGCACCGTCTACATGGATAACAAGCTGATGTTCATGTGTTTCGTTGTACTTTTCAACAAGTTGATCGAGCGCCTCAATATCATCAAACTTACCTGTATACGTAATACCTAAGATACCCACAATTCCAATTGTGTACTCATCTACATAATCCATTACCTTATCTAAATTAATGCTTAAATGTTCTTCATCCATTGGTACTTCACGCATCTCAATATCCCAATAGACACAGAATTTTTCCCAACATACTTGATAACCTGAAGAAATCACAAGATTTGGTTTTTGTGCATTTAAATCAAGTCCGCATTCACGCGCAAGATTTCGCCACCGAAACTTCATTGCCATACCGCCAAGCATACAAGCTTCACTTGACCCAACAGTAGACGTTCCTTTCACTTCCTCGGTATCCGGTGCATTCCATAAATCAGCTAGTACATTCACACAACTCGTTTCTAAGCGTGCTACTTCTGGATATTCTGATTTATCAATTGCATTTTTCTCCATTGTTTCAGACATTAATTTTGTGACTTCTGGTTCCATATACGTTTGACAAAAAGTCGCTAAGTTTTGTCTTGCATTTCCTTCATCAATTAACTGATCTTTAATTAATTGATAGGCAATATGGGCACTAATTGGTTTTTTGCGTAACTTTTTCAAAACAACGTCTTTACCTGATGCTAACGAACCATACAAAGGGCTTGCATCATCTGGTAAGTGTTTTTTCTTCACGAAAGAACCTCCTTTCTAATTCAACTCTTTAAATGCTTCTTCTTTTTGTACTTTAAACATTACAGGTTCTGTTGATGCTAAAAGCTCATCGGTCATTTTCACTTTAGAAATTTGATAATTCTCATACGATGTGTAGTAATATGTGCGTGACGTGTTACACATCGTTCCGACATATTGAGAAAAGTCTTCTCGGTCATCTGCTGTGACAACAATTCCTTTTGGAATACGAACTGTTGAAAGGATATGATAGGCATTTGATACTCCCTCTGTTTCGTTCTCCGGTTGTTTAATATGTTCTTTAAAGAATGCCGCTCGAACGAATCGCTCAGGAGGCGTATAACCACCAGGTAACCCCATCGTTCCCGTTCCTTGTGAGAAAGCTCTTGCTTCATATTCACCAAATTTCACAGGAGGATATTGTTTCGGACGCACATGTAAATAGTTATGCAAATTCGAAAAATGCCATTGAATATTCGGCGTATTTGTCATAACACCAACAGGGTTCTCTGTAATTGTTAGATTTTCTGTTAGCGGTTCAATAACAACGCATCTTCCTGTACGATCTGTCACAATCCAATGCAGTGGTGTAATAGTGTTAATAAGCGGTGCCGATTTTGCTACAAGATGTACTTGATGTAATTCTTTTTCTAACTCATCAATCGTTGCAAAACGTTCAATTGCCCATGTAATAAATTCATGTGGTGCTAAATTAATTGCCCCTTCTTTACTATCTTCTGCATAATAAGCTTCACCTGGTAAATAAAGTTCAGCCATTGATAAGCCTTTTTCATTTACACCATCAGCAACAGTATAGAGACCTTCAATCTCTGTTCCTGCACCTAGTACGCCATACTTCCCAACATACTCTGTTCCATCCACTACTGACTCAAATGAATGTTCTCTTGGCAAATAAACAGGTTTTGTATCGAGTTCAAACGAAAAGTCCATCGTACGTGATAATAAATAGTTACCATCTTTTGTTACAGTAAAAATACTTGTACACACATTTACACATCCTTTACTTGTTTATGTTTCATATAGAAATGATAAAAAACAAATGGAATTGCAACAGACCTTTTTGTGCTACAAAATGAAGCCCTTCAGTAGGACTAACAATCCACGAACTTACTTGTGCAAGTACACCAATTGTTAAAAGAATGGCGGCTGCTTTTACGAAGATACTTAGCTCAGGATGTCCTGTTAAAACTAGTGTTTCAAAAGCCCGCACAACTCTTGCAATAACGAGATAAATCATAATTTTAGGGTAATTCTTCTTCGGATCATCAAGTTGTTTGATATACTGCGTTTTTGTGTCATTCCATCACTCCCGTCTATTTAAATATAAGAAAATCTATAGAAGTCCCGAATCTTCTAAAAGTTCTTCAATGAACGTATCTTTAATTTTCTTTAATTCATGCTTCGCCAACATGCCTTCTAAAATTGGAACTTTCATATCGCGAATACCTTTTTTATCATTTAAATAATAAGAGGCGCGCAGCAACATACGAATGTCATATGAAGAAGCGAATACTTCTGGTACACCGCGTTCAATATCTAAAAATGTGTAAACTGCTTCCATCGCTGTACGAACAGAATATTCTGTTGTAAATACCGTATCGCGTTCTGTTTCTGCGAAGTTACCGATGAACGCTAAGTTTTTAGATCCTTTGGGAACAACGAGTGGACGATCACCTAATGCACGTGGCATGAAGTAAGACGTAATATACGGCATGTAACATGGGACTGTATTACATGAATTACGTGCTAAATCTTCAATTTCATTCATCGGTACACCCATGTGGTATAACCATTCACATGCAATTTCCATACCTGTACATTCTGTAATTGGTTTTTTAATATAATTACCAGGTTGGTCTGAAATTAGTGCATATACCCAAACAACTAATTGGTCTTTTGGCTGTGCTTTAAAATGTGGTTGTCGATTTAATGTATAACTCATTTTCCAATTAGAGTCTCTAGCATGAACAATACCACCTGTTACAACTTTACCTGCATAGGGATCACGTTTACTAATTCTCTCAATATATGGTGCTACTTTATCATCTAATGTTGTAACGGTTGCTGATACAAACCAACTTGCTTTGGGGATATTTTTGTAGAATTTTTCAGGATATCCAAAGTCCGCATCCTGTGCAGCTAAATTTTTCCATAAGTCCCATCCACCGCTTGTTTTATGTGTTGGGGGTGCTGGTTCGTCTTGTGTTCCATATGTTGTACTATCTGTGATTGAACCATTCGTTACAAATACAAGGTCGTCTTCACTTAATTGAACGACTTGCTCTTCACCTTTTACTGTAAGGTGAAGTTCTTTTGCAACCTTCTCTAGACCACCTTTACTCATCATCACATTTTTCACTACTGTGTCATATTGGAAATGAACACCTTGTTCTTTTAAATAATTCATTAACGGTAAAACTAGCGATTCATATTGATTATATTTAGTGAATTTTAATGAGGAGAAATCTGCGAGGGCATCAATATGGTGAATAAAGCGCATGAGGTAGCGACGCATTTCCATTGCAGAGTGCCATTCTTCAAAGGCAAACATTGTGCACCAATACGTCCAGAAGTTTGATTCAAAAAACTCTTTAGAAAAAACATCTGTAATTTTTTTATTTTGTAAGTTTTCTTCTTTTTGAAGGCATAAATGTAAAATCTCTTTAACGGATTTTTCGCTTAACGTGAGTTGACCGTCTGTTGGGTAGCGTTCACCTTTTTTATGAATAATACGGCAATGAGATGAGTTTGGATCATCTTTATTCAACCAGTAGAATTCATCAAGTACAGAAGCATTCTCTACTTCAAGTGAAGGGACAGAGCGGAATAAATCCCATAAACATTCAAAATGCGCTTCCATTTCACGACCGCCACGAATAACAAATCCAGCGTCAGGACGATCAATGCCATCCAATGAACCTCCTGGTATCGAGAGTTCCTCTAAAATATGAATACGTTCTCCTGGTACCTGACCATCACGCACTAAAAATGCGGCAGCTGCTAAAGATGCTAACCCTGAACCAACTAAATAAGCGGATACGCGATCGGCTCTTTCTGGTTTTCTCGGTCGTGCAAATGCTTCATAGTTACCATTACTTCTATACATAGTTGATTCCTCCCAAATTACATGTGTAGTCTTTTTGTAAAAAAAAAACAGTCTACCAACTGCCTCTTCGAGTGACGAACAATCGGGCTGATTTTTGTCATTTAAAAACCAACCACTCTACCACAATCCGTTCCCCCTATTCCATAACTTTAACCATTTTTAGCCGGTTCAATTTTCCATATCCATTAAAAATTCACACCCTATTTAAAAGAAAAGTATTTTAGATTTTTTCATTTTAAAGAACCAAAATAAGAACCTTAAACTTCCTTTCATTTTTAGCGACAAATGATTATAATGGGGTTGTCTTGTTATAACGAGCTATAAAAGGAGTTCATTCATAATGAAAAAGATTTATAGTTTAGTTACAACCTTATTGTTACTCGCACTACTGACCGCTTGTTCGAATACAGAGACTTCGAAAGAATCTTCATCTAAGCAGCCAGTCGACCTTACTGTGTCAGCTGCCGCTAGTTTGCAGGATGCTTTAGTGGAACTTCAAAAAACATATGAGAAGGAACACACAGATGTCAACGTACAGTTCAACTTTGGTGGGTCTGGTGCTTTAAAACAACAAATTGCGCAAGGAGCACCTGTTGATGTATTCTTTTCAGCAGCTTCAGAACCATTCGATGCATTAGTACAGAGTGGTGATATTGAAAAATCCAAGCAAGTGAACTTATTAGCCAATGAATTAGTTTTAATTACACCAAAAGATACAAACAACAATATTCAGTCTTTTAAAGACTTAACAACAGCAAAAAAAATTGCACTCGGTACACCTGAATCTGTACCTGCTGGTCAATACGGTCGCGAAACGCTTGAAGCGCTAAAACTCTGGACACGTGTCGAGGACAAAATCGTCTACACAAAAGATGTACGCCAAGTCTTAACCTATGTAGAATCAGGTAATGTAAATGCTGGTCTTGTTTATGAAACAGATGCGCGTACTTCCGACAAAATTCAATTAGTTGCGACTGCTAAAAGTGATACACACCAGCCGATTATCTATCCTGTTGGCATCATTAAAGACAGTAAACACCCAAAAGAAGCACAAGCTTTTTATGATTTCTTACAAAGTGATGAAGCGATGAAAACATTCGAAAAATATGGGTTCAAAGGAGCGAAATAGTATATGAATACGGACATTTGGACGCCACTCAAGCTGTCGCTACAAGTTGCATGCATCGCGAGTATTGTCGTCCTTATTGTCGGTATTTTGCTAGGCAAATGGATGGCACATCGGCAGTTTCGCGGGAAGGTACTCTTTGAGACATTCCTTCTACTCCCACTTGTGTTACCACCTACTGTTGTCGGCTTTTTACTCATTGTCATCTTCGGAAAAAACAGTTTTGTCGGTGACGCAATTGAATGGCTCTTTCACGCACCCATTATTTTCACGTTTTGGGCAGCTGTTCTGTCCTCGATTGTCGTCGCATTCCCATTAATGTATCAATCGACAAAAACAGGTTTTGAAGGTGTCAGTCGGGATATTGAAAATGCTGCGCGTGTAGACGGTGCAAGTGAATGGAAAGTCTTGCTATTCATCTCCATTCCACTTGCTGCAAAAGCTATTATATCTGGTGGCATTTTAAGTTTTGCGCGCGCACTCGGCGAATTCGGTGCTACATTAATGTTTGCAGGGAATATTCCTGGTAAAACACAGACTGCACCACTTGCCATCTATACTGCAATTGACTCAGGGAACATGAGTGTTGCATGGACACTTGTGATTTGTATGGTAGTCATCTCATTCATCATGTTACTCTGTGTTCATCTCATTCGAGTTGATGCATAGATGAAACGTATCACTTTTTTAGCGTTTGAAACAAAAAAACTGGAACCGCGTCAAAGCGCGATTCCAGTTTTTCTTATGTTTATATACATGCATGTCCTAGACTATTTTATTTAGCCGCCACTAATCGGTGGTATAAATGCTACTTGGTCTCCTTCATTGACAATCGTTTGATCGCGCGCAAATTCTTCATTCACAGCTGTCATTACCTGTGCTAACGAGAGTAATGGATACTCTTTCTCTAACCAAGCTTTCACTTCTGCCACTGTTTTCCCTGCTAATGGCACTTCCATCTGTGCTTGCCCCATACTTTCTTGTAATTGTGCAAAGAATAAAATCGAAATCATCTTATTCTGCCGTTGCCAAAAACCTATAAAAATCTATAAGCAATGTTTATTTCCTGTTTCTTTGTATCTGCTTTTGCCGAAGCTACTCACATTTGGTATGATACTCCACAGGCGTTAATTCGGGTACAACGAACCCTACACATTAGTAGTGTCTTGTAAGTGACTAAGCTACTAATTCTCCATATTTAGCTAAATTTAACGCAGCATTCATATCTCTGTCTATCTCTAATCCACAGTCACACTTGTAAACTCTATCAGATAATTTTAAATCTGATTTAATTTGTCCACAGCACGAACATGTTTTAGAAGATGGGAAGAAACGTCCAACTTGTATAAATTCAATTCCGTATTTTTCACATTTGTATTTCAATTGACGGAGAAATTCATACATCTTTTGTTTGGCTACTGCTTTAGCTAAATGACGGTTTTTCATCATTCCAACTACATTCAAATCTTCCATCACAACTTTACAAGGTTTGGTTTTCACTATTGTATTTGTTGCTTGATGAATGTGGTTGTTTCTAATGTTAGCTAACCGTCTGTGTAGATTTCGTATTTGCTTTTCGATTTTTATAATGTTACATGTTTTGACAAATCGGTCTCCCTCCTTATTCATCTCATATTTTCGGGAAACGCTTCGCTGTAACCTACGTAAACGTTTCTCAATATTTCTCACTTCTTTTGTTTTGTTAATGTTTTTGAACACCATTTCGTTCGAGCAAATTGCTAATTCTTTAACTCCTAAATCTACTCCAATTACTTCATTCGTTAATTCTTGTTTTACTTGTTCTTGCTCTACTCCAACAGAGATATACCAATACTTTCCGTCAAAAGATACTCTAGGATTAGTATATTTCACCCCCATTGGGACTTGTTCAGAAGTTGCAACCCATCCTACTTTCTCAATTAACACCGTGTTCTTTTTTACTTTAAGTTTCACATTGTCATTATAGAAAGAAGATTTAGATTTCTTCTTAGACTTGAATCTTGGACGTTTCGCCAAACCTTTAAAGAATCTCTTATACGCATTACAAGCATCTTTAACAGCTTGCTTAGCTACATTATTTGATACTTCACTCAACCATTGGAAGTCCTCTTGTTTTTTAATTTGTGTGATTTCTTTTCTCAAAACATTGTCAGATAAGAATTTCAACCCTCGTTGATAATTTTCTTGTTGTCTAGCTAATGTCCAATTGTATACCCATCTTGCCACACCAGTAGATTTCCATAGTTGAATTTCTTGTTCTTTAGTTGGTTTAATTCGTATCTTCTTTGCTAGTATCATTCTCTTTCAACTCCTTAATTAATTTCTTAACCTTATTCGCCCGTCTCCCTTGTAATTTGCAACTAAATACAGTAACAATTTGAATTAAATCTTCGACCAACTCTTGATTATCTGTCATTGGAGTATTGTCGATAACCTCAATCTTTGTTCCGTATTTAGCAAATAAATTTTCCAAGAGTTCAAATCCGAATCGTAATAACCTATCTTTGTATAAAACTACAACCCTATCTACTTTGTAATTTAGGACTAAATCAATAACATCATTTAACCCTTTTTTGTTGTAGTTTATACCACTACCTATATCTTTCACAATCTTAAATGGATTACCTTGAGACAGTAAGTATGATTCCATGTTTTCCACTTGTCTCTGTAAATCATCCTTTTGCTTATGAGAAGATACTCGACAGTAGCCGATAGTTATTCTCGATTCTGATTCAGGAGAATGTAAACCAAGAAAATATTCAAGTTGTTGTTGAGAGTAATAACGGTGTCCAGAAGGTGCAGTATATTGAGGATTTAATTTATTTGTCTTATCCCAATTTCTTAAAGTCTGAACTGTTACTCCGATTTCTTTTGCGAATTGACCAATACTGTATTTTTTCATACATTTCATTCTCCTTTGAATTAGTGGATAATTCTATTACACCATGAAATGTATGAAAAATAAATAGTTTTTTATAGATATTTATAGATTTATTCTAACTGTTTAATTACCTCCTCTGGTCGTCCGTTTGGATACGGTACATTTTCTAGTTGGTCGCCAATCCAAGCAGTCCCGTCTTCCCAATGTTCTTTTTTCCAAATCGGAACAATTTGTTTAATACGCTCAATTGCAAATTCATTCGCTTCATAGGCAACTTTACGATGAGGCGAAGATACTGCAATCACTACTGCAATATCTGAAATTGCTAATAACCCGACACGGTGTGTAATCGCTAATCGTACATCCGGCCACTGCTCTAAAATTTCACGTTCGATTTGTTCAAACATTTTAATCGCCATTGGTGCATAGGCTTCGTATTGCAGTGACAATGTTTTTTTCCCTTTTGTCATCTCTCGAACCGTACCGATAAATAATGTAACTGCTCCTGCGTTACGATCCATCACCTTCGCACGCATCGCTTCTACATCGATTGGTTGGTCTACAATCTCAAACTTATTCTCCTGCATGTTCAAACCTCATTTCCTTACATAAAAATGCTAGATAATCCTCTTTTGCGTCAATTGAAAAAGTAGGATAGTTCGTTGGTAATTTACCTGTATAAGTCGGCCAATACAGCACACACATAATCTCATGTAACTCTGTCAATAACTCATAATCTTCTTCCATTTGTAAGATGACGATTTTTGGGTAGGAAGCATGTTTATACCCTTCAATTAAAATCAAATCAATCGGAAAATGCTGATATAAAGCAAGAATCTCCTCTAAATTCCAGTGGTCTCTTTTGGCACTTAACCGCAGAACTCCACCACCTTCTACTGCTGCCACTGCTGCACCTGCTCGTTCATGACGTGTGCTATCTTTTGAACTTTCTACATCAGGAATACCGCCATGCCCATGATGTTTGATTGTCGCTACACGTAATTCAGTCGCAGTGGCTTCTCGAATGAGTTGTTCCATCAATGTCGTCTTACCGCTATTTTGATACCCTACGACTTGGAGTATTTTTTGATATTGTCCCATGGCCACTCACTTCCCTGTAAATCTTCTAACAGTAAAACATCTACTGGCATATCTTTTTCATAACCTCTCGAACCACCCGGTAATACGATGAACGCATTCGCAGTTGCTAAAGAAGATACCGCACTTGATTTATTAAAGCCAGATGGTGTCGCTACCAATTGACCATTATTATAATGAAGCGTCGCTCGAATAAAACGCGTGAATGGATTAGCTTTCGTAAAATCTTCACCCAATATCGCTTTTTCTCTGCGTAAATGTGGTGTTGGACTGCCAAAGCTTTTTCGAATAATCGGACGGGTGAATAATTCAAATCCAACATAACAAGCCGATGGATTACCTGATAAACCATAGAGTAGCTGACCATCTAAAGCTGCAACAGTTGTTACACTCCCTGGTCGCATCGCTACTTTATTGAATAGAACAGTTGCACCAATCGCTTCATAAATCGCTGGTAAATAATCGTAATCCCCAACCGATACGCCACCTGTTGTAATTAAGATATCCACTTGTGTTAAAGCTTTTTTCACTTCTTCAATGCATACATCTAAATCATCACTAAACTGCCCGAAGTATTTCGCAGTTGCACCTGCTCGCTCAATTTGCGCCATAATCATGTACGCATTACTATTACGAATTTTACCTGCTTGAAGCGGTTCATTCGGTTCAAGTAATTCGCTACCTGTTGCAATTACACCAACAACGGGCTTTTTAAAAACAGGTACTTCCGCATAACCAAATGTCGCGAGTAATGCGATTACACCTGGATTAATAAACTGTCCTTTTTGAATTAATACTTCGCCTTTTCGAACATCTTCACCTTGATATGAAATATTCGTGCCTGCTTCATACGAACGGTTAATCGACATATACGTTTGTCCATCTCGTACTTCATCTTTTGTTAGTTCCAACATCACAACAGCATCGCAGCCTTTTGGAATCGGTGCGCCGGTCATAATACGCACTGCTTCGAATGCTTGTACTTCCTGTTCATACACAAAGCCCGCACCAATCTCACCAACTACTTTGAATGATACTGGTGTCTCTTTTGTCGCTTTTTGACTATCTACTGCTCGAATCGCAAAACCATCATAAGGAGAACGATCAAAAGAAGGGACATCTTGGTCTGCAGCAAGATTTTCTGCCAAGAAGCGTTCATTCGCCTCTATAAGTGGAACCCATTCTACTTTTTCTGTATAAGCATAGTCCATCACACGTTTAACTGCTTCTGAAACAGCAATCGGATTTCTTTTCTCTACCATATTGAACACTCCTCATCCTAGTAATTGATAATAGATTTTTTTCGCTTGTTGCGGGTCTTGTACACCATGAATGACGACGCGACCATCTTGGAATAAGACAAAGCGATATGTATCCGTTTGATACGATAATAAATACGGATTACACTGCACATTCCCTTGTTTTTCAAGTTTAGACTGTAGTGCTTGAAAATCATATTGAATCGCTTTTGGCGGACGAATTTGAACTGCATCGCGCCCACATAAAACATCTAATTTCGTTTGATTTTCGTACGCTAAATAAGGATGTGTCGCTTGTTCGCCACAGCATGGACACGCAGTATTTTGCATCTTCTCCACATTAATTTCAAAATGTTGATTTTGCCAAACATCGAATGTTTTATATTTGCGGTTCACTGCTTCTATATTCCCCGTCAATATTTTCAGTGTTTCAGCTACTTGGTATGCTGCTACAATTTGTACTGCTGGACTAATAATTCCTGCTGTATCACAAGTCATCGTTGTTTTAGGAATGACGTCAACTAAACAGTAAAAACAAGGCGTTTCGTCTGGAATAACCGTATAAGTTGCACCATAACTACTCACACATGAACCATACACCCAAGGAATTTTATATTTAGCACTAATATCATTTAAAATAAAACGAATATCAAAATTATCTGTTGCATCAATTAAGACATCTACTGTTTCAACTAAGGTTGGCAGTAATTCGCTCGTTGCATCCGCAATATGCGCTTCGATTTCTACATCCGAATTAATCGCTTGTAAACGTGATTTAGCTGCAATCACTTTCGGAAGTTTTTCAGCTGCATCTGCTTCTGTATAAAGTTGCTGTCTTTGTAAATTACTCCACTCGACATAGTCGCGGTCAATTAACGTTAATTTCCCTACACCGGCACGCGTTAATGCCTCTGCACTCGCACTTCCTAATGCGCCCACACCTACAATTAACACATGTTTTTCACTTAATAATTGTTGTCCTTTTTCACCAATTGGGCGAAATAATTCTTGTCTTGAGTAACGGTCATTCATGACGACTCGCCACCTTTCTCTTACAATTTTTGTTTGACGTTTTTATTTATAGCTTTATAATAAGATTCAAAATACGCACAAGGAGGTCGCTGTCTTTGCACCCTACACATCAAGAAGTAGCGATTCACGCAGCCATCTTAACGGTTAGTGATACGCGAACGAAGGATACCGATACCGGCGGACAATTAATTCATACACTGTTACAAGATGCAAAATTTGAAGTTGCCGACTATGTAATCGAACGCGACGAACCCATTCAAATACTCGAACATGTTCGCCAATGGTCTGCTCAAGAACACATCAATACCATTATTATTACAGGTGGCACTGGATTCTCACAACGCGACCAAACATATGATGCGGTTACACCTCTTTTTGAAAAAGAGATGATTGGCTTTGGGGAGTTATTCCGTTCATTAAGCTATGACGAAATTGGTCCAAAAGCGATGTTCAGCCGAGCTACTGCTGGTTGCTTTAAACAGACAGCCATCTATGTCATACCTGGTTCAAAAAATGCAGTCAATCTAGCCATGCAAAAACTGATTTTGCCTACTGTACAACACTTCGTAGGGGAGTTGCACCGGATATGAATATTGCAGGTGTCGTATTAGCTGGCGGACAGTCCTCTCGCTTTGGTCGTCCTAAAATGTTTGAACCCTTACATGATGTACCACTTTATCAATATAGTCTTCAATCCTTGAAAGAAAATCAATTGTCACGTTATATCATCGCAACAAATGATGATCTACTCCCCTTCTTTCAACCAGACGAACAATTGACATTTCTCATTGAAAAAACAAAACATCAAGGACCTCTTTTCGTACTACATGAACTGCTTCAAACATTCAAAGAAGTCGATTGGTTCTTTTTAATCGCGGCAGATATGCCTTATATGACAGCTGATTTTGTTCAAAAAATGTTGCATGAGATAGACGAATCATACGATGCCATCATTCCAAAACAACATGAACGCATCCAACCACTCGCTGGTTTATACCATCGAAAGATTTTAGAAAAAACCACGAAACTCATCGCACAAGAGCGACGAAGTATGAAGGCTTTGCTCGACCTCATCCACGTCCATTACATTCCATTCTCGGATAATGAGCGTGTATTTACAAACATTAACTACGAACAAGATTTACCAAAAGGAGATTAACTTATGACAAACTTTACACATTGGAACGACGAAGGTAGACCGAAAATGGTCGATATTTCAGATAAAGATATTTCAAAACGCACAGCGATTGCACGCAGTACGATTACACTATCAGACGAAGTGTACGAAGCCATTCAAAATGGCGGTATTAAAAAAGGTGATCCAACACAAGTGGCACAAATCGCTGGAATTATGGGTGCAAAGAAAACGTCCGATATAATCCCGATGTGTCACCCTATTATGTTACAAGGTACAGATTTTACATTCGATTATCAAAAAGCGGAACAAGGCTATGAACTGCATATCGAAGTAGCAGTCAAATGTAGCGGTAAAACAGGTGTTGAGATGGAAGCACTGACAGCTGTTTCGATTGCGGCACTAACATTCTACGATATGTGTAAAGCAGTTGATAAATCGATGGTGATTAAAGAAACCTATTTAGTTCAAAAAACGGGTGGTAAAAGCGGCGTTTATAATCATCAATAAAAAGAGAGAGGCAAAGGTGAAATACCTTGCCCCTTTTTTATTTATTTTGCTACTGCTTTTTTCTTGTTGTACGCTACAAAGTAGATTGCACCAACAAAGATTGCGCCACCCACTGCATTACCTAAGAATGCTGGTACAACATTTGAAACTAAGTCTGCCCATGTTGCATGTCCTGCGAAAATAGCTGCTGGAATAACGAACATATTAGCAACAACGTGTTGGAAACCAAGTGTAACGAATGCCATGATTGGGAACCAAATACCAACAATTTTCCCGATGAAGTCTTGTGCACCGAATGATAGCCATACAGCTAAACATACTAACCAGTTACAACCGATTCCTGATACGAATGTATGTAGGAATGAATCCCCAATTTTAGCGTCTGCGACAGCAATTGTCTTATCTAAAAATGGACCTGTCTCTGTTAATCCTAAAAAATGACCGAAAGCAAATGCCACAAATAAAGCACCTAATAAGTTGGCTAGTGTTACCCAGAACCAGTTAATACATAATTGCGTGAATGTGATTTTTCTTGCGTATAATGCTAAAGGTACGGTCATCATATTACCAGTGATTAAATCAGCCCCTGCTAATAAGACAAGAATCAAACCAAGTGGGAAGACAGAAGCTCCAATTAATGTGATGAAGCTTCCCCACTCTGCTGGCATAGCTGCCATAACACGAATATCTAATAAAAATCCTAATGCGATAAATGCGCCGCCTAAAAAACCAAGAACGAGCATTTTTTTGATTGGTGATGCGACTTTCTCGACACCAACATTTACAGCAATTTCTGCGATTTCTGCAGGTTTATTAAAACTCATAACTTCTTACATCTCCTCAAATTTGTACATTATCCACCGATATGAGACATCTCGATTTTATGTTTCTTTCTCTCTTTCATCGTCTGCTCATTTCGTTCATCTGAATAACGATCGTTTCTGTTTTCCCAAACATGTGAAATCTGTTTTAATACGATTTCATCATCTTCTTCATTGCGAATTAAGTCTCGTAAATCCGTTCCTTTTGTCGCAAATAAACATGTGTATAACTTCCCTTCAGCCGAAATACGCGCACGTGAACATGTAGAGCAAAATGAGTCGGTAACAGATGATATGACACCAACCTCTGTCTTTTGATCTGCGTATTCAAAGCGGGATGCGACCTCCCCTGTATAGTTCGGGTCAATCGGTTGAATGGGCGAAAAAGCATTTACTTTTTCAACAATCTCTTTTTTCGAAACAACATCATCTAAACGCCAGCCATTTGAATTTCCAACATCCATATATTCAATATAGCGAAGAATATGTTGTCTCTCCTTGAAGAAAGCAGCCATCTGTTCAATATCTTGATCATTGACTCCCTTCTTCACAACCATATTAATCTTCACTTGAAGTCCTACTTCAGCGGCTTTTTCAATACCTTCTAAAACAGTTTTCACTCGACCACGTCGACCATTCATCTCAAAGAATCGATCCTCATCTAATGAATCCAAGCTAATCGACACTCTTTGTAAACCTGCATCTTTTAAAGGTTGGGCGAATTTTTTTAATAGTGTCCCGTTCGTCGTCATCGCAATATCTTTCACACCTTCTACAGCGTCAATCATGTGAATAAGTGTAGGTAAGTCTTTTCGTAATAAAGGTTCTCCACCTGTAATCCGAATTTTTTCAACTCCGAGCGATACAAATACTCTTACCAGTCTTTGAATTTCTTCAAAACTGAGGATTTTATCGTGTGGTAAAAAGGCATAATCAGGTCCAAATACTTCTGCTGGCATACAGTAGCTACAACGAAAATTACAACGATCTGTTACGGATATTCGTAAATCCCTAAGCGGTCTTTGAAGTTGGTCTTTAACATGATTCATATGAAATTCCTCCTTCTTTTTTCATCCAAATTAACATTCGTCTTGTAATTGAATGCGTTCTTGATGTGTATATACATTCATTCCCTCTTTTCGAATGAAGCCTACTGTTGTAATACCTAAATGGTCTGCTAATTCTAAAGCCAAAGCTGTTGGTGCAGATTTTGATAAGACGATTTCACAGCCAATTTTAGATACTTTCAGTAAAATTTCTGAAGAGATGCGTCCACTGAATACAATGATTTTATCTTGCATCGAGATTTGATTACGTAGGCAATAACCGTAAATTTTATCGAGTGCATTATGACGACCGATATCCATACGACTTAACACGATACCTGAAGCATCACAGAGTGCAGCATTATGCACGCCGCCTGTTTCCTGAAAAATTGTCGCATCATTTTGCATGTTGTGCATAAGACGATGACATTCTTCTGGTGTAACGCGCACATGTACTTCTTCCATCTTCTTTGCCACTAAAGCATCATTCGCAAAGACAAAACCTTGACGACTTGCACCACAACACGATGTAATGTAACGCTTATTTTGCATCTGTTGGAAATATGGATTGACGCGTTTTGTTTTCACATGAACGAACCCATCTTTCTCTTGATGCCAAATTTGTTCAATATCATCAAAATCTCGAATGACACGTTCAGAAGCTAGGTAGCCAATAACCATATCTTCTACATATTCAGGTGTACAAACCATCGTGACAAATTCTTCTTGGTTTACTTTTACAGTAACCGCGTATTCTGTCACAATCGTATCTTCCATTTCTTCCGCATTATTTCTCACAATACGAAGAACATTTCTTTTTACTGTGTTTTCCATCTGGCATCTCCCTCTACTCCGTAATATTGTCCTCAAAGACAAAAACAGAAATGGCAATATCCTCTTCAATTTTAATATCAGAGAAAAGGTGAACAAGCTTAGAACCAACTAACTCTTCCATGCCATCAGGTGTTTTTTCAGCATATAAATCTTGAATCATCGAAGTTCTCGCAGCGTGAACCATTTTAAGTCCTTCTGGCGAATTTGCGATGAATTTTTCCGTTGGTGTGATATTTCCCACCAATGTCGATACTGCCATATTCTCCACAAAAACAGTATGAATTCGTTCTGGACCTTTACCGAATAAATCCTTTCGTAGCTTACGAATAATATCATTAAACGCATGAATTTTTTGAGACATATTAACCATTCTCCTCACATGTTTTTACTTGATTTTACCATTTCAACGACGAGCCCACCCTTACAATTGGTTAATGATAAAGCAACTCCTCAAAAATTTAAAGAGCTTTTTTTATTGATAATGATTCTCAATAAAGAATATTTCTCGGATGATATTGTGTAATCGGATGAATAGGTCTATAATTGTGTCAGTTATATGGATTTTTCTTTTCGTTATGATTTTTGGGATTTTCTTATTCCATTCGAATGGGTAAATGCTATTTTTCTTAACGATGAGTTAAATCTAACAATTTAAAAAGTAGATTGGATTTTTAGCAAGAGATGCTAAGAATTTTATCCACCATGTCTAATCAACATACAAACATTTTGTGTGTTGATTCATGGTGGATTTTTTTTACAAAGTTTCGATACACAGATCATCACTTGTTTATTTATTTTGTGGAATTTAGGGAATAGAAATACATAACAAGATAAATTTTTTAAAAAAGCTCATTTTTTCTATTCTCTCATTTTTTTCAAAATGAACGCGCTGATGATAACGTATCAAAATACAAAACGGAGGAACTAGCCCATGACACAAATCAAAATTAACGGTTTGCCTTATGACGTTGAACCAGATGCAACGATTCTTGAGACAATCAATAAATACAACATCGAACATCCACAAGTATGTTATGTACCTTCAGTTGATCCCATTAAGACATGTGATACTTGTATCGTCGAAGTAGACGGTCAACTTGTACGCTCATGTTCAACAAAAGCGGTCGACGGTATGAACATTCAACTCGACTCCCCTAATGCTAAAGGTGCACAAACAGAAGCGATGGATCGTTTACTCGAAAACCATATGTTATATTGCACAGTTTGCGATAACAACAATGGCAACTGTACATTGCACAACACAACTGAAATGATGGGTATTGAACATCAAAAATATCCATTCTCTCCAAAAGAAGAACCAGAGAATGCAGTAGATAGCTCTCACCCATTCTACCGTTACGATGCCAACCAATGTATCGCTTGCGGTCAATGTGTTGAAGTATGTCAAAACCTACAAGTTAACGAAACATTATCACTGGATTGGGAAGCTGAACGTCCTCGTGTTATTTGGGATGAAGGCGTCGACATTAACGATTCTTCATGTGTAAGTTGTGGTCAATGTGTAACAGTATGTCCATGTAACGCACTAATGGAAAAATCAATGCTTGGTGAAGCTGGCTTCATGACAAGTATTAAACAAGATACATTAGAACCAATGATTGATTTAATCAAAGAAGTAGAACCAGGTTATAGCGGTATTTTTGCAATTTCTGAAATTGAAGCAGCGATGCGTAGTAAACGTACAAAGAAAACAAAAACAGTTTGTACATTCTGTGGTGTTGGTTGTTCATTCGAAGTTTGGACAAAAGGTCGTAAAATCTTAAAAGTTCAACCTTCTGAAGGACCTGTTAATGCCATCTCAACTTGTGTGAAAGGTAAATTCGGTTGGGACTTCGTCAACTCAGAAGAACGTATTACAAAACCATTAATCCGTAAAAACGATGAATTCGTTGAATCATCTTGGGATGAAGCACTTGATTTAATCGCTACAAAATTGGGCGGTATTCAAAAAGAACATGGTCCTGGCTCTGTTGGATTCATTTCTTCTTCAAAAATTACAAACGAAGAAAACTACTTAATTCAAAAAATGGCGCGCCAATTATTCGAAACGAATGATGTCGATAACTGTTCACGCTATTGTCAATCACCTGCTTCAGACGGTTTACAACGTACAGTTGGTATCGGTGGTGACGCAGGTACGATTAAAGACATTGCAAAAGCAGGCTTAGTTATTATCATTGGTGCAAACCCAGCAGAAGGACACCCTGTTTTAGCAACACGCGTAAAACGTGCACATAAATTACACGGTCAAAAATTAATCGTTTCGGACGTTCGTAAAAACGAAATGGCAGAGCGCTCAGACATTTACATGCATCCAAACCAAGGTACAGACCAAGTATGGTTAATGGCTGTTACAAAATACATCATCGACCAAGGTTGGCATGATGAAGCGTTCATCCAAAACAACGTGAATTTCTATGAAGAATTCAAACAAGTTCTTGATAAATACACACTTGAATACGCTGAAAAAGAAACAGGTATTTCAAAAGAGACATTAATCGAAGTAGCGAAGATGATTAAAGAAGCAGACGGTACATGTGTACTGTGGGGTATGGGTGTTACACAAAATAACGGTGGTTCTTATACTTCAGCAGCTATCTCAAACTTACTACTTGCGACAGGTAACTACCGTCGTCCAGGTGCAGGTGCTTATCCATTACGTGGTCACAATAACGTACAAGGTGCTTGTGATATGGGTACATTACCAAACGTATTACCGGGTTACCAAAAAGTAACAGACGATGCAGCGCGTCAAAAATTCGAAGAAGCATATGGCTCAAAAATCCCAGCTGAACCAGGTCGTACAAACATGGCAATGCTTGATGCGATTACAGATGGCGACATGAAGGCGATGTATTTAGTTGGGGAAGATATGGCATTAGTGGACTGTGATTCAAACCACGTCGATTATGTATTATCACAACTTGAATTCTTCGTTGTACAAGATTGCTTCCTATCACGTACAGCTCAATATGCAGATGTCATCTTACCAGCATCTCCATCACTTGAAAAAGAAGGTACATTCACAAATACAGAACGTCGTGTTCAACGTCTATATCAAGTACTTCCATCTCTTGGCGAATCAAAACCAGACTGGGTTATTCTACAAGATGTAGCACGTCGTTTAGGTGCTGATTGGAACTACAACCATCCAAGTGAAATCTTCGCTGAAATGGCAAGCTTAACACCATTCTTTGCACAAGCAAACTATGATGTTCTTGAAAACTGGGGTAGCTTCTGTTGGGGTAGCCTAGATGGTAAAGATACACCACTTCTTTACGAAGATGGCTTCAACTTCCCAGACAAAAAAGCACGCTTCGCATTAAATGACTGGATTCCACCAGTAGAATATGAAGCACAATATGATTGCTTAATTAATAACGGACGTATTTTAGAACACTTCCACGAAGGAAATATGACGAATAAATCACAAGGTATTCAATCAAAAGTACCTGAAATTTATGTCGAAGTATCACCTGAACTTGCAAAAGAACGTGGTATTGAAGAAGGTGCATTACTTCGATTAGTATCACCAAATGGCGCACTAAAATTACCAGCGTTAATTACAGACCGTGTACAAGGTAACGAACTATTCTTACCGATGAACTCGACAAGTAAAGATTCAGCAATCAACTTCTTAACAGGTCAAACATTAGATGTGAATACATCTACACCTGCTTATAAACAAACAAAAGTACGTGTGGAAGTTTTAAAATCAAAAGGTAAATCACCGCTTCCAAGAACAAATCCACGTTCTAAAAAACGTCATCCGCAAAACGGTGTTGAAGTACAACGTAAATGGGATCGCCCAGGTTATGTACACTTAACAACGAACGGGGGAGAATAATTATGGCTGCACCAATTAATACGATTAAAAAACAAGTTCTAACAGAAGAACAAGTAACAGAACAAAAGCTAGAAAACTTAAAGCAATTAGTGAGCGAAAACGACAGTGCCATTCAACAAATCATGCAATTGATTGGTGAACTTGATTCAATCGGCGCTTTAGAGGCAGCAAACAAAATGCTTGAAGCAAAAGAAGACGTAGCAAATATCGCATTAGGTCAATTAACAAGTAAACCTGTAACGAACATCATCAATAACATGATGGGCGCTGCAGGGGCACTTGCCTCTTTAGATCCTGCTGTTACAACAAAATTAGTAGCAGGTTTGATGAGTGGCGTGGACGAAGCGAACAAAGCAATCGCTGAACAAGATAAAATCAGCAAACTAAAACTCATCAAAATGATGAACGATCCAGATGTCAATCGCGCGATGAATTTCGGTATCCATTTCCTTAAAGGGCTTGGCAGTAATTTAAAATAGTAAGGTGGTATACCCCGTATGTTAACAAAAGAAAATGTGGTGAATGCATTAAAAGACGTGCAAGATCCTGAACTTCATAAAAGCGTTGTCGAACTAAATATGGTACGCAATGTTCAAATTGATGGTACGCATGTTTCGTTAGAAGTAGTGCTAACAATTAAAGGTTGTCCGCTAAAAGCTAAAATCCAACAAGACGTGGAAGATGCATTAAAAGCAATCGGCGCAACAGAAGTAGCATTACAATTCGGTACAATGACCGATGAAGAACGCATGGCTTTAACTGCTTCGTTAAAAACACAAAACGTCAACAAGCAAGGTATGCCGAAAATGTTAGAACCCGATTCAGGTGTACAATTTATCGCCATCACAAGTGGTAAAGGCGGTGTAGGTAAATCAACCGTAACGATTAACCTAGCTACTGCACTTGCGAGACTTGGCAAACGTGTTGGGATTGTGGACGCTGATATTTATGGCTTTAGTATTCCAGCTATGATGCGTACACAGCAAAAACCAACAATGATTGACCAAACAGCGATTCCTGTAGAAGTAGCAGGTGTTAAAATTATGTCGATGGGCTTCTATACAAAAGACAATCAACCTGTGATGTGGCGTGGACCAATGCTAAATAAATGGATTCGTAACTTCCTTGTAAACACACATTGGGGCGAACTCGATTATTTACTAATTGACCTACCACCAGGAACAGGAGATGTCGCAATCGATGTCGCGGCGATGATTCCACAAGCAAAAGAAATCATCGTCACAACACCACATAACACCGCATCATACGTTGCATCTCGTGCAGGTATGATGGCCATTCATACAAAACATGAAGTATTAGGTGTCGTTGAAAACATGGCATACTTTGAAACACCAGATGGTCAAAAGAACTATATTCTAGGTCAAGGTGGCGGCGATAATCTTGCACGCTCACTAAAGTGTGACGTCATCGCACGCGTACCATTCGCAAAACCAGAAGAAAATCTTGGCTCATCGATTTACGATGAAGACTCTGTCGTAGGTGAAGTATTCACAAACCTTGCAGAAGACATCATTTATAGCTAATTTAAAAACAGGTTGGAACATATACACTATGCTTCCAACCTGTTTTTTTATTATTGAATGTACCCTGCTTTTCGCAACACTTCCATGAAGTAAAAGCGATATGTGTTTTGAACAAAACTCTCAAGTGATAATCCTACATTCAATTGATATTTTGAAAAGATAAAGAAAAAACGCTTATCCCATTTCGAACGTAGTAATACGCCCGCTTCTTCCCCATACTTTTCTGTAAATTCTACAATTAAAGGTTCAATCATATGTGCACAATGCTCTTTTAAATTACCTAATGCATCCGCATCTTTATCTTGTTGGAACTGTTTAATCCATAGTTTTAACTGCTCATCCATACTAAAAAACATCCTTTTCTATCGAGTTTCTTCCTATTTAATATTATACTATTTTTCGATTGAGAAATCTGCTCTCACTGCTGTTTAAGTGTATGCCCATTAACAAACCCCAGTTAAGTCTCACAAGTTTCTGTATAAATCTGAAAACACGGCTACTTTTCCGTACAGTTGTGTCTATGGCTCTCTTACAAACTCAATCCCCTTTTCTCGCATATCACGTACATCACGCTCAAAATCATCCGTTTGTAAAAATAAAAAGACGCGTCCACCCGACTGTCATCCGATAAAAGCTTGCTGTTTTTCATTCGAATTAGGTGATGATACAACCGACCAGCGCTTATTCTGCTCTGGTTGTTCTATATCTTCTACCAATGTAAAATGCAGTTTTTTTGTATAAAATGCAATCGCCTCATCATAATCTTTTACGACAAGTACGACATGTACAATCGATTATTTCATCTCGATTTTCCTATTAAAAAAGACTAAGGATTCCTCCTTAGCCTTCTCTCTTATAATGAACGCTTTAAAATTTCTTTTACGTCTTCTTTTGATAGTGGTACATAGCTACCGATTTTTTCAGCAACCATTGAACGCTCTGCCATTAAATCAAGCTGTGCATCATCAATATCAAAATCAGCTAATTTTGTTGGCGCACCAATTGAAGTCCAGAATTCTTGTAAAGCCGCAATCGTTTCTTTCGCAAGCTCCGCATCTGTCTTCCCTGTCGCATCTAAATCAAAGACATTCTTACCTAGTTGCGCTACTTTTTCAGGTTTTTGTTCGCTAACGAATGACATCCAAGAAGGGAATAGAATCGCTAAACCACCACCATGTGGAATATCATACACAGCAGAAACTGCATGTTCAATCATATGTGTCGCCCAGTCTGTTTTCACACCCATTGATAAGACACCATTCAATGCGAATGTACTGTTTAACATCATTACTTCACGATATTCGTATGAATGTAAATCCTTCACAAGTTTTGGACCTACTTCAAGTACTGTACGTAAAATCGACTCGCCAAAACGGTCTTGTAGCGGTGTGTTCGTTGACGCATTAAAATATTGCTCAAATACATGTGACATTGTATCGACAATACCATAAATTGTTTGATTCAATGGTACAGAATACGTCAATTCAGGATCTAAAATACTGAATTTCGGATACGTATAAATCGAACCGAATGAACGCTTATCATTCTCTTCCCAGTTCGTAATTACGCCGCTACCATTCATTTCAGAACCTGTTGCTGCGATTGTTAACACTGTTCCAAAAGGTACTGCCGATGTTGGCACTGCTTTTTTAAGAATAATATCCCATACATCCCCATCGTAACGTGAACCAATAGCAATCGCCTTGGCACAGTCAATAACACTACCGCCACCAACAGCTAAAATAAAATCAAGTTCATGCTCTTTTACAAGATCAATCCCCTTTTGAACGGTTGTCAGACGTGGGTTCGGCTCTACACCTGCAAGCTCAACTACCTCTTTCCCCGCAGCTGTTAACTGTGCCATCACTTGATCATAAACACCATTCTTCTTAATACTACCGCCACCATATAGTAGAAGAACGCGCTTTGCATCCGTTGGTATTTCTTGATCTAATGATTGAATTTGCCCCTTACCGAAAATGAGCTTCGTTGGGTTTTGATACTTAAAATTTTCCATGCATGTTCCTCCTTGGATTCAGCTATCACTTTGAATGTACTTAGCTTACATTTTTTAACGCATGGATACAATTAATTAGCTCATTTTTTGAAAACGAGTGGTAATACATTCAGTACAATCATACACACCGTAAAAATCCAACACACTATATGCATAGTCGGAACCACATCTGCTAAGGCGCTCATATCATTGTGACTGATCCAATCTACAATCATCGTTATAAACGAACACAGAGTCAACGCAGTTGCTGAAAGCGCAACCCACATCGCTATATAACCTCTCTTAAACTGTAAAAGTCTGATTACTGTTGCAACAAGCGCTATACTTAAAAAAATCATCCACATGAACAATCACTCCTTAACGTAACGAATGTTGCGTTGTTACACGATTTCTTTTCAATCTCCCTAAATATCGCTTCATAATCCAGTAGCACCCATAGCCGATTGCTCCACCAAGCGTATTTAATAGTAAATCGTCCACATCAAATAATCCGAGCGTGAAAATATATTGGACTGTTTCATAGAATAAACTACACAAAAAAGTCGCCCCAATCACCTTTAGCCATGTTGGACGCTTAAAAATGAGTAGTGCCGCAAAGAAGCCAAATGGTACAAAACCAATAACATTCCCAATAAGATTACGCATCGCACTCAAAAACGTTGTCCCCTCTATTTGTACATACGATTGAATCGTATGGAAAGGCACAAGATTCACTTCTTTCAAAAAGAATAGCCCCTCCTCTTGAAACAACAATAAGCGCCCAATCTGACTGATACTATAATATTTCATCAGTAATTGATATGTTAACAATAGTAAATAGAACAGAAAAATCCCCCATAAAATCCCCTTCATTGATTTTTGCATCTTACACCCCTTTATCTTTTGTCTATACAATAGAACGCTTTATAAATGACAAAGTTACCATAAAAGGGATTATATACAAAAAATAATAGGATATAAGTGGAAAAACACTATCTCATATGAGCATTAAAAAACTGGAATTGCGCTGTTGCGCAGTTCCAGTTTTAATTACGAACTCTAGAAAATGAAATGTCTTATCTAGATTAGGCTGAAAGAATTTTCATAAGACGAGCTTCTATTTTTTCAGGTGTCATTACACCACCGCCAAGCTCAAATAATTGTTCACCCTTCTTCAAAAGAAGTGTAGGATAACTTTGAATACCTAACTGTTGTACTTGTATAAACTTTTCATGTGCTTAGGGGATATAAATATAGTTTTTTTCAACTAATGGGATATTTAGTTTTTCACAAGTATCAACAATTTTAGGATTTAATTTTTTATTTTCTTCAAAATCTTCTACAAAATCAGCAAAACTGCAAGTTAATTGCTCTTCGTTCCAATGTAAATGGATATATTTGGCTAACTCATCTTTCGTAACTTCCATATGCACTTTAATTAAATTACGAACTTTATTCATAAATTTTTCATCGTGTAATGGAACCAGAATACGTTCATTATTTCTAAATACACAAAACGCATTCACCTGACTATCAATTTCTTCTTCACTATACATATTGTACATATTAAACCTCCTATTTTTCTTTTTATAAAATACGGCCGTATCTATGTTACTCATCGATGTTGTTTATATCATAGATGAAATTAAATAGAAAATCAAAGGTGAATATTTTCCGTATTCTTCTGCAGTTCGGAGTAACATATACGTTAATTTTACTATCCATTAGACGCTATTCTTTTGGTTTGGACAATTATTTTAGGTTATATATTTTTTTATTTTGTTCTTTATTTAACTCATCTCAAGAGAAAAAATATGTTTACCTTTATGAAAATTTTTTTGTCTATTTATTTATTTTATAAATGAATCAATTTCATAATTCGATTTTTTCAAGAGCTTAGATTGCTCCGATGTAAAAACTATCGTTTTTAAAATTTATGCAGGTACTTTTGCATGACTTAATTGCGAATTGATGCGGTCAACTGCTAACTTACAGGCATTATAAATAAACGTCACTAGATTGAAATGCAATTTTGCTTTGCGACCTGTTCTGTGACGGATGTTATTTAACTGGAAATATTGCTTTAAATAAGCATTTACACGTTCTACTGCCGTACGTTCTTTATAGAGTTTCTTCCATAAATCTGAGCCACGTGCTGGAGACGTATACTTACGAATATCTGTTTCGCATTTTATTTTGAAAACCTTTTGACATAGGGAATCATCGCGTAATGGACAAGTTTCACATTCCTTTGGTCTTGTGAATTTGAGTGTCTGATATTTTTCATCAAAGCTGTCATAACGATAACTATGTTCGCGCACACAGGTTGGGCGGAAATGTTGGTCAAATCCAATTACTTCGCTCTCTCGTCGGACATTATACGGAATAACAGCACGCATTGTTTGATTTAATATTTGACGGTAAATTGGCTCGTAATCATATCCTGCATCAAAAATTGCGGTAGCGAAATGATTTGGCAAGAAGTCTGCGATTTTTTTCAACAAGGGTATAGCTGCTTTACTATCGCTTAAATTCCCTGAGGACATGATGCGAGCGACAATGTATTGACTTTTAGTTGAAACAGCTAAATGTCCCTTAAAGCCATACCAGAACGTATTTTTGCCATTACTATTTTTCTTAATTCCCCACTTCGGTTCAATGGGGATATCTTGCCAAAGTGTGTTCGTCGGAATCGTCAACTGAGCTTCTAGCTTCTTTTCATAGGTTGTTTGATTGACCTCAATCTCAGATTGTTCAGCTAACCAAATCGCTTGTTCTTCAGACGTTTTTCGACCACGTTTTTTTGGTGGAGCTGCTTCTTTTTTCTCTGAAGGCTTTGAGGCATCACGTGATTCGAAGTGTGTTGCATCAAAACCGAGACACTCGTCTTCGAGAAATCCTTCCGTCAAAGCGGCTAGGATAAGTTGATCCTGCATGAAATCTAGTACATCAGATTGACTAATGACATCAATCATACGAGAATATGACGCTTCTGACGGAACTGAATCCGAAACAAGAAATCCGCAATCCAAACGGAATAAAGGGTCGTTGACTAAACGTTTGACTAAGTCCTTTATTGTTGGAATACGTTCGACGATACGTACTATTAATGATTGAATCATGGCCCCGTAATTACATTCGCGTGGAGCACCACGCATTGTCTTTTTAGAAAAGAGATGAAAGATAGGTTGTACATCGAAAGTGGAGAAAATGGCATCAAATCGGTGCGAACTTTCCATTTCGAATAATTCTTGGATGTCAAACAGGCTAATTTGTTTTACAATAGTCATGAGGCATCATTCCTTTCGGGTGGGTTGTTTAGTCGCTACCATTATACCGAATTTGGGGAGGTGCCTCATTTTTATTTAATTTTACCCCTTGATAACAAAGGGATTGGAATTATGAAATTAACTCAAATATATGACAAAACCCCTATGAATGAAGTGAGCTTACTTCATTCTGTTGGTTTGGAATAAAGTTTGATTAAAAGTATGCTACAAACGTTGATTTTATAATAGAAGAAACCCAACATATTTTGAATAAAGTTTGATCAAAATACGTGGGTTTGGTTTTGAGCTGTATTTAATTTTTATAAAAAAGTTTGATTAAAACTAAATGGCTATTTCAACCTCTTCGGAAATCAAGCGTTGTACAATGCTGTTATAAATAATTTCTACAAATAGTTTTATAAACGATTCCTGAATTTAGATTAATTCATAGATTTTGATTTATTTTCTATAAAAGAAATTTCATTTTGAGTTAACTTATACTTCTGATATAGTTGCTTATCGATATTAGAAATGGATTGACTCCAATCAATATCTGATTTAGAAGTGAAATCTTGAATAGGTATATACGCCCATTTTTCTCCGGTGTTATCTTGAGTAATTTTTAAAATCCCTAACAGTATTCTTGTGAATTTTGTTTTAATATATTTTAATAGTGCTTCTGCTTCTTTTTCCGTATCAAAACTTCCTATGCTAATAAAAGAACGTGTATAACCAATAAGAGGTGCAGCAACTATTGGTGTACTTAATGCTTCACCTAATATACCACCTCCATTTGACACTGGAAGAATAACTTTCCATTTTTGTAGATTTTCGTGATCTTCAACATACTTTTGAGGAATGTATCTCCACGTACGTTCATTATTAAATCTCCCTAAAATTTTGTAGGAATAATTATCATTTTCTTCCTCTGTAAAAATATCTAATCTAGAAAATATAGGTTTATCAAAACGTTTATCTTTACCGTTATTACCTAGAATTTTTCTGTAGTTTGGATAATCATTATAAAGATTTTCTAAATTAAATTTTGTTTGAGTATAAATAATAGAAGGTAGTTTTTCAGCATGTGTTGACATGACTTTTAACATTATTGATTCTAATTCTGGATAAGGAATAAAAGTACCTATCTCCCCAAAACTTTCATTTTTATTATGATAAAGTATGACTAATCCACCTTTTATATCTGTATTTGGAAAAATATTAGCGGATTTTTGTTCATAATAAACAACTTTATTATGATTATCAGCCAGCATTTTTTCATTCCAAACTTTAGGTGTTTTACCAGCTTTAAATAAGAAACGACCTGGTGAAATTAAACAATATTTATCACTTAAGCTTTCAGCTAAATCATAAAAATGGTGATATATTGGATCGTCACTTGTACTAGTTCCTCCAGCTTCTATTTGATATGGAGGATTTCCTACAACTACATCAAATTTCATTTTAAAACCTCCAAAATTCTTGTTTATTTCATATACAGTATCTTCTAAATTATTCTTTATTTTTCGTGGTAAATCTTCAACATATACTAAATTTCTCATAAATTTTTCATTTACTTCATAACCATTTAAAGTCCTATAAGTGATAGTTCTTGCCATAGGGGTTTTATTTAGTGCGAAAATATTATTTTCCAATACTTCTTGCCATAACGCTTTATCTTTTTGGATATAATCGGCTTTATTCCAATTTTCATTCTCTTGCAAATAGCGACGTTGATAAATATTAAATGCCATATACAATGGATAAAGGCCTGTTTTACTATTGATTTCTAAAATTTTTGCATCTTTAGAAAATATTTCATTAGTGATTTCTCCATTATCTATATACCTGAATGAAGCATCTTTAAGTTCTTCTCTATATTCTTCGTCGTAGAAATTGTATCCACCTATCGTTTTACCTAATTGAAGATTAACTACTCTCCACGGTGTTAAAACGGTCTCCTTATCAGGGTTTTTAAATCCTGAAAAAATAGAAGTTATTTTTTCAATTCGATCTTGATAACTTAAGTTATTAGCAGATACTGCGGCTTGACGAATACGATGTCCAGCTTCGATAAAAATTTCAGGATCATAGAATTTTTTGAATTTCATAAAATCAAACTTACTAATACCTTTAGGCATAAATTCTTCCCATGAAACATCATCAACTTGCTTTACAAAATCATCTAGCGTAATATCCCTATCTAAATCTAAATTCATTCCATAAATCATTAATGGGATTCTAATCGATATACCTCGTAAAATAGTTATCATATTATTACGTTCTTTACGCAGTTTTTGTTCTGCATCTATTGCAGCTTGTTCTTCTGGAGTGCGTTCTTTCTTAGGCTTTTTCTTTCCTCTTTTTACTTTTTCTCGTTCTTGCTCATTTAAACCTGTTGTATTTACATTAATTTTTTTTATAGTTTTGGTTTGTTGTGTTTTTCCTAATTTGCCACTCAAGTCGTTGAACAAATTTATATCTTCTTGAGTAACTTCCCATAGTTCATCATTATAAATAGAGGCATCATCAAAACCTGATAAAACTGCTCTTTCAGCATACGCTTTCTTCAATTGACGCATCATCTTATCTACTGAGAAAGTTTTCATTTCATTACCTGACTGTTCAAGCACAGGTAAGAAATTTAAAAGTGTCCCTAATTTATCTCTTTGATCATTCGTATTTAAAACTCCTGCTTTAGGTGACATTGATACAGATTTCGCTAAAATATTTAATGCTCTATCTGGAGCAAAATCAAAAATATAGGCTTTTTTCTTCATACCTAGAATTTCATCGGAAAATGGTGTTTGTGCACGAAAAGCTGCTTGAAGATAATTTTGCGCACTCGTAGTATTGTTTAAAAATACTACGCCATTTAAAGCAGGAATATTTACACCTGTTGTTAATTTTCTAACTGTTAGAATGATTGTTTTTGTTGCTGATGGTCTGTCTGTAATCACTTTACGAACACGTACCAAATCTTTATCATTTTCACCAGCAATTTCATTATCATTGTCATTTACAATATTCACTACAGAATATTCACTAAAAACAGCGTGATGGTCTAGCAATTCTTTCAATGCTCTAGCTGATGCTCTACTTGGAAGCAACCAAAGTGTATGTCGAATACTTTCTCTAAATTCTTCAGTCGAAAAAGGATAATTGGTCTTTCCGTCTGTTGAAATTTGATCAAGCCATTTAATAATCGACGATTCATGTACAAATTTCCCACTATTATCTTCTACTTTAAAAAACTCCGCGAAATCAAAATATTTATCGCTACTTTCATATTGTTTATCTACTGCCATTTGGAATGTGTACATTTCTACTTCAGGTAATGCTTCATATGGATTAACCTTTTCTGGGTTCTCTAGTGAAAAGCGAATTTTAGCTTGTTGCTCCATAATATAATCCCAAGTGAATACTTGTTCTTCACTAAATTCATCAAGGATATTAAAAGGTGTACCTGATAATTCCAACATTTTAGTTTCTGTTTTCATAAGACTTTCATAAAGTCTATCACCACGATCTGTTTGTGTACCTTCATGTGCTTCATCAACGACAATTAAATCCCAATTTATTTCAAAAAACTCACTATTTTTTTCGTGTTTGCCTCCTACTTCAATTGCACCACGTAAATCTTGTATAGACACAAAATAAATAAAAGGTGTTTTACCATTAGCCAATTTTCTTAAGTCTTTTTCACCTTTTATTTTCGAAGCATATTCATATCCTTCTTTAGCCATTTCTATTTTCTTAAAATCCTCAAACCAGGAATCTGAAACAACTGGTCGATGGGTCATTACTAAAACTTTTTCATACTTGTTCCTTTTAATTAACTCATAAGTAGAAAGTGTTTTACCAAAACGCATTTTAGCATTCCAAAGTACCTTGTTATGTTTTTTGAATGCTTTAGTTGCTTGATTTACAGCTGCTGTTTGTTCAGAACGCAAATTAATTTTAGGTAAATCGATATCATTTTTACTATCAATAGAACTTCTACCTTCTTTTACAGCTTTTATAGCAGCTTTTGCAGTTTCTAAATCTACTTCAAACCACTCTGTACCATCTAACTTTTCAGATCGTTTATAACCAGAACGCAACAATACCTCATGAACATCTTTGTCGCTAAACCAACGTTTAGATTCCTTAATCCAAGCTAGCTCTGCCCAACTAATTTTTGCGGGAACCCCGGATGTTTTCATATAACTATTAATTCTTTTTTTCGTTATTGACTGTAAAAAATCACTATTAGGTGACCAGTTTTCTTCTTGATCTTCTTCAGGAGCTGTTGTTTCACCTATTTTTTCATTACCTTCATACACTGACCAATTTCCACTATTATTGTCAGCTGTTTGTACATAAACTATTTTACGTTCCCTGTTATTTTTGAACCTTGATACTACAGTCGGTTCAACAAATTCACTTCTAATAATTTTAATATCATTCTGTGTAGTAATATACCACTGCAAAATTATTCTTAATTGATTTAAAGCTCTATAAGCTAATTCTTCATCGTCCACTACACTATGAGCGCCCATGTTCCCACTACTTTTTATGTCATAAAAAAGGTTAATAATTGCTGATGGAATATCATATTTTTTAGATTTAATGATCGATAATTTATCATTAAATGTTGCTCTATTCGGTACAAAATCATAATTCAAATCAATTATTAAGCTTGTCAATGAGTCTACTATTTTTCTAACATTCACTAATGTATTATCAAAAGCTTTTAAAGCAAAATCTAATTCTGCTTGTGTAGCTATTTTATAGAATTCTGTTAAATCACTATCTAATTTCATGAATTCAAAGTTAGATTTCTTCAATTGAATATCAAATCTTTCAAGTGTTTCACTCACAGTCAATTGGCCCCTTTATCAAAATACTCCATTTTATTTGTTTCCCAATTCATTATTTTTACTCTTTTACCTGGAATAATTTTAAAATCTTCCACTTCTTCATTAACTTCTTCAAATATAAAATCAAAGCTCATTTGAACTTCTTTTGTTTTTTTTATTTTTTCTGACAATGGTGAAATATAATACAATCCAGAATTTTTCATTGGAATACCCTGTTTTTTCGCTATTCCATCCATTTGAAAAACATTGTAACTTATAATCACAGCAATTTTCTTAAATTCCTCATATAATGGTTCTTGTTGCCACTTATCAACATAATAATCTCGATATGTGTATAAAAGATTTTCTCGAGCCAACAATAACGAATCACCATTCCACTCAAAACCGTAACTTGCTTGGTACGCTAATTCAACTAAACGTTGCCATTCAGCTTTATCAGTAATCTTAGTATTAATTCTTGTTAATTTTCGATCTACAAAGCCCACCCGTTTATTTATAGATATTGATTCACCTGTAACAGTATCATAACGTGTTGCCATATATGGGCCTTCTCCACATGTTATTTCAAGCCAGGTACGTCTTGCATATGTTTCTAAATCGTCTTCTAAATATTCTTTATCTACTAGATCATTTTGTTTTTTTACAATCCAAATAGGTGTGAATACTTCCGCACTCGATTTTGTTCTCTCTTTTTGAAGTTTTTGAGTTTTTAAAACACGGGGCATGATTAATTGACCATTTCTCCCAGTCACTAATTCAGGTTTTATTTGTGCAGTTGGTCCATAGATTTCACGTCCCCTATTCACATAATTTTCGTTAGCCCAAATAATATTTTTTATAGTTTTTTCCGTCGTTAAAGTTCGATCGATTAATAATATATCTAAAATCTCTGGCATTTTTTCACGTATACTATTTTCAGATATATCTGCAGATTTTAAATTTCTATTTATTTCATTTCCAAATAATGATAGTCGATTTTCGTTTGACCTATTATCTTGCACAGCTACCTTCCTTCCGAAGCTCTTTTAATAAAGCACGTATTAATTCTCAAAGTGAAGTTTTAATTAAATTTATTGTATCATAATAGATTTTAAATTAATTTATCAAAATCTCCTCTCTGAACCTCTACATTTGACTCTTTTGCTCCAACATTTCCAAAAATGACTCAATCACCTAGCACCGATAGAATATCGCCACCAGATGGCTACTTAGTCTTTTTATAGCTGTCTACTTGACAGGGGGAAGTCCAACATTTAATAATAAAAGTTAGTTATTTCAAATAACAGGATTGCATGTTACATCATTTTATTAAACAACAACTTCGCTCTATGTTTATATCCCTTCTTACTATGCTTTGCTTTTCGTACGACTACATTTCTTTGTCCCAGACTTTCAAGTACATCTCTTTCCCACGTTCCACTACTATTCACTAGGTTTAATAACAAACCATCAATCAATTGATTCCAATTAACCGATACTGTAGCAGATAGGAGCAACATAGATAGTGCACGATTTTCTCGTTCTACTTCTAAAATTTTAAACTCGTTGCCGTTAAACAAACTAACTGTCGCTAGTGCATACTGACGAGGGGCTATACCATTTTCTAAATAACTAAACTTTCTATTTCCATCAAGGGTTGGTAGCGAACCTAATTGTATATTAATAGTTTGTACTTCTTTGTAGTCCTCTAGTTCTTGTAATATATATACAAATCCGCCCAATTCCCCTTCTGCCTGGACTTGCTGCAAAGATTGATGTTCAATCCCTCGAGCTAAACGATTACCACCTGTATCGGATGCTGAACGAATTCCTGTATCTTTAAATGTATATTGTTTCGTACTTTCATCTTCGTATGTTCGTTGCTTTGTTGATTTACCTTGAACCTTTACAATACTTGGTGATTCAGTGTATTTATGAACTTGTTTATTCATTTCAATTAATTCAAAATCTTCTGTTGCACCTTCTACCGTTTCATCTATTATCTTTTCCTTTTCTTCAGTAGATGATTTTAATTCACGCATCGTATATTTTTTAGGTTCATTAGATTTTTCATATTTTGATATTTCCGGATGTGAAAATGATATGACGTCAAATGGTATTTCCTTGTTCTTCACTTCATTTACTTTTAAAATTACCCCTCCGGTTTTTACAACCGCTTTAATTGAAATAGGTTGTTGAAATAACCACTCAAACTTCAATTCACTCGTATTTAAAAATGTATAGGCAATATTTTCGAACGTTCTTCTTAAATCTCGATTACCTAATAACCATACTAACTGATATAAAAAGCTTTTTTTCGTGTATTTCAGATTATATTGAGACGAAAAGCTCAACTGAATTTGTGCTTCAGTATAGTTTTCAATGAAATACTGTGGAAAAGAGTTCATTTCAAATAAACGATATAGTAAAAAGCGATTGGGTGCTAAGATACTACGAACTACTTCAATTAATGGCAATGTATACGATTTATTATTAAACTTCACTATAAAACTACGTGACATATCCGTATCATTCGTTCCTTGTACAGTCCATTCTCTCTCTGTATAACGTACTGATTGCGGGAAAATCGTCAAATCAACTTCTTCTATATTTTCTGGTGGCAAACTATGACGTAAATCACCATTTATATACATGTGTTGAATAGCTAATGCAGGTAACATCCCCCAATCTGTTAAGATTTTTTCAGTTTTCCCTTTCGCTCTAAAATACGCATAAATCATGATTTTTTTCTCATACTTAAAAGGAGAACTAATCCAAATTAATTGAGCTTGTTCTCCTTTAGCGAATGGCCAGTTTTTCAATTTATATACTTTGTTGTTCATCTCTTTTCACATCCTGGCTTATTTGAATGTATTTAGATAACTCATCTTTTATTTCATGAAAATGATGCGACTTTACCGCTGCTATCCGTTGCACTTTCCAAAGTTTTATCACTTCATTTTCTTCTAGCATCTGGTCAATTACCTTACAACAACGTCGAATTTGGAATGATTGAACAGTTTCTGTTATCACATCGAACAAAGCTTTCGTATTCGGTAACTTATCCAAATTCCTCTCTATATTTGCTGTAATGCCTAATCGCTTACCGATTAAAGACTTCGTTATTCGAACGGGTTTCTCAACAGTTAATAATTGCTGATATAACTTCTTGATACGCTGCACATATTCTCGATCGCGCGCGTTCCAATCCACAAGTCTATTCGGTTCTGTACGCTTTAGTTGTATTGGTAAGTTAGCCATTAGCCACTCTTTATCGTATCTATACAAATACATATACTGTTTACAGAGTTGATCCCTTATTTCAGTTCGAGTTAATTCTGGTTGGGTGCTTATCATTTCAATTAGGTCACTGCGATAGGGTTCTAGTCTATCCAGCTGAATTGGGGTTACTACTTCCAGAGTAGGTTCATCTGCATATTTTTTAACGGTTTTAGAATCTACACCTAACTCCTTTGCAATAGCTCGAATACTCATTCCTGTATTCATCAATTCGTTTAATCTTCTATTCCATACTTGACCGAAAACTTTTATTCTACCAATTTTATATTGATTTTCCACATTATAATCGGGTCCTTTACGTGCATACACAAAACCACAAGAACAACAAAATGTACCGATTGGAGCTTTTGTTTTAAAATCCCTTGTAACTTTTACAGATGGTATAACTAACTTTTTATAATGTTTCGCAGCTCTATTCAAACACGGGTAAGGACCTTTTCCAAATGGACCGTTATCTACTATCAAATTCACTACATCTTGCTTCAAGTATAAAAACATCAATAAGTGTCGTAATGGGTGTACATGCCTCTTTGAATTACGAGTTAATACTTTCACCCAATTATATTCATCTTCTTCATTAAATTCGCTCTCATAGTTCGTTAAAAGCTCTTCTGATAAGTCGATTTTTATCATTTGATATAAATCTTGTTGTCTCACCCGATTGGCGGCTGTAATTAAATTTTTCTTTCTAAGTAACGCCTTATACATCGTACTAATTTCTACTTTGGTTAATGAATGTAATGGTATTTGTAGTAGTTTATATGCTTGCTTTGCTAATTGAATAGCTATCTCTTCATATGGATCCACTTCGTATAAATCTGATAGATTCATGTAGCGTAATTCAAAACGAATGTATTCGATGCGACTGTCGCCTGTTACCTGATACTCCCTCAACGGAATTTCATGGTGTGCACAATAACTTATTCCTTGTAATTGATGTTCTCGGTGAATATACGGCTCTCCATACTTATCTGAATCAGATTTAGCACACATAGCACAGTAATATAGCCCATCTTTACGACAAATGCCTCCAGCTACAATACCAAGCCTTGTATATAAAGCCTGTCCATTATTTTTGACATCTTCTAAAATCTCTAGCTGTCTTTGTTTAGATAAAAATGAAGCATAGTAAGGATAAATCGTATGGTTAGCTAATAAATACTCTACCGAATATTGAGATCCTAAATTCTCTACCAATTTAGTGAAATGACTACCGATCTCCACACTTGGTATCACAGAACGACTATCAAATAACTCTTCTAATGTATCTTTACAATCAAGATTCCCACTATAAAAATGATAACGCGCAATAGCTGAATACAATAATTCATCTGGATATGGATTCGTGAAGAAAGGTAGCATTTGATTACCTCCTAAAATAATTTAATAGAATTCTTCCACCGGGTTCTTAATATAATTATCTTTAATTAATACCTCATACGGATGTTTTTTCTGCTTCAATGCTCTTTCTCTAGCATCCAATAGAGGTAACACTTTATCTGAAATTACGATATGCTGTTTCTTCTCTTTAGCTTTTTGATTCAATTCAATTAACTGTGGAATAAGCTGAGCTTTTAGCATGTTATAGTCTGTTTCTATCGGCATATTCTCTACTATTTGTTTTGTAACTTTGATGATTTCATTTGAAGTTAAAACATCAAAAATACCGATTGCTGCAACTTCTCCACTTAGACCTTCAATCAAATCTTGACGTTTATATGCTAACGTATTTTTCCGCTCTTTCATTGCCTCTTTAATGCGTCCTTCATATTCGGTACTTTGCTTATGACTTTGCATTAATTCATCTAAATTAATCATAATATCTTCATACTTATACATGGCTCTAAAATCATTTTTCCGAATTGCACTTAACATTGGTTGAATGATTTTCATATCTTCTTTTGCTGTTTTCTTTAAAACGCTCGACGTCAATCGCTCTGCTTCATTCGATTCATCATATAAGGCTCTCTCTTGAGCTAGTATGAATAGATTAACAGCAACTGAAGTAATTCCCTGACATTCACTGTAGAAAGTTTTTTTAACGTCCTCTGTAAGCTCTGAATATGTTTTAAGGCATTGTAACTCCCATAAGGTTTCTAAAAAGAATTCCCATTCCTCACTATCCTCACCCATACGATCCCAAATAATCGAACCCTCACTTGCTGCACGACGAGCTTGTCGGAAGTTTCCTTTAAATAATTGTTGTGCTTTAGATGTACCTATCAAAACTGTAGGAATGCCTACTGTATTAGATAATGTCACGAAGAAATTAAGCATCTCTTCTTGATCATTTTTCGCGTGCAATAAATGTTGAATCTCATCAATTACTAATACTCCAATACCATACATACTAGCTAATGAGGTCATATGCAATAGCATCGTTGATGTTACACGATTCAAATACCCAAACTTCTCTAAATAACGCGTACCTAACAAATCATCTATCGCTTTAAAAAAGCTTTTACACAGCGTAGAAAGGCTACCATCATACGGACAATCAATTTTCAGCCAAACAATTTGTGTACGATTGAATGGTTGTTCTTCATACTTCTCATGCTTAATTACTTGTGGATACATTAATAACAAGCGCTCAATTGCTGTTGTTTTTCCAATACCTGAAATGCCGATAATCGATAAACTATCTGCTGTGGAGCGAATATAATTCAAACGTTCATCTATATATTTGTATGCCTCTTCTTCATCTTCTCGTAATTGATGCAAAACTCGAATACGTTCAAGAAATGTTTTATCTAAAGGGTTTCTAGCTAAGTATCCCCTACGGATTAATGTAGATAATCGACGTTCTACTTCGAAATGAATGGGTAAAGGTTGAATAAAGTTCTTTATACGTTTAAGCACATGATAACGAATATTTGTCTCACTTTGCTTATCTTGATTTGTAATTCGCGGTGTCACCACAAATCGATCCATCACATCATCTTCACTCAAAATAGGCGGGAGCGCCTCAATAAAGGGGTTTTCACTGTATTCCGACAGTTTCTGCTCTTTATACGCAGCTTCTTCAAAGTTGCCTTTTAAAACTCCATTAGTCATCTTTTCCATGCTGCTCATCTCGTTTCTTTCGTAATTTAGTTATCAAACGTGAACTAGACTGTTGATTAGTTTCTTTTTTAATAAAACTAACGACTTCCGCTTTTCCAGATTTTTTTTCGACATCTAAATCAAACTGTTCATCCTGTCTATTCATTAATTTCTCTGCCTGTCGGTTTACTTTAATATTCTTAAGTTTTTCTGCTTTTGTTTGATTTATATTAAGCGTATTTTTCTTTTGGTTAGTTGCTTCTTTAATAATTAATTCAATTGCTGAATCTGTATTAACAGTATTCTCTAATTGCTGATTTTTTTCATTAGATTTCACCTCTTGTAAAAGTTGTTTATAAAATTCAACTTCGTCCAAAGAGTTATCTTTATATTGCACACTTGCATCTAATAAATAGCATATATCGAAACTTTTTCCACCATTATGTGGTATATAGATTTGATTCATTGACCTTGGATCATAGACTACTTCAATACTTTGATTTTTCATTTTTAAATACCATTGTTCGTTTAAAGCTTTTTCCGAACCGTATGCTAATCCTTTAAATTTAATTCCTGCTCTAGTTATACGAGCGTTGGCTTTTGGTAGTAAGTTCATTCTAAATTGATTTCGATTAGTTACAGATTGTAACCTTCCTTTTTTATTTGCTATGCCCCAATTCCATAAATTAATTGGTGTCGCTGTAATTTGATCTACTATCATTTCTTTCTCTAAAGGATATTTATCAATATTTTTTTGATTATGGTGCAATACTAAATGAATAATAATTTGTGTGAATTCTTCGAGAGTAAGACTAGCATCTAAACGATAGTCTCTATCGCCACGTTCTCGATATTCTTTTTGTATAGCCCCTGGTGCTTTTCTTTTGATTTTTCCATTCAGGGTACGAAATTGACGTTCAATAATCCCTTTTAAGTCCCCACGATATGGCGATGTGTTTTCAATTTTTATATTCAGATTGTTTATTAAATTCTCAACTGAATATCCTTCAAACTCTCCTCTATCAGCGATAATAATTTCTGGTAAATGTTGAGCAGGCCATTGATTTTGATTAATTTCAATATCGTACTCCTTACAAAAGTCAACTTTGTTAGTCACCATATTATCTAATGCCATCATTGCACCTATCCATGAAGGACCCTCTAACCCTACATAAATCCCTACTAGTAACCTTGAATAAACATCAACAACCCCATAAACTATTGGTCTTCCTATTATTAAATTACGGTCAAATGAGCTAACTAAATAAATATCTGCAATTGTTGCATCTACTTGAAAACGTGTCCCTGGTCCATCAGTTTCAAAAGCAGAATGACTCAAAATAGGTCTATGTTTTAATTCATACTCTTTTGAACTATTACGAAGTCTAAAATCTAATTGAGGTTCTTCAAACTTTTTAAACCAATAATAAAATTGATGATATGTTGGGATGCGTGTATCATCCCATATCTTGTACTTTAAAACTTCACCTTCATAATATTTATCCGCATAAAATTCTCTTAATAAATGTTCATAAGTATCAGTAAGCGTCAGCTGTTCTTTCTTTCGATAATATTTTTTCATAACATGACTAAACTGCTGTTTAATATCTTCAGTAATATTAATACCTTTAGATGAGTAACTTCTAGGTCTTCCTACTTTAGCTGTCGCAGACAATTGACGCTCTTTTCCTTTTGCACCTGAACGTATATAATCTGGCAATAAAGCATTCTTATTTAATCCTCTTTGCCAAAAACGTGTAAACGAGCGTTTCACTTTTAGTTTTGAAACGTTATTATTTTCAGCTAATTCTTCAAATATCGCATTACGTTGTTTTTTATTTAGTAACTCTTTTTTATATAAATCCCAACCTATCGAAACAATATTCCAGTCTTCGTCACGTTTTTCTTTTTGTACCTCTGTTAAATCCTTATCTACGTAAGTCATTAAATATGGATCTGAAACTAATAATAAAATGCTTGATTGAATTTCAGTTTCTAAATCAGCTAAATTAATTGTTTTAGGCATAGCAGTATCGCCTTCTAACTCAACAAAATATGCAACTAATTCATCAACTTCAATAATTCGAATTCGATTTTTTTCATCTCTATCTACATATTGATATACCTGATTATAAAAAATCATATTGCTTCCACCTTCTTGGAAAAATCTCTTCTTACATATTTGACGTTTAGTTGCTGATTGACATCTAATTTTTGTGCCATATCTATTTCAATAACCTTTGTCATTAGTAAATGCTTAAATAATGATAATCCACAACCACTACTCATTCCAAAGTTATGATCAAAATCTGAAGCAATTTGACGTATCGTTTGTTTAGCTTCCAATAATAACCTAATAAAATAAATACTCATATCTTCTAATTCTTCAATACGTATATTTTCGAATCCTTCAATGACTAAAAGGTTTGAATAACCATGAATAAATGCAATATTATGTGCCATATCTTTGGGTACTTCTAACTCTGTTACAATCCCCCAATCCACTTCTTGCCTTTCCCAAAAAACACGCTCTATTTCAAATTTTTCTAATACACGTTTATCCATTAATTCATCTTTATATTTCAATGTTCTAGCAAACTTTTTAACTTCTGTATTGTTCTTAGTTGTTACTAAAAAATCTGTTGTCATCACTATTGGTTCTCCACTTTTAGGGTCTGTGGGGTGTTTAATTCCTAATTCATTTGCAATAATAATCGTTTCCTCAATTGGTAGCAAAGGGTACTGTTCTTGAATATCTTCCACTAAATCCGAATATTCCAATAAATAAAAGTAATTTCGTTCTAAATCTGAAAGAAATTCAAATTGTCTTGGAATCTTATGTCCTTTTAATCGAGTAACCCTTCCCAATGAAGGTACATCCTGAATAGTTATCCAAGGTTTATAATCGCTTCCAATACCTTGTCCGTAACCCTCTTTCATTCTTTTCTCATACGAACTTGAACGTTTTCTTTTAGCCATATACTCCCTCCTCCTTATTAATTTTAATTCTAAAACAAAAAACAACCTCTTATGGACATCATACCCATAGAGGTTGTTTTAATCAAACTTTATTATAAATAATCAAACTTTGTTTTAAATGAACGAACTTTATTATAAATGATCAATCTTTTTTATAAAACTACACATTCATAGGGGTTGAAAATATTTCTACTCCACTGTCACACTTTTCGCTAGGTTACGTGGTTTATCCACGTCACAGCCGCGTTGTAGGGCTGCGTAGTAGCTGATTAGTTGTACTGGGACAACTGCTGCTAGTGGTGATAGTAATGGGTGTACGTGCGGGATTGTGATGGCATCGTTTGCTTCTGCCATGCCTTCCATTGAGATGATGCATGGGTTTGCGCCGCGTGCTACGACTTCCTTCACGTTACCGCGTAAATTCAGTGCGACTTCTTTTTGTGTCGCAAGTGCGATGACAGGTGTGCCGTCTTCGATTAAAGCGATCGTACCGTGCTTCAATTCACCGCCAGCAAATCCTTCTGCTTGAATATACGAGATCTCTTTTAATTTTAGTGCGCCTTCCATACTCACGTAGTAATCCATGCCACGTCCGATGAAGAATGCGTTACGTGTTGTTGCTAAGAATGATTCTGCTAGTTTAGCAAATTCTTCTTTGCGATCAATAATTGATTGAATCGCATTCGCCGCAATACCTAATTCTTTCTTCAACTCGATTTCTGGTTGGTCTGCCACAACATACGCTGTAATCGCTAATACTGCAACTTGTGCTACATAGGCTTTTGTTGACGCTACTGCGATTTCTGGACCTGCATGTAATAGTAATGTGTAGTCAGCTTCACGTGATAATGTTGAGCCTGGTGCATTCGTCATCGTTAATGCTTGATAGCCTAATTCTTTCACCTTCACTAATACTTGGCGGCTATCTGCTGTTTCACCTGATTGTGAGATGAAGATGAATAATGGTTTTTTCGATAGTAATGGCATGTTATAGCCAAACTCACTTGCAATATGCACTTCTACAGGGATTTTGGCAAGCTTTTCAAAGTACTGTTTACCGATTAATCCTGCGTGGTAGCTCGTACCTGCAGCAATAATATATAGACGATCTGCTTCTTGAATCGCTTGTTGAATCGCTGGGTCAATCGTTAATTGACCTGCTTCATTTTCATACTTCTGTGTAATGCGACGAACGACTGCTGGTTGTTCATCCATCTCTTTTAACATGTAGTGTGGGTATGTGCCTTTATCAATATCGCTCAAATCAAGTTCTGCTTTATACGGTGCGCGTTCTACAACGGTTCCGTCTAACTTTTGGATTTGAATTGAATCTGCTGTCACAATCACCATTTCTTTATCATGTAATTCAATAAATTGATCTGTTACGTGTAACATCGCCATAGCATCTGATGCCACAACATTGAACTGTTCGCCAACACCTACTAATAGTGGGCTACCTTTTTTCGCTACATAAATGACATTTGCTTCTTCTGCATCTAATAAAGCTAACGCATAAGAACCTTCTACTAATGTTAGTGTTTTACGGAAAGCTTTTGCTGTTGTCATACCTTCATTTGAAAAGTGTTCAATTAATTGCGCAATGACTTCTGAATCCGTATCACTCGTCATCGTTACACCTTGTAAATATTCATCTTGTAATAAATGATAGTTTTCAATCACACCATTGTGTACTAATGTAAAACGTTTTGAAGCACTTTGATGTGGGTGTGCATTCACATAGTTTGGTACACCATGTGTCGCCCAACGTGTATGTCCAATTCCTGTTGTTGCATCTACTGTCATGTCCACGACATCACGTAAATCTGCAATACGTCCTTTTTCTTTGAATACCTGTACACCCGCTGCATTCTCTACTGCAATACCCGCTGAGTCATAACCACGATACTCTAATTTTTCTAGTCCCTTCAACAAAATTTCCTTTGCATCTAGTTGACCAATATAACCTACGATTCCACACATATTTAATTCCTCCGATATTTTGCAAATTATGAAAAGAGAAAAAGTCCATAGCAATGAAAGTTCGTATAGAAATTCCCTTACGAACAGTTTCTCTATCTCTCTATGATTTGCCATTTCATCTCTTTGTCTAGCGAATCACTTCACTATTTTAAAGATGAACTTACGATCGGGCTGTCGACCGGGAGGCATCCGCCGAAACTTTCGATACTCCTCCACCTCGTCTACTGAAGATACTTGTCGTCCGATTTCTTCAGTACTGGCGCTATAACTGTTTTTCCGATTTACGCTTCTACACAATCCTCCTCAGCAAATTATCAGAACTATATCATAAACGGTAAAAGAATATACGTCAATTTAAAACAGGTAGATATCATTTTATTTATATAATATTCCCAATTTCCCAGGAAATAAACACGAAAAAAGACAGTGTCAGCTTATTTCCAACACTGTCTTTTGAATGATGTTATTCAGCTAAACCCATTTCTTCTTTTACCACTGCTGCAATACGTTCGCAATATGCGTCGCATTGTTCTTTCGTTGAAGCTTCGACCATTACACGTACAAGCGGTTCTGTACCTGATGCACGTACTAACACACGTCCATCGCCATTCATTTCCGCTTCTACAGCCGCGATTGTTTCAGCTACTTTTTCATTTTGTGTCACAGCATGTTTATCTGTTACACGTACATTGATTAATTTTTGTGGGAAGATGGTCATTTCAGCTGCTAATTCTGATAAGCGCTTACCTGTCATCTTCATTGTGTTCACAAGTTGTAAGCCTGTTAATAAGCCATCACCTGTCGTATTGTAATCAAGGAATACGATATGTCCAGATTGCTCACCGCCGACATTGTAGCCACCTTCACGCATCGCTTCTACAACATAACGGTCTCCTACTTGTGTTTGAATACTCTCTATTCCTTCTGCTTCCAGTGCTTTATAGAAGCCCATGTTACTCATCACCGTTGAAACCACTGTATTCTTGTTTAAACGACCTTTTGCATGATGATATTTTGCACAGATATACATAATTTGATCGCCATCTACAATCTGTCCTTTTTCATCGACTGCAATTAGGCGGTCGCCATCACCATCGAACGCTAAACCGACATCAGCACCCTTTTCAAGCACGAATTCAGCTAATGCTTCTGGATGTGTTGAACCTACGCCGTCATTAATATTTAAACCGTTTGGTGAAGCACCCATTGATGATAAATCAGCTTCTAGGTCAGCATATAAATGTGTCGCAAGTGATGACGTTGCACCATGTGCACAGTCAAAAGCAATATGAATATTTGAGAAATCTTCATCTACTGTTTGTTTTAAGTACTGGATATATTTAAGTCCACCTTCAAAGTAGTCACTCACAGAGCCTAAATCAGCACCTGTTGGACGAGGTAGTGTATCTTCATCTTGATCTAAAAGCGCTTCGATTTCCGCTTCTTGTTCATCTGATAATTTAAAACCATCTGGACCGAAGAATTTAATCCCATTATCTTCTACAGGATTGTGTGATGCTGAAATCATAACGCCTGCATTTCCACTCATTGCGCGTGTTAAATAAGCAACGCCCGGTGTACTAATAACGCCCAAACGCATAACCTCAGCACCAATTGAGATTAGCCCTGCTACTAATGCACCTTCTAACATCTCACCTGAAATACGCGTATCGCGACCAATTAATACCTTTGGACGTTCTGTTGCGTCTTTTGTTAAGACATATCCTCCAAAGCGACCTAATTTAAATGCTAACTCAGGGGTTAGCTCACTATTAGCGACGCCACGTACGCCGTCTGTACCAAAATATTTACCCATTTGATTTTTTCTCTCCTTCAAAACCATTCCTCATATACGTTAGTCTTGTTTCGTAAAACGAACTTTTATTTGATCTAACGACGGAGTCAATTCTATACCTTCTGAACTCTTTACTTGGATTGGTAGCTCTTGTATCCCATCATCAATTTTACTTGCATCAGCAAATGCTTGAATATCTGCTGTCGTCAGAGCTGAAATTAATTTAGAAGCGCCTTTTGCTATCACATTAATTTGCCCTGATGATGGTGTAATAAATTCTGCACTATAATCTGTAATATTCATGCCTTGCAACTTCACATTTATATTTTTAAATGTTTTTTCGACGTCTTCCGTTGCAGTATCTTCTTCAGCTTTTTTCGCTGTATCTGTTTCATTTTTGTTTTTCGCGCTCGTCTCATTTTCTTTTGATACTTTTACGCGTACATCAACTGCTGCAAATGATAAATCTGCTACACCTGTAGGTTTTTCGAGTGTTCCTTTAACAGTTGTCGTCTTTTTCAAACCTTCTACATCTGCATTTACAACAACCTGTTGTATTTTTTCTAAATTACCACGTGAACCATATACAAGTACTTTATCAGATTTAGGGGTTACACCATCAACTGTATAACCTTTTGCCGGTTTTCCTTTTTGGTTTACAACGAGTGGCACTTCTTTATTATACTCAGATAACTCAACTTTTACTTTAACGGTTTTTGGCTCTACGTCAACATTTAAAATATTCATATTGCGGTCAAAGATTTTAATTCCCGCTACCTTTTCGAATGTCTTATCTGCATCTTTACTCGCTGAGACTGTCGCTTTTACATACGTAATGCGATCCATGGCGCTCTTTGCACCAGATACAGTTACCGTTTCTGGCTCTGTTGTCATGTTTTTTACGTATTTTGTATCTGCAAGCTGCCCTTCATTAATTTCAGGTTCCACTTTCACATCTTTTGTAGTACGTTCTTCTACATTTACTTTTGCTGTTTTCGGTTCGACTTCTACAGCTAGTTTATCAGAGAATCCTTCAGGTTCAAACTTAACGACATGCGTTCCCGAAGGCTGATCTTTAATATTCGCAACCACTTTAATATTACGACCTGTTTTCGTTGTGATAACAATGCCTACAGGACCGCTAATTTTAACATCAACAGTCTGTGGTACGCCTGTGACAACAAAGTTATTATCATCGTATCGTAATTCAACAGGAACATCACGCAAAACTTCTTCTTTAATACCAGAGTTCGTCGAATCAATCGTATTACCGCTCGGTCTCACACTAAAAAACATTAAAATAGCTAGAGCTAAAGCTGTAATACGAAGCATCCAGGGGTTATCAATAAATTTATTCACTATTTTTTGCCCCCTTTCCATGACCAACGCGTTGTATTTTTCTCTGCCGTATCACCGAACCAAGCATTACGCAAACGTTGTTCAAACTCCTCCATTGAAAGGTCACGATGTAATTCACCGTTCACTGTTAAACTAATGCCACCTGTCTCTTCTGAAACAATGACAGTTACTGCATCTGTTACTTCACTAATTCCGATTGCTGCACGGTGTCTTGTTCCTAATTCTTTTGAAATGAATGGACTCTCTGATAGCGGTAAATAACACGCTGCCGCTGCAATACGATTCTTTTGAATGATAACTGCACCATCATGTAATGGTGTATTTGGAATGAATACGTTAATCAGTAATTCTGAAGAAATATCTGAGTTCATCTGAATACCTGTTTCAATGTAATCATTCAAACCCGTATCTTTTTCAATTGAAATCAATGCACCAATACGACGCTTCGCCATATAGCTAATTGATTTTGTCATCGCACTAATTAAACGACCCCGTTCCTCCTCTTCCTGCATACCACTTCGAGCAAAGAGCTTTCCGCGCCCTAACTGCTCTAGCGCTCGACGAAGTTCAGGTTGGAAGATAATAATAATTGCTAAAAAACCATAATCGATTACTTGATTTGTCATCCAGCCTAACGTTGTAAGCCCTAAATATTCTGTTATAATTCGAATAATAATAATGACGAAAATACCTTTTAATAATTGAACAGCTTTTGTGCCCTTAATTAATGTCAGTATTTTATAAATGACGAACCAAACAAGTAAAATATCTAAAATATTTAGAAATGTCCTTACAAGTTGATTCTCTGTTAAATTCGTTATTTCATTAATAAATGTCATGTGGAATCCCCCACTTTTCTAGCGCGTACGTATAGTAATATAAGTATAGCATAACATACCCCGTCCTCGCCTTTTTCAAGCCAAAAAAGGATAGAATTTACTTATCATATAGCCTGATATTCAAAAGGACGGAAAAATGCAGCTGCAAGTTTCCGTCCCCTTTAGTTATTCGAATGTGAATAGCTTTTTTGTGCCGTCTTTGATGGTGTACCATAACCATTCAAATGTATCATCAATTTCTTCAATCTGGCCTGTTACATTTGCAGTAGAGGCCATGTACTTTCCGTTAATAACGGTGACATCACCTTCCACCTTTCCATCAATGACTAAATCACCATTCGTGACAACGATATCCCCTTTTACCGTTTGTCCTGCCGGTACAGTCACGCGATCTCCTTCAACAACCATCCCCGGATGTTCTGTTACAGAAAATGCTGAGCGGTCATTGTATCCTGATAATAAAGAAGCACTCATTAAAATCATAAATAGTGCGGCTGCGACAAGAATCGGATGCCTTCTCAACCATCGCTGCACACCTGATTTTAATTTTGGCTTTGGTAATCGGAACATAACGCGCTCTGTAAATCCTGCTGGTACAGGCATCGCTTGTAATGTTCCCACTAAGTAAACGACACGATTTAATTCCTCCATATGTCGTTGACAATCCGGACATGTCTGTAAATGTTCAGTAAGCACTCGATCATGCTCAGAACTAATTTCTCCATCTAAACGCTCATGCATATAGTGGACAATCTCCTTTGGACATGTGTGCATCATGCTTCCCCCTACACGTCACCTAACTGCTTACGTAACGCTTCTCGCCCTCTGTGTACACGTGTTTTCACAGTACCTAGTGGTATTTCGAGAATATCGCTAATCTCTTGCAGCGGTAACTCCTCAATATACTTTAAAATAACGACCGTACGATATTTTTCTGGCAATCGACCAATTTCGTAATGAATACGTTCTTTTAACTCCATACGTTCTACTTCTTCGTCTGGTAGCCGTTCTTCTGACGCAATTTGCGAATACATATCTAGTCCTTCAGTTCCCGGTACTTCGGCATCTAAGTAATAGTCCGGTTTCTTCTTTCGCAAACGGTCAATACAGAGATTCGTCGCAATACGAAACAACCATGTTGAAAATTTTCGCTTCGGATCAAATGTATGCAAGTTTATATATGCGCGCACAAATGCTTCCTGTGCGATATCTTCAGCTTCTTGTTGATTCCCAACAATACGATAGCATACGTGATAAAGACTCTGCTGGTAAGAGTTCACAATGTCAGAATACGCATTTTGATCGCCCTTCAGCACCTGCTTTATTCGTTTGTGTATTAACGTGTCCATTGTGATGTTCCTTCCAACTAAACTGTACTTGATATACGTTTTATTCCATCATATAGTTTCAAAAATCGAGTACGTATATTATTGTAACATGAAGAAGGGGGTTATGACTTTTCAAACTATACCAGTGACTCACCTAATAGCGAACCCATTAAGCCTACAGCTACATTTGCTGTTGCATTCTTCGTATCTAAAACAGGATTCACTTCTACAAACTCAGCTGATGTTAACAGGTTCGACTCTTGTAACATCTCCATCGCTAAGTGACTCTCACGATATGTAATACCTCCTGGTACTGGTGTCCCTACACCTGGCGTATACATCGGGTCTAAACCATCTAAATCTAAAGATAAATGCAAACCATCAATTTCACGAGAACGTAGGTAAGCAAGTGCATCTTCCATAACAGCTGCCATTCCTAAACGATCAATCTCATGCATTGAATATACTTTAATGCCTTTTTCTTTAATTAGTTCGCGCTCTCCTTCATCTACCGATCGTGCACCAATAATTACTAAATTTTTCGGATCAATCTTCGGCTGCTCCCCACCAATATGCGTTAGCTTTTCATGTCCTAGTCCCATTGCTACTGCAAGCGGCATACCATGAATATTTCCTGATGGTGATGTTTCAGCAGTATTCATATCCGCATGTGCATCATACCAAATCACACCTAGATTTTTATAATGCTGCGCAAGACCTGCTAATGTTCCAATCGCAATACTATGATCACCACCTAATACAAGTGGAAATTTTTTATGTTCAACTGCTGTCGCAACTTGTTCTGCTAATTTTGTACATGCTTCTACAACTGCGCCTAAATTACGCAATTTCGGATGTACTTCTAGTTTGGCTGCGTTTGGCACGTAGATATCCCCTTCATCTACAACTTCATGTCCTAATGCCTCTAAACGCTCTACAGCACCTGCATAACGAATAGCACTCGGTCCCATATCTACACCTCTACGCATTTGACCAAAATCGATTGGCACACCAATCATTGAAATATTTAATGTTTCCATTAAAACAACCCCCTTTGTTAGTTGTTTCTATTGTAAACATGTTTATGCAAATGGTTCAACTGCACATGAATTCGCATAATTATTCAAAAATAGCTATTTAAAGAATAGATTTTCTAAATGAAAACCCTATCCTTGTTTTTTCATTTTTTCGTAAAAAAAAACCATCTCAACAACGTGAGATGGCTGCAATCATAATGGATGAGTCATGCAGGATTCGAACCTGCGACCCTCTGATTAAAAGTCAGATGCTCTACCAACTGAGCTAATGACTCATTATAAAAACAAAAATGGCTGGGGTACCTGGATTCGAACCAGGGCATGACGGAATCAAAATCCGTTGCCTTACCGCTTGGCTATACCCCAACAATGGAAATGATATTTAAATTAAATGGTGGAGGGGGGCAGATTCGAACTGCCGAACCCGAAGGAGCGGATTTACAGTCCGCCGCGTTTAGCCACTTCGCTACCCCTCCGACAAAAAAATATGGTGGAGGATGACGGGATCGAACCGCCGACCCCCTGCTTGTAAGGCAGGTGCTCTCCCAGCTGAGCTAATCCTCCGAAATATGAATGGTGACCCCTACGGGATTCGAACCCGTGTTACCGCCGTGAAAGGGCGGTGTCTTAACCGCTTGACCAAGGGGCCATAAATTTAAGTCTTTCTTAACAAGACAAGAATTATAATATCATCTTTATGATGTTATTGCAAGTGTTTTTCGAAAATAATTTCTAAGTTTTCGTAAGCTTCCAACCGGGCTCGAACCGGTGACCTCTTCCTTACCATGGAAGCACTCTACCTGCTGAGCTATGGAAGCATAGCTTTTAAACATAAAAAATGGCTCCGTTGGCAGGACTCGAACCTGCGACCCTCTGATTAACAGTCAGATGCTACTACCAACTGAGCTACAACGGAACAACACTATTATTTTGTTGTGCTATCTCTAACACAATTATTATTATAACAAAATATAAAGTAAATGCAATAGCTTTTTAAATAAATTTTTAAACTTTTTATTTTCTGATTTCATTCGTTTATCTAAGTATTTTGAAGCCATTATGACGTTTTATTTTACGTTTACATATCTAAAGAGGTTTTTTATCTCACAATAGTTTATAACGTGTTTTAAAACGTATTATATAGCTTAAAATAACATCATTCTATATATTACTATAAAAGACTATATGAGCTTGAAAGGATCTACTGTAGATTCTAACTTTCTAGTTACAATAATCTCTTTTCCTTGTAGATGGATCGCCTTTGCGACAGGACGTCGCGTTTTTTGGCGATCAGGATGTCGTGTTCTTTGGCAATCCTCCTTAAATCTTTTCAAGGTTTCCCCCTTTTTGGAACATAAAAAAGTAACCACTCAGACGAGTGATTACCTTAGCTTGCATAGCAACGTCCTACTCTCACAGGCGCGTCGCTGGATGCGATGCGGATTGCCTTTACGACAGGATGTCGTGTTCTTTGGCAATCCTCCTTAAATCTTTTCAAGGTTTCCCCCACTAGCGTCGCATAAATTTTAACGAAATATTCCGTTATTTTATTTTTCTGTTTCAGATGAAAAACGAAGACACTGGAACAGAGGTAGTAATCATCCATTTTTTTACTATAACCTGTGACGCGTGCAACAATAGTGGCTTAAACCTTATGGAACGGCTTTTCCTGTGATTTTACGAATCCATAGATGAGCCGATTTCCAAGGGGATGCTCTCAATAAACGACTGATTTTCAAGTACGTTTTTGAACTGTTCGTGTTTAACTGCGCCAGCACATGTAGACAATACACGATCATCGCGATGTACACCTGATTATGCACACCTTGTTCGCTTTGTGCGTAAAACTTCTTGATGTTCAAGTGTTGCTTCAGCCATTTGAAAAATAGCTCGATTGCCCAGCGTGATTTGTACAATTCAGCGATTTCATCTGCACTTAAATCAAATCGATTCGTAATCAGATGCAGCTCGTTTCCTTTTGAATCAAGCACTTTGATGAGACGAAAGACATTTTCTGCACGATTTTGCGTTGTGCCAATCAACATCATTTCATCCGAAAGTACAGTTGAATCGGTCGGCAGTTTAAATGGCTCGATGACACGGAGGACAGCGTTTTTTCGCAAGCGAGAGACGAAGAAATAACCGTCGTCTGTCATGCGGTCGAATCGCTCGTAATCCAAGTAACCACGGTCAAAAACGTATAGGCATTCCTTATCGTCTACGAGTACTTCCAGCTGGCCACGATCATGTTCTTTCGCGTTTGTCAGCACCGCCTTGTCTGGGTACGAACAGCCTTTTTCTGCGTAAACTAACCGCAAATGAAGCTTGATGCCCGACTTTGTTTTACGGAATTCAGCCCATTTGTGATTGTTTAGGTTTAAAGGAAGCGTGCTCGAATCAATAATTTTCAGTGGTGTTGTCATGTTTCGGCGCTGTTCATAGTACGACTTTTCATGAATTTGAGCGACTAAATCCAAAAATACTTGTTGGAACACTTCAGTCGGCACTTGGTTTAACCGGCGCCCGAGCTGTGAAAAGCTAATCGATTGTAAATCGGTTGCTTTTTGAAGGTCGTCTGAAAACAGAGTTTCGCTGACTGCACGTAAGCTTTCGGTTTCATTCAGTTGCGCAAACAGCAGTAATTTCAAGAAAGAAGCGATGCGTAGCTTCTTTGTATAGTAATTTAATTGATGGGATTCGACCCATTCCTCTAATTTTGTCGAGGAAATTGGAGAAAACCATTGTTCAAATGATGTTTTTCGTGTAAAATTATCCATGCTTATGTCCTTTATTTTGGATTTGGATGGTTTACTATCACCCAACCATTATAAAGGCTTTTTTTTGTGCTTAGATTACATTACAGAAAATTCAGTTTAATTAAAGGTGTGCGATTATTTTAATGCAACGCTAGTGGGTTTCCCCCTTTTTAGAACATAAAAAAAAGTAACCACTCAGACGAGTGATTACTTTAGCTTGCATAGCAACGTCCTACTCTCACAGGCGCGTCGCTGGATGCGATGCGGATTGCCTTTACGACAGGATGTCGTGTTCTTTGGCAATCCTCCTTAAATCTTTTCAAGGGTTTCCCCCTTTTTTGGAACATAAAAAAGTAACCACTCAAACGAGTGATTACCTTAGCTTGCATAGCAACGTCCTACTCTCACAGGGGGAAACCCCCAACTACCATCGGCGCTAAAGAGCTTAACTTCCGTGTTCGGCATGGGAACGGGTGTGACCTCTTTGCCATCGTCACTACACGATGAAAGATTTATTCTTTCAAAACTGGATAAACGGTTCATTGAAACACAATTGTTTTGGTTAAGTCCTCGATCGATTAGTATTCGTCAGCTCCATATGTCACCATACTTCCACCTCGAACCTATCTACCTTGTCGTCTTCAAGGGATCTTACTTACTTGCGTAATGGGAAATCTCATCTTGAGGGGGGCTTCATGCTTAGATGCTTTCAGCACTTATCCCGTCCATACATAGCTACCCAGCGATGCCTTTGGCAAGACAACTGGTACACCAGTGGTATGTCCATCCCGGTCCTCTCGTACTAA
>NZ_JBBOPO010000001.1:2427500-2605000 GCF_038003625.1 Kurthia sp. FSL E2-0154
TGCCATCAAAACGCTATGAATTCACGTTAGGATACTGTTCGATTAAAAACAGTGGGTTCCCCCATTCGGAAATCTCCGGATCAAAGCTTACTTACAGCTCCCCGAAGCATATCGGTGTTAGTGCCGTCCTTCATCGGCTTCTAGTGCCAAGGCATCCGCCATGCGCCCTTAATAACTTAACCTAATTGATTCCAATCTGCTGCGTAATACTTTGTCAGCTACACTTGTTCGAATGCTCATGTACGTATGTACACTCCGCTTCTCACTGCGTTTGCTTTCGCGTCTTACTTGCATCTTGAAATAATTTTCACATAAGTCATTAAGCCTAAAAAATTAAAACTTAATAATTCAAAATCTATAAAAGAAATTTGTGTTTGTGTTACTTTCAATGTCGTTTTATCCAGTTTTCAAAGAACAAGTTTTACTCTGCGACAAGTAATCGCAAGAGCAAGGTTTGAAGATCATTTGCATGAGCCTTCAAAACTAAACAGCAAGTAAGATAATCTGTATAAGACCCAAGGTCTTTTCCGTTATATTCCTTAGAAAGGAGGTGATCCAGCCGCACCTTCCGATACGGCTACCTTGTTACGACTTCACCCCAATCATCTATCCCACCTTAGGCGGCTGGCTCCTTACGGTTACCCCACCGACTTCGGGTGTTACAAACTCTCGTGGTGTGACGGGCGGTGTGTACAAGGCCCGGGAACGTATTCACCGCGGCATGCTGATCCGCGATTACTAGCGATTCCGGCTTCATGCAGGCGAGTTGCAGCCTACAATCCGAACTGAGAACGATTTTATGAGATTAGCTTACCCTCGCGAGTTTGCGACTCTTTGTATCGTCCATTGTAGCACGTGTGTAGCCCAGGTCATAAGGGGCATGATGATTTGACGTCATCCCCACCTTCCTCCGGTTTGTCACCGGCAGTCTCCTTAGAGTGCCCAACTAAATGATGGCAACTAAGAATAAGGGTTGCGCTCGTTGCGGGACTTAACCCAACATCTCACGACACGAGCTGACGACAACCATGCACCACCTGTCACCAATGTCCCCGAAGGGAAAATCCTATCTCTAGGACGGTCATTGGGATGTCAAGACCTGGTAAGGTTCTTCGCGTTGCTTCGAATTAAACCACATGCTCCACCGCTTGTGCGGGCCCCCGTCAATTCCTTTGAGTTTCAACCTTGCGGTCGTACTCCCCAGGCGGAGTGCTTAATGCGTTAGCTGCAGCACTAAGGGGCGGAAACCCCCTAACACTTAGCACTCATCGTTTACGGCGTGGACTACCAGGGTATCTAATCCTGTTTGCTCCCCACGCTTTCGCGCCTCAGTGTCAGTTACAGACCAGACAGTCGCCTTCGCCACTGGTGTTCCTCCAAATCTCTACGCATTTCACCGCTACACTTGGAATTCCACTATCCTCTTCTGCACTCAAGTTCCCCAGTTTCCAATGACCCTCCACGGTTGAGCCGTGGGCTTTCACATCAGACTTAAGAAACCACCTGCGCGCGCTTTACGCCCAATAAATCCGGACAACGCTTGCCACCTACGTATTACCGCGGCTGCTGGCACGTAGTTAGCCGTGGCTTTCTAATAAGGTACCGTCAAGGTACGTTCATTTCCTAACGTACTTGTTCTTCCCTTACAACAGAGTTTTACGATCCGAAAACCTTCATCACTCACGCGGCGTTGCTCCATCAGACTTTCGTCCATTGTGGAAGATTCCCTACTGCTGCCTCCCGTAGGAGTTTGGGCCGTGTCTCAGTCCCAATGTGGCCGATCACCCTCTCAGGTCGGCTATGCATCGTTGCCTTGGTAGGCCGTTACCCCACCAACTAGCTAATGCACCGCGGGCCCATCCTACAGTGACGCCGAAGCGCCTTTCAACTTCAAAACATGTGATTCGAAGGATTATTCGGTATTAGCCCAGGTTTCCCTGAGTTATCCCAATCTGTAGGGCAGGTTGCCCACGTGTTACTCACCCGTCCGCCGCTAAATCAGAGAAGCAAGCTTCTCGTCATTCGCTCGACTTGCATGTATTAGGCACGCCGCCAGCGTTCGTCCTGAGCCAGGATCAAACTCTCCATAAAAGTAGTTTGAAAGCTCATTTGCTTTGCTAGCGTTATCTTTTGATAACAATTGCTTATTCACTTAATGTGATAAGACTTGTTTGTGATTATCTTCTTGCTTGTTTAGTTTTCAAGGTTCATGTTGTTTCGTCGTTTTCTTGTGACGACTTAAAATATCTTAACACATCTTCATTCAAGTTGTCAACAACTTTTTTAAAATGTTTTTTAGTTATTTAAAGCGTCTTTGTTAGCGACTCTTAATATTATAAATGTTTATTATTTATAAGTCAACAACTTTTTAAAAAGAAAGTTTTTCATAAGTTAAAGTAACTTGTTCGAACTGACTTTTACTACTATACGCGCAATTATTATGAAAGTCAATGTTTTTACGAAAAAAAGTTGAACAAAGGAAAAGAAATAGTATGAGAGAAAAGAAATAAGTGTTCTTTCTACTATGATTAAGCGTTTTATTATAAAGAAAAAATCGCGCCAAAGCGCGATTTCTAAATATCTATACACATCTATTCAAGCAATTTTACTGCTCTTGATCTAACTTATCTAAAGCATCAATTACTTTTTGAGCCATCTCTAAATATAATTGTCCTGTAGAATGATTCTTCGCATAAACTGAAGGAGCAAAGTCTTCTTCAAGGATATCTGGTTGGCCTAGTGGAATTTGCGCAAGTAACTCTGTACGTAATTCCTCAGCTAATTTAGGACCGCCGCCTTTACCGAATACATATTCCTTCTCACCCGATACATCTGATTGGAACCATGACATGTTTTCGACTACACCTAAAATGTGGTGTTCTGTTTTAATTGCCATTGCACCAGCACGAGCTGCTACAAATGCTGCTGTCGGATGTGGTGTTGTTACAACGATTTCATATGATTCTGGTAACATTTGGTGAATATCTAAAGCAACATCGCCTGTGCCTGGAGGTAAATCTAATAGTAGATAATCTAATTCGCCCCACTCTACATCGCGGAAGAATTGATCTAATACTTTACCTAACATTGGTCCACGCCATACAACTGGTGCATTGTTTTCAACAAAGAAGCCCATTGAAATCATTTTTACACCAAAGCGCTCTACTGGATAAATGCGATCTTCTTTAATGACAGGCATTGTTTGAACACCCATCATATCTGGAACACTAAATCCATAAATATCTGCATCAATTAAACCAACTTTTTTACCTTGGCGTGCTAGTGCTACTGCTAAGTTAACCGATACAGTTGATTTACCAACGCCACCTTTACCAGATGCGATTGAGATAAATTTTGTTTTATTTAATGGTGAAAGCATACCTTGCGCTTCTGCTGCAGTTGCTTGTCCACGGAATTTTTCTAAAACGGATGCGTCTAACTCAGTGAAACGAATACCTACTGACTTTGCACCTGCTTCTTTTAAAACGTTTACAATTTCCATTTGAAGATTAAGTTGTTCAGGTGTACCTGTCTTTGCTACAGCAATTTTAACACTCACATGTTCTTTTTCTTCTTTGATTGTTACTTCAACAATGCCATCTGTTTCAGCTAATGTTTTATGTAGAAAAGGATCATGTAAAGCACCTACTAATTCACGAACTTGTTGTTCATTGATCACGTCTAACACTCCTTATTTATATAAATCAATATCAATTGTTAGTATAACATATTCATTTATAAAACTATTTATATTTTGCCCACATATTACTACATTACATTTATGTAAAAAAATAGGTTAAAACAACCTCTTTCATTCGAAGTTGTTTTATATTTAATGTAGAAAAGAATCGTCGTCGCTATTCTGTTCGCATGGAAACCATTTGAGATGATATTACGAACTATTGAGAAGAATGTTGCAAAACCATTCCAACCAAAAGATACATTAGTGAGTAAAAAAACAATTTAGGAGAATTCGAATGGAACAAGATATTCTATTTTTACGAAAAGCCATTGAACTAGCCAAACAGGCAAAACAGGAAAAAGACGAACCATTCGGCGAACGACTCGTAAAAGATAGCGTAATCGTCGCTACAAGACAAAATTACGTAAAACGAAATTAGAACCCCATCGCACACGCTGAACTTGAAGCGATTCACACCTATTGCACACAATCTGGAATGACAGATTTACAAGATTACACACTTTATAATAGTTGTGAACCTTGTCCGATGTATATGAGTGCGGCTATCTGGGCAAATGTTGGACGCATTGTTTACAGTGTTCCAGCAAAACAAGCAGCTGAAAAAATCGGCTCAATGTTTCAATTGAGTAGCGAAGGTCTCACCACACATAGCGCAACAAACCAAAATTAATTGGTCCATTACTTCAAGATGAAGGTATTCGATTATTTGAATAAACCAAAAAAGAGCAGTTGCTACTCTAAAGCTCTGCTCTTTTTATATTCATCTGCTAAAATCGCATAATAAAATTCATCCCACCAACCATCAGCCGTTGGAATACACTGTTTAAACAATCCTTCTTTTCGCATACCAATCTTCTCCATAATTCGCCACGATGCGATATTTTCCGGCTGACATGTTGCGACAATCCGGTGTACCCCTAATTCAGTGAACCCATAGTTGATCATTGCCGCAGCTGCTTCAGAAGTATATCCCTTACCTGTATAATAGGGATTCATTACCCATCCAATTTCATATGTATGCTTTCCGAAATATGGCTCAAAAAATAGATGACCCATTAATTGATTCGATGACTTCTCGATGATTGGAAAATACCTTGCCTTCTCTCCCTTATTTTCTAAAATAAAACGTTTCACGTCCTCTTTTGAAAAAACACCTTCTGGTATATAGTGCATCACATCCGCTTGAGATGTATAAGCATATACTGCTTCCACGTCTTCTTCTGTAAACAAACGAAGGATTAATCTCTCTGTTTGAATGTACATCTATATTCCCCCTTTCTCCCACAATACAAATCTCTGTAAAAAAATACAAACAAAAAAGCCACTCCACAAAAGTGAAGTGACTTTTTGAATCGTAAATCGAATGATTAACGTTTTGAGAACTGAGGTGCACGACGAGCTCCGCGTAAACCTGGTTTTTTACGTTCAAAAAACTTTAGGATTTCGTACAGTTGTATAGACTATCGTAAGCATTGATATTAAAGGATTTCTGATTTTTTCGATTGCATAGAATAGCGCCAAATATCACTCAGGGGTAACTAAAAGGTAACTAAATAAACTGCTGGCCGGTGGTTATTTCAATTTTCTTTTTCAACTGGAATCCAAAGTTCCATACTATAATTTTCTTTTTTCATATCTCCTTCAAAATATACTTCTAAATCTGGTTTGCCAGAATGACGGTATCCTTCTTCAGGAAAGAAAACTTCCATTGCGTATTTCCAGCCTTCTTGTATACATTCTGGAACTTTGCCTTTTAATTTAATAATAGCATATTCTGTTTCTTCAATTTCCATAAAATCTAAATTCATTTTTTTATCAATCTCACTCTTTCTAATATCATATGAAGCCATATAATTTAATTTATTCGCTTCATTTGTTATCAAGCATACTCCATATGATTTTCCATTACCAAAATGAGATAATTCTTTATGACTATATCTTTTATATAGCTCTAACCATGCATTTGAACATTGTTCAGCATCAATATTTTCTAAAAGAACGCCACAAACATAAATTGATTTTTTTCTTTGGATAGTAACCTCCATGTCTTTACCACCTCTAACACTGAGGGATAATTGTATAGGTGATATGACTTTATAAGCTAAACCTCTTCTAACGTCACTCGGTGTAACACCATGAAATAATTTAAACGCATGAGTGAAAGCATCAGAAGATTCATAACCATATTTTATGGCTACATCAATTATTTTTATATCTGAACTCCTTATTTCTATTGCAGCTTTAGACAATTTTCTTAATCGCATATATTCAGATAAAGTCATATTCGTTAAAATTGAAAATAATCTACTGAACATTGCATACGAATAAGTTGATAATCGAGTAATTTCAGCTTCATCAATTTCATCATCAAGAACATTTTCAATATAACGAATGGTATCGTTAAATGATTTAATGATTACCATAAACAATCTCCTTGCTTAATCTATTTTATTGTTTAACTGGTACCATTATATCAAGAATATTTCTAGCTTTATACTGTTCAATGAAGGGTAATGACCAATCAATTTGTTGATCATAGTTACTTATAAGCAAATTATATGCAGGACCTATTTTCTCATAAAGTTCAGGAGGCTCATAATTTAAACGTAATCTCATAAAAGTACCTCCTTCAAACATAAAAGTTTTAAATCCAAATGTATCTCCATTATCTTCTTCTTTAACAATCGAACACATTCGATATTTGTTTTTTTCATCATAATCTAAACCTAAAAGCTTACGCCCTGTAAGAGATGGAAATTTCGCTTCAAATTCCGGCCAACCTTTCTGCTGATCTTCTATGCTATTGTCAATCTCTGAATAAATTAAATGAAGCTTATCTATTTGAACTTTCTGTACATTACCTAATTCTGTTTTTAATATTTCATTCATAGTTTTTCCTCCTCATAATTAATACATAACTGTTTAAACTTATTATCTAATATTGATATTTCTTTTAAAGTATTTGATAATTTCTTGAACTCTTTATTCACACTTTCAATATGTGCTTTACTAAAATTGATTGCTATCTTTTCTTTAATCAATGCCTTCTCTTTATCAAATTCTCTTAAAAAATTACTTATATAAAGATTTCTAACAGATGCCAATCTAAAACTAAAGTATTTATGCATTTCTTCTTGCATTTCATTTAGACCATTTTGAAATATTGCTTCTGCATAATTTTCTATTACATTTTCTTCACTATGCATATATCTAGTTTTGATAATACTTATTACCGAATTATATATTTTTCTATCACAAGGTTCTGATACTTTTTTTAAGTTGCCCCACATTGAAAAAGATCCACGTTTATATTCAATATTTTTAGCTTCCCAAGATTTAATAAACTCTTTAAGAGGCACTTTCATAAATGGAAATCCTGCCGGATCATGTAAATAGATATTACTTTTTACAAATTTCGTTATACATACAAAGTGATCGACACCTAATAAATCACTATGATTTGGATTATATTTTAAATACCCCATATCTATTGGCCCAGCAATTACACTTCCATTTTCCAAATATTTATTGAGTTTGTGTATTACTTCTTCTAAAACATTTACCTCAATATCTTCTACATAAAATTCCTCAAATCCATACCCCAAAATATTCAGAGTATTGGAAATTGATTTATCAGGTAATCCATTATCAAAATATACCAATGGATATTGTGAGTCATTGTTAATTAAAGTTGCTCCATTTCCCATAGACATAATAGCTTCAATGTACTCAATAGTGTATTCATATCCATATGATTCCAATAACATCAACAAAGAATTACTATAACACAATGATGCATCGCCAAAATATTTCATACCATCCCTCCATACATACACCATATAAAATAATAGAGAAATATTATCTATTAAATTTGTACAGAAATTATAGGAAGGAAGTTAATTTAATATTCAATAAGTATATACACATTCAAAAAATATGTAATATGTATAAATACCAGAGAAAAACTAGGTCATTTCATATAGTTTCAAACAGTTTCATATCATTGATTTTTAAGCAAGCTTCACACAAAATAGTTCCCCTAGGGGTAACTAAAAGGTAATTGAATACATCAATAAAACCACAAAAAAGCACTCTTTGGAATAATCCAAAGAGTGCTTTAAACGTTGATTCAATTGAACACAAATTGCTGACGCAATTTGCGTACCAAATCTGTAAGCGAACAAGTTCGCAACAGCTTTGCCAATTAACGTTTTGAGAACTGTGGTGAACGACGAGCGCCTTTAAGACCTGGTTTCTTACGTTCAAAAAACTTTAGGATTTGCTACAGTTGTATATACTGTCGTACACATTGATATTAAAAGGATTTCCAATTTTCCCGATTGCATAGAATTGCATCAAATATCACTCAGGGGTAACTAAAGTGTAACTAAATAAACTGCTGGCCGGTGGTAAATATTTATGTTTTGAAATTTACCTATGAGTGGAAATTATTTGATACACCATAACTCAATTTCAATTTTTAATTCCGGCATCGCAAGAGCTGGCACATAAACAAATGTCATAGACGGATTATTCTTACTAAATATTAAATTCCATTTAGAATTGAAATAGTCCCAATTTATTTTTTCAGTAGCATAAATATTTACTTTTAAAACGTTGGATGGATTAATACCCTCATTTACTAGAATTTGTTGAATATTATTTAGACAATTTTCGACTTGCTCATTTAATCCAACAGGTATATTACCGAGTACATCGCAACCTACTTGTCCTGATGTTACTAATAATCTTTTATTACTTGAAACTTCCGTTAAGTGACTATATGGCCCTAGCGGAGAGGATAAAAAGAATGGATTTTTTCTAATTACTGTATCATTTTTTTCATAAGCTCTTTGTTCTTCTTTTAAAATTCCAAATACATAACTACTCGTCCATTCACCCTTATTCCAGTAATCTTTTATGAAATGAGCTTCTTTTCTCATACCTACTTTTAAGCATAATTTCTTAGAAGCTATATTTCTATCGTCACAGACTGCTTGAATTCTATGCACCTCATAGTTATTAAATATATATTCAAGCATTACTAATAGCGTTTCAGTTGCATATCCTTTGCCACTAAAATCTTTTGAAAAACTAAATCCAACTTCAATCGTTTGTTTCATTCCTGTGTGCCATGCATGAAATACACCAATTACTTTATCATTAAAAGAAACAGCTAAGTTTACAGCACGATCTTTATCTAAATCACTTTTTATGAGCAGATTATTAAAATTCACTTCTTTATTGGTTTCATCCCAAGCATAATGTAATAAATATTTACATGTTTCTTCATTTTTATAAATTTGATAAACATCATCTATGTCACTTGCTTTAAAATTTCTAACTACTAATCTTTCAGCTTTAATATACATATTATCATCATCCCTTTAAAATTTTAAAAAAGTACAGACTTATCCCTTGTTTAAAATTTTAAAAGAAAATAGCAATGTTAAATCCATATCCAATTCCCAATGATTTAATTGATCTTTTTTTCATATGGATTTCCTCCTATATATATTTATATAATTATAGCATTGTTAACTTTATGAATAAATATCATCTTTAAAAAATAGAATTAGAGATAATAATAACTATAAAGATTTCAAAAAACATCTAGTTTTTAACGTGCTAAAAATATGTAATTGTCAACCAGGGGTAACATCTATGTAAAAACCATATAAAAAAGCACCTCTCGAATATTTTCGAGAAGTGCTGTAAACGTTGATATAACTTGCGATTAACGTTTTGAGAACTGAGGTGCACGACGAGCGCCGCGTAAACCTGGTTTTTTACGTTCTTTCATACGAGGGTCACGAGTAAGTAATCCTGCTGATTTAAGAGCTGGACGGAAATCAGGGTCAACAGTTAGTAACGCACGAGCGATACCGTGGCGAATAGCGCCAGCTTGACCTGTGAATCCACCACCGTTCACGTTAACGTGAACATCATAGCTACCTAGAGTTTCTGTAGCTACTAATGGTTGTTTAATAACTTCGCGTAAAGATGCGAATGGGACGTAGTTTTCAACGTCGCGGTTGTTGATAACGATTTTACCTTCGCCTGGTACTAAACGTACGCGGGCAGTAGAGCTTTTACGACGACCTGTGCCGATATATTGAACTTGTGCCAAGGGAATATCCTCCTCTATTAATTATCCGCGAAGCTCGTAAGCTTCTGGTTTTTGTGCTGCATGTGGGTGTTCTGCACCTGTGTAAACGTGAAGTTTACCGAACATTTGACGACCTAAAGAGTTTTTAGGAAGCATGCCTTTTACTGCTAGTTCCAACATTTGAGTTGGGTATTTTTCTTTCATTTCGCCAGCAGTACGAGTTTTTAAACCACCTGCAAATTGCGTGTGACGGTAGTAAATTTTACCTTGTAATTTATTACCTGTTAACTCGATTTTTTCAGCGTTGATGATGATTACATGATCACCTGTATCAACGTTTGGTGTGAATGTTGGTTTGTTTTTACCACGTAAAATAGCAGCTACTTCTGAAGCTAAGCGACCAAGAGTTTGGCCTTCAGCGTCTACAACTAACCATTTACGTTCTACTTCGTGACCTTTAGCCATGAATGTTGTACGCATTTTAGTATCCTCCTACTAACTAATTGTTCTATAGTTCTGTTCCAATTGTTTTCTTTATCCTCAAAAGCTAAGATTCGGGGCTTATCTTGTGGGGTAATGAAAATACCATACGTTATCTTATAATAAAAAACGATGAAAGTCAAGTGCTTTAAGTAAAACACCAGGTGATGTTGTTTCACTGTGGATAATGAACTTTTTCAAGGTATAAACCTTGTGCTGGCGCGGTTTTACCGGCTTTTGAACGGTCCATCGAAGCAATGGTGGCAGATAATGTATTCACATCTCTTTTACCAATACCTACTTCCCATAATGTACCCGCAATAATGCGCACCATGTTATATAAAAAGCCATTCCCCTCAATGGTCATGTGCAATTCTTCATCATGCCATTCAAAGTTAATTGCATGCACTGTACGTACTTTATCTTTTACTCCTGTATTTGCTGCACAAAAACAAGAAAAGTCATGTGTACCCAAAATATACTGTGCTGCTTCTTTCATTAAAGTCACATCTGGTTTCACCCCATTGGTGGGTGTTGCATAAAAACGTCGAAATGGATTTTGAATCTTTTCACAAGACCAAATATAGCGATAACGTTTTCCACTCACACCATAGCGCGCATGAAAATCATCTGCTACTTCCTCTATTTCTAACACACGAATATCTCGTGGTAATTGAACGTTTAATGCGTGTGCATAACGATCAAGGGGAATGGATAAAGTCGTATCAAAGTGTAGTACTTGACCAGTTGCATGTACACGAGCATCTGTACGACCACTCGCTACTACATGCACGATTTCATCACTCTTATGCATCGCTGTCAGTACTTTCTCAATTTCTTCTTGGACTGTTCGCTGTTGAGGCTGAACCTGATATCCTGCGAAATTTGTACCGTCATATGCAATTGTAGCTTTCATTCTTCTTTTCATCGTTATGCAAGTCTCCTAATAATAAATTCTTAAATAAATTAAAATGGCTGCTAATACTACAAATACAACCATCGCAATTGTATCGCGCCCCGTCCATTTCAACTGACGATAACGCGTTCTTCCTTCACCACCACGATAGCCTCTTACTTCCATCGCTGTAGCTAAGTCCTCTGCTCGTTTAAATGCACTAACGAACAATGGAATCAATAATGGTACAACTGCTTTAATACGCTCTTTAATCGGCCCTGACGTTACATCTGAACCTCGTGCCATCTGTGCTTTCATAATTTTATCTGTTTCATCCATTAATGTTGGAATAAAACGTAGCGCAATCGACATCATCAATGCTAATTCATGCACAGGTACTTTAATTCTCTTTAATGGATTCAGCAATGTCTCTAAACCATCTGTAATCGAAATAGGCGATGTTGTTAAAGTTAAGATGGATGTAACAAATACTAAAACTAAGAATCGAATCGAAATAAAAATCCCTTGTTTCAATCCTTCTTCATAAATCTTCACAAAACCAATCTCAACTAATAAATCGCCACCTTTTGTAAAGAATACATGGAGTAAAAAGGTGAAAATCATCAAAATTAAGACCGGCTTCAACCCATTAATTAAAAAGTACAAACGAATACGTGATACAAAGACAATAAAGAAAGTAAATACAACAAGTGCAATATAAGCTGGAATGTTATTTGCCACGAATACAATAAAGATGAAAGCAAAAACGAAAATCAATTTTGCACGTGGGTCCATCTTATGTACAAATGAATCCCCTGGAATAAATCGTCCGAAAATCATTTTTTCCATCATGATTGATCACGCTCCTCACGTACAAGCTGACCAATCTCTTTTGCTAATTCTTCTTCAGTTAGACATAGCGTATTCAACTTTCGTCCAATTTTCGCCTCTAATTGCTTTTGGAATTGAATAATGTGTGGCACTTCCAAACGATAAGCAGCGAGCTTCTCTGCATCGCTAAATACTTCTCTCGGGGTACCATGTAATACGCTCTCCCCGTCATACATAATTGTAATCGCATCTGCATAACGTGCTGCATCTTCCATACTATGTGTCACAAGAATCATCGTTAGATTCTTCTCATGGTGTAGACGATTGAACAACTCCATAATCTCTTGGCGGCCACGAGGATCAAGTCCTGCTGTTGGCTCATCCAACACAATAACTTCTGGGTCCATCGCTAACACACCTGCAATCGCTACCCGACGCATTTGACCACCCGACAAATCAAATGGTGACTTTTCTAATATCGCTGGTGGTAAGCCCACTACTTCAATTAATTGACGCGCGCGCTGTTCTGCTTCTTGCTCTGGAACACCGAAGTTCATCGGACCAAAACAAATATCTTTCAAAACCGTTTCTTCAAACAGTTGATGTTCAGGAAATTGAAACACGATCCCTACTTTTTGACGTACAGCACGTAAATCTTTCTCTTTCTTACCTGCCACAATCGTCTTTTCACCAATTTGAATTTGTCCTTCAGTTGGTTTTAAAAGCGCATTTAAATGTTGTAGAACCGTTGATTTACCCGATCCTGTATGACCAATAATCGCATGGAAAGTGCCATTTTCAATTGCAATATTCACATCATGTAATGCTCTCTTTTCAAAAGGCGTATTTTGAGCATATGAAAAACCTACTTCTTGAAGTTTGATATCCATAGATCTTCCACCAACTCTCTCTCCGACATATGTGTTCCTTCTAACGAAACACCTTCCTGCATTAATAGATGAGCCATCTTCATTGCGAATGGTAAATCTAATCCCAATGTGATCAACTGGTCACCCAATGCAAAAATCTCTGAAGGTTTTCCTTCTGCAAACTTCTCACCTTGATTCATGAATAAAAGACGGTCTGCTAAAATCGCTTCTTCTAAATCATGTGTAATTGATAAAACCGTCAAACCGGTTTCTTCTCTTAATGTACGAACTGTATCTAAAACTTCTTGTCGCCCTTGTGGGTCTAACATCGAAGTCGCTTCATCTAAAATTAATAATTTCGGTCTTAATGCTAACGCACCCGCAATCGCGACACGCTGCTTTTGACCACCAGATAAATGTTGTGGTTCATGATTCATGAAACCCGACATTTTTACTTGCTCTAACGCCTGCTCAACTCGACTCACCATATCTTCATATGGTACCCCATTATTTTCTAACGCAAAAGCAACGTCATCTTGTACAGTTGCTCCAACAAATTGATTATCTGGATTTTGAAAAACCATGCCCAGTTGTGAACGAATCGACCATAGATTTTCTTCGTTCATTGGCATACCAAAAATTTCTACTGTTCCTTCTTGTGGAAACAATAAACCATTCATGATTTTGGCAATCGTCGATTTACCCGACCCATTATGACCAACAATGGCAATCCATTCGCCTTGTTCTACAGAAAATGAAACATCTTCTACAGCATTTTTCACTTCTGGCTGCTCCAGATCATATGTGAATGTTATGTTTTGTAAAGATAAAATCTCCGTCATATGACCATCTCCTCGTGCTAGTTTACTAATCTCTGCTCATCTCTTTACGTTACACTGTTTTCTCTTTAAATGCTAGACAGAATTTTCTATGTATAAATAAACGAGGCTACCTAAAAGCCTCCGTAAGACGTCCTTCTCGAACTGTTAAGATGAAAAAACTTATGTTATAAGATTTTTGTCATTCAACTCAAAAAAACGTGCAACTTGGAAGTTTTTAAATAGCCTCGTGCATTAATGCAATAAAAAAGCGCGCACCCCATTCAAGAGAAATGCGCAATAATCGAATATTCTCACCTTCTAAGGTTGCTCAGACCTTAGAGTGAATGGGGTGCGTAGAGCTAAACGAGACAGCACTTATGTCCGCTCATCATAACGCTCGGCTTTTAAATTTGTCGTATAAATCTTGTTTTTATAAAAAAGAGGGTGCAAAGTTCATTTGCGTGAACAAGTACACCCTCCATCGCATTTCGCAATGATTAAACTAGTTCAATCACAACTACAGGCGCACCGTCACCACGGCGAGGTCCCATTTTCATAATGCGAGTATAACCGCCTTGACGGTCAGCGTAGCGTGGTGCTACATCATCAAACAATTTTTGTAATGCAAAAACTGTTGATTCATTACCTTCAGCGTCAGTGATTGTAGCCACTTCACGACGAATGTATGCTGCCGCTTGACGACGAGCATGTAAATCACCGCGTTTACCTAAAGTAATCATTTTTTCTACAACCGAGCGTAATTCTTTCGCACGCGTTTCAGTTGTTTGAATACGTTCGTTAATGATTAAGTCAGTTGCTAAATCACGTAACATCGCTTTACGTTGAGAACTTGTACGTCCAAGTTTTCTGTAACCCATGGATGTTTCCCTCCTTCGTTCAATTACTGATCATACATTTTTTTATATAAAATCGCTTAGTCTTCTTCTCGTAATCCTAAACCAAGCTCTTCTAACTTAGCTTTTACTTCTTCAAGTGATTTACGACCTAAGTTGCGAACTTTCATCATATCATCCTCAGACTTATTAGCAAGTTCAAGAACAGTATTGATACCAGCACGTTTTAGGCAGTTGTAAGAACGAACAGAAAGATCAAGCTCTTCGATAGTCATCTCTAATACTTTTTCTTTTTGATCTTCTTCTTTTTCAACCATGATTTCAGCTGTTTTAGCTTCATCAGTTAAACCAACGAAGATATTTAGATGCTCGGTTAAAATTTTTGCTCCGAGCGAAATCGCCTCTTTAGGACCGATGCTGCCATCTGTCCACACATCTAGTGAAAGTTTGTCGAAATCAGACGATTGTCCAACACGAGTATTCTCCACAGTGAAGTTGACGCGTGAAACTGGAGTGTAAATAGAGTCGATCGGGATAACGCCGATAGGAAGATCCTCGCGTTTGTTTTGATCAGCTGGAGTGTATCCACGTCCACGTTGTGCGTGCATACGCATACGCAAATGACCGTTTTTAGCAACAGTTGCGATATATAGATCTGGGTTTAACACTTCCACATCACTGTCATGCATGATGTCAGCAGCTGTGATAACACCTTCGCCTGCAAAATCAATTTCAATAACTTTTTCTTCGTCAGAGTAAATTTTCAATGCAAGTTTCTTTAAATTCAAAATGATTGAAGCAACATCTTCAACTACACCCTCAATAGTAGAGAACTCGTGAAGTACGCCGTCAATTTGAATAGAAGTTACAGCAGCGCCTGGTAAAGAAGACAGCAGAATGCGACGTAGTGAATTACCCAAAGTAGTACCATAACCACGTTCAAGTGGCTCTACAACAAATTTGCCATATTTAAGGTCATTACTGATCTCAACGGTTTCAATCTTTGGTTTTTCAATTTCGATCATTCAATTTACCCTCCTTAAAAACATCGAATATATATCTATTTCAACATAAAATCAAATGTCAATCAATCTTTACGATATTAAATATATGTGTACATTAAATCTAGTCGACAAGACAAGAAACTTAATTATACGCGACGACGTTTTGGTGGGCGGCAACCATTATGAGGAACTGGAGTTACGTCTTTAATAGCTGTAACTTCTAAACCTGCAGCTTGAAGTGCACGAATAGCAGCTTCACGACCTGCACCAGGACCTTTAACAGTTACTTCTAATGTTTTTAAACCGTGTTCCATTGCAGTTTTAGCAGCAGTTTCTGCAGCCATTTGAGAAGCGAATGGAGTAGATTTACGTGATCCACGGAAACCTAATGCACCAGCAGAAGACCAAGAAATAGCGTTACCTTGTACATCTGTGATGGTTACGATTGTATTATTAAATGTAGAACGGATGTGAGCGATACCAGATTCGATATTCTTTTTCACACGACGTTTACGTGATTGTTGTTTACGTACCATGTTAAGAAGAAACCTCCTTTACTTAATTATTTTTTCTTGTTCGCAACAGTTTTACGAGGACCTTTACGCGTACGCGCATTGTTCTTCGTATTTTGTCCACGAACTGGTAAACCACGACGGTGACGGATACCGCGGAATGAAGCGATCTCCATTAGACGTTTAATGTTAAGTGAGATTTCGCGACGTAAGTCACCCTCTACTTTATACTTGTCTAATTGTTCACGGATTTGGTTTAATTGATCTTCAGTTAGATCTTTTACACGAGTATCTTCTGAAACACCTGCGTCTGCAAGAACTTGCTTAGCAGTTGTGTTACCGATACCGTAAATGTATGTTAATGAAATTACAACGCGTTTTTCGCGTGGAATGTCAACACCAGCAATACGTGCCATGTACGATGTGCACCTCCTTTAGAATTATCCTTGTTTTTGTTTGTGTTTAGGATTTTCACAGATTACCATTACTTTACCGCGTCGACGAATAACTTTACATTTTTCGCAGATCGGTTTTACTGATGGTCTTACTTTCATCTTAACCTAACCTCCTTAGTGGTCCGGAGTGCAAAAGATTATTTAAAACGGTATGTGATACGACCGCGTGTTAAGTCATACGGAGATAATTCAATTGTAACTTTATCTCCAGGTAAAATACGGATAAAGTGCATACGGATTTTGCCAGATACATGAGCTAGCACTGTATGACCATTTTCTAATTCTACCTTAAACATCGCGTTTGGCAAAGTTTCAACAACTGTACCTTCGATTTCAATTACATCGTCTTTCGCCATCGAGCCTGTCTCCCTTCTATATGCAATTCAGGTTCTCATCGTCAAATTCAAACGGAATTTGCTGCAAGCTTCATCTTAAACAAGATAATTCGCATCAACAATGGTTTGGTTTATGAGGATGTTCGAAAGACGTTCATCAGGTTTCGCATCTCATAATCCCAGGATAATATGTCCCCGGAGAACCTTGTATCCCTTCATGTCAACACGATCACCCGGAATGTCCTAGATGAGATCCTGCATACCTGTTAAAAACAGATACTTTTCACGAAACCCATTATACCCTGTTCGAATACTGATTGCATCTAGGAAAAAGGGTATCCTTTAAACGAAACAATCCATTCTTCAGTGCATAGACCGGGCACAATATGCTTTTGCAGCTCTCGAAAATTAACTTTCCGTTGTGCCACCGCATACTACCTTGCCTCAGCAAAATCAATGCGCCCGAGACACGGGTTATTAGTTGCGGCTGCTCTGTAAAAGAGCGTCTACATCAGCAAACACTTTACCGATTTCTTGATCGCCATTAATGTTTGTTAAAACATTTTTAGCAGCGTAGAAATCTAATAATGGTTGTGATTGCTTAATATTTACTTCCAGACGGTTATTAACTGTCTCTGGATTATCGTCTGCTCTTTGATAAAGTTCTCCTCCATCTTTATCACATTTTCCTTCCTCTTTTGGAGGGTTGAAAATTAAATGATAAGATGAACCACATACTTTACAGATACGACGACCTGTTAAACGTTTAACCAGATCTTCTTTAGCTACTTCAATATTTACCACATGTTCAATTGATTTACCTAAATCAGCTAGAATTGCATCTAGTGCTTCAGCTTGCTCAATTGTACGTGGGAAACCATCAAGTAGGAATCCTTGGTTACAATCAGGTTGGCTTAAGCGCTCGCGAACGATACCAATCGTTACTTCATCCGGAACTAAAGAACCGTTATCCATAAACGATTTCGCTTGTAAGCCTAATTCCGTACCGTTACTAATAGCTGCACGGAACATATCGCCTGTAGAAATATGAGGGATATCGTACTTCTCAACAATTTTGTCTGCTTGAGTACCTTTACCAGCACCAGGCAAACCCATTAAAACGATATTCATACGGTGAGCCCCCTCTTTCAATTATGATGGTTCAAAGGAACGAAAACGCCCCTGAAAACCAACTTTTATTTCATAAAACCTTTGTAGTGACGCTTTACTAATTGAGATTCAAGTTGTTTCATTGTTTCGAGTGCAACACCCACAACGATGATTAAACTTGTACCGCCAATTTGAGCCGACTGCGGAAGATTAGCGATATTTACGAATAAAATCGGTAAAATTGCCACAACTGACAGATAAATAGCCCCAACAAAAGTTAAGCGATATAAGACACTTGTTAAATAACTTTCAGTACTTTTACCTGGGCGAATACCCGGAATATAAGCACCTTGTTTTTTCAAGTTGTCCGCTACTTTTTCCGGATTCACTTGTACGAAAGCATAGAAGTACGTAAATGCAACAATCAATGCAACGTAGATAATCATACCAACTGGTTTTGAATAATCAAAAGTGTTTTGGATAAAGATAGCTACTTTCCCATCACCGAAGAAACTAGCCAATGTTCTAGGTGTTACGATGAACGCAACCGCAAAGATTACTGGAATAACGCCGGCAGCGTTAACTTTCAATGGTAAATGAGATTGTTGTGCTCCACGATTAGCACTTGTGCCTTTTGCATATTGAATTGGAATTTTACGATCCGCTTGTTGGAAGTAAATGATTCCGACAATAATAAGAAGAGCTGCAAGAGCAATCAGTACGACTTTGATAATGTTGATGAACATTTGATCACCAGCATTTTCAAATTCTTGAGCATATATTTGGTTCACTGTTGTTGGTAAAGCAGCTACGATACCTGCGAAGATAATGATTGAAACACCATTACCAACACCTTTATCAGTAATTTGCTCACCTAACCATAAAAGGAATGCTGTACCAGCAGTTAACACAATAGCAATTGTAAAGTAAGTTAGGAAACCTTCACCTTGAATCAATTCCCCACCGTACATACGGTTGAAACCGTACGACATAGCGATTGATTGGATGAATGCAAGAATAATAGCAAAGTAACGAGTAAATTGCGCACTCTTCTTACGTCCTGCCTCACCTTGTTTTGACCACTCTGTAAACTTCTTAACAACGTCCATTTGCAACAGTTGCACGATGATTGATGCCGTAATATAAGGCATAATCCCCATCGCAAAGATTGAGAAGTTTTGTAAAGCTCCTCCACCGAAAGTATTTAAAAAGCCGACAAGACTATATTGGTCTGTTTGCTTTAATACGTCAGCGTTCACATTTGGCACTGGCACAAATGTTCCAATACGGAACACTACCAGCATCAAAAGTGTAAAGATGATTTTATTTCGAATATCTCTCACACGTAAAAAGCTCGAGATTGTCTGAAACATTAAATCACCTCAATGTTCCCGCCCGCATTTTCGATTGCTTCTTTTGCTGAAGCTGAGAATTTGTGGGCTTTAATAGAAAGCTTTTTATCAAGTGATCCATTACCTAGGATTTTGATACCAGATTTTTCATTGCCTACAACACCAGATTCGATAAGTAAAGCTGGTGTAACTTCTGTACCTTCTTCAAAACGGTTTAACGCATCAAGGTTCACGATAGCGAACTCTTTACGGTTAATGTTTGTGAAGCCGCGTTTTGGTAAACGACGGAATAAAGGGTTTTGACCACCTTCAAAGCCCGGACGAACGCCGCCGCCAGAACGTGCTTTTTGACCTTTATGACCACGACCAGAAGTTTTACCGTTACCAGTCGCGATACCACGACCTACACGGTTACGTTCTTTACGTGAACCAGCAGTTGGTTGTAACTCATGAAGTTTCATTATTAGATGGCACCTCCTTATATATAGAATAATGTATTATTTTTCAACAACAGTTACTAAGTGAGCAACTTTTGCAATCGCACCGCGAACAGCAACGTTATCGTTGTGTTCAACAGTTTGATTCATTTTGCGTAAACCTAGAGCTTGTGCAGTTGCACGTTGACCTGGTTTAGCGCCAATTAGGCTTTTTGTTAGGGTAACTTCTAATTTGTTTGCCATAGTCATTTCCCTCCCTTAACCTAATAACTCTTCTACTGATTTACCACGAAGTTTTGCAACTTCTTCAGCGTGTTTAAGTTCTGTTAAACCTTTAATAGTCGCACGTACCATGTTGATTGGTGTGTTTGAACCTAAAGATTTTGAAAGAATGTCCGTAATACCAGCTAACTCTAATACAGCACGCACTGGACCACCAGCGATAACTCCTGTACCAGGAGCAGCAGGTTTGATCATGATGTTTCCTGCACCGAATTTACCAATTACTAAATGAGGTGTAGTACCACCAACACGTGGAACTTCCACTAGGTTTTTCTTCGCATCTTCAACAGCTTTACGAATAGCATCAGGTACTTCTTGAGCTTTACCTGTACCAAAACCAACATGGCCATTGCGGTCTCCTACTACTACTAATGCAGTAAAACGGAAACGACGTCCACCTTTAACAACTTTAGCTACGCGGTTGATTGTAACAACGCGTTCTTCAAGTTCTAGTTTGTTTGCGTCAATAATGTGACCCATGAAATGTGTACCTCCTTCTTATTAAAATTCTAAACCGTTTTCGCGAGCAGCTTCAGCTAAAGCTTTTACGCGTCCGTGGTATAAGTAACCGCCGCGGTCAAATACAACAGCTTTGATGTTTTTTTCTGCAGCTTTTTTAGCGATAGTTTCACCAATTTTAGATGCAGCTTCTACGTTCCCTGCAGAACCTTCGAAACCTTTATCCATTGTTGAAGCTGAAACTAATGTTACGCCTTGAGAATCGTCGATGATTTGAGCGTAAATGTTTTTATTAGAACGGTACACGTTTAAACGAGGACGTTGTGTAGTACCAGAAATTTTTGAACGTACGCGTGCATGACGTTTTTTACGAACTTGATTCTTATCTTGTTTCGTAATCACAAAAGGTCACTCCTTTCTAATGCTTATGCAGCATTATTTACCTGTTTTACCTTCTTTACGACGAACGTATTCGCCTTCGTAACGGATCCCTTTACCTTTGTAAGGCTCTGGAGGACGAACGTCACGGATGTTAGATGCAAGAGCACCAACTTTTTCTTTTGAAATACCTTTAACGATAACTTTTGTGTTAGAAGGTACTTCAACTTCAACACCGTCTTCTGGTGTAAACTCAACTGGGTGAGAATAACCAACGTTAAGTACTAGTTTTTTGCCTTGTAATTGAGCACGGTAACCTACACCGATTAATTCTAATGATTTAGAGAATCCTTCAGATACACCAGTTACCATGTTAGCAAGTAACGCACGAGTTGTACCGTGGTTAGTACGGTGCTCTTTAGATTCAGAAGGGCGAGTGATTGTAATCACGTTACCTTCTTGTTCGATTTTCATATCTTTGTGGAAAGAACGAACTAATTCGCCTTTTGGACCTTTAACAGTTGCTACGTTGTTTGCATCTACTGATACAGTAACACCTGCAGGTACCTCGATTGGTTTTTTACCTACGCGAGACATTTAATGTTGCACCTCCATTCATTTGTTGCTTATTACCAAACGTATGCTAAAACTTCGCCGCCAACTTTTTGAGCGCGAGCTTCTTTATCTGTTAATAAACCGTTTGAAGTAGAAACTAAAGCGATCCCTAGACCGTTTAATACTTTAGGTAATTCTTCAGTTTTAGCGTAAACGCGTAAACCCGGTTTAGAAATACGTTTTAAACCTGTAATAACACGTTCGTTATTTTGACCGTATTTTAAGAAGATACGGATAATTCCTTGTTTGTCATCTTCAACATACTCTACATCACGTACAAAACCTTCACGCTTTAAAATTTCAGCGATCTCTTTTTTGATATTAGAAGCTGGAAGCTCTAATTTTTCGTGACGAACCATGTTCGCGTTACGTACGCGAGTTAGCATGTCAGCGATTGGATCTGTCATTGTCATTACATTTACCTCCTTCCCAATATTAGGGGATTACCAGCTGGCTTTTTTCACGCCAGGAATTTGTCCCTTGTAAGCAAGTTCTCGGAAACAAATACGGCAAAGTTTAAATTTGCGGTATACAGAGTGTGGACGGCCACAGCGTTCACAGCGAGTATATTCTTGTACTTTGAATTTAGAACCGCGTTGTTGCTTGATGATCATAGATTTTTTTGCCACGATCTCGCCTCCCTTATTATTTTTGGAATGGCATACCGAATTGTGTTAACAACTCGCGAGCTTCTTCGTCAGAGTTCGCAGTAGTAACGATAACGATATCCATACCGCGTACTTTTGATACTTTATCATAGTCGATTTCTGGGAAAATTAATTGTTCTTTCACACCAAGAGTGTAGTTACCGCGACCGTCGAATGCTTTTTTAGAAACACCGTGGAAGTCACGTACACGTGGTAATGAAACAGCGATTAATTTATCTAAGAAGTCATACATACGCTCTCCACGTAATGTAACTTTTGCACCGATTGGCATACCTTCACGTAGACGGAAGCCAGCGATTGATTTTTTCGCTTTTGTGATAACTGGTTTTTGACCAGTGATTAAAGCTAATTCTTCAACAGCAGAGTCAAGAACTTTAGAGTTTTGAACAGCGTCACCAACACCCATGTTAACAACGATTTTCTCAACTTTTGGTACTTGCATTACTGATGTATATTCAAATTTGCTCATTAGAGCAGATGATACTTCATTTACAAATTTGTCTTTTAGGCGGCTCATTTGTATACCTCCTCTCTATTACTATTAGTCGATTACTTTACCTGATTTTTTTGAAACACGAACTTTTTTGCCATCTTCCATTTTGTAACCTACGCGAGTCGGCTCGCCAGTTTTCGGATCGATTAACATTACGTTCGATACGTGAATTGCAGCTTCTTGGCTTACAATTCCACCTTGTGGATTTAGTTGGTTAGGCTTAACGTGTTTTTTAACGATGTTAACACCTTCAACTAAAACGCGATCTTTTTTCGGGAATGCAGATAGGATAACGCCTTCTTTGCCTTTATCTTTACCTGTAATCACTTTTACTTTATCGCCTTTTTTAACGTGCATTTGTCGCACCTCCTTGATGGCTACTTTCATGTAATTAAAGAACTTCCGGAGCTAATGAAACGATTTTCATGTAGTTGCTATCACGTAGTTCACGAGCAACTGGTCCGAAAATACGAGTTCCACGTGGTGACTTGTCATCACGGATGATTACGCATGCGTTCTCATCGAATTTGATGTAAGTACCGTCTTTACGACGTGCACCGCTCTTAGTACGAACGATTACAGCTTTAACTACTTCGCCTTTCTTGACAACGCCACCTGGTGTTGCTTTCTTAACTGTACAAACAATAACATCACCGATATTAGCAGTTTTACGGCCAGAACCACCAAGTACTTTAATTGTAAGTACTTCTTTAGCACCTGAGTTGTCGGCAACTTTCAAACGACTTTCTTGTTGAATCACTTAGGTTACCTCCCTTCGGATCGAGTGTTCCGAAATTATTTAGATAATAACCGCTTTTTCTACAACTTCAACTAAACGGAAACGTTTAGTAGCTGATAGCGGACGAGTTTCCATAATGCGTACGATATCTCCAACTTTTGCTATGTTGTTTTCATCATGCGCTTTGAACTTTTTAGAGTATTTTACACGTTTACCGTAAAGTGAGTGTTTCTTGTATGTTTCAACGACTACTGTGATCGTTTTATCCATTTTGTCAGAAACAACACGGCCTGTGTAAACTTTGCGTTGGTTACGCTCAGACATGCTTGCAAACCTCCTTTATCAGTTAATTAGCACTGATTTCTCTTTGACGAATAACAGTTTTCATACGAGCGATAGTTTTACGTACCTCACGAATGCGAGCTGTGTTTTCTAATTGACCAGTCGCTAATTGGAAGCGAAGGTTGAAAAGCTCTTCTTTCAGTGATTTTACTTGATCTTCAATTTCAACACTTGTAAGTTCACGAATTTCATTAGCTTTCATTAGATTCACCACCAATTTCTTCACGTTTAACAACTTTACACTTAACAGGTAACTTATGAGATGCTAAGCGAAGTGCTTCACGAGCGACTTCTTCCGAAACCCCACCGATTTCAAACATTACACGGCCTGGTTTTACAACTGCTACCCAACCTTCAGGAGCACCTTTACCAGAACCCATACGTACTTCTAGAGGCTTTTTAGTGTAAGGTTTGTGTGGGAAGATGTTAATCCATACTTTACCACCACGTTTTGTATAACGTGTCATTGCAATACGGGCTGCTTCAATTTGACGGTTAGTGATCCAGCTAGCTGATTGAGCTTGTAAACCGAATTCACCGAATGTTACTGTAGTACCGCCTTTTGCTTGGCCACGCATTTTACCACGGTGTACACGACGGTATTTAACGCGTTTTGGCAATAACATAATTATTTGCCTCCTTCCACAGAGTTCTTCTTAGTTGGAAGTACTTCTCCACGGTAGATCCATACTTTAACACCTAACTTACCATAAGTAGTGTCAGCTTCAGCGTGAGCATAATCGATGTCAGCGCGAAGTGTATGAAGTGGAACAGTTCCTTCACTGTAGTGCTCAGCACGAGCGATATCAGCGCCACCTAGACGACCAGATACTTGAGTTTTGATACCTTTAGCACCTGCACGCATAGTGCGTTGAATTGTTTGTTTTTGTGCACGACGGAATGATACACGGTTTTCTAATTGGCGAGCGATGTTCTCAGCAACTAGTTTTGCATCAAGATCTGCACGTTTAATTTCAACGATGTTGATGTGTACGCGTTTGCCAGTCATAGCGTTAAGGTTTTTACGAAGTGCTTCAACTTCAGTACCACCCTTACCGATAACCATACCTGGTTTCGCTGTACTAATTGTAATGTTAATTCTGTTAGCAGCACGTTCAATTTCTACTTTAGAAACTGATGCTTCTTTTAAAGTTTTTTCAATGTAATTACGTACTTTGATATCTTCGTGAAGTAATGTTGCGTAGTCTTTCTCAGCGTACCAGCGAGATTCCCAATCACGAATGACACCTACACGTAAACCTATTGGATGTACTTTTTGACCCACGTATTATCCCTCCTTCTTCTCAGATACCACTAGAGTAATGTGGCTTGTACGTTTGTTGATCGCACTTGCACGACCTTGTGCGCGTGGACGGAAACGTTTTAATGTTGGACCTTCGTCTACGAATACTTCAGAAACGATTAGGCTGTTTACATCTAAATCATAGTTGTGCTCTGCATTAGCGATTGCTGAGTTTAAAACTTTCTCTACTACAGGAGAAGCTGCTTTAGGAGTATGTTTTAAAATAGCGATTGCTTCGCCAACTTGCTTGCCTCTAATTAAGTCTACTACTAGACGTACCTTACGAGGAGCAATGCGAACTGTGCGAGCGATTGCTTTAGCTTGTTGCATTAGGATTAACCTCCCCTCTTAATTAGCGTACTGATGTTCTCTTATCATCTGCACCGTGACCTTTATAAGTACGTGTTGGTGCGAATTCGCCAAGTTTATGACCTACCATATCTTCAGTCACGTATACAGGCACATGTTTGCGTCCATCATATACTGCGATTGTTAATCCGATAAAGTTCGGGAAGATTGTAGAGCGGCGAGACCAAGTTTTAATAACTTGTTTTTTTTCTGAATCTTGTTGAGCTTCAACCTTAGTCATTAAGTGAGCGTCAACAAAAGGTCCTTTTTTCAAGCTACGACCCATTTTGGAACCTCCCTCCGTGATTCCACCACGGTTCGACCATTGAACCGTAGTTTAACCACTTTATTTTTTACGACGACGAATAATAAGCTTGTCAGATTTTGCTTTTTTGTTACGAGTTTTGTAACCAAGTGCTGGTTTACCCCATGGAGTCATTGGTGACTTACGTCCAACTGGAGCTTTACCTTCACCACCACCGTGTGGGTGATCGTTAGGGTTCATTACAGAACCACGTACAGTTGGGCGTTTACCCATCCAACGTTTACGTCCAGCTTTACCAATGTGGATAAGTTCGTGTTGTTCGTTACCTACAGCACCGATTGTAGCGCGGCATGTAGCAAGAATCATACGTACTTCACCAGATTGTAAGCGTACAATTACATACTTACCTTCTTTACCAAGTACTTGAGCTGAAGTACCTGCAGAACGTACTAATTGTCCACCTTTACCAGGTTTCATTTCGATATTGTGGATTGTTGTACCCATTGGGATATTTGTTAATGGTAACGCGTTACCAACTTTAATATCAACATCTGGACCTGAAACAACTTCCATACCTACTTTAAGACCTTTTGGTGCTAAGATATAGCGTTTTTCACCATCAGCATAGTTAATTAATGCGATGTTAGCAGATCGGTTTGGATCATACTCAATAGTAGCGACTTTACCTGGGATACCGTCTTTGATACGTTTGAAATCAATGATACGGTATTGGCGTTTGTGTCCACCACCATTATGACGAACAGTGATTTTACCCTGGTTGTTACGACCAGCTTTGCGTTTTGTAGACTCTAATAATGATTTTTCTGGCTTATTAGTAGTGATTTCAGCAAAGTCCGATGAAGTCATGTTACGACGTCCATTAGTGGTAGGTTTATACTTTTTAATCGCCATGTGTTTTCCCTCCTTTAAAAATGTCTATTCGAATTACATTTCGAATAATTCGATTTCGCCTTCAGCTAGTGTTACAACAGCTTTACGACGTTTGTTTGTTAAACCAGTGTAGCGGCCAACGCGTTTCTTTTTACCTTTGTAGTTCATGATGTTTACTTTCTCAACTTTAACTCCAAAGATTGTTTCAACAGCGTTTTTTACTTCTGTTTTGTTGGCACGAGTGTCAACTTCGAAAGTGTATTTTTGTTCTGCCATTTGTTCTGAAGAAAGCTCAGTAATGACAGGACGTTTTAAAATGTCACGTGCTTCCATTAACCAAGCACCTCCTCAATTTTTTCTACAGCAGATTTAGTCATTACAACTTGGTTATGACCAACTAGGTCAAGAACGTTGATGCCTTCAGCTGTTAATACTGTTACACCTGGAATATTACGAGCAGCAAGTGCTACGTTTTCTTCCACATCAGCAGTTACGAATAAAGCTTTAGATTCGATTTTAAGATCTGAAAGAACTTGTACGAAATCTTTAGTTTTAGGTGCTGCTAATGTTAATGCGTCTAATACTACTAATTCAGTATCTGCAACTTTTGCTGATAATACTGATTTAAGAGCTAAACGACGAACTTTTTTAGGAAGTTTGTATGCATAGCTACGTGGTGTTGGACCGAATACGATACCACCGCCGCGCCATTGTGGAGAACGGATTGAACCTTGGCGAGCACGACCAGTACCCTTTTGACGCCATGGTTTACGACCACCACCTGCAACTTCAGAACGATTTTTTACTTTGTGTGTACCTTGACGTAGTGAAGCGCGTTGAGCGATTACTGCATCAAATACAACTGATTCATTTGGTTCGATTCCGAAGATCGCATCGTTTAATTCGATTTCGCCTACAGAAGAACCTGTTTGACTAAGTACATTAACTTTTGTCATTCCTGTTTCCTCCTTTCTTCGGAAAATTAGTTACCTTTAATAGCAGATTTAACTGTTACTAATGATTTTTTAGAACCAGGAACATTACCTTTTACTAAAATAAGGTTACGTTCAGCATCCACTTTAACGATTGTTAAGTTTTGGATTGTTACTACTGTACCACCCATTTGACCAGGTAATTTCTTTTGTTTGAACACGCGGTTCGGAGCAACTGGACCCATTGAACCAGGACGACGGTGGTAACGAGAACCATGTGACATAGGTCCACGAGATTGTCCGTGGCGTTTGATAACACCTTGGAAACCTTTACCTTTAGTAACACCTGTTACATCTACTACATCGCCTTCTGCGAAACTATCAACTTTGACTTCTTGACCAATTTCGTACTCAGCTAAGTTTGCATTGCGAATTTCGCGAATGAAGCGCTTAGGAGCAGTGTTTGCTTTAGCTACGTGCCCTTGTTCAGGTTTGTTAGAAAGCTTTGCACGCTTATCTTCGAAACCTAATTGAATTGCTTCGTAACCATCAGTATCAACTGTTTTCTTTTGAAGAACTACGTTTGGAGTAGCTTCGATTACAGTTACTGGAATTAGATCGCCATTCTCTGCAAAAACTTGCGTCATACCGATTTTTCTACCTAAGATTCCTTTAGTCATTTAGTCGCACCTCCTGTAAGATTTAAAATATTATTTTTATTTTTACCATTAAAGTTTGATTTCAATATCAACGCCAGATGGTAAATCAAGTTTCATTAACGCATCAACAGTTTGTGGTGTTGGGTTAACGATATCGATCAGACGTTTATGTGTACGCATTTCGAATTGTTCACGAGAATCTTTGTACTTATGAACCGCACGTAAGATAGTGTAAACTGATTTTTCAGTTGGTAGTGGAATCGGACCTGATACACCAGCACCTGAACGTTTAGCAGTTTCAACAATTTTCTCAGCCGATTGATCAAGAATTCTGTGATCATATGCTTTTAAACGGATACGAATCTTTTGTTTTGCCATTATTTTCCCTCCCTTTTCGCCTATTTCCTAGACAATTCTCCACGAAAATTTTCCGAGCACTCGCCATGGCAATGCGGCCGGGTGTGTCGGTAACCTCTCGCTTCATCGCAGTCAAAGACCAACATTCAATATTATACATAATAATATCGCAATGTGCAAGTCGTTTCAGGAAAATATTTTATATGTAACTCGTTTCCCTTATTTCTTCACGCGTTCGGTCTTTACAACGCTTTATAGTATATAAAATTATGAACTCAATTTCAATTGTTAACTGTATATTTTTAAAAAATCTTTTGATCTTATTTAACAATAGCTAAAAGAAAAACCCAAGGAGTGCGCACTCCTTGGGTTTTATTACAGTATAACATTCTTCAATAGAAGAAATTATTTTTGGATTGAAGCTACAACGCCAGCGCCTACTGTACGGCCACCTTCACGGATTGAGAACTTAGTACCATCTTCGATAGCGATTGGGTGAATTAATTCAACATCCATTTCAACGTTATCGCCAGGCATTACCATTTCAACGCCTTCTGGAAGAGTGATAACACCAGTTACATCAGTTGTACGGAAGTAGAACTGAGGACGGTAGTTAGAGAAGAATGGAGTGTGACGTCCACCCTCTTCTTTTGATAATACATAAACTTCAGCTTTGAAGTTTGTGTGTGGAGTGATTGAACCTGGTTTAGCTAATACTTGACCACGTTGGATATCTTCACGAGAAACACCACGTAATAAAGCACCGATGTTATCGCCAGCTTCAGCGTAATCTAATAATTTACGGAACATTTCAACACCAGTTACAGTTGTTTGAGCAGTTTCTTCAGCGATACCTACGATATCGATTACGTCGCCGACTTTAACTTGACCACGTTCAACACGACCAGTTGCAACTGTACCACGACCTGTGATAGAGAATACATCCTCTACAGGCATCATGAATGGTTTGTCAGTTTGACGTTCTGGAGTTGGGATGTAAGAATCAACAGCGTCCATTAATTCAATGATTGCTTCTTCCCATTTTTCTTCGCCTTCTAAAGCTTTAAGAGCAGAACCTTTGATTACAGGAACTTCGTCGCCTGGGAAATCGTATTCTGATAATAAGTCACGAACTTCCATTTCAACTAATTCTAGTAATTCTTCGTCGTCTACCATATCGCATTTGTTTAAGAATACAACTAGGTATGGAACACCTACTTGACGAGATAAAAGGATGTGTTCACGAGTTTGTGGCATTGGACCATCAGCAGCAGATACTACTAAGATACCGCCGTCCATTTGTGCAGCACCAGTGATCATGTTTTTAACATAGTCAGCGTGTCCTGGGCAGTCAACGTGAGCGTAGTGACGTTTTTCAGTTTCGTACTCGATGTGAGAAGTGTTGATTGTGATACCGCGCTCTTTTTCTTCTGGAGCGTTATCGATTTGATCGTAAGATTTAGCTTCTCCACCCATTTTTTTAGAAAGAACTGTAGCGATTGCAGCAGTTAATGTAGTTTTACCATGGTCAACGTGTCCGATTGTACCAATGTTAGCATGTGTTTTAGAACGGTCGAATTTTTCTTTAGCCATTTTAAATGTGCCTCCTAGGGTTTGTAATTTAGTTTATAGTCATAATTTATTGAAGGGGCAGGGCCCTACCCCATAATAAATCATAGCTTACATAGTTATTTATACTTGATAACAGTAGAAAATTCAATTAAAAATAATTGAATTATTCACCTTTGTGTTTCTTGATGATTTCTTCAGAAACTGATTTTGGTACTTCTTCGTAGTGGTCAAATACCATTGAGAATGTACCGCGACCTTGTGTAGCTGAACGTAAAGTTGTTGCATAACCAAACATTTCAGCAAGTGGAACCATTGCACGAACAACTTGTGCGTTACCGCGAGCTTCCATACCCTCAACGCGTCCGCGACGAGCAGTAATGTTACCCATGATATCACCAAGGTATTCTTCTGGCATTACAACTTCTACTTTCATAACTGGTTCTAAAAGAACTGGGTTACAAACAGTTGCTGCTTTTTTAACTGCAAGAGATGCAGCCACTTTGAAGGCCATTTCGTTTGAATCGACATCATGGTAAGAACCATCGTATAACTTAGCTTTAACGTCAATTACTGGGAATCCAGCTAATACACCGTTTGCTAATGAATCTCTTAAACCAGCTTCGATTGCAGGGATGTATTCACGTGGAACAACACCACCAACGATTGCGTTTTCGAATTCGAAACCTTTACCTTCTTCATTTGGAGTGAACTCAACCCATACGTCACCGTATTGACCGCGACCACCTGATTGACGAGTGAATTTACCTTGAACTTGAGCTGATGAACGGAAAGTTTCACGGTAAGAAACTTGTGGAGCACCAACATTAGCTTCAACGCGGAATTCTCGCTTCATACGATCAACTAAGATATCTAAGTGAAGTTCACCCATACCAGAGATGATTGTTTGTCCTGTTTCAGGATCAGTATGTGCACGGAAAGTTGGATCTTCTTCTTGAAGTTTTTGTAAGGCTTGACCCATTTTATCTTGGTCAGCTTTTGATTTTGGTTCTACAGAAAGTGAGATTACTGGCTCAGGGAATTCCATAGACTCAAGAATTACTAAAGCTTTTTCATCACATAAAGTATCACCAGTAGTTGTAACTTTTAAACCTACAGCTGCTGCGATATCGCCTGCGTAAACGCGTTCGATTTCTTCACGTGAGTTTGCGTGCATTTGTAGGATACGACCTACACGTTCACGCTTACCTTTAGATGAGTTTTGTACGTAAGAACCTGATTCTAAGATACCTGAGTACACACGGAAGAAAGTTAATTTACCAACATAAGGGTCAGTCATAACTTTGAACGCTAGTGCAGCGAATGGCTCTTCATCAGATGAATGACGTACGATTTCTTCTTCGCCGTCAACAGATGTACCAGTAATAGCAGCTACGTCTGTTGGAGCTGGTAAGTAGTCAATTACTGCATCAAGCATTAATTGAACACCTTTGTTTTTGAATGCTGTACCACATACTACTGGGTAGAATTCAACAGATAGAGTTGCTTTACGGATACCCGCTTTTAACTCTTCAGTTGTAATTTCTTCGCCTGCGAAGTATTTTTCCATTAGCTCTTCGTCTAATTCAGCAACAGCTTCGATTAATTTTTCGCGGTATTCTTCAGCTTGAGCTTTGTATTCCTCAGGAATTTCTTTCACTTCAGCGTTAGAACCGTCGTCACCTTCTTTGTAGAATGTAGCGTTCATTTCTACAAGGTCGATGATTGCGTTGAACTCATCTTCAGCACCGATTGGTAACTGAATTGGGTGAGCATTTGCTTCTAAACGTTCTTTAAGAGTTCCTACAGAGTATAGGAAGTTTGCACCGATTTTATCCATTTTGTTAATAAATACGATACGTGGTACACCGTATGTTGTAGCTTGACGCCATACAGTTTCAGTTTGTGGCTCTACACCTGATTGAGCATCAAGTACAGTTACAGCACCATCAAGTACACGAAGAGAACGTTCAACTTCTACAGTGAAGTCTACGTGTCCTGGTGTATCAATGATGTTTATGCGGTGGCCTTTCCATTGAGCTGTTGTCGCGGCAGAAGTGATTGTGATACCACGTTCTTGCTCTTGCTCCATCCAGTCCATTTGAGAAGCACCTTCGTGAGTTTCACCGATTTTGTGAATCTTACCAGTGTAATAAAGGATACGCTCTGTAGTTGTTGTTTTACCAGCATCGATGTGAGCCATGATTCCGATATTACGAGTGTTCTCTAGTGAGAATTCTCTAGTCATGCGGTATTTCTCCTTCCATAATGGATTAAGATATTTTTAATATTACCAACGGTAGTGAGCGAACGCTTTGTTTGCTTCTGCCATTTTGTGCATATCTTCGCGTTTTTTAACTGACGCACCAGTGTTGTTAGAAGCGTCTAAAATTTCGTTAGCAAGACGTTCTTCCATTGTTTTTTCGCCACGAAGACGAGAGTAGTTTACTAGGTAACGAAGACCAAGAGTTGTACGACGTTCTGGACGTACTTCTACTGGTACTTGGTAGTTAGCACCACCAACACGACGAGCGCGTACTTCAAGTACAGGCATTACGTTGTTAAGTGCAGCATCAAATACTTCTAGTGGATCTTGACCTGAGCGTTCTTTTACTAATTCGAAAGCTCCGTATAAGATTTTTTGAGAAGTACCTCTTTTACCATCTACCATCATTTTATTGATTAAACGAGTTACTAGTTTTGAATTATAAATTGGATCTGGTAACACGTCACGTTTGGAAACAGGACCTTTACGAGGCATGTGTTTTCCTCCTTTCAGCTATATAGCTCAATGTAAATTATTTTTTCTCTTTAGGTTTTTTAGCACCGTATAATGAACGTGATTGCATACGTCCTTGTACAGCAGCAGTATCAAGCGCACCACGTACGATGTGGTAACGAACACCAGGTAAATCCTTTACGCGTCCGCCACGGATAAGAACAACACTGTGCTCTTGTAAGTTGTGACCTTCACCAGGGATATAAGCGTTAACTTCGATTTGGTTAGTTAAACGCACACGAGCGTACTTACGTAACGCTGAGTTAGGTTTTTTAGGTGTCATTGTACCAACACGTGTACAAACACCACGTTTTTGTGGTGAGTTAACGTTTGTTAACGCTTTGTCAAAGCTGTTATAGCCTTTGTTTAGTGCTGGTGAGTTTGATTTCTTACTTTTGGATTGACGAGGCTTACGTACTAATTGGTTAATTGTAGGCATCGATTCTTCCTCCTCTCATTGATTGTGTTTTAAATCCACACATCCAGGTGGTTCATTTTAGGGTAAAAAACAAAGCTTTCGCATGATCAGTGCAAAAACTACCATCAATACTAATATCGCTTGCCACATGTTCAAATAATAAAATTCTCTACTAGCTTAGCTGCCAGTTCAAATGCAACGGGAACACCAATATATGTGCTACTAGTCGCACCGCATGCGTGGCCATTCGATCGTATACATTTAGAGGTTCATTATCCTCATACATGACCAACAAATATTAACTATTGTTCGTTTTAAACCAGACTGTTGATTTTTCCGTGAGAAAATTTTCATATCCTCCGAAATGATAGACAGACAACTATCAACCTAAAATATATTATCATTCTCAAAACAACGTGTCAACCCAAAATAAAAAATCGAGGGAGATTTCTCCCTCGATTTTCATCAGTTATTCAGCAGAAACTGCTTCTTCTGATTTTTGCTCGTCTTCACCAGCAATTTGGATTTGACGGTAGCGTTGCATACCTGTACCAGCAGGAATCAACTTACCAAGGATAACGTTCTCTTTAAGTCCTAATAACTCATCGCGTTTTCCTTTGATTGCAGCATCTGTAAGAACACGAGTTGTTTCTTGGAATGATGCAGCAGATAAGAATGATTCTGTTTCAAGTGATGCTTTTGTAATACCAAGAATCACTGGTGTACATGTAGCAGGTAGTTTACCTTCTTTAAGAACAGTTTTGTTTGCATCATAGAATTGGTGAACATCTAGAAGTGAACCAGGTAATAAATCAGTATCACCAGCTTCGATTACGCGTACTTTGCGTAGCATTTGACGAACCATTACTTCAATGTGTTTATCGCCAATTTCTACCCCTTGCATACGGTAAACTTTTTGTACTTCTTTTAATAGATATTCTTCTACAGTTGAAACATCTGTTACTTTGATTAATTGTTTTGGATCAATTGAACCCTCTGTTAATACTTGACCATGAACAACTTCATCGTTTACTTGTACTTTTAAACGTGCATTGTATGGTGCTAAATATTTACGTGATTCAATTGGGCTTGTTACCGTAATTTCTTTTTGACCTTCACGAATTTCCTCAATATCAGAAACAACACCAGTGATTTCACTGATTACTGCTTGACCTTTTGGATTACGTGCTTCAAAAATCTCTTGGATACGAGGAAGACCTTGTGTGATATCGGCACCGGCAACCCCACCAGTATGGAATGTACGCATTGTTAACTGTGTACCTGGCTCACCGATTGATTGAGCTGCGATTGTACCAACAGCTTCGCCAACTTCAACTTTATCTCCTGTAGCTAAGTTCATACCGTAACATTTTTTACATACGCCGTGACGTGTGTTACATGTAAATGCAGAACGAATTGTAACTTCTTCGATTCCAGCATCAATAATTACGCGAGCTAACTCTTGCGTAATTAATTCGTTACGCGCAACGATTACTTCTTTTGTTTCTGGGTGACGAATTGTTTTCTTCGCATAACGACCGATAATACGCTCGTCTAATGCTTCGATAATTTCAGAGCCCTCTTTTAATGAAGTAATTGTTAAACCACGGTCAGTACCGCAATCATCTTCACGTACGATTACATCTTGCGCTACGTCAACTAGACGACGAGTAAGGTAACCTGAATCGGCTGTTTTAAGTGCGGTATCGGCAAGACCTTTACGCGCACCATGAGTCGAGATGAAGTACTCTAATACGGTTAAACCTTCACGGAATGATGATTTGATTGGTAACTCGATGATACGACCAGATGGGTTTGCCATCAGACCACGCATACCAGCTAACTGTGTAAAGTTAGATGCGTTACCACGGGCACCAGAGTCACTCATCATAAAGATTGGGTTTTCAGCTGGTAAAGATTTCATCAGACGTGCTTGAATTTCGTCTTTTGCAGCACCCCAGAATGAAATAACGCGATCATATCGCTCTTCTTCTGTGATTAAACCACGACGGAATTGTTTTTGTACTTTATCTACTTGTTCTTGCGCATGATGTAAAATTTCACCTTTGTCTGGTAATACGATGATATCTGAGATACCGATTGAAATACCAGCTTTAGTAGAATATTTGAATCCTAAGTCTTTCATACGGTCTAACATAACAGATGTTTCTGTAATGTGATAACGTGCAAAGACTTCCGCAATAACATTACCTAAGAATTTCTTTGTAAATGGTTTTATTACATCTGTATTTTCGAAGTATTCTTTTACATTTGTATTCGTTGGTAAGAAGAAGTGATCTGGTGTTTCTAATAAGTTATCATTTGATGGTTCATTAATATATGGGAAGTTCTCATCAAGAATTTCGTTGAAAATAATTTTACCAACAGTTGTAACTAATAGTTTACCATTCTGTTCTTCTGTAAATGTTTTATTATTTAAAGATGATGCTTTAATTGCTACACGTGTATGCAGATGTACTTCAGTGTTTTGGTAAGCTACCATTACTTCTTCAGCATCTGTAAATACTGTACCTTCACCAGGTGCACCTTTACGTTCTAAAGTTAGGTAGTAGTTACCTAATACCATATCTTGAGAAGGCGTTACAACTGGCTTACCATCTTTAGGGTTCAAGATGTTTTGAGCAGCTAACATTAATAGACGAGCTTCTGCTTGCGCTTCTGCTGAAAGTGGTACATGGACCGCCATTTGGTCACCGTCGAAGTCAGCATTGTAAGCTGTACATACTAACGGATGAAGACGAATCGCTTTACCTTCAATTAATGTTGGTTCGAATGCTTGGATACCTAAACGGTGAAGCGTTGGCGCTCGGTTTAGTAATACTGGGTGCTCGCGAATGATTTCTTCTAAAACATCCCATACATCTTCATGCATACGTTCAATTTTACGTTTTGCAGATTTAATGTTGTGCGCTAAACCACGCTCAACTAATTCTTTCATTAGGAAAGGTTTGAATAGCTCGATTGCCATACCTTTTGGTAAACCACATTGGTACATTTTTAAAGATGGACCAACTACGATTACTGAACGACCAGAGTAGTCAACACGTTTACCAAGTAAGTTTTGACGGAAACGACCTTGTTTACCTTTTAACATATGTGAAAGTGATTTTAATGGACGGTTACCAGGACCTGTAACAGGACGGCCACGACGACCATTATCGATTAATGCATCTACCGCTTCTTGTAACATACGTTTTTCGTTTTGTACGATGATGCCAGGAGCACCAAGGTCTAATAAACGTTTTAAACGGTTATTACGGTTGATTACACGACGATATAAATCGTTTAAATCTGAAGTCGCAAAACGACCACCATCAAGTTGTACCATTGGACGTAATTCTGGTGGAATTACAGGTAGTACATCTAAAATCATCCATTCAGGACGGTTACCTGAGTGACGGAACGATTCAACTACTTCAAGACGTTTAATCGCACGTGTACGGCGTTGACCTTGAGCAGTTTTTAATTCTTCTTTTAACATTTCTGTTTCTTTATCAAGATCGATTTCACGTAAAAGGTCTTTAATCGCTTCAGCACCCATTGATGCTTTGAATGTTGAACCGAACTTTTCACGATAAGCACGATACTCTTTTTCAGAAAGTAATTGTTTTTTCTCTAAAGGTGTATCAGCTGAATCGATTACTACGTAAGAAGCAAAGTAGATAACTTCTTCTAGTGCACGAGGTGACATGTCTAAAATTAGACCCATACGAGATGGAATACCTTTAAAGTACCAAATGTGTGATACAGATGCTGCTAATTCGATGTGACCCATACGTTCACGACGAACTTTAGCGCGTGTTACTTCTACGCCACAACGGTCACAAACTACACCTTTATAGCGAACGCGTTTGTATTTACCACAATGACATTCCCAGTCCTTTGTAGGTCCGAAAATACGCTCACAGAATAAACCATCTTTTTCTGGTTTTAGTGTGCGGTAGTTGATTGTTTCAGGTTTTTTTACTTCTCCATAAGACCATGAGCGGATTTTATCTGGTGAAGCTAAACCGATTTTCATATACTCAAAATTATTAACGTCTATCAAGGAGCCTACCTCCCTTTATTCTGAAGTCTATTTGACTTATAAATTAGCTCGACGATTGATTTTTATAGATAAATTGGAATTAGGACAAGCCCAAAAAGAGCCTGTCCATCTTCCACAAAAATACTCGATTAATCTTCTTGTACAGTCGCTGATGCTTCTGCATTTTCATCATTTGGAAGAATGTTTAATGCGTTATTTGATGTGTTTTCTTCTTCATCATCTAAGTCGCGTAGTTCAATTTCTTCGTCATTGATGTTTAACATTTTCACATCTAAACCTAAAGATTGTAACTCTTTAATTAGTACTTTGAATGATTCTGGAACGCCTGGTTCTGGAACCGGATCGCCTTTTACGATTGCTTCGTATGTTTTCACACGACCAACAACGTCATCTGATTTAACAGTTAAGATTTCTTGAAGTGTGTGCGCAGCACCATATGCTTCAAGAGCCCAAACTTCCATCTCACCAAAACGTTGTCCACCGAATTGCGCTTTACCACCAAGTGGTTGTTGCGTAACAAGTGAGTAAGGTCCTGTTGAACGTGCGTGAAGTTTATCGTCAACCATGTGCGCAAGTTTGATCATGTACATAACCCCAACTGATACGCGGTTGTCTAACGGTTCGCCTGAGCGACCATCATAAAGAACTGTTTTACCATCACGGTTCATACCAGCTTCTTCCATCACTTTCCATACATCTTCATCTGACGCACCATCGAATACTGGTGTAGCCATGTGAACACCTAAGTAACGAGCAGCCATACCTAAATGAAGCTCTAATACTTGTCCGATATTCATACGAGATGGTACCCCAAGTGGGTTAAGCATGATATCGACTGGTGTACCGTCTGGTAAGAATGGCATATCTTCTTCTGGAAGGATACGCGAGATAACCCCTTTGTTACCATGTCGTCCGGCCATTTTGTCACCAACGCGAATTTTACGTTTTTGAACAATGTAAACACGAACTAATTGGTTAACACCTGGAGATAATTCGTCGCCATCTTCACGGTTGAAGACTTTAACATCAAGTACGATACCACCGGCACCATGTGGTACACGAAGTGATGTATCACGTACTTCACGTGCTTTTTCACCGAAGATTGCATGTAATAGACGTTCTTCAGCAGTTAATTCTGTTACACCTTTTGGCGTTACTTTACCTACTAAAATATCACCGTCATTTACTTCAGCACCGATACGAATAATACCACGTTCGTCAAGGTTACGAAGTGCTTCTTCTCCGACATTTGGAATGTCACGAGTGATTTCTTCAGGCCCTAGCTTTGTATCACGCGCTTCTGATTCATATTCTTCGATATGAACTGAAGTGTATACATCTTCTTTAACTAGGCGTTCATTCATGATGACAGCATCCTCATAGTTATAACCATTCCAAGTCATGAAGGCTACAACTACGTTACGACCTAATGCAAGTTCACCTTTTTCCATTGATGGACCGTCAGCAAGAATATCGCGTGGTTTTACGCGCTCGCCTACGCTCACAAGTGGACGTTGGTTATAACTTGTACCTTGGTTTGAACGAACGAATTTTTGTAGTTTATATTTAGTTAAATCTCCTTGAACCTCTTTACCGTCTACAACTTCAATACGGCGTACGTGGATTGAACGAGCTTCTACATGTTCTACAATACCAGCATATTTCGCTACTACTGCAGCACCAGAATCACGTGCATCTACGTGTTCCATACCAGTTCCAACGAATGGAGCTTCAGGGTTTAATAAAGGAACAGCTTGTCGTTGCATGTTGGCACCCATTAGAGCACGGTTTGAGTCATCGTTTTCTAAGAATGGGATACATGCTGTCGCAGCAGATACTACTTGTTTAGGAGATACGTCCATGTAGTCAATTGTTTCACGCTTGAAAACAGAGTTATCTCCACGGAAACGACCTACCACTTCACTCTCTACGAATGTACCATCTGGATTTAATGGTGAGTTCGCTTGAGCTACTACATAGTTATCTTCCTCATCTGCTGTTAAGTAATCGATATGCGCAGTTACAGCACCTGTTTCAGGATCGACACGACGATATGGCGTTTCGATGAAACCAAATGGATTAACTTTTGCATAAGAAGATAGTGAGTTGATTAAACCAATGTTCGGTCCCTCAGGAGTTTCAATCGGACACATACGGCCATAGTGAGAATAGTGAACGTCACGTACTTCAAAGCCAGCACGTTCACGTGTTAAACCACCAGGTCCTAATGCAGATAGACGACGTTTGTGCGTTAATTCTGCAAGTGGGTTTGTTTGGTCCATGAATTGAGATAATTGAGAACTACCAAAGAATTCTTTAATAGACGCAATTACTGGACGAATATTGATTAATTGTTGTGGCACGATTGATTCAGTATCATTGATTGACATACGTTCACGTACAACACGTTCCATACGAGATAAACCGATACGGAATTGGTTTTGCAGTAACTCACCTACAGAACGTAGACGACGGTTACCTAAGTGATCGATATCATCTGTATCACCGATACCATATAATAAATTAAAGAAATAAGATACTGAAGCAACAACATCTGCTGGTGTTAAGTGTTTTACTTCATCATCAACATATGCATTACTAATAACTTTAATTTCTTTTTGAGCTTCGTCGTTCGGCGCGAAGATTTTTACTTCTTGTACTAATACGTCGCCTTCGATTACGCCACCCACTTTAGAAAGGGTTTTGAAACCAACACCATTCTCAAGGTTTGGAATAATTTTGTCTAGGACACGACGATCAATTAATGTGCCTTTTTCAACTAAAATTTCGCCTGTTTCTGGGTCTACCAGTGTTTCAGCGATTGTTTGGTTGAATAAACGGTTTTTAATGTGAAGCTTTTTGTTCATTTTATAACGACCTACAGCTGCTAAATCATAGCGTTTTGGGTCGAAGAAACGAGAATACAATAAGTTTTTCGCACTTTCTACTGTTGGTGGTTCACCAGGACGTAGACGCTCATAAATTTCTAGAAGCGCTTTTTCTGTGCTTTCTGTATTATCTTTTTCTAATGTATTACGCAAGTACTCGTTATCACCGATTAAATCGATGATTTCTTGGTCTGAAGCGAAACCTAATGCACGTAAAAGTACTGTTACTGGTAATTTACGTGTACGGTCGATACGAACATGTACTACATCTTTCGCATCTGTTTCATATTCAAGCCATGCACCACGGTTAGGAATCACTGTAGCTCCAAAACCTTTTTTACCGTTTTTATCAGTTTTATCGTGGTAGTATACACTTGGTGATCTTACTAATTGGGAAACGATAACGCGTTCTGCACCGTTAATAATGAAAGTACCTGTTTCAGTCATTAATGGGAAATCACCCATGAATACTTCTTGTTCTTTCACGTCTCCAGTTTCTTTGTTATGCAAACGTACTTTCACACGCAATGGCGCGGCAAAAGTTGCGTCGCGTTGTTTACATTCATCGACATCATATTTTGGTTCCCCAAGACTGTAATCGACAAACTCTAGTGATAAATTCCCTGTGAAGTCTTCAATCGGTGAAATATCGCGGAACATTTCACGTAATCCTTCTTCTAGGAACCACTCGTTAGATGCGGTTTGAATCTCAATAAGATTCGGAAGTTCCAGCACCTCTTTAATACGCGCGAAGCTTCTACGCTGGCGGTGTTGTCCGTACTGAACTAGTTGACCTGTCAACTCATTCACCCCTCATAAAGCGATAATAGGTCTTTCAAAATCTTTACACATCGTGTATGATTTGAAAGACAAAAAAGAAAACGAGTTCATATAATTTAGAGCTCATTCTCGTTTAACCAAACTTAAAAAATTGCTGACTTTTTACCTTGAACGATAAAAAGACATACCTATGCAATTTAAATATTTTTGCATTTTCTTATAATATCATAGCCGATTTGTCAAGTCAATCTTTTATTGTTGACAAATTATTTGACAGCTCTGATAATCCAATAACCTTTGACCTTATCAACAACTTCTACCAAACGAAACTTTTCAGCTAAATGATCCATCGTTGAAGGGGCTCCTTGCTTCTTTTGAATCACAATCCACAGCTCGCCTTCTTCTCTCAGCACATCATACGCTTGGTCATAAAAACGAAAAATCGTTTTCTTTCCTGCGCGGATTGGCGGGTTTGTCAAAACAGCAGCGACTTGATCTGTTTTCACAGATGAAAGTGCGTCACTCTCATAAATCTGCACATTTTGTACTCCGTTATTTTCCGCATTTCTCTCAGCTAAACTTAATGCTCGGTCATTCACGTCCATCATATGAACTGTGCGATCCGGATAACTTTTAGCAATCGACAACCCGATCGGCCCATAACCACAACCTACATCTAAAATATCTCCAGAAACACTCGGTAATTCAAAGCAGTCGATTAACACACGGGATCCAAAATCTACTTCGCTTTTACTAAACACGCCTGCGTCAGTTTCAAAAGAAAATGTAAAACCTCTTAATGTGAAATTCCACTTTCTTGGTTTGCTTTCTACATGCGGTTTTTTTGAATAATAATGTTCTGACATATTTCGCCCTCCTTCACATAAAATGAAGAAAAGCTCGTCAATAAGTATATTGACGAGCTTTTGTTAATCAATAGAAAATTAATTACTTAACTTCTACGTTTGCGCCAACTTCTTCAAGTTTAGCTTTGATTTCTTCAGCTTCTTCTTTAGATACGCCTTCTTTAAGAGCTTTAGGAGCGTTATCTACAACTTCTTTAGCTTCTTTAAGACCTAAACCAGTGATTTCACGAACCACTTTGATTACTTTAATTTTAGATTCACCAGCAGATGCTAATACAACATCAAATTCTGTTTTCTCTTCAGCAGCACCAGCAGCGCCACCAGCAACAGCTACAGGAGCTGCAGCAGTTACACCGAATTCTTCTTCGATTGCTTTTACTAAGTCATTTAATTCTAAAACTGTCATCTCTTTGATTGCAGCTAAGATTTGTTCTTGGTTCATTATGAGTTCCTCCTATTTGGAATCTAATTTTTTATTTTTTTGTGCATATTACTATGCGGTGAAGATCAACTTGCTATTAAGCGCCTTGTTCTTCTTTTTGGTCTGCAACAGCTTTTGTTGCAAGCGCGAAGTTGCGCATTGGTGCTTGTAGAACTGATAAAAGCATAGATAATAGACCTTCGCGTGATGGAAGTTCTGCAAGTGCTTTGATTTCTTCAGCAGAAGCCACAGCGCCTTCGATTAAACCAGCTTTAATTTCAAGTTGTTCGTTTTCTTTCGCGAAGTTGTTGATAATACGGGCTGGAGCGATTACATCTTCAGTTGAGAATGCAATAGCGTTAGGGCCTGTTAATGCAGAATTTAAATCAGCATGACCAACTTCTTCAGTAGCACGGCGAACTAAAGTATTTTTGTATACTTTGAATTCAACACCAGCTTCGCGTAATTGTTTACGTAATTCAGTTACTTGTGCAACTGTAAGACCACGGTAGTCAACTACTACTACTGACGCTGCGCTTTTGAATTTCTCAGCGATTTCTTGAACAACAGTTTGTTTCATTTCAACTGCTTTGCTCATGATTGGACACCTCCTATAAGAATGGGTCACTTATACCGACAAAAGAAAAGCCCCTCATCAATAAAATAGAGAGGGGCGGAAATTCATCATCATTAAAGAGTCTGAGTTCCTTTGCCCTCGGTAGGATCATTAAGTAGTCAATTAAGCTACCCCTACTGTCTATGGTACAAATGGATAATTCACAACGTTGTCTATTTTAACAATAGAACAGTACATTGTCAATATGAAATTATTTTGCTAAAGAAAGAGAGTCAATTTTGATTGATGGTCCCATTGTAGTTGTTACGTGAACAGACTTCATGTAAACACCTTTAGCAGTTGCAGGTTTAGCTTTTGTGATTACATCAACGATTGTTTGGATGTTTTCAGCTAATTTGTCAGCTTCGAATGAAACTTTACCTACTGGTGCATGTACGATACCAGCTTTGTCAGCACGGTATTCAACTTTACCAGCTTTGATTTCATTAACAGCTTTAGTTACGTCAAAAGTAACTGTACCTGTTTTAGGGTTTGGCATTAAACCTTTAGGTCCTAATACACGACCAAGTTTACCAACTTCACCCATCATGTCTGGAGTCGCAACGATTACGTCGAAATCGAACCAGCCACCTTGGATTTTTTGGATGTACTCAGCATCGCCTACGTAGTCAGCGCCAGCAGCTTCTGCTTCTTTGATTTTTTCACCTTTAGCGAATACTAAAACTTTTTGAGTTTTACCAGTACCGTTTGGTAGTACTACTGCACCACGGATTTGTTGGTCGTTTTTACGAGTATCGATGTTTAAGTTGAAAGCAACTTCTACAGTTGCATCAAAGTTTACAGTGCTTGTGCTTTTTGCTAACTCAGCAGCTTCTGCTACTGTGTATAGTTTATTTTTATCTACTAGCTTAGCAGCTTCTTGTAGTTTTTTACCTTTTTTAGCCATTATAATTTCCTCCTTGATTGTGGTTGTAGCGGAATAAACCTCCCACGAATAAAGGCTGCGAGTTTCAATCTTGTGAAACTGTCGCAACCTCCAAAAAACAAAACTTCTCTATCAAGTAATGGGATTAGTCTTCGATGACAATACCCATGCTACGTGCAGTACCTTCTACCATTAACATAGCAGCTTCTACAGAACCTGCGTTTAAGTCTGGCATTTTTGTTTCAGCGATTTCGCGAACTTTATCGCGTTTCACTGTAGCTACTTTAACACGGTTTGGTTCACCTGAACCTGATTTAATACCAGCTGCTACTTTAAGTAACACTGCTGCCGGCGGAGTTTTTGTAATGAATGTGAATGAACGATCCTCAAATACAGAAATCTCTACTGGAATGATTAAACCTGCTTGGTCTTGTGTACGAGCATTGAATTCTTTACAGAACCCCATGATGTTAACACCTGCTTGACCTAGTGCAGGACCTACTGGTGGAGCTGGATTTGCTTTACCAGCTTCAATTTGAAGTTTTACAACTTTTACAACTTTTTTAGCCACGAGACACACCTCCTTAAGTCCGTGATGTGGTCAAAGGGTTTCCCCTCCCACTCAATATCTGTCTGTCGGCTTATTCCGATAACATTAAAAATTACGGTAGTCATACATTACAGTCTGACCTTTGAAATGATAACACTTTTATGTTTTTGTGGCAAGTTCAAAAGTGATTAAACTTTTAAAACTTGTGCAAAATCTAGTTCCATAACCGTTTCACGGCCGAACATATCAACATTTACTTTAATTTTTTGTTTATCAGCATCAATTTCTTCAACCACACCTTGGAAGTGTGCGAAAGGTCCTTCTTTCACTTCTACTAAGTCGCCTACTGCGAAATCTAGTTCTACAGTTGGTGAGTTCGCTTCCATTTGCGCAAGGATGACTTCTACTTCTTCTGGTAATAATGGAGTTGGCTTAACACCGCCACCTGATGAACCGATAAATCCTGTTACACCTGGTGTATTACGTACTACATACCAAGCATCGTCTGTCATAATTAACTCGACAAGAACGTAACCTGGGAACGTTTTACGCATATATGTTTTTTTCTTACCATCTTTTACTTCTGTTTCTTGTTCTTCTGGGATGATTACGCGGAAAATTTTATCCGACATTCCCATTGTTTCGATACGTTTTTCGAGATTTAACTTTACTTTATTCTCGTAACCTGAATACGTATGAACAACATACCAATTCTTCTCCATAATTGTCTGGACGCGTGGTCCATTCCCTCCTTTTTTAAGGCAAATGAAAAAACCCGTACACATTACGGGCTCTTTCACAAATCATAACATTTTTCGTCTATAAATCCAAATACATACGGAATAATTTTGAGATTCCTAAGTCCACTAGCATAAAGAATACTGCCATAAAGATTAATGTAGAAATTACAACAAGTGTATATTTACTAAGCTCTTTACGTTTCGGCCAGCTTGTTTTTCGCATCTCAGATAGGACGTTTTTGAAAAACTGCTTTAACTTTGCCATCTAACCTAACCTCCGAATAAATCTTATATAAATGCTATCGTGTCTGCTTATGTAATGTGTGTTCATTACAAGTTGAGCAGAATTTTTTTAACTCCATGCGTTTTGAAAGATCTTTTGGGGCCGGTAAATGATAATTACGAGCGCCACATTTTTCACAACATAAAACGATTTTGTTTGCCATTGTCATCACCTTTTTAGGCATTGTTCTGTTAAAAGACTAACACTTTACAATCTTTTCTGTCAACTAGCTCATATATTCAAAATATGATGTTCTAACTTGCGCTTAATACGTTGTAAAGCATTATCAATCGACTTCACTTCTTTTTTCAGTGCTAATGACATCTCTTGATATGTACAATCATCTAAATAGAGAGCCAATACTTGTTTTTCAAACGCACTAAGCACATCTTTTATTTTTGATTCCATGTAATGGACTCGTTCTTTACTCACCATAACTTCTTGCGGATCATCTTGTTCATTCGTCGCCAAAATATCTAACAATGTATTCACTTGTTCATCATCATTAATCGGCTTATCAAGCGAAACAGAAGAATTCAAAGGAATGTGTTTTTGACGCGTCGCTGTTTTGATTGCTGTGATAATTTGACGTGTGATACATAGTTCCGCAAAAACTTTAAATGTCACTTGCTTATCTTCGTTAAAATCTCGAATCCCTTTATATAGACCAATCATGCCTTCTTGCACAATATCTTCTCGGTCAGCTCCTATTAAAAAATAAGACCCTGCTTTATGTCGAACAATGTTTTTATACTTTGTAATCAAAAAATCTAACGCATCACTATCGCCCTCACGAGAACGAACGACTAACTGCTCATCTGTAAGGGTTTTAAACCGTTGTTGCTTTTCTTGTAATTGATCAGTTATCAAAGTACCACCCCAATTTATGTTCCCTGCATAGTTAGACCTAGTATAACGTAACTAACAATATTTATCCATATACCTAAAATTTTCCTCTACGTATTTTTTCAAGCGCCTCATGTACTTCTTCTGACATATTTAGTGGACGCACAGGTTTTTCTTTAATCGTTTGTCGTACTTTTTCTTCAATACCTTTTTGAGCAGTTTGAACATCGATTTCAAATTCACGCGCTGATTTTCTTAGTGCGCCATTACCAAAAATGACATTTTGTTCAGCCATATCATTTGTGGCTACATAAACTTTTGTTCGACGTGACATTAACTCATTCGATAATTTTTCAATACGAGCATCTGCTGTTTCTTTTGATTTTGTAAAAATAACTTCGACTTCGTGTTTTTTAAGTTTGGTCGCATTTCCTGGGACAAGGTATGCATCGAAAACGACGATTACTTTCATGCCTGAATACGCTTGGTAATCTGCCATCATTTCAATTAAACGATCACGTGCTTCAATTAGTCCATGCTTTTTTAATTCTTGTAGCTCTTTCCAAGCTCCGATGATGTTATACCCATCTACCAACATAATATCCATAGGCAATCACTTATAATTCGTGACGCTTACGGTACACTTCATACATCAATAATGATGCAGCTACCGAGGCGTTTAATGACGTAACATGTCCAACCATTGGTAAATTGTAGAGGAAATCACACTTCTCTTTTAATACGCGACTCATACCTTTACCTTCACTACCGATAATGACGGCAAGAGGTAATGTTGCATCCATGCGACGATAGTCTTCAGAACCTTTTGCATCTGTCCCAGCAATCCATACACCACGTTCTTTTAATTCATCAACGATTTGCGATAAATTACCGACACGTACTGTTGGAATATACTCAATTGCGCCAGTTGAAGCTTTTGCTACCACTGCTGTTAAAGCAACTGAGCGACGCTTTGGAATGATGATTCCATGTACGCCAACAGCGTCTGCTGTACGCATAATTGAGCCTAAGTTATGTGGATCTTCTAATTCATCTAAAATTAAAATAAATGGATCTTCACCACGTTCTTCTGCAATCGCAAAAATATCATTTAATTCCGCATAATTATATGCAGCTACTGATGCAACAACACCTTGATGGTTTTCAGAAGTTAGACCATCGACTTTTTGTTTTGGTACAAATTGTACAACAATTCCACGTTCTTTTGCTAATTCAAGCAGTTCTGCAATCCCTGCTTTTTTTACACCTTCTGCTACCCAAATTTTATTAATATCGCGTGTCGCGCGCAATGCTTCTAATACAGGGTTTTTACCTGCAATCATTTCTTTATCTTTTTGTTCTACCTCGACAACTTCTACGATTTCTTTTGGCTCTTCGTATGGTCTTCTTGTATGCTTTTTAGGTTTGCGACCATCGCGCGTAATTTTATTACCGCGACGATCACGTTCTTCTCGTTTACCTCGTCTGTTATCCATATTGATAACCTCCTATTTCTCAGCTTCCACTGTTTCAATCGTATAAGCAATAATTTCCGCTATCCGTTCTTCTTGTCCTAATAAATATAAATAACCTAAAACAGCTTCAAATGCTGAACTGTAATGATATGTTTGTACGTCTGTATTCTTCGGTACAGAACCTGATTTTGCGTTGCGTCCTCGTCTTAATATACTCGCTTCGTCTTCTGTAAAGAACTCTTCTTCAATCATTTTTCGTACAACTTTTGCTTGTGCTTTTGCAGAAACATAGCGCGTTGCTTCACGATGTAGAATATTCGGCTTCACTTTACCATTACGTAATAAGTGTTCACGTACCGCAATTTCTAAAACAGAATCTCCCATATAAGCAAGCGCTAGAGCATTCAATTGTTTTACATCAATATCTCTTAATTGTCCCAATTGATTAGCCTCGTTTCCAACGTACACCTTGACGTGTATCTTCTAAAATAATGTTTTGTTCTTTTAAAATATCACGAATTTCATCTGCGCGCGCAAAGTTTCGGTCTTTACGAGCTTGTTGGCGTTCTTCGATTAACGCATCGATGTCTGCATCTAATAATTCCTCTGCTTGCGCTAATTGAATACCTAATACACCTGTTAATTCTTCTAGCGCTGTTTTATACGCTTCTAAAACTTCTGTGTTTGTATTTTTAGCTGTTAAATATTTATTTGCAGCAGTTGAAATGGTGAATAGTGCTGAAATGGCATTTGCTGTATTGAAATCATCATCCATTGATTCAACAAAATAAGCTTTTGCATCTTCAATAATTTGTAATTCAGCTTCGTCTACCTCAACTAAATTCGTTGCTGCTTTTAGACGATGTTGTAGATTTTGATGCGTTGTACGAAGGCGATCTAAACCATTCGCTGCTGCTTCCACCAAGTCTTGCGCAAAGTTAATTGGGTTACGGTAATGTACAGATAGAATAAAGAATCGCAACACTTGTGGGTCAATTTGTTGAATGATGTCATGTACTAAAATAAAGTTACCTAGTGATTTTGACATTTTTTCGTTATCAATATTGATATACCCGTTATGCATCCAATAATTTGAGAATTTTTTATCTGTATAAGCTTCTGATTGCGCAATCTCGTTTTCATGGTGAGGGAATTTCAAATCTTGTCCACCAGCGTGAATATCGATTGTATCACCAAAATGATTGTGAACCATAACAGAACATTCGATATGCCAACCTGGACGGCCTTCACCCCAAGGACTCTTCCATGAAATCTCACCTGGTTTTGCTGCTTTCCACAATGCGAAATCTAAGTCATCTTCTTTTTTCGTTCCTGCTTCAATACGTGCGCCAACTTTTAAATCATCTACAGATTGATGTGATAATTGTCCATAATTTTTAAATTTGCGTGTGCGGTAATACACATCTCCTTGCGATTCGTACGCATATCCTTTTTGAACTAATACATCGATGAACTCGATAATTTCATCCATATGTTCTGTTACACGTGGATGGGCATCTGCTTTTTGGGCACCTAGTGCTGTAATATCTTCAAAATATGCTGCAATGAAACGCTCTGTTAATTCAGATACATCTTCACCTAATTCGTTTGCTGCTTTGATGATTTTGTCGTCTACATCTGTGAAGTTTGAAACATAATCTACTTCATAACCACGATACGTTAAGTAGCGACGAACTGTATCATAAACGATTACCGGGCGTGCATTTCCGATATGAATGTAGTTGTAAACAGTTGGTCCACATACATACATGCGCACCTTTCCTTCTTCGATTGGTTTAAATTCTTCTTTTTCGCGTGTTAATGTATTAAAAATTTGAATAGCCAAATGAAACACTCCTTTAGATATTAAGTTTAATAAAAAAACCCCCATCTATCGTAAAGATAGACAGAGGCGAGAAAGTACGCGGTTCCACTCTGATTGAATAGGACTAACCAGCCTCTATTCCACTCAAGGTCGATAACGGTGACAAACCGATTTGACCTACCTCATTAAAAACATGGTTCAATCAAATACTCAGAGGTGCATTTCTGCTTTACAGAGGCTCAGACCACTTTCAGCCGATGATGGTCCTCTCTTTTTGGAGCTTGCGTCACATACTTCTCCTCTTCAACGCTTTATGTTGTATAAGTAACTCTATTCTACAATGTCTTTGCAAAAAAGAAAACTTATTTAATAAATGGTTCGATGCGTGCAATGACTGTTTCTTTACCTAAAAGTTCAAGTGCATCTGTTAATTCTGGTCCATGCATTTCGCCTGTTGTTGCAACACGAATTGGCATGAATAGATTTTTACCTTTATGACCTGTTTCTTTTTGAACAGCTTTGATTGCCTTTTTAATTTCTGGTGCTACGTAGTCTTCAAGTGCTTCTAGTTGTGCTTTGAATGAAGCCATTACTTCTGAAACTTGTTCACCAGCTAATACTTCTTGTTCTTCTTCACTATATGTTAATGCGTCTGTGAAGAATTGTGCTGATAATTCAACGATTTCTGCACCGTAACTCATTTGCTCATGGTATAAGCCGATTAAACGAGATGCCCACGCCGCTTCTTCTTCTGTTGGATTTTCAGGAACAAGACCTTCTTTTTGTAAGAATGGTAAGCATAGTTCAACCACTTGCTCATGCGATAACTTCTTCATGTACTGGTTGTTCATCCATTTTAACTTTTGAGTATCGTACATAGAAGGTGATTTTGTTAAACGTTTTTCAGTGAATTGAGCGATTAACTCATCCATTGAGAAGATTTCTTCTTCACCCTCTGGAGACCAACCAAGTAATGCAAGGAAGTTGACCATTGCTTCTGGTAAGTAACCTAAATCTTTATATTGTGAGATGAATTGAATAATTGACTCATCACGTTTTGATAATTTTTTATGATTTTCATTTACGATTAATGTCATATGACCAAAACGAGGTACTTCCCAACCAAATGCACGGTAAATCATCATTTGTTTTGGTGTGTTTGATAGATGCTCTTCACCGCGGAAGATGTGTGTCATCTCCATTAAGTGATCATCTAAAACAACCGCATAGTTGTATGTTGGGATTCCATTTGCTTTTACGATTACCCAGTCACCGATGTCTTTTGATTCAAACGTTACTTCGCCACGAATTAAATCATCAACTACATATGTTTCTTCTGCTGGTACTTTAAAGCGAATCGTGTATGGTAAACCCGCTGCTTCTTTTTCTGCAACTTCTTCTGCAGTTAAGTGACGACAAGTCCCTTTATACATAGGAGCGGCTACACCATTTGCACGTTGCGCTTCGCGTTCTGCTTCTAATTCTTCTGATGTACAGAAACATTTGTAAGCAAGACCTTTTTCAAGTAATTGTTGTGCATGCTCTGTATATGTGTCTAAACGTTCCATTTGACGATATGGACCGTATGGACCGCCAATGATTGGTGATTCTACAGGGATGATGCCTAACCATTCAAGGTTGTGAAGTTGAGATTCTTCTCCGCCTTCGATGTTACGAGCTACATCTGTATCTTCAATACGGAATACGAAATCCCCATCATAATGTTTTGCGTATAGATAATTAAATAATGCTGTACGTGCGCCACCGATGTGTAAATGTCCTGTTGGACTTGGTGCGTAACGTACACGAACTTTTTTAGTCATAATTCAGATCCTCCTAATTTGTCGAGAAAAATTCAACTTTCCTCATTTTACCACTCGCTCCTTGAAATTTAAAGGAACTCAGGCTTTGATTAACAAAATTGTTGCCATTGCTGCAATACCTTCTTCACGACCAACAAATCCAAGCTTTTCTGTTGTTGTTGCTTTCACATTTACTTGATCTGGTTCTGCATTTAATAGTTCTGCAATACGATTACGCATTGGTTCGATATATGGAGCCATTTTAGGACGTTGTGCCATGATTGTACAATCTACGTTTCCTAACTTATACCCTTTCTCCTCAACAATCTTCCAAATGTACGCTAATAATTTTGCTGAATCTGCATCTTTGAACTCTGGGTCTGTATCTGGGAAATGTCGCCCGATATCCCCTTCACCGATTGCGCCTAATACTGCATCTGTTACCGTATGTAACAATACATCTGCATCTGAATGCCCAATCAATCCTTTGTCATGTGGAATTGTAATACCACCGATAATTAATGGTCGTCCTTCCGCAAACTCGTGTACATCAAAACCTTGTCCAATTCTAAACATATGAATGTCCTCCTGTTCTACGATTTAAAATCGCTTCACCAAAAACTAAATCCTCTTTGGTTGTCATCTTTATATTTTCATAACTACTTTCAACAATATAGATGGATTCATCTAATCGTTCCACTAGCATCGCTTCATCGGTTCCTAAAAAACCATCTGCTGCTGCTTGTTGTTCTGCACGATTTAATAATTCAAATCGAAAAGCCTGTGGTGTTTGAATCATCCATAGATTTGAACGATCCACCGTCTCTTGTATTTTATCATCTTGTACATTTTTCATTGTATCTTTTGCTCGAACACCTGCGATTGCTGCACCCTTTTCTGTTGCCTGTTGTACAAGCTTATGTATCGTCGGTAATTCAATGAATGGTCTTGCTGCATCATGAACAAGGACAATTTCACCATTCTTTATTTCTTGTATACACGCATAAACACTATGCTGGCGTTCTTCACCACCATCAGGCATCGCAACTACTTTATGAATTTCATATTGTGCCAATTGTTGCTGAATATAGGCACGTTCTTCTGATTTTACAGCTAAATATATTGCTCGACACTGCGTATCTTGTTCGAAAACACGTAATGTATGAATCAATATAGGTATGCCTGCTAATTCTAAAAATAGCTTATTTTGATTAGCGCCCATTCGTTTCCCACTACCAGCAGCAGGTAAAATCACGTCATACTGCATATAACGTACACTCCTTCAATATAAAAGGGGCTTTGTCCGTAAAAAACCTCAATTGGTTCTTGGGGACAGCCCCTGTTCGTTTATACATTTATACTACCACTATTTATGGTTTTTTGGCTTAGCAAAAATCATTCGTCCTGCTGAAGTTTGGAGAACAGATGTCACAATTACGACAATCGCTTGTCCAATGTACGACCTTCCTTCTTCTACAACAATCATCGTTCCATCATCTAGATAGGCAACCCCTTGATTATGCTCTTTACCATCTTTGATGACGACAACGTTCATTTCTTCACCTGGAATGACGACAGGTTTTACTGCGTTAGCTAAGTCATTAATATTCAACACACTTACTTTGTGTAGCTCACATACTTTATTTAAGTTAAAGTCATTCGTTAGAATTTGTGCACCCATCTTTTTTGCCAGACGTACTAATTTTAAATCCACTTCAGGTACATCTTCAAAATCAATTTCAGTAATTAAGACATTTGAATTTGAAGCATCTTGAAGTACTTTTAAAATATCAAGTCCACGTCGACCTCTTGTACGCTTTAATGTATCAGATGAGTCGGCAATATGCTGTAATTCAGTTAATACAAATTGCGGGACAACTAAAACACCTTCAATAAAACCGGTTTTTGAAATATCTGCAATTCGACCGTCGATAATAACGCTTGTATCTAGTAGCTTATAACCTACTTCGTTAAAACTCTCCGCACCTACATCTGCTTCTTTTTTCTTATTAGAACGCGATGTGAAAACAGACATTAATTCATCGCGTTTTTTGAAACCGACTTGGAAGAAAACATATCCTAAAACAATGGATAATAAGATTGGTGCAATATCACTAATTACTGCTAAATGAAGACCATCAAGTGCAACACCTACTAAAAACGCTAGTGTTAAACCTATGATTAAACCAATTGTTCCAAATAATAAGTCGCCCACAGGTGCTTTTAATAGGCGCTCTTCAAAGAATTTCATAAATCGAATAAACGGATCTGCCAATACAAAAGACAGAATGAATAAAAGAACTGCACCAAGCGAAACCGTCACATAGGGATTGTTAATCCAAGAGTTTGAACTTAAATGAATAACATCAAATAATGGCGGTAATAAGATAAACCCTAATGTACCCCCGATGAACAAAAATGCGACTTGAACGATTCGTTTTAACATTTCTCTCACCTCCCCTTGAGCTCATTATACATACTTTGCCAACTAAACTCTCTTTTGAGGTAGACGTTTTGTCATTTTCTTTTTGAAATCATTACATTTCTTTGAACGCAATTTTCAAAGCTTGGTTTACGGTCTCTACACCCATCACTTGAATCCCTTCTGGGTACTCCCAACCACCTAAGTTAGACGCCGGAATAATCGCGCGTTTGAAACCGAGTTTCGCTGCTTCTTGAACACGTTGTTCGATACGTGACACACGTCGCACTTCACCCGTTAAACCAACCTCACCTACAAAACAGTCCGTAGCGTTAGCATTCGCATCTTTAAAACTCGATACGATACATACTAGGACGGCTAAATCGATGGCAGGTTCGTCTAACTTTACACCACCTGCTACTTTAATATAGGCATCTTGTGCTTGTAGCATTAGACCCATACGTTTTTCTAAAACAGCCATTAATAATGAAATTCGATTTTGATCCAATCCTGTCGCCATGCGTTTTGGATAGTTAAAACTTGATGGTGTTACAAGAGCTTGAATCTCTACTAAAATCGGTCTTGTCCCTTCCATTGAGGCGACAACTGTAGACCCTGGCGCACCTTGCGAACGTTCTTGTAAAAATAGTTCTGATGGATTTAGTACTTCCTTCAACCCACCTTGCAACATTTCAAAAATCGCAATTTCATTCGTAGAACCGAATCGATTTTTTTGACTGCGTAAAATACGATATGTGTGATGACGTTCTCCTTCAAAATAAAGAACGGTATCTACCATATGTTCTAAAATACGCGGTCCTGCAATTTGTCCTTCTTTCGTTACATGACCAACTAAGAAAATAGCGATATTTTTCGTTTTCGCAATACGCATTAATTCTGCTGTACACTCTCGAACTTGCGATACACTTCCTGGTGCACTCGTCACTTCTGGATGATGTACGGTTTGAATAGAATCGACAATGACAAACTTCGGCTGTACTTCCTCAATTGTTTCATGTAAAAATTCTAAATTTGTTTCAGAGTAAATATAGAGTTCAGCAGATTTTACCCCTAAGCGTTCTGCGCGTAGCTTCGTTTGGCGAACGGATTCTTCACCCGATATATATAAAACACGATGCCCTTGATTCGATAATAAGGCAGATACTTGTAATAGCAGTGTAGATTTTCCAATCCCTGGGTCGCCACCGATTAGGACAAGTGAACCTGGTACGACACCGCCACCTAACACGCGATTCAACTCGTGTAATTCTGTTTGTACACGTGGTTCTTCTTGTGTTTCGACTGAAATAATCGGCATGGCTTTTTGTTGTGATTTACTCACTGTATGTTGGAATGCACCGCGAGGGCCTTTTTGTACAATCTCAACATCTTCAATCATCGTATTCCATTCACCGCACCCTGGACAACGCCCCATCCATTTCGGCGCTTCATAACCGCAACCTGTACACATAAACTTTGTTTTTTTCTTTGCCACTTTGTGCACCTCCGCATTCATATTCCCTTATTATAAAGCAAAACACTCCAAACGTCTGTTCGGAGTGTTTTTAAATTTTAATTTCGTATAGGTTTTCACCTATCTAAAATTAGTTTTTCGCTTTTTCTTTGACATGAACAACGAAATCGCCATCTTGTACATCAAATACAACAATTTGGTCTGTTAGAACTGTACCTTTTAGAATTTCTTCTGATAAACGGTCTTCTACATTTTTCTGAATTGCACGACGCAGTGGTCTTGCACCATATTCTGGATCATAACCTTCATTTGCAATTCGGTCTAATGCAGCTTCCGTTAATTCTAATTCGATGTTTTGTTCTTTTAGACGTTTTGTTAATTGAGCTGCCATCTTTTTAACAATCTCATTTAATTCTTTCTTCTCAAGTGGATGGAAGACAATCATTTCATCCACACGGTTTAAAAATTCTGGACGGAATGCTTTTTTCAGTTCTTCTAACATCACTTGTTTTGAATTTTCTTGTGATTGTTTTTTCTCTTGCGCACCGAAACCAAGAGATTTACGATATTTCAGTGCTTCTGCACCAATATTTGAAGTCATAATAACAACTGTATTACGGAAATCGACAACGCGCCCTTTTGAGTCTGTTAAACGTCCATCATCTAATACTTGTAATAGAATGTTGAATACGTCTGGATGTGCTTTTTCAATCTCATCTAACAAGATAACTGAATATGGTTTACGACGTACTTTCTCAGTTAATTGACCACCTTCATCGAATCCTACATAACCTGGAGGCGAACCAACTAAGCGAGAAGTCGAATGTTTTTCCATGTATTCAGACATATCAATGCGAATCATCGCATCTTCTTCACCGAACATAACTTCAGCTAACGCACGAGCTAATTCTGTTTTACCTACACCGGTAGGTCCTAAGAAGATGAATGAACCAATCGGACGTTTTGGATCTTTTAATCCCGCACGTGCACGACGAATCGCACGAGAGATTGCTTCAACTGCTTCACTTTGTCCTACTACACGTTTGTGCAATTCTTCTTCTAAATTCAGTAATTTTGTAGACTCTTCTTGTTCTAGTTTTGCAACTGGAATGCCTGTCCACATCGAAACAACTTCTGCAATATCATTCACTGTCACTTCAGACTCTGAACGACCTTGGTCTTCTTTCCATTTTTTCTTTGTTTCTTCTAATTGCGCAACTAATTTTTGTTCAGAATCACGTAGGTTCGCTGCTTTTTCAAACTCTTGACTTTGCACCGCTTCATTCTTTTCTGAGCGAAGTGCTTCTAACTGAACTTCTAACTCTTTCAAGTTCGGAGGTGTTGTGTAAGAACGTAGGCGTACTTTTGAACCTGCTTCGTCAATTAAATCAATCGCTTTATCTGGTAAGAAACGATCTGAAATGTAACGATCACTCATTTTAACAGCTGCTTCTACTGCAACATCTGAGATTTTCACACGATGATGCGCTTCATAACGATCACGTAAACCTTCAATAATTTGAATCGCTTCTTCTACAGAAGGTTCATCTACTTGAATTGGTTGGAAACGACGTTCTAATGCAGCATCTTTTTCAATGTATTTACGATACTCATCTAATGTTGTTGCACCGATACATTGTAGTTCACCACGCGCTAGAGAAGGTTTTAAGATGTTTGATGCATCAATTGCACCTTCTGCACCACCCGCTCCAATCAATGTGTGTAACTCATCAATGAATAAGATAACGTTACCTGCTTGACGAATTTCATCCATCACTTTTTTCAAGCGATCTTCAAACTCACCACGATATTTTGTACCTGCAACTACCGTACCCATATCAAGTGTCATAACACGCTTATCACGTAGGATTTCAGGCACTTCATTATTCACAATTTGTTGTGCTAATCCTTCTGCAATCGCTGTTTTACCAACACCCGGTTCACCAATAATAACAGGGTTGTTTTTTGTACGACGAGATAATACCTCAATCACACGTGTAATTTCTTTACTACGTCCAATTACTGGATCTAAATTACCTTCACGCGCCATCTCTGTTAAATCACGCGCTAAGCTATCTAATGTTGGCGTATTTGCTGTCGGTGCAGCAGCGTTACCGTTTTGACCTGCATCTGAACTACCAAGCAGTTGTAATACTTGTTGACGCGCTTTATTTAAGCTAACACCTGCATTATTTAATACACGAGCAGCAACACCTTCACCTTCACGAATAAGAGCTAATAAAATATGCTCTGTTCCGATATATGAATGACCTAATTTACGAGATTCATCTACTGATAACTCAATGACTTTTTTAGCACGAGGTGTGTAATGAACGATTGGTCCAACATTTTTAGAACCTGTACCAACAAGTTCTTCAATACCCTCTTCAATCATTTCAGGACTCACTTCAATAGCCTCAAGAGCTTTTGCAGCGATTCCACCACCTTCTCGAATTAATCCAAGTAAGATGTGTTCTGTCCCAATCGCTTCATGCTTCATACGAATGGCTTCTTCTTGTGCTAATTGCAATACTTTTTGAGCTCTTTGTGTAAATCGATTAAACATCATATGAGTCCTCTCCTTCATCTTCCAATTTATTTTGGCATGCTTCGCTAATCATGTCGCGAATCAATGTCGCGCGGTACACATCTCGCTCATTTGGCTTCAATGTTGTACCTGTATATTGTTGTAAGAAGCCCGGTTGCATAATCAGCATACATTTATTTAAAACTTCATTTGGAATTCTTTGTATGATACCTAAATCTATACCCAAACGCACGTTAGATAAACAATTCGCAGCTTCTGTACTCGATAGGATTCGAGCTGTTTGTAAGACTCCTAACGAGCGATGCAAACGGTCTGAAATTGCAATCGGCGCATGTTCTAACATTGCCTTTCTAGCTTCCACCTCTTTTGCAACAACTTGTTCTACAATCGTTTCTAATTCTTGAATGATTTCTTCTTCTGATTTACCAAGTGTTACTTGATTTGAAATTTGATAATAATTCCCTACAGCCTCTGTTCCTTCACCATAAATTCCACGCACGATTAAACCTAGTCGTGGCATCATATTGATTAAGGCGCGAACTTGATTCGTCATCGTAAGAGCTGGTAAGTGCATCATGACGGAAGCACGTAATCCTGTCCCTACATTTGTCGGACAAGTGGTCATATAACCAAATTTTTCATCAAATGCATAGTTCACTTGTTTTTCAATACAATCATCAATTTCATTTGCTTTTAGTAAAGCTTTTTTAAGATTAAGTCCTGGTTCTAAACATTGAATGCGAATGTGATCTTCTTCGTTAATCATGACACTAATTGATTCATCTTCAGATACGAGAATCGAACCAATCCGTTCTTTTTTCGCAAGTTGTGGGCTAATTAAATGCTTCTCTACTAAAATTTGTTTTTGCAAAGAAGGTCTTTGCCCCAAATCAAAGTGATAGAGTGGTGTTTGAAGTGTTTCGCAGTCGAGTAAAGCACTACTCACTTGACGATCAATAGCCATCGCTTCTTCTTCACTAAAAGCACGTGGGAAACGATACGCAGATATGTTACGCGCTAAACGAATACGTGTACTCATGACAATATCACCGTGCTCACCATCGCCAGCCATCCAACTAATATTGTCACCTTTTAGAAAATGATCAATCTTCATCGTTCGCTGCACCACCTTGCGTTAACTGTTTTTCAAGTTGTTTTACCTCATCTCGAAGTTTTGCTGCTTCTTCAAACTCTTCTTGCTCTACAGCTGATTTCATCTTCTGACGTAATACTTCAATCTCTTTTTTAATTTGATATGTTTTATTTAATCCGCCCGGTATCTTACCCGTATGTTCCGTTGCACCATTATGAAGTCTTTTAAATACTTCAGGCAAACGTTCATAAAAAGCATGATAACAATTTGGACAGTTAAATTTACCCTCTTTTAAAAACTGTTGGTACGTCATACCACATGATTCGCATTGCTGCTTTCCTTGCGGTGGTTGTTTTGACTGAGGTGCATTGGATGACCATGTTGGAATACCAAACCAGTCCGAAAAGATTTGTTCGATTGTCACAGGCTTTACTTCTTCATCTATATGCAAATAATCTTGTTGCCCACTGCAAACTTCGCAGTAGTGTTTTACGACTTCTTCATTATTTTTTGTCATCGTAATGGTGACAGTAGCTGGACGTTGTTTACAGTTTTCACAGATCATCCTCTATACACCTTCTTTTAAAATTCTTTTTCATACTTCAGTGCTACTAACATTGCTTGTAAAAGACGAGAGCGGAGCTGATCACGATATGGTAAATCAATCGCAATGACTTCTCGGTCCATAGCAGTAAGAATGAGCTTTGCCTCACGTTTTGTAATTGCTTGTTCTTCAGTTAAGCGATGTACAATATCCTCTGCAGCCGTTTGCGAAATTTGATAATTAATTTGAGATAGAATATCGTCTAACAGTTCTGTTTTCGAGTTCGTACGTACACGTAAAATGCGAATATATCCCCCACCTCCACGTTTACTTTCGACGATATAACCTCTCTCTACTGTGAATCTTGTATTGATTACGTAATTTATTTGCGACGGTACACATTGGAAGCGGTCTGCAATCTCACTGCGTTTAATCTCAATGTGTCCATTACCACCCATTTCAATAATTTCTTTTAAATACGCCTCAATAATATTCGACATATTCTTCATGTCGAGTCCCCACCTCCTTTAATCAAGCTGACTTTGACTATCTTTGACTATATTATAAATAAATTGTTTTATAAATTGCAATAAAAATGCTCGTTCCTTTTTTGTTTTATAAAAAACAGACATCCTAACCATTACAATTAAAATGTCTGTCTATTTATGATTATTTAACCCAACGTCCAACGATTGGATAATTCCAATACTCACCTTGCAATGCACGAATAATCCCGATGATTGGAATAATGAATCCCATTAGTCCAAAGACGATTAAAAACGGAATTCCAATTAACACATACGAAAATACAACTGAAATACTAATAAGAATTGACATAACAATTTGGAATAACAATGCTTGTAGCGATAAACTTTTCACTCTCGAATCATCAATTAAGAGCATAAAGAGTAGTGGAAGTAGAATCGGTAAATAATATGCACTTGAATGTAGTATAACTTTAATCCATTTATTGTCTTGTTCCATCTAAAACCCGCTCCTTTTCTTCCTTATATATACATATATACGTATGAACAGTACCATCCGTTTCATTTTATTTTTGTGATTATGTGACAAAAAAATTTAATTATGGGAAGATATAGAGTAAATAGATCATGAAGAGGTGACAAGATGATTTACACTCTAGGTCTTACAAAAGACCAGCAGCTCGTGGAAAACTTCCCTTTAGAACATATTAAAGAAGATCGTTTCGATTGGTTTTGGGTTGATTTTTCAGAACCTACTGCTAAAGAAAATTTATTACTGCATACTTTTTTCCAATTTCATCCCCTAGCTGTAGAAGATGCATTGATGCGTTTACAGCGTCCAAAAATAGATTACTATGATGATTATTATTTCACTGTTGTCCATAAATTAAACCCAAAAGAACTAATATCTGAGGAAATTAGTCTATTTATTTCTTCTAAATTTGTCGTCTCATATCATCAATTCCCTGTTCACGAATTTGAAATCGTCAAACGTGAATTAGAAAGTCATCCGAATCGTTGGGATCGCGGTACATTTTTCATCATGTATCAGACAATCGATAAAATTGTCGATGAGTTTTTCCCCCTTGTTTTTACTATTGAAGATCGACTTAATACCATTGAAGATCAGTTAGATTATAAAAATAGTGTAGATTTAATGAACGATGTATTCGACCTTCGCAATGATTTACTCCATATAAGAAGAACGGTTCTCCCAATGCGTGATTTATTATATCGGATTTTAAATTCAAACCGCTTAAATTTGACACAAAAAGAAAAAGCCTATTTTAGTGATGTACACGACCATCTCGTGAAATTGACTGAAATGGTTGAATCAAATCGTGAATTAACTGCCGACATGCGAGATAGTCATATGTCAATGAACGCAATTCGTATGAATAATATTATGATGACGCTTACCATTGTATCAACTATTTTTATTCCACTCACATTCATCGCAGGAGTTTATGGTATGAACTTTGTGAATATGCCCGAATTGAATTGGCATTATGGATACTACTTTACATTAGGACTTATGGTTTTCATCGTATTTGCGATGCTCATGCTATTCAAAAAACGTGGCTGGCTTGGATTTTTTAAAGATGATTAGTAAGGTACGTCTAAGACAGAAGTATTTTAAACAGCGAAAACCCTGTATGATTGAAGTGACACCTAAAAGTTAGACACGGTTATTTCATCAGGCAACGGTTTGGGTATGCGTTCGATATTGTATCGAACGCATACCTTTTAATTTTGCCTTGATGCGTTTCGCGAGCAGGGATTATTTTTTCTATGCGTTTAATTAATTTGATTATCCGTTTTTGAAACACTCTAATTTTACTCTATCGTAAGCTCTTTATTTTTAACCTATTTACGATATCAAAAAAATATCATTTATTCGTTAATAACCATATGAATTACTCATATTTTATTATTACTTAACTTTTTTCACTGTTAAATACAATTTATACTCTTTTTACTTCAAAAAAAACGATTTAAATCATCATTTAATATTTTTATTGCTATAAACACAAATATATAGAAATTTATGTGAAATCTTTTTTTTTTCGTTGAATACGGTTCTCTTTTTCTTAATAAAATGATAAATTATTAGATGATACACTCCCAAGATTTAAAACTTATTACTTATTATTTTTCAAAAAAACAAGACTAAAGAAATGATATACCTTTCTAAGATTGAAAAGACTTTTTTACTATAATATTTTGGAGGCTTCACCTATGATTTGGAACCGTTCGAAAAAGACAAAGAACGAGACTTTTTTCGATATAGAACAATATAAGAAAAACGTCAAAATTGATTTATCACATAATCAGCACTTACAAAAACAAATTGAACTACTTAGTTTAACATTAGAGGACTTAGCTATTATTCATCAATTGAAATTTGTTGCAACAGATACTTTTGTACATATGACAGATGCATTCTATGATGCGATCGTAAAAGCACCTGAATTAACACATATGATTTCACAGAACTCTAGTATTGATCGTTTAAAAGTAACGCTAACAAAGCATATCAGCGAAATGTTCGATGGACGAATTGATGCACAATATATTGAACAGCGAAAAATTATTGCACATGTTCACGTTAAGATTGGTCTACCTTCAAAATGGTACTTAAACTCATTCCAATCACTAACAAATTCATTCATTGACTTTATTGAAGATTTACAAATTTCAACACATGAATCTACTCAAGCAATTAAAGCATTTACAAAATTGATTAACTTTGAACAGCAAATTGTTATTGAAGCTTATGAAAATCGAGTGGATGCCATTCGTGATGAACACGGTCGTGTAAAACAACAAGTTATTCACACAGTTCAAAATACTTCAGAAGAATTAAATGCGATTAGTGAAGAAACAACCGCTGCAATCCAATCACTATCTCGCCAAGCTGATGAAATTGCTTCTTCTACAAAACAAGGTTTAGACTTTGTAAATTCAACAAAAGAAAAATCTGAAAATGGTCGCGCATTACTTCATACGCAAAATGAATTAATGCAAAAAATGTCTGCAAGCATCAAAATGCTCGACGAAACAATGTCTAAACTGAAAATCTCTTCTAAACAAATTAATGATATTGTTCATTTAGTAACAGGTATTGCCGACCAAACAAACTTATTAGCATTGAATGCATCAATTGAAGCAGCACGTGCTGGGGAGCACGGTAAAGGCTTCGCTGTTGTTGCTGAAGAAGTTCGCAAACTAGCTGAAGAAACAAAGTCAGCTGTTCAAAATGTCTCTAAATTAATTTTAGAAACTGAAAACAACATTGAAAACATGTCTGTATCCGTAAACGATGTTGACGAACAAATTAATGAAGGTGTTCAAATGCAGGATGATTTATCTACTAGCTTCCATACAATTGTTGAAGCGGTGAGTGGTATTCAAGCAATCAATGAAAGTACAACTGAAGATGTAAATACAATTTCACGTTTATTAGATGATTTAACAGAAGGTACAATTCAAGTATGTAATTCTGCTGAACAACTATTAGAAGTTACTTATGAGTTAAATTAAAACGAAATATGAAATAGATAGCTAACCTATGCGATGTAGGCTATCTATTTTTTTCATTCTTCGCTACAATATGTCCATGCAGATGGAGGAGGATTCAATATGGTTAAAATTTATCTTACACGACATGGGCAAACAGAATGGAATTTACAAAAGAGAATGCAAGGCTGGTTTGATTCCCCTCTTACGCAAGAGGGTCAACAAGCTGCAATCGCGCTTGGTAGAAGACTGGCGCAAATTCCTTTTAGTGCGATTTATGCCAGTTCTAGCGGTCGAACAGTGGATACTGCGAAATTTATTTGTTGTGAACGCCAAATGCCTATTTTCTTTAAACAACAACTACGCGAAATTAACGTAGGTGAGTGGCAAGGTTTGACAGACGGTGAAATTAAACAAACATATCCTGAACAGTATCATCATTATTACAATCACCCAACAGCATATAAATCTGAAGAAGGTGAAACTTTTGAAGATGTTTTACAACGCGTGCTACCATTAATTAAAGATTTAATAGAAGATTACGAAGATGATGAACCCGTTTTAATCGTCACACATGCCGTTGTAAAGAAACTATTAATTGCTCATTTTCAAAATCAATCAATTGATCATGTATGGGATCCTCCCTTCATTCACGGAACGAGTTTAACGGTACTTCATTTAAAGAAAAATGGTGATGTACACTTTGAATGCATTGGTGATACAGAACACATGCAAAAACAGATTAGCTAACAAAAAACACCTCCACGTTGATTTACTAGGTTTAATACCCGTTTTTCAACGAAAGGTGTTTTTATTTGTCTCATTTAATTTAGGTCAGTTCCATATTCGCGTGGAAAGTGTTTTATATTTATAAAAAGAATGAATGTGGCATATTACGTTTTTCTTTACGATGAGCACGACGCAGTGGACCTGATTCAAAGAGTCTTTTTTCTTCTTCTGACTCAGGAAACACAGGTGGAACAGCTTGAGGTTTCCCATCTGCATCAATCGCTACCATCGTTACAAAAGATTCAGTTGTTAATTTTCGTTCTTTTGTTTGAATGTTAAGTGAAGATACACGAATATAAACTTCCATCGAAGTGCGACCTGTTGCACTGACAATTCCTTCTAACTCCATAATTTCTCCTGCACGAATTGGTGAGAAGAAATCCACTGAATCAAAAGATGCTGTAACTGTCTCCATTTTAGAATGTTTCATCGAAATAATTGCTGCAATTTCATCGATATACGCTAATACTTTACCACCAAAAATTGTATTCATATAGTTGGTATCAGGTGGCGCAACCAGCCTTGTTTGAACTGTACGTGAATTTGACATTGGAATCGCTTCTAACATGATCAACACTCCTTTTTTATTTTCTGTATCTATTTTAACATAAATAAAATGAAACACACCTATTATTTACATATTAAAATAAATATTCTGTACCTATACACAACGAAAATATATTATTACAGTTTTGTTTTTATAGTAATGAATTTCATTTCAGACATTTCTTGAACAGCATATTTAATTCCTTCTCGTCCATAACCACTCGTTTTCACACCGCCATATGGCATATTATCTGTGCGGAATGTTGGAATATCATTAATAATAACGCCGCCAGCTTCAATCTCATCTGCTGCTCTTAAAGCATCTTCAATATTCATTGTGAAAATACCCGCATTTAAGCCTAAATCTGATTCATTCACATATTGAATCGCTTCGTCTAATGTGCCATATGGAATAATTGATACAATCGGTGCGAATGTTTCTTGTTTAATAATTTTCGCATCATGTTTAGCGTTTAATATCACAGTTGGTTTCATCGTACGTTCTGTATATTCTGCACCTGTCGCTACCTTTGCACCATCTGCTACTGCTTCATCAACCCATTCTTTAATACGCATTACTTCTTTTGGATGAATCATTGCACTTACATCTGTTTTTTGATCCATTGGACTACCTACAACTAACTTTTCTGTTTCTTCTACGAAAGCTTTTGTGAATTCTTCATAAATCGACGCATGTACATAAATACGTTGTACTGAAATACATACTTGACCTGCAAAACCAAATGCGCCATCTACACAACGTTTCACCATCTTATCGATTGGTGTACTTGGTTCAACAATGACTGCTGCATTGGACCCAAGTTCAAGTGTAATCTTACGTAGGCCTACTTGTTCCTTAATCTTCATTCCGACAGCACCGCTACCTGTGAATGTCACCTTTTTAACTAATGGATGTGTTACAAGAATCTCACTTAATTCACTACCTTTTCCTGTTACAATTTGTAACATTCCATCTGGTAATCCTGCTTCTTTAAATATTTCAGCTAGCGCAATACTACTTAAAGGTGTTTGAGAAGCTGGTTTCAATACAACTGCGTTACCTACAGCAAAAGCAGGACCTAATTTATGTGCAACTAGATTGAACGGAAAGTTAAATGGTGTAATAGCAGATACGACACCAAGTGATTCTCTTTTTGTCCAACCAATTCGATCACGTACGCCAGGCGCTGCATCTAAAGGTACTGTTTCACCATGTAAATGTTTTGCTTCCTCCGCCGCAAACTCATACGTTGCAATTGTACGATCTAATTCACCTAAAGCAGCTGTTAAAGGCTTCGCTGCTTCCATTGCAATTATTTTAGCTAGTTCTTCTTTTTTATCTTTCATAATTTCAGATACGCGATGTAAAATTTCAGCTCTTTCATAAGCTGTTTTTTCTTTAAATTTTATATAGGCACGGTGTGCACCTTCTATCGCAACCGATACTTGTTCAGGAGTAGCACGTGCAACTTCCGCAATGGTTTCACCATCATAAGGGGCTTTTAACGTATCTTTCTTCACCGTTTCCACCCACTGACCGTCAATCCATAAACTTGTTTTAATCATGTAATCTCCTCCTATGCTTTTTTACTATCATACGCTTATTGTATACACTTTTAAAATAATTTTAATCATAGAAGAAAAAGAGGCTGGGACATAAATAGCTCTCAGTCACACAAAAAAGGAGATTGCGCAGGCAATCTCCTTTTTTGTGTGATTTTTTTCATAAGTGATGGGAGGGTTTTACCCTCTCATCGCATACTTTCTTAGGTTGGTTGCCATTAAGGCAAGTCCGATTTCATTTCGGACCTTCGATTTTCCACGAAGTGAAAATCGAGTGAAACCTAAATTCGCCTTCAAAAATCCAAAAACTGGTTCCACATCGATTTTTCGTTTTCGATAAATGGCGCCTGTTTTTGCTTCTGAAAGCGTCGCTTGAATCATTTTCTTCTGTTCTTCCCAATGCGTATTGATGGCCAATCTTCGATTGTTTCCTTCACGTGCTTTTGTACAAGATGAACGGAAAGGACATCCTGAACAGTCTTCACATGTATAGATTTTAAAATGACGTGTAAATCCTGTCTTATCCGTACGTGTTGAATCATATTGGTACTTTACTAATTGTCCATTCGGGCAAGTATAACAATCGGTCGTTGCGTCATATGCCCAATTGCTTGTTTTAAAAGGATCTTTAAGATATTTTCGTTGCTGTTCTTTGCGATACATACCATATGTAATTAATGCTTTACGTTGGAGTGTTTCTACCACGTATTGATAGTTCGGTTCACTACCATAACCTGCATCGGCGACAATATGTTCAGGTAATTCAAAATAATGAGCTTGAATATCTTGTAAAAAGGGCACGAGCGTTTTTGTATCTGTCGGATTCGGATACACCTCATAAGCAAGGACATATTGATTTTCTGTTGCGATTTGAACATTGTAACCGGGTTTCAGTTGTCCATTCTTCATATAATCGTCTTTCATACGCATAAATGTCGCGTCGACATCGGTTTTTGAATAACTATTTCGTGTACCCATCTGTTGTAAATGAAGACGATATTGTCTTTTTCGGACAATCCAATCTTTCACTTGTTTTAAATATTGTTTCGGTGTTTTACGTGCTGCACGCAATTGTTTTCGTTCGGTTGAATCAGAGGAAGCTTCCAGCTTTTCTGTATAATCATCAATTACTTCTTCTAATGTCGAAGCGACTTGTTCTAGCTCTTCTTCAGATAAAGCCTCTTTTTGTTCCTTTTGAATGGCAGGCAAAATACGTTCTTCTACGAGTTGCTCGTATAAGGCATTAGACTTTTCAATCATACTAGCTTGATAGTTTTCAACCGACTTCTTCCATACAAAAGTGAACTTATTGGCATTCGCTTCAATTTTTGTACCATCAATGAAGATTGCTTGTTGGTCAATGCATTTTTCTTCAATTAATCGACACCGGAATTGGATAAAGCATTGTTTTAGAAGTTCTTGCATCTGTGGATGAACGCGAAAACGATTAATCGTACGGTAACTTGGTTCGTAACCTTGTGCTAACCACATCATACGTACACTATCTTTTGTTAAATCTTCCATCCGGCGACCTGAAAAAATAGATTGTGTATAACCACATAAAATAATTTTCAACATCATTTTAGGGTGATAAGAAGGACAACCTGTCGCTTTGTAGAAAGGAGCGAAAGCTTCTTCTGGAATACTTTCGACTAAATGATGGATCGAAAAAGCAATATCTTTTTCAGCTAGTTTCATTTCAAAATCTAATGGTAAAATCACTTGATTCATGTTATAGTTTTTATACATAAAGAGCACTTCCTTTTATTATTTTTGTGGTAGGATACTTAAATTTTAACAGGAAAGGCTCTTTTTTTGTATCCGTTTTTTTGTTTTGGATGGGCGTGTGGGCGTGACTTCTGCGGGAACAGCACGAGCGGAATATCCATGTTGGCGATTCATCGCCAACATGAGATGAAGCCGTGCCCGCGAAAAGCATCGCCCAAAACGAACATCCGCAGACAGACCAAAAAGAGCTTCGGCATTTTCATGTGCCGAAGCTCTCTTGCTTTTAACTAGGGTTTTGTCCCAGCCTCTTTTTTAGAGACTCTTTTTTATTTCTGCATACTCTTCATCTGTAAACATGTGGCTCCGTGATAGAAAACTTTTCCCTTCTAAACTTTCAAGTGAAAACCCACTACCAAATCCATCGATAAGATCTACAATAATTTGTGTATGTTTATTGTAACGATACAAAGCCTCATGCATATAGAATGGAACATCTTCATCTATTGTTTCTAACAATAAATCTACACTGCCTACTTGAAAATCACCTTGTTTATAACACATAGGGGCAGAACCTTCACAGCATCCACCAGACTGATGGAACATGATTGGGCCATGCTTTTCTTTTAAAAATCGAATCATTTGTAAAGCCTCTGGTGTTACTTCTACACGCTTCACCATATTTGCTTCACCTCCTATTCGATTTAGAAGAACCCTTGTGGCTTTTCAGCGTAACTTACAAGTAAGTTTTTCGTTTGTTGATAGCTATCTAACATCATTTTGTGGTTTTCACGTCCGATACCCGACATTTTGTAACCACCGAATGCTGCTGCTGCTGGATATTGATGATATGTGTTTGTCCATACACGACCAGCTTGAATTGCACGCCCTGCTTTGTAAGCTGTATCGCCATGACGTGACCATACACCTGCACCTAGACCGTAGTCTGTATCATTCGCAATCTTGATTGCTTCATCGAAGTCTTTAAATGTTGTAACAGCTACAACTGGACCAAAGATTTCTTCCTGGAATACACGCATATCATTCGTACCTTTAAAAACAGTCGGCTGGATGTAAAAACCATTTGCAAATTCTTCGCCTAAATCATTTACATCGCCACCTGCAAGAACTTCAGCGCCTTCTTCTTTACCGATTTTTAGGTAAGAAATGATTTTTTGATATTGCTCATTTGAATTTTGTGCGCCCATCATTGTTTCTGTATCAAGTGGGTTACCGATTTTAATCGCTTTAACACGCTCAAGAACACGCTTCATAAATTCATCGTAGATTGATTCATGAATTAATGCACGTGATGGACATGTACATACTTCACCAGAGTTAAGTGCAAACATAACGAATCCTTCTACTGCTTTATCTAAGAAATCATCATCTGCTTCCATAATATCTGGGAAGAAGATATTCGGTGATTTACCACCTAATTCAAGTGTTACAGGAATGATATTTTCAGTCGCATATTGCATAATTAGACGACCTACTGCTGTAGAACCTGTGAATGCAATTTTTGAAATACGCTTATTTGTTGCTAAAGCTTTACCTACTTCTGCACCAAAACCATTTACGATATTTAAAACACCTGGTGGTAATAAATCTTGGATTAACTCTACAACATATAGAATCGAAGCTGGTGTTTGCTCAGCTGGTTTTAATACAACACAATTCCCTGCAGCTAAAGCTGGTGCTAGCTTCCATGTAGCCATTAAAATAGGGAAGTTCCAAGGAATGATTTGTCCTACTACACCAAGCGGCTCTTGGAAGTGGTAAGCAATTGTATCTTCATTAATCTGAGAAGAGAAGCCTTCTTGTGTACGAATTGCACTTGCAAAATAACGGAAGTGATCTACTGCTAATGGAATGTCTGCATTTAATGTTTCGCGAACTGCCTTACCATTTTCCCACGTCTCAGCAACAGCGATTTTTTCAAGATTCTCTTCAATACGATCAGCAATCGCATTTAAAACCTGCGCGCGGTGTGCTGGGGATGTTTTACCCCAAGCATCTTTTGCAGCGTGTGCCGCATCAAGTGCTAATTCAATATCTTCAGGTGTTGATTTCGGAATGCATGTAAAAGCTTCACCTGTAATTGGTGTAATATTGTCAAAATACTGTCCTTTTACCGGTGGAACCCACTCGCCCCCAATAAAGTTTTCATATTGCGGTTTAAAATCTACAACGGCACCTGCTGTATTTGGATTTGCATAAATCATGATAAATTTCCTCCTCTGCAATCATTCAATACACAAGAAAAATTACGTCTTAAACAGAATTTTTGTGTATCTTTGACTTTATTTTGTCTTAAAATTCAATATTTTTCAACTATTAACTTTCAAAGTATGGTATTTATTTTAAAATAATAGGGTATACGTTCTAAAAATGAGGTCTTTATGTGTTAGCCGTACTAAATACAGAACAATTAGAAAATATCCGTATAAGTGGTGATTATTAGGATTTAAAAGGCCTACAAAAGCTATTGAACAATTACTTCATACATCTATTAAAAATAATTGTACAAATCATGTACAAAAAAATTATGTACTTCGTTTTTGTCGCGAACTTGAACAAGTAATCAAAGGCGAAGTTGCTATCGAGACCACATATAATGGCATTTACGACGAATTACAAGAAGAGTTTGTTATTCCATTTCCACAAGAAAATATTTATTTCTCTTTTGAAAAATGTTGGCCAAAAATGCTGTTTATAGTTCTCTGCTTAAATCATTTTATTGAAAAAACAACAACTCATAAAGAACAACCATTCACACAAACTCATATTATGGTCATTCGAAAATTCGAGTCCCTCGTGTTCGAATGTTTCACCTCAAAAATCACGCTCATTAATAAGTCTCAAATCGCTACATTATTTTTTAGCGCCCCTCACGACTTTCGTCAATTCATTGCACAATATGTCGATCTCATCACAGCTAAATATCTGGCTCTACCCCAAGAAACTAAAATGATATACCTACCTCACATTCTTAAAAAATTCCATATACGTGATTTTGAATACACTTGTTTTAAAAACATGCTAAATCGTACTGCAAAAGAATCTAATCTACCAATACATAGAATTGTCTTACAAGCAGACTAAATCATTGGTAGTTCAAAATAAACAGATTGAGACAAAACATTTTTTAACGTTCGCAACGAAAAACTGGAACCGTGCCATAGCGCAATTCCAGTTTTTATTATGCTCTTGTAATATGGTGTTTTCACACTTATATCCCAGCTTGTTTTAAATACCACCTAAATAGGCAGCGCGTACTTCATCAGACGCTTGTAATGTTTTCGCATCTCCAGACAATACGACCTTACCTGTTTCAATTACATAACCACGTTCCGCAATCGATAATGCCATATGCGCATTTTGTTCCACAAGTAAGATAGTTGTACCATTACGATTTATTTCTTCAATAATTTCAAAAATCGTTTTAACCATTAAAGGTGCTAAGCCCATAGAAGGTTCATCTAAGAGTAACAGCTTTGGTTTTGCCATAATGGCTCTGCCCATTGCGAGCATTTGCTGTTCACCACCAGATAATGTACCTGAAGGTTGTTTTCGACGTTCAAGTAGTCGAGGGAATAACTCGAATACACGCTCTAAATCTTTCGAGATATTCGCGCGATCACGTCGCAAGTATGCACCTAAGTCTAAGTTCTCTTCAACTGTCATATTCGAAAAGACACGACGACCTTCTGGCACATGTGAGATTCCCGTCTTGACAATACTTTGCGCTGCTTTTTTATTGATAGATGAACCTAAATATTCAATCGTACCTTGCTTCGGACGAAGTAGCCCTGAGATTGTTTTGAGCAATGTACTTTTGCCTGCACCATTCGCGCCAATTAACGTAACGATTTCGCCCTCATTTACTTCGAGTGATACACCTTTAAGCGCTTGAATATTACCGTAATATACATTTAGGTTCTCGATTCTCAACATCACTCATCAACCTCCTGACCTAAGTAAGCTTCAATTACTTTCGGGTTATTTCGAATTTCTTCTGGTAATCCATCTGCGATTAATTGTCCATGATCAAGTACATAGATTCGTTCACAAATGCCCATTACAAGACCCATATCATGTTCAATCAATAGAATCGTTAAATCAAAACGTTTTCGAATGAGTGCAATCAATTCCATCAATTCTTTTGTTTCTTGTGGGTTCATACCAGCAGCTGGCTCATCAAGTAATAATAGTTTCGGTTTAGCCGCTAAAGCGCGCGCAATTTCTAAACGCCGTTGCATACCATAAGGTAAATTTTTAGAAAGTTCATCTTTATACTTTTCAAGTCCGAATATTTCTAAAAAAGCAATTGACTCTTTCTCCATCTCTTCTTCGCCTCTGAAAAAAGATGGTAGACGTAAAACAGAGCTTAAGATAGAGTGCTTAGCTAATGAATGGTTCGCTACTTTCACATTATCTAAAACCGATAATTCCTTGAATAGACGAATATTTTGGAATGTACGACTCACACCACTTTTAGTAATTTGGTGAGGTGACATACTTTTTGTATTCTTACCATCAAAATAGATGGCTCCTTCTGTCGGTTTATAAACACCTGTTAACATGTTGAATGTTGTCGTTTTTCCCGCACCATTCGGTCCAATTAGCCCAATTAACTCACCTTGATATAATTCCATATTCAAACCTGAAACAGCTTTTAAACCACCAAATTGAATCCCTGCTTGATCTACTTTTAATAAAGGGTTATTCATGCTAATCTTCCCCCTTCGCTACAGGTTTACGTTGTTTTTTTGTTTTAAAAATATCCGTAATTTCTTTCGTACCCATTAAACCCGAAGGACGATATAGCATCACAATAATTAAAACTAAACTGTAAATAATCATGCGTGTCTCTGGGAACTCTTGTAGGTACTGTGAAATAATCGTTAACAGTGTTGCTGCGATAATCGCACCTGACATACTTCCTAAACCACCAAGTACTACATAAATTAAAATATCAAATGACTTTAAGAAACCAAACTGTGATGGCAGGATAATATAGAAGTTGTGCGAGAATAACCCACCCGCAAGACCTGCAAAGAATGCACCCATCACAAAGGCAATTACTTTATAAAATGTCGTATTAATCCCCATTGAATCTGCTGCAATCTCATCTTCTCTTACTGCGATACATGCACGGCCATGACGTGATTTCGTAAAGTTTGAAATAACAATAATCGTCACGAGTGTCGCAAAGAATGCGAATGTCCATGTTGTTTGCTGATCTACTTGGAAGCCTGAGGCACCACCTACGAACTCCCAGTTTAAAAACGTAATACGAATGATTTCAGCGAACCCTAGTGTTGCAATAGCTAAATAGTCTCCTCGTAAACGAAGGGTTGGCATACCAATTAGGAATCCCATTACTGCCGCTGCCAATGCACCGATAATTAAACTCACAATGAATGGCATATTAAAATTCATTGTACACATCGCAGAAATGTAAGCACCAACCGCTAAGAACCCAGCGTGTCCGATTGAGAACTGCCCTGTGATTCCAATAACGAGGTGAAGACTAACTGCTAATGAAATATTAATTAAAATCGTAATCATTAAATTTGTATAATATGCATCTAGTTGTCCACTTGTAATCATAAACTGAACGACTGCATATACAACAAGCGCCAAAACAGTATATATCCAAAACACTTTAGACTTTTTCATAAGGCCGCCACCTACACTTTCTCGCGGGTATTTTTACCGAAAATACCTGCTGGTCTAAAGATTAAAATAATAATCAAAATAATGAATGCGGCTGCATCTCTCCACAGTGAGAAGCCAACTGCACTTACAATTGTTTCAATAACACCTAAAATCATACCGCCTGTCATCGCTCCTGGAATACTACCAATTCCACCTAATACCGCTGCAACGAAGGCCTTCATTCCTGGAATAACACCCATTAAAGGGTCGATTTTTGTGTAATATAATCCGAAAATAACGCCTGCTGCACCTGCTAATGCAGATCCAATCGCAAATGTAGCTGAGATTGTATTGTCCACATTAATTCCCATTAATTTTGCTGCTTCCGCGTCATGTGATACCGCACGCATCGCTTTACCAACCTTCGTTTTATGTACAATAAACTGTAATAAAATCATCAATGTAATCGATACACCTAAAATTAATAATGATTGCGAACTAATATCTGCACCGAATAAATTAATTTGCTTATTGGCAACTAAATCTTTTGGATAGGCTTCAGGTTGTGCACCACGAATATAAATTGTGACATATTCAATTAATAACGAAACGCCAATCGCCGTAATAAGTGCCGCAATTCTGGTTGAATTTCTCAATCGTTTATAAGCGAGTCTTTCAATTACTACGCCAAGTATTGCGCATAAAACCATCGCAATGATGAGTGCTGGGAAAAAGCCCATTTGCCAAGACGTGACAGCATAAAAACCTACAAATGCCCCGATCATGAATACATCACCATGTGCAAAGTTAATCAGTTTAATAATGCCGTATACCATTGTGTATCCTAATGCAATAAGCGCATAAATACTACCAAGTGATATACCATTAATGAGTTGTTGTAACCACTCCATTTGCACCTCTCCCTATCATTAAAGTAAAAGAGCGTGCCTAGCGTAAACTAGACACTCTCTTACTATTCAGCTCATTATTAAGGATTTACTTTTGAGTTGAATACTTGTTTGCCTTCTTTAAACTCAAGTACTGTTGCTGTTTTTACAGGGTGATGATTTTTATCAACTGAGAATGTACCTGTTACAAGACTTAAATCTTTTGTATCAGCTAATGATTTTTGGACTTTCTCACCATCTGTTGATCCAGCACGTTCAATTGCATCCTTCAACCAATACACTGTATCGTAACCAAGTGCATTGAATGCATCTGGTGTTTTATCGTATTTCTTTTTATATGCACTTACGAAATCTTGAATACGCTTGTCTGGATCTTCAGCTGAATAGTGATTTGTGAAGTACGTATTGTTCAGTGCTTCATCTCCTGCTAATTCAACTAATTTTGGCGAATCCCAACCGTCTCCACCCATTAGTGGTGCTGTAATACCTATTTCACGTGCTTGTTTTACAATAATACCCACTTCTTCATAGTATCCCGGAATATAAATAAAGTCAGGATTTTTAGCTTTTAAACGTGTAAGTGTTGATTTGAAGTCTGTATCTTTTGCTACATATGCTTCTTGTGCAACGACTTTCCCACCTTTACTTTCGACTGTCTCTTTGAATGATTTTGCCAGTCCTTTTGCATAGTCACTTGAACTATCTGAGAAAATTGCTACATTTTTTGCTTTTAACGTATCAATGGCAAAGTTAGCTGCAATTTTACCTTGGAATGGATCAATGAAACATGTACGGAATGCGTAGTCATTTACTTTATTTGTCTTTTCATCGACTGTTACGTTTGGTGACGTTGCAGATGGTCCGATAACTGGCATTTTGTTTTGATTCGCAATTTTCACCGAGGCAAGTGTATTACCTGATGTTGCAGAACCGATTTGTGCAACTACTTTGTCTTGTGTAGCTAACTTCAAAGCAGCTGTTGTTGCTTCGGCAGAATCAGATTTATTATCTACTTTAACTACTGTAATTTTTTTACCGTCAATTCCACCATCGGCATTAATTTCGTCAATCGCTAGTTGTGCACCATTTGCGATACCAGATCCATAAGAAGCTACAGGACCTGACAATTCTAAGTTCATACCTAACTTGATTTCTTTTGCGTCGTCTTTACTGCCACCGCCTGATGAATCTTTTGCTCCACATCCTGTAAGTGTTGCTAAAACAAAAGAAGTTGCTAAAAATACCGAACCATACCGTTTTAATTTTTTATTCATATGAATCCCCCTAAATTCTGATTTTTCTGAATTATGTAATGATACTTGTTCAGAAATATAAATGATACTTCCCCTTCATCTAACAATTCAAATTTTAAATGATTACTTTTAATTCGTCTACATTAATTTTCTGTAAATTCTAAATTTTTAAATAAAATTAATTGTTTAAACTAGTTTTTTTATATAAAAGTCCTTATACAGCTTCACTTCAAGCCTTTTACGAGAAAATTATTTCGAATAAATAATTCTTCTCTTTTACATACAAAAAAGAGGCTGGGACATAAATAGCTCTCAGTCACACAAAAAAGGAGATTGCGCAGGCAATCTCCTTTTTTGTGTGATTTTTTTCATAAGTGATGGGAGGGTTTTACCCTCTCATCGCATACTTTCTTAGGTTGGTTGCCATTAAGGCAAGTCCGATTTCATTTCGGACCTTCGATTTTCCACGAAGTGAAAATCGAGTGAAACCTAAATTCGCCTTCAAAAATCCAAAAACTGGTTCCACATCGATTTTTCGTTTTCGATAAATGGCGCCTGTTTTTGCTTCTGAAAGCGTCGCTTGAATCATTTTCTTCTGTTCTTCCCAATGCGTATTGATGGCCAATCTTCGATTGTTTCCTTCACGTGCTTTTGTACAAGATGAACGGAAAGGGCATCCTGAACAGTCTTCACATGTATATATTTTAAAATGACGTGTAAATCCTGTTTTGTCCGTACGTGTTGAGTCGTATTGATACGTTACTAATTGTCCATTCGGGCACGTATAACAATCTGTCGTTGCGTTATATGCCCAATTGCTTGTTTTAAAAGGATCTTTAAGATATTTTCGTTGCTGTTCTTTGCGATACATACCATATGTAATTAATGCTTTACGTTGGAGTGTTTCTACCACGTATTGATAGTTCGGTTCACTACCATAACCTGCATCGGCGACAATATGTTCAGGTAGTTCAAAATAATGAGCTTGAATATCTTGTAAAAAGGGCACGAGCGTTTTTGTATCTGTCGGATTCGGATACACCTCATAAGCAAGGACATATTGATTTTCTGTTGCGATTTGAACATTGTAACCGGGTTTCAGTTGTCCATTCTTCATATAATCGTCTTTCATACGCATAAATGTCGCGTCGACATCGGTTTTTGAATAACTATTTCGTGTACCCATCTGTTGTAAATGAAGACGATATTGTCTTTTTCGGACAATCCAATCTTTCACTTGTTTTAAATATTGTTTCGGTGTTTTACGTGCTGCACGCAATTGTTTTCGTTCGGTTGAATCAGAGGAAGCTTCCAGCTTTTCTGTATAATCATCAATTACTTCTTCTAATGTCGAAGCGACTTGTTCTAGCTCTTCTTCAGATAAAGCCTCTTTTTGTTCCTTTTGAATGGCAGGCAAAATACGTTCTTCTACGAGTTGCTCGTATAAGGCATTAGACTTTTCAATCATACTAGCTTGATAGTTTTCAACCGACTTCTTCCATACAAAAGTGAACTTATTGGCATTCGCTTCAATTTTTGTACCATCAATGAAGATTGCTTGTTGGTCAATGCATTTTTCTTCAATTAATCGACACCGGAATTGGATAAAGCATTGTTTTAGAAGTTCTTGCATCTGTGGATGAACGCGAAAACGATTAATCGTACGATAGCTTGGTTCGTAACCTTGTGCTAACCACATCATACGTACACTATCTTTTGTTAAATCTTCCATCCGGCGACCTGAAAAAATAGATTGTGTATAACCACATAAAATAATTTTTAACATCATTTTAGGGTGATAAGAAGGACAACCTGTCGCTTTGTAGAAAGGAGCGAAAGCTTCTTCTGGAATACTTTCGACTAAATGATGGATCGAAAAAGCAATATCTTTTTCAGCTAGTTTCATTTCAAAATCTAATGGTAAAATCACTTGATTCATGTTATAGTTTTTATACATAAAGAGCACTTCCTTTTATTATTTTTGTGGTAAGATACTTAAATTTTAACAGGAAAGGCTCTTTTTTTGTATCCTATTTTTTGTTTTAGATGGGCGTGAGGGCGTGACTTCTGCGGGAACAGCACGAGCGGAATATCCATGTTGGCGATGCATCGCCAACATGAGATGAAGCCGTGCCCGCGAAAAGCATCGCCCAAAACGAACATCCGCAGACAGACCAAAAAGAGCTTCGGCATTTTCATGTGCCGAAGCTCTCTTGCTTTTAGCTAGGGTTTTGTCCCAGCCTCTTTTCAAACTAAGGCTTATATTGTTGATTTCGTGCTATTGAAGCTTCTAATAACTTCTCAGTAATATTTAAATATTGTTCGAGTTCTTCATCAGTTAATACTTCAAATAGTTCTTGATGTACTTTTCGTCCTTGTACCTGTGCATCTTTTAATACTGAAACACCTGCATCAGTAATTTCCATGAGCACATGACGACGATCTTCTTCGTTGTAAACACGCTTCGCATAACCTAATTTTACAAGTTTATTCGCAATATTTGTCATAGCACCAGGTGTACATCCCATTCTTTCTGCTAACACAGTTTGCTTTAAAGCACCATGCTGTAAAAGTTCAGAGAGTACAAGTACAGGTGTTACACCTAATTTATGCGGAAAACGTCTTGTAAAATGATAGATGTTTGAGTTATTAATATACTCCGTTTTGTGTATAACTTGAAATAAATTTGAATCCTTCACAACTATATCCTCCTCAATAGCCACGAAAATCATCGTTTCTAGTGAAGCATTAATGATCCACCATCAACCATTAGAGTTTGACCAGTGATATATGAAGAATCATCTGAAGCTAAGAATACAGCTACACGGCCGATGTCTTGTTCTACTTCACCAAAGCGACCTAGTGGGATTTGATTACGAACTTGCTCATAGTACTCTGGTTGTGATTTTGACCAAGCTTCAACGCCTGGAGTGTATGCTAATGGACTGATGATATTGACATTAATACCGAATTCGCCCCATTCATTTGCTGCTACACGTGATAATCCACGAATTGCCTCTTTTGCTGCTGCATAAGCACCTTGTGTTTTATGGCCAGAAAGACCAGCACCTGATGCAAAGTTAATGATATTACCTTTTGTCTCTTTTAAGTATGGTAATGCAGCATTCATTAAATAGAATGTAGGGTAGAAACTTGTACCAAATGATAGATCTAAGTGTGCTTGTGTTGTTTCTGCTAGTGGCACTTGTTTTGAAACGTGTGCATTGTTTACTAGAATATCTAGTTTACCACATTTTTCAACCACTGTTTCTACAATGTTTGGAAGATTTGCATAATCCATTAAATCGGCTTTTAAGAAAAATGATTTTGGAGAAATCGCTTGAAGTTCTGCTTTAGTCGCTTTTCCCATTTCTTCGTTTAAATCAACGATTGCTACAACTGCACCTTCTTTATCCATTGCACGTGCCATACCACTTCCGATACCGCCAGCTCCTCCAGTAATAATTGCTACTTTACCTTCTAACTTTCCCATATATTTCACTCTTTAAAATATGTCCATGCATATTTTAACACTAAAACATTTATTTTTAAAACGTTTTTAGCTTAATTGTGAAACTTTTAACATTCTTTCTCTTTTACCATAGACTACGTAATAGAGAAGAATGAGTACAAAAATAAAAATACCAAGAGAGGTATATAGAACACTATAGCCGAATACAGGAATCACATACCCCAAGAGATATGGTCCTACACCTAAGCCGGCGTCTAACGCAATAAAGTAAGTAGATGTAGCCAGTCCCATACGCTGCGGAGGCGTTAACTTAATAGCCAGTGCTTGGGCACCAGATGATAAATTACCATACCCAATACCAATTAAAATACCAGCTAAGAGGAGTATAAAAGCTGAATGTGCAAAGCTCATTAAAATTAATCCAGTACCAAAGAAAATAAAACAAGGATACATGACGGAGTTTCCACCGAAACGATCTAGCATTTTCCCTGTTACAGGTCGTGTTAATAAAACAGCAATTGCATAAACGATAAAGAAGTAACTAGAAGCTACTTCTAAATTACGTTCTTTTGCAAACAAGCTAATAAAAGATAAAATTGCTGCATAACCAAAGCACATTAAAAACGTAACAATGGCAATGGGCATTGCTTTTAGTTCAATATATTGTGAAATAAAACTTCCTTTTGATTTTTCAGTTGGTTGTACTACTGTAGTTGATTCAGCATCAGGTACTTTTGTGAATACAGCAAGTAAGAAACTAATAATACCGATTATCATACACATCATAAAAATAACAGAATATGTTGTATGTTGAACCATAGATAGTCCAATAAAAGGACCAATTGCTGTACCTAATGTTGCACTCATTGCAAAATAACCAATTCCTTCACCTTTACGCGATGGAGGCAAAATTTGCGCAACAATGGTTCCAGTTGCTGTAGAGGCAACTCCTACCCCAATCCCATGTACAAGGCGACATACTAATAAAAGAATAATTCCTGCATGAATGAAATATAATCCCGTAGTTGCAATGAAAAAGAGCAAACCAAATAATAATACTCTTTTGCGTCCAATTTGTTCAATGACACGACCTGTAAATAATCGTCCTAATAATGTACCAATAATATAAATACCTGTTACTAAACCAACTTGACTTGTTGTTGCTCCGTACTCACTAATCGCAAATTTGCCGATTGTTACCATTAATAAATAAAAAATAACAATTAATAAAAAATTAATGGCTGACATCACAATAAATTGTGGTGTCCATAAAGCTGCTTTTGTCTTACTCATATTATTCCTTCTTTTTATTAAATTTTTTCTCTTAACGCTACTAGCAATTCAATCATCTGCAGCTGTTCTTCCTCTGAAACCCCCTCCAATAAACGATGTTCAAATGCATCAATTGGAATACGAACTTGATGATATAGTGTTCTTCCTTTTTCTGTTATGGTTATACGTTTCTCTCGTTTATCATGTGTAGCCATAGGTTTAATTAAACCAGCTTCCTCTAATTTTGTAACAGTTCTTGTCACAGTCGGTTTTTCAACTCCTTGTAACTGTGCTAATTCAACTAAAGTTATTGAATCATTTTTCTCTAAGTAATAAAGAATTGACCACTGCGCTCGATGCAATTGATGGTCTGCTAAAATAGCATTCAAATGTGTTTCAAAAGGTCTATAAAATAAAATGATTTGATGGAACAGTGATGATATATGTGCCAAATCAGTTCCTCCCTTCACAATTAGTTACTTTGGGTAACTTTTAGTTTCACTAAATAATTGTATCACAATTTCCCAGGAAATAAAGAGTAAATAAAAATAGATTGCCTTATAAAGGCAATCTATTTTTGAATAATGAATTGTATAACATGCGCTAATCCTGTGTGCAACGTGCCTTCATTACGTACTACTTCACCAACATAAAAATGTTTAATCTTATAGTCACTACACCACTCTAAAACATCTTGTGGATTATATAATAAATCGATATCTTTTGGTCCACCTGTTTGATAATGTAATTGTTCTTCGCTATACAGCTCCATCATAATCATGCCACTTGGCGTGACTGATTTTACTACTTTATCAAAAATGAGCTTTTGATATTTTTTGGGGAAATGCCCAAAAATCATAACAGCTCCATTAAACTCTTCAATTGGTGTTTCATTATGAATAAGGTCTGTTAATCTTGTTGCGACATGCACATGATTTTCAGAAGCTAATTTCTTCGTTTTACTTAAACCACTTTGTGCAAAATCAAAAGCAGTTAGCATAAATCCTCGCATTGATAAGAAAACAGCATTTCGTCCTTCTCCCTCTGCAAAAGCACCGATTTTCTTACTTCCCTTAAATACTTTGTAATATTGTTTTACAAACTCATTTGGCTCGATACCGTACACATAACCCTCTGTATCAAAACGATCTTGCCACATATTCATTGCTAACCCTCCACTGTGATTAAAAGACTTAAATTTATATCTATAATAGATGATCAAATCATTCAACTATAAATACTTTATTTTTATTAAAATATCGTTACATATAACGATTGCGTAATCTATCTTAACTATATAATAGGAAAAGGTGAAGAACAATGTCACGATTAAATGATAAAGTTGCAATCATTACAGATAGTGATTCTGAAATCGGTAAGGAAATTGCACGTAGTTATGCAAAAGAAGGTGCAAAGGTTGTTATTGCTGACTTTAATGACGAATCCTTACGCGAAACAGTTGCAGAATTTCAAAAAGAAGGATTAGATGCTTTCGGTGTTCAAGTGAATGTCGCTTCTGAAGATGATATTCAGCGCATGGTAGATGATACATGGAATCGTATAATTGATATTAACTTAACTGGTGTCATGCGAGCCATGCGAAAAGTAATTCCTCACTTTGTTGAGCAAGGAGGCGGTACGATGGTTAATATGGCCTCTATCTCTAGTTTAACAGGTGGTTGTGACGACTTAGCCTATACAGCTGTGACACATGCAGTTGTTAGTATGACAAAGAACGTCGCTTCACCATACGGACCTCATCACATCCATTATAACGCGATTGCGCCTGCCCAAGTCGCAACAAAATTCGCTGCAAATATAAGTAAGATGGACCAATTCGGCTTAGAAGTCGCAACGCGTGGTGTCAGCATGATGCCTCGCATTAGAACAGTCGAAGAAGTTGCGAATATCGCAATCTTCCTTGCTTCAGATGAATCATCTCTTATTAATGATGTAGCCATTGCTGCCGATTCAGGTTGGAGCGCTTACTAAACCAGACTATTTAAGTCATATACCCTGAAATAAATATTACAATTCATAAATTAGAAAAGGAGAGCACTCGATATGAGTACTCTCCTTTTTCACTATATAAATACTGTATTATGCTTTTGATTGGTTTTCAAAGTAGTTATCGTACTTCTCTTGATCGAAACGACCTTCCCAACGAGCCATTACTAATGACGCTAATGAGTTACCTACTACGTTTACAGCTGTACGAGCCATATCTAGGATACGGTCAATACCAAGGATGAATGCTAAGCCTTCAACTGGAATACCTACAGCGCCAAGTGTTGATAATAATACAACGAATGATACGCCAGGTACACCTGCAATACCTTTAGAAGTAACCATTAATGTTAATACTAATGTAATTTGTTGTGTGATTGATAAATCAATGCCATACATTTGTGCAATGAAAATCGCTGCGATTGACTGGTACAATGTTGAACCATCTAAGTTAAATGAATAACCTGTTGGAATAACGAATGATACAACATCTTTTGGAGCACCAAGGTTCTCCATCTTTTTCATAACACGTGGTAAAACGGTTTCAGAACTTGATGTTGAATAAGCTAGAATCAATTCTTCTTTTAATACTTTGATTAACTTGAAGATGCTGATTTTCGCCATTTTTGCCACAATTCCTAATACAACAAAAATGAAGAATGCCATTGCTACATATACAAGAATTGCTAATTTTGATAATGGAATTAATGATTTTACTCCGAACGTTGAAACTGTTACAGCGATTAATGCAAATACGCCAATCGGAGCGAATTTCATGATTGTGTTTGTTACCCAGAACATCGCATCTGCTACACCAGAGAAGAATGCTAGAACTGGTTTACCACGTTCACCAATTGCTGCGACACCTAAACCAAATAATACTGAGAAGAAGATGATTGCAAGCATATTACCGCTAGCCATTGCTGCTACAATATTTGTTGGCACGACGCTAATAATCGTATCCGCAAAACCACCATGCTTCACTTCTTCTGTAGTTGTTTGATATTGAGAAATATCACCTTTAGATAAATGTTCCATATCAACGCCAGCGCCTGGGTTGAAAATGTTTGCTGCTAGTAAACCAATTAAAATAGCTACTGTTGTGATAATTTCAAAGTAAACGATTGTTTTTAAACCTAGTTTACCAAGCTTCTTCATATCTCCAGTACCAGCTACACCTAAAATTAAAGTTGAAATGATAATAGGTACTACGATCATTTTGATCATGTTCATAAAGATTGTACCTAATGGTTGAAGATATTTAGTTACGTTGTCGTTTCCGTAGAATACAGCACCGACAATAACACCTAAAATAAGACCGATTAAAATCTGCCATGCTAGACCTAATTTAAACTTCTTCATCAATGAGTCACCTCTCAGATTATATTAGTTTTTTTCATGAATTTTTAAAAACTATAATCTTATTCTATGGTTGACCTTAATTTTCCGACATTATCCGACATTTTAATTAGATAAAATTTTCAAAAAAAGTTCAAAAACATATATTTTCCTTATCATTGAAGTAACTATTATGCTGTTTTGATATGAAAACGATTTCTGAATTATATTTTACTAGAATTATTGTTAAATTTTTCATTTGATTCGATATAGAGTACTTGTAAGAACTTTTTCACATTAATCTTCACCTTTTTAGGTGTTGTTTCATCTTGAATCGCCTTCATCACTGTACGAATCTCTGAGAATTCAAAATAACGTGGCGCATAATATTCAAATTCTGGATTTGTATAGTCTACTACACCTAATGTCGCAATATTATTCATTGCTGCACCGACTGTACGACGAATACGTTGTTCAATAGCTTTACTCTCTTTTAGAATCTCAAGTGGATCAATTTTTGTTTTACGTGCTACTGCTTCATATAACTCTTTAAGCGGTGGTAGTTGCATCGAATGTTCTTCCTGTTCAGCTAAATACGTCAGCATATTCACAATATCATCTGTTCCTACCTCACCAACAATCCCCATGTCGTTCAAAATAGAAAGTGCGATATCTTTTAAATTACGATAATTTTCTGTATTCGTACTTTCTTCAAAGTTCATGATTGATTTACGAATCGTCATAAGCGATTGTTTCAAAATTAAATTCTCACTCGTTCTCTTTAAAATACTATGCACTTCAATACGATTAATGGGCTTATGAATAAAAAATTCGACACCTTTTTCATATGCCTCTCCCACCATCTCTTTATTTACAACTTGAGATAACATAATGAACGTTCCTTTGAATCCGTGCTTTTGCAATTCATCAATTGTTTCGATTCCATCTAAATGTGGCATTAGTAAGTCTATTAATACAACATCTGGATCACTTGCGATAATTTTTTGAATAGCCGACTCACCGCTATCTGCCTCACCGACGATTACACCCATTTCTTCTTCTAAAATAATCGTTTTTAACATACGGCGACTTGCCGCATCATCATCTACTATAAAATAACGCATTATTATTCGCCCCTCTGCTCAATTTTGCTCCTTGGTATTTTAATTGTAAATGTTGTACCTTTTCCTATAACCGATTGCACACGAAGCTCTCCTTCTAATAAACGAATCGCCTCTTGAACATGCGATAAACCGATTCCTGTTGCCGCGACACCTTTGTCATTAAATTTAGTTGTAAAACCAGGCTCATAAATTAATTGCAAATCTTCTTCTGAAATACCTTTACCTGAATCTCTTACTTGTATATAAATTGAATCGTTTAATTCATTAATAATGAATGAGATGCTTCCTTTTTTCTTAATTGCTTCGATTGCATTCGCAAGTACATTATTAATAATCGCTAAAAAAAGCATTTGCTCTTTTACAATAAAATTCACATTCACAGTTGTATAAATTGTAATTTCTTTCTCTAAATGTTGAGCATATTTACGATTTCCTTCTATAGCTACTTCTATTACTTCGGATAAATCATAATGTGTATAATCACGTGATCGTGTAATTGCAGATAAGCCCGAATAAATACGCTGTGAATCTTTTTTAACTTCATGAATTTCTTGAGAAATGTGCAAAGCTTTTTGGCTAAACTCTCTTTGTTCGCTTTTTTTTAATACACGATATAAATCATAACTATCTGCCATGATTTGCTCAATATGGTTCATGGATTTTTGTAAATAAAGTGTTTCAATATATAAACCTGACCCTACCGCGAACTCATCTTCCAATCTTTTTTTCTGTTCAGATAACAAGACAGAGCTGTATAATCCCACAACAAAGAAACTACGAAATACAGCAACTGCTGCGAGTAGTAACCATTCTTGTAAACTACTCGTTAAACCATCCGTTGTTAAAATACGTAATAGATGCTCGATACTATTACTTAGTATTTCTAAAAATGTTGCTAAAAAACCTAATTTTAAAGGTTGTCCAATAAAATTTTTAAGCTTTAAAAAATGAAAACCTATTATATATACGAAATAATAAGCACCTGCTGGATAATGTTCAATGAATCGATTATAAATTGTTATGTTCGGCACTTGTTCTAATGGAAAACATATACGAAATCCAACAACAATACACGCTGTAACTATACCCGTTAGTATGTAACGCTTTGGCATACGAATAAGTAACATTAAAAAAAATACAATACTCCCCATGCCAAAACGGAAATTTTCGCCACTAAATGGAGAGAGTTTAATTTCACTACTGATTGCTGTAAATACAGCTATTAATATAATCCAGACCCACTCAAAACGAAATATCTGATTAACTCTTTTATTCATTAGTCTCTCCTTTATCCCCATTGTTTCTTCAGTTTACCACTGCCTCTTTATAATTCTCTACTATTTCATAAAACAAAACCGGCTGGACAAAACATTTAACTTTTATTTTTTAGCGTTCGCAACGAAAAACTGGAACCATGCTACAGCATGATTCCAGTTTTTCACACTTATGTCCCATCCTGTTCAATTTATTTAGCAAACCATTGTGTAGCATAGGTAGGCTAGTCACTATTTTTTGTACCTTTTACTACTGTTACGCTAATCTTTTCAAATCGAGGATTTAACATATTTGCTTTATGGCCTGGTGAATCCATCCATCCTTGTATAAAATCTTTCGCAGTCATGTACCCCGCCGCTAGATTCTCACCTGCAAATGAAAATTTATATTCCCCTGTATAAAGAAAATTTGCCCAGCGTCCATATTTTGGACTGCTATGACCAAAATAATTTACCATTGCCATATCATTACTTCTAAAATGTGTGTATTCTTTTAATGATGTATCTACTTTTAGAGAGGAAATTCCACGTTTTTTACGTTCTTTATTTACTAATGTCACAATTTCTTTTTCCATTGTTGCATTCGTCTTAGTAGGTAATTTCGAAAGGCTTTTTACATTTTTAATCCATACATATTTTTGTGTCTTACTATTTTTCACCTTAACCCAGCTACCAGACTTACTATATTGCTTATAAATACTTGGCGATAATTTCGATTTATATTTTCTTTTCCTTTACTTTTATACATGGTCGTTGCTTGATTCACATAAATAAGCAGTTGTTCTTTTTTTGCTTGTGGATTACCTTCCATAGAGAAAGAAGGAATCATAAGAAAACATAATAGTAATAAACTAATATACAATCGAACATATTTTTTATTTACTAAAATCGCACTCACCACTTTCTAAGTTGTTTTAGGATGTGTTAATATTTTTGACTAATTTGCCATTTCCTAAACAACAATTTATGTCTTTTATGAAAGTATTTTGTATAAAAAGTGATGATATCCTTGATAGAGCAAGGTTTTACAATTTTAAAATAAAAAAGAATCATGCTGATTTAGCACAATTCTTTCTTAATTATAATAAAATACTACCCTCAGTTTTTAAACGTACGTTGTAAAAAGGCTTTTGTTCGTTCATGTTTTGGATGATTAAATACTTCATCTGGCGTTCCGTCTTCAACAATCACACCTTGATCCATGAAAACAATACGATCCGATACTTCACGCGCAAATTCCATTTCATGCGTTACGATAATCATTGTTGAACCTGCTTCTGCTAATTTTTTCATGACTTTTAATACTTCACCGACCATCTCTGGATCAAGTGCTGAAGTTGGTTCATCAAATAATAATGCAGTCGGCTTCATAGATAATGCTCTCGCAATCGCCACGCGCTGTTTTTGACCACCCGATAATTGAGCTGGTCTTGCGTTAATATATCTGCCCATCCCCACGATATCTAGATATTCTTTCGCAATTTCTTCTGCCTGTTGTTTTGAACGCTTTAATACTTTAATCTGTCCCAATGTGCAGTTCTGTAAAACATTGCAGTTATTAAATAAATTAAACTGTTGGAACACCATGCCTAACTTTGTTCGGTACTCATTCACATCTTCCATATGTGTTAATACATTTTGACCTTCATAATTCACTTCACCACCATCTGGTGTTTCAAGTAAATTTAAACAACGTAATAAAGTAGATTTACCTGAACCTGAAGAACCAATTACGGTCACAACTTCTCCTTTTTCAACTGAAAAGTTAATGTCCTTCAAGACTTCATGTGACCCGAAGGATTTACTTAAATTTTTAATATTAATGACTGTGCTCAATGTAAATTACCTCCCTACTTCATTGGTCCTTCAGCTCTTCTAGGCTGCGGAATATCTAACATTTGATAGTTGGCTGTGCCACCTAATTTACGTTCAAAGAATCGTAGAATCTGTGTCACAACAATCGTTAAGACTAGATAGATTAAACATGCTACGAAGAATGATTCAAAGTATCTAAAGTTCGCACCTGCAATTGACTTTGTGACGAAGTATAACTCGGTTACACCGATTACATTTAATACAGATGTATCTTTAATATTCATAACGAATTGGTTACCTGTAGCTGGTAAAATATTGCGTAAAACTTGTGGTAATACGACATGCATCATCGTTTTCCAGTGATTCATACCAATTGCTTGTGCCGCTTCGAATTGTCCTTTATCTACGCTGACAATACCACCACGGACAATTTCTGCCATGTAAGCCCCTGTATTCAGGGATACAACTAATACTGCCGCAACTGTACGATTCATATCACCTGTGACACCAAAATCAGTTCCGATTGATTCTTTAATTGACTGCATAATCAATGGGAATCCGTAGAATACGACCATCGCTTGTACCATCATTGGTGTACCACGGAAGAACTCTACATAGACACGTAAGATGACACGAATGACTTTTAATACAATCATTTTAAATGCTGATTTTGTTTTCGGAATCGTATCAATTACCCCAATTAATAAACCGATAATCGCCCCCAGAATGGTACTGACGGTGGCAATAAACATCGTCATTCCTGCGCCACGTAAAAACATTTGCCAATTATCTTTAGCAATTTCAAATAGCCATTCTAGACTCATTTCGCTCTCCCCTTATAAAATACAAGCTACCGACTAAACAAGACAGTCGGTAGCCACGTACGTTCTATTTTGCTGCTGGTTGGTTTTTAATCTCTGTTTCCATAATCTTTTGACGCTCGTCTTCTGAAATACTTGCTAATGCTTTATTCACTTGCTCTGTTAATTCGCTACCTTTTTTCACACCAACTGCGACTGAGAATTCCGCTTTATCAGCTTTGAAACCTGAACCGTCTTTGAACTCAATCATTTTAAATTTATCATTTGCTGCTGAAGCTGATAAACCTTCTGGACGTTCTGATACGTATGCATCAATTTTTCCTGATTCGAGTGCTACACGCATTGCTGAGAAATTATCTGAAGCAGGTTGTTTTTGTACACCATTAATTTGGTCAATTACTGTATAGTGTGACGTATTTAACTGACCTGTTACTTTTGCACCTTTGAAATCTTGAATTGATGTAGCATTGTCGTATTTACCGCCTTTTTTCACGACCATTACAAGATTTGAAGTGTAGTAAATATCTGAGAAATCAATTGTTTTTTTACGTTCCTCTGTTGGTGACATCCCTGCAATTACTGCATCAATTTTCCCTGAAATAAGTGCCGGAATTAAACCATCCCACTCTGTTTTTACAATCACTAATTCACGATCTAAGCTATCTGCGATTTTTTTAGCAATTTGTACATCATAACCGCCCGCATATTCTGCATTACCTTCGATTTTTACAGCGCCGTTAGCGTCATCTTTTTGTGTCCAGTTGAATGGTGCATATCCCGCCTCCATACCGACTGTAAATTTTTCTTTCTCTTTATCGCCTGAAGATTCCGATTTTTTCGAATCTTCCGAGCTACATCCTGCTAATGCAAAGACAAGCACAAGTAATAGTGCTGTAAATATTCCCCATGATTTTTTCATTTGTACCTCTCCTTTAAATATGTTCCCATTGTGAAAACGAAAAGGACTATAACAAAAGGTGGATGAGATACTTCTCCAGACCTTTTGGTATAGTCCTTCTAAAAATCCTCATCATTGCCCAATTGAGATAGCTCAACTTACTTTATTCGGGTAAAAAAAGTAAGACAGTCCTGCAACTATTAATTGCAGACCCAGCATATGATGTTGAGAACCCACCATACACTTCGGCGACATCTCCTTCTAAGTAGCATCTTTGTATTCTCGTACTCCGCTACTTACTAATAAATATCGCGCCTCTACCTCACAATTGTGTCAATGTGAGGTCATATTCGTTTGTTATAATTAACAATAGTCTACTTTATAGACTATTTTATGTCAATATACTGAAAAAAAGAAAAATATAAATTTTTTATTTAAAAATAAAAATTTATGTATTTATTCTTCGTATTCAATATCATCTAATTGATCATAATAAAAAATATTTCCATTCTCTGCATCAATTCTCTCAATGCGTTGTCCCACTTCTTTTTCTTTTACAACATAGCATAATTCATATTTTGTAAATTCTTCATCTTCATATGGAACACGTGCTAATTCCATCTTAATGGAGTCTTTATAAATTTCATTTGCTTCTTCTAATGTAATTGTCGGTTCCATTGACATATTCTCAATATGCTCTTCTTTTAACATTGGAATCACTGCATCTGTTACACGACCTGAATAAATACCCATATCAATATTTGCTGTATATTCACTTAGTGGAATGCCATTAATGTAACGGTGGAATGTAAAAGTCACAAATGGTTCGAAAGCATAAGAATCATCTTCGTCATCTTCCTCTTCATACTCACCATCTTCTGCTGATAGAGCTTTTAACATCTCAATTTCCTCTTCTGTTAACTCATCATCTTCATCATCTTCTAAATCTTCTTCAACGAATGCATCTTCTAATAAATAATGTTCAGACACATTTCCTACTTTGGATTCTAAAAAGGCAATTGCACGTTTACGAAGTTCATCTAGTGTGTATTCGTCCCCTTCTTTGAATGGCAGAGTAGAATCAATAATCAATTGATGTTCATCAGACATATCGAATTTAACATAATGTTGGTCAGATTGTTCATATGTAACTGTATTTTCTTCTTCAACTTTATTCATATCCGGTGTAATACCTAACAAAATTGCTTCATCATACATTTCCATAACAGGTGGAACTTTTTCTAATTCAACAGGACCATTTTCTAAAAATTGATTTAATGAAATAATATCTCCGTTTGCGCCAACTACTTCATTTAAATTTTTAGGGTAGTACATTAATCGAATTTCATCTTCTTGTTGGAAAGCAGCTAATTCAACTAACATTCTATTTTTATAAATCATCAATGCCACATCTGCATCGACTGTAAGTTTCGGATGTGTTAATTGATAATAAGATTGATTGAATGTTGCGGATAATACAAAACCTTGTTTATTCATCTCAATTGTTGCACCTGAATCAGGTAGTGGGATTTGATACTGCACATCCATTGCCTCAAACGTTAGTAAAAACGTCTGATCGCCCCACTCAGAAAAAGAAGTTAACTGTAAATTCTTTTGACCATATTCATCTACAAAATCTTGAGCAATCTCTTTTAAATCTTCAGCTGATAGTTCTTCATATTCATCTAAAGATACATCATTATTTTCTAAAATGGCTTCTAAATCAATAATTAATGATGTAATTTTCCCTTCATCTGACACTTCAACTTGTCCATAAGAGATTTCGCGATGTGCATCTACAATCTCTCCGAATTCTTCCATTTCTTCTTCTGTCATAATTTTAATCGGTGGTGCACCAATTAAAAGTTCACGTAATTCTATTTCTAATTGTCGCATGACTAACTTCCTTTCTCACTTGCTCTTTCCGTATTTCAATCTATGAATAAAGCAATCAATAACTGTATATATTTTACTACTCTTTAAATTCTAATTTTATCATATTGTTACCACTTCGTCTTGATAGTTTCATACTTCCACGTATTTTATTCGTTTTTATAACTTAAAATGAAAGCATTTACAAGTCTTAAATTGTTCAATTTGTGTGAACATCAAAAAATTTTCTAAATATTTATACACAAAACCTTTGACATGACTTTGAAAATGAGGTAAATTACCAAAGGACGAACATTTATAGTCCCAACAAAAATAATATTCGCCTTTAGGAGTGTATTTTAAACAATGGATAACGTATTTGATTATGAAGACATTCAATTAGTACCAGCAAAGTGTATCGTAAATAGCCGCTCAGAGTGTGATACAACAATCGAGCTTGGTGGACATAAATTTAAATTACCGGTTGTCCCTGCAAATATGCAAACAATCATTGATGAAACAATTGCTACAAAATTAGCAGAAGATGGTTACTTCTACATTATGCACCGCTTCAACCCTGAAAAACGTATTGGCTTTATTAAAGACATGCAATCAAAAGGTTTAATCGCATCAATTAGCGTAGGTGTAAAACCAGAAGAATATACATTCGTAGAAGAATTAGCTGCTTTAGGTTTAACACCTGAATTCATTACAATTGATATTGCACATGGTCATTCAAATGCAGTCATCAACATGATTCAACATATTAAAGGTCTATTACCAAACGCATTCGTAATTGCAGGTAATGTTGGTACACCTGAAGCAGTTCGTGAACTTGAAAATGCTGGCGCTGACGCTACAAAAGTAGGAATCGGACCAGGTAAAGTATGCATTACAAAAATCAAAACAGGCTTTGGTACTGGTGGCTGGCAATTAGCTGCTTTACGTTGGTGCTCAAAAGCTGCAACGAAACCAATTATCGCAGATGGTGGTATTCGTACACATGGCGATATCGCAAAATCAATTCGTTTTGGTGCTTCAATGGTTATGATTGGTTCATTATTCGCAGGTCATGAAGAGTCACCTGGTAAAACAGTTGAAGTCGATGGTAAAAAAGTAAAAGAGTACTTCGGCTCAGCTTCTGAATTCCAAAAAGGTGAAAAGAAAAATGTTGAAGGTAAGAAAATGTATGTGGAGCACAAAGGTGCTTTAAAAGATACATTAGTTGAGATGCAACAAGATCTTCAATCATCAATTTCTTACGCTGGCGGCACAAAACTAGATGCTATCCGTACAGTTGATTATGTAATCGTTAAAAACTCAATTTTCAACGGTGACAAAGTTTACTAATCGTATCAACCAATATATAAAGCAGCTTACATTATTTTGTAAGCTGTTTTTTTATATCAAAATTACATTTAATGACTTTCATTCTATTAATTTTTTTTTAGTATATTTATCACACTCTTAATCATTAATTAACCTATACAAAATATTAGTTTTTTACTAAAAAACACTATGAAATGTTAATTTTCCTTTATTACAACTTGAATTCATCATTTTTGTTTATAATACATATTTTGTTCCGATACTAATATATATGTATTTTATGAAAGAAGGTTATTAGAAAATGTTAAAAAATATGCGCTTGCGTACCAAACTAATTATTTCGTTTTCGGCAATTTTAATCATTCCTAGCATGATTATCAGTACTGTAGCATTTCAAAATATCAAATCTCTTGTAATTGAACAGCAAGGTGGATATGCGCATTCTAGTTCAGATATATTGAACGCAAATATCACAAATACATTACAAAGTAAAATAGATGATATTGATTATTTAGCAGATCGCATCTCAAAACTGCCTTTAAAAATGGATAAGAAATCTGAAGTACGAACAGTTTTAAGTGAGTATGCAGAAGGACATAATGATGTACAGATTGCGTATGTTGGATCTGCAAAGGGCGATATGATTCAAATGCCTTACTACATTTATCCAAAAGATTATAATCCAATAGAACGTCCGTGGTATAAAGGGGCTTTAAATGAACAAGATTATTCAATTTCAGACCCCTACATCTCTGCTTTAGATAATAAATTGGTTATTACCATTTCAAAAAAGTTACCGAATGATATGGGTGTTGTCGGTATCGATATGTCGATTAATTCATTCCAAAAATTAGCGAATGAAGTGAAAATCGGCAAGAAGGGTTTTATCTCTATTATTGACCAACATGGAAACTATATTACCCATCCGACAAAGGAACTTGGAAAACCTGTAGATGATGAGATGAAATCTATCATATCTAGCAATAAAAAAACTGACACAAAAGATATAAATAATAAAACTTTATCGTTAAAAACAAATGATTTATCTGATTGGAAAATTGTAAGTACAACTTATATTTCAGAAGCTACTACACAAGCAAGTAAAACATGGATGAATATCATGTACATTCTTGTTGGTTCTTTAATTTTAGGTGGTATTTTAAATTTCTTCATTATTCGTTCAATCATTTCGCCAATTAAAAAATTACGTGATAGTGCTTTAACAATCAGTGAAGGTGATTTAACAACTGAAATTACGGTTTCTGGTAAAGATGAAGTAGGTCAATTAGCTGAAGCATTCGAAAAGATGAAAATTCATTTAACAGCTTTAATATCTAATTTAAAAAATAATGCTAATACCATTCGCGAGTCTTCTGACTTACTTTCTGCAAGTACAAGCGAAAATATGGCAAGCTCACAGCAAATTACTGCTGCATTGCAACAAGTAACGATTAATAATGAACATCAAACAAACCAAATGGCACAATCTAACCAAGCTCTTGGTGAAGTTTCTGATGGTATCCAAGATATGGCTTCAGACACTAGTCAAGTAACTGAATTATCACAAACAGCAAACCAACAAGCTCTTGAAGGCGGACAATCAATCCAAGAAACTGTTGAAAAGATGGAAAGTATTCAATTGGCTGTAAATGAAACAGATTTAAAAGTCCGTTCACTTTATGATCGTACAAAAGAAATCAATTCAATTTTAGAAATGATACGCTCAATTGCTGACCAAACAAATTTACTTGCATTAAACGCTTCAATTGAAGCAGCACGTGCTGGGGAACATGGGAAAGGTTTTGCTGTTGTAGCTGAAGAAGTTCGTAAACTTGCTGAAAGCTCACAACAATCTGCAGGACAAATTGAAACATTGATTCAAACAGTTCAAGATGATACGGGCGAAACAGTGAAAATTATGGAATCTGCTCTTCATCATGTGCAAGATGGAACAAAAGTGGTTGAAAATACAGCTGAGAAATTTGATGTAATCGTTAAAAATATGCAAAGTATTACACCACGTATGGAAAATGTTTCTGCTGTTTCACAAGAAATTGCAGCAACTATTTCAACGATGACAAGTAGTTCACAAGTATTAATTGATGCAGCAACTGAAAATGCAGCTGCATTAGAAGAAGTATCTGCTTCTACTGAAGAATCTTTGTCTTCAATGGCAAGTATGGAACGTACTGCACAAGAATTACAACACTTAGCTGAAGAATTACAACAAAGTATTCAAAAATTTAAATTACCAAATTAAACAGACTAGGACATAAGTGCAAAAAACACTATCACACATGAGCATAAAAAAACTGGAATCGCGCTGTAGCACGGTTCCAGTTTTTCGTTGCGAACGCTAAAAAAGGGAAGTGAAATGTTTTATCCTAGCCTGTCTCTTATGAGATTTTTCTTTGAATTGAAGAAGTTAAAACTTTTGATAAGTAATTCCCTTCGAACGGTTGAATGACTAGACCTTGCTGAATAAGATGTAACCAAATCGCTTGATCAAGTGCATACGGAGATTCTTGCTGTAAAATGTCAATTTCACTTTTAGTAAAGGCAACTTGATAAGACTGTCCACGATATTGTATTTTAACCGTGTATAAACGCCATGCTTCTGCTTCTAATACAACTTCTGAATCCCATTGTTGTAATTGCAAATATGCATCATGTACAACTTTTTTGAAAAACTTTCGTGCCGTATAAGATGTTGCCATCGTTGTTCTAAAAAAGTGATTTGTATTCATTTTAATCAGCCTCCGTTCAATACCCTAGTTATCTTATAAGAATAATAACAAAATTATTTTGAAATGTAAATAAAGAAAACAGACACCTATCGTCTAAGTGTCTGCTTCTCTTACTTTTTATCGATGACTACATGTGAGATGGTATTCTCAAGTAAATTAATATCAAAAGCTTTTCTAAAACCAACTACATATCGTCCTTCCAATGGTGTTAACTCAAAAAGCGAAAAATCTAAGCCACGTAAAAGATCAATCATTGGCTTCTTAAACTTTTCTTCAAATTTTTGAAAAATTGATTCGTGTGTAGCTTCTTCTACTAATTGTGGTCTACATACAAAACGTAATCGTTCTCGTGCAAATAAATTAGGTGAATGCACTTCATCTACTATTAACATAGCTTGAATACACTCACTTTGTTGAATAGAGGCGTAGTGATCTGATATACGGCTAATATAGATATATAACTTCCCCTCATTCAAAATATAAGGAGCATAACTAATTAAAGGTGTCCCTTCCGATGTTATACTGCTAATCATAACTATTTTTTGTGTTTGTAAAAATGTTTGACATGCTTGTTGTTGTTCAGCTAAATCTATTTCTTTTTTCATATGTTTAATCTACTTTTGCAATGCCAACCCATTGAATTCTTGGTCGACCATGTTTAAAGTGTGCATTAATATCGCAATCCACATGATAAACTTGGCGAATTAATTCACGTGTCATCACTTCTTCTGACGTTCCATACTTCACGATTTTTCCTTTTTGAATCATACATACACGATCGCTATATAGGCTCGCTTGATTTAAATCATGTAAAACCATCACAATGGTCATACCAAAATCACGATTCACACGATGGATAAGTTCGAGTAATTGTAACTGATGTGCGATATCTAAATAAGTAGTAGGTTCGTCTAAGAGTAGAATTTTAGGTCGCTGTGCGAGCGACATAGCAATCCATGCTCTCTGTGCTTCTCCACCTGAAAGAGAGGATACAAAGCGATGCTCATGAACTCGCAAAAACACATTTCAAAATGGAGCGAAAAATAACCTATATTCAAGATGATTATTATGAACAGATGCGAGCACTTACACGTTATTATGATGAAATTGATGAAGAAATGATTTTACTAAAGAGCCGTATGCATGCAATTTTACATATGAGTTTTCCTGAATTAGAAAAATTATTTACTCCGAGCTCCGCATTATTTTTAAATGTTGTACAGCTCTATCCACATCCAGCACTTGTACTAGCCCATTCCAAAACCATCATTAAAAATCGTTTGAAAGCGAATACGAAAAAGAACCTTTCACTTACTCGTGCGGAGAAAAAGGCGATTGAACTAATAGAAGCAGCTCAAAATAGTTATCCCGCAATTAAGCCGACAGATGTTCGATGTGATCAAGTAAAGGATTACGCCATTCGTATTGCGGAATTAAAGGAAAAGAAAGAAGCACTCGTCCAACAGATGACAGAGCTATCAAAAGAACGGCAAGAATATCATGTATTGCGTTCGATTTCTGGTGTGGGCGATTCAACTGCTTGTCGTCTAATTGGTGAAATGGGTGATATTCGTCGTTTCCAAAATGCGAAACAATTAAACGCCTATGTAGGAATTGACATTATGCGATACCAGTCTGGGAACACACAGTACCGCGATCGAATTAATAAACGAGGAAACAAGCATTTACGAAAGATTTTATATTTTATGGTGTGTGCCATGTTAATGGCGAAGGGAAAGCCAAATCATTTTGTCGATTATTATTATAAATTAAAAAAGCAACCTCAGAGAAAACCTCATAAGGTTGCGATCATCGCCTGCATCAATAAGTTTCTGAAAGTGACATTTCAGTTACTGACGCGTGGCATTCTTTACGATTATGAGTCCGCACTACCAGCTCAGAAATCGTAATACCTATTCTTAAACTATATCACAACGACCTTTCGAAAAAAATAAAAAGTCGCAAGGTCTTTTTGGCTTGTGTAATTTTTGTGAGGGAGGGGGTACCCCCTCCCTCACAAAAAAACCTTTCAATATCTTACTATTTTTTTATAAAAGCTATTGACTAATCGTAAGTAAAGAGCTTGGGACAGAACAAAATAATATGTCTCAAATGCGAATGATCAAATCAATTGAACGCGTAGAAAACGACTCCTGCGGGAATAGCATGAGCTGAAAACCCCACAGGAACGCAGTGACGAGGAGTTTGAAGCCATGCCCGAACGCTACGTGATGTAGTGGGGCAAGATTTGCAAGAGGACGTTGCGTTCTTTTCTTACCTACCTCTATTCGTTTTTCGAAGCGGAAATTAATCTGAACGAACAAATCCCGTATGATTTTGAAAAATCATACGGGATTTGCTATGTTGAAAATACTTTTGTCTCAGCCTCGTGTAAATTATGCTTTTTTCGCAACATGTACTTTTAGTTTTTTATTTTTAACTGTACGATTTTGCATTTCTTTTAAAACGAGTGTTCCTTTACCATTTAAAATCTCAACAAAACTGCATGTATCTTCGATTGTAATAATGCCAATATCATCAGCTGTCACACCATCAATTTTTGCAATGGTTCCTACAAAATCAACTGCACGAATTTTCTTCTTTTTACCACCATTAAAGTAAAGCTTGGTAATGTGTTCATTCAATTGCTCACTTTTCATCACTTTACGTTCTGGTCGTGTATTCATTTTTTCTTCAAAGGCAGCTTGGTTTTCAGCTATTTCCTCAGCAGTCGGTACTTGTTCAACTGGAATCATTTTCTCAATATATTCTTCGATCTCTTGTACGTAACGTTTTTCATTTGGACTAGATAATAGAATCGCTGTACCTTGTTGACCTGCACGTCCTGTACGTCCCATACGATGTACATAACTCTCTTTTTCAAATGGTACATCATATTGAACTACAAGTGAGATCCCTTCAATATCAATACCACGTGCTGCTACATCTGTTGCAACCAAATAACGGAAGTCTCCTTTTCTAAAATCTTTCATGACAGCTAATCGGTCATCTTGCGTCATTCCACCATGTAGCATGTCCACACTATAGTATGCTTTTTCTAATTGGTCACATACAGAACGTACTTGCTCTTTCGTATTACAAAAGATGATACAACTATCTGGATTTTGGACGACTGTAACATCACGTAACACACGCATTTTATCTTCTGCTTTCACTTGAATACGTTGTTGACGAATCGTCGTTTTCTCTTGCTCTTTCGCTTCATGTTCAATAAAGACAGGTGTTTTCATATATTTCTCTGCTAAACATTTAATCTCATCTGCATATGTTGCAGAGAAAAGTAATGTTTGACGCTTTGTTGGTAACTTCCTAATGATTTTTTCAACTTGATCGATGAATCCCATGTGCAATAATTCATCTGCTTCGTCAATAACAAGTGTTGTCAGTTGATCTAAATAAAGTGTTCCGCGCTCAATATGATCCATAATACGCCCCGGTGTCCCAACAACAACATGTGTTTTTTGTCGAAGTGCGGTCATTTGGAATCGAATTGGTTGGCGACCATATACAGCTACTGCTTTAATACGTTTATAACGACCGATATTTGTAAAATCCTCTTTTACTTGTACAGCTAATTCACGCGTGGGAACAAGCACAAGTACTTGCGGTTTGTTCTCCTCCCAATTCATCTGTTCAATTAGTGGAATCGCAAAAGCAGCTGTTTTTCCGCTACCTGTTTTAGACTTTGCGATGACATCTTGTTTTGATTGTACAATTGGTAGTACTTTCTCTTGAATCGGTGTTGGTTTTTTATAACCTAAATCCTCAATGGCCTGTAAAACTTTTGAATCTTGAATATAATTTGAAAATGAATGCATGTAAATTCCTCTCTTACTCATTATTTAACAAGCATTTCGAAAAAACGTGTGGAAGCAGGAGTTAGAGGAACATTCTTCAAATAGCAAACACCGATAGAACGTGGTGGAATATCATGTTCAAGTGTCATCTCAAATAAACGACCCCTCTCTAACTCTTCGAGTGCAAACTCTTTTGTTACACAGGCAATTCCTAAATTACTCTTAGCAAATTCCACGAGTAAATCGTGTGAACCAAGTTCGAGTTCTGGTTCAATCAGGGTTCCCTGTACTTTTAAAAAGTTCTCTACATATTTTCGCGAATTTGCTGAGCGCTCAAGCATAATGAGTGGTAAATTTTTTAGTTGTTCGAGCTTTAATGGATATTTTATAAGTGGTTTGTATTTCTCCCCACAGACAAAAATATCATGAATTTCTTTTAGTGCTGTAACTGCAAGTTGTTCTTCATGAATGGGTAAGTTACACACTGCTAAATCAACAGCACCAGACTTTACTTGTTGTGTTAACTCAATCGTTGTACCATTTACCATTTTAAAATGGATATTCGGATAACGATTTCGAAAATCTTCTAAATAAGGTAAAAGATAATGCTTAGAAATCGTATCACTTACTCCTATTTTTAGTTCTCCCACTGTTAAATGTTTTAATTCTAACAATTTATTTTCGCCCACTTCAATTAAAGCAAGTGCTGATTTAATATGCGCATATAAAATCTCGCCTTCACTTGTTAATGTAACGCCCTTTGGTGTGCGATTAAATAAACGACAATTCAATTCGCGCTCCAATTGAGAAATGGCCTGACTAATAGCCGGTTGTGTCATATATAAAGTTTTGGCTGCTTTTGAAAAACTCTCTGCACGACCCACATGTAAAAATATACGATAGTAGTCTAGTTTGACAACCATATAACCTCTCCTTATATGTGCTATTTCTTATATTAATTTTACTTATATATAGAAGCAAAGTATAGTTATTTATATCATATATAATACATAATTATTGAGGAGAGATTATTTTGGAACGAGTAGTAGGAACTGTTGTACGTGGACTTCGTGGTCCGATTATTAATGAAGGTGACGATATCGCACAAATCGTTGTAGATGCGGTATTAACTGCATCAGAAGTAGAAGGTTTTGAAATTCAAGATCGCGATGTTGTAACTGTAACAGAATCAGTTGTTGCACGTGCACAAGGTAACTATGCTTCAGTTGACGCAATCGCTGAAGATGTATCAGCAAAATTTGGAGATGACACAGTTGGTATTATCTTCCCAATTCTAAGTCGTAATCGTTTTGCAATTTGCTTACGTGGTATCGCAAAAGGCATTAAAAAAGCTGTTTTAATGTTAAGCTACCCATCAGATGAAGTAGGTAACCACTTAGTAAGCTTAGATGCATTAGATGAAAAAGGTGTGAACCCTTGGACTGATACACTTTCAGAAACAGAATTTCGTGAACACTTCGGCGCAAACACACACCCATTCACTGGTGTTGATTATATCGAGTACTATAAATCATTAGTTCAAGAATATGGTGTTGAGGTGGAGGTTATTTTCTCTAACAATCCAAAAGCAATCTTAGACTATACAAAGAACGTTTTAACTTGTGATATCCACTCACGTCAACGTACAAAACGTATTTTAAAAACTGCAGGTGCAGAAAAAGTTTACTCACTTGACGATATTTTAAATCAATCAGTAAACGGTAGTGGATTCAACGAAGCATACGGTCTTCTAGGTTCAAACAAATCAACAGAAGATAGCGTAAAATTATTCCCACGTAACTGCCAACCAATCGTTGATGGTATCCAAGCAACATTAAAAGAAAAAACAGGTAAGACAGTTGAAGTAATGGTTTACGGAGACGGTGCTTTCAAAGATCCTGTAGGTCAAATTTGGGAACTAGCTGATCCTGTTGTATCACCAGCCTACACAGCAGGTCTTGATGGTACACCGAACGAAGTAAAATTAAAATATTTAGCTGATAATGATTTCGCTGATCTACGCGGTGATGAATTAGATGCTGCAATTAAAAACTACATCAATAATAAAGATGAAGATTTAACAGGTAATATGGCTGCCCAAGGTACTACACCTCGTCGTTTAACTGATTTAATCGGTTCTCTATCAGATTTAACTTCGGGTTCTGGTGATAAAGGAACACCAATGATTTACATCCAAGGTTACTTCGATAATTACACAAAATAATCATTTATTTATGAGAGTCTAGGGGAAATCCCTAGACTCTTTTTTTATAAATTGGCGTAGAGTATAAATAGTCTAAAACCCTGTCTTTTGATTTTCGGACTTAAATATCATACAGTAATTTAAAAGGGGTGATTGCATGAAAATCCAATATATTTGTCAAGATGACGAAATCGTATCAGGTATTACGTTAAAAGATGAAACTGAACCAGAAGCCTATAATCTAGCACTGCATTGTTGCCAAGAAGCTACAGCCGTTCTAAATAATCGACGTGCTTTAGCTGACGAACTAGGGGTGGAATTAGAGCAACTAATTTGCGCAAACCAAACACATAGTGCTAACTTATATAAAGTAACAAGAGATGATTTAGGTCGTGGTTCTACAGATGCAGATACTGCCATTCCAAACACAGATGCTTTATACACATTTGAAAAAGACTTGGTTTTGTGTACTTTTACAGCCGATTGCGTTCCTGTAACATTTTATGACCCTACATCTGGGTTGATTGGTGTGATTCATTCAGGGTGGCAAGGTACTGTAAAAGAAATTAGTTTACGTGTAATGGACTTCCTGAAAAATCGAGAACGACTTAACGCTGAAAATTTACAAGTTCATATTGGTACAGCACTCAGCCAACAGCATTTCGAAGTAGACGAAGATGTATATATTCGTTTTAAAGCTTTAGGCTATGCGAATGATTTTATCTATTTTAATGAAGGTACTTCCAAATATCATATTGATAACCAACTCGTTGTAAAAACACAATTTGAATTATCAGGTGTACCAAGTAATAATATACAAATAGATCCTACATGTACATTTGATTCGATTGAAGGCTTTTCTTATCGACAATGTAAGCAAGATGGACGACATTTAACTTTTATTTATAGAAGGTAATGCATTTATGTGTTGTTTTATTTTTAGTATTTTTTAGAAATTTAGTATAATATATGTATTATTTAAGTGAGAGGTCGTATAATCTATGAGTATTTTATTAGTTGATGACAATTTAATTAATCTATTCACATTAGAAAAACTATTAAAAAGTTCGGGATATGAAGATTGTATTCCACTTAATTCTTCAAAAGATTTACTAACTTATATGCGTACACCTGCACATGCTAAAAATGTCGATTTAATTTTACTCGACATTATGATGCCAGAGATGGATGGTTTAGAAGCTTGTAGGCAAATCAAAGCCATGAATCACGCTAAAAATGTTCAGATTATATTCGTTACCGCATTAGAAGATAAAAAGAAATTAGTCGAAGCACTGGATATAGGTGGCAGTGACTATATTTCAAAACCACTTAACAAAACTGAATTACTCGCGCGTATTCGCGTAGCATTACGGCTTAAAAAAGAATTAGATTGGCATACAGAACATGATAAAAAAATTCAAATTGAATTAAACCTTGCTTCCAAAGTACAACAGAATTTATTAAGTACACCATTTGAGAATGAACAATTAAAAATCGATGTATCTTATTGCCCTTCTTCCAACCTTTCAGGGGATTTGTATTATTGGTATCGACTAGACGAAAATCGTTACGCGATTATCTTACTTGATATGATGGGGCATGGGATTTCATCTTCACTTATTTGTATGTATATATCTTCTGTTCTCCGTGAAACAATTAATAATATTGTTGAGCCTGTAGCTGTTATGACAGAACTAAACCGCTATATGTCGATTTTACATAGTGAAACTGATAATGGTATACCTTACTATTTCACAGGAATTTACTTAGTAATTGATACAAAAGAAAAAACGATTGAATACATTAACGCAGGTCATCCAGCAGGTTACCTTACATTAGATGAAAAAACCGTTCAACCACTATCATCTAACACAATGGCTGTTGGTTTTTTTGATAAGTTATGTGCTATTAAAGATAAAGTTCATTATGAAAAAAATTTTCAAATTGTGTTATTTACAGACGGTGTATTAGAAGCAATTCATGCAGATGAATATATTGCGGAAGAAAAAATTAAAGCACATTGTTCACACCATTGGATTTGTCCAAATACCGTAATAGACGAACTACTTCCACCTGACCAACAACTTAATCAAACAGATGATATGTGTGTGATTTTAATTCAAGGATAAAAAAGAGATGCATTATGATGGTTTACTCATCATAACGTATCTCTTTCTTTTTATAAATTTGATGTTCAATTGATTTTGTTTCATAAAATTTGCAGACATCTGTAAACTGAAGTGTTTCTCGATGCCCCAACCCTAAAATACCACCTGTACTTAGACTATCAAAGAAGATTTTTTGCACTTTATTTTGTAAACCTATATTAAAGTAAATCAATACATTTCGACAGAGAATCATATGAAATTCATTAAATGATTGATCTGTCACTAGATTATGTTGCATAAAACTAATTGATTTTACTAAATCTTCTTGTAGATAAGCATATTCTTCATCTGTCGTATAATATTGTGAAAAGGATTGCTTTCCACCAGACAATTGATAGTTTTTCGTATAGTTTTTCATCTTACTTAAAGGAATTTTACCTTCTTTTGCAATCTTTAATATTTCTTCATTCATATCTGTCGCATAAATTTTAGATTTCTCTAGGAGCCCTGCTTCTTTTAATAAAATAGCCATCGAAAAAGCTTCTTCTCCTGTGGAACAACCTGCATGCCAAATTCGAATCTCAGATAAATCTTTAAATAGTGGTAGAATTTCTTCACGCATATATTTAAAAAATAAAGGATTGCGGAACATTTCCGTCACATTAATTGAAAAGTCCTGTAATAATTGATGAAGCATTTCTTCGTTCGTAAAAACTTCATTTTGTAAAATCGAAACGGAATCCATTTGATTCATTTTCATTCGATGATGAATTCTTCTCATAATAGATGGTCGACTATAATCTCTAAAATCATAGCCTGTTAATTGATGAATGGCTTGGAGCAACAATTCTACTTCAATTGTTTCGCGTTCATGAATCACTTACCTTTCACCTCTTTAGTCAGCCAGACACGTAAGATACTTAGTAATTGTTCCATATTAAGAGGCTTACTAATATAATCAGATGCACCTACCTTCATACACTGATCGCGGTCAATTTCCATTGCTTTTGCTGTTATAGCTATAATTGGTAAGTCTAAGTTCATTTGTTCTCGTATGATTTGAATTACTTCATATCCATTCATCCCTGGCATCATAATATCCATTAATACGGCATCATAATCAGTATTGTATTGTAATTTTTGTAAGCATTCTAATCCACTTTCTCCTGATGTAACAATCGCCCCTTTACTTTCTAAAAGTGTTCGCATGGAATATATGTTACGTCGGTCATCATCAATCATTAAGATTTTTTTACCTTGAAAGATATTCACCTTTTCTTCGGGTTGAACTGCCAAGCTTCCTTTCACAGCCTCTATATTCTCTTGGCATTGCCTCATATTAGGTAAATACAGTTTGAACGTACTTCCAATACCCTCTTCAGATTCTACTTGAATAAATCCACCTAATAATTTAGCGTATTCTTTTGAAATAGCCAAACCTAAACCTGTACCACCATATTTACGTACTGTTGCACCGTCTACTTGATGGAACGATTCAAAAATAATACTATGTTTTTCTTTCGGAATACCAATGCCTGTATCCTCAACAGCAATCTCAAGCCAATCGTCACTTACTTTCTGCATTTCTTCTGTAATTAACGCCGCACTTTGAATACGAACTTCTACTTTCCCTTGTTCTGTAAATTTAAAAGCATTAGATAAAAAGTTTTTCAATATTTGACGCAATCTTAATTCATCTGTAAAGAATAGTTTTGGTATTTCTCCTAAGATTTCAATATGATAAGTTAAATCTTTTTGTTTAGCAAAATGTGCAAAGTTTGCTTTTAAAATCTTTGGTAGTTCACTAATATTCACATCGGAAAACTCAATATTCACTTTTCCCGTTTCAATTTTAGATAAATCTAAAATATCATTAATAAGCTCTAATAAGTCCTGTCCTGAAGAATGAATGACTTTTGCAAACTCTTTTTCCTCATCTGATAAATGACTATTTTCTTGGTCTGTCAGCATTTCTGATAACAATAAGATACTATTAAGTGGCGTTCTTAACTCATGTGACATATTCGCTAAAAATTCCGATTTATATTTTGCACCCTGAGCAATTTCCCTCGCCTGTGTCTCTATATCTCGATTTGCAAGCGCTAACTCACGCGTTCTTGCTTCCGCTTCTTTTGTACGAATTGCTAAACTATCATTCATTGTCGATAATTCATTCGTCTGTGCTTGTAACTCCTCAGACTGTGTTTGCAATTCTTCAGATTGAGCCTGCAATTCCTCTGTTAAGCGATTAGAATCTAATAATAACGACTCAATATGCATCGTACGTTTTACACTATCAATCGATATTCCGAGTGTTTCATTTACTTTATTTAATAGTTGAATATGCTTTTCTTCAAAAGTATCGAGCGTTGCAAACTCTAAAACTGCAATTACTTGACGGTTAAAATAGACAGGCATTAATAACAGCGTCCTAGGTGCTGTATCTATTAAACTAGTCGAAATGACATGTGTACTTTCTGGACTTACAGCCATTTTATACATATGCCCATCTTTTGCAACTTGTCCGATTAATCCTTCACCTAATTTAAATGAGTCTCTCCCAATATTCAAATTATTCTCAGCAAAAGCACCTTTTTTTACATACAATATATCTTTATCATCTTCTTCACGCAAATAAAAAACGCCATGAACTGCATGAATGACTTTCGATATTTCAGATAAGATAACATCGGCTAATGTATGGATATCATTGACTCCTTGATATGCATAAATAATATAATTCACATTATTTTGAAGCCATTCTTTTTCTTCAAGTTGATTCAATAATTGATTTGTTTCAATCGTTAAATCCCGCACTTCATCCCGAGATGTAATGTCGATTCGTTCTTGTAAATTGCCACCTTTTTGGCGAATATTTTGAATTGTATTTTTTACATTTTGAATCGCTTGAGTGATATTTTTAGAAACATAATTTGAAACAAATAGACCGACTAACATAATTGATAAAATCGCAATAAATAATACCCACATTAATTGAGTACTTGTTTGTTCTAAATTTTTTGTCTCGTCATTTAGTAGTACATTTTGCTCCTGACGTAAACGATTAATCGTTCGATTAATACTCGGTACTTCATTGTTTTCTATTTTTTGTTGTAAAAAAGCTGTCGCTGCGGGTTCGCCTTTTTCTTCTCTAATTTTGAGGGAAGGCTCAACGATAAGCGTTATCCACTTATTCACACTTTTTTCTAAATCTAATGCAAGTATTTTTTCATTGGACTGTTTTGCTACTACATTTTTCAGATTTTCTAAATCGTTAAGAACATTTATACGCTGTTCCTCATACTCATTTATGTATCTTTTTTCTCCTGTTAAGATATAGCTATTCTGCTTTTTTTCAATTTGAATAATCGATTGTTCTACTGTGTTAATCATTTGATGTACTTCTAAATTGCGATTTGTGACATCACTTCTTTTACTGTTTAAAACAGTGACTTTCTCTAAAATGAGAATAGATGATAGTAAAACACAAACAATAATCACGATATAACCTAAAGTTACTTTTAAGCGGATACTGCTTTTTCGTTTAGCCACCTCTCACTTCCTCCTCCACTTTTAATGATTTTTTATTATAGCAAATTAATAATAAAAAGATTTCTTTATTATCATATAGCCCATCGCTCTTTTATTTATTATCTACATTACCTAAGACAATCAACAATAAGTCTTTTTTTATATTTCACCATACATTTTTTTACATTTTACAAGACCATAAAATCTGTTTATCATAATAAAAAAATTACGCACAGATTATGCACGTAATTTAATCAATTCATTATTTATATAAATTAATTCGTTTACTAATTAAATAAATGGTAATTCCGCCTATTGTCATTGACAATAACTCACCAATTCCAACAAACAACCATGTTTCCCAGAATGGTAAATTTGCTAATACATATAATTGCAATGCTACAGTAAACATAGAGACAGCGAAAATAAGTGCTGTAATAATCATCTTTAATTTCATATTTTGCATATTTCGCGTTGCATAGCGACAAATCATTAACACAACAAATGTCGCAACTCCACCAATCGGTACATCTAAGAACCAAGTGGGTGAGGCAAAATTAGCGATGATTACACCTACTGTGACACCTATAACATAACGCTTATGATACAAAGCTAAATAATTTAGCATCTCCGATAAACGTAATTGGATGGCACCAAAACTAATGACAGCTAAAAAAACGGTTACAACCACATATAATGAGGCAACCAGTGCTGTTTTCGATAGCTCAGAAATATTTGTTGAGCTTTTTGTAATCGACGTATTATTCATTTTTCTTCTCCTTTGTGGTACTACTATTTAAGTAGTCCAGTAATAACTACGACCAAAGGAAGCGAGTTTTCACCCGATCTGAAGTGCCGTAGTGTAAGTATTTTGCTTACCGAATTATTATAACAAATTCTTATTTGGCTATCCAGCCCCCATCAATTGGAATAACTGTGCCGTGAATATAATCGGCGTCATCGCTTGCAATATAACTTGTTAGACTCGCTACTTCTTCTGGCTTTGCCCATCGTCCAGCTGGTGTCTGTTCTGCTACCCATTTTGCCATTTCACCATCTCCTTCAAAATCAGCTGCATTCATTGGCGTATGAATGGCTCCTGGCGCAATCGCATTGACGCGAATCCCTTCTCGACAATAATCTTGGTCTACTTGTTTCGTGTAACCGACAATCGCATGTTTTGAAGCAGTATAAGCTGCTCCTCCTCCGCCAGCTACAAGCCCTGCAATGGAAGTCATATTGATGATGACACCTTTTTTCTGTTCTAACATAATCGGCAATACTTCATTCGTTACGAAATACGTTCCTTTGACATTCGTATTCATAATTCGATCCCAAAGCGCCTCATCTGTATCTAAGGTTTTCGCATAACCATCTAATACACCTGCAGTATTTAATAAGATATGAATCGTATGAAATGTTTCGAGTGCTTGTTTCACAGATTGTTTCACATGAAACTTATTCGATACATCGCCTACGCTATAGGCAAACTGTTTTGGAAATGAGCTTTTCATCTGTTTCATCTGTGTATCTTCTAAGTCAAAACCATATATATAAGCACCTTTTTCTAAAAATAAAGCTACTTGTGCAGCTCCAATTCCTGAATTTGCACCTGTTACAAAAACTACTTTTTGATTAAAATCCATCTATATTCCTCCATATGAAAAGAAGCTGGCTCTAAGATTAGAGCACAGCTTATTGTTATTCTACAATTGACCAATCTTCAGCTAAGATGTCACACACTGTCGGTTGAAACATCGTGTAACCTTCACCTTCTACATTAATTAAAAAATATGGATTTAAGTTTTCTCCATCGAATTGAGAAGCCCCTACTAATTTTACATATAGTTCTGGACCGCTCCAACCGTCACGAATTACTTTTTCACCATTTTTTAGTTTTGGTAATACCTCTTCGAATGTCATACATACACTTCCTTTTTTAGCATAGATTCATTTTATCATAATTGATTCGCATGAACTGCCTGATTGCGTCCATTATTTTTAGCATAGTATAGCGCGTCATCTGCTCTTTTAAACAGTGTTGTAATCGTATCCTCTTCTGTACGTGTTGATACACCTAAACTAATTGTAATATGGTCTACAACTTCAAATTCTTGGTTTTCTACTTCACGATTTAAAAACTGTGCAATTTTTAGTGCTTCTTCTGCATCAATTAAAGATAATAATAACGCAAACTCTTCTCCACCATAGCGCGTTACATTCCCTTTATCTCCTAAAGTATTACTTAAGCATTTCGATAACTTTGTTAAGACGACATCGCCTGTTAAATGTCCATATGTGTCGTTTACCTTTTTAAAGTGATCAATATCTACCATAATCACAGATAATAGCAACTTCTCTTGCATAATCTCTTCCATACGTTCATTTAGATAACGTCGATTATAAGCACCTGTTAAAGCATCTACATGAGATATTTGTGACAACTCCAAATTCATCTGTTCTAATTTTGCTTTTTGCTCTTCAATTTGCTGATTAATTTTTTCTAATGCCTCTACTGCAATTTGATTTTGTTTTAATGCATCTTGTAGAGCATACTGTACATTTCTTAATTCTTTTTCATAATCGACTCGACGATTAATTCGCATAAACACGCAATCAATAATAGGTGCTTCTTCTTCGAATTTTTTAGCATTTAATACATACGAATCACTTGCACCTTCAGCTGTTTTTAATGTCAGTAGCATCTCTTCAACATGCCCTTGAATTGAGATTTTCGGATAAAAATAAGAATAGAACATCATCATACTTACTTTCGATAATACTTTTTCAATGGATTGATGAAGTAGTTGTTGCTTATCCATCTTCAACCATTTCGCCATTGTCTCATTTAGATTTAAAATTTCACCATTTAAACTTAGCTGCATATAACCGCATGGAGAATGTTCAAAGTGATTCATCATATTATGCGATTACTTTCAATAAAATCTATAATAATCGATGCTGTTTCTGAAGTATGACTAATATGTGGATAGTGCCCTTTTGCATTCATAACGACTAGTCGACTATTCGCAATTGACTGATGTAGATAATCACCTACATGTTTTGGAACGATACTATCTTCTGCGCATTGTAAAATTAATGTATTCGTTTGTAATTGTGGTAATTGTTCGCGATAATCTGAAAAGAATGTGACTTCCGCAAACTCACGTGCGATTTTAGGATTTGTTGAAACAAAAACCTTTTCAAGATCTTCTGTCATCTGAGGTGCAGCTTCTTCTCCTATTCCAACAGGCGCCATATAACTCGCCCATCCTGAAAAGTTCATCTCCATCATCTCTAACAGTTCACGAACATCACTTTCTTCAAAGCCACCATTAAAATCTTCTTTATTCAAATAACATGGCGAAGGTCCAATCATAATCATTTTCTCAAATAGTTCTGGTCGCTCGATTGCTACAAGCATACCAATCATCGAACTGATCGAATGCCCTAAAAAGATGACTTTTTCTAAATTCATCTCATCCATAATGTCGATAATATCTTGTTTGTAACCATGTAATGTACTATATTTTTCCTTATGATAGGCCTGTAAATCAGAACCTCCCGCACCTACATAATCAAATAAAACTAAGCGATATTTTTCTGCAAATGCAGGTGTGATATATTGCCACATGCTTTGTTCACAACCAAAACCATGTGCACAAATGATTGTCTGGTCGCCATCTCCAACCATGTTGACATTATTACGCTGTAAAATATCCATCTTCATCCACCTCTTTATCTATCTTATTTTCTTTTTAAAACGATAAGACTATTCTTTCTATCTTATCATGAATTTCCAAAAATGAAATAAACGAGTATGTTCTAGAACATAAAGAAAAGCGAAGGTTAGCCCCTCGCTTTGTGCATTATTTAAAATTATATGCTGTTACAATCGGTTCTCGCTGTTGTAATGTATCTTGTACATATTCATACAAACAGATTCCTAAGAATGAGCCGGATACATTATAAACTTGTGTGAATCCGCTGTTTTGAAGTGCCATCACAGCATTATAACTACGTTGTGCCGAACGACAATGAACATAGATTGGTCGGTCTTTTGGAATTTCATTCATACGTTCACGTAGTTCACTTAAAGGAACATTTAATGCTCCCTTAATCTGTCCATTTTCAACCTCATTTTTTTCACGCACATCTAAAAAGAACGCACCTTGTTCATATAAATCACGTACTTCCGATACATGAACTTGTTTAAAACGCCCATACAATACATTCGTTGCAACAAGAGCTGCCATATTCACAACATCTTTTGCTGTACTATACATTGGTGAATAAGATAGTTCTAAATCTTTTAAATCCTCAATCGTACCGCCCATCATAATCATTGTAGCGATTACATCAATTCTTTTATCTGCATTCCCTTTACCAATCGCTTGCGCACCTAAAATTTTGCCAGTTGGCACTTCATAAACTAATTTAAAATGAAGTGGATTACTTGAAGGCATTAATCCCACTTTATCTGGTGCAATCACGTAAACAAAGTCCGCTTCGATACCAGCCATTTTAGCTGTGCGTTCATTAATACCTGTCGCTGCACAGTTGTAATCAAAAACTTGAATACTAGATGAACCCATTACACCACGTTGACGATTTGTAATACCATACATATGGTCTGCGGCTGCACGTGCTTGTTTTTGTGCTGGACCAGCTAAAGCAAGACGTGTTGGACGACGTAGAATTTGATCGTATACTTCAATTGCATCGCCTACAGCATAAATCGAAGGATCATTCGTTTGATAATTCGTATTTACTTTAATACCACCTGTTATCCCTAAATCTAACCCCGCTTGTATCGCTAAATCGGTTTCCGGTTTCGCACCTGCTGCAACTATAACTACCTCTGCTGCAATCTTTTTACCGTTTGCAAGTAACACATGCGCTGTTTCAATTTTTTCAACCGCTGCACGCAATTCTAAATTCACGCCATGATCGAGTAATTCTTTTTGCATGATTTGCACCATATCTTCATCATACGGATCCATAATTTGTGCACCACGCTGAATTAATGTCACTGACTTTTTCGCTTCACGTAAATTTTCTGCTACTTCAACACCAATAAAGCCACCGCCAATAACCACAATATCCCGTACACCATTCATCTGAATATAGGTTTGTAATCTCTCAATATCTGCTACATTTCGAATCGTAAATACATGCGAAGAATGGATTCCTTCAATAGGAGGTAACGTCGGTTTTGCACCCGGTGATAACAGTAAAATATCATATGCTTCTTCATAGACTTCACCTGTAACAACATGCTTCACTTCAATTGTTTTGCGGTCCCTATGAATCGCAATCACTTCTTGATTCACACGTGCTTCTAAATTATATTGTTTTTTAAATTTTTCAGGACTCATCATAATTAATTTTTCACTTGTTGGAACAATTCCACTTAAGTAAAACGGTAAAGAGCAATTTGAAAAAGAAACATGTGGTCCTTTTTCAAACATGATTACCTCTGCCTGTTCATCCAATCTACGAATACGAGCAGCTGTAGAAGCTCCGCCTGCCACACCACCAACAACTAATACCTTCATTGAATATATCCTCCTCATTTGTTTATACCTACATCATATACCCCTACAGGTAATTAAACAAGGAATATCATTACTTTTCGCTTAGTTCTTTTCTCATTTCTTCCAATTCAGCAATTTGCTCTTTTGTTAGTTCAATTAATTCTTTTGTGCCTTCGTCAATTTCACCAGGTGCTTCTAGAACAGATAACATATCCTTTGCATCCTCTAACATTAACTCAATATTTTCTAATGACAATTTCGCCATTGTAAACGCCTCTTTTCGTTCAGATTATTTTCATACTATAGCGTATTTATCGGTAGATATGAAGCAATTCAGCTCGTATTAAATGACAATTTATCGAATAAATCAAATTTATGACAAACTACCATTTTATAAATTTTCTGACCACTTTAAATATATTAATTCTGGCACTTTTAAACAGTCAGTGTGTTTGCTAATGTAAGAGTACAAATTGAACCAAAGGGGTGGTTACTATGCAAAAAACATTATCGAATACAAACGCTCGTCCGCGCTCTCATACATACGACTTAATTATTACAGCGATGTGTATTGCACTTGTTTTTGTTGCAACATTATTTTTAAACATTCGTTTACCAATCTCAATTAATGGTGGACTCGTTCACTTAGGTACAGCGATGTTATTCATTGTAACGCTATTATTCGGACCGAAAAAAGGGATGATTGTCGGTGCCATAGGTATGAGTCTATTCGATTTATTCTCAAATTGGACATTATGGGCTCCGTTCACATTCGTAACACGTGGATTACAAGCCTATATTGTTGGCTCTATCGCCTTCTATGGTGGTCGTAAAGGTCGTAGTATTCCATTTAATATTGTCGGTATTTTAGCTTCTATCCCCGTTATGTTAGCAGGTTACTATTTATGTGAAGGTATCCTATTCGGTAATTGGGTTGCACCAGCTACATCGATTCCAGGTAACTTACTACAAAACAGTATAGGTTTACTTGTAGCGATTCCAGTAGTTGCTATACTTAAGAAAATACCGATGTTCCGACCATAATGAAAAACAGGCTTCGCTCGATATGCGTCGCCTGTTTTTTTATGCATCTTTTTTTAATTGCTCAATCACATAGCGTAATATACGTGCTGTTAAGCCCCATACCGTATGCCCTTCATACTCATAAAACCATTCTTCCATATCGCGAGAACGCCATTTATAATCTCTTCCGCGCGCAATTTTATCATATGGAAAATCATCTTTTGGTTGTAGTTTCACTGGGACATAATGACGGTAAGCTTCATGACTTAACAACCAATCGACAGGAATTGTGAACGTAGATCCCACTTCATCAGGATTTAATGTGTAGTGCGTTTCATCTGGAATCACTGCAACAACAGGATAAACGACAAAAGATGGCGACATGATAAGAGGACTTAGCTCTTGTAAGATTTGAATATCTTCTCTTCGAACACCTAACTCTTCTTCTGTTTCACGTTTTGCTGCTTCTATAATCGAAGCATCTGTATCATCAATTTGTCCACCTGGGAAACTAATATCTCCCGGCTGCTTACGCATTGTGGCAGAGCGTACTTCAAATAATATATGCCACCCATCTTCTTTTTGAATCAACGGAATAATAACAGCAGAACGGAAGGCTTGTTCTTCACCAATAAAAAGCGGCTGTGGTTTACGCAATTGCTGTCGAATACGTTCTAATTCCATTTCACTTCTCTCCTATACGTTTATTCTCTCTCTATGATACAGCGTATGAAAGTGGAACGAAATCTTTTTATAGATGTGTTAAATCTTCTTCTAAACGGTAATCCACACCTTTTCATTATTTAATTAGGTATGACTCTCTTACCCCTTTAAATAACGAAATAACGCTATCATATCATTCTGTAACGTCAACTATACAGATGTAGATGCTGCTGCTGCACGTTCATCTGCTTTTACGCAATCAATTGCTACAACAATCGCTACAAGTATAATCTCCATCGCCTCATCTAAAACTTCAATCTCATAACTATCGCCCCAACTAAACCACTTTTGTCTAACAGAGCCAATACGCGTGCGATCTTGATATACCTCAAAATTCATATCCCACCAATTTCCATTCACTTCAATTCCGTGACCCTCAATACTATATTTCGCTTTTAAAAAAGAGAACTCTTTTTTAATGGTTAATACTTCTTGCCCTTCTACCTCAACGAAAAATCGCGGTAAAAAACTAAATACTTTCTTAGTTACAAGCGCTACCTCTTGTTGCTGCTGATTTGTAATAGAGAATTTTTTAGGAATACGTAAAAAACTACCTTCTACACGATAAACATCTTCTTCAGCTTCATTTTTTACCGTAAATTTACTGTTTAAGCTAAGTACTTTTTGCTTCATATACAACTTTTTCATATTCTCACTCCTATTTTAATAAAGAATCAATTATATGTTGGACAGACGCACCTTCTTCAAATGAAACGTAGTTTGAACCTTTACCCTGAAAATAGAGAGAAACCTCATCTAAAAAAGAAATGTTAGATTTTTGTAATGTTAGTCTTTCGGCCGGTTGGTTAGGTGTACTAACCCATAATTCTGCCCAATTTCGAATGGTCATTGTCTTTTTCGTACCATGAATACGATAGATTATTTGCTCTTGTTCTGCGACACCATGCGCTCCTTGTAAAACAAACGGAATATTTCCCGGAAGTTGTGCAAGTGCACAAATACTCTGTTCACAAAGCTCTGGATTCTGCGGATAATGTGTCTGATGAGATTGAAGTGATCCTTCACCAAAAAGTCGTTCTGTCATCTGAAGATAGTGTGGGAAAATTTCACGAATAAAACCACCCTGTTCACGCGTACGAATCCAATTATTTTCTTGCCATGGACGCGGCCATTGTGGAAAATAAGTTGATAACTCAACCTGAATAACATCACCGAGTTCCTGCTGCTGTATTGCTTTTTCTACATATAAAAACTCTTCCCCGTATATCATTGGAAAGTGCATAGCTGTTTTAACACCATATGCTTTTGCAATTTCCACCATTCTTTTTCCTTCTTCTTCATTGTGAGCAAGCGGTTTTTCACAAATAACATGTAATCCTCTTTTTGCACAACCTTCTGTCAAAAACATATGGCTAATAGGTGGTGTGCCAATATAAGCGAATTCAACCTCTATTTCTAATAGTTCTTCTAAAGAAGAAGTTGTTTGAACGTTATAACGCGCCGTCATTTCCTGTAACCGCTCTGTATTCGCGTCGTACATTGCTACAATCTCTACACTGGTGGAGTTAGCTGCTTGTTGAAGTATTCTCTCTCCAACAACACCTGCTCCAATTAAAATCCCCTTCATCCTCATCATCCTCTCTTTGTGGATATCTTTTCAACTAGTATAAGTTATACACATGTGGATATCTTTTCAAAAAAATCATCCTTTATTGTATTGTGGACAACTTAGGATGATTTTTCAAATCTTTATTTTACTTTTACTGGTTCTGGGTAATCAAAGCCTTTTGTATCAACTTCGACTTTTTTCATCTTTTGATCTTTATTCGGCTTATCCGAGCCATCACGTTCAACTTTTACAATTTGGTCTACAACGTCCATTCCCGATGTCACTTTACCAAATGCCGCATAGTCACCATCTAAACTTGGTGTGTCTGCCACCATAATGAAAAACTGTGAACCTGCTGAATCATTGTTTTGACTGCGTGCCATTGATACAACACCACGTGTATGTTTTAAGTCATTGTCAAAACCATTTTTAGAGAACTCCCCTTTGATTTCATAGCCAGGACCTCCTGTACCATCCCCATCTGGGTCTCCACCTTGAATCATAAAGTCCGGAATGACACGATGGAAGATTGTTCCGTCATATGTGCCTTTTTTAATTAATGAAATAAAGTTCGCAACTGTATTCGGCGCTTTTTTTGGATATAACTCCATTTGAATTTTTTGATTATCTTCCATTGTGATGGTCACAATCGGATTCTCTTTTACTTCTGATGCATAATTTGTTTCAGGTTCTTTTGATTCTTTTTTATCTGAACTACATGCTGCTAACAATGTGATGAGTGCCATCACCATAAATAATAGTAGTCCATACTTACTCTTTTTCATGTATAAATCCTCCCTCTCTTCTTACCAAAAATATACCATACTTTTAAATAGAACCAAAAAGACAGAATGAGATAAATTATCTTACTTTCCTTTTAAACTTCGCAACGAAAAATCGGAACCGTGCCACAGCCCAATTCCGATTTTTCTTATACTCATATAAGGTGGTTATGTTCCAACCTTTATTCTAATTTAAAATCTCAATCATTTTGCGATACCCTTGTTCTTTTGCGTAATCTAACGTTGTCTTACCATAGCGGTCACGTAGATTTTGATTTGCTCCTACGTCCACAAGCTCTTGCACAATTTCTTGATATACTTTCGAACCATCTGTTCAGACAACTGCTTCAATCAATGCTGTATAACCATAATCATTTTGATGGTCAATATCTAATTGCCCTTTTTCAGCTGCTGGAATTAATGCATTTCCGCAAAAACGATTTCTTACTTGTTGATTTGGTTTTGCATGTTCCATCATGTAACGTAAAATCTCTGTTTTTACTTGTGCACCTACATATAAATAGGCGCTATCTTGAATCGCATCTTGCTGGTTAATATTTGCACCCGCGTCAATTAATAATTTTGCAATTTCTATATCATTTTCATGTGTAGCAATGAGTAATGGCGTTTCCTTTTTATTATTTATTTCGTTTACAGTCGCATTGCTACGTGCCAAAATCTCTTTTACTTTTTGTACATTTTTTCTTCTACAGCTTGTAGAAGTTCCCCTTTTTGTACTTGCTGTTCTTCTTTTGGTTGTACGTCTTCCTCTACCGCTTCTTCTGTTACCTCTGTCTTTGTCTGTTTTTCCACATTGTCACCCTCTTTTGATATGCATCCAGTCAGTAATAATATGGTAACTGCTGTTAAACCCATTATATTCTTCAACCTCTATTCACTCCATTTATATCTATTATGTTTCTCTTTTATGTCGTCGTTTACGATGCCAAGGCAATTTAAATAAATTAAATAAATTCACCTTTTCCTTATTTTATGTCCTAATTATGCTATGCTAATGAAGTTATTTTGAGAAAAAGGAGCCTGTCTATGACACAACAAGAAAACAAAACACCCTATGGTCTACTCATTTTCTCTTTAAGCCTACTTACATTCGTATTAGGTACAAGCGAATTTGTGATTGTCGGAATTTTAACTGATATTTCTTCTAGTCTTCATATTTCAAATGCACAAGCAGGTACACTCGTTTCTGCATTTGCCTTTACTTTTGCCATTACTACACCAATCGTTATGGCACTTACAAGTCACTTTAAAAAACGTCCTTGGATGCTACTGTTAATTTTAGCTTTTGTTCTATTTAATACATTATCCATTTTTGCAACAAGCTATACCGTCCTACTCGTACTTCGTATGCTGACAGCAATCGTTACAGGTGTGTTAATCTCGTTAGCGATGGTCGTAGCCAATGAATCGGTTCCCGAACACAAGCGTGGCATGGCCATCTCATTCGTATTCGGAGGCTTTACACTAGCGAATGTGATTGGCGTTCCCATTGGTACATTACTTGCTGGACACTTTTCTTGGCACGCAACATTCATCTTAACCGCTTCACTCGGTTTAGTTGCGTTCATCTTTGCACAGCGTTTATTACCGCATAAACTCAGTCAGGAGAAAGGTTCCATTCGTGACCAATTCGCACTACTTGGTAACAGTCGAATTCTAATGGCATTCTTCATTCCAGCTCTTGGCTTTGGCGCTACCTATGCCGTATTCACGTATCTTGTACCGATTTTAAAAACATTAGATATTCAAAATGAGTCCATCAGTCTCGTATTATTTGGTTATGGTGTCATTTCAATCTTTAGTAATATTCTTGCTGGAAAGATTGCTAGTCATCGTCCAATCGCCAGACTGCGTATCGTCTTCTTTATTCAAGCACTTGTATTAATCGCAATCTACTGGACAACTGATTCGTTACCACTCGCTTTAGTTAATATTGGATTGATGTCACTCATGTCGATTCTCTTAACGACTTCAACTCAGTTATATTTAATTGATTTAGCAAAAATTTATCAGCCGAGCGCAACAGGTCTTGCAGCTTCTCTCATGCCTGTCGCAAGTAATGTAGGGATTGCGATGGGTTCTGCAATTGGCGGATTTGTCTATCACGCAAGCTCGCTAACATTCATTCCATTTGTAGGTGGTGTTCTTGCGATTCTAGCATGTATTTTAACGAGTATTAGTTATCGATTGGATCAGAAATCAAAATAAAAAATTTTTTACGAAAAAGAGGACTTTTTTAAATAAGCTACGAGCGTCATAAGATATAAATAGAAATTAATATAAACCGTTAAAAACATAAAAGATTCACCCTGTAAAAAATTAAAAATAAGCAGTGAATAGATCATCGATATGATGGATGCAACTAAAAATCGACCTTTTTTCGCTAGATGATACTGCCACACAATAAAAATCATTGAGTATAAAAATACAACATAAAACATGGGATGCAACTCCTTATGTAAAAAGCGAAGTCACTCAATTTTGAATGGCTTCGCTTTTCTTTGTTTAAATTGCTCTTGTTTCGTGTTTTAACCAAGCTCGTTCTTCTTCATTTAAATATGGAGAAAGTTTGGCATATACTTCTTCATGGTATGCATTTAACCATTGCTTTTCAGCTTGTGTTAGTAATTCTACTGCGATTGCATCTACTTCAATTGGGCAGTATGTGATGGTATCAAATGCCATGAATTGACCAAATTCCGTTTTTTCTGCTTCTACTACAACTAACATGTTTTCTATACGAATGCCATGTTTTCCTTCTAAATAGATCCCTGGTTCGTTCGTCAAAATCATGCCTTTTTCTAACACAACGTGATTGTTGTTGCGAATACTTTGTGGTCCTTCATGTACATTTAAGAAGAAACCAACGCCATGTCCTGTACCGCACTTATAATCAATTCCTTCAGCCCAGATTGGTTGGCGTGCTAACACGTCTAAATTGCCGCCTGTTGAGCCATGCAAGAACTTCACTTTACTTAGTGCGATAAAACCTTGTAATACGAGTGTGAAATGGTGTTTTTCTTCATCTGTTAAAGTACCTAGCGCAATTGTACGTGTAATATCCGTCGTACCATCATAATATTGACCACCTGAATCGACTAAGAATAATCCTTGTGCTTCTAATGTCTTTTGAGTCGCTTCCTCTGCTTTATAATGCATCATCGCTGCGTTCTCTTTATATGCCGCAATTGTATCAAAGCTTGGCTCTACAAAGTCAGCCTGTTCACGACGGAAGTCTTCTAATTTTTGTTCTGCTGCGATTTCGGTAATGTTCCCAGATGCCACTTCTTCTTTTAACCATTTAATAAAACGAACCATCGCTACGCCATCACGTAATTCACATGCTTTGAAATTTTCAATTTCTACATCGTTTTTAATCGCTTTTAAGGTTGTTGTTACATCTGTTTTGGCGATGCGTTTAACAGCTGTTGGAATGGCTTCATCTAAAGCATAATTGATGCGTTGGTCATCATATAACATGACTGCATCTGTTGGTAACTTTTCAAGTGTTGCTGTAGTTTCTTCATATTCTTTAACCTCAATACCATCTGCTTCTAAAACTTCTTTCACATCTTGTGGTAATTTTTTAGAATCAATAAAGATGGTGCAATTTGTATCGGTAATCAACACATTTGCTGTCACTACAGGGTTATTTGGAACATCTGTCCCGCGAATATTTAATAACCATGCAATATCATCTAAAGAAGCAACAAGATAATGTGTTGCCTGATGTTTTTTCATCTCAGCACGTACTTCTGCTAATTTTTCTGTACGTGATTTCCCTGCATACTTCACGTCATGAATATAAGCTGGTGCATCTGAAACAGCTGGACGATCGAGCCATAGTTGACCAATTAAATCGTCTTTTGCATGAATTTTCATCTGTTTAGCAGCTGTATCCTTTTTCATACGTTCTACTAATTGTGTTGAAAATACGCGACCGTCAAAACCAATTGTCGCCTGTTCTTTTAAAACATCCGCTAACCATTCTGTATAAAAAGGTACTTCAGGATCTGCCATACGGAATAATCGAATGCCTGAACCTGCTAATTGTTTTTCTGCTTGAATATAATAACGCCCATCTGTCCATAGCCCTGCGTCATCTAATGTAATTACGACCGTACCAGCAGAACCTGTAAAACCTGAAATCCATTCACGACTCTTCCAATAATCTGCTACATACTCTCCTTGGTGTGCATCAAAACTTGGAATAATATACGCATCCAATTGATGTTCTTTCATTAATTCTCTCAGTTGTGCTACGCGTTCTTTAATCATTTTCATTTGTCCCCCTATCAAAATTACTTACCTCTCTATTTTGAACAAAAAAAGTTATTTTGTGAACCAAAGAGTGTTGAATATTTAAAAAAATCGAACATTATTTGATTTGTTATGTCATTTTCATTTAGGGTATAAGTAAATAACGCTATATTCGAGGAGGATTTTTATGAAAATCATTGTATTCGGTGCTACTGGAGGCGTTGGACGTCATGTAGTCAATCAAGCACTTCAAGCAGGTTATGAAGTGACTGCTTTTGTACGTGACTTAACAAAATTACAAATCGAAAATGACCATCTTCATGTCGTACGCGGTGACGCGACAAATGCAGAAGAAGTATCTGCTGCAATTGCAGATCATGATGCCATTGTTTCTTGTCTCGGCTCAAATAAGATGGTGGCGAAGTCTACACAATTAGAAGAAATGACCCAACACATTGTAGCTGGTATGGAAGCACATCACGTGAAGCGAATCGTCTATACCGCCTCTGCTGGAATCAATAATGAACTACCGGGTGTAGGTGGCAAAATGGTGATGAAAATGCTTCAAAATGTTTTAACTGACCATCGCCACGCTGTTGATTTGATTCAAGCACATAAAGACTTACAATATACGATTGTTCGTCCACTTGGTTTGACGAATGATGACTATACAGGAGAATATCGTGAAGCAAAAGAAGGCGTACCAGAGAATGCACGTAATATACCACGTGCTGATGTCGCACACTTTATTTTAAAAGCCTTAGATGACGACACATATATAGGCGAATCGGTAGGAATTGCACAATAATAAACCATAAAAAAATCCGAAATTGCACTTATAATGCGACTTCGGACTTTTTTATTATTGTGCTTCTAAATATTGAATAACTTCTTTTGCAACTGCAGCACCTGAAGAAGGATTCTGACCGCTTACGACACGTTCATCTGCTACTGCAAATGATGCCCAGTCATCTGATTTCACATACTGGCCGCCACGTTCTTTTAACGCGTCTTCTGTTAAGAATGGTACTACTTCTGTTAATCCTACAGCTTGTTCCTCTGTATTCGTAAATCCAGTTACTTTTTTATCTTTAATTAAATAGTCACCTGTTGCAGTTTGAATATTTAATAAGCCGACTGAACCATGACATACAGCCGCTACTACGCCGCCTTTTTCATAAATGGCACTCGCTAATTTTTGAAGGTGTGCATCTTCTGGGAAGTCCCACATTACGCCATGACCACCTGTGTAATAAATTGCATCATACTCGCTTGCATCTACTTCACTCGCAGCCATTGTTGTACCTAAACGATTTAAAAATGTAGGGTTCGTATAGTAAGACCAATCTAGTTCAGACATTTGATCTGCTTGAAGACTATGTGGATCAAGTGGTGTATAACCACCTTTAGGACTTACATAATCTACTTCATATCCTGCTTTTGTTACTTCTTCTACGAAGTGAACTGCTTCTGCTAACCATAATCCTGTAGCACGCGCTTGGTTTGGATATTTTGATACATTCGTTACGACAACTAAGATTTTTTTCATTATACATACTCCTTTTTTCTTGATATGCTTCATAATACAAGTTAAACCATACTTTAAGTCAAGGCGGACGATTCATGTACTCTATTAGACAAGCTTCAGAATTAACACAAGTGCCTGCAAGCACAATTCGCTACTATGAAAAAATTCAACTACTTCCTTTTATTCAACGTGACACAAAGGGTAATCGAATATTCACAGAGAAAGAAATCGAATTACTCAACTTAATTCGCTGTTTTCGAACGCTCGGTATGTCCATTCAGACAATCCAGCAGCAAATTCAAACATTTGAATCACAACATGCAGAATTAAATGTGCAAGCAATTTTGCAACAACATAAACAAACATTAGTTGAGCAAATTGACATTCTTCAAACTTATATTCAAGAAATTGATACAAAAATTGAATAAATGAGTATCTATAAAAAACGCATATGAAATTGCGTTTTTTTTTATAAATTTCTCATATGACTTTCAATTTGTAACAACCTCTTTTGTTGTTTTCCCTCTTTTTTCTCCATAGAACCAAATTCAAAAAACTTTATCTTTTTAATACCGACAAATTGAAATAGTGCACGCTTCATCAAAATTTTATGTGCATTATGCAGCTAAATGAATGGATAATGTGTTGGTCCTTTCATTGTTGAAATACAAATAGCTGATTTTCCTTTTAATAACCCCTCTGCAAATAATCCCTTTGTATCTCGATATGCAAAGTTTGCAGAAAATAATTTATCAATATATCCCAATAACATTGCGGGTGGTCTTCCCCACCAAATTGGATAAATAAAAATCAGTTGATTCGCCCATTTAATTTGCTCCCTGTATTTCTCTAAATCTGGGTCTTTATATAAATCTCTTCTTCGTTTTTCTTTATGGAAATCTAATACTGGATTAAAATTTTCAGCATATAAATCGAGCACTTGTACTTCATGTTTTTGAGAATGATCATGCAGCCCTTTTAATGTGTGTTGTAAAAATGACGCATTTAAACTTTCGTGATTCGGATATGTGTACACAATTAAAATATTCATTCTACACCTCTTTTAGTTATCATTTGATAACTAAATATAACTTGCAAAGTAATTAGTTGTCAAATGATAATTGTTTTTAGATAAGTTATTTGATATGTTTTTTTAAAGGAGTGTCTCTTATGAACGAAAAAACCTTATTTGAAAAAGTTATTTCCTTTACATCTGCTGTACATTTAACCACACAACAACTCACAAAGGATGTAAAAAATGAACATCTAACAGCTGTTCAATATGCTATTTTAGAGTACATTACAGTGAGCCAACCGGTAACACCAAGTGAAATTAGCGAATGTCTCCATATTTCTCTACCGAATACAAGTCGTGAATTACGAAAATTATTAGAACAAAAATGGATTATAAAAGAAACCGATGCTGTGGATCGTCGAAAACAAGTAATTTCATTATCTACTGAAGGTACAAAAATGATGTCTACTTCTTTTCAAAAAATCGAACATAAATTTCAAAAAAGAATCGAGCATTTAACTGCTGCCGAAAAGTTTGAACTTGAAAAAGCACTTGATTTACTACAACAAAAATTATTTTATGACTAAAAAACAGCCCTTTCTTGAACCAAAGGGCTGTTTTTTTATATCTATTATGTGTGCAATGTTTTACTAATTTTAATGGTAACGGTTGTCCCTTCATTGATTGTAGAATCAGTCGTCACACCGTACGTTTCTCCGTAGTACAGTTTAATACGTTCATCCACATTTTGAATACCGACACCGCCTAGTTTTGTTTGTTTTTTCTCTTGTATTTCATCTAGAGTAGATGTGTCGAATCCTTCTCCATTATCCTCTACATAAAAGGTTAAATCTTCTCCTTCATCTTTTACATAGATTCGAATCTCACCTGTATGCGAAAGACCTCGAATCCCATGATACAAGGCATTTTCAACAATCGGCTGTAATAAAATTTTTGACATTTGAATAGAAGCAAGTGACGGTTCACACTCAATTGTGTAATTAAGTTGATCACCATAACGCTCTTTTTGGGGTAGCGTCAGGAAAATGCGGATTTACAACGATAAGGAATTTCCAATATAAAAAGCCTGATTTCCCATCACCTAAATTGAGAAATTAGGCTCTTTTTTCGTTACTCCATAAACAGCATTCTATTACTGAATATGTAATTTACTTCGGGATAACAGGGACCCAGAGTTCGTGTCTTGGTTTATGCTTCGGACCGTAATAACATTCTATACACGGTAAATTTGCAAGTTCATACTCGGAGGTAGGGACCCACTCGGAATATAAACGTTTCCATGCATCCACTATGTTCGGAAAAACTGCCCATGTACTTGCGGGAATAATAAGCGTCTCCATATTTTCTGGGGATTCCCCATCGTATCTTACGCCCATGAAATAGGAAAATTGTTCATCTGTTATGGCAGCTTCTTTTCCGCAAACCCCCAGAAGGCTTTCAAGCGTGCATTTTGGATTTTCCCATGACATATCTACTAGTTCTTGCATAAATCCATCTTTTTTCGCAGTGTTCCAAAGCGTAGGGATTGTTTTAAATGCTCTGCTTGTTTTTACTGGCTTACTTTTTCCAACAATTCTTAATTCAAAATCAAGGTTTTCAATTCTGTACTCCATCTCGGTATCTCCTTTAATAGAAATTTGAAAGGAAATTCTGGGAAAGGCTTTTAACTGTACCCCTCTATTACGAGCATTGGAAGGGGTTACTCCATGCATTTTTTGAAAAGCACGTGAGAAAGTATCAGAAGAAACATAACCATATTTAATTGCCACATCAATGATCCGAATATCACTTTTTTGAATTTCAAATGCTGCGAGTGTTAACCGTCTACGTCTAATATATTCTGATAGCGATATACCTGAGATTGAAGAGAACATTCTTGAAAAATGAAACTCAGAACAATTAGCTGCTTTTGCAATCTCTTTGTAGTCTATTTCTTCATTCAAGCTATTTTCAATGTAGTTTAACGCATTGTTCATTCTTTCTAGCCAATCCATAGGTTTACTCCCTTTCAATATTTACTTTAAAACAAAATAGATAATAATTGCCGACATTTCATGCCTAAAAATGTTGGTATCAAAAAATAAACCTTTTGATAGAATCAGGACAAACTATTTGTTTCCTTCCGATAGCCTTCTATATAATGAAGCCCTAGACACATTAGTAATTTCGCAAATTTGATTTACAGTCATACCGCCTTCTTTATATAGTTTTACTGCATAATTCATTCCTGCGTGATTTTTATGATATTTCTTTAAACGACCCTTAAACTTCCCTTCTTTCTTAGCCAGCTCAATCCCTTCTCGTTGACGCATACGGATAAGATCTCGTTCTAATTGGTTCACACCAGCCATTACTGTAATTAAGAATTGGCTGTATGGATTATCCTCTGATAAATCTAGCCATGTATCCTTGAGTGATTTTAAGCTTGCCTTTTTCCTGCGTATTAAATCAATCAATTCAAATAAGTTCTGCGTACTCCGAGTGATCCGAGTTAAGTCTGTAACATAAATAATGTCATCATTTCCCCACCCATCTAAAATATATACTATTTTATACATTATAAGGTCTTTTTAACTAGAACTAAAGATGTATTGTATATACTTTTTAATATTTCCACTATTTTTAAATGGTTTATTGATTTACATTATAAATCTTTTTTTATATTTTATGGTAAAATAAGGTTGAGGTGGTGAATAATATGAACTTTAAACAACTATCACTCGGTAAAAAAATTATCTTAATTACAACTGTAATCGCTCTTATTTCTTTATTTTTGCCGTGGGTTGAATTAGGTATTTTAAGTACTTCTGGTTTCCAACAAGGTGGATATCTTTTTTTAATTGCTTTTATTTATCCAGTTTATTGTGTTCTCAAGAATACTTATATAAATAAAGTTGGCGGACTAGTTTGTGGAATCGTAGCATTAATTGCTTCAATTGCTTATATTAGTTCAAAATCAGACGAAATATTTGGGACTGCCATTAATGTAGCAGGTTCAGGTGCCTATCTTTTTTTAATTTCAACAATCGGATTGATTATTGGCGTAGTTTTAGATAAGCGAATCTGATTAAGAGCGTTTGGTAGCTTTATTTATTTTCTAATTAAATGTATTTCAAAATGGCCCCTAGGATTTTTGATATCTAGGAGCTATTTTTAATTCTATAAATATAGTGAAAATTTTTCTTGGTATTTTATGTCCGTTGTACCAGATTCCTATTAAATTCTTTAATTTTCTTCGTTGTTTCATTTGAGAATGCAGTAACGCGATGAATCATGTCGTTGATGTCCCTTAATTGATCCTCATATGCATATTGTTGTTCTGCAAGTTCATAAGCTTGTTTTGCTAATATGCCTAACTGACTTTTTTGCTCATTCGTAAACGGTAATAAGGGGACTCTCGCCACATAACCTGAGGTCACCATATTTGAACGATTTAAAATACCACGTACTAAATAGGTGACTAACTCTGAATTGAGGTAAGCTAGTAACCACCAAACATCTTCATCCTCACAAATAATATTCGCGTTCACACCATATGTCACATTTTTAGGGAGACGACTCGCTGTAAAAGCTACACCCATTGAAGAACAGGTAATACCAGATTGATAGAGAAGTTGTTTATTACGCACATTAAACGTTGGTATCAATCGATCAAATTCTAAAAAATCTTCATGTAAATAAAGTCGAACTGGTGCGTAGAAGCGGTGACTTCCCGGATTTTTATAAAATGGAATTGTAAACGGTGCACGTTTTTCTTTTGATAAATAAAGTGAGTCTTTTCCTGTCGAGATCCCTGTCACACAATCAAACTTGTCACCGAGTCGGGCATATTGAAAAAGCTTTTTAACCTCTACAGGACAATCAATCATCCACTCTGCATAATCTTTTTCATCATTCAAAATTAATTCATCTAACGTATGTGTGTTCACTTCTCCATTCATAAATTCAGTCAGCTGTTGTTGCAATTGTTCTGTAAAAGCAGCTGTTGAAATTGGTCGGTTTTTTGCATAGACGCCCTTTTGATAAGACGTTCCTTTTTGTAAAATGATGATACTTGTTCTTACGTCTGCCGATTGTTCATGAAACAAGTCTGTTGGACACATCGTAATCTCATGAATCGTACATGTTTCCAATATCTTTCTGCGTAAATTCTGATGAGCCTTTGCTGTAAAGAAAGAATCGTATGTAATAAATCCTAGTACTGCACCGTCTTTCGCTACATCAATTAAAGCCGATATGAACATGCTATACATATTGTGTACGCCTACATCGGAAAATAATACTTTCAATTCTTTTTTATTCTTTTGAATGTAATCGACTTCGTGGCAATTATAAGGAGGGTTCGCAATATAGTAATCATAGTGAAGTGGTTCTCGTTGTTCTCTATATACATCAATAAAATTCATCTGTGTAAATGTGCAACTATACGTTTCTTCATGTCGAAAAATATCTACACCGTCCACTGTATAACCCTCTGCTAAGAAATGCGTGATTAACTCTTCCTTCCCCACACAAGGGTCCAATACAGTTCGTCCATTTGGTTGAATCATGCGAAGTCTGTCCGTCAGATAACGCGCTACGAAGTCGGGTGTATAGTAATAGCCAAGCTCTCGTCGGTCCATCTTCTCTACTTGTAAAACTTTCAAACCTCTACCCAAGATACTCTCCTCCTTTTCTTTTATTGTACATGAAAAAATGTAGCCTTCTCTTGCAAAGAAGACTACATATATCATTAGTTATAGAATAAATTATCAGTTGGATAGATTGGATCGTTCGTTACGTCCATACCTAAGTTTTTCAATGTTTGCTCATTCTCATGATTTAAAATAACTGTTGAATGCGCCTGTGTATCTTGTAAGTTTGGTAATTGCTTATAAGCTAACTCAGACGTTGGATTCGTTACTGCGCTAATTGATAACGCAATTAACACTTCGTTCGCAGTTAATGTCGGTACACGACTATTTAGCTCATCTGTTTTTAAGCGTTGAATCGTTTCTAAAATCATTGGTGATAATAGTTTAATTTCATCTGAAATATTCGCTAATTTCTTCAAGCTATTTAAGATGGCTGCAGCTGATGCATCCATTAACTTTGTTGTACGCCCTGTAATCATTTCACCGTTCGGTAATTCTACAGCGATTACAGCTTGTAAATTCGTGCTACCTTCTTGTTCCTGTAATTGCTTCGCATATTCACGTGCAGGCAATACTGGCGCACGATCTTCTTTTTTCAAATTCGTTTCTTCTAAAATCACTTGCATGTGACGTACGCTATCTTCATCAGCTAAACCTTTTTTATAATCATTCTCTACGCTAAAGCTACGACGAATGATTTCTTGGCGTGCTGCTTCTTGTACGATTTCATCGTCTGTAATTCCTGATTTCAGACGGTTTACACCCATATCTGTTGGTGATTGATACACTGATTCTTTCCCTGTAATACGCTCAATAATACGTTTAATGACAGGGAATGTTTCCATATCACGATTGTAGTTTACAGCGACTTTTCCATACGCTTCATAGTGATAGTTATCAATTAGGTTCACATCTTTTAAATCGACTGTTGCGGCTTCATATGCGATATTCACAGGATGTTTTAAAGGTAAGTTCCAAACAGGGAACGTCTCAAACTTCGCATAACCCACTTTATTACCTAAGCGATGTTCATGATACATCTGATTCAAACAAGTCGCTAACTTACCACTAGCTGGTCCTGGAGCTGTTACAACGATGATTGGCTTCGTTGTTTCGATATATGGATTCTTCGCAAATCCTTCTTCTCCGATGACTTCTTCTACGCTTGTAGGGTAACCTTTGATTTGGCTATGTGTGAATACACGAATACCACTACGCTCTAACTTCGTCATAAATACTTTGGCTGTTGGTTGTCCTTCATAACGTGTTAAAAGTACGCTATTCACAGAAATACCGTATGCGCGGTACTCGTCGATTAAACGCAGTACATCTTGGTCATAGGTAATCCCGTAATCTTCACGTACTTTATTACGCTCGATATCTCCTGCATACACACAAATGATAATCTCTGCATTATCTTTTAATGTGTTTAATAATTTGATTTTCGCATCTTCATCAAATCCTGGTAACACACGCTTCGCATGCTTATCCCCGATTAATTTCCCACCAAATTCTAAGTATAACTTATCATACTGCTCTACTCGTTCTAAGATATAAGCAGACTGTTCTTGCAAATACTTCTCGATATCAAATCCAACTTTTTTCATTTGATTTCTGCGCGCCCTTTCTCTCAAGCTCTTTCCTCAAATGGTTACCCATTTCGAAAGAATGCTCACTAAAATACATCTTTTATCATTATAAGGCTTTCAAAAAAATAGACAAAGGAAAAGAGGCTGGGACATAAATAGCTCTCAGTCACACAAAAAGGAGATTGCGCAGGCAATCTCCTTTTTTGTGTGATTTTTTTCATCAGTGATGGGAGGGTTTTACCCTCTCATCGCATACTTTCTTAGGTTGGTCGCCATTAAGGCAAGTCCGATTTCATTTCGGACCTTCGATTTTCCGCGAAGTGAAAATCGAGTGAAACCCAAATTCGCCTTCAAAAATCCAAAAACTGGTTCCACATCGATTTTTCGTTTTCGATAAATGGCGCCTGTTTTTGCTTCTGAAAGCGTCGCTTGAATCATTTTCTTCTGTTCTTCCCAATGCGTATTGATGGCCAATCTTCGATTGTTTCCTTCACGTGCTTTTGTACAAGATGAACGGAAAGGGCATCCTGAACAGTCTTCACATGTATATATTTTAAAATGACGTGTAAATCCTGTTTTGTCCGTACGTGTTGAGTCGTATTGATACGTTACTAATTGTCCATTCGGGCACGTATAACAATCTGTCGTTGCGTTATATGCCCAATTGCTTGTTTTAAAAGGATCTTTAAGATATTTTCGTTGCTGTTCTTTGCGATACATACCATATGTAATTAATGCTTTACGTTGGAGTGTTTCTACCACGTATTGATAGTTCGGTTCACTACCATAACCTGCATCGGCGACAATATGTTCAGGTAGTTCAAAATAATGAGCTTGAATATCTTGTAAAAAGGGCACGAGCGTTTTTGTATCTGTCGGATTCGGATACACCTCATAAGCAAGGACATATTGATTTTCTGTTGCGATTTGAACATTGTAACCGGGTTTCAGTTGTCCATTCTTCATATAATCGTCTTTCATGCGCATAAATGTCGCGTCGACATCGGTTTTTGAATAACTATTTCGTGTACCCATCTGTTGTAAATGAAGGCGATATTGTCTTTTTCGGACAATCCAATCTTTCACTTGTTTTAAATATTGTTTCGGTGTTTTACGTGCTGCGCGTAATTGTTTTCGTTCACTTGAATCAGAGGAAGCTTCCAGCTTTTCTGTATAATCATCAATCACTTCTTCTAATGTCGAAGCGACTTGTTCTAGCTCTTCTTCAGATAAAGCCTCTTTTTGTTCCTTTTGAATGGCAGGCAAAATACGTTCTTCTACGAGTTGCTCGTATAAGGCATTAGACTTTTCAATCATACTAGCTTGATAGTTTTCAACCGACTTCTTCCATACAAAAGTGAACTTATTGGCATTCGCTTCAATTTTTGTGCCATCAATGAAAATCGCTTGTTGGTCAATGCATTTTTCTTCAATTAATCGACAACGGAATTGGATAAAGCATTGTTTTAGAAGTTCTTGCATCTGTGGATGAACGCGAAAACGATTAATCGTACGGTAACTTGGTTCGTAACCTTGTGCTAACCACATCATACGTACACTATCTTTTGTTAAATCTTCAATCCGACGACCTGAAAAAATAGATTGTGTATAACCACATAAAATAATTTTTAACATCATTTTAGGGTGATAAGAAGGACAACCTGTCGCTTTGTAGAAAGGAGCGAAAGCTTCTTCTGGAATACTTTCAACTAAATGATGGATCGAAAAAGCAATATCCTTTTCAGCTAGTTTCATTTCAAAATCTAATGGTAAAATCACTTGATTCATGTTATAGTTTTTATACATAAAGAGCACTTCCTTTTATTATTTTTGTGGTGAGATACTTAAATTTTAACAGGAAAGGCTCTTTTTTTGTATCCATTTTTTTATTTTGGATGGGCGTGTGGGCGTGACTTCTGCGGGAACAGCACGAGCGGAATATCCATGTTGGCGATGCATCGCCAACATGAGATGAAGCCGTGCCCGCGAAAAGCATCGCCCAAAACGAACATCCGCAGACAGACCAAAAAGAGCTTCGGCATTTTCATGTGCCGAAGCTCTCTTACTTTTAACTAGGGTTTTGTCCCAGCCTCTTTGTGATTTATTAACTTAAAATAGTTTGTTTCTTTTCTGTTTCTTTTTGCGCTTCTTCCATTAATTTTTTGGATTCTTCTTTTGACTTTCCATCAATATAATAAGCCAATGCCGCTTTACCAACTGAATAAGTACCGGTGTAAGCTAGTGAGCTACTAATAGCTGCACCACTTCCAGGTATCGTTAGATTCAATAATTTAGAGCCTTGTTGAGCGATAAAACGTAATGCCATACCAAATAATGCTACGCCACCTAAAGATAAAATAAACTCTCTAGCTGATTTTACATCCAGCTTCTCACCTGCCAGATAAGCAATTACTCTAACCTCTAAAATTTGAATTGGGATTAAAATAGCGATATCACTAGCTGGAATTGGTGTAATAGCTACACTTGCACTAGCTGTTGAAAATACTTTTATAAACTTATCTGCTACTTTTCGAATTGCTACTTCATATTTATTGTTTAACATCATATACACAGCTGCTCGAAAATCGATATTATCTTCTAATAGTTGTAGTAGCTTATCAATATTGTAGCGACCATCAAACTCGATTGTTAATGCTTCTTTTTCTTCCTTCGTTAACTCTTCTGGATTATCATGATTCCATTCAATATAAGAAGAAACTGGTACAACAAACGCTTTAGAAATACCTACGTCTGATAATACCTCCTTAACCTGCTCTACTTTAGTATTAATATTTTCTTTCTTTTTTGCTGAGTATTGAGTAGGTTCTTTAATTCTTGAAGGCTCTATATCATCAATTCGATTAATTACCGTAATAAGTGGTACATGAATTTCTAATTGTTTATAAATTTCATTTAAATAAATTGCATCCTCTCTTAACGTAGAGCGATCAGCACCGTTTGTGATTAATAAAAAAGCATCTGGCTCAAAATCTTCAATAACTTTTTGTAAATCTATTTCTGCCTCACTATCTGTTTCTTGGACATTTTCACGTATTCCACGTGTATCAATTATCTCAAAAACTACTTCATCGCCTTTTTTATACTGAAATACATGAGCTTCTGTTGTACCAACATTTACAGAACTTGTTTCGGCAAGATATTCACCAAACATTGCATTAATTAAACTACTTTTACCAACACCTGAACGTCCCATAATGACTAATTTAGGTGGACGTTTTTCTTTTACACCATCAACTATTTCTTTGATTTCTTTTGATTGTACCGCTTTTAAAATTAATTCTTTAGCTGGTTTAGGCAATGAAAAATCTAATTGATCTATGAATGTTTCCATTGATTCTAATATTTTAACAATTTGACTTAATCTCTCTTCTAAAACTACTGCGTTTTGCTTCATAATACATCTCCTTAATATTTTTATATAATTCATATGTCACTCATAATTCTATCTTTAAATATAATTTTTTACCATATTTTTATAATAAAAAATAAAAAATAGTCTTTTCAAAAAATATATATTATTTTTTTGATTTATCAGTATGATATAGATATATTTCTTACAAAAATCAATCATACTATCATTTTTTTAGTTTTCGTCACTAGCGTCGCATTAAAATAATGCAACACGATTAACTAAACTGAATTTTCTGTAATATAATCCAAGCATAAAAAAATCCTTTATACTGGTTGAGCGGTAGTAAACCATCCAAATCCAATACAAAGGACCATAAGCATGGATAAGTTTACACGAAAAACATCATTTGAACAATGGTTTACACCGATTTCTTCAAAGAAATTAGAAAAATTAGTGGAAACCCATCATTTAAATTACTATACAAAGAAGCTACACATCACTTCATTCTTGAAATTACTCGTATTTGCACAACTCAACGAAATCGAAAGTTTACGTGCTGTCAGTGAGACATTGTTTTCAGACGACCTTCAAAAAGCAACGGATTTAGAATCGATTAGCTTTTCGCAATTAGGTCGCCGATTAAATCAAATTCCAACAGACGTGTTCCAGCAAGTTTTTCTGGATTTAGTCGCTCAGATTCATGAGAAATCTCAATATGAGCATCGCCGGAAAACGACAACACCGCTGAAAATCATTGATTCGAGTACGTTGCCACTCAATTTGAATAATCACAAATGGGCGGAGTTTCGCAAAACAAAATCAGGTATCAAGCTTCATTTGCGCCTTGTTTACGCAGAAAAAGGCTGTTCCTATCCTGATAATGCGGTGCTGACAAATGCGAAAGAACACGATCGTGGCCAGCTAGAGGTACTCGTTGACGACAAAGAATGCATGTGCGTTTTTGACCGTGGTTACTTAGATTATGAGCGATTTGACCGCATGACAGATGACGGCTATTTCTTTGTCTCACGCTTACGAAAAAACGCTGTCACTCGAGTTATCGAGCCGTTTGAACTACCAAATGATTCAACTGTATTATCTGATGAGATGATGTTGATTGGCACCACACAAAATCGTGCAGAAAACGTCTTTCGCCTCATCAAAGTGCTCGATTCAAAAGGTAACGAACTGCATCTAATTACGAATCGATTTGATGTAAGCGCCGATGATATCGCTGAATTGTACAAATCGCGCTGGGCAATCGAGTTATTTTTCAAATGGTTGAAGCAGCACATGAACATCAAAAAGTTCTACACGCAGAGCGAACAAGGCGTGCATAACCAGGTGTACATCGTGATGATCGTGTATTGTCTACATGTGCTGGCACAGTTGAACACGAATAGCTCAAAAACGTACTTGAAGATTAGTCGTTTATTGAAAGCAGCACCTTGGAAATCAGCTCATCTGTGGATTCGTAAAATCGCAGGAAAAGCCGTTCCATAAGGTTTAAACCATTATTGTCGCACGCGTCACAGGTTATAGTAAAAAAATGGATGATTACTACCTCTGTTCCAGTGTCTTCGTTTTTCATCTGAAATGGAAAAACAAGAAGACAGAAAATTGCGTCAAAATTTATGCGACGCTAGTGATAAAACACAATCAACTTAATTCTATATATGCTTTTTTCTGTAAGCTTATTTTATTAAAGTAAGAAAACTTGCATTCAAGTACATTTTAAACATATAATAAAGTACATGAAAAAATCCGCAGGCGATTTGTAAAGGTCGATTTTCTTTTTTAGAAAATCGACCTTAGTTTTTTTTCTTCGTAATATTAACTTTAAATAACCTACTCCTGTTTCTTATCAAAAAATAAACTACCAACTACAACAATAAGAAAGTAATAGTCCCCTTCCATTCCCTTTTATATCCCTTTCTCTATATAAAAAAGATAACCTATGATGACAATCCATAATTCAATTACCCACAAATTTTAACTTGTTTGACCTACACAATAGTATGTAATTTATCCTTAAAATAAAGTATAGTTAATATTTAATAAAACAATCCATGAATAAGGATGTGGCAACATGCGTATTAATAAATATATAAGTGAATCTGGGAAGACTTCTAGACGAGGCGCTGATAAATTAATTACCGAAGGCCGAGTTAAAATTAATGGTAAACGTGCAACTATAGGTAGCCAAGTTGAACCTGGGGATGAAGTTGAAGTAGATGGAAATATTGTCCGAGTGGCACGAAATAATGTCTATATTGCCTTAAATAAACCTGTAGGTATTACGAGTACAACAGAAAAAGGGGTAAAGGGAAATATTGTTGATTTAGTCAATCATCCATTAAGAATATTTAATATTGGACGTCTGGATAAAGATTCAGAAGGCTTAATACTTATGACGAACGATGGCGACATTGTAAACGAAATTCTGCGTTCTGAAAATAGACATGAAAAAGAATATATCGTTTCAGTAGATAGACCCATTACGCCTGAATTCTTGAAGAAGATGTCGGAAGGTGTCAAAATATTAGGCACAACAACCCTTCCATGTGAAGTCGTTCAACTATCAAAATATGATTTTAAAATCATTTTAACACAGGGATTAAATCGTCAAATTCGCCGTATGTGCGCTGAATTAGGCTACGAAGTTTACCGATTACAAAGAATTCGCATCATGAACATTGAATTAGGCAAACTTCCTCCTGGACAATGGAGAGATTTATCTAAAAAAGAGCGAACTCAATTATTTAGAGAATTAAACTATGAACCAAAAGAATGGTAAAGTAGAATGATTGATTGATATATAATTAAGAAACTCAAGAACCGCACTTACTTGTGATGACAGTAAGTGCGGTTTTTTAAGCTTAGCAAGTTGTATTGGAATAAATGCTGGAACCCTACAGATTTTCATTCTCTAGCTAACAAAAATAAACCACCAGCTACAATAAAACTACTGTAATTGATGGTTTATTAAAATAGCACTTACTTGTGATACGGTTCACCTTTCATAATTCGAAAGCTGCGGTAGATCTGTTCGGTCAGGACGAGTTTCATGAGTTGGTGAGGGAGTGTCATTTTGCCGAACGAGATTTTGGTGTCGGCGCGTTTGAGTACGTCGTCATGTAGTCCGAGTGATCCGCCAATGATGAAGATGATTTTGCTTTGTCCATAGGTTAAGAGGTTCTCAATCTCTTTTGACATCTCTTCAGATGTACGTTGCTTCCCGTCAATTGCGAGTGCAAATACGTAAGCATCTTGTGGGACTTTGGCTAAGATGCGTTCTGCTTCTTTTTTCTTCACAATCTCCATTTCTGCTTCACTTAATTGTTCAGGTGCTTTTTCGTCCGCTACTTCAATTAAGTCTAACTTCGTATAACTACCAAGACGTTTCGCATATTCATCAATGCCCAACTTCAAATACTTTTCTTTTAATTTTCCAACTGAAATGATACTAATCCCCACGTATTCGTCACTCTTTTCCTTTATTTGTTAGTGAGTTATCCACAAAACTTATACACATATCCACAAAACACCCTATATCTTGTAGGGGATTATTTGTTCCCTACAACATATTCTGCTGGGGCTTCACAGTATGCACATGATGTGGACAACTGTTCGCTTTCTTCTAGCTTATTTAAAATTGGAAAATCTTTTTCCTTTTCTAGGAATACGTCAATCGCATGTCCTGTATGGTTTTCACAGCATTTAATCTCCATGATCTAACATCCTTTCTATTTTCAGAATTTATAAAAAGTTATACACAATTCACATTTTTTATCCACACATCATTGTAACAAACAAAAAAGACTGTCGCAAAGTGTATCCACACTTTCCACGACAATCTCTTTTGAAGTTATCCACATTACTTAGAAATCGTACTTGTTAGTTTCATCGTTTTCGTTACAAGTTTACCATCTTGATAAGCTTTCACTGTAACTGAATCGCCCACTTTTTTACTGTATAGAATTTTACGTAATTCAACCGAGTTACCGACTTTTTGTCCATCCATCTCAACAATTACATCGTATTGTTTAATACCTGCTTTTTCAGCAGCTGAACCATTTTCAACTTGTGCCATGACAACGCCTTCTGTCACATCTTCAGGCAATTTTAATGTTTCTTTTTGATAGAATGCAGGTACTTCTGTTAAGTCGATTAACGATACGCCCATCGCCGGTCTTTGTACTTTACCTTTCTCTTCCAACTCACTGATGATTGGAATTACTGTGTTACTTGGAATGGAGAATCCTAAACCTTCAACTGTAGATTGTGAAATCTTCATTGAGTTAATACCAATTACTTGTCCTGCTAGATTGATTAACGCACCACCTGAGTTACCTGGGTTAATCGCTGCATCTGTTTGTAATACTTCCGCATTCCAGTCTGCATTACCATCACCATTAATATCCATTGGTACTGTTCGTTCTGTACCTGAGACAACACCTGTTGTTACAGAGCCGTATAAATCTAAACCAAGTGGGTTACCAATCGCAATCACTGTTTCCCCTTGTTTTAGTTTATCCGAATCACCGAATTTCGCTACTGTTGTGGCATATTTTTCATCCATTGAGATAACAGCTAAGTCTGTCCATTGATCTGTACCAACTAATTTTGCTTCTACTTTTTTATTGTTTGGTAATGTTACTTCTAAACGATCTGCATCTTCTACAACGTGATTATTCGTTACGATGTACGCTTTACCGTTCGCTTTTTTATAAATAACCCCTGAACCACTGCCCGATTCTTCTGTTGTGCTTGAATCACGGTTATCTGTGCTTCCACCAAATGCACCACCGAAGATATCATTCGCTGTTTGGCGTTTTTGAATATTTGTAATCCCAACAACTGCATCCTTCGTCTTATCAACAGCTTTTGTGACATCTGTCGTTACTTCTGTGGATAGTTGTTCTGTTTTTACAGGATTCGTTGTATTATTACTTCCTGTATTCGAGATAGAAGGTACAATCAACCAGACAAGTAATGCACCGACAATTACACCGATTAAACCCGTGAAAAAGTAGCCTACTTTACTTCCCTTTTTTTGTTGCCTTCTTCCATGTTCTGTATCATCATAGTATCCCATTTGTTTGCCTCCTCTATTCTTTTGTTATCTTTACTATACCTGCCAAACATGAAAATTAGATGAAAATTGCTTTAAAATACCCTCAAAATTTCATGATATCTCATTTATTCCCCTTCTCGAATAGATAAAAACTATCTCTTCAAAATATAAAAAGAACAATCGCAGATTACGATGGTTCTCTCTTCGATTAAACACGTACTAACTTTGTTGGCTCTTCTGCATCCGTATCATGTAGATGAATAAATTCACCTGGCATGATGCCAACAGATTGCAGCGTTTGTGCCACACTAAGTCTTGCTAAATCTTTCATATTGTTATCTTTACTTAGATGCGATAAGTAAATGTGCGTATCTTTTTCAAATACCACATCACTCATTGCAATTGCCGCATCTTCATTACTCACATGCCCCACATCGCTTAAAATACGACGTTTTGTAGACCACGGGTATGAGCCCATCTGCAACATATTCACATCATGGTTACTTTCGAATACGAATGCATCTGCTCCGCGTATAATCCCCTTCATACGGTCACTCACGTAGCCTGTATCCGTAATCACTGCTAACTTACGACCATTCTCATGGAATGTATAAAACATCGGATCTGCGGCATCATGTGACACACCAAACGATTCAATCTCTAATGTTCCAAAAGCCTGAACCGTCTCCATATTGAATTGAAAACGCTGGTCTAATGGAATATTCCCAACAGATGGTGTCATCGCTTGCCACGTCTTCTCATTCGCAAAGACCGGCACATTATATTTACGTGCTAATACCCCAACACCTTTGATATGGTCTGAATGTTCATGTGTGACAAGAATACCTGATAATTTTTTAATATCGCGATCAATTTTGGCAAATAGCTGCTCCATCTTTTTACCTGTCAGCCCTGCATCTACGATGAAAGCTTGATCGCCACTTTCAACATAGACAGCATTACCCGTACTACCACTCGCCAATACACTAAACTTCATGTGAAAGACTCCTTACTTACTTAATTCAGATTGCTTTGCATCTACATTTGAGCGAACTCTCTCTTTATATTCTACATCCGTAGCTGCTTTATTTTTGAATTGAATATTTTTTTCAATATCTAATATTTGATTATCTACTGCATTCACAAAAAAGTCCTGTTGTTTTTTACGTCCATTTTCATCTGGTACCATAGCACGAATATGCCATGTTGGAGACAATACTTGCGTTTCTGTTAATGGAACTAATGTTGAATAGCCCAAATTTACAAATGAAATAGTTGTATGGTCTTTTAAATAGCCTTTTTCAAAAATAGTTTTAATCGCTTGAATTGGTTTAATCAACATACTTTTCTCACCAACAGCTTTTAAAGAACCAAACATCGTTTGCTCATACTTTGTAATCTCTTCTTTTTCAGACCAATAAACTTTAATGGTCGCACTTTGATTATAAAAGATCATTTTATCGTTCATCACTTGGAAGAATGTCGCTTCGCGTGCCGATTTATCAATCTGCCATAGTCGATATTCTTCACCTTTGAAAACCGTCCTTTTTAAGAATTCAGTGAGTGTTTTTTCATTTAGCGCTTCTAGTTTTTCTGGTTTTTTCATTGTTCCTTCAATAATCATATTGTCACTTACTGTAATAATTTGATTTTTCGTCACTTGATCAAAATCAAAATTATCAAAGGTATTAATTTTTCCTGATACATATGTTACTTTCTCCGTCGAAACAGGTAAATTCCCTACTGAGATATTCGCATTTTTTAAATCACTCTCAATATTGGATTCACCAAGTATTTCTAACTCTTGTTCTTCATTGTAATTATTAATATACACCGAGTATAAGAATACATTCAAAATAGAGAATACGATGATAAAGATGGTTTTTGTTTTACTCCAATCCATCTGTATCACCTCCTACTTGTGAATCTTTCGGGTTAATTGGATACCATACACCATCTAAACGATAAAACCATGTCGGTTCAAATAAATAAATCGATGAGCGCCCTTCATCTTGTTTCATTGTTAATCCAACACGAAGTGCAGTAATTTTATTGAAGTCAATTTCATTACTTGCCATCAGTTTTTGAACGACATCAATACCTGAAATTAGCTTAATCTCCTTATTTTCCTCTTGTGGTAAATAAGCTAATTTATATGTCGGACGAATGTAACGATAGATGCGACCATTCCCCCAGAATGCTTCAATTTTAGCGGTACCTAAATCTGTTTTTAGCACTGGTAAATTTTCTATATACAGTTGGTACACTACTTCTTGTGCATTATAGTCCACCTTGGCATAACGATAATCGCCTGTCCATCCACCGTGTAAGTTAATAAAATTAAACGTTGATGCAATCAAATTACTCTTTTGAATATTTTCTTGATTCTCTGTAGCTGTCGCGTCTACAAATGTTGCGAGATAGCGATTTTTATCAATTGTCATAATCGATTTATCATCAGTGTATTTATCAATACCTGCTTCTAAATCTGGACTCATCTTCACAATACCTGGCATCGTAAAGAGTGCATTTTTAAAATCCTCAATGCTAATCGCTGAAATCAGATATTTATACTGTGTTAATTTTTGCGTTTGAGTTGGTAAGAATAATGTATTTGCATTATCTCTTTGAATCGGTTCATATGATGCTAAATCTTGGAATGATCCTAACACATCATTTTTAAAACCGTTCTCACTTTTCACTTTCACTTTTCCTCTGTATAACTGCTTCTGTTTTACATTAGAAAAAAGAATTGTTAATTCATTCTTAGGGATATCTGATTCTTCTGTAGACCAACTGATAATTACCTGATCGAAAATAATTTCAGGTACTTTCTTACTTGTCACAGGAAGTAAACTTTGAAATACAGGCATTGGTACTTCTCCATCGAATTGAAGAACAATTCGTTGATCTACTAATAGTTGATCATTTAATTTTTGTAAATTAAAGTTACTACTAACAATTGAAATATCCGTCAGTTGCCATTTCTTCATCTCAGTAAATAGTGGAGCCATTTCTTCTGTATCAATGGTTCCACGCCAGTCACCTTCTTGACGAATTAATAGACGAGCAGGCTGAATAATTTCAGGTAATGTTCGTTTTTTGTCCATCAGTACACCTGATGGCTCTGGCTTTTCTACTTTTTCATAGTTTGGATGGTATGACCAAATGGAGAATGTTAATAAAATACTTAGACCGACTAGAATAATTAATACAACGGTTTTACTTTGTTCTAAATACTTCATTATTCCCACTCACCATCCTCTTCTGCATTATTTGGTAGTGTAAAGAATACAGATGTGCCTTTTCCCTCTACTGATTCAGCCCAGATGCGTCCACCATGTGCATTAATCATTTCACGTGAAATGGCTAGTCCAAGACCCGTTCCCCCCATAGAGCGCGCACGTGCTTTATCGACACGATAGAAGCGGTCAAAAATGCGATCAACATTCTCTTTTGGAATTCCCATACCCGTATCTTTAATTTCGACTAAAATCTCGTCATCAATATTTGTTAACTTAAACCGAATATACCCACCATCTGGCGAATACTTTAACGCATTTGAAATAATATTATCAATAACTTGTGTGATTTTATCTGTATCAATTTCAACATAAATAGGTGTAGTAGGTAGTTCACGAATGAATTCTACTTCTTTAGATTTCGACATCTCAAAACGATTAATAATGCGATCAAAGAATTTAACAAAATCAACGAAATCCGTATTCAATTCATATTCACGACTATCCATACGAGATAATTGTAGTAAATCTGTAACCAGACGAATCATACGCTCTGTTTCTGTACGTGTCACATTTAAAAATGTTGGTGCAATATTTTCATCACGCCATGCACCATCTGCCAATGCTTCTAAATAACTGCGCATCGTTGTAAGTGGTGTGCGTAACTCATGTGATACATTTGAAACAAAGTCACGACGTTCCATTTCAATTTTCTCTTGTTCTGTAATATCATGTAATACAGCAATTAAACCATTCACAAAACCTGTCTCTTTTTGAATAACAGAGAAATTTGCTCGCCAAATATAAGGGCGGTCTTGCGTGCTGAAATCTAAATTCACCGCCTCTTGCATATGAATCAAATCTTCAAATGTGTATTCTTCATCTAAGCCCAGAATCTCTGTAATTTGTCGCCCCATTAATTCATTATTTTCAGTCGCAAGTAATTTCTGTGCAGGCGCGTTAATCAAAATAATTTTCCCTTTACGATCTGTTGCAATTACACCATCTGTCATATTCGTTAAGACAGATGCTAACTTCCTTCTCTCACCTTCAGTCGTTGAGTGCGCCTCTTGTAAGCGATTCGTTAAATGGTTAAAAGATACAGCCAACTGACCAATTTCGTCATTCCCGTATACTTTAACCTTTCTCGAATAATTCCCTTTTGCCATTGCAACAGCTTGCCTACGCATATCCGAAATTGGTTTTGTAATCGTCTTAGCGATGAAAACGCCTAAAATAATTGTAATTAATAAAGCAATTGCTGTACCTACGGCGAGAATCTTATTAATCGTAGCCATTTGTTCAAATACCGTTTCAATATTGGCTTTAACATAGATGACACCAATTGTTTTTCCTTGTGATTGAATAGGTTTTGCAATAATCCATACGCGTTTATCAGTCTTTTTATCAATCGCCATCTTTTCAATTGGTGATGATGTAGAAAGCGCTGAAGTCACTGCGCTTTCTGCCGAACGTTGGCCAATAATCGATTGACTGTTATTATCTGAAGTCGCTAAAATGCGATTATGTGAATCGATTACACGAATTTCACTAATATCTCCCGAACCAGAAGACAATCCACCTAGAATGTCGCGTAAATTGGATTCCAGTGTCCCATCATTTTCTTCACGTGACTTAACCATTTCTTCTTTCACGCTAAACTCGACTAGCTTAAGACGATCTGTTACGGAATGCGTAAAGTTGTGCTTAAGCGTAGCCTCTAATTTATTCGCAAAGTATAACCCCATAATTTGCATGGCAATCAATATTAAAAGTACATAAATCAATACAACTTTTGCGTGTACAGATTTAAAAAAACCTACCTTTTGCATTCAACATTACTCCTGTTCAGGATTTCTCAAATAGTACCCCACACCACGACGTGTTACAATCCATGCTGGATGACTTGGATTATCCTCAATTTTTTCACGTAGACGTCGAATTGTTACGTCAACTGTTCGTACATCACCGAAATAGTCATAACCCCAAACAGTTTGTAATAAATGTTCTCGTGTCATCACTTGTCCGATATGTTTCGCTAAATAATGTAACAATTCAAATTCACGATGTGTTAATTCAATTGTTTCATCTCTCTTTAAAACTAAATAAGCTTCTGGTTGGATTATTAATGAGCCTACAACAATATCATTTGAAGACTCTTCTTCCTCTTCAACAGTGGCTGTTGTTTGATGGCGACGCATATTTGCTTTGACACGCGCAACTAACTCACGTGTACTAAACGGCTTCGTTACATAATCATCCGCACCAAGCTCTAAACCCAAAACTTTATCAATTTCAGAGTCTTTCGCTGTAATCATAATAATTGGTGTGTCGTATTTTTTACGTACCTCACGCACTACTTCCATACCATCACGTTTTGGTAACATGATGTCTAATAAGATTAAATCTGGTTTTTCTGCTTCTACTTTTTCTAAAGCTTCATCACCATCATAAGCTGTTACTACACTGTAACCTTCTTTTGTTAAATTAAATTGTAATATATCTGCAATCGGTTTTTCATCATCCACTACTAAGATTTTCTTATCCAAATTCTTTCATCCTTTCTCTCTAAAATACACTGTTTTATTTACATTCACTCTCTGTTTACTCTAACATGATTTCAATTCTGACGCACCTTTAGGTAATATTTTGTAATTTATTCCCCAGGAAATATTATAATACAGAAGAATGAACTCTTCTAACTTATCATATATTATAAATACTACCCATTTTGAAATTGTATTGTAAAGAAATTGAAACTTTCTGTACATATACTTTTGTTATAAAAATAATCAAAAAGGATACTATTCGACATGAATCAACTTCATTTTCCAAACATTTAAGGAAGGTGGCCCACCTATGGTTAGGAATCGTACATTACTTCTCATTGCTTGTTTTGTATGGCTTATTGTAGGAATTAATATTGTACGCATTGGTTTACTTGCTTATGTTGGACATATAACTGTCCTCAATATTATTTTATTAATTATTGTCTTTTGTTTGTTTTGGTTTTTGATTTTTAATCGCCTCGTTAATAAACATACAATCCGAATTGCTGGTTATGAGATAGAAAAACAATATTTTTGGTATTTCTTTGATTTAAAATCGTTTATTATCATGGCTGTTATGATAACACTCGGTATTACCATTCGTGTCATGAATTTAATGCCCGAATCCTTTATCGCGTATTTCTATACAGGTTTAGGCACAGTCTTAACCCTTGCAGGAATTAAATTTGGGATTCGTTATCTTCGTTTTGATACGTAGGTATAAAAAAGCAGGAACCGCGTCTCATGCGATTCCTGCTTTTTTTATATGATACTAAATCTCGTCCCAAATATTTAATAATACATTTGTTTGATCACGGTCAGGACCTACTGAGAATGTAGCAATTCGAATACCTGTTAATTCACTTACACGTTCTACATACTTACGTGCATTTTCTGGTAAATCTTCTAAACGACGAACACCTGTAATATCTTCGTCCCATCCAGGAAGTTCTTCATAAATAGGTTTGCATTGTTCGATAATGTGTAAGTTTGCTGGATATTCTGTAATACGTTCACCATTATAATCATAAGCTACACAAATTTTCACTGTATCTAAACCTGATAAAACGTCAATTGAGTTGAGTGCTAAATCTGTAATACCTGAAACACGACGCGAGTGACGTACAACCACTGTATCAAACCAACCAACACGACGTGGACGACCTGTTGTCGTACCGTATTCACGACCGACCTCGCGAATTTGATTCCCTACTTCATCAAATAGTTCAGTTGGGAATGGACCATCACCTACACGTGAAGTATATGCTTTTGATACGCCGATTACACGATTAATAGAAGCCGGGCCAACACCTGTACCTGTTGTAACACCACCTGCTACTGGGTTTGAAGATGTTACATATGGATATGTTCCATGATCTACATCTAATAGTACACCTTGAGCACCTTCAAATAATACTTTGCCGCCTTCATCCATGACATCATTTAAGATCTTAGAAGTATCTGTTACATAAGGAGCAATCTCTTGACCATACGCATAGAATTTTTCAAAAATATCATCAAACTCTAATCCTTCTACTTCGTAGAATTTCGTGAATAAACGGTTTTTCAATTCTAAGTTTGTACGTAATTTTTCTTCAAATACTTCCTTATCAAGTAAGTCTGCAATACGAATACCAATACGTTGTACTTTATCTGTATAACATGGCCCAATACCTTTACATGTTGTGCCGATTTTTGCATCGCCACGTGAAGCTTCGTCTACTTTATCTTGATGAATGTGGTACGGTAAAATGACGTGCGCACGATTTGAAATACGTAGATTTGACGTATCCACACCACGTTCTTGTAATCCTTTTAATTCTTTTACTAAAGATTCTGGATTGATTACCATTCCATTGCCCATTACAGAGCGCTTATCTGCATAAAAAATACCTGATGGAATTAAATGAAGCTTATACGTTTCGCCTTCGAATTGAATTGTATGACCTGCATTGTCACCGCCTGAAAAACGCGCAATGATATCTGCTTGTTTTGAAAGAAAATCTGTAATCTTCCCTTTACCTTCGTCTCCCCATTGCGTTCCTACTACTACTACTGATGTCATTTTATACAGCACCTCCGTCAGATACCTTGTGTATCCTGATTAAAAACAAAAGTTATTTTAACAACCATCTTCTAAAAAGTCAATTAAAAATACGAACAGATTTCATTTTTACAATTGAAAATGTTCGTATTTAATGTTAGTAACTCGCTGGTGGTGATTCTTGAGACCAATCAACACTCACAAACTTATTAAATTCTTTTTTAAATGCTAATTTCACTGTATCTGTTGGGCCATTACGTTGCTTTGCTACAATAATCTCAATTGTATTGGCATCTTCCGTTTCTTTATCATAATAGTCTTCACGATATAAGAAAGCAACGATATCTGCATCTTGCTCAATCGAACCAGATTCACGTAAATCAGACATCATCGGACGTTTATCTTGTCGTTGCTCTACACCACGTGATAACTGCGATAAAGCAATAACAGGCACTTCAAGCTCCCTAGCAAGTGCTTTAAGAGAGCGTGAAATCTCAGAAACCTCTTGTTGACGGTTTTGTCCTGATGAACCACTACCCTGAATTAACTGAAGATAATCAATTAAGATCATCCCAAGACCACTTTCTTGTTTTAAGCGCCGACATTTAGCTCGAATTTCATTTACACGGACACCAGCTGCATCATCAATATAAATACCTGCATGCGATAAACTTCCCATAGCCATCGTTAATTTTCGCCAGTCTTCTGTTGTTAATGCACCTGTACGTAATACTTGTGCATCAATATTACCTTCAGCACACAACATACGCATAACAAGTTGGTCTGCCCCCATCTCTAGTGAGAATATGGCTACATTTTCAGATGTTTGCGTCCCTACTGCTTGTGCAACATTCAAGGCAAATGCTGTCTTACCTACAGATGGTCTGGCTGCTACAATGATGAGATCACCACGCTGAAAACCAGCTGTTAAGCGATCTAAGTCGCGGAAACCTGTTGGAATACCCGTAATGTCTCCTTTACGATTTTGGAGCTTTTCCACATTCTCGTACGTCTGTACAAGAACATCTTTTACATGCTTAAAGTCCCCTGAATTACTACGATTGGCTACTTCCATTATTTGCTTTTCAGCTTCAGCTAATAATTCTGCTACTTCATCTTCTCTTGTAAAACTATCTTCTACAATTTTTGTAGCTGTACGAATTAACTTACGCAGTAATGATTTTTGGGCAACGATTTCTGAATAGTACGCGATGTTAGCAGCTGTCGGTACGGCATTGGCTAATTCCGTCATATATGAAATACCACCGACATCGTCCAATTGATTACGGCTTGAAAGTTCTTCCGTTACGGTTACGACATCGATGGCTTTTCCTAAATCGCTCAAGCGTAGCATCGTTTCAAAAATCAAACGATGCGCTGCTTGATAAAAATCATCTGCTAATAATGTTTCAGAGGCTGTAATTAAAGACTGTGGTTCAAGGAAGATCGCACCCAATACTGATTGCTCAGCTTCTTGATTGTGCGGTGGAATACGGTCCATTAATGGATCATTATTCATATTTGTCTCCCCTTATTTTTGCTCTGTTACATGCACTTTCAATGTTGCTGTAACTTCTGGATGTAATTTCACAGGAACTTTTGTTACACCCAATGTACGAATTGCTTCTGGTAAATCCATTTTGCGCTTATCTACTTTAATACCATGCTTTTTATTTAACTCATCTGCAATTTGTTTTGATGTAATTGAACCAAATAGACGACCACCTTCGCCAGTTTTTGATTTTAATTCCACTGTTAATTCTTCTACTTTTACTTTTAAATCTTTAGCAGCTTGTAATTCTGCTTCTGCATTTTGCTGCTCTTTACGCTTTTGACCTTGTAATTGGCTCATTGCTTGAGGTGTAGCTTCTACAGCTGATTTATTTTTTAATAATACGTTACGTGCGTAACCATCTGATACTTCTTTTACCTCACCTTTTTTACCTTGTCCTTTAACGTCTTTTAAGAAAATTACTTTCATGATTCTTGACTCCCCTCTAATGTTTCATCAATTGCTTTCTTTAAACGTTCGATTGCTTCTTCGATGGTATCCACTTGTAATTGTGTAGCTGCATTTGTTAAATGACCGCCACCTCCAAGTGCTTCCATAATGATTTGAACATTAATTTCGCCTAAAGAGCGTGCGCTAATACCTATTTTACCATCACTTCTCCGTGCGACAACAAAGGACGCTGAAATGTCTTTCATCGTAAGTAAAATATCAGCTGTTTGTGCAATTAATACTGAATTATATACTTGGTCTTTTTCACCATGTGCAATCACAATGCCATTATGCACAAATTCTGCTGTTTTGACAATTTGTGCGCGTTCTAAATACGTATTTAAATCTTCTTTTAGTAAGCGTTGAACTAAAATAGTATCTGCACCATTTGTTCTTAAATATGATGCAGCCTCAAACGTCCTAGCACCCGTTCTAAGCGTAAATGATTTCGTATCGACAATGATCCCTGCTAGTAGTGCTGTTGCTTCTAACATCGAAATTTTATCGTTCTTAGGCTGATATTCGAGTAATTCTGTGATTAGTTCTGCTGTTGAAGAAGCATATGGCTCCATATATACAAGCATTGGACGGTCAATAAATTCCTCACCACGGCGATGATGGTCAATCACGACAACCTTACTCGCTTGATTTACAATGCGTTCATCAATCGTCATACTCGGCTTATGTGTATCGACAATGACAACGAGCGACTTATCTGTCATTTTATCCAATACTTGATCTGGTGATAAAAATCGATCGTACAAATCAGACTTATCTTTAACAACTTGCATTAAACGATTAATGCTTTGATCAATTTGTTCAAAATCGATGACAACGTATCCATCAACTTTATTCATATCCGCCATCTTTCGTACACCAATAGATGAACCAATCGCATCCATATCAGGCATCTTATGCCCCATTACAAATACTTGGTCACTATCTTGAATCAAATCACGTAAAGCATGTGAGATAACACGCGCTCTTACACGCGTACGTTTTTCTACAGGGTTTGTTTTACCACCATAGAATTTCACCTTTCCATCAGGTTGTTTAATCGCAACCTGATCTCCACCACGTCCTAAAGCAAGATCTAAACTCGATTGTGCTAACTCGCCTAACTCTGTTAAAGAAGGTGAGCCAGCGCCTACACCAATACTTAATGTAAGTGATAAGTTTTGCTGAGCAGTGATTTCACGAATATCATCTAAAATTGCAAATTTCTTTTTTTCTAAATTCGATAAAATGGATTCATTCATAACCGCCATAAAACGATCTGACGAAATACGTTTAATATAAATATCGTGATAGGATCCCCACTTATTCACAAGTGATGTAATCAATGTGTTCGTCTGACTACGTGTTTGGTCATCCATACTTTGCGTAATTTCATCATAGTTATCAATAAATAGTATAGCTAAAACTGTACGATCTTCATAATACAATTCTTCAATTTCAACTTGCTCTGTAATATCAAAGAAATATAGCAATTTTTCTTCTCGTTTAAATAATACGCGATATTGGCGATCTTCCACTGTCGCGTTCATTTCATGTAAATCTTCATGTGCTGTTAATGAGATTAGCTCCTCTGATATAAAGGATAAATCACGACCAATTAATTCATCACCGTTCATCATCTTTTTAATATGTGGATTTGCCCATTCAATCGTTGTTCCATCATCAATTAAGATAATTCCAATGGGCATTTCAAGCAATGCTTTTTCGCCCACATTCTCTAAACGATAACTTAGCATAGCGATATGACGTTCCGTTTCTTCGTACGTATTTTTCTCATACTTCCAAGAAACAAATGTCGTAGCGATTACTAAAATCCCGTATAACGTACCAATAATTGGATGCCAGACAGTAAGACCCACAATACTTACAATCATCAACAGCGATAAAATTAAAAGAGGATATCTTATTGGTCTTTGTCTAAATCGAGTACCCATAGTTCTCATCTCCTATTTTGTCTTCTTATCGCCTAGTAATGCGCGAAGTCCAAATCCTAAATCTATTATACCCAGTAACGTGATAAACGAATTCAATGGAATTGCAAAAATTGTTGCAACCCATGCTACTGCTTTTGGCATTTCAGAACGTGCTACCATAAAATGAATAAATGAAACACCCTGTAAAAAGAACAACATCGACAATAATAAATATGCATTTACATAAACAAGATATAAATATGTACCATCTTCAGGTTTCACAATAAATTGCACTAATAAAATAGCAAAATAAAAGAGTAGCAACATTCTTGGTAGTCTTAAGTCTTTGATTGGCGGAAACTTTGGTACAGGAACACGCAATTTTTTTATAACAGGGAAATTAATTGTGATTAATAACCACGCTAAAATAAATGTCGACAAAAATAACATAGCAGGCATTGTATCTGTGAAAATTTTCACAATATTTGCGGCCATTTCATCCGTAAATGTCGATTTAGTATTTGTCAATTTAGCCATTTGCTCTGATAATTCCACATTTTTATACACAGCCGACTTTAACTGCTTTAATGTATCTGTAATTAAATTAATACCTGTAAACTGCATATAAGCAACAATAATTCCAGCCATCGCTACCAACGTAGCTAAACTCGTTGTTAAAAACACTTCTGTTTTACTTCTTTTGTTATGCAATGTATAACCGATTGCGAGACCAATAATAGCAAATAAAGCACTAATCAACATTGCTAATATACCTACAATTAAGAAGTTCACCATTGTACCCGCTACAATGACAAGTAATCCACTTTTCCATGAATAACGGTACACGTGCAAAATAATCGGTAATGGAATAAACCATGTAAAAATAAGTGAAATAACAGGTAAACTACTTAGCAGTGTTAAAAGTACAAACATTGCGGCCATCATTGCACCTGTTGTTAGCTGCCGAACTTTAGGATCTTGCGTCATTTTTAATCTTCCTTTTTTGTTTCAACATGAATATTTTATCTGTTTATTGTACCATGTTTCCCAATTGCAAACAAAAAAGCAAATGGCTACTTTCAAAAGACATATATTAGAAAATCGTATAAAAAAAGACTAGGACGATATGCCCTAGTCTCTTTCAATTACTTATTTATCATCAGTTGTGAATGGAAGTAAAGCCATTACGCGTGAAGTTTTGATAGCAAGTGTTAATTTACGTTGGTATTTCGCACTTGTACCTGTTACACGACGAGGAAGAATTTTTCCTCGTTCAGAGATGAATTTTTTTAGTAAATCAACATCTTTGTAATCGATGTGTTTAATGTTGTTAGCAGTGAAATAGCAAACTTTACGGCGTTTGCGGCCTCCTCTACGTGGTGCCATAGTATATGTCCCCTCCTTGTTTAAATTTGTACACGATTAGAATGGTAAATCGTCATCTGAGATGTCAACTTTACCTTGATCATTTGGCATTGCAAATGGATCTTGTTCTACACGTGTATAGTTTTGTTGATTTGGTGATTGATTTTGCTGATAATTGTTTTGCTGTGGTGCTTGGTTATACGATTGACCGCCACCATACGATGGTTGGTCACCAAATTGTTGGTTCGTTTGTGGAGCACCGCCGCCTGCATTGCGAGGTTCTAAGAACTGTACGCTATCTGCAACAACTTCAGTTGTGTAAACTTTTTTACCATCTTGACCATCATAACTACCTGTTTGGATGCGGCCCTCAACACCCGCTAAAGAACCTTTACGAAGGAAATTAGCTGTGTTTTCGGCTTGCTTACGCCAAACGACGATATTAATGAAGTCTGCTTGTCTTTCGCCTTGTTGGTTCGAGAATGTACGGTTTACAGCAAGTGTAAAACGTGCAACTGCTACACCAGATGGCGTATAACGAAGCTCTGGATCTTTTGTAAGTCTTCCAACTAATACAACACGGTTAATCATCAGAAATCAACCTCCTTATCTATTTTATATCGATGTTATTACTTTTCTTCTTCGCGAACAGCGATGTGGCGGATGATATCTTCGTTGATGTTAGCTAAACGAGTATACTCATCGATTGCCGCAGCTGGAGCAGTAACTTTCATGATTTGGTAGAAACCTTCACGGAAGTCATTGATTTCGTAAGCTAAACGACGTTTACCCCAATCTTTTGATTCATTAAGTTCTGCACCGTTTGAAGTTAAGATTGTGTTGAAACGTTCAACTAAAGCTGCTTTCGCTTCTTCTTCGATGTTTGGACGAATAATGTACATTAATTCGTATTTTCTCATTATTAAGCACCTCCTTATGGACTTAGGCCTAGACTCATTGAGTAAAGGCAAGGAGCTAGTATTTAATACTACTCACATCGTTAAATTGTAACATAGGGATATCCATAGTGCAATAACTTCATATCGAATATACTAAGAATAAAAGGAGATGATTTTTCATGGGAAATTTCGAAAAAGTCGGTGAATTTGAATTAAAAATCGAAGAAATCGTTAAACCTATGACAAAATGGACAATCATTTTAACGCTATTTGTATTAGTTCTTCAATTTGTAATCCATCAAAATTTCACATTTACGATTACCAATTTTCTAATCGGTACATTAATTATCATTCTACTTTACATACTCTTTATGTTTTTACATGAAATTTGTCATCTCATTGGTTTTGTACTATTTGGACACGCTCCTTTAAAAAGTTTGAAGATTGGCGTGAACTTACAAATGGGTGTAGCTTATGCTACAACAACAAAATTAATGCCAAATAAAGCGATGCGAAAAGCACTTCTACTACCTTTTTGGGTGACAGGAGTAGCTCCTACTATTTGCGGCATTTATTTTGATTACACACCACTTACATTAGTGGGTGCTTGGCTTATGGTAGGTGCAATTGGTGATTTTTATATGTACAGACAATTAAAACGTGTAGATGATGCCTACTATATTCAAGATGATACTGAGAATCCTAAACTACATTTCTATACAAAAAAACTCGAAACCGATTGATTTCGAGTTTTCTTTATTTTATACGTTGAATAAGAATTCCATTACATCACCGTCTTGTACAACATATTCTTTACCTTCTAAACGTAAACGTCCAGCCTCTTTTGCTGCTGGTTTTGAACCGTACTCTACTAAATCATCAAATGATACAGTTTCTGCACGGATAAATCCACGCTCAAAATCAGAATGAATAACACCAGCACATTGTGGTGCTTTCATACCTTTACGGAATGTCCAAGCACGTACTTCTTGTACACCTGCAGTAAAGTATGTAGCTAAACCTAATAAGCTATATGCTGCTTTAATTAATTGATCTAAACCTGATTCTTCAATTCCTAATTCTTCTAAGAACATTGCTTTTTCTTCATCATCTAATTGTGCAATTTCTTCTTCAATCTTTGCACAAACAACAATTACTTCAGCGCCTTCTTTAGCTGCATATTCACGAACTTGTTTTACATACTCATTTTCTTCTGAATCTGATACTTCATCTTCAGAAACGTTCGCTACATAAAGAGCAGGTTTTAAAGTTAGTAGGCTTAAACCTTTTACAATTTTCTTCTCTTCATCTGTTAGTTCAACAGAGCGAGCTGGCATTTCGTTCGCAAAAGCATCTTTTAGCTTTTCAAGAACTGCTGCTTCTTCCATCGATTCTTTATCTTTTTGTTTCGCTAATTTACTTACTTTTGCGTAGCGTTTATCCACAGATTCTAAATCGGCTAGGATTAATTCTAAGTTAATTACTTCGATGTCGCTGATTGGATCTACTTTACCTGCTACGTGTGTAATATTCTCATCTTCAAAGCAGCGAACTACTTGTGTAATCGCATCTACTTCACGAATATGAGATAGGAATTTATTTCCTAAACCTTCACCTTGGCTAGCGCCTTTTACAATACCCGCGATGTCTGTAAATTCAAAAGAAGTTGGAACTGTTTTCTTTGGTTCAACTAATTCTGTTAATTTATCAAGACGTGCATCAGGTACTTCTACGATTCCTACGTTTGGATCAATTGTTGCGAATGGATAGTTTGCAGCAAGTGCTCCTGCTTTTGTAATTGCATTAAATAATGTTGATTTACCTACGTTTGGTAAACCGACAATACCGGCTGTTAAAGCCATATATGTCACAACCCTTCAGTTTGTTTGTTTTCAAATTTTCAACTCGTCTTATTATAGTGACTTCTATCGTAAAAGTCTAATTGTCTTCTGGATTCGCTTGTACAAGTACTTTTTTCATTTTTTTCTCAAATTCGCGACGTGGAATCATCACGCTATGTTGACATCCAACGCATTTAATTCGAATGTCTGCACCTAATCGAATAATCTTCCATTCGTTTGTGCCACATGGATGTGCTTTTTTCATTTCAACGATGTCGTTTAAATTATACACTTTTGCTTGCACTCTTATTTTTCCTCCTCTTTATTTTTTGTCGTATCTCGTTCATAAACCATCATTTTAGGATATGGAATTTCAATATGATTTTCATCAAAAATTTCTTTAATATCTTTACGTATTAAATTAGCTGTAGCAAAGTGACGCATTGGTAATGTTTCGACTGACATACGTAATGTAATTTCTGCTCCATTCACATTTTGAACACCTAATAAATTAGGTCGTGTCACGACATCTTCATAACGTTCCACTAAACCGTCTAGATATTCTTCAATTAACCGTTCAGCTTTGTTGATATCTGCATTGTATGCCACACTAATATCCACAATTGCAACGGAGTTATTCACAGAGCAGTTAACAACTTCTAAAATGGAGCCATTCGGAATAATATTTATCTCGCCTTCAATTCCACGAATTTTTGTAGTGCGTAATCCAATTTCGATAACTGTTCCCTGTACTCCAGCAACTTTAATGAAGTCCCCAACACCAAATTGATCCTCAAATATAATGAAGAACCCTGTAATAACATCTTTAACTAAACTTTGCGCACCGAATCCAACTGCTAAACCCACAATACCAGCCCCTGCCAATAGTCCGGCAACTTTTACTTGCATAACAGATAAAATAGCCAAGATTGCAGTAAAGTAAACAACATATGTGATAACGCTTTGTAAAAGTTTCAAAATCGTTTCGTATCGACGTTCACGCTGTTGCGTCATTTTTGTAGGTGCGTGAATCCGTAAATCAAATGCTTTTTTTATCATATGATTTCCGAGATTTACTAAAATAATTGAACAAATTGTAATGGCAATAATTTTTAACAATCCTGTTCCTAATGCTACCCACATATCTTCATCTGTCAGCTTATTCATAACCCATTTATATATTTGACTTTTGGCATTTCCATACAAATTAGACAAATAAAATCCCTCACTTTCACTCGTTTGATTATATAAAAATTATGTTATAGATGCGATGAATCACTATGGAGATTTTATAAAATTTTAATTTAAGTCAAACGATTCCTTTAATTGTGCAGAAGATTTTATTGCACTGCTTTTTATAGCCTATTACTTTTCAAGTATTTCTAAAATGCGTTCTAAATCGTCTTCTGAGAAAAATTCAATTTCAATTTTCCCTTTTTTCTTTCCTTTTGTGATTACAACACTTGTTCCAAAGACATCACGCAATTGATCTTCACGCTCTTGTAAAAATAAATCCTTTTTAGGTTTTTCTTTCGTTTCACGTGAAACATCTTCATTATATTGTTGAACAAGCGCTTCTAACTGACGAACATTTAAACCTTGTTGAACGACTTTAGCTGCTACTTGTGAAATGAGCTTATTACGTTTTAAACTTAGTAATGTACGACCATGTCCCGGTGTAATTATTTGTTCTGCTATTAATTGTTGAACATCTTTTGGTAACGATAGTAAGCGAACTTGATTCGCAATATAGGGACGGCTTTTTCCTAAACGCTGTGCCAATTGTTCTTGTGTAAAATTCAAGTTCTCCATTAAATTTTGATAGGCCTCTGCTTCTTCCAATGCCGTTAAATCTTCACGCTGTAAATTTTCTAAAATAGCTAATTCCATCATTTGTTGTTGATCGAATTCGCGAATAATTGCCGGAATTTCTTTTTGCAAAGCCATTTTAGCAGCTCTAAATCGTCGTTCTCCCACAACTAGTTCATAGCCTTTTCCTTGTTTACGAACAACTACTGGTTGTAAAATGCCATGTTCTTTAATTGATTCTGCTAATTCTTCTAGCGCTTCTTTTTTAAATTCTTTACGTGGTTGATACGGGTTTGGTTTAATATCACGTACTTGAATCTTCTCAACTTTTTCCCCTGCAACTACTTCATCTGTATTAAATAAGGCATTTAATCCTTTTCCTAAACCTTTAGCCAAGCTGATTCACTTCCTTTGCTAATTCTAAATAAACGAACGCACCTTTTGATTTTGCATCATATTCTAAAATAGATTCGCCATGACTTGGCGCTTCACTTAAACGAATATTTCTTGGAATAACTGTTTCATAAACTTGATTACCAAAAAATTGACGAACTTCATCTGCTACTTGTGTACTTAAGTTTGTTCTTATATCAAACATTGTGAGTAAAACACCGGTAATTTTCAAATCTTGATTCAAATGTTTTTGCACTAATGTAATTGTGGATAATAACTGACTCAAACCTTCTAAGGCGTAATATTCACATTGTACTGGAATTATTACTTCATCCGATGCTGTTAGTGCATTTAACGTTAATAATCCTAAAGATGGTGGACAATCAATTAGAATATAATCAAACTGATTTTTTATTTCTTCTAATGCTTTTTTTAAACGTGATTCACGCGAAATAATAGAGACTAATTCAATTTCTGCACCTGCAAGCGCGATTGTCGTCGGCACAATGGATAGATTAGATGTATTGGTTTTATGTATAACTTGATTGATGTGTACATCTCGAACTAATACATCATAAATTGAGTGTTCGATTGTACTTTTATCCACACCTAATCCACTTGTTGCATTTCCTTGTGGATCTAAATCAACAATTAATACACGTTGTCCTAAACTAGCTAAACCTGCACTCAAATTAATCGTTGTGGTTGTTTTACCAACACCACCTTTTTGATTAGCCGTCGCAATTACACGTACCATATAAATTCCACCATCCCTTAATTGTCTGTATTTTCTATATTCTATCAAATTTTTTTCAGTATAAGTATATGAAAAAGGGAAACAGCTCATATGTCTGCTTCCCTTTTACGCAATTTATTTTTTATTTTTTGGTATCTTTACAGTAATTTGATAATACTCATCATGTTCTTCTTCTTCTGCTTTTACATCAATACCTGTTTTATTAACAAGGGTTAATGATTCACGAATTGTATTTAAAGCAATACGAACATCACGACTAACAGACTTCCTTTTAACACGTGGTTTCTTCACCTTTTCAATCGGCTCTAAAATTTCACGAATCCGCTGTTCTAACTGACGCACATTGTAGTCTTGTTCCTTAATTTCTTCTAATAATTGCAATTGCAATTCTTCATTTTTCAAAGGAACTAATGCACGAGCATGACGCTCAGAGATTTCACGTTTTAAAATAGACTCTTTAATTTGTTCAGGTAATTTTAATAGACGCAATTTATTTGCGACAGTCGATTGGCCCTTACCTAAACGTTGCGCTAACGCTTCCTGTGTTAATTCATGTAGCTCTAGCAACTGTTGAAATGCTTGTGCTTCTTCAATTGCTGTTAGTTCTTCTCGTTGAAGATTTTCGATTAATGCGACAGAAGCAGTCTCTTTATCTGACATCTCTCGAATAATAGCTGGGACTTCCACCCATTGTAATGACTTCATCGCACGATATCGGCGTTCACCTGCAATGATTTCGTAATCACCATTCTCCATCGTTCGTACAACAATTGGTTGAATAATCCCATGTGTATGAATTGTTCGAGCTAATTCTTCAATTTTGGAGTCATCAAAAATTGTACGTGGTTGGAAACGGTTCGGATGAATTTTACCAATTGGTAAGTTTAGCACATTTTCAGTTGACTCTTTCGTTACAGTTTTATCGCCGCCACCAAAAATACGTGATAAAGCACTTTTCAAGTTTAGCACCACCTTTTAACGATTATTTCAAGTATATCCTTATTCCACATCATTGTGATAAGTCGATTTTATGTCTGTTTTGTTGCGCAATACCTCTATTATAGTTTCTTTCTACAAAAAAAGTAAGATGACATATCGTTTCACATGAAACATTCGTTATTTAATAGGAGATTTATTCGGTGTTCCAGGTTTTCTTGGATATTTTTTTGGTGTTGCTTTTACTTTATCAAATACATAGATGGTACGTTCACTTTCCTCAACAGGTAACTCAAAAGCAACATGATGCACTAATTTACCACCTAACACAGTAATCGCTTTTTTAGCATCTTTTAATTCATCATCACCACTTGCAGCTTTTAAAGCAAGGAATTGTCCCCCCTCTTTAACAAGAGGCAGACATAGCTCTGATAACACGGATAAGCGTGCTACAGCTCTAGCAGTTACAAGCTCAAACTTTTCGCGGTATTGAGGGTTTTGACCAAATTCTTCTGCTCGCGCATGTACAAATTCGACATGATCTAAACCAATTTCATCGCTTAAATGATTTAAGAATTGAATACGTTTATTCAAAGAATCCACAATCGTAATGTGTAAATGTGGATAACAAATTTTAATTGGTAAACTTGGGAAACCAGCCCCTGCACCTACATCACATACAGTTGTAACTTTTGTAAAATCAAAATGGAAACTTGCACTAATTGAATCGTAGAAGTGCTTTAGGTAAACAGATGGTTCATCTGTAATCGCTGTAAGATTCATTTTTTCATTCCATTCAACTAAAATTTCAAAGTAGCGACGGAATTGTTGAATTTGTTTTTCTGATAACTCAATACCTTGTTCTTTTAACGCTTGTATAAACTGTTCCTCGTTCATATTGTTCCCCTCTCATCTCGACTAAATTGATTTATGCTTGTGCGATTTTAGCAATTTTACCTTGTTCAATATACACTAATAAAATTGAAATATCGGCTGGATTTACACCTGAAATTCGTGATGCTTGTGCAACAGTTAATGGACGAATCTCTTTTAGCTTTTCACGTGCTTCTGTCGCAATTCCTGAAATGGCATCGTAATCAATTTGCTCTGGAATTTTCTTACCTTCCATTTTCTTAAGCTTTTCAACTTGTTGTAAAGCTTTTTCAATATAACCTTCGTACTTCACTTGAATTTCTACTTGTTCTTTCACATCTTCAGGTAGTTCAGGAGCTTCTGTCACTTTAGCAACAAAATCATAATTTAATTCTGGACGTTTTAATAAATCTGTTCCATGAATACCATCTTTTAAAGGACTACTGCCCATTTCAGTTAAAGCTTCATTGACAAGACGTGGTTTTATGCCAAATTCAGCTAGACGATTAATTTCAGCTTTTACTAACTCACGTTTTTCAACAAATTTGTTATAACGCTCTTCAGAAACAAGACCTAATTCAAAAGCTTTTTCTGTTAAACGCATATCTGCATTATCGTGACGTAGTAATAAACGATATTCTGCACGTGATGTTAATAAACGATACGGTTCATTTGTACCTTTTGTAACTAAGTCATCAATTAAAACACCGATATAAGCATCTGCACGACCTAAAATAACTTCTTCTTTGCCTAATACGCGCGCTGCTGCATTAATACCAGCCATCATTCCTTGACCTGCTGCTTCTTCATAACCAGAAGTACCATTAATTTGACCAGCTGTGTATAAGTTTTTAATCTTTTTCGTTTCAAGTGTTGGCCATAATTGTGTAGGAACTACTGCATCATACTCAATCGCATAACCTGCACGCATCATTTCAGCTTTTTCTAATCCTGGGATTGTCTCAAGCATTTTACGTTGAATATGTTCAGGTAAACTTGTGGATAAACCTTGTACATAAACTTCTTGTGTATTACGTCCTTCTGGTTCTAAGAACAGTTGGTGACGTGGTTTATCATTAAAACGTACAATTTTCGTTTCAATTGATGGACAATAACGTGGACCTGCACCTGTAATCACACCTGTGAACATTGGTGATGAATCTAAGTTATCATTAATAATTTGATGTGTTTCAGGACTTGTATATGTTAACCAACATGGAATTTGATCCATAATGAATTCAGTTGTTTCAAAACTGAATGCACGTGGCTCTTCATCGCCTGGTTGAATTTCTGTTTTTGAGTAATCAATTGTTTTACTATTTACGCGAGGTGGCGTACCTGTTTTAAAACGCACCATTTCAAACCCTAAATCACGCATATTATCTGCTAATTTAATCGATGGTTGTTGATTATTTGGACCTGATGAATATTTTAAGTCGCCAATAATAATTTCGCCGCGTAAAAATGTACCTGTTGTAATAACAACTGTTTCTGCACGATATACAGCACCAACTTGTGTAATTAATCCTTTAATTTCACCATCTTCAACGATTAACTCGTCTACCATTGCTTGGTGAATTGTTAAATTATCTTGTTCTTCTAATAATTGTTTCATAGCTTGTTGATATAAAACTTTATCTGCTTGCGCACGTAATGCACGTACAGCTGGACCTTTACCAGTATTCAGCATACGCATTTGAATATGAGTTTGGTCGATGACTTTTCCCATCGCACCTCCCATTGCGTCAATTTCACGAACGACAATTCCTTTTGCCGGTCCACCAACTGATGGATTACATGGCATAAAAGCAATCATATCTAAATTAATTGTTAAAACGAGTGTTTTTGCGCCCATACGCGCTGAAGCATAAGCAGCTTCTACTCCTGCATGACCTGCTCCTACTACGATGACATCAAACGTGCCTGCTTCAAATGTGTTTGGCATGTTCGTACTTCCCTTCTTTTTTAAAAATAAATTTATTTTCCTAAACAGAATTGTGAGAATAACTGATTTAATAAACTTTCTTGCATTGTATCGCCGATAATTTCTCCAAGGATTTCCCATGTACGTGTTACATCAATTTGAATCATATCCACAGGCACATCTGCCTCTGCTGCATTAATCGCATCTGTGATACGATCTAATGCTTGATGCAGTAACGCAATATGACGTGAATTCGATACATACGTAGCATCTCCGGCATCAATTGAACCTTCAAAGAACATCGAAGAAATTGCTTCCTCTAAAGCGTCTACACCTTCTTCATTTAAAATAGATGTTGTAATCACACGACGATCCTTTGCTAAAGTCTTCACTTGATCTAAATCGATATTTTGTTCTAAATCTGTTTTATTTACAACGACAATATAATTCATATCTTGAATTGTTTCGAAAAGACGTAAATCTTCGTCTGTTAATGCTTGATTATAATTTACAACAAATAAAATGAGATCTGCTTCATGTAATACTTGGCGTGAACGTTCTACACCAATACGTTCTACAATATCTTCTGTTTCGCGAATACCTGCTGTATCCACAAGACGAAGTGGCACACCACGAACATTGACATACTCTTCAATGATATCACGAGTTGTTCCCGCAACATCTGTTACGATTGCTTTATTTTCTTGTACTAAACTGTTTAAAAGCGATGATTTCCCTACATTTGGACGTCCTAAAATAACTGTGGATAAACCTTCTCGTAAAATCTTACCTTGTGAAGAAGTTTGTAATAACTTTTCGATTTCACCTTTTACCCAATTTGATTTTTCAAGCATAAGTGGAATTGTCATTTCTTCCACATCATCATATTCTGGATAATCAATATTTACTTCTACTTGTGCAAGCACTTCAATTAGTGCTTGGCGTAACTGTGTAATCAAACGAGACAATTTTCCGTCCATCTGTCCTAAAGCTACATTCATCGCGCGATCTGTTTTCGCACGAATTAAATCCATTACTGCTTCCGCTTGAGATAAATCAATTCGCCCATTTAAAAATGCGCGTTTTGTAAATTCACCAGGCTCAGCCATGCGTGCACCGTTTCGTAAAATAAGTTGAAGTACACGATTCACAGTAACGAGACCACCATGACAGTTAATCTCAACTACATCTTCACGTGTAAAAGTTTTTGGCCCCTTCATAATTGAAACCATGACTTCTTCCACAACTTGTCCACTATCCACTTCTTTTAAATGACCATAATGAATTGTGTGAGATGGTGCTTCCATCAAACTTTTTCCACTCGGGGAATGAAATACACGATCAGCAATTGCAAATGCCTCTTCACCACTAATGCGTACAATCGCAATCGCCCCTTCTCCTGGTGGCGTAGAAATTGCCGCAATTGTATCAAATTCAAACATCTTTTGAATCCTCCTTGGATCTAATTTTCCGTAATTCACTAATGATATATGTTAACATAAATTCTTTTTTCACTACACTCATATTACTTCAAAAAATAAAGAGTCCTTCTCCGTAAAAACGTGAGAAGGACTCTTTCACAATCCTTTAATACTATGAGCGAATAGGTTCAATTACTAAATGGCGACGGTTCGCGTCACCTTCAGAAAAAGTATCCACATCCAAACGTCTCGCTAACGAATGATGAATAATTTTTCTTTCACTAGATGGCATTGGTTCTAAATCAATACGTTTACCTGTGGATACAGCTTGATCAGCTAAACGATGTGCCAATTCAATTAATGCTTCTCTACGCTTTTGGCGATAGTTTTCCACATCTAATTCTAAAGTAAGGTAGCGCGTTGTATATTTTTGTACAACTAATTGCGAAACTAGTTGAAGTGAGTTCAATGTTTGACCTCGTTTTCCAATTAACAGTGCTGCTTTCTCGCTTGATAATTGAATATGAATTGTTTTCTGCTTTTGTATAACATCCATTTGCAAGTCATGGATATCCATTTGCTTTACGATAGACTCAATATACGTTTTTGCTTCTTCAATTGCACGGGTGTCATCATGCTTTATTTGAATTTCTTCTTTTTCCACAGAGTTATCTACAGTTTGTGGATGAACTTCATCATTTTCTACTTCTTCAATTTCTGGTTCAACCAGTATTAATTTCTTTTTTACATGAACATGTGCATCACGAACACCAATGCCTAAAAAACCTTTTTTAGGCTCCTGTAAAATTTCTATTTCTACTTGGTCATGGGTCAAATCAAGTTTTTTCAAAGCATTCGCAACAGCCTCTTCGACTGTTTTCGCGACTTGGATCGATTCTTTCAATTGGGCCCCTCCTGTTGTTCGCAGGATGAAGTAATGTAGAAATCTTTTTAGTGATCGCCCCTGCGAGTCAATTCATTTTCTCTATTTTATCATGCTTATTCTGCTTAACTCTAGTAGTTCTCTTCAAAAATTTAGAGATTTTTAAAACATGTTCTAAACTCTTTTTTACTTCTTCAAAATTCATTGTGGCCGCCGGTTTTCTGGCGATAATGACGTAATCCATATCTTGACGTAACTCAAGATCTAGCTCGTGAAAGCTTTGTCGGATATAACGTTTAATTTGGTTTCGTGTTACGGCATTTCCTAACTTCTTACTCACAGATAAACCGATACGAAACTGTTCTTGCTCTTCTTTTGCTAAACCGTAAACAACAAATTGACGATTCGCAAAAGATTTACCTCTTCGAAATACTTTTTGAAAGTCATGTTCTGACTTCACTCTACGACTTTTTTTCATCGTTCACCTGCTCAACAATTATTGAATAGAGTTGTCCGTGCCAAAAATTGACACGAACCTCTCAAAAGAAAAAGACCACTGATGTTGGTCAGTGGACTTGCTTATGCTGATAATACTTTTCTACCTTTACGACGACGAGCTGCTAATACGCGACGACCGTTTTTAGAACTCATACGAGCACGGAAACCATGCACTTTGCTATGTTTACGTTTTTTTGGTTGGTATGTGCGTTTCATTGTGTAATACACCTCCTGTTGAAAGTCTAAAGTCCATTTATAAATGCTACAGACAGTCTTGCACATTATAGCGTTTTTATAAATAGTTTGTCAATACGGATCCCAAAAAGTCTGCTTCAAAAATACCCTGATTTTCATTGCTAAATAACAAATAAGATTTATCCACAAATCTTATTTTGGTTATACAGAAAGCTTGTGACTAAAAATTTTCAGATATTTTTTATCCACAGGTATTATCTACAAGTTTTTCACAAATTAATACCCTGTGGATAAAGTTATTCGAGTGGTAACCTCCCACTGTGGATAAGTACTTTAAATACTCGTATACCAATTATTAAAGGACTTCAGTTTTGTTGAAATGTTTGTATACAATTTTTCCCTTAACTCTATTTTTCCACAATTTATTATAACCTGTGGATAAAGTTATTTGCACCCTCTTAACAACACTTATCCACAGGTTGTTGCTATTGTGTATAATTCTATTTTCATGTATATTAAACATTGCGCTTTTATTTACATAAAAATTAATTGAAAGGAGAGACGATTTTGAACCAAGAAGAACTGAAACATTTTTGGAATCAGGTGTTACATGAGGCCAAAAAAATCATATCGAAACCAAGCTTTGATACTTGGCTTAAATCAACTGAATTAATTGCATATGAAGATGATCAACTCGTTGTTTCAGCTGAAAACTCATTTTCAAAAGAATGGTTAGCTAAAAATTATGTAACTACAATTCAAGGGATTGTTAAAAAATTAACGGGTTCGTCATTGGATATTCATTTTACTGAAGTAGCAGATGATGATTTTCAACCATCAACTAAACGTAAGAAAAAAGAGTTACCTGTCGTTGCAAATGATCACTCTCCAGCAATGTTAAATACAAAAAATACATTTGATACATTTGTAATCGGACCTGGAAATCGCTTTGCACATGCTGCATCATTAGCTGTAGCTGAAGCACCAGCAAAAGCTTATAACCCTTTGTTTTTACATGGGGGAGTAGGTTTAGGAAAAACACATTTAATGCATGCAATTGGTCATTATGTGTTAGAACATGACCCAAATGCGAAAGTAGTTTATTTATCTTCGGAGAAATTCACAAATGAATTTATTAATTCAATTCGTGATAATAATACGGAGGCTTTTCGTAATAAATATCGAAAAGTAGATGTGTTATTAATTGATGATATCCAGTTTTTAGCTGGAAAAGAATCTACTCAAGAAGAGTTCTTTCATACATTTAATACCCTACATGAAGAGTCTAAACAAATTATTATTTCAAGTGACCGCCAACCGAAAGAGATTCCAACATTAGAAGATCGTTTACGTTCTCGTTTTGAATGGGGATTGATTATCGATATTGGTCCACCTGATTTAGAAACACGTATTGCCATATTAAGAAAAAAAGCTGATGCAGATGGTTTGCAAATTTCAGATGATGTAATGAGTTATATTGCAAGTCAAATTGATTCGAACATTCGAGAGTTAGAGGGTGCTTTAACACGAGTTGTTGCTTATTCAAACTTACTAAATCAACCTTTAACAGCTGAATTAGCTGCTGAAGCTTTAAAAAGCATCATGCCTTCAACAACTCCAAAAATTTTATCCATTTTGGATATTCAAAAGACTGTTGGGGAACACTATGGTATTAAACTTGAAGATTTTTCTGCTAAAAAGAGAACAAAATCAATTGCTTTTCCTCGTCAAGTAGCTATGTATTTATCACGAGAAATGACAGACTCCTCACTACCAAAAATAGGTGAAGAATTTGGCGGTCGTGATCATACAACTGTAATTCACGCACATGAAAAAATTACATCCTTATTAAAAACAGACGCAATTTTACAAGATGATATTAAACAGATTAAAACCAAGTTAAGTAATTAGCTTGTGGATAAATTAGATTTTTAACCACACACTTATACACAGTCTATCTACAAGCAGATAGACTGATTTTATTCGTACGAGATGGGTTATCCACAGAATCCACACCCCCTATTACTTAAACTATTAAAAATAATATTAATTAATAATATATAAAGAGAGGTTATTTACATGAAATTCAACATAGTAAGAGATCAGTTATTAAATGCACTAAATGATGTAATGAAAGCTGTAAGTTCAAAAACAACGATTCCAATTTTAACAGGTATTAAAATTGATGTATCTACAGAAGGTATTCGTTTAACAGGTAGTGATGCAGATATTACAATTCAAACATTTATTCCAACTGAAAAAGACGGTCAACAATTAATTCAAATTGATGAAACAGGTTCAATTGTTTTACAAGCTCGTATGTTTAACGAAATTATTCGTAAATTACCAACAAATGAAGTTGAAATTGAAGTAACTGAAAATTATCAAACGCGTATTCGTTCTGGTAAATCGGATTTCCACTTAATCGGCTTAGAACCAAATGAATATCCAATGCTTCCAGAAGTAAGTGAAGAAAATCAAATTTCAATTCCTGGAGATTTATTAAAATCGATTATTCGTGAAACAGTATTTGCAGTTTCAACAAGTGAATCGCGTCCTGTATTAACAGGAGTAAATTGGAAAGTTACAGAAGAAGGACTTATTTGCGTTGCAACAGACAGCCATCGTTTAGCACGTAGAATTGTCACGCTGGACAATTTACCAAAAGATGTGGAAAGTGTTGTTATCCCAGGGAAGAGTCTAACTGAATTAAGCAAAATTCTTTCAGATTCATCTACACCTGTGAATATCTATATGACAAATCAACAAGTATTATTCAAAACTGAAGATGTTCTTTTCTTCTCACGTTTATTAGAGGGGAATTATCCTGATACAAATCGCTTAATCCCAGAAACATATCAAACTACTGTACAAATTAACGGTAAAGAATTATTACAAGCTATCGATCGTGCATCACTTTTAGCACGTGAAGAACGCAATAATGTTGTTCGTTTTTCAACTTTAGATCAAAACCAAATCGAAATTTCTTCAAATTCACCTGAGATTGGTAAGGTTGAAGAAGAAATTCAAGTACAAGAATTAACGGGTGATGAATTGCGTATTTCATTTAGTGCGAAATATATGATGGATGCTCTAAAATCAATAGATGGTCAAGATGTAATCATTCAATTCACTGGTGCGATGCGTCCGTTTATCATTCGTTCAATTCATGACGACTCGATTCTACAGCTGATTTTACCTGTGCGTACGTATTAATATTTTAAAATAGCAACAGCGCGAATTATTTCCCAAGCGAGTTTAGTACCAGGTGCTAAATTCGCTTTTTAATACCTATTTTTACTTATTGCTTAAAATTCGGTATAATAGAAAGATAAAGAATCGTTATGAAAAGGATGAAAACTGTGAACGAAATCGTAATAGACACTGAATATGTAACATTAGGTCAATTTTTAAAAATGGTCGACCTTATTAGTTCTGGAGGCCAAGCAAAATGGTACCTTGCTGAGAATGATGTATTTGTGAATGATGAGTTAGAAGATCGCCGAGGAAGAAAATTAAGACACGAAGATATTGTGGAGTTACCTGAGGTAGGGAGATTTATTGTGAAAGATGCATTTCTTGAGGAATAATGCATGTATATTGAACGCTTAAAATTACATGATTACCGAAATTACAATTCTTTTGAATTAAATTTTTCTAAAACGATTAATATCTTTATCGGTGAAAATGCACAAGGTAAGACAAATGTCATGGAAGCAATTTATGTTTTAGCGATGGCAAAATCACATCGAACATCGAATGATAAAGAATTAATCCAGTGGGGCGCTGAGTATGGTAAAATAGAGGGAGACATTCAAAAACGATATGGAAAACTCCCTCTAGAACTTACAATCTCCAAAAAAGGTAAAAAAGCGAAAGCAAATCACCTCAATCAAAGTAAATTAAGCGAATATATTGGACAAATGAATGTAGTCATGTTTGCTCCTGAAGATTTAAATGTCGTCAAAGGAAGTCCACAGTTGCGCAGGCGTTTTTTAGATATGGAGATTGGTCAGATTTCGCCGACTTACTTACATGATTTATCTAGCTTTCAAAAAATATTAAAACAGCGTAATCATATTTTGAAAAAAAATCAGGGAAAACGAAATTTAGATGATTTAAGTTTTGATATTTTCACTGAACAATATGTTGCCGCTGCAGTGAAGGTTATTCGTAAACGTTTTGAATTCATGGAATTATTACAAGAGTGGGCTGCGCCTATTCATTTTGGAATCTCAAGGGAAAAAGAAAAGCTAGAAATTCACTATAAAGCTGTAAGTGGATTAGAAGCTTCTTGGGATTCAACAGCTATGGAAGAACATCTATTAGCTAAATTAAAAGAACAAAAAAATCGAGAGCTTGAGCGTGGTGTTACATTACTTGGTCCGCACCGTGATGACTTACAATTTATGGTAAATAGTTATGATGTACAAGTATATGGTTCACAAGGTCAACAACGCACAACAGCACTTTCTTTAAAATTAGCTGAGATTGAATTAATTAAACAAGAAGTGGGAGAAGCGCCGATTTTATTATTGGATGATGTTTTATCTGAATTAGATGATTATCGCCAATCCCATTTATTAAACACAATACATGGCGATGTACAAACATTTGTTACAACAACGAGTGTAGATGGCATTGACCACAATACAATACGTGAAGCAAAATTGTTTCACGTGAAACAAGGTTCTGTAGATTCTGAGTAACAGTATTTACAGAACCTTATCAAATCAAAAGACATCTAAATGTTATATGAAAGAGTAGGTGGAACCAGTTATGACGTTAGAAGAGAAAAATCCAACTTCATATGATGCCGAGCAGATTCAGGTTTTAGAAGGATTGGAAGCTGTTCGTAAAAGACCAGGTATGTACATTGGATCGACCAGTTCTAAAGGTCTTCATCATTTAGTGTGGGAAATTGTGGATAACAGTATTGACGAAGCTTTAGCAGGTTACTGTGACACGATTACTGTTGCAATTGAAAAAGATAATTGGATACGCGTAGAGGATAATGGGCGTGGTATTCCAGTTGATATACAAGAAAAAGTTGGTAAGCCAGCTGTAGAAGTTATTATGACAGTACTACATGCAGGTGGTAAATTTGGCGGTGGCGGTTATAAAGTTTCGGGCGGTTTACATGGTGTAGGTGCTTCAGTAGTAAATGCACTATCTGTCGAAACAAGCGTACAAGTTCATCGTGATGAAAAAATCCATGAAATCATCTTTGAACGTGGTCAAGTTGTACAAGAGTTAAAAGTGATTGGTGAGACAAATCATAATGGTACAACAACGCGTTTTAAAGCAGACCCAGAAATTTTCAAAGAAACAACTGTATATGAATATGATATTTTAGCGCATCGTATTCGAGAATTAGCATACTTAAATCGTGGTATTACGATGATTATTATTGATGAACGACCAGGTAGCGAACGTCGTGATGAGTTTCACTATGAAGGCGGTATCAAATCATATGTAGAACATATCAATGAGAACAAAGATCCACTTCACCCAGCGATTGATTTAAAAGGTGAAAAGGACGGCATTTCTGTAGAGATTGCAATGCAATACAATGATGGCTTTGCATCCAATATTTTCTCTTTTGCTAATAATATCAATACGTATGAGGGTGGAACACATGAATCAGGTTTTAAAACTGCCTTAACACGTGTGATTAATGATTATGGACGTAAAAATAATCTAATAAAAGAAAATGATGCGAACCTTACAGGTGAAGATGTACGGGAAGGGTTAGTTGCGATTGTTTCAATTAAACATCCTGATCCACAATTTGAAGGTCAAACAAAAACAAAATTAGGTAACTCGGAAGTTAGTACGATTACGAATTCATTATTCTCAGAACGCTTCGAACGTTTCTTATTAGAAAATCCAAATGTGGCACGTACAATTATCGACAAAGGTTTAATTGCCTCTCGTGCGCGCGTAGCTGCTAAAAAAGCACGTGAAATGACACGTCGTAAATCAGCTTTAGAATTTTCAAGCCTTCCTGGTAAACTTGCTGATTGTTCATCTCGTAATCCAGCTGACTGTGAGATTTACATTGTAGAAGGAGACTCTGCAGGTGGGTCTGCAAAATCTGGACGTGATCGTCATTTCCAAGCAATTTTACCGCTGAAAGGTAAAATTTTAAACGTTGAAAAAGCACGTTTAGATCGTATCTTATCAAACGAGGAAATTCGCGCGATGATTACAGCCATCGGTACAGGTATTGGTGAAGAATTTAATTTAGAAAAAGCACGTTATCATAAAATCGTTATTATGACAGATGCCGATGTTGATGGTGCGCATATCCGTACATTACTATTAACATTCTTCTTCCGTTTCATGCGCCCATTGATTGAAGCAGGCTATGTGTATATCGCACAACCGCCACTTTATCAAGTGAAGCAAGGGAAGCATTTAGAATACTGTTATAGCGATGCGGAATTACAAGAAATTTTAAATCGTTTACCAAGTCAACCAAAACCAATGACACAACGTTATAAAGGTCTTGGTGAGATGAATGCAGAGCAGCTGTGGGATACAACCATGGATCCAGAACATCGTGTATTATTACAAGTTGAATTAGATGATACAATTGAAGCAGATCAAGCATTTGAACAATTAATGGGTGATGATGTAGAACCACGTCGTCAATTTATTAATGAGAATGCAGTATATGCAGATTTAGATATTTAAGTAAGGTTTTTGAAAGGAGGTTTACGTTTTGTCTGAAGAAAATCACTCCGGCGTAAAAGGAGTCAATATTACTAAAACAGTTAAAACAGCATTTTTAGATTATGCTATGAGTGTAATCGTTTCACGTGCATTACCAGATGTGCGTGATGGATTGAAGCCAGTTCAAAGACGTATTTTATATGGAATGCAGGAGCTAGGTAGTACATCGGATAAACCATATAAAAAATCTGCACGTATTGTTGGGGATGTTATGGGTAAGTATCACCCGCATGGTGACTCATCTATTTATGAAGCAATGGTACGTATGGCACAGGATTTCAGTTACCGTTACATGCTTGTAGATGGGCATGGTAACTTTGGTTCGATTGATGGTGACGGTGCCGCAGCGATGCGTTATACAGAATCGCGTATGTCAAAAATCGCAATGGAGATGTTGCGTGACATTAACAAAAATACAATTGATTATAAAGATAACTACGATGGGAATGAACGTGAACCGGTTGTATTACCAGCGCGTTATCCTAATTTACTTGTGAATGGAACATCAGGTATTGCTGTAGGTATGGCAACAAATATCCCTCCTCACCAACTTGGTGAAGTGATTGATGGTGTTTTAGCAGTATCTGAAAATCCTGCAATTACGACAGAAGAATTAATGGAGATCATTCCAGGTCCAGACTTTCCTACAGGTGGTCTTATTCTTGGGCGCAGTGGAATTCGTCGTGCCTATGAAACAGGACGCGGATCAATTGTTGTCCGTTCAAAAGTTGAAATCGAACAAAAAACAAGTGGTAAAGAAGTAATCATTGTGAATGAACTTCCTTACCAAGTAAATAAAGCGCGATTAATTGAGAAAATTGCTGAATTAGTTCGTGATAAAAAAATTGATGGCATTACGAATATTCGAGATGAATCGGATCGTAATGGTATGCGTATTGTGATTGATGTACGTAGAGACGCAAATGCAAATGTTGTTTTGAATAATTTATATAAACAAACTGCAATGCAATCAAGTTTTGGTATTAACATGCTAGCTTTAGTAAATGGCCAACCGCAAACACTAAGTTTAAAAGAAGCTCTCTATCATTATTTAGAACATCAAAAAGAAGTAATTCGTCGCCGTACAGAATTTGAATTGAAGAAAGCTGAAGATCGCGCACATATCCTAGAAGGACTTCGTATTGCGCTAGATCATATCGATGCAATCATTCAATTAATTCGTAGTTCACAAACAGCAGATGAAGCGAAGCGAGCGCTAGGTGAGCAATATTCATTAAGTGAAAGACAAGCACAAGCAATTCTTGATATGCGATTACAACGTTTAACAGGTTTAGAACGCGATAAAATTGAAGAAGAATACAATGGTTTATTAGCTCTAATCGCAGAATTAAAAGAAATTTTAGCAAATGAAGGAAAAATCATTGCGATTATTCATGAAGAGTTAACAGAAGTAAAAGAGCGCTTCAATGATGCACGCCGTACAGAGATTATTGCTGGTGGCGCGAACATGATTGAGGATGAAGATTTGATTCCAAGAGAAAATTCGGTGTTAACACTTACACACAATGGTTATATTAAACGTTTACCTGCTAATACATACCGAAGCCAACGACGTGGTGGACGCGGTGTTCAAGGTATGGGAACGAATGAAGATGATTTTGTAGAACATTTAATGTATGCTTCAACACATGATACAATCCTATTCTTCACTTCAAAAGGTAAAACGTTTAAAGCGAAGGGGTATGAAATCCCTGAGTTTGGACGTACAGCAAAAGGTTTACCGATTGTGAATCTGTTAAATGTGGATAAAGATGAAAAAGTAACAGCGATGATTCGCGTTCCTTCATATGAAGAAGATGCTTACTTTATTTTCACAACGAAAACAGGTGTAACGAAACGTACATCATTATCAAACTTTGCAAACATTCGTACTAACGGTTTGATTGCTATTTCTTTACGTGAAGATGATGAATTAATCTCAGTGCGTTTAACAGACGGTACAAAAGAAATTATTATCGGAACACATCAAGGGATGTTAGTTCGTTTTAAAGAACAAGATATTCGTGCGATGGGACGAAATGCAGCTGGTGTTCGTGGTATTCGTTTACGTGACGATGACTATGTAGTCGGCATGGAAATCTTAGAAGAAGGTCAAGAGATTCTTGTTGTTACAGAAAAAGGTTATGGAAAACGTACTTCAGAAGAAGAATATCGTTTACAAACTCGCGGTGGCGTCGGAATTAAAACATGTCAAATTACAGATAAAAATGGTCCGGTAGTAGCAGTTAAAGCAGTTACAGGTGAAGAAGATATTATGCTTATAACAATTAACGGTATGTTAATTCGTATGGATGTAAATGATATTTCTCAAATTGGACGTAGTACACAAGGTGTTCGTTTAATTCGCTTAGCCGATGAAGAATTTGTTGCGACTGTTGCGAAAGTAGAAAAAGAAGATCCATCTGAAGAAGAATCTGAAAATCTTGAAGAAGAATCTACAGAAGAAGAATAGTTGTTAGACTTAGAAGAAATCACGTTAATATGCGTGATTTCTTCTTTTTATATTGGAACACATAAAAATTAGGTGTATATTTAATGAAAGTAGACTATTTAGTGGAAAATATGTGAATTGATTTTTTATAAAATAGAATGAGGAGGCAGTGAGTTGGATACAGTAAAAATTAATTTAGATGAAATAAAATTAGGTAGTGTATTAGCAGAAGATATTTTAGCGAACACACAGTATCCAATCGCATATAAGGATACAAGAGTAGACCGTGACATGTTGATGGTCTTTCAAGCGTTCAATATATCGATGATTCCAATATCAAAACAATCAATTGAATCTAAAAAAGAAGTAGTATATACAAAAGAAATTTTTAAAACAGATGAGCAGAACTTTGAGAAAAAACTTAAAACAAGTGTGCAAAAATTTAAATCTGAATTTTCTAACTGGGAAGCAGGCTCTAAAGTAGATATCGGTAAAGCACGAGATATTGTCATGCCGCTAATTGATGAGATGATTACAGATCGCACAAAAATCTTCACATTGAATGATTATGCGGATTCTAGAGAATATATTTATCATCATGCAGTAGCAGTAGCTTTAGTAGCAGCTGTTATTGCGAATAAGATGAAATATAACAAAGGTGATGTTCTACAAATTGCAACAGCTGCCTTGTTAGCTGATTGTGGTATGGCGAAGATTAGTAAGAGAATTCGAATGAAACCAGGTGCTTTAAATGAATTTGAATTTAAAGAAATCATGAATCATCCAATTCATAGTCTGAAGATGGTAAAAAATATACCGATTTTAAAACAAGAAATGAAGCTCGCGATTTTTCAACATCATGAAAAATTAGACGGAAGTGGTTATCCTAATCGAGTCAAAGGTGATTCAATTACACAGATATCTCATATTATTGCAATCGCAGATGTATTTCATGCAATGACTAGCGAACGTTTATACAAACCTAAAGAGTCTGTGTTTAAAGTAGTAGAAGTCATTAGAGAATCAGCATTTGGTAAGTATCGTATAGATGTCGTTCAGGCCTTATTGGCGTCAGTAGCAGATCTACCTTTAGGTACAGTAGTGGAACTGTCTAATGGATTAATCGGAACGATTGTTTATACAAATAATAATTTAATTACACGACCTACTGTTAAAATTGAGCATAGTGGAGAGATTATTGATTTGAGTTTAAAAAGAAATATGTTTATTCACCGAGTTCATATATAGAAGAAACACTTTGGAAATACACCACAGACAGTAAGTCTAAGGTGTATTTTTAAAATCTAAAGTTAATTTCATAAAAAAACTTGCACTTTATAAAAAAGTATTATATTATATAAAAGTTGCTGTTGGAAAACAGTTATAAAAATATTTTAAAAAAGCAATTGACTTCAATGAATTATTGTTATATAATTAAGGAGTTGTCCAGTTAAGAAATACCAACTGACACAAAAAACTTTTTTAAAAAGTTGTTGACTTCTAAGAAGTTATCATGATATAATGATTAAGTCGTTAAGGTGACGACGAAACAACATGAACCTTGAAAACTAAACAAGCAAGAAGATAATCACAAACAAGTCTTATCACATTAAGTGAATAAGCAATTGTTATCAAAAGATAACGCTAGCAAAGCAAATGAGCTTTCAAACTACTTTTATGGAGAGTTTGATCCTGGCTCAGGACGAACGCTGGCGGCGTGCCTAATACATGCAAGTCGAGCGAATGACGAGAAGCTTGCTTCTCTGATTTAGCGGCGGACGGGTGAGTAACACGTGGGCAACCTGCCCTACAGATTGGGATAACTCAGGGAAACCTGGGCTAATACCGAATAATCCTTCGAATCACATGTTTTGAAGTTGAAAGGCGCTTCGGCGTCACTGTAGGATGGGCCCGCGGTGCATTAGCTAGTTGGTGGGGTAACGGCCTACCAAGGCAACGATGCATAGCCGACCTGAGAGGGTGATCGGCCACATTGGGACTGAGACACGGCCCAAACTCCTACGGGAGGCAGCAGTAGGGAATCTTCCACAATGGACGAAAGTCTGATGGAGCAACGCCGCGTGAGTGATGAAGGTTTTCGGATCGTAAAACTCTGTTGTAAGGGAAGAACAAGTACGTTAGGAAATGAACGTACCTTGACGGTACCTTATTAGAAAGCCACGGCTAACTACGTGCCAGCAGCCGCGGTAATACGTAGGTGGCAAGCGTTGTCCGGATTTATTGGGCGTAAAGCGCGCGCAGGTGGTTTCTTAAGTCTGATGTGAAAGCCCACGGCTCAACCGTGGAGGGTCATTGGAAACTGGGGAACTTGAGTGCAGAAGAGGATAGTGGAATTCCAAGTGTAGCGGTGAAATGCGTAGAGATTTGGAGGAACACCAGTGGCGAAGGCGACTGTCTGGTCTGTAACTGACACTGAGGCGCGAAAGCGTGGGGAGCAAACAGGATTAGATACCCTGGTAGTCCACGCCGTAAACGATGAGTGCTAAGTGTTAGGGGGTTTCCGCCCCTTAGTGCTGCAGCTAACGCATTAAGCACTCCGCCTGGGGAGTACGACCGCAAGGTTGAAACTCAAAGGAATTGACGGGGGCCCGCACAAGCGGTGGAGCATGTGGTTTAATTCGAAGCAACGCGAAGAACCTTACCAGGTCTTGACATCCCAATGACCGTCCTAGAGATAGGATTTTCCCTTCGGGGACATTGGTGACAGGTGGTGCATGGTTGTCGTCAGCTCGTGTCGTGAGATGTTGGGTTAAGTCCCGCAACGAGCGCAACCCTTATTCTTAGTTGCCATCATTTAGTTGGGCACTCTAAGGAGACTGCCGGTGACAAACCGGAGGAAGGTGGGGATGACGTCAAATCATCATGCCCCTTATGACCTGGGCTACACACGTGCTACAATGGACGATACAAAGAGTCGCAAACTCGCGAGGGTAAGCTAATCTCATAAAATCGTTCTCAGTTCGGATTGTAGGCTGCAACTCGCCTGCATGAAGCCGGAATCGCTAGTAATCGCGGATCAGCATGCCGCGGTGAATACGTTCCCGGGCCTTGTACACACCGCCCGTCACACCACGAGAGTTTGTAACACCCGAAGTCGGTGGGGTAACCGTAAGGAGCCAGCCGCCTAAGGTGGGATAGATGATTGGGGTGAAGTCGTAACAAGGTAGCCGTATCGGAAGGTGCGGCTGGATCACCTCCTTTCTAAGGAATATAACGGAAAAGACCTTGGGTCTTATACAGATTATCTTACTTGCTGTTTAGTTTTGAAGGCTCATGCAAATGATCTTCAAACCTTGCTCTTGCGATTACTTGTCGCAGAGTAAAACTTGTTCTTTGAAAACTGGATAAAACGACATTGAAAGTAACACAAACACAAATTTCTTTTATAGATTTTGAATTATTAAGTTTTAATTTTTTAGGCTTAATGACTTATGTGAAAATTATTTCAAGATGCAAGTAAGACGCGAAAGCAAACGCAGTGAGAAGCGGAGTGTACATACGTACATGAGCATTCGAACAAGTGTAGCTGACAAAGTATTACGCAGCAGATTGGAATCAATTAGGTTAAGTTATTAAGGGCGCATGGCGGATGCCTTGGCACTAGAAGCCGATGAAGGACGGCACTAACACCGATATGCTTCGGGGAGCTGTAAGTAAGCTTTGATCCGGAGATTTCCGAATGGGGGAACCCACTGTTTTTAATCGAACAGTATCCTAACGTGAATTCATAGCGTTTTGATGGCAGACTCAGGGAACTGAAACATCTAAGTACCTGAAGGAAGAGAAAGAAAATTCGATTCCCTTAGTAGCGGCGAGCGAAACGGGAAGAGCCCAAACCAAGAAGCTTGCTTCTTGGGGTTGTAGGACACTCTACACGGAGTTACAAAGGAATGAGTTAAATGAAGCGGCTTGGAAAGGCCTACCATAGAGGGTAACAGTCCCGTAGTTGAAAGTTCATTCCCTCCAGAGTGGATCCTGAGTACGGCGGAACACGTGAAATTCCGTCGGAATCTGGGAGGACCATCTCCCAAGGCTAAATACTCTCTAGTGACCGATAGTGAACCAGTACCGTGAGGGAAAGGTGAAAAGCACCCCGGGAGG
>NZ_JBBOPO010000001.1:2607500-2625000 GCF_038003625.1 Kurthia sp. FSL E2-0154
AGTTAAGCTCTTTAGCGCCGATGGTAGTTGGGGGTTTCCCCCTGTGAGAGTAGGACGTTGCTATGCAAGCTAAGGTAATCACTCGTCTGAGTGGTTACTTTTTTTATGTTTCAAAAGGGGGAAACCCTTGAAAAGATTTAAGGAGGATTGCCAAAGAACACGACATCCAGATTGCCAAAAAACGCGACGTCCTGTCGCAAAGGCGATCCATCTACATCCATGTACAAGGCAAAGGCAATCCGCATCGCATCCAGTGATATATTCATGTAATTGATACATTAAGCGTGTTATAAAGTCCATTTTATATTATAAATTTTTTACTAGCTTTTTTCTGATGAAATGATTTATGATGTAAAAAGTGTGTTTTTATAATTTTTTCTATGAGAATGTTCGGAAATAGAATAAAATACGATAGAATTTTAATGATTTAAATATATACATATAATTATACAATTTAGATATAAACATATTTTCTCTTAAATAAAGCGTTATCATTGTTGTGGTATGAATAATAGGAATACTTTGAATACTCTTTTATTTCTTGTGTTCTTGACATGTATGATGGACGTTGTTAATCTTACTATTAATATAATTTTTAATAGGAGGAATTACAGCGTATGTGGGAAACAAAATTTGCCAAAGAAGGTTTAACATTTGATGACGTACTTTTAGTACCAGCACATTCTGAAGTATTACCAAAGGAAGTGAATTTATCGGTTCAATTAACACCGAAAATTAAACTTAATATTCCAATGATTAGTGCTGGGATGGATACAGTAACTGAGGCGTCTATGGCGATTGCAATGGCACGTCAAGGTGGTCTGGGTATTATCCATAAAAATATGTCAATTGAAGAACAAGCGGATAACGTAGAGAAGGTAAAGCGTTCTGAAAATGGCGTTATTACAAATCCGTTCTTTTTAACACCAACACATCAAGTATTTGATGCAGAGCACTTAATGGGCAAATACCGCATTTCTGGCGTTCCAATCGTAAATAATGAAACAGAATTAAAATTAGTTGGTATTATTACAAATCGAGATCTTCGCTTTGTTCAAGATTACTCATTACTAATTGATGATGTTATGACAAAAGAAGATTTAATTACAGCACCTGTTGGTACAACTTTAGATGAAGCTGAAAAAATGCTACAACAATTTAAAATTGAAAAATTACCGATTGTTGATGACGAAGGTGCTTTAAAAGGTCTTATTACAATTAAAGATATTGAAAAAGTAATGGAATATCCAAATGCTGCAAAAGATGAGCATGGTCGTCTTTTAGTCGGTGCAGCTGTTGGTATTACAAAAGATACAATGGTTCGTATTGAAAAACTTGTAAATGCACAGGTAGATGTAGTTGTAATTGATACAGCACATGGCCATTCGCAAGGTGTGTTAAACACTGTAAAAGACATTCGTGCGAAATATCCAGAACTAGCTATCGTAGCTGGTAACGTTGCAACAGGTGAAGGTGCAGAGGCATTATTCGAAGCTGGCGCAGATGTAGTAAAAGTAGGTATTGGACCTGGTTCTATTTGTACAACGCGTGTTGTAGCAGGTGTTGGGGTACCACAAATTACAGCAATTTATGATTGTGCTACTGTTGCTCGTAAAATGGGTAAAACAATTATCGCAGACGGTGGCATCAAGTATTCTGGTGATATCGTAAAAGCTTTAGCTGCTGGTGGACATGTTGTAATGTTAGGTTCATTATTAGCTGGAACTTCTGAATCTCCTGGAGATACTGAAATCTTCCAAGGTCGTCGCTTTAAAGTATATCGTGGTATGGGTTCTGTATCAGCAATGGAAAATGGCTCGAAAGACCGTTACTTCCAAGATGATGCGAAAAAATTAGTTCCAGAAGGTATTGAAGGTCGTCTTCCTTATAAAGGTGCACTAGCTGATACAATTCATCAGTTAGTTGGTGGTGTTCGCGCAGGTATGGGTTACTGTGGAACAAAAGATTTACAAGATCTTCGTGAAAACGCACAATTTGTACGTATGACTGGAGCTGGCTTACGTGAAAGTCATCCACATGATGTACAAATTACAAAAGAAGCACCGAACTATTCATTACAATAAAACGTCTAAATTAACACTAAACAGTCACTCGCGCTGTTTAGTGTTTTTTTATATGTCTTTTTGATAACAAAGCTTTTAAAAGAGATATTATATGTTAAAATTAGCGAGAAACATCATACATATTCTGGAGGTAGAAGGGTGAAGAATTTACAGAAAAATACGATTATGCAACTAACATTATCTGTCGTAATGTTTGTAAGCATGATTCTGCTAGCAATCCCACACCAAGCAAAAGCAGCAGAAAATCTTGGTATCCATGCAAAAGCTGCTATCTTAATTGATGCAGATACGGGTAAAATACTATACGAAAAAAATGCAGGAAAATCGTTAGGTATTGCAAGTATGTCAAAAATGATGACAGAATACATTTTATTAGACCAAGTGAAAGCTGGTAAAATTAAATGGGATCAAAAGTACAAAGTTTCAGATTATGCTTATAAAATTTCACAGGACCGTGCACTAAGTAACGTCCCATTACGTGCTGATGGTGAATATACAATTCGTGAATTATATGATGCAATGGCAATTTATTCAGCGAATGCAGCAACAATTGCGATTGCAGAAACAATTGCAGGTTCTGAAACAGAATTCTTAAAATTAATGAACAAAAAAGCAAAAGAATTAGGCTTGAAAGACTATGAATTCTTTAATTCATCTGGTTTAAATAACGCACAATTACAAGGTATGCAACCAGTTGGTACACCAAATAAAGGTGAAAATAAAATGTCAGCACGTTCAGTTGCATTGCTTGCATATCGTTTATTAAAAGACCATCCAGAAGTGTTAGAAACATCAAGTATTCCTTCAAAAGTATTCCGTAAAGGTACAGATGATGCGATTAAGATGGATAACTGGAACTTCATGTTAAAAGGTTTAGTATTTGAATATGAAGGCGTAGATGGTCTGAAAACAGGTACAACAGATTATGCTGGACAATGCTTCACTGGTACAGCTAAACGCGGTAATACACGTCTTATTTCAGTTGTAATGGATGCAACTGATGCAGATGGTAATAACGAAAATAAAAAAGCACGTTTTGATGCAACAAAGGCATTATTTGATTATGGATTCAACCAATTCTCAACAGAAAAAATCGTTTCAAAAGGTCAAACTTTTAAAGGGAACGAAACAGTAGCAGTTGAAAATGGTAAAGAAAAACAAGTAAAAGTAGCAGCAAAAGAAGAATTATCAATGATGGTTAAAACAAATGATGCAAAAGAATATACTGCAAATGTTGTTTTAGATAAAAAATCATTAAATGCACCTGTTAAAAAAGGTGAAGTGGTTGGACACATTGAAGTGAAAAATAAAGCTGGAAAAGATTATGGCTTTATTGATCCGAAAATTAAAGCCTTAGAAGTTGTTACAATAGAAGCTGTAGAAGAAAAAGGTTGGTTTACAAAAGTATTTAGTGCAATTGGTGATTTCTTCTCAAACTTATGGAATAAAGTGTTTTAATAGAATAAATAAAAAAGAATCGTACGATGACACGATTCTTTTTTATTTATGCTTGAAATCCCCAAATATTCATTAATAAATGGATGGATTCTTCAATTTTATCTTCAGAAATCCCACCAAACCCCAATAACAAACGATTTTTGTAAGTGGGATGTTCTTTCAATAAATATTGTTGAATGGAAGCGATTCGTATACCTTGTTCTAATGCAATTTTGCTAAGAGCAGTCGCATCTTTTTCATGTGAAACATGCACCATAATATGCATTCCTGCTTGTTCACCTGATATTTTAATCTGTGGTGCATAAGCTTTTAATGTATGCGTAATTTTTTCGAGTTTTTTTCTATAAATTTTACGCATTCGGTTCAGATGTTTTGAGAAATGACCTTCATGCATAAATTGTGCCAAAGTATATTGATCAATTCTTGGTACAGTGCAAGTATAATAGCTCTCTCTTGCTTTATAATCGGCTAATAATGTTTTTGGTAAAACAAAATAAGCAATTCGTAAAGAAGGCATTAATGATTTGGAGAATGTACTCATATAAATTACTTTATCATCATGGTCTAAACCTTGTAATGCTGCAATCGGTTTACCAGTATAGCGAAATTCACTATCATAGTCATCTTCAATAATATAGTGATGAGGTGATTTCATTGCCCAATTTAATAATTGAACACGTCTGTTCGCCGATAGAATAGCACCTGTCGGGAACTGATGAGAAGGCGTAACATAAGCAATTGTAGCTTCAGATTGCTCAAGTTCTTGGACATCCATACCATCTTCATCAACAGTAATTGGTGTTGTTGGCTGATTGTATTGTGTGAAAATGTGGTGCGTCATCGTATAACCAGGGTTTTCAACTGCATAGTGATGTTGATTTCCAAGTAAAGAAACAATCATTGGTAACAATTGTTCTGTACCAGAGCCAATCACAATTTGTTCTGGCTGACATCGTACACCGCGAGATTGGTATAAATATGCCGCAATTTCTTTTCGTAAATCGTACTCCCCTTGTGCATCACCCATTAATAATAGGTGAGCATGTTCCTCATCAATCGCATCTTTCATATATTTACGCCAAATTTTAAACGGAAACGACTGTAAGTCAATTTGCCCAGGATTAAAATCAATTTTCACTTCAATTTCTGGTGCATTTAATAATTTTTGAGTTTGCTCTTTATCAATATAAGCAAGTGTTTCAATGTCTTCTACAAAATAACCAACGCGTGATTTTGATAAAACATAGCCTTCAGCTAATAATTGACCATAAGCTAATTCAATTGTAGTTTGGCTAATATTTAAAAATTCAGCTAATTTTCTTTTCGACGGTAGCTTCTCATTTGTCGCAATTTCACCGTTTACAATACTCTCTTTAATTCCTCTGTAAAGCTGTTCATATAGCGGTTCTGATGATGTCTTATCTAATTGAAACATGAGCATATCCATTGTCTTCACCCTAACTGACCTTATTAAATATATTAAAACTGAATCTTTTAAAAAGGTCAATATAAATTATTATGGGATATATAGAAAATAAAGGGAGGAATTATTCATGGTTCAATTAGGTACAGATTTAGTTAAAAGAGGTATGGCTCAAATGCAAAAAGGCGGCGTTATTATGGATGTTATTAACGCTGAGCAAGCAAAAATCGCAGAAGCTTCTGGCGCAGTAGCAGTTATGGCACTAGAAATGGTTCCATCTGATATTCGTAAAGCGGGTGGTGTTGCACGTATGGCTGATCCACGTGTTGTTGAAGAAGTAATGAATGCAGTATCGATTCCAGTTATGGCAAAAGGTCGTATTGGTCATATTGTAGAAGCGCGTATTTTAGAGTCAATGGGTGTGGATTATATTGACGAGAGTGAAGTATTAACACCAGCAGATGAAGAATATCATTTATTAAAAAATGAATTCAGCGTACCATTCGTATGTGGTTGTCGTGATTTAGGTGAAGCTGCTCGTCGTATTGGTGAAGGAGCTTCAATGCTTCGTACAAAAGGTGAGCCGGGAACAGGTAACATCGTAGAAGCAGTTCGTCATATGCGTAAAGTGAATGCGCAAGTAAAACAAATCGCAAATATGAGTCCAGATGAAATTATGACGGCAGCTAAAGAGCTTGGCGCACCGTATGAAGTATTATTAGAAATTCATCGCTTAAAGCGTTTACCAGTAGTAAACTTTGCAGCAGGTGGTATCGCAACACCAGCAGACGCAGCATTAATGATGGAGTTAGGTGCTGACGGCGTATTCGTAGGTTCTGGTATCTTCAAGTCTGAATCACCAGAAAAATTCGCAAACGCCATCGTTCAAGCAACAACACATTACCAAGATTATGAATTAATTGCACGTGTGTCAAAAGAGATTGGTACACCGATGAAAGGTCTTGAAATCGCCTCTTTAGCTCCTGAAGCACGCATGCAGAATCGAGGTTGGTAATATGAAGGTTGGTGTTCTAGCTTTACAAGGTGCTGTTGAAGAGCATATTCATGCGATTGAAGGTATTGGTGCTGAAGGAATCGCAATTAAAAATGCAGAACAATTAAATGAGATAGACGGCTTAATTTTACCGGGCGGTGAAAGTACGGCTATGCGTAAACTCATCGACTATCATGAGATGATGCCAGCTTTAAAAGATTTCAAAAAGCCAATTCTTGGAACATGTGCAGGGTTAATTCTTTTAGCAGACTGCGTTGAAGGTTCTGAAGCACATATCGGTGGTATGAATATTTGGGTGCGTCGTAATTCATTTGGGCGACAAATTGATTCGTTCTCTACGGAATTAACAGTTCAAGGTTTAGACACACCATACGAAGCAGTTTTCATTCGTGCACCACATATAGACCGTGTTGGTGAAGGTGTTGAAGTGCTTGCAATGTATGGTGATAAGATTGTACTTGTACAACAAGGAAATAAAATTGGGTGCGCATTTCATCCTGAATTAACAGATGATTTACGTATTATGGAACTATTAAAAGAACAGATTCAACAGAGTAAACTTGCACAACCTTCAAATGTATTGTAAAGTATGGTTAAATTAATATTTATTACGATGATAGGAAGTAGTAGCGAGTTTATTCTTTTTAAGAGAGTCAACGGTTGGTGAGAGTTGATAAAGAACCTTGTGAATCCGTCCTGGAGTTGCTCGGCTGAAATCATAGTAGGCTGTAGCCGGCTTTACATAGCCGTTATAAATTGAAGCGGATTAAGCAATTTTGTGCTTAATCAATTAGGGTGGCAACGCGGGTATGCTCTCGTCCCTTCACTATGGGGATGAGGGCTTTTTTGTGCCTTTTCCTAGAATTTATAAAGATTGCAAGTGCTATAGGCTTCATCTACATCGAATAAGGAATGGAGGAATATACATGTTAGATATTAAACGTGTACGTGCAAATTATACTGAGATTAAAGAAAAGTTAGCGCATCGTAATGAGGATTTAGGGACATTCGATCATTTTGAAGAATGGGATCAACAGCGTCGTGAATTAATCGCAAAAACAGAAGTCCTAAAAGCAGAACGTAATAAAGCTTCTGAAGCGATTGCTCAAAAGAAACGCAATAAAGAAAATGCAGATGATGCAATTCTTCAAATGCGTGAACTTGGTGATCAAATTAAAGGACTAGATGCACAATTAAATGAGGTCGAAGAGAAATTCCATCATATGATGATGCGTTTACCAAACATCCCGCATGAGTCTGTGCCTGTAGGCGAAGATGAGGACGCGAACCAAGAAGTATATACTTGGGGGGAAGTACCAACATTCGATTTTGAACCTCAACCACACTGGGACTTAGGTACAAACTTAAATATTATTGATTTCGAACGTGCTGGTAAAGTAACAGGTAGTCGTTTTGTATTTTATCGTGGAGCAGGTGCTCGTTTAGAACGTGCATTAATTAACTTCATGATGGATTATCATGCAGACAAACACGGTTATGAAGAAATGTTACCACCTTACATGGTAAACCGTACAAGCTTAACAGGTACAGGTCAATTGCCGAAATTTGAAGAAGATGCATTCTTAATTGAGAAAGAAGATTACTTCTTAATTCCAACTGCTGAAGTACCTGTAACAAACTTCTTCCGTGATGAAATTTTAACTGCTGAAGACTTACCAAAAGGTTTTAATGCATATAGCGCAAACTTCCGTTCAGAAGCAGGTTCAGCTGGTCGCGATACACGTGGTTTAATTCGTCAACACCAATTCAATAAAGTTGAGTTAGTACGTTTTGTAAAACCAGAAGAATCTTATGAACAACTTGAATTACTAACAGGTCATGCTGAAGCAATTCTACAAGCTTTACAATTACCATACCGTAAATTGTTAATGTGCACAGGTGACTTAGGTTTCACTGCTGCTAAAAAATATGATTTAGAAGTATGGATCCCAACACAAAATATTTATCGTGAAATTTCTTCTTGTTCAAACTTCGAAGATTTCCAAGCGCGTCGTGCCAATATCCGTTTCCGTCGTGAAAAAGGTGCAAAACCAGAATATGTACACACATTAAATGGTTCAGGTCTTGCAATTGGTCGTACAGTAGCGGCGATTTTAGAAAACTATCAACAAGCTGATGGTTCTGTCGTAGTGCCAGAAGTTTTACGTCCTTATATGGGCGGGTTAGAAGTTATTTCTAACTAATATAAAAGACAACATCGCATTAATTTGTGATGTTGTCTTTTTTTGCTTTTTTCTCAGCTTTTTTGCGTGCACGTAATTCTTTAAAGAAAGTCGTTAAAATACTACCACATTCGTCAGCTAAAACACCTTCTGCAACTTCACATACATGGTTCATACGAGAATCTGTTAATAATGAATGTAATGAATGAACACAACCTGCCTTTAGATCACGAGCCCCATATACCACACGAGGGATTCTCGATTGTAGAATTGCTCCAGCGCACATAGGACAAGGTTCTAATGTTACATAAAGTGTTGTATTTTCTAATCGCCAACTATCTAGTTTTACACATGCTTGTTGAATCGCCATTAGTTCTGCATGTGTTACAGCATTTTGTGTGGTTTCACGTAGATTATAAGCAGAAGAAATCACTTTACCTTCATGTACGATGATTGCACCAATAGGAACTTCACCTAAATCACGTGCTTTTTCAGCTTCTTTCAAAGCTAGTTCCATATATTGTTGATCTGTTAATTGCATATGTCACGCTCCTTGTAGCGTTATTCTAGCACGATTGTATCAATAAAGCGAAAGGGTGTTTCTTCATGAATCTGTATGATAAAATATAAGACACTGATGAAAAAATGAAGGGAGAACTTCCGATGCCTGTACCGTTTATCGCTGTAGAAGGTCCGATTGGTGTTGGAAAGACATCACTCTCAAATCGAATTGCTGAACATTTTGGCTATGATTTATTAAAAGAGATTGTGGACGAAAACCCATTTTTAAATAAATTCTATGAAGATATTGATGAATGGAGTTTTCAAACAGAGATGTTTTTCTTATGTAATCGTTATAAGCAATTAAAAGATATTAAGAAAAATTCAATTAATGCGAAAAAAGAAGTTGTAGCAGATTACCATGTATTTAAAAATTTAATTTTTGCACAAAGAACGCTACAGCCTTCTGAATATAAAAAGTACGAACAAATTTATGAGATTTTAATCGAAGATATGGTGACACCGAATATTGTCATCTACTTAGATGCGACAGTAGACACATTAATGAAGCGTATTGCAATGCGTGGGCGAGAATTTGAACATATGATTAAACGGGATTATATGGAGCAGTTAGTAGCAGATTATCATGTATTTATTGATTGTTTTGAACAAGAGAATCCACAGATTCCTGTGCTGCGTATTAATGGTGACGCCTATGATTTTGTGAATAATGAATATGATTTACAAAAAATTCTTCAACAAGTAGAGGAATTATTAAGTAAGAGGAGCTTAAAGCAATGAATTTAAGAGAAAAATATAATATTCCATCGAATGCCGTTATTACAATTGCAGGAACAGTTGGTGTAGGGAAGTCGACAATGACGAATGCTTTAGCTGAAGCATTAAATTTCCGTACATCCTTTGAAAAAGTAGATACAAATCCATACTTAGATAAATTTTATGATGACTTTGAAAAGTGGAGCTTCCATTTACAAATCTATTTCTTAGCAGAGCGTTTCAAAGAGCAAAAACGTATTTTTGAATACGGTGGTGGTTTTATTCAAGACCGTTCCATTTATGAAGATACAGGTATTTTTGCGAAGATGCATTATGATAAGGGAACGATGACACCAACAGATTATGAAACATACACGAATCTTTTTGATGCGATGGTGATGACACCTTATTTCCCACACCCAGATTTATTGATTTATATTGAAGGACCTGTAGAGGATATTATCGGTCGTATTGCAGAGCGTGGTCGTCCGATGGAGCAACAAACAGAGCGTGCTTACTGGTTGGAGATGCACGAGCGCTACGAAAAATGGATTGATAGTTTTAATGCATGCCCTGTTCTTCGACTAGATATCAATGATTATGATTTAATGAAAGACCCAGATACAGTGGAACATATTGTGGCACGTATCGCCCATTTTTTAGAACAGACATCGCATTTACGTAAATAAAAGAGAGGAATCACGTCGATGTGATTCCTCTCTTTTATTTATGAAGCTTTTTTTAATCTATATTTTAACTGATTTAATTGGAAGAATAAGAAACAGCCGATACAGAACCCAAGAATCGCAATAAAAGATGCAAGTGCGACCATGATTGTGAATGTATAACCGAGAATAGGGAGGTCATACATAAAGCCGATGAAACCTATTAATAAACAAAAGATGGCAATACTTGAGTTAAATTTTTGTTGTGTCACATCTTCTGGAATGTATGAAGATGGTTCTTTCTTTAAAAAAAGACGAGCGAATTTCATTATCGGGTTAAAATTGAAAAATAGTCCAAGTACATTTGCAATCAGTGGTACGAGTAGTAATAATGGTTGTTGAAAAATCCATGTGGCAACTGTGAATAATAAGATAGTCCATTGATTCACACGCACAAGAGGTCTAGGAATAAATAAAGGCTTTTGCATATAACCAACCTTTCAGATAAGAATTATTTTATTTATCATAAAGGATTGAAAGACAAAAGAAAAGAAAAAGTGCTTAAAAAAAGCGAAAAAAAATCCGTTACATCTGTATGTAACGAAAAATAAATGGAGGAGGTAGAGGGATTCGAACCCCCGCGCGGTTTGACCCGCCTGTCGGTTTTCAAGACCGATCCCTTCAGCCAGACTTGGGTATACCTCCGAGATATAGAGTTGTTTTATCAACGTAAATTAATTTAACACGAAATAACATTACGGTCAACCATTTTCCTTAAAAAACTTTTTTACAAATAAAATCCTATTGTAGAATAAAATTTTCGATAGCTATTAGTTGCAATTTAATTCTAGAATGAGTAAAATATGAATTACCGTGCTAGGTGGGAAGGTAGCGGTGTCCTGTAACTCGCAATCCGCTTTAGCGAGACTGAATTCCCTTAGGAGGCTGTTCGCATGTTTGGCCTGCCTCTTGCACGTAGCGTTGACGATTGGGTCCTGCGCAATGAGTTCCCATGAACCATGTCAGGTCCGAGAGGAAGCAGCATTAAGTGGATCAACTTATGTGCCGCGGGGTAGCCTAATCTGAGCTGGCGACAAGAGTAACGCTTATGTGTGACTGTCGATTAAGGGTGCATGGTATTAACCATAACACTTCAAACTCACTCGAAAATATTTCGAGTGAGTTTTTTCATTGTCAAAACGCGTATATGTTATAATCATAAGTAATAAGAATTATAAAAAAGGAGAGCGGTATCGTTGACATATCAGGCATTTTATCGAGTATATCGTCCCCAGTCATTTCGAGACATGTCTGGACAAACCCATGTAAAAAAGACATTACAAAATGCGCTTCAATCTGATCACACAACACATGCCTATTTGTTCTCTGGGCCACGAGGTACAGGTAAAACAAGTACAGCGAAAATTTTCGCTAAAGCATTGAATTGTGAACGAGCACCGATTGCAGAACCTTGTAATGAATGTGCTACTTGTAAAAGTATCACAGAAAATGCGCATCCCGATGTAATTGAGTTTGATGCGGCATCGAATTCACGTGTGGAAGAAATTCGTGAGATTATTGAAAAAGTACGTTTTGCGCCAGCAAGTGCAAGATTTAAAGTATATATTATTGATGAGGTGCACATGTTATCTACAAGTGCCTTCAATGCATTGTTAAAAACATTAGAAGAACCTCCTGCACATGCAAAATTCATTTTAGCTACAACTGAACCACATAAAATACCAGCTACAATCATTTCTCGCTGTCAAAGATTCGATTTCAAAAGACTTTCTTCTATAGATATTGTAGAGCGAATGAAAGTAGTATTAGAAGATATTGAGCGCCCCTATGATGAGAAGGCACTAAAAGTGATATCACAAGCTTCTGCGGGTGGTATGCGTGATGCATTAAGTATGTTAGATCAAGTTGTATCATTTAGTGAAAATGAAGTAACGCTCGAAGATGCATTATTTGTTACAGGTTCAATTAGTCAGGATATTTTTTATCGTTTAGTTGAACACATTCAACAAAAAAACGTAGCAGATGTTTTAGGATTATTAGAAGAGTTAATGAATGAAGGAAAAGACGCAGTTCGTTTATCAGAAGATCTCATTACATTCTTTAGAGATTTACTTCTTATTCAAACAGCACCTGATTTAGGCGATTTACTAGAACTTGCTTCAGATGAAGAGAAATTTGTTCAATTAGCGAATGATTTTTCTTTAGATACTCTCTATCAATACATTGATATTTTATCGAAAACACAACAAGAAATGCGTTTTTCATTACATTCAAAAGTATATTTAGAAACAGCGTTATTAAAGATGGTTCAAACAAGTCAACCAGCGCAAGTGATGAACAATCATTCTGAACAGTCAAGTACAGTTCATTCACAAGGGTTAGAAGCAAAAGTTGCTCAATTAGAAAGTTTAGTACAACAAATGCAGTCAATGGGTGGTCCTGTTACTGTTACAGAATCACAAACAACTTCACAGCGACCACGACAAAAACCGCAAGCTGGTTTTAAAGTACCAACGGGTCGTGTAAACGAGGTACTAAAAATTGCAACGAAACCTGCTATTCAACAGATTAAAAGTATTTGGATGGATGCAGTTAACCAATTAACGAAGTCACAACAAGCATTATTGGCAGATTCAGAGCCAGTAGCGGCAACAGACGGTGTTTTTGTGTTAAAATTCAAACATGAAATACTTTGCCGAATGGCTGCTGAAAATAAAGAGTTGGCTGAGCAGTTCAAACATGTTTTAGCAGGCTTAACGAATACGTTTTATGAGATTGTATTTGTACCAGAGGATGATTGGAATCGAATTAGAACAGAATTTATTCGTAAACATAAAGAGGGTACACAACCTGTATCTGAAAATGTAAATGTCGCTGGTAATGAGCCTGAAGAGCCTGTACAATCATTCTTAGATATTGAACAGCATGAAGAAGAAGTAGATGATACAGTTGTATCGGAAGCTCAAAAACTGTTTGGTAAAGATTTTATTGAAATTGAAGAATAATTAAATTTTAATTTATAAGGAGGCATTTTAAAATGCGCGGAATGGGTAACATGAATAACATGATGAAACAAATGCAAAAAATGCAAAAGAAAATGGTAGAGGCACAAGCAGCATTAGAAGCAGAAGTATTTGAAGGTACTGCAAGTAATGGTCTAGTAAAAGTCGTTATGACAGGTAAAAAAGAAGTAACAGATGTTGTAATTGATCCAGAAATCGTAGATCCAGAAGATGTTGAATTATTACAAGATATGATTATCATTGCGACAAACGAAGCAATTAAACAAGTAGATGAAAAAACAAGTTCTACAATGGGACAATTCACACAAGGATTAAATATTCCAGGATTCTAGGAGGTCGTTCGGATGCATTATCCAGAACCGATATCCAAACTAATCGATAGTTTCATGAAATTGCCAGGCATTGGCCCGAAAACAGCCTCTCGTCTGGCTTTTTTTGTCTTAACGATGGAAGAGGATACCGTATTAACGTTTGCCAAATCTTTAGTAGATGCGAAACGTGATTTAACATATTGTTCAGTATGTGGCCATATTACAGATGTAGATCCATGTCATATCTGCCAAGATCAACAGCGAGATCGTACAATCGTATGCGTTGTGCAAGATCCCAAAGATGTTATTGCAATGGAAAAGATGCGTGATTATAACGGTTTATATCATGTGTTACATGGTGCTATCTCTCCTATGGATGGTATAGGTCCAGAAGATATTAATGTACCAACTTTAATTAAAAGATTACAAAATGCTGAAATTGAAGAATTGATTTTAGCGACGAACCCTACAATTGAAGGTGAAGCTACAGCAATGTATATTTCTCGCCTAGTAAAACCTTCTGGTATTAAAACAACGAGAATCGCACATGGATTACCAGTAGGCGGAGATTTAGAATATGCGGATGAAGTTACTTTATCAAAAGCAATAGAAGGTAGAAGAGAACTCTAAGAATTGAGGCGGCGACCATTGTTCTTTAATAAACAAAAATTACGTAAAGAATATGATGAAAATCTTGTTCAGCTAATTAAGCAGACAAAACAAGAGCTAGAGAATTTACAACAAATTGAAAATCTTGTAGATGACTTTAACTTGGATACTATGGTTCAAAAGAAAATAGCAGAAAGTAAATACTTCTATTTATTTAAAGAAGCAAGAATACGCCGAGTTCAAATTCGATAGTTATAAAGGAAGAAATAAAGTAGTTTAGTAGTTTTTAAGATTAAACTACTTTTTCTTTTGAAAAAGTATTGCTTTATGTAAAAATAGATGTTATTATTTATAAGTCGTTAAGATGACGTTGAAGAAATTAAAGAAATAATTGACTCGCTCATTTTAATATGCTACAATATTTAAGTCGTATAAATATGACGAAAAAATATTTTAAAAAAGTTGTTGACTTCTAAAAAGTTATCATGATATAATGATTAAGTCGTTAAGATGACGACGAAACAACATGAACCTTGAAAACTAAACAAGCAAGAAGATAATCACAAACAAGTCTTATCACATTAAGTGAATAAGCAATTGTTATCAAAAGATAACGCTAGCAAAGCAAATGAGCTTTCAAACTACTTTTATGGAGAGTTTGATCCTGGCTCAGGACGAACGCTGGCGGCGTGCCTAATACATGCAAGTCGAGCGAATGACGAGAAGCTTGCTTCTCTGATTTAGCGGCGGACGGGTGAGTAACACGTGGGCAACCTGCCCTACAGATTGGGATAACTCAGGGAAACCTGGGCTAATACCGAATAATCCTTCGAATCACATGTTTTGAAGTTGAAAGGCGCTTCGGCGTCACTGTAGGATGGGCCCGCGGTGCATTAGCTAGTTGGTGGGGTAACGGCCTACCAAGGCAACGATGCATAGCCGACCTGAGAGGGTGATCGGCCACATTGGGACTGAGACACGGCCCAAACTCCTACGGGAGGCAGCAGTAGGGAATCTTCCACAATGGACGAAAGTCTGATGGAGCAACGCCGCGTGAGTGATGAAGGTTTTCGGATCGTAAAACTCTGTTGTAAGGGAAGAACAAGTACGTTAGGAAATGAACGTACCTTGACGGTACCTTATTAGAAAGCCACGGCTAACTACGTGCCAGCAGCCGCGGTAATACGTAGGTGGCAAGCGTTGTCCGGATTTATTGGGCGTAAAGCGCGCGCAGGTGGTTTCTTAAGTCTGATGTGAAAGCCCACGGCTCAACCGTGGAGGGTCATTGGAAACTGGGGAACTTGAGTGCAGAAGAGGATAGTGGAATTCCAAGTGTAGCGGTGAAATGCGTAGAGATTTGGAGGAACACCAGTGGCGAAGGCGACTGTCTGGTCTGTAACTGACACTGAGGCGCGAAAGCGTGGGGAGCAAACAGGATTAGATACCCTGGTAGTCCACGCCGTAAACGATGAGTGCTAAGTGTTAGGGGGTTTCCGCCCCTTAGTGCTGCAGCTAACGCATTAAGCACTCCGCCTGGGGAGTACGACCGCAAGGTTGAAACTCAAAGGAATTGACGGGGGCCCGCACAAGCGGTGGAGCATGTGGTTTAATTCGAAGCAACGCGAAGAACCTTACCAGGTCTTGACATCCCAATGACCGTCCTAGAGATAGGATTTTCCCTTCGGGGACATTGGTGACAGGTGGTGCATGGTTGTCGTCAGCTCGTGTCGTGAGATGTTGGGTTAAGTCCCGCAACGAGCGCAACCCTTATTCTTAGTTGCCATCATTTAGTTGGGCACTCTAAGGAGACTGCCGGTGACAAACCGGAGGAAGGTGGGGATGACGTCAAATCATCATGCCCCTTATGACCTGGGCTACACACGTGCTACAATGGACGATACAAAGAGTCGCAAACTCGCGAGGGTAAGCTAATCTCATAAAATCGTTCTCAGTTCGGATTGTAGGCTGCAACTCGCCTGCATGAAGCCGGAATCGCTAGTAATCGCGGATCAGCATGCCGCGGTGAATACGTTCCCGGGCCTTGTACACACCGCCCGTCACACCACGAGAGTTTGTAACACCCGAAGTCGGTGGGGTAACCGTAAGGAGCCAGCCGCCTAAGGTGGGATAGATGATTGGGGTGAAGTCGTAACAAGGTAGCCGTATCGGAAGGTGCGGCTGGATCACCTCCTTTCTAAGGAATATAACGGAAAAGACCTTGGGTCTTATACAGATTATCTTACTTGCTGTTTAGTTTTGAAGGCTCATGCAAATGATCTTCAAACCTTGCTCTTGCGATTACTTGTCGCAGAGTAAAACTTGTTCTTTGAAAACTGGATAAAACGACATTGAAAGTAACACAAACACAAATTTCTTTTATAGATTTTGAATTATTAAGTTTTAATTTTTTAGGCTTAATGACTTATGTGAAAATTATTTCAAGATGCAAGTAAGACGCGAAAGCAAACGCAGTGAGAAGCGGAGTGTACATACGTACATGAGCATTCGAACAAGTGTAGCTGACAAAGTATTACGCAGCAGATTGGAATCAATTAGGTTAAGTTATTAAGGGCGCATGGCGGATGCCTTGGCACTAGAAGCCGATGAAGGACGGCACTAACACCGATATGCTTCGGGGAGCTGTAAGTAAGCTTTGATCCGGAGATTTCCGAATGGGGGAACCCACTGTTTTTAATCGAACAGTATCCTAACGTGAATTCATAGCGTTTTGATGGCAGACTCAGGGAACTGAAACATCTAAGTACCTGAAGGAAGAGAAAGAAAATTCGATTCCCTTAGTAGCGGCGAGCGAAACGGGAAGAGCCCAAACCAAGAAGCTTGCTTCTTGGGGTTGTAGGACACTCTACACGGAGTTACAAAGGAATGAGTTAAATGAAGCGGCTTGGAAAGGCCTACCATAGAGGGTAACAGTCCCGTAGTTGAAAGTTCATTCCCTCCAGAGTGGATCCTGAGTACGGCGGAACACGTGAAATTCCGTCGGAATCTGGGAGGACCATCTCCCAAGGCTAAATACTCTCTAGTGACCGATAGTGAACCAGTACCGTGAGGGAAAGGTGAAAAGCACCCCGGGAGGGGAGTGAAAGAGATCCTGAAACCATGTGCCTACAAGTAGTTAGAGCCCGTTAATGGGTGATAGCGTGCCTTTTGTAGAATGAACCGGCGAGTTACGATTACATGCAAGGTTAAGTTGAAAAGACGGAGCCGTAGCGAAAGCGAGTCTGAATAGGGCGAATGAGTATGTGGTTGTAGACCCGAAACCAGGTGATCTACCCATGTCCAGGTTGAAGGTAAGGTAACACTTACTGGAGGACCGAACCCACGTACGTTGAAAAGTGCGGGGATGAGGTGTGGGTAGCGGAGAAATTCCAATCGAACCTGGAGATAGCTGGTTCTCTCCGAAATAGCTTTA
>NZ_JBBOPO010000001.1:2627500-2685000 GCF_038003625.1 Kurthia sp. FSL E2-0154
AGGGGGAAACCCTTGAAAAGATTTAAGGAGGATTGCCAAAGAACACGACATCCTGTCGTAAAGGCAATCCGCATCGCATCCAGCGACGCGCCTGTGAGAGTAGGACGTTGCTATGCAAGCTAAGGTAATCACTCGTCTGAGTGGTTACTTTTTTTATGTTCTAAAAAGGGGGAAACCCTTGAAAAGATTTAAGGAGGATTGCCAAAGAACACGACATCCTGTCGTAAAGGCAATCCGCATCGCATCCAGCGACGCGCCTGTGAGAGATAGTAGTGTAATGAACAATTGCTTATCCAAATTGATAAAGGGTATTTTAAAAATCCTTATAATTACATTTTATTAACAGAAACGTTACAAAGGTTTTATTTTATGTTTAGTATGGTATTATATAAACAACCAAGTAAGGAGTTGAATGTACATGAGAAAAAATTATCGTTGGATTGCAATCGCTGTAACAGTCATCTTTACTTTATTAAAACGTGCTAGAAAAGCTAAATGAGATCATTTAGCTTTTCTTTTTTGTTATAATAGATATTATTCGCTACAGAGGAGTTTACATAATATGAGTAAATCATTATTTATTACATTTGAAGGTCCAGAAGGTGCTGGTAAAACAACAATTTTAAAAAAAATTGTTGAAAGGTTCCAAGAACAGGGGATAGATATACTAGCTACACGTGAACCGGGTGGTAGCTATATTGCAGAGCAAATTCGTCAAGTTATTTTAAATCCTAATCATACAGAAATGGATGCTAGAACAGAGGCCTTGCTATATGCAGCAGCTCGAAGTCAGCATTTTGCTGAAAAGATAGAACCAGCTTTAGCAGAGAGCAAAATTGTTTTATGTGATCGTTTTATTGACTCTTCCTTAGCTTATCAAGGTGTAGGTCGTTCTTTAGGTATTAATAAAGTATATGATATTAACGTATTCGCAATCGGTAATAAGATGCCAGATTGTACAATTTTATTTGATTTAGAGCCTGAAGTTGGTTTAGCACGTATTCATGCGCATTCAGAGCGTGAAATTAATCGTTTAGATGTTGAAAGTTTAACTTTCCATCAAAGTGTAAGAGATGCATACTTACAATTAGCAGAAAAATATTCAAATCGCATCCAAATCGTGGATGCAAACCGTCCAATTGAAGTGGTCGTTGAAGATGTATGGCGTATTTTACAAACATCTATAGCAAAGTAAAGGTCGTAAAATAATTCTTATGTTATAATTTAAAGAAAGAACCAATACCTAGTGAGGTGGATCCGAATGAAATTAGTGGTAGCAGTAGTGCAAGACCAAGATAGCAATCGACTTTCCAATGCTTTAACGAAATATGATTTTCGCGCAACGAAGTTAGCCAGTACAGGTGGATTTCTTCGTTCTGGAAATACAACATTTTTAATAGGTACAGAAGATTCATTAGTTCCAAAAGCTTTAGATGTCATTCGAGAAAATTGTCGTGCAAGAGATCAAATGGTTGCACCAATTTCTCCAATGGGTGGTAATGCAGATTCTTATATTCCTTACCCAGTAGAAGTAGAAGTTGGTGGAGCAACAGTATTCGTTCTACCAATTGAACAGTTCCATCATTTCTAGAGTGGAGGCGTTCGTCTTTGAAGATTAATCAAGATCTTCGAATCGGTAATAACCAAGCAAGAAAACCTTTGCCTATGCAGCAGCCTAATACCCGTTTTGGTGATATGGTTGTTTCACAAGGTCAAAAAATGCAAACTGAGCAAATTACAAGGTTATTAGGCGATATTTCAACAGCAGGAGATCGTATAGCAAAGTCGCGTAATTTAAGAGATTTAGCGAAATTTAAAATGCTTGTAAAACGTTTTTTGAAAGAAGCTGTATCTTATGGTATGGAATTAAAACAATCTCATACATGGAATCGCTTCGGAGAAGGAAGACGTTTGAAAATTGTTGATACAATTGATGGAAAATTAGTTGAATTAACAGAAGATATGTTAGATGAAGAAAAAAGTTCAGTTGATTTATTAGCTAAGATTGGTGAAATTAAAGGTTTATTAATTAACTTATACACGTAGCTCCCGTGTTTTTCGGTAGGACCGGAACACGGGTTTTTTTAAAAGAGGTGAAATGATGCAAGTCGATTTAACAATGTTGGAACAGACTCAACCATATGTTTTAAAACAACTTCAAACAATTTTTGACCATCAAAAAGTAGGGCATGCCTATATTTTTGAAGGAACTAGAGGTTCTTTAGTAGAGGAAATGATGTTCTATTTTACAGAATTGTTACTTTGTGAACATCCAAATGGTCATGTTCCATGTGAAACATGCAGAAGTTGTGTGCGACTGCACTCAGGAAACCATCTGAATTTTCATGAAGTTTTTCCAGAAGGGCAGTTTATTAAGGTAGATGCAATCGAACGTTTACTAGATGAATTAAGTAAAAAGGGTGTCGAAGAAGGCAGAAAAATTTATGTAATTCATGATGCAGAGCGTTTGAATGTAAAATCAGCTAATAAACTTTTAAAATATTTAGAAGAGCCGGATGGTACAGTTACAGCAATTTTTTTAACGAATAATATAAATGCGATTATTCCTACAATTCGTTCGCGCTGTCAGCAGATTAAATTCCAGCCAGCGTCTAAAAAACTTCTAGTAAAACAATTACAAGAACACCAAGTTACATATTCAAGTGCATCGACGTTAAGTATGATTACAGCTAATTTAGATGAGGCACTTCATTTATCAAATGATGATGCGTTTGCACATGCAAGAAAAACAGTGTTAAAATTGGTAGAGGCAGTTTCAAAAAATGTACATGAGTCATTGTTAGTTGTACATGAAGAATGGTTGCCTGCCTTTAAAGAAAAAGAGCAGATGGAATTGGCATTAGACCTACTATTATTTGCAATTCGTGATATAGTAGCAATAAAGGCAAACCCAGAGGCAGAGCTAACTTATCCAGATCAAAAACAGTTGTGGAGTATGCTAGCTTTACGTTCATCATATCAGCATTTATCTGTACAGTTGGAAGCCGTCCTACGTGCACGTCAACAGCTACAGAGTAATATGAATCGAACGTTGCTGATGGAGCAGTTAATGCTGAACCTTCAGGAGGGGAAATCCTTTGTATAAAGTTGTCGGTGTCCGCTTTAAGAAAGCGGGTAAAATATATTATTTTGACCCTGGTGCTTATCAAATCGAAAAAAATGATTATGTAATTGTAGAAACAGCAAGAGGCGTTGAGTATGGTAAGATTGTTGTGCCAATTCGCGAGGTAGGGGAAGATGATGTCGTACTTCCTTTAAAACAAGTGGTTCGACCAGCTGATGAACAAGATCGTTTTCAAGTAGAGGAGAACACAAGGGATTCAAGAAAAGCATTTGATTTAGCCACTGAAAAAATTGTGGAGCATCAATTAGATATGAAGCTTGTAGACGTTGAATATACCTTTGACCGCAATAAAATTATCTTTTATTTTACAGCGGAAGGTCGTGTTGATTTCCGTGAACTTGTAAAAGATTTAGCTGCTGTTTTCCGTACACGAATTGAATTAAGACAAATCGGTGTGCGTGATGAAGCAAAAATGTTGGGTGGTATCGGTCCATGTGGTCGTATGTTATGTTGCTCAACATTCTTAGGTGATTTTGAGCCTGTTTCAATTAAGATGGCAAAAGATCAAAATTTATCATTAAATCCAACAAAAATTTCAGGTTTATGTGGTCGTTTGATGTGTTGTTTAAAATATGAAAACGATGAATACGAAGAAGTTCGGGAAAAAATGCCTGATATCGGTTATACAGTAAATACACCCGATGGAAAAGGGAAAGTAGTTGGCTTAAATATTCTTGAGAGAATGTTACAAATTGAATTATTTGAGCATAAACGTGTTTTAGATTACACATTGGACGAAATTTTACAAAGTATGGGTAAGAGCGTTCAATAGATCAATAATGAGGTGGCTTGAGTGAAGGACCGTAATTTTTTAGATACTGTTATGGAGTTCGAACAGCAGCTTGAGTTGATGCAAAAGCAATTTGAGGTCTTGAAAAATTCAGTAGCATCGATGATGGAGGAACATCAAGCGCTCCAAATGGATAATCATCACCTACGTACAAGATTAGAAAAGGTTCTAGCGAGTAATGAATCAATTGGGATTCAAGAGAAGCCAGATCGTACAAAGAAAGAACTTTTTGATATTGGAGAGGGTTATGATAACTTAGCTCGTCTGTATCAAGAGGGTTATCATGTTTGTTCGTTAAATTTTGGAAGCTCAAGAAAAGGCGAAGAATGTTTATTCTGTCTTACGTTTTTTGATAAAAAAGGTGAGAAGCAAAACGGCTAAAAGACTGATTCCACATGTATGTGTGGCTCAGTCTTTTGCTATGTTGGAGGGATATTAAAGTATGGAAGAATGGTTAAAAGATGATGAGAGGTTAGATTATTTATTAGCAGAGGAATTGCGTATTATTCAGAGTCCATCTGTTTTTTCATTCTCTTTAGATGCAGTTTTACTATCGCAATTTGTGAATGTTCCACATCACAAAGGAAGTATAATTGATTTATGTGCTGGAAATGGAGCGATTCCTTTATTTTTAAGTAAACGAACAAAAGCACATATCACAGCAGTGGAATTACAAGAAAAACTAGTGGATATGGCGACGCGTAGTATTCAATATAACAAACTAGAAAATCAAATTAAAATCATGCAAGGTGATGTTAAAACGATTAGTAGTGTATTAGGAAACGAAAAACACGATATTGTGACATGCAATCCACCATATTTTTTAGCGCATGAAGCAAGTGATAAAAATTTAAAAGAGCATGTCGCAATCGCACGTCATGAAATTCATTTGAAATTAGAGGAGATGATTTATACAACGGGCAAGTTATTAAAGCAAGGTGGTAAGGCAGCATTTGTACATCGGCCAGGACGTCTATTAGATATTGTGACAGCTATGCGTGCAAATCGAATTGAGCCAAAGCGTATTCAGTTCGTCTATCCAAAACAAGGGAAAGAAGCCAATACACTTTTAATAGAAGGAATCAAAGATGGAAAACCAGATTTAAAAATTCTACCCCCTCTTTATGTATATGATGAGAATGGGGAATATACAAAAGAAGTACATGAGATGCTATATGGAAAAGAGTCTTAACCATTGTATGTATGTACTTCGTTGTGCAGATGGTACGTATTATACAGGTTATACAAATCATTTAGAGCAGAGAATTAAAACACATAATGCAGGAAAAGGGGCGAAGTATACGCGATGTCGCTTACCTGTGGAATGTATGTATTATGAAGTTTTTGAAACAAAGTCAGAAGCGATGTCTGCTGAGTATTATTTTAAAAAGAAAAGTAGATTAGAAAAAATAAAATATATGCGAGAAAGAGGTGTCGAATTTGATTCAGACACAGATGAGTAGCCAATACGAAAAAGGTCCATGTCTTTATTTAGTAGCTACCCCGATTGGAAATTTAGAAGATATTACAATGCGTGCAATTCGTATTTTAAAAGAAGCAGATTACATTGCGGCAGAAGATACACGTAATACGAAAAAGTTATGTAATTACTTTGAAATCGACACACCACTTATTAGTTACCACGATCATAATCAAGAAGTTGGTGGTGAAAAGTTATTAAAATTACTACGTGATGGAAAGACGATTGCACTTGTAAGTGATGCTGGTTTACCTGCAATTTCAGATCCAGGAGCAGATATTGCGATGAAAGCAATTCAAGAAGATTTTGCAGTTGTGCCACTTCCAGGTGCAAATGCAGCAATTACAGCGCTTATTGCTTCGGGATTACCAACACAACCTTTTTATTTTCATGGATTTTTAAGTCGTTATAAAAAAGAACGTCGTGAGGGGCTAGAGGCTTTACGTAATAAGCAAGAGACTATTTTGTTTTATGAAGCACCACATCGTTTAAAAGAGATGTTAAAAGATGTTCAACTCGTTTTAGGAAATCGTCAAATTGTATTAGCTCGTGAACTGACAAAGAAATTTGAAGAGTTTATTCGTGGAACAGTAGAAGAAGCACTTGAATGGACAAATACGAATGAAGTACGTGGTGAGTTTGTAGTTATAATAGAAGGAACTCAAGAAAAAATTGTAGAAGAAGCTGCAATTTGGGAAGCTTTATCGATTAAAGAACATGTACAACAATTAATGGATGAACAAGCAATAAGCTCAAAAGAGGCGATTAAAGAAGTATCAAAATTACGCAAGTTATCAAAGCGTGAAGTGTATCAAGAGTATCATATAGATGCATAAAGAAGAAAAGCCCTATGAAACGGCGAAATTTCATAAGGGCTTTTCTATATATTATAGATCACATATTAAAACAAGGTTAGGTTTATGGTTTAATAAATTGTTACTCTACACTACTAAAATGATTATTTTGAAATTTTAGATTGAATTTCTTTTACTAAAATTTGTGCGCCTTCTGGGCTAAGGATTAAATTACCGCCAGCAAGACGGAAGTTATCGTCTGATACTTCACCTGTTACCATGCAAGTCATGTTAGGCATATATTTTTTTAAGATGATTTTATCATCATCAACATAAATTTCTAAAGCGTCCTTCTCTGCAATACCTAATGTGCGGCGAAGTTCGATTGGAATAACCACGCGGCCTAGTTCATCAACTTTACGTACAATACCTGTAGATTTCATTAATAATCTACCTCCTAATTTAAATTTTATATATTATATATTTCGTCAAAATTCGACATTAATTCTTCATCTGTGAATTATCATACCAACTAATTACATATACGTCAATTATTTTACCTGATTATTTTAATTTTTTTTTGAAAAAAAATCCATTTTACAAGTGAAATAAGCATATATTTTTGATTGAAATAGCCAAAATGTGTTGAAAAATCCAGTTTTTACGTCTGTAATAGTGCTTTAAAGTTAAAATGTTTTTTTCGACAAAATAAGACAAAAAGACAAATTTCATTTTTACTGAGATTTGCAAAAATGTTGAATTACAGATAAATACCCTGAATTCAAGGGAATTAAGCTAGGTTCTTTTTCCATTAGAAAATAAGTCTTGTAGAGTTCACTTGAAAGGAGTAGGGTACTCCTATAAAATAAGGTTTAAACAAATTAGACAATGGAGGAAGTTTTCGTGAATAATGAAAAGAAAACGTTCTATATAACTACACCTATTTATTACCCGAGTGGCCGTTTCCATATTGGTACAGCTTATACAACAGTGGCAGCAGATACAATGGCTCGCTATAAAAGATTAAGAGGCTTTGATGTACGCTTCCAAACAGGAATGGATGAGCATGGTCAAAAGATTCAAGAAAAAGCACAAGAAGCAAATAAATCACCTAAAGATTATGTAGATGAAATTGCGGCATCTGCAAAAGAACTTTGGAAGATGATGGACATCTCGTATGATGACTTCATTCAAACAACAGAAAAACGTCATACTGAAGCGGTTGAGAAAATTTTCCAAAAGTTTTTAGATAATGGCGATATTTATAAAGGTGAATATGAAGGATGGTACTGTACGCCTTGTGAATCATTCTTTACAGAAATGCAATTAGTAGACGGCAACTGTCCAGATTGTGGTCGCCCAGTAAATAAAGTAAAAGAAGAGTCTTACTTCTTTAATATGAAGAAATATGCAGATCGATTATTACAATACTATGAAGCAAATCCAGAATTCATTGAGCCAGAATCACGCAAAAATGAAATGGTGAATAACTTCATCAAACCAGGATTAGAAGATTTATCTGTATCACGTGCTTCATTCGATTGGGGCATTCGTGTTCCTGGAGACCCACGTCACGTTATTTATGTATGGGTAGATGCACTAACAAACTATATTACAACTTTAGGATACCCAATGGATGATAATGGTGACTTCAGTAAATACTGGCCAGCAGACGTACATGTAGTAGGTAAGGATATCGTGCGATTCCACACAATTTACTGGCCAATCTTCTTGATGGCACTAGACTTACCATTACCGAAAAAAGTATTTGCGCATGGATTTATTATGATGAAAGACGGTAAAATGTCTAAATCAAAAGGAAATGTTGTGTATCCTGAAATGTTAATTGAGCGCTATGGACTTGATGCAACGCGTTACTTCTTATTGCGTGAGTTACCATTCGGTTCAGATGGCGTATTCTCTCCAGAATCATTCGTAGAGCGTACAAACTTTGATTTAGCAAATGACTTAGGAAACTTATTAAACCGTACAATTTCAATGATGAATAAATACTTTGATGGTGTGATTCCAACAGAAAATTTACAAGCAACTGAATTTGACGCGGCATTACAAGCACAAGCAGATGAAACGATTGCGAAGTACGAAAAAAATATGGATCAAATGCAATTTAGCGTCGTGTTATCGGATGTTTGGGCACTTGTATCACGTACAAACAAATATATTGATGAAACATCACCATGGGTTCTTGCAAAAGATGAGGCGTTAAAACCACAACTTGCAATGGTTATGTATAATTTAGCAGAAAATTTACGTCGTGTGGCAGTATTATTACAACCATTCATGACAAAATCACCTGTGGAAATTATTCGTCAATTAGGCTTATCAACAGATGTACTGGTTTGGGAGACATTAACACAAACGCATGTTATTCCAGCAGGTACAAAAGTGATTGAAAAAGGTGAACCAATCTTCCCACGTCTTGAACAAGAGGTAGAAGTAGAATATATTCGTGAACAAATGAGAGGTTCTGTTAAAACATTAGAAGTAACAGAAGAAGCAGATGTCTATGATGAAGAAGCACCTGAAATCTCAATTGATGACTTCATGAAAGTAGATTTACGTGTAGCAACAGTAACTGCAGCAGAAAAAATGCCAAAAGCAGACAAGTTAATGAAGTTACAAGTAGATTTAGGTTATGAACAACGTCAAGTTGTATCGGGGATTGCAAAATTCTATACAGCTGAAGAATTAGTTGGACGAAAAGTGATTGTTGTAGCAAATTTAAAACCTGTGAAACTTCGTGGTGAATTATCACAAGGAATGATCTTAGCAGGAAGTAAAGATGACGTACTTGTTTTAGCTAGTGTAGATGAAAAATTAGCAAATGGTGCAAAAGTAAAATAAGAAAATACAAAAACTGGAGATGATTTTATAACATTTCCAGTTTTTTTATAAAAAACATTCTTTTTGATTTGGTAATCAAAGAAAAAGTTAGAATTTCATGATAGTCAAATTTACTACTTAAACACTATTTAAACATTATTTAAAGAGGACTAATTCCAATTTAATATGTAATTAGTATTATATTAATAAATTTTAAATTGGAAAAATTAATTTATGTAATAAATTTGTAATATACAGGTTATATATGAAATATTAAAACGGATAAAATAAGTACAGTGAAGGAGGAAGCCATGATGTTAATGGATACACATGTGCACCTAAACGCAGAACAATATGACGAAGACATAACAGAAGTAATTCAACGAGCTTTGGATGCGAATGTTCAAAAAATGATTGTAGTCGGATTTGATCGTCCGACTATTACGCGCGCCATAGAGTTAGTTGAAGAATACGAATTTTTATACGCAGCAATTGGTTGGCATCCAGTCGATGCAATTGATTGCACAGACGAAGATTTGCAGTGGATTGAAACACTTGCCACGCATCCAAAAGTGGTTGCCATTGGTGAAACTGGACTGGATTATCATTGGGATAAATCACCGAAGGATATTCAAAAAGAGATTTTCCGAAAACAAATCGCTCTAGCAAAAAGAGTAAAACTACCGATTGTCATCCATAATCGGGATGCAACAGAAGATTGTATTTCAATCTTGGATGAAGAAAATGCGAAAGAAGTCGGTGGTGTTATGCATAGTTTTAGTGGAAGCGTGGAAACAGCCGAATTTTGTATTAATAAACTTAATTTTATTATCAGTTTAGGCGGTCCTGTTACATTTAAAAATGCGAAAACACCGAAAAAAGTTGCTGAAGAAATTCCGCTGAAATACATCATGTTAGAAACAGACGCGCCATATCTTACACCACATCCATATCGTGGCAAGAGAAATGAACCTTCTTACATCCCTCTCATTGCAGAACAAATCGCAGCATTGAAAGGCATTACAGTGGAAGAAGTAGCGGAAATTACAACAGAGAATGCACATCGTCTTTTTTATAAAATTAAGTAGAAAGCCCTAAATTCCTTATGAACTCAAATGATTGATTCTACAGGATTTGTTAAAAATAGGTATTTTTTCTACTGTTGACAGTCCAAAAAAGAGTCTTTATAATCCAACGAGTGAATAAGGAGGTATTTTCATGTCAAATCATCCCATGAAAAAACTGTTCCCGGAATCATTAAAAAATTCGAAAGTGAAAATTGTTTTTACAACTCTTTCACTGATGATTGCGTTTGTAGTAGCTGCAGTATTTGGCTCTACAACTAATGAACAGGTAAGTAACACAGAAGCGAAATTAACGACTTCAAATACATCAGTAGATGCAAATCGTTTTGCAGGTGAAAAAATTGCGACAGTCGCATCTAAGAAATACAGAACAACAGCAGCATTAAATATGCGTAAAGGTGCAAGTACAAAATTTAAGCACATTGCGGTATTACCAAAAGGTGCTACAGTCACATATGTAAGTAAAAAAGGTGGCTGGTATAAAGTTTCGTATAAAGGTAAAAAAGGTTATGTATCATCAAAATATTTAAGCCGTACGAAAAAAGCATCAGGTTCAAATTATAGTTCAGGTCGTACAATGTATGTAGAAGCAACAGCCTATACAGCATATTGCTACGGATGTTCAGGTATTACAGCAACAGGCATCAACCTGCGTAAAAATCCGAATAGGAAAGTAATCGCAGTTGATCCTCGTGTCATTCCTTTAGGTTCTAAAGTATATGTACAAGGTTATGGTGTAGCGATTGCAGGAGATACAGGTGGCGCAATTCGCGGTAACCGTATTGATGTATTCTTAAAATCAAAAACAGCGATGCGTAACTGGGGTCGCCGTACAGTGAAAATTACTGTATTATAAATAGTAAAGAGGGAAGCATAGATATAATATGCCCCCTCTTTTTTTTTGAGAAAAACGCATATTTTCACTATAGTTCAACTTCGTGTATAATAGGAATATTGCAAACTGAGATGAAAAGAGGATTTGAACGTACGTGAAAATCAAAGAAGTCATTGTAGTAGAAGGAAAAGACGACACAACAGCGATTCGGAAAGCAGTAGAGGCTGATACGATTGAAACAAATGGTTCAGCTATTTCAAAAGAATGTTTAGAAAGGATTCAACATGCGCATGAAGTAAGAGGCGTGATTGTTTTAACAGATCCAGACTATCCGGGGCGTCGTATTCGCGCTTTAATCGAACAACAGATTCCAAATGTTAAACACGCTTTTTTACCTAAAAAACAAACGATTGCGAAGAATGGCAAAGGGTTGGGGATTGAACATGCTAGTCCTGAAGATATCAGAACAGCTTTGCAAAATGTTTATACAGTTGCAGATGATAAGTTTGTTTCGACAATTACATCAGAAGATTTAATCGCAGCTCAATTATTATCACATCCAGCTGCCAAAAAGCGTCGTGAACGTTTAGGTGAACTTTTAAATATTGGTCCAACGAATGGAAAACAACTAGTAAAAAGACTAGAAATGTTCCAAATCACAGAAGAACAGTTTGGTGCAGCAATTGCACAAATGAATCAGGAGGAAAAACATGCATAAAGATATTGCGACACCCGTTCGCACACAGGAGATTTTAAAAAAGTACGGCTTTTCATTTAAAAAGAGTTTAGGGCAGAACTTTTTAATCGATCCAAATATTTTAAGAAACATTGTAGGACATGCAGATTTAACGAAGGATAGCGCCGCCATTGAGGTGGGCCCAGGGATCGGTGCTTTAACAGAACACTTAGCACGCCAAGCAGGTAAAGTGGTATCGTTTGAGATTGACCAACGTCTATTACCTGTATTAGAAGATACACTTTCTCCATACGATAATGTCGAAATCATTCATTCAGATGTTTTAAAAGCAAATGTAAAAGAAGTGATTGATACGCAATTAGCAGGTTATGAGGATATTATGGTTGTAGCAAACTTACCTTACTATGTAACAACACCAATTCTTATGAAATTATTATTGGAAGGTCTACCGTTACGCGGAATGGTTGTCATGATGCAAAAAGAAGTAGCAGACCGTATTTCTGCAAAACCAGGCACAAAAGCGTATGGTTCACTTTCAATCGCTGTACAGTACTATATGCAAGCTGAGATTGCGATGATTGTACCGAAAACTGTATTTATGCCACAACCGAATGTTGACTCGGCTGTATTGCGTCTGATTCGTCATGACACACCACCTGTACAAGTAAAGGACGAGGACTTCTTCTTTACAGTTACAAAAGCTGCATTTGCACAACGTCGTAAAACGCTGTTGAATAATTTACAATCGCAATTGCCAAATGGAAAAGCACGCAAAGAAGAAATTTTAGTTGCGCTTGAAGAAGCAGGTATTGAGCCGACAAGACGCGGTGAAACCTTATCAATAGAAGAATTTGGTAAGCTGTCAGACCATTTGTTACCAATTTTTCATTCTTAGAAAAAAATATAGAAAATCATATAAAAAAGAATTGACATAAGAATTGCTGCTTGATAAAATATTTATTTATGTATTGACAAACGTAGGTATTTTTGCTATGCTTGTATCTAGTGAGGTGTAAGCGAAATGCCAAAAACATTAGCCGACATTAAAAAGTCGTTAGATTGTCATTTGGGTAAACGTCTGCAATTAAGAGCAAACGGTGGACGCAAGAAGACCATTGAGCGCGTTGGAACATTACGTGAGACTTATCGCGCAGTATTTGTAGTGGACTTAGATCAAGATGAAAATGCGTTTGAACGCGTTTCATACAGCTATACAGATATTTTGACAGAGGCAGTAGAAATTACATTCGATGAAGAACCTAAAACTGCAGTAATTGATTAGTATTTATAATTTTTATGATTTTTTGAACACTTATCTTATAACTAGATAAGTGTTTTTGTTATGACAAATTTCTAACTCTCCTACTTATGTGGTAGTTATGATAAAATATAAAACAGTAATCAAATGAGCGAAATTCGCAACAAGGAAAGAAGTGGAGGATCTTTATATGCTTTATGTAAAAGCACCCGCTAAGATTAACTTAACATTAGATGTTTTAAATAAGCGTCCTGATGGCTATCATGAGGTAGAAATGATTATGACAACGGTAGATTTAGCCGATCGTATTGGACTAGAATTACGTGAAGATGATGCGATTCATATTTATTCTTCAAATAACTTTGTACCAAATGATCATCGTAATTTAGCTTATCAAGCAGCAGCTATTTTAAAAGAACGTTTTAAGATTCGAGAAGGCGTAAATATTACAATTGATAAACAAGTACCGATTGCAGCTGGTTTAGCAGGTGGTAGTAGTGACGCAGCAGCTACATTAAAGGGTTTAAATAATTTATGGAATTTACAGCTTACATTAGATGAAATTGCAGAAATCGGTTCAGAAATCGGCTCAGATGTTCCATATTGTGTATATGGGGGGACAGCTATTGCAAGAGGTCGTGGTGAAAAGATTGAGCGTATTGAGGCGCCACCGAATTGTTGGGTTGTATTAGCGAAGCCATCAATTGGCGTTTCAACAGGTTCAGTATATGGTGATTTACAATTAGATTCGATTGAGCATCCAGATACACAGAGAATGAGGGATGCGATTGCAAATGGTAGTTATGAAGAAATGTGCGCGAGTGTGGGGAATGTTTTAGAGAGCGTTACATTAAAGCTTCATCCAGAAGTATCGAGCATTAAGGAACAAATGAAGCGTTTTGGTGCAGATGCGGTATTGATGAGTGGAAGTGGCCCGACAGTATTTGGACTTGTATCAAATGAAACGCGTACAACACGCATTGTAAATGGTTTAAGAGGTTTTTGTGACGAAGTATATGCGATACGAATGTTAGGCGAACGCGAGTCGCTTGATTAAAGGCGTATGTTTATGGTAGATTTTGTATAGAATATTCGTGTTCAGGAGTGAATCACATGAAATGGAAGCGTAGTGAGCGTCTTGTAGATATGACGCATTATTTAATGGAGCATCCACAACAATTAATTCCACTTACTTTCTTTGCGGAATCATATCAATCGGCTAAATCTTCAATTAGTGAAGACTTAACGATTGTGAAAGAAACGTTTGAAGAAAGAGGAATTGGTTTATTGGTAACTGTTCCAGGAGCAGCTGGTGGCGTAAAGTATATTCCAAAAGTGCCAGATACAGCAGTAAAGAAGATTATTGAAGAATTAAAACAAGAATTAGGGCATTCGGATCGTTTATTACCGGGTGGCTATCTGTTTATGACAGATTTATTGGGCAATCCAGATTTGATGAATCGTGTAGGGAAAGTATTTGCATCTGCATTTTGTGACCAAAAAATCGATGTTATTATGACAGTAGCAACAAAAGGTATTTCGATTGCTCATGCAATTGCACGACACTTGAACGTACCTGTTGTTGTCGTACGACGCGATAATAAGGTAACAGAAGGTTCTACCGTAAGTATTAACTATGTGTCAGGGTCTTCTCGTCGTATTCAAACGATGGTATTATCAAAACGTAGTATGCAAAGCGGTCAACGCGTACTTATTACAGACGACTTCATGAAAGTTGGCGGTACGATGAATGGTATGAAGAATCTTTTAGAAGAATTCGACTGTACATTAGCAGGGTGTGCTGTGTTAGTTGAAGCAGAGCATCCGGATGAGCGTCTAGTCGACGATTACTATTCACTTGTGAAGCTAAAAGAAGTCAACGAAAAAGACCGTACAATTGTTTTAACAGAGGGAAATTACTTTACGAAAGGTGGAAATTAGGGTGAAAGAAGTTTCGACAACAAAGGCTCCAGCAGCGATTGGACCATATGTACAAGGTATGATTGTAAACAATATGTTTTACAGTTCAGGTCAAATTCCATTGACTGCAGAAGGTGTTATGGTTGAAGGTGATATTGTCGCACAAACACAACAAGTTTTTGAAAATTTAAAAGCTGTACTTGCAGAAGCGGGTACATCATTAGATCGTGTTGTAAAAACAACTGTTTTTATGGCAGATATGAATGATTTTGCAGAAATGAATGTGATTTATGCAAACTATTTTGGAGAGCATAAACCAGCACGTAGCGCAGTAGAAGTAGCACGCCTACCAAAAGATGCGCGTATTGAAATTGAAGTAATCGCATTAGTATAATCTTATAAAATAAAACACCTCTTAGTATTTTTGGAACTGACCTAAATTAATGAGACAAATAAAAACACCTTTCGTTGAAAAACGGGTATTAAACATAGTAAATCAACGTGGAGGTGTTTTTTGATTTAAAACACCAAATAAATGAACTTTTTGATATATATTTCTTTTATACATAAAAAATTCTAAAAATTTAAAAAAGTAAGAAGGGATTGGGTAATTTTTGAAGAATAAAGAAAGTGGATAGGATTAGCTATGCAACTAAGATGAGAGGTGGTGAAAAAATGGAAGTTACAGATGTGAGATTGCGCCGTGTTCAAACAGACGGCCGTATGAGAGCAATCGCTTCCATCACACTGGACAACGAATTCGTCGTACATGATATTCGTGTAATCGATGGGAATACAGGGTTATTCGTAGCAATGCCAAGTAAACGTACGCCAGATGGTGAGTTCCGAGATATTGCACATCCAATTAACTCTGGTACAAGAACAAAGATTCAAGAATCAGTGTTAAAAGCTTACGAGGAATCAAGCGAGGAAGAAGCTGTTGTACTAAATGAAGTCGAAGTTGAAGTATAAGACGTAAGCGCGGAGCCACCTAATTCACCATAGGCAGGCTCTTTTTTTATGGGGAAAATAATAAAGAGATTTCGGTCGTTTGACATACTATACCGAAATCTCTTTAATTTATGTGTTTTGTAACATTCGTTCTAGCGACTGTAAGGCATATTTCGTCGTTTCATCATCTACTGTAATTTGATGCATCGTCTCACCTGCAACGACTTGATCTAATTGCCAAAGTAGATGCGGTAAGTCGATTCGGTTCATTGTTAAACAAGGACACATATTTTCATTTAATGAGATGATGTGTCGCTCAGGATATTGTTTGATGATTCGTTTGACTAAATTCATCTCTGTTCCAATTGCGAAACTTATATGGGGATCAGCCTGTGCAATTGTATCAATAATATATTTTGTTGAACCAGCGTCATCAGAAGCTTGTACGACTTCATGGCTGCATTCTGGATGAACAATCACTTTCATGTCAGGATAATTTTTGCGTACTTGTTCAATGTGTTGAACAGTAAATCCTTCATGCACAGAGCAATGTCCTTTCCATAGGATGACAAGGATATCTTGTTTGTCGCCTTCAAAAATTAGATTACGTTTAATTGGATCCCAAATTGCCATTTGTTCTAGTGGGATCCCCAAGTCGAACGCAGTATTTCGACCAAGATGTTGATCTGGTAAAAAGAATAGACGTTGTTTTTGTGTAAATGCCCATTCGACCATTTTTTTAGCATTTGAAGAAGTCACACAAGCTCCACCGTGACGACCTGTAAATTCTTTAATGGCAGCAGTTGAGTTCACATATGTTAATGGGATAATCGTATCATCAAAAATCTCCTGTAAAATATCCCAAGCCTGTTCGGTTTGATGAATGTTTGCCATATCAGCCATTGAACATCCCGCACGTAAATCCGGTAGGTAAACACGCTGATGTGCTGACGTCAACATGTCAGCTGTTTCTGCCATAAAATGTACGCCGCAAAAGACAATATGCTCCGCTTCGGTATTTGCTGCACATATTTGAGCTAGTTGTAAAGAATCTCCTGTCACATCAGCAAACTGAATTACTTCATCTTTTTGATAATGATGCCCTGGAATTAAAAGCTTTGTACCAAGTTCTTTTTTAATGTTATGAATACGATTTTCAATTTCTACAGTTGATAAAGTTAAATATGTTTCCGGTATTTTTGAGATTTGTGTTAGTAAATTCACGTTTAAACTCCTTTCAATTGAACGAGTGCGCTCATATCTAATGAATGAATCGAATGTGTTAATGCTCCGAGTGAGATGTAATGTATTTCAGTAGCTGCATATTCAGGTAAGGTATCAAGCGTAATACTGCCAGAAGCTTCCGTTATGATGTGAGGTGGAATAAGTGGTAACCACGACTCAATTTCCTCTGGTGTACGATTATCAAGTAGTAGAAGATCGACACCTGCTTCAATCGCTTCAATTAATTGTTCCTTTGTTTCGACTTCGACTTCAATTTTGGTTGTGTGACCTAATTGTTGTTTCACATGGTTCACAGCTTTTGAAATGCTCCCGGCAAATTCAATATGGTTATCTTTTAACATGACACAGTCATACAGTCCGTTGCGATGGTTAAAGCCGCCTCCTACACGTACAGCATATTTTTCAAACATACGTAAGCCAGGTGTTGTTTTACGTGTGTCACAAATACGTGTACGCGAATTTGTAGTTGCGGCTACTGCTAGAGCTGTTTTGGTGGAAATCGCTGACATACGCTGAATTAGATTCAAAATGACGCGCTCTCCACTGAGAAGTGTTCGAATAGGTCCTTCAATACGTGCAATTAAATCACCTTTTTGAATTGCTGTACTATCTTGAATCAATTCATGAACTTGAATTGATTCATCGGTTAGTAATTGAAAACCGATTTGAATAATTTTTTCGCCACAAAAGATCCCATCTTCCTTTGCGTAAAGTGAAAATTCACCTCTCTGTTTCTCATCGAATAGTAATTCGGAAGATAGATCTGTATCACCGATGTCTTCATTGAAAAATTCCGTAAGTTGTTGCTTGAGTTTGAGTAAATTCATACCATGTCCCCCTATAAATTGGCTGGTCTTTTTGTTGAATAAATAATGTTTGTGTTAAAGAATTATCACTTTGTGGATAGTCACTTCGAATATGTCCCCCACGCGATTCTTTTCTTACAAGGGCAGCTTGTACAATTAATTGAGCAGTTATGTGCATAAAATAATGTTCTATATCTAGCTGCGTCAAGTGGCGAACATCTTGTAGAAGTGGTTGTTGTAACTGCGTGCTTAATTGATCTAAATCATGTTCATTTCGAATAATACCTACTGTATGCATCATATGTTGTTGCAATACACTCGGTGTCATGAGTGATGGAAGTTGCTTCTTCTGTGTTGTAATCGCATTTTCTGTGTAGTCAATCTCGCGTGATGTATGTAAGTGCTTCGCTAAACGTTTTCCAAAAGCTAACCCTTCTAATAGAGAATTACTAGCTAATCGATTTGCACCGTGGATGCCATTACAAGCAACTTCCCCAATTGCATACAATCCGGGCAACGATGTTTCACTGTTTACATTAGTCATAATTCCACCCATTAAAAAATGACTTCCTACAGTAATCGGAATACGTTGAGTTTCTAAAGAAATGCTCAAATCACTACATTTTTTAGCGATGCTCGGAAATCGAGTTGTGAAATTTTCAACGCATGAAATATCTAAAAAAACGGTATGCCCTTGTTTTATTTGATCGTAAACTGCTTTTGCTGTAATGTGTCGCGGTGCTAAATCACGTTGTGGATGATCTTCCATAAAATAATGTTGCTGTTCATTAACGAAACGTGCACCAGCACCTCTCACAGCTTCTGATACAAGACCATGCGTCTTTCCTTCATGGAAAAGTAACGTAGGATGAAATTGAATAAATTCTAAATCAGCTACAGTTGCACCAGCCAAGTAAGCCAAAGCAATCCCATCGCCAAAGCTATTTTCGCAATTTGAAGTTTGCGGGTACAGTGATCCAATGCCTCCTGTTGCTAGAATGACAGCTTCACCTGTGTAACGACATAATGCACCCTCCACATTCTTTGTATAAACACCGATTACACGTTGTTCTGGATTCTTAATTAATTGAATGGCACATTCTTGTTCATGCACGATGACGTTTGATGGGAGTGTTTTGTATAAAAATTCAATTGTATTTTTGCCTGTCGCATCACCGCCACTATGGATAATTCTGTGATGGGAATGGGCGCCTTCTAAACCAAGTGAAATCTCACCATTGCTTGTCCGGTCTACAGGTAAACCAGCTTGAATTAATTCTTTCGTAGCGATGTGACCTTCTCTTACGAGGAGTTGTACCATCTCATGATTCGTATGATTAACACCTGCTTCATGTGTATCTTGTTCATGTGAGGAGAAGGAGTCTTCGTGATGCCAAACCGTTGCAATGCCACCTTGTGCATAATAAGAACTGCTTTCATAAATTTCTCTTTTTGTAATGAGGTGAATTGTTTTATGAGAGGGTAATAGGCGAGCGCATTGAAGTGCGGCAATCCCACTACCGATAATCAAAATATGATTTTTCATTTTACTTAACCTTCTTTACAGTTGTCTTGTCACATATATTTACATAAAATATGAAATAAAACAAGTTTTGTTTATGGAAAGAGGTTTTCGTATGGTGTACCTAGATTATGCTGCTACAGCGCCTATGAGCGATGAAGCCATTCGTATGTACGGGGAAGTTGCAACTACTTATTATGGAAATGCGTCTAGTTTACATGAAGCGGGTTGGTATGCGGCACAAATTTTACAACTAACAAGAGAACAAATTGCTTCAATTTTATCAGTTTCTTCAGACGGTATTTATTTTACAGGTAGTGGTACGGAAGGGAACTTAATCGCAATCCTATCCATTGTGTTAGGGCAAAAAAAAAGGCAAATTATTACGACGATGGCAGAACACACTTCTGTTCATGCGGCGATGAATACATTGACAAGATGGGGCTATGAAGTTATCAAATTACCTTTAATGCCATGTGGACAAATTAATTTAGAAGAGTTAGAAATGCTGATTACAGAAGATACTGCACTTATTAGTGTGCAGCATATCAATGCAGAAATTGGTGTCATTCAACCGATTGAAGCAGTATGTGAAATTGCGAAAAAATATCAAATCCCTGTTCATACAGATTGCGTACAATCCTTTGGGAAAGTCCCTTTACATGATATTGCTAAAATAGTCGATAGTTTGACAATTTCAGCGCATAAAATTGGTGGCCCGAAAGGAATGGGGGCAATTTATATTCATCCTAAAAGAATCATTGAACCTTTATTTCCTGGTGTGACACATGAGAAAGGGGTGCGTGGTGGGACAGTAGATATTCCGTCTGTAGCAGCTTTTTCAGCGGCACTGAATCAGTTATTTACAAAACAAGACCTTGTAAAGTTAACACAGTTACGGTATTACATATTGTCAGAACTTCGTACATTACCGATTAAAGTAGTTGAATCGTCAAAGGAACAATACCCTGGAATTATTGGCATGATGGCGAAAGGGATGGAAGGTCAATTGATGATGTTGGAATTAAGTGAGAAAGGTTTTTATATTTCAACGGGAAGTGCATGTGATGTAGAGCAAGATGAAGGTACAAAAACAGTTCTCGCAATGGGTTATACACCATCACAAGCGCGTCAATTTTTCCGTGTATCATTACATCCTAAAAATACATTGGAAGAAATAGAAGAATTCGTAGGAGAAATGGGTAATATTATAAAAAAACATGAATTTTCTATGAACAAGTAAATGTGACTTTTCGAGCAGAATAAAGAGGAACTGTCTAAACAATAGCTTTTATGCGAATAAAAAAGGCAAAGATTTCTAATCATAAGTTGTATGACCTCTTTTTGTCAAGTCATGTACCCTTGAAAAATGCTTACATTTACTATATAGTCATAATAGAAAATCAGCTAAATGGAGGACTTGCGAAATGACAAAAATTTATGCGGTAGTTTTGGCTGCTGGTCAAGGAACGCGTATGAAGTCCAAATTATATAAAGTTCTTCATCCGGTTTGTGGGAAGCCAATGGTTGAGCACGTTGTCGATCATATTCGTGATTTAGACGTAACAAAGATTGTATCAATTGTTGGTCACGGCGCTGAGAAAGTAAAAGAGCAGTTAGGTGACAAAAGTGAGTATGTGTTACAAGAAGAACAACTTGGAACAGCTCATGCAGTTCAGCAAGCTGAAACTTTACTAGGCGACCTAGAAGGCACAACCATCGTTATTTGTGGAGATACACCATTAATCCGCCCTGAAACGATGAAGGCATTACTAGAGCACCACCAGCAACAAGCTGCAAAAGCAACTATCTTAACAGCTGTCGCTGAAAATCCTACAGGTTATGGTCGTATTCTTCGTAATGAAGAAGGACATGTTGAACAGATTGTAGAGCAAAAAGATGCAACAGTTGAACAACAAAAAGTAACCGAAATTAATACAGGCACATATTGTTTCGATAATAAAGCACTATTTGAAACATTAAAACTTGTTAAAAACGATAATGCACAGGGTGAATACTATTTACCAGATGTTATTGAAATTTTAAAACAACAAGGTGAAATCGTATCCGCGTATATTTCAGACGATTTCTCTGAAAATTTAGGAGTCAATGATCGTGTAGCTCTTTCTCAAGCAGAAGAAATTATGCGTGCGCGTATTAACGAAGCACATATGAGAAATGGTGTAACAATCATTAATCCAGCAAATACGTATATTGGTGCAGATGTTACAATTGGTAGCGATACAATTGTTTACCCAGGTACTTTACTTGAAGGTCAAACGGTGATTGGTGAGGATTGCTATATTGGCCCGAACAGTCATATTGTAGATAGCCAAATCGGTCATCGTACAAAAATTGATGCATCTGTTGTGGAAGAAAGTATGATTGGTGAAGATGTCACAGTCGGACCTTATGCACACATTCGTCCAGCTTCAAATGTTTTAAATCGCGCAAAAGTAGGCAACTTTGTTGAGTTGAAGAAAACAACTTTAGGTGAAGGAAGCAAAGCTTCACATTTAACTTACTTAGGTGACGCTGAAATCGGTGCAGACGTTAATATTGGCTGCGGGACGATCACAGTAAATTATGACGGTGTTAATAAATTTAAAACGACAATCGGTGATCGTTCATTCATCGGCTGTAACGCAAATTTAGTAGCACCTGTAACAATTCATTCAGACACATATGTAGCGGCTGGAACAACAGTTACAAAAGAAGTTCCGCCATTCGCACTTGCCATTGGACGTTCTCGTCAAGAGAACAAAGAGAATTACGTTAACAAATTAAATTCTAATAAATAATTAATATTTAACAGGAGGCCATCATGCCGTATCAATATGCTAACTCAAAATTAAAAATCTTTTCTCTGAATTCTAACGAACCACTTGCAGCTTCGATTGCAAAAGAAATGGGAGTAGAACTTGGTAAAAGTTCTGTAAAACACTTCAGTGATGGAGAAATTCAAATCAGTATTGAGGAAAGTATTCGTGGTTGTGACGTATTCATCGTGCAGTCAACTTCCGCTCCAGTAAACGAAAACTTAATGGAGTTATTAATTATGATCGATGCTGTTAAACGTGCTTCAGCTCGTACAGTAAACGTAGTAATGCCATACTATGGTTATGCTCGTCAAGATCGTAAAGCACGCTCACGTGAACCAATTACGGCTAAATTAGTGGCTAACCTACTAGAAACAGCAGGTGCAACACGCGTTGTACTTCTTGATTTGCATGCTCCACAAATTCAAGGTTTCTTTGATATCTTAATCGACCACCTTGTTGGTGTTCCATTAATCTCTGATTACTTCAGTCAAAAAGGTTGGAACCCAGAAGATATCGTCGTAGTATCACCAGACCACGGTGGTGTAACACGTGCACGTAAAATGGCAGAACGCTTGAAAGCACCAATCGCGATTATCGATAAGCGTCGTCCAAAACCAAACGTAGCAGAAGTTATGAACATCGTTGGTAATGTAGAAGGTAAAATTTGTATCTTAATCGATGATATCATTGATACAGCTGGTACAATTACAATCGGTGCGGATGCATTATTAAAATCAGGTGCAAAAGAAGTATATGCTTCTTGTACACACCCTGTATTATCAGGCCCAGCGATCGAGCGTATCGATAACTCTGTAATTAAAGAGTTAGTAATTACAGATTCAATCCAATTACCAGAAGAAAAGAAAATCGCGAAAATTACACAACTATCAGTTGCAAAATTGTTAGCAGATGCAATCGTTCGCATTTACGAAAACAAATCAGTATCAAAATTATTCGATTAATCATTCGAATGAGAGCAGGTGGGGTTCATCCTCATCTGTTCTTTTTTTATGCAACAAATTATCATGTGAAGCGTCCTAGTATTGTAAGAATGCCAAACGCATTCATTTGCTCCATGTTTATAGCACTTAAAACAGGGTATGTGTATTAGGTGTAACTATGAGACGGAAGGGGAAATGAAACATGCCAGAAACTTTACAAGTAAAGAAAAGACAAGCACATAAGAATTCAGTTTTAAGAGAATTAAGACAGGATGGTTTTGTGCCAGCAGTTGTGTACGGCTATCAAGTAAATACCACTCCAATCGCAGTAAACGAACGAGATCTTGAGAAGAAATTACGTGAAGAAGGCAGAAATGCAGTCTTATCTTTAGACTTAGATGGGAAACACGTAAATGCTATATTATCAGAAGTTCAAAAAGATCCATTAAAAGACACATTGATTCATTTAGACTTTTTAGCAGTTAATATGAATCGTAAAATTGAGATGGAAGTGCCAGTTCTGATTGTTGGTGAATCAGTTGGTGTAAAAGAGGGTGGCTCATTACAACAGCCAAATCGCGAAATTACTTTATTCGTTGAACCTTCAAATATTCCAGAATCAATCGAAGTAGATATTACAGAGCTTGGTATTGGTGATTCACTTGCTGTAGTAGATATTCGTGAACAAGTAGACTTTGATGTCCTACATGAAGATGATTTTGTACTTGCTACAGTTTTACCGCCAGTATCTGACAAAGACTTAGAACCTTCATTAGAAGAAGGAGAAGTAGAAGCAGATAATGGTAAGGAAGTTGAAAATCCATCACCACTAGAAAATTAAATAGATATGAATTAAATAAAAACAAAACGCAACGATTTTAGTAGAGTCGTTGCGTTTTGTTTCTGTTTAAACGTTCGAAGTATTCGTATTTTGTTTAAAAAGATGGGGTATGTTAAAATAACAAGGATTAGTACAGAAAAGGATGTAGTAGATATGAAATTAATCATTGGATTAGGGAATCCAGGTAAGCCATATGAACATACACATCATAACGTAGGTTTTGACACAATTGATGTATTGGCAGACCGCATGGGAATTACATTAAACCAAACGAAATTTAATGGTATCTATGGTACGGCACATCGTCCAGAGGGTAAAGTCATTTTATTAAAACCATTAACATATATGAATCTATCAGGAGAATGTGTACGACCACTGATGGATTATTTTGATATTGATATAGAAGACATTGTCGTAATATATGATGACCTTGATTTAGAAAAAGGTAAATTACGTTTACGTCAAAAAGGTAGTGCAGGTGGACATAATGGGATTAAGTCTTTAATTCAACATTTAGGAACACAGGAATTTAATCGCATTCGCATTGGCATTAATCGCCCACCACAAGGTATGAAGGTGTCAGACTATGTACTAGCACGTTTTTCAAAAGAAGATCAGCCATTAATGCAAGAGTCCTTTGAAAAAGCAGCCGATGCAAGCATGTATTGGTTAGAGAAGCCATTCGTAGAAGTCATGAATAAATTTAATCAAAAGTAAAAAGAATAGATGCGTGTAGCTTTGGTAAACAACTTACCAAAGCCTTTTTCTATATGAAGAATAGGAGGAAAACATGGAAATCTTACGTCGGTTATTGATGAAAGACATGGAAGTAGCAGCATTAATTGAAGATATAAGAAGAGAACAACCTGCACAACTTGTAACAGGATTATCCGGAAGCGCAAGATCGGCTTTCATCGCTACAATGTATGCAGAAACAAAAAAATCAATCTACATGATTGCACCGAATATGTTGCAAGCACAGTCTTTGTATGAGGACTTATCAAAATTAATTGGTAGTGATGAAGTACATTACTACCCAGCAGATGAGTTTATCGCGGCAGATATGGCTTTAGCAAGTCCCGAATTACGTGCACAGCGTATCGCAACACTGGATCATATGATTCATGATGTACAAGGAATCTATATTATCCCTGCTGCTGGTATGCGTAAAGTAATGACACCGAAAGAGCAGTGGTCATCATTACGTTATACGTTAAAACTCGGTGATGATTTAGATACACAAGAGCTACTGAAGCAATTAGTCATGATGGGCTATACGCGAAATGGTATGGTGACAACTCCCGGCGAGTTCGCTGTTCGAGGTGGAATTATCGATATTTATCCGCCATATGATGATCATCCTGTTCGAATTGAGCTGTTTGATACTGAGATTGATTCGATTCGTACGTTCTCAGCAGATGATCAGCGCTCAATTGCGAAATTACAAGAGATGGTGATTTTACCAGCGATGGAGTTTGTGTTATCAACAGATGAACGACATGCACTTGCAGAACGTTTAGAAGCTGGTTTAAGTGAAAGTTTAAAAAAGGTAAAAACAGATGCAGTAAAAACAGCACTTTATGAAAATGTACAAGCAGATATTGCGCTATTACAACAAGGTGAATTACCTGAGTACGTAAATCGCTATGGTTCTTTATTATATGAAAATCCAACTTTTTTAGGTGATTATTTCAAACGAGATGGCATTGTAATTTTTGATGAATTAACACGAATTCAAGAAACAATGGAAGCATGGGATTCTGAAGAAAAAGAATGGCTGCTTGAAATGATTGAGCTCGGTAAGATGTTGCACAGTGTGAAACCATCTTTCAGCTTTAAAGAATTACTTGCGAATATTGAGCAACAAAAAATCTTCTTTGCATTATTTGCGCGCGGATTTAAAGGAATGACGTTTACAACAACACGTAATTTTTCATGTAAACCGATGCAACATTTCCACGGACAGATTGCTCTGTTGAATAGTGAAATTGAACGTTGGGTGTCAAGTGACTTTACAACGCTATTTTTAACAGAAAATGAAGAACGAATTGATATATTGCAAAATCTATTGGCAGACCACGGCGTAGAAGTACAACTCGGTGAACCGAATGGACCGGGTGTCTTCATTATGTCTGGTGCTTTAACTAATGGTTTTGAGATGCCGATTCCGAAATTAGCAATCGTGACAGAAGATGAGCTGTTTAAGCAACAAAAGAAACGTAAAGCACGTCCTAAAACGATGACCAATGCTGAACGAATTAAAAGCTATACAGAGATTAAACCAGGGGATTATATCGTCCATGTACATCATGGTATTGGTAAATATATTGGCATTGAAACACTCGAAATTAACGGGAACTATAAAGATTATTTGCATATTCGTTATCGTGCAGATGATAAGTTATATGTACCAGTCGATCAAATTGACTTAGTTCAAAAATATGTAGGTTCAGAAGATAAAGAACCAAAGCTTCATAAATTAGGTGGAGCAGAGTGGAAAAAGACGAAAACGAAAGTATCAAAAGCAGTTCAAGATATTGCGGATGATTTAATTAAGCTATACGCTGAACGCGAAGCAGCAAAAGGTTTTGCCTTCTCTCCTGATGGTGATGAGATGCATCAATTTGAAGCTGCCTTCCCATATGAGGAAACAGAAGACCAACTACGTACAATTCAAGAAGTGAAAATGGATATGGAGCGTGAACGTCCAATGGATCGCCTTGTTTGTGGAGATGTAGGTTATGGAAAGACAGAAGTAGCCATTCGTGCAGCGTATAAAGCGATTTTAGATGGTAAACAAGTCGCTTTCTTAGTGCCAACAACGATTTTAGCACAGCAACATTACGAAACAATGCTTGACCGATTCCAAGACCTTCCGGTTAATATCGGTTTACTTAGCCGCTTCCGTACACGTAAACAACAAACGGAAACATTAAAAGCCTTGAAAGATGGACAAATAGACATTTTAATCGGGACACATCGTATTTTATCAAAAGATGTGATTTATAAAGATTTAGGGTTATTAATTGTTGATGAAGAGCAGCGTTTTGGTGTCACACATAAAGAGAAAATTAAGACATTGAAAACAAATATTGATGTGCTAACGTTAACCGCAACACCGATTCCACGTACGCTTCATATGTCGATGGTCGGTGTGCGTGATTTATCGGTTATTGAAACACCTCCTGCAAACCGTTTCCCAGTACAAACGTATGTCATGGAACATAATGGCGCACTTGTACGAGAAGCGATTGAGCGTGAGATGTCGCGTGGTGGACAAGTCTTCTACTTACACAATCGTGTAGAGGATATGGCAAAACAAGTCGATCAAATTCAAACACTCGTACCTGAAGCACGTGTTGCGTATGCGCATGGGAAGATGACGGAGAATGAGTTAGAATCAATCATCTTAGGCTTTTTAGAAGGCGAATTTGATGTATTAGTTACAACAACGATTATTGAGACAGGAATTGATATTCCAAATGTTAATACGCTCATTGTGAACAATGCAGACCGTATGGGGTTATCACAGCTCTATCAATTACGTGGACGTGTAGGGCGTTCTAATCGTGTTGCCTATGCATACTTCATGTATCAACGTGATAAGGTGTTAACAGAAGTTGCAGAACAACGTTTACAAGCCGTAAAAGAATTTACGGAACTTGGTTCTGGTTTTAAAATTGCGATGCGCGATTTATCCATTCGCGGTGCAGGTAATTTACTTGGTGCGCAGCAACATGGCTTTATTGATTCAGTTGGTTTTGACTTGTATTCACAAATGCTTGAAGATGCCGTAACTGAAAAACAAACAGGCGAGAAGAAGACAGAAGAAAAAGGAATCGAGATTCTTCTTCCGTATGATGCCTATTTACCGGATACGTATATTCCAGACGGTTATCAAAAAATTCAAATGTATAAGCGTATTAAAGCGATTGAAACAGAAGAAGCTTATCATGAAATTTCCGAAGAATTAGTAGACCGTTTTGGTGACTTGCCAATCGAAGTGGACCGCTTAATGCGTATTGCACGTATGAAAGCATGGGGATTAGAAGTTGGCTTAGAGTCCATCAAACTAAAAAATAAAATGTATCGTATTACACTATCAATGGAGGGTACACAACGAATTGATGGTAGTAAGATGGTTTCTGATTCAATGGTTTTAGGACGAGCAGTTGGTTTTACATTAGAAGATGGAAAACTTGTTTTAACAATTGATGAACGAAAGATGTCAAAAGATCAAGATGTTTTTGATTTGGTTGAAGCGGTTGTTCAATTATTACCAGCTTCACTAAAAGAAGAGAATCCTGCATAATTTTTGTGAAAGGAGGAACTAAAGAAGTAGTTTCTCCTTTTTACATAAGTATTCAAAAAAATGTAGTAATGGAAAGAGGATGCGAATGACAAAAGTAAAAGGCTATGCAAAAGGAGTTGCCCTTTTAACGATGGCAGCCCTTTTTGTAAAAGTATTAAGTATGGTCTATCGTGTCCCCTTTCAAAACTTAGTGGGGGACCAAGGATTCTTTATTTATCAACAAGTCTATCCGTTTGTGGCTGTTTTCATGACATGGACATCGAGTGGTCTAGCGATTGCTGTTTCGAAGATGATTGCAGATGAGCTTGGTCAACCGTTGAAAAGACAACAAGCGATATCGCAATTGTTATATCGCGCGCTATGGGTATTTTCAATTCTTTTATTTATTGGCATGTATAGTGCCTCAGATTTTTTTGCGCGTGCAATGGGTGATGAACAGCTCGGCTTTTTATTGAAAATTGGTTCACTTGTTATTTTTACAGTACCGACATTATCTATGTATAAAGGGAAGTTACAAGCACATGGTAATCTACAAACCGTCGCTGTGATGCAAGTGATTGAACAAGTTGTACGTGTAACCGTTATTTTAGGCGGTACAGCTTATGTTATGGCTACTTCGCAGTCATTATATACAGCTGGAGCAGTCGCTGTTCTAGGGACAGTTAGTGGCGAATGGATGGGTGTCCTACTTCTAATGTTATATATGAGAAAAAAGCGTCAGTCGATTTATTTACTTAACAAAGAAAATACAGTTGTTCGAAAGCGTGAATTTTTAAAGAAGATGCTCGTTGTGAGTGTCAGTGCGAGTATGAGTAGTCTGCTGTTGATTTTCTTTCAAATTGTCGATGCGTTTACCGTATTTGATACGCTCGTTCAGTATATTGAACAACCAATTGATGCGATGAAAGAGAAGGGGATTTATGATCGTGGTCAACCACTTGTACAAGTTGGATTAGTCATCGCTACATCATTCTCTATGGCCATTGTACCGATGATTGCAAGTGCAATGAAAAAAAGAAAAGGGGAGCAAATGCGCCAACTCATTCGTGTTACTTTTCAAGCAACACTTCTTTTTGGTGTAGCAGCAACAGTTGGTTTAATGCTCATTATGCCTTATTTGAATAAAGCTTTATTTGAAACAGCTGATTTATCAGATGTACTGTCGGTCTATGTTATTCAAATTATTATGCTTTCAATGATTATGGCAATTACAGCGATTTTACAAGGTTTAGGGTATCGTAAAGGTCCTACGTACATTTTAGCAATCGGCTTGTTGATCAAAATACTAATTACAAAACCATTCGTACACTATTTTGGAATAGTAGGTGCAGCATGGTCGAGTAATCTAGCTCTAATCGTAGGTGCGTGTAGTTTAGTGTATTATTTAAAAAAGAAACAAGATATTCAGTTAGCCAGTCGTCTGTTTTATCAAATCACCGGTTATGCAACAGTTTGTATGATCTTCGTTGTAGGCGGTATTCGCATATTTGACGAGATTTTAGCAATTGATAGTCGTTTATATGCAGCAATTATGATGCTTTTCTTAGTCATCATTGGTGGGAGTATCTTTATTTTATGTATTACACGTTATCGAATTTTTACAGTAAAAGAATGGTTGTTATTACCGCTTGGCAGTAAGATGGCGGCATTACAATTATTTTTAAATCGAAAATAGGTGGGTTAAAAATGAAAGAAATTACAGTTGTAGGTTTAGGTGCAGGTGACTTTGAACAGTTACCGATGGGTGTTTATCGAACATTAAAAAATGTAAAAAAAGTATATATGCGTACATTAGATCATCCTGTTGTCGCGGAATTGCAAAAAGAGGGTGTATCATTTATCAGTTTTGATGAAGTGTATGAAAAGCATGATGAATTTTTACCCGTATATCAAGAAATTGCTTCTACATTAATTGAAAAAGCTGAAAAGGAATCTGTTCTTTATGCAGTTCCAGGTCATCCACTTGTTGCGGAAATGACGATTCAACTATTAATTGAAGCGGAGAAAAAAGGCGAGATTCAGTTATCGATTGAAGGCGGGCAAAGCTTTTTAGATGCGATGTTTACAACGCTTAAAATTGATCCGATTGACGGTTTCCAAATGGTAGATGGTGCAACGTTCTCAGTTCATCACGTGCATATGCAAAATCATTTATTAATTGCACAAGTGTATGACCAAATTAGTGCTTCGCATGTAAAATTAACGTTGATGGAGAAATATCCAGATGATTATGAAGTAACGATTGTAACAGCAGCAGGTTCAAAAGAGGAAGTCATTAAAACGGTACCATTATATGAATTAGATCACGTTGCGGAAATTAATAATTTAACAACTGTCTATGTTCCACCTGTTCAAGATGCAAAAGAGGCATTAAAGGAGTTTTCAACATTGCGTGAAATCATTGCCACACTTCGTAGTCCAGAAGGGTGCGAATGGGACCGTGCGCAAACACATGAAAGTTTAACACGTTATTTACTTGAAGAAGCACATGAAGCAATCCAGGCAGTAAATGAACAAGATGATGATCATATGATTGAGGAATTTGGCGATTTGTTAATGCTTGTTTTAATGAATGCACAAATTGGTGAAGATGAAGGCTACTTCAACTTAGAAGATATTATTCAAGCGATTAATGAAAAAATGATTCGTCGTCATCCTCATGTTTTTGGTGATGTACAAGTTGAAAATGTTGCGGAAATTAATGCGAATTGGGAAAAAATTAAAAAAGAAGAACACCAGAACTATGAAGATGAATCTGTACTAAAAGGTGAGTATCGTACAGCTTCATCGTTACAAACTTCATATAATTATCAAAAAAAAGCAGCAAAATTAGGGTTTGAATGGGGTACAACTGAAGCTTTTTGGGGTAAAGTGGAAGAAGAGTTGGCTGAATTACGAGAAGCAATTGAAAAAGGAACAAAAGAGCAACAAGTTGAAGAGTTCGGTGATGTACTAACAACTCTTGTGAATGTAGCACGTCATTATAAGATTTCTGCTGAAGAAGCGATGGTATTAGCAAATGCAAAATTTGCAAAACGTTTCGGGTATGTAGAGCAGCAAGTGAAGAGTAAGTGGGAAGATTATTCAGTAGAGGCATTATTACAATTTTGGCAAGAAGCTAAAGATAAAGAAGGAGAATCATTATGAGATTAGATAAATTTTTGAAACTCTCACGTTTAATCAAGCGCCGTACATTAGCAAAAGAAGTAGCTGATCAAGGACGGATTGAAATCAACGGGAAAGTGGTAAAAGCAGCGAGTAAAGTAAAGGTGGGTGATGAATTAGCGATTCGCTTCGGGCAAAAGATTGTTACTGTAAAAGTAGAATTATTAAAGGACGTCGTTCGCAAAGAAGAAGCAAGTACAATGTATACAATCTTAAAAGAAGAAAGACTTGAAAAAATTGAGCCACAATTCATTGATGACGAAGAATAAGTAGAAAAAAGAACTATTTTTTGTTAATTTATTGAAAAAATATAGTTTACCAATACAATATTTATCGATTTTCCTTTATAATGAACAAATAGATTGGTCAAAAAAAGGAGGAGAGATTGTGTCTGAAAGAAAGCGTAATACAGTAAGTCGTATTCATACAGAATTTGCAAAACAAGAAGAGCTTCGTGAAAAAAGACTACATAATAAAAAAGTTTCACTGTATCGAAATCTCGCTATTATGGGTACAGTTTTCTTCTTAATTATGGGTACATTAGTATTTACAATTATAAATCAGCATCAAGTACTGAAAAAAGAACAGCAGGAACAAGTAGCATTAAAAAAAGAAAAGTTAGAACAAAAGCAATATAAGAAGGAATTAAATACGCAACTCGTAAAATTAGATGATGATGATTACATCGCTAAGATTGTACGAAAAGATTTATTTTTATCTAAAAAAGGTGAGAAAATATTCCATTTACCAGAAGACTCAGAAGACGACGAAGGAATAGATCTTACGGAAAATGAAAAGAAGTAGTGTTGTTGACACGTGTTTTTTCATCGTTATAATAAGAGTAAGTCATAAGCAAGTTTAAAGTCATTGGAACTTTAAATATGTTCATCTGACGCGTCTTATTGTAAAATAAGAATAAGCAATACAGATGAATGAGCGATTGCATATCATTCCCGTCGGACTACGGCTGAATTACTTGCAGTGGATATTCATATAGTGTATATGGGTAGAACAATGAAGTATTGAAGAAAAGTACCACACAATATGGTTATTGACTAGAGATAGTCGCTTAAATTCTAAGGAGGAGCATTTTTTTTATGGCAATTGAAGTAGGCAGCAAAGTGCAAGGTAAAGTAACAGGTATTACAAATTTTGGAGCATTCGTTGAATTACCAGATAACTCAACAGGTCTTGTGCATATTAGTGAAGTTGCTGATAACTATGTAAAAGATATTAACGATCATTTAAAAGTTGGAGAAATGGTTGAAGTTAAGGTAATGAATGTGGAAGCTGATGGTAAAATTGGACTTTCAATTCGTAAAGCAAAACCTCAAGCAGAACGTCCAGAGCGTCCAGAACGCCCGCAACGTCCTCGTCATAACAATAATCGTGGTGGCGGAAATCGTGGCGAGAGCCGTCAACCGCAAGAGAACTTCGAACAAAAAATGGCACGTTTCTTAAAAGACAGTGAAGACCGTCTAACAACATTAAAGCGTGCAACTGAATCAAAACGCGGTGGCCGTGGAGCAAAAAGAGGTTAATTTGCAAACTCTTTGGTCATAGAAAAAGTGTTTGAATAGATCTTAAAAGGTGAGAGAATTCTTGGTTAAGAATTCTCTCACCTTTTTATAGTTATCGAAAATAGCCATTTTAAAACGATTGTTTATAATAATTGCAATAAATTCCTTATATAGCATGATTCAATTAGTTTATTATTATCGTAAAAAAACAAAAAAAGAAACTTTCCTAATTGGAAAGCTTCTTTTAATATGACCCCTACGGGATTCGAACCCGTGTTACCGCCGTGAAAGGGCGGTGTCTTAACCGCTTGACCAAGGGGCCGATTATGGCGACCGAGGGGATCGAACCCCCGACCTTTCGGGTATGAACCGAACGCTCTAGCCAGCTGAGCTAGGTCGCCGTTAGTTGCTATCTTTTTGACAACATAGATTATATTACAAGAGGATTGTGATACCGTCAACCCATTTTTGAAAAAAAAATAATACTTTGCAAAAGTATTTGTTTTTCTACAATATTTATAGCATTTTTTAGAAAAAAATGGGTATTAAATAAAGAATGAAAAATAATACCATCTTATTTGGTATTGATTTATAAAATATTTGATAAGAAGAGGGATTTCAATACTTTATTCTATTACTTCTACCTCTGTAAAATGCTATGATAAAGCTAAGAGGTGAAAGAGATGGTCAAATTTGAGCAGGAAGTGAATGAATATATTCAAACTCATGTGTTGATTCAATCTGGAGATCGCATTTTAGTTGCATGTTCAGGTGGAATTGATTCGATTGTCCTTTTACACTTTCTACACACTTATCAAAAACATTATGCAATTGATTTAGCAGCTGTACATGTAAACCATATGTTACGCGGTGAAGCGTCGTATGAAGATCGACAGTTTGTAGAAGATTTTTGTAAGGAAAGAGAAATCCCTGTTTTCTCTACAGATATTCCAATTTCTGAAATTTTGAAAAGAGAGAATGGTAATTTACAAGACACTTGTAGAAGAGAACGGTATCACTATTTTGAACAAGTGATGAAGCAACATCATTACAATAAATTAGCTGTGGCACACCATGCTGATGACCAAATGGAGACGGTATTAATGGCTCTTATAAAAGGAGCTCATATCCAAGGGGTTCTAGGTATGTCTGCTGAGAAATCTTGGCGCTCATTTAAAATTATTCGTCCTTTTCTAAGTGTAACAAGAGAACAACTCGTCGCGTATTTAAATAGCCAATCTTTAATGTATAGAGAAGATGCAAGTAATGCAAAAGACGATTATTTACGAAATCGTATACGCCACCATGTCGTTCCTTTTATGAAGAAAGAGAATCCACAAGTTGCAGCAGCTTTTCAGTATTTTACCGAAAAAGAGCAAGCAGAAGATGTTTATTTAAACGAGCAAGCAGAAAGTGTTTTAAAACAGTGTGAAATACAAAAAAATGATGATGAGATTTATCTGCGAATTCTTCCGTTTCAAAAGCAGTCACTTGCTTTACAAAGAAGAGCCATTCTACTACTATTAAAATATCTTTACAAAGATACAATCGTTGCGCAAAGTCATGCACTGTGGACAGCTATTTTAGAGCTTATTCAAAAAACAGATGGACATAACGAAATTTCACTGCCTTTAGGAGGAAGAGCGATTCGCACATATGATGTTTTGGTTTTAACAAAACGTCCACAAGTACAGCAAGTCGTCCAACCACTTCAGCTGCAATTAGGTGAATGGGTCACCTTAATAAATGGTTGTAAAATAGGAGTGTTCCAAAAAAGTTCAGCGCCACAAGTAAGTAAATACGTTAAAAGTTACATACTGTCTACACAACAACTTCCTTTAACCATTCGAACAAAAGAAGTTGGTGATCGTATGTACTTACCAGGTGTGAATGGTTCTAAAAAGGTATCACGCATTTTAATTGATGCGAAAATACCGCAGTCAAAAAGAAGTACATGGCCTATTCTTGTGGATGCAAAGAATCAAATTTTAGCGATTCTAGATTTACGAGTGAGTCGTCTTTTACAAGAAGATATGCGTTCAATAGATGATGGTGTAGTATTAATGATAGATACCGCTCCAAAGCAGTAATCTATTTATATTTAAGGAGGATACAAATATGCTTCAAAAGGACATCGAAGAAGTATTAATTTCTGAAGAACAATTACAAGAAAAAATGAAAGAACTTGGTGCACAGTTAACAGCTGATTATCAAGACAAATTCCCATTATTAGTGGGTGTTTTAAAAGGTGCTATGCCTTTTATGGCAGATTTAATGAAGCGTATTGATGCATACATCGAAATTGATTTCATGGATGTAACAAGCTATGGTAACGCAACGGTATCTTCGGGTGAAGTAAAAATCGTAAAAGATTTGAATACAAGTGTTGAAGGTCGCGATATTATCATCATTGAAGATATTATCGATTCAGGTTTAACACTAAGCTATCTAGTAGATTTATTTAAATATCGTAAAGCAAAATCAATTAAAATCGTAACATTATTAGATAAGCCATCAGGACGTAAAGTGAAGCTAGAAGCAGACTATGTAGGCTTCGACGTACCAGATGCGTTCGTTGTTGGTTATGGTTTAGACTACGCAGAAAAATATCGTAACTTACCATATATTGGCGTGCTGAAAAAATCAGTTTATTCATTTTAAAATAATGTGACAAATTTCACTTGAAATTTGTTTAAAACAAAGCTTTTAAATTGTACGCGCAAATAGTCATATGATAAGATTTATTATAGTTTTTCTGTTTACCTTGTGAGGAGGCTGGGGATGAATCGAGTATTTCGATACGCCATATTGTATTTATTGATTTTCCTCGTGATTGTAGGGATTTTTGGCACATTCAATGGCAAAAATAAACCGACAAAAGAATTGAATTATCACGAGTTTGTAACAGCGTTAGAAGATGGACAAATTACAGAGGCGGATATTCAACCTGAAAGGTTAGTATTCGTTGTAAAAGGTAAGTTAGAAGGTTATAAACAAGATGAATCGTTTATTACGAATGTACCACAAGATGATCAGGAATTATTAAACTTAATTCGTAAAGCAGCGCAAGATAATAAGAACAATATTAATTTCTTACCTGCACAAGAATCAAATGGTTGGTTATCGTTATTAACAGGGATTATCCCATTCATCATTATTTTCATTCTCTTCTTCTTCTTATTAAATCAATCTCAGGGCGGTGGAAACCGTGTAATGAGTTTTGGTAAGAGTAAAGCAAAATTGTATGATGACCAAAAGAAACGTGTACGCTTCACAGATGTAGCTGGTGCTGATGAAGAAAAGCAAGAGCTTGTAGAAGTAGTAGACTTCTTGAAGGATCATACGAAATTTGAAGAGATTGGTGCACGCATTCCGAAGGGGATTCTATTAGTAGGTCCTCCTGGAACAGGTAAAACATTGTTAGCGCGTGCGGTAGCCGGTGAAGCAGGCGTACCATTCTTCTCGATTTCAGGTTCTGATTTCGTAGAGATGTTTGTCGGTGTCGGTGCATCACGTGTACGTGATTTATTTGAAAATGCGAAGAAAAATGCGCCATGTATCATTTTCATCGATGAAATTGATGCAGTAGGTCGTCAACGTGGAGCTGGTGTTGGTGGTGGTCACGATGAACGTGAACAAACATTAAACCAATTACTTGTTGAGATGGATGGTTTCGGAGCAAATGAAGGTATTATTATCATTGCTGCCACAAACCGCCCAGATATTTTAGACCCTGCATTGTTACGTCCAGGTCGTTTTGACCGTCAAATTACAGTAGGTCGTCCAGATGTTAGAGGTCGTGAAGCTGTATTAAAAGTTCATGCACGTAAAAAACCATTAGATGAATCAGTAGATTTAAAAGCAATCGCACAACGTACACCAGGATTCTCTGGTGCCGATTTAGAAAACTTATTAAATGAAGCTGCACTTGTTGCTGCTCGTTCAAATAAGAAGAAAATCGATATGGGTGATATTGATGAAGCAACAGACCGTGTAATCGCGGGTGTTGCGAAAACAAGCCGCGTAATCTCTGAGAAAGAACGTAACATCGTTGCTTACCATGAAGCAGGTCACGTTGTTGTTGGTTTAACACTTGATGAAGCTGAAAAGGTTCATAAAGTAACCATCGTACCACGTGGACAAGCAGGCGGTTATGCAGTAATGCTTCCAAAAGAAGATCGTTACTTTATGACAAAACCAGAACTTCTTGATAAAGTAGCGGGCTTACTTGGTGGACGTGTAGCAGAAGATGTCGTATTTGGCGAAGTATCAACAGGTGCGCATAATGACTTCCAACGTGTTACAAGTATTGTTCGTTCAATGGTTACAGAATACGGTATGAGTGATAAGTTAGGTCAATTACAATTCGGCGCAAATCAAGGTGGTAATGTATTCTTAGGGCGCGATATGTCTTCAGAACAAAACTACTCTGATAAAATCGCATATGAAATTGATCAAGAGATGCAATCAATGGTTGCAGAACAATATCAACGTACAAAAGATATTCTGACTGAACGTCGTGAATTATTAAATCTGATCGCACAAACGTTATTAGAAGTTGAAACACTAGATGCAGAACAAATCGAACACTTAGAGAAGTATGGTAAGTTACCGGAACGCTCATATGAAAAGAAAAAAGTAGACGATGATTCAGAAGCACTTGTGTTAGATGAAACATTTGGAGGAGACCCTGATCCATCGACAGCGGATCTTCCAAAACCAGATTCATTAAGTAAAAATAAAGACGGTATTCAAGAAGAACGTGAATAAAAAAGTTTGACCGACTCTCCGAGTCGGTCAACTTTTTTTTATAGGAGTACCTGTGTTATGATGTCGAAAGATGTTTTAATTATGCTTATAAAGAAAAGAGGATATAATACATGTCAGATTATTTAGTAAGAGCAATTGGTTTTAACGGAAGTGTGCGTGCATTCGCTGTAAGCTCAACAGAAACAGTAGGTGAAGCACAACGTCGACATGATACATGGCCAACAGCTTCAGCAGCACTTGGGCGTACAATGACTGCTGGTGTCATGATGGGTGCTATGCAAAAAGGTGACGACCAATTAACGATTAAAGTTCAAGGTGACGGTCCTATTGGTGCGATTATCGTTGACGCAAACGCAAAAGGTGAAGTACGTGGTTATGCAATGAATCCGCACGTGGATTTTGAATTAAATCAATTCGGTAAATTAGATGTACGCCGTGCTGTAGGTACACAAGGTTCGTTATCTGTTGTAAAAGATGCTGGATTACGTGATTACTTCACAGGACAAGTTGAATTAGTATCAGGTGAACTAGGCGAAGATTTCGCATATTACTTCACAAAATCGGAACAAACACCGTCAGCAGTTGGTTTAGGAGTACTAGTTAATCCAGATTATACAATTAAAGCAGCAGGTGGTTTTATTGTCCAAGTTATGCCAGGTGTAGATGATGAGACCATTACACAAATCGAAGAAGCACTATCTAAAATCGAACCTGTTTCAAAAATGATTGAAAAAGGTTTCACACCAGAAGAAATTTTAGAAGCAGTATTAGGTAAAGAACATGTCGAAATTTTAGACCGTCAAGATGTTACATTCTCATGTAACTGTTCAAAAGATCGTTTTTCAAATGCTTTAATTGGACTAGGTGAAGACGAATTACAAGCGATGATTGAGGAAGATCATGGTGCAGAAGCTGAATGTCATTTCTGTATGGAAAAATACAGTTATTCAGAAGACGAACTACGTGATATTATCGAAGAAGTACGCGCTCAAAAATAGTACAAAAAAGCTTTCCGCTCAGGTTTGGAGTGGAAAGCTTTTTTATTTAAGTCATTTAACGATTTAAAATATTTTTTAATTTTTTCACTGCATATGGGATTTCATGCAATTGTAAACTAGCAAACCCTAGAATAAAATAATGCTCATCATCCTCTACAGGCGTAAGGTAAAATCGTTCTAAACTAAAAATTTCAAGACTTTCATTTTTGGCACATTCTAAGATCTCTGCATAAGATTTTTCTGTATTGTAATGAATAATAAAATGCAGTCCAGCTGGCACATCGATAATATTTAAGTCCTCGTCAAAAGTCTCTTCTAGTGTATGAATTAAGCATTTTCGTACTTCTTCAAAATGTTCAGTCATGGTTGATAAATGTTTTTGGTAATAACCATCTTTCATAAAAAAATGTAAAGTATATAAGTTTAATGTATTACAAGACGGAATTAAGTGATTGAATTTTTCTTTATACTTTTTTAAGAGGTTAGGTGGCAGCACCATATAACTAATACGAATACCAGGAAACAATGTTTTGGAGAATGTACCCATGTAGATAGTACGTTGACTACGATCCAAACTTTGTAGAGAGGGAATATGCGCTGTTTCATATTTATATTCACTATCATAATCATCTTCAATGATATAACGCTCTTGCGGAACGTTCACCCAGTTTAATAATTCAAATCTTCTAGAGATAGGCATAATCATCCCCATAGGAAATTGATGTGCAGGTGTGACACATACGAGTTGGACATCTTGATTTTGAAGTAGTTCTACATCAAACCCCTTTTCATCCAGAGGTACCGTTAATACATTCCATCCATGATCTTCAATTAAAGCTTTATAACGTGCGTAACCTGGATTTTCTAATGCGATTGTATACGGTGCATCGTCAAATAATTCGAGTATTTGGCTCATTAAAGCCTGACTAGAAGAATGAAGCACTACTTGCTCTGGCTCACAACGTACACCTCGTTTAAAGTTCAAATGTTGTGCTAAAGTCTGACGCACAATGTAAGGTCCTTGCTGGTGAGATAAGTGAGATAGCTCGTTATTGAATTGCTGAATCGCTTTTTGCTCACACTTTAACCATTCGTTATAAGGAAACAGGCTCATATTCGAAGCCATATGTGAAAATGAAGTTTGATAAGGACGCTCAATTGGATGTTCTTTTAATTCAGCAGGTAGCCCACTCCATTCTTGATTATCTAAATCATACCTTGTAATGTCCTCTACAAAATATCCTTTTCTTTCTAAACTATAAACATAACCTTCTACAATAAGTTGATCGAGTGCGACAATGACGGAGTTAATACTCACATTGAATTGTTCGGAAATTTTTCTTTTAGATAATAATTTCTCATGAGGTTGATAATTCCCAGCTAAAATTTGTTCTTTGATGCGTTCATATACAAGTTGATATTTATATTTTTTATCTTTTAGCATCCTATGTCACAACTCCTTTTTGAAAGTGGTTCTTTTCTTTTTTTACAAATTGGCATACTTTTAATAAACTAGAAAATTAATATTTTTTATAGCGTAAATAGGATTAAACGAGAAAAAATTATGTAAAAATATGTATATTTCAATCACCCTGAAAAATCTCAGGATAAGTGTAACATATTCTTACTTTTCTGAAAACATATGGAGTGTACCTGAAAATGGATATCCATAAGTAAATCAATCATTCTTGATCAAATTAAAGAACATGAAGGAGAGACTTCTTATTAAAAAGGTACGTGCAGGTATCACATATGTGAATGATTATCATCGAACATATGTGGAAGCGCCATGTGGTGGGTATAAACAATCGGGTATTAGTCGAAGTTTAGGTAAATACAGTTTGGAAGAATTCCAAGAAATAAAACAGATTAATATTCGTTTGAATGTAGAGCCAAATGGTTGGTTCCCAACGAATTAAATAAAAGAATGAGAGAGTCGTTTCATATAAGAAGCGGCTATTTTTTATGAAAATTTAGAAAAATACATTTTTTGTCACATTTTAGGGTATCTTTTGATTGACATTCATAAAATGCGCGCGTATTATTAAATTAATAAAACATACAAAATTACTAGGGATTAGGAGTGGGATTGCATGACAAATCAAATTGTACAATCAGTAACAGATTTAGTAGGTAATACACCAATCGTTAAATTAAATAACTTAACAGGACCAAATGACGCAAACGTATACGTGAAATTAGAATATATGAACCCAGGAAGTTCTGTAAAAGATCGTCTAGCTTTAGGTATGGTAGAACAAGCTGAAAAAGACGGTATTTTAAAAGAAGGTAGTACACTAATTGAGCCAACTTCAGGCAATACAGGAATCGGTTTAGCGATGATTGCTGCTGCAAAAGGTTATAAATCAGTCATCGTAATGCCAGATACAATGTCAATGGAACGTCGTAACTTATTACGCGCATATGGTGCAGAATTAATCTTAACACCAGGTGCAGAAGGTATGAAAGGCGCTATTGCAAAAGCAGAAGAACTTGCAAAAGAAAATGGTTGGTTCTTACCGCAACAATTCGAAAACCCTGTAAATGCTGTTGTTCATCGCGAAACAACAGGTCCAGAAATCGTTGATGCATTCGAACAAGCTGGCTTAACATTAGATGCATTCATCGCAGGTGTTGGTACAGGCGGTACAATTACAGGTGCAGGTGAAGTGTTAAAAGCAAAATTCCCTGAACTAGAAGTAATCGCTGTAGAACCAAAAGATTCACCTGTATTAGAAGGTGGAAAACCAGGTCCACATAAAATCCAAGGGATTGGTGCAGGTTTCGTACCAAAAGTATTAAACACAGAAGTGTATGGCTCTGTTTTCCCAGTAGAAAATGAAGCAGCATTTGATACAGCACGTAAAGTAGCAAAAGAAGAAGGTATTCTAGGTGGTATTTCTTCTGGAGCAGCAGTATATGCAGCACTTGAAACAGCAAAACGTCTTGGAAAAGGCAAAAACGTACTAGCTATTCTTGCTTCAAACGGAGAACGTTACCTATCAACACCACTTTATCACTTTGATGACTAAGGAATATGATGGTTAAAATAAGAGAGGCTGGGACATAAATAGCTCTCAGTTACACAAAAAGGAGATTGCGCAGGCAATCTCCTTTTTTGTGTGATTTTTTTCATAAGTGATGGGAGGGTTTTACCCTCTCATCGCATACTTTCTTAGGTTGGTCGCCATTAAGGCAAGTCCGATTTCATTTCGGACCTTCGATTTTCCACGAAGTGAAAATCGAGTGAAACCTAAATTCGCCTTCAAAAATCCAAAAACTGGTTCCACATCGATTTTTCGTTTTCGATAAATGGCGCCTGTTTTTGCTTCTGAAAGCGTCGCTTGAATCATTTTCTTCTGTTCTTCCCAATGCGTATTGATGGCCAATCTTCGATTGTTTCCTTCACGTGCTTTTGTACAAGATGAACGGAAAGGACATCCTGAACAGTCTTCACATGTATAGATTTTAAAATGACGTGTAAATCCTGTCTTATCCGTACGTGTTGAATCATATTGGTACTTTACTAATTGTCCATTCGGGCAAGTATAACAATCGGTCGTTGCGTCATATGCCCAATTGCTTGTTTTAAAAGGATCTTTAAGATATTTTCGTTGCTGTTCTTTGCGATACATACCATATGTAATTAATGCTTTACGTTGGAGTGTTTCTACCACGTATTGATAGTTCGGTTCACTACCATAACCTGCATCGGCGACAATATGTTCAGGTAATTCAAAATAATGAGTTTGAATATCTTGTAAAAAGGGCACGAGTGTTTTCGTATCTGTTGGAAGTGAATTTATTGGCATTCGCTTCAATTTTTGTACCATCAATGAAAATCGCTTGTTGGTCGATGCATTTTTCTTCAATTAATCGACAACGGAATTGGATAAAGCATTGTTTTAGAAGTTCTTGCATCTGTGGGTGAACGCGAAAACGATTAATCGTACGGTAACTTGGTTCGTAACCTTGTGCTAACCACATCATACGTACACGATCTTTTGTTAAATCTTCAATCCGGCGACCTGAAAAAATAGATTGTGTATAACCCACTAGCGTTGCATTAAAATAATCGCACACCTTTAATTAAACTGAATTTTCTGTAATATAATCCAAGCACAAAAAAAGCCTTTATAATGGTTGGGTGGTAGTAAACCATCCAAATCCAAAATAAAGGACATAAGCATGGATAATTTTACACGAAAAACATCATTTGAACAATGGTTTTCTCCAATTTCCTCGACAAAATTAGAGGAATGGGTCGAATCCCATCAATTAAATTACTATACAAAGAAGCTACGCATCGCTTCTTTCTTGAAATTACTGCTGTTTGCGCAACTGAATGAAACCGAAAGCTTACGTGCAGTCAGCGAAACTCTGTTTTCAGACGACCTTCAAAAAGCAACCGATTTACAATCGATTAGCTTTTCACAGCTCGGGCGCCGGTTAAACCAAGTGCCGACTGAAGTGTTCCAACAAGTATTTCTGGATTTAGTCGCTCAAATTCATGAAAAGTCGTACTATGAACAGCGCCGAAACATGACAACACCACTGAAAATTATTGATTCGAGCACGCTTCCTTTAAACCTAAACAATCACAAATGGGCTGAATTCTGTAAAACAAAGTCGGGCATCAAGCTTCATTTGCGGTTAGTTTACACAGAAAAAGGCTGTTCGTACCCAGACAAGGCGGTGCTGACAAACGCGAAAGAGCATGATTGTGGCCAGCTGGAAGTACTCGTTGACGATAAGGAATGCCTATACGTTTTTGACCGCGGTTACTTGGATTATGAGCGATTTGATCGCATGACAGACGCCGGTTATTTCTTCGTCTCACGCTTGCGAAAAAACGCTGTCCTCCGTGTCATCGAGCCATTTAAACTGCCGACCGATTCAACTGTACTTTCGGATGAAATGATGTTGATTGGCACAACGCAAAATCGTGCAGAAAATGTCTTTCGTCTCATCAAAGTGCTTGATTCAAAAGGAAACGAGCTGCATCTGATTACGAATCGATTTGATTTAAGTGCAGATGAAATCGCTGAATTGTACAAATCACGCTGGGCAATCGAGCTATTTTTCAAATGGCTGAAGCAACACTTGAACATCAAGAAGTTTTACGCACAAAGCGAACAAGGCGTGCATAATCAGATGTACATCGCGATGATTGTGTATTGTCTACATGTGCTGGCGCAGTTAAACACGAACAGCTCCCAAACGTACTTGAAGATCAGTCGTTTATTGAGAGCATCCCCTTGGAAATCAGCTCATCTGTTTTCTTTAATTTCATGACATCACTTACTCTTAACAAGGTCGCTTTCCCAACTTGGAAAATTGTATAGTTGCGACGACCAGCACGAAAACTATCAAGTAGTGTATCCTGCACCATTTGTAAGATATTTGATAAAGATAAAGAATGCTCCATTGATTTTAGTTTTAAAAATCGATTAGAAGAAAAACTAAGTGATTACGTCGTAATTTTAGAACCTGGAAAATTGGCAACAATGGGAATTATTAATGCTCATAAAGAATTAGCTATAATTGGAAGTGACGTTAAAGACTGGTCTACTTACTCTTCCAGTAATTTACCTGAAATAAAATTCAAAATCGAAACATTTAAAAAATTTGTAGAATTAAACCTAGCATTTAAACAGTGTAAATTTACAGTAAACTTCATTGATATATAAGCGTTTGTGATGATTTGGTTTACAGTTAGATGAAAATAAAACAAAATCAAAACTATATAAAAAGTCACTAAAAATGAGTTCAGCAGGCAAGAAACGGCACCTTAAGTGGCGCTTATTTTTTTTAAAAATTTTTGTACATTTTTGAAGTTAGGTCAAGTAATACTCCAAGAAGTTCATTATGATCACCAATCATATCAAATAATTGGTCTTCTGTTAAAACACCACATTTTACTGGGATTTTTTCAATTTCCATATATTCAAACCATTTTTCACTACCATAAAAATTTTTTAATTCAATATAGTTATTGTAAATTGAGTTAAATTTTTCAACACTATCAATTAAATTAGTTAAGACTGGCATAAAAGTGTCATATTTGTTTTCCATTTGTTGAATCAGCTCTATATCTTTGTTATCCATTTGAGAATCCTCTCTTTTTTAGCAATTATCTCAAAAAGCAATTTTTAATGCAATCATTAGTATTTAATAAAGGGTTCTGTTGCGAAGTTTGAAAATCAAACGCGCCCTCTCTGAACTCCAAATATCTTAGGCTGTTATTCCTATTAATACCTTGATTTCAGTAGAAACTGAAAAGCCGAAGAGTGTTCCATTTCTTCGGTTCTTTTTATATATTCCTCGAATGGTCTCCATCCCCTTAATCGTGGATGAGGCAGTCCGGAGACTTCGATAAAATTTATTCCGTCGCTTAATTGGCCTATGATCTTGTTCTATTAAATTGTTCAGATACTTCACGTTTTTAAGCACTATTATACCATATAAATAAAAAAACAAGGCTGGGACATAAATAGCTCTCAGTTACACAAAAAAGGAGATTGCCTACGCAATCCCCTTTTTTGTGTGATTTTTTTCATAAGTGATGGGAGGGTTTTACCCTCTCATCGCATACTTTCTTAGGTTGGTCGTCATTAAGGCAAGTCCGATTTCATTTCGGACCTTCGATTTTCCACCAAGTGAAAATCGAGTGAAACCTAAATTCGCCTTCAAAAATCCAAAAACTGGTTCCACATCGATTTTTCGTTTTCGATAAATGGCGCCTGTTTTTGCTTCTAATCAAAATAATGAGCTTGAATATCTTGTAAAAAGGGCACGAGTGTTTTCGTATCTGTTGGATTCGGATACACCTCATAAGCAAGGACATATTGGTTTTCTGTTGCGATTTGAACATTGTAACCGGGTTTCAGTTGTCCATTCTTCATATGAATCACTTCTTCTAATGTCGAAGCGACTTGTTCTAGCTCTTCACTAGACAAAGCATCGTCTTGTTCCTTTTGAATGGCAGGCAAAATACGTTCTTCTACGAGTTGCTCGTATAAGGCATTAGACTTTTCAATCATACTAGCTTGATAGTTTTCAACCGACTTCTTCCATACAAAAGTGAACTTATTGGCATTCGCTTCAATTTTTGTACCATCAATGAAAATCGCTTGTTGGTCAATGCATTTTTCTTCAATTAATCGACAACGGAATTGGATAAAGCATTGTTTTAGAAGTTCTTGCATCTGTGGATGAACGCGAAAACGATTAATCGTACGGTAACTTGGTTCGTAACCTTGTGCTAACCACATCATACGTACACTATCTTTTGTTAAATCTTCCATCCGGCGACCTGAAAAAATAGATTGTGTATAACCACATAAAATAATTTTCAACATCATTTTAGGGTGATAAGAAGGACAACCTGTCGCTTTGTAGAAAGGAGCGAAAGCTTCTTCTGGAATACTTTCAACTAAATGATGGATCGAAAAAGCAATATCCTTTTCAGCTAGTTTCATTTCAAAATCTAATGGTAAAATCACTTGATTCATGTTATAGTTTTTATACATAAAGAGCACTTCCTTTTATTATTTTTGTGGTGAGATACTTAAATTTTAACAGGAAAGGCTCTTTTTTTGTATCCATTTTTTTATTTTGGATGGGCGTGTGGGCGTGACTTCTGCGGGAACAGCACGAGCGGAATATCCATGTTGGCGATGCATCGCCAACATGAGATGAAGCCGTGCCCGCGAAAAGCATCGCCCAAAACGAACATCCGCAGACAGACCAAAAAGAGCTTCGGCATTTTCATGTGCCGAAGCTCTCTTACTTTTAACTAGGGTTTTGTCCCAGCCTCTTCTTACGATTAGTCAAGTGTATTTAATTCATTTCTTTTGTTTTTATGATTTAGTTTTATGGTGGAGGGGTACCTCTCCACCATAAAACTAAATTTTCACAAGCCAAAAAGACCTGACGATTTTATTTTTTTCGAAAGGTCTATATGGTATAGTTGAGCTACATTTCATTATGATTTCTGAGCTGGTAGTGCGGACTCATAATCGTATAGAATACCCCGTGTCAGTAACTGAAATGTCACTTTCAGAAATTTATTGACGCAGGCGATGATCGCGACCTTATGAGGCTTTCTCTGAGGTTGCGTTTTTAATTTATAATAGTAATCCACAAAATGATTTGGCTTCTCCTTTAACATAAGCATACCTTGAATCATGAAATATAAAATTTTTCGCAAATGCTTATTGCCACGTTTATTGATACGATACGATCACGATATTGTGTATTACCAGATTGATACCGCATGATATCTATACCTGCGTAGGCGTTTAATTGTTTCGCATTTTGGAAACGACGAATATCACCGATTTCACCAATTAGACGACAAGCAGTTGAATCGCCCACACCAGAAATCGAACGCAATACATGATATTCTTGACGTTCTTTTGATAGCTCTGTCATCTGTTGGACGAGTGCTTCTTTCTTTTCCTTTAATTCCGCAATACGAATGGCGTAATCCTTTACTTGATCACATCGAACATCTGTCGGCTTAATTGCGGGATAACTATTTTGAGCTGCTTCTATTAGTTCAATCGCCTTTTTCTCCGCACAAGTAAGTGAAAGGTTCTTTTTCGTATTCGCTTTCAAACGATTTTTAATGATGGTTTTGGAATGGACTAGTACAAGTGCTGGATGTGGATACAGCTGCACAATATTTAAAAATAAAGCAGAACTTGGTGTAATCAATTTTTCAAGCTCTGGAAAGCTCATATGTAAAATCGCGTGCATCCGACTTTTTAATAAAATCATTTCTTCATCCACTTCGTCGTAATAACGTGTGATTGCTCGCATCTGTTCGTAATAATCATCTTGAACGTAAGTCGATTCACGCTCCATTTTAAAGTGCGTTTTCGCTAATTCGTGTGCATCGCTTACATCTGTTTTATGACGCCGCATTTTCGCCATTTGTAGGTTCGCTTCCAATGGATTCATGCGACTATAGGTATAACCATGTTGTTTGAAAAACGCTTCTACTGATTTAGAATAGACGCCGGTTGCTTCAAATACAATATGAGGGGCTTGTGCATCCAGCTTCGTGATTTCTTCCATACGCTCACGTAATCGTTCAAAGTCAATTCGGGTATGATTTAGTTCTCCTTCAAATTCACATTGTCGATACCGATCATAGATAACGATGGAACTTTTACCTTTACTCACATCTAACGCAATGACATGTTTCATGGTGTTTCTCTCCCTTTTAGCCAGTCATAGAAGTCTTCACAATACCTTATCGATTCCACTTTCTTATACACAATCTCTTGGACCCAACAGACTAAACTGATTCATATAAGGGTGTGAAGTTAGCCGGTTTATAATACGGACTCTCAAATGGTCCCAGAGGCTGGTCGGCTTTTCTTCACTTCTACTATAAAAAAATAGTAGCACAAACCATGGCCTTGGTTTGTACTACTAATCTTAGTCTGTTTTTTGTGTTTAAAATGTAGTCACTTTTGCGAAAACTTCCAACATTTCATATACTAGGGACAACAGTGAAAATACATACAGTGGGGGAATTACTTTGACGAATCAGCTTTTTCAAACAGATGCGTTTCCGATGACGAAGGACGCATTTTTTTATCGCTATAAACGACAGACACAGCAAGAAGCACATCATATTCTATTAGAGAGTGGACGAGGGGGAAAGCAGTCGATTGCTGCTTGGAATCCACTAGCAATTATTTCATCACAAGATAATGGTATTCGTATTGATTGGCGAGATGGTTCAGTAGAAGAGCGCGTGGGGGAATCACTTCATTTAATAGAAGAACTAACAAAAGAATATGCACTGCCACCAAATGGTGAATTTTTTACAGGTGGTGTAATAGGGGCAATTTCATATGACTATACACGTAAAATTGAAAAATTAGCTGAAACAGCAGAAGCAGATGTACGACTACCAGACCAATACATGTACTTAGTGGATGCTTGGGCAGTATATGACGAGACGAATCAAATGGTGACACTGATGAAAACTTCAACAAGTGAAGTAGATTTAGAAAAGTGGCAAGAAGAATGGGAAGTAGAAGGTTTTGAACGAATCTTTTCTGCAGATACATTAAGTGTGCAACATCAGATGGAACCACGAAATGTATCGATGACAGGTGAACAGTTCGAACAAGCTGTACGAAAGATTCAAGAATATATTGCACAAGGTGATGTATTCCAAGTGAATTTATCTGTGCGTCAGTCGAAAGAGTTCACAACAGATGCGATTGTTTTATATGAAGCGCTTCGTACATTTAATCCTTCACCATACATGGCATTTATTCAATCACCCGATTTTGCGACTGTATCAGGATCACCAGAATTACTTGTAAAAAAAGAAGGAACAGCTCTATCAACACGTCCGATTGCGGGAACGCGTCCACGTGGTGCGAATGATGCGGAAGATTTAGCGCTCGCAAATGAGCTAATAGAACACCCAAAAGAACGTGCAGAACATGTTATGTTAGTTGACTTAGAACGCAATGATTTAGGAAAAGTATCAGCTTACGGTACTGTTCATGTTGATGAATTTATGGTTATCGAGAAGTACTCACATGTGCAGCATATCGTATCCAATGTTCGAAGCAAATTAGATCCTTCTAAATCGAATGCCGATGTAGTACGTGCGATGTTCCCAGGCGGTACAATTACGGGGGCCCCGAAAATTCGCACAATGGAAATCATTGAAGAATTAGAACCAGTACGACGTGGTATTTATACAGGATCGATTGGTTGGATGGGTTATAATGGCGATTTAGATTTCAATATTGTGATTCGAACAGCTTTCATTCAAGATGAGCGTGTACATATTCAAGCAGGAGCAGGAATTGTTATTGATTCGATTCCGGAGAAAGAATATGAAGAATCACTGAATAAAGCGAAATCAATGTGGCAAGCAGTTCAGATGGTAGAGGAGTTGACGAAATGATTTTAATGATTGATAACTATGATTCATTTATCTACAATATCGTGCAGTACTTTGGTGAGTTAGGCGAAGAATTATTTGTAAAACGAAATGATGAAGTGACCATTGCTGAAATTGAAGAATGGAATCCGAAAATGATTGTCATCTCTCCAGGACCTTGTTCACCGAATGAAGCAGGCATGAGTTTAGAAATCATCCAGCATTTTGCAGGGAAGATTCCGATTTTAGGTGTATGTTTAGGTCATCAATCGATTGCGCAAGTATTCGGAGGAGATGTCATTCGTGCTGAACGTCTCATGCATGGTAAAACATCGCCTGTCTATCATGAGAACAAAGGGATGAACCAGAATATGCCGAACCCATATATTGCTACACGTTATCATTCTTTAATTGTTGACCCAAAAACATTACCTGACTGTTTAGAAGTTACATCTTGGACAGAGGAAGGCGAAATTATGGGGTTACGTCATAAACAATATGCTGTAGAAGGTGTCCAGTTCCATCCTGAATCGATTATGACTGAAAAAGGGCTTATGTTATTAGAAAACTTCATTAAAACATATTGCTAGGAGGAAAGTGTATGTGGTGCTTTAAAGATGGTGAATTTGTAAGAGCAGAAGATTTATGTATTTCACCCTTTGATCATGGTTATTTATATGGGCTTGGTTTTTTTGAGACGTTTCGTACATATGATGGGGAACCATTCCTATTCGCAGAGCATATGCAGCGTATGAGAGCAGCACTTGCTACGTATCGCATTCAATTACCTTATACAGATGTGGAATTAAAAGAAGTCATTCGAGAGTTAACAGCTAAATCGAACGGTGAAGACGGTTATTTTCGTTTGAATGTCTCTGCTGGAGATGAAGGACTTGGATTACAAGCGAGAACATATGAAAATCCAACAGTTATCATTTTTCGTAAGGAACTACCACCTGTTTGCCGAGAAAAGTCAGCTGTTTGGCTTGATACAATCAGAAGTCAACCAGAACAGGCAATACGCTTTAAATCACATCACTATGCGAATAATATTTTAGCGCGCCAAGAAGTACCTTCACTAAAAGATTTAGAAGGTTTTTATGTGACAGAAAAGGGCAATGTAGCGGAAGGGATTACATCAAATATCTTTTGGGTAACCAATGGTCGAATCTATACACCTTCTTTAGAAACGGGTATTTTAAATGGGATTACAAGACAATTTGTAATGGAATTAGCGCGTAGCTTGGAAATTCCTTTAATTGAAGGTCTCTATCGAAAAGAAGATGTAGAACAAGCAGATGAATGTTTTGTAACAACTTCTATTCAAGAAATTGTAGCGATACGAAAGTTGGATGCTAAGGAATTTAAAGGTTGTGATGGTGAAGTGTATAAACAATTATACGAAGCTTATCAAAAGAGAATTGAGGGGTTACGTCTATGATGTTAGAACATTATAAAGAAAAGCCAATCGGGAACCATACATTATATTTTGGAAAAGAAACATATGTGATGGGTATTTTAAATGTGACACCAGATTCATTTTCAGATGGTGGGCAATTTAATTCAGTAGAACGAGCAGTTGCTCATGCAAAAGTGATGGTAGCAGATGGTGCTAAGATTATCGACATTGGCGGTGAATCAACGCGACCAGGTTATACGCCTGTATCAATTGAAGATGAGATTCAACGTGTTGTGCCTGTTATTCGTGCCATTCGTAAAGAATTAGATGTATTGATTTCGATTGATACATTCAAATCAGAAGTAGCAGAGGCGGCATTAGAAGCAGGAGCACATATTGTGAATGATATTTGGGGAGCGAAGCATGATGCGAATATTGCGAAGGTAGCAGCTAAGTGGGATGCGCCGATTATTCTGATGCATAACCGACAACAAGAATATGTAGGTGATGCTTTTTTCCAAGCAGTACGTGAGGATTTAGAAGAAAGTATTCGAATTGCTTTGGAAGCAGGAGTGCCACATGAAAACATTTGGCTCGACCCGGGTATTGGTTTTGGAAAAACACATGAGCAAAATATTGAGATGATGCGTCATTTAGCTGAACTTGTTGATTATGGTTATCCTGTACTACTTGCGACTTCAAGAAAGCGCATGATTGGTCATATTTTAGATTTACCGGTAGAGGAACGAATGGAAGGAACAGGTGCTAGTTGTTGTTACGGTGTAGATAAGGGCTGTCACATGGTGCGTGTACATGATGTCAAGCCGATTGCCCGTATGATGAAAACAATGGATGCTTTACGATAGGAGAGAGAGAATTGGATTATATTCATTTAAGAGATGTAGAATTTTATGGTTATCACGGTGTATTAGAAGCAGAAACAACATTAGGACAACGTTTCCGAGTGACATTAAAATTGGCTGTGGATTTAAAAGAAGCAGGTCAAACAGATGATTTAAATAAAACAGTGAGTTATGCAGAAGTATATGAGTTAACGAAAGAGATTGTAGAAGGTAAACCATACAAACTAATTGAGGCTGTAGCTGAGAAAATTGCACAAACAATTTTAAGTACATTTATGAATCAAGTAAAAGGCGTGCAAGTCGAAGTGATTAAACCAGATCCACCAATTCCAGGGCATTATCGTGAAGTGGCTGTTGAAATTACACGAGGTGAGGGAATATGACGCGCGCTTATATCTCATTAGGTTCTAATATGGGGGATAAAGTAGCGTCTCTAAAGCAAGCAGTTGAACTTTTACAAGCACATGAACACATCCAAGTTATTCGAGTTTCTTCTATATATGATACGGATCCTGTTGGATATGAAGATCAGGATGTATTTATGAATATTGTGGCGGAAGTAGAGACTGAGCTAACAGGAGAAGAATTACTAATTGTCTGCCAATCAATTGAACAAGAATTGAAGCGCGTAAGAGTAGTGCGTTGGGGCCCACGTACGATGGATTTAGATATTATATTATATGGTGATGAAGTAATCGATACACCCATATTGACTGTACCGCACCCACGAATGCATGAGCGAGCTTTCGTATTAGTTCCATTGGTTGAACTGAACGCAGAAGTTATACATCCTGTACATCAAAAAAGTGCAGAAGAACTCCTTTCTGAGAATGGACATGAGGGTGTACGATTGTTTGAAAAATGGACATAGGCACTTTCAATCAAAAGAAAATGAGAGGAAAGGCATGAATTGTATGCTAAAATTGTGTACAATAAATACATTATGGACTGCTATGAGCGGAACAATTATAAGGAGTGAAAGATGTGTCAGAAGAATTAAATGACCAAGTTTTGGTGAGACGCCAAAAGATGGATTCAATCAGAGAAGCTGGCCTAGATCCATTCGGTCAACGCTTTGAAAGAACGCACTTAACAAATGAATTACATGAACAATTTGAAGCTGTTTCAAAAGAAGATTTAGAAGAAAGAGAAGCAGTAGAGGTAGTTGTAGCTGGTCGTATCATGACAAAGCGTAGTAAAGGTAAAGTAGGCTTCGCAAACATTCAAGATTTAGGTGGCCAAATTCAAATTTATGTACGTAAAGATGCGATTGGTGAAGAAGCTTATGAAATCTTTAAACGCGCAGACTTGGGTGACATTGTTGGGATTAAAGGAACGCTCTTTAAAACAAACGTGGGTGAATTAACAATCAAAGCATTAGAGTTCACTTTCTTAACAAAGTCATTACGCCCAATGCCTGAAAAATTCCATGGTTTACAAGACGTTGAACAACGTTACCGTCAACGTTACTTAGATTTAATGACAAATGATGAAAGCAAAAAAGCATTCATTACACGTAGCCAAATCATTCGTTCGATCCGTAACTTCTTAGATAACAAAGGTTACTTAGAAGTAGAAACACCAATGCTAAACTCTGTAGCAGGTGGAGCAGCAGCACGCCCATTCGTTACACACCATAATGCATTAGATGCACAAATGTATATGCGTATTGCGATTGAGCTTTACTTAAAACGTTTAATCGTAGGTGGATTAGAGAAAGTATATGAAATCGGTCGCGTATTCCGTAATGAAGGTGTATCAACTCGTCATAACCCTGAATTTACATTATTAGAGTTATATGAAGCATATGCAGATTACGAAGATATCATGAATCTAACTGAAGACCTATTCGTTCACGTAGCACAAGAAGTCCTTGGTACAACACAAGTTCAGTACGGTGAAGATGTAATTGATTTATCTAAAGGCTGGAAACGTATGCATATGGTAGATGCTGTTAAAGAAGCAACAGGTGTAGACTTCTGGAAAGAAATGACGAAAGAAGAAGCACAAGCTCTAGCAAAAGAACACCATGTAGAAATCAAAGATACAATGGAAGTAGGACATATCATTAATGAATTCTTCGAACAAAAAATTGAAGAATCATTAGTTCAACCTACATTTGTATACGGTCACCCAGTTGAAATTTCACCATTAGCGAAGAAAAACCCAGAAGATCCTCGTTTCACAGATCGTTTTGAGTTATTCATCGTGCGTCGTGAGCATGCAAATGCGTTCACAGAGTTAAATGATCCAATTGATCAACGCGAACGTTTCGAATCTCAAATGGTTGAGAAGGAACAAGGAAATGATGAAGCGCATGAGATGGACGAAGACTTCTTAGAAGCTTTAGAGTATGGTATGGCTCCAACAGGTGGTTTAGGTATTGGTATTGACCGTCTAATTATGTTGTTAACAAACTCTCAATCAATTCGCGATGTATTATTATTCCCATTAATGCGTCAACGCGATTAATTATTTCTATATAATATTAAAAGGTATCGATCTTGAATCGATACCTTTTTTATATCCCGTATATTTACTACTTGTAATTTAAAAAGAGAAGATATACAATATAAAACATGTTGTTACGAAGAAGTAATGACATCAAATAATGTAAATAATCTTTTTTAAAAAAGGTGCTTGCAATATTTAAAGTATAGTGATATACTAATTAAGTCGTTAAGAGCTGATGAGAAAAACAAACAAAGTTTTTTGGAAAAGTTCTTGACTGTAAATGAATGCTCTGGTATAATAATTAAGTCGCTAACGAGTGACTAAAAAATATCTCAAAAAAAGAATTCAAAAAAGTTCTTGACAAGATAAAGTATCGTGTTATAATAATTAAGTCGCTAAGATAACTTGGTGAATGAACCTTGAAAACTAAACAAGCAAGAAGATAATCACAAACAAGTCTTATCACATTAAGTGAATAAGCAATTGTTATCAAAAGATAACGCTAGCAAAGCAAATGAGCTTTCAAACTACTTTTATGGAGAGTTTGATCCTGGCTCAGGACGAACGCTGGCGGCGTGCCTAATACATGCAAGTCGAGCGAATGACGAGAAGCTTGCTTCTCTGATTTAGCGGCGGACGGGTGAGTAACACGTGGGCAACCTGCCCTACAGATTGGGATAACTCAGGGAAACCTGGGCTAATACCGAATAATCCTTCGAATCACATGTTTTGAAGTTGAAAGGCGCTTCGGCGTCACTGTAGGATGGGCCCGCGGTGCATTAGCTAGTTGGTGGGGTAACGGCCTACCAAGGCAACGATGCATAGCCGACCTGAGAGGGTGATCGGCCACATTGGGACTGAGACACGGCCCAAACTCCTACGGGAGGCAGCAGTAGGGAATCTTCCACAATGGACGAAAGTCTGATGGAGCAACGCCGCGTGAGTGATGAAGGTTTTCGGATCGTAAAACTCTGTTGTAAGGGAAGAACAAGTACGTTAGGAAATGAACGTACCTTGACGGTACCTTATTAGAAAGCCACGGCTAACTACGTGCCAGCAGCCGCGGTAATACGTAGGTGGCAAGCGTTGTCCGGATTTATTGGGCGTAAAGCGCGCGCAGGTGGTTTCTTAAGTCTGATGTGAAAGCCCACGGCTCAACCGTGGAGGGTCATTGGAAACTGGGGAACTTGAGTGCAGAAGAGGATAGTGGAATTCCAAGTGTAGCGGTGAAATGCGTAGAGATTTGGAGGAACACCAGTGGCGAAGGCGACTGTCTGGTCTGTAACTGACACTGAGGCGCGAAAGCGTGGGGAGCAAACAGGATTAGATACCCTGGTAGTCCACGCCGTAAACGATGAGTGCTAAGTGTTAGGGGGTTTCCGCCCCTTAGTGCTGCAGCTAACGCATTAAGCACTCCGCCTGGGGAGTACGACCGCAAGGTTGAAACTCAAAGGAATTGACGGGGGCCCGCACAAGCGGTGGAGCATGTGGTTTAATTCGAAGCAACGCGAAGAACCTTACCAGGTCTTGACATCCCAATGACCGTCCTAGAGATAGGATTTTCCCTTCGGGGACATTGGTGACAGGTGGTGCATGGTTGTCGTCAGCTCGTGTCGTGAGATGTTGGGTTAAGTCCCGCAACGAGCGCAACCCTTATTCTTAGTTGCCATCATTTAGTTGGGCACTCTAAGGAGACTGCCGGTGACAAACCGGAGGAAGGTGGGGATGACGTCAAATCATCATGCCCCTTATGACCTGGGCTACACACGTGCTACAATGGACGATACAAAGAGTCGCAAACTCGCGAGGGTAAGCTAATCTCATAAAATCGTTCTCAGTTCGGATTGTAGGCTGCAACTCGCCTGCATGAAGCCGGAATCGCTAGTAATCGCGGATCAGCATGCCGCGGTGAATACGTTCCCGGGCCTTGTACACACCGCCCGTCACACCACGAGAGTTTGTAACACCCGAAGTCGGTGGGGTAACCGTAAGGAGCCAGCCGCCTAAGGTGGGATAGATGATTGGGGTGAAGTCGTAACAAGGTAGCCGTATCGGAAGGTGCGGCTGGATCACCTCCTTTCTAAGGAATATAACGGAAAAGACCTTGGGTCTTATACAGATTATCTTACTTGCTGTTTAGTTTTGAAGGCTCATGCAAATGATCTTCAAACCTTGCTCTTGCGATTACTTGTCGCAGAGTAAAACTTGTTCTTTGAAAACTGGATAAAACGACATTGAAAGTAACACAAACACAAATTTCTTTTATAGATTTTGAATTATTAAGTTTTAATTTTTTAGGCTTAATGACTTATGTGAAAATTATTTCAAGATGCAAGTAAGACGCGAAAGCAAACGCAGTGAGAAGCGGAGTGTACATACGTACATGAGCATTCGAACAAGTGTAGCTGACAAAGTATTACGCAGCAGATTGGAATCAATTAGGTTAAGTTATTAAGGGCGCATGGCGGATGCCTTGGCACTAGAAGCCGATGAAGGACGGCACTAACACCGATATGCTTCGGGGAGCTGTAAGTAAGCTTTGATCCGGAGATTTCCGAATGGGGGAACCCACTGTTTTTAATCGAACAGTATCCTAACGTGAATTCATAGCGTTTTGATGGCAGACTCAGGGAACTGAAACATCTAAGTACCTGAAGGAAGAGAAAGAAAATTCGATTCCCTTAGTAGCGGCGAGCGAAACGGGAAGAGCCCAAACCAAGAAGCTTGCTTCTTGGGGTTGTAGGACACTCTACACGGAGTTACAAAGGAATGAGTTAAATGAAGCGGCTTGGAAAGGCCTACCATAGAGGGTAACAGTCCCGTAGTTGAAAGTTCATTCCCTCCAGAGTGGATCCTGAGTACGGCGGAACACGTGAAATTCCGTCGGAATCTGGGAGGACCATCTCCCAAGGCTAAATACTCTCTAGTGACCGATAGTGAACCAGTACCGTGAGGGAAAGGTGAAAAGCACCCCGGGAGGGGAGTGAAAGAGATCCTGAAACCATGTGCCTACAAGTAGTTAGAGCCCGTTAATGGGTGATAGCGTGCCTTTTGTAGAATGAACCGGCGAGTTACGATTACATGCAAGGTTAAGTTGAAAAGACGGAGCCGTAGCGAAA
>NZ_JBBOPO010000001.1:2687500-2690000 GCF_038003625.1 Kurthia sp. FSL E2-0154
TTATATAATGGAGGATTAGCTCAGCTGGGAGAGCACCTGCCTTACAAGCAGGGGGTCGGCGGTTCGATCCCGTCATCCTCCACCATCAAAATATGCCGGTGTAGCTCAGTTGGTAGAGCAACTGACTTGTAATCAGTAGGTCGAGGGTTCGACTCCTTTCGCCGGCACCATTTTGAGTCATTAGCTCAGTTGGTAGAGCATCTGACTTTTAATCAGAGGGTCGCAGGTTCGAATCCTGCATGACTCACCACTTTAATATTTACTATGCGGGTGTGGCGGAATTGGCAGACGCACTAGACTTAGGATCTAGCGCCGCAAGGCGTGGGGGTTCGACTCCCTTCACCCGCACCATAGTTTCTTATAATTTCATAACTGTCAGATAAAAATATCTAAGCATATTGCGGAAGTAGTTCAGTGGTAGAACACCACCTTGCCAAGGTGGGGGTCGCGAGTTCGAACCTCGTCTTCCGCTCCAAATATGCCGGGGTGGCGGAACTGGCAGACGCACAGGACTTAAAATCCTGCGGTGAGTGATCACCGTGCCGGTTCGATTCCGGCCCTCGGCACCATTTTTTAAAAACCGTATATTATTTTTGCGCCCGTAGCTCAATTGGATAGAGCGTCTGACTACGGATCAGAAGGTTGTGGATTCGACTTCTGCCGGGCGCACCATTTCCGGAATGTAGCTCAGCTTGGTAGAGCACTTGGTTTGGGACCAAGGGGTCGCAGGTTCGAATCCTGTCATTCCGACCATTAACAACATACCCATTATATTGGGGCCTTAGCTCAGCTGGGAGAGCGCCTGCCTTGCACGCAGGAGGTCAGCGGTTCGATCCCGCTAGGCTCCACCAAACATGAACCTTGAAAACTAAACAAGCAAGAAGATAATCACAAACAAGTCTTATCACATTAAGTGAATAAGCAATTGTTATCAAAAGATAACGCTAGCAAAGCAAATGAGCTTTCAAACTACTTTTATGGAGAGTTTGATCCTGGCTCAGGACGAACGCTGGCGGCGTGCCTAATACATGCAAGTCGAGCGAATGACGAGAAGCTTGCTTCTCTGATTTAGCGGCGGACGGGTGAGTAACACGTGGGCAACCTGCCCTACAGATTGGGATAACTCAGGGAAACCTGGGCTAATACCGAATAATCCTTCGAATCACATGTTTTGAAGTTGAAAGGCGCTTCGGCGTCACTGTAGGATGGGCCCGCGGTGCATTAGCTAGTTGGTGGGGTAACGGCCTACCAAGGCAACGATGCATAGCCGACCTGAGAGGGTGATCGGCCACATTGGGACTGAGACACGGCCCAAACTCCTACGGGAGGCAGCAGTAGGGAATCTTCCACAATGGACGAAAGTCTGATGGAGCAACGCCGCGTGAGTGATGAAGGTTTTCGGATCGTAAAACTCTGTTGTAAGGGAAGAACAAGTACGTTAGGAAATGAACGTACCTTGACGGTACCTTATTAGAAAGCCACGGCTAACTACGTGCCAGCAGCCGCGGTAATACGTAGGTGGCAAGCGTTGTCCGGATTTATTGGGCGTAAAGCGCGCGCAGGTGGTTTCTTAAGTCTGATGTGAAAGCCCACGGCTCAACCGTGGAGGGTCATTGGAAACTGGGGAACTTGAGTGCAGAAGAGGATAGTGGAATTCCAAGTGTAGCGGTGAAATGCGTAGAGATTTGGAGGAACACCAGTGGCGAAGGCGACTGTCTGGTCTGTAACTGACACTGAGGCGCGAAAGCGTGGGGAGCAAACAGGATTAGATACCCTGGTAGTCCACGCCGTAAACGATGAGTGCTAAGTGTTAGGGGGTTTCCGCCCCTTAGTGCTGCAGCTAACGCATTAAGCACTCCGCCTGGGGAGTACGACCGCAAGGTTGAAACTCAAAGGAATTGACGGGGGCCCGCACAAGCGGTGGAGCATGTGGTTTAATTCGAAGCAACGCGAAGAACCTTACCAGGTCTTGACATCCCAATGACCGTCCTAGAGATAGGATTTTCCCTTCGGGGACATTGGTGACAGGTGGTGCATGGTTGTCGTCAGCTCGTGTCGTGAGATGTTGGGTTAAGTCCCGCAACGAGCGCAACCCTTATTCTTAGTTGCCATCATTTAGTTGGGCACTCTAAGGAGACTGCCGGTGACAAACCGGAGGAAGGTGGGGATGACGTCAAATCATCATGCCCCTTATGACCTGGGCTACACACGTGCTACAATGGACGATACAAAGAGTCGCAAACTCGCGAGGGTAAGCTAATCTCATAAAATCGTTCTCAGTTCGGATTGTAGGCTGCAACTCGCCTGCATGAAGCCGGAATCGCTAGTAATCGCGGATCAGCATGCCGCGGTGAATACGTTCCCGGGCCTTGTACACACCGCCCGTCACACCACGAGAGTTTGTAACACCCGAAGTCGGTGGGGTAACCGTAAGGAGCCAGCCGCCTAAGGTGGGATAGATGATTGGGGTGAAGTCGTAACAAGGTAGCCGTATCGGAAG
>NZ_JBBOPO010000001.1:2695000-2900590 GCF_038003625.1 Kurthia sp. FSL E2-0154
GAAAATAGTTTTATGTATCCATTCAATAACGGAAGAATTGAAGGCATCCACAATAAAATCAAAGTCTTAAATCGTGTTGCCTATGGGTATCGTAATTTCACGAACTACCGTCAGCGGATCTTCATTCATTTCAAATTGAAAAGAGCGAGCTGCGTTTCATAAATGAAACACAACTCGCTCGAAAAAATCGACTCTTTTATTCCATTAGATATTCTCACCAACGTCATTTGACAAAGAGCCACAAAGACTCCGACATTTTATATGCCAGAGTCTTTGTTTAGTTTGTATTTAGTTTATGCTTTCTATTTTCTAGAAGAGTCGGTAACGTCATCCCAACTAATACAAGAATAATCCCGACAATTTGTAAAGCAGATAAGTTCTCATTTAAAACAATAACAGAAGCCATAATCGCTACAGGTAGTTCGGTTGCACTTAGTATAGATGCAGTCCCACCACCGACTTTTGGTACAGCAATTGTAAATAGAATAATCGGTAAGATAATCCCGAAAAATCCAAGTGCTAATCCAAAATATAATAAGCTCGATGTGAATAATGTGCCACTCCACATAACTTCCGGTGCTTGGAAAAATGATACGACAATCAACGCAATTAAAGACATAATCGTCATACGTGAAATGGTTGTAACACCTTCTACATGTTTGGAATTGAATTGCATAAAGCAAGCAAAGCTAAATGCAGCTGCAAAACCAAATAGCCAACCTTTCCAACTAAGTCCAGATAAATCAACATCTAAAACACCAGCTGCTAATATTGTGCCTCCAATTAAAAAGACTAGACTAAATAATTCAATGCGCTTTGGTAAACGCTTATGAATTAGACAATCTAAAAATAAGCCAATCCATGTAAATTGGAATAACATAACTACAGCAAGGGAAGCAGGTAGATAATGAATGGATTTACCATATACAATCCCTGTAACCCCTGTGAAAAGACCTGCACAGCATATAATGAGCAATCCCTTTGCGGATAGCTTAGGGAGAGAACGTTGCGTTATAATAAAGAGAATAAACGCTAATAAAAAACCGATCGCATATTGACTCTGTACAGCTTCTGCTGTTGTGAATCCATGTGCCATCGCGACCTTAATAATTGTAGATAAAATACCATAACTGCTAGAAGCAATTACAATTAGTAAGGGGAATAATAACTTCTTATTCATCATGCCAACTCCTATTTAATTCTTTTAATAGTGTATCAAGAGAAAAAATAATAATATAGGACATATGTCCAGAAAAAGAGGTTTTGTATGAAATTAATTGAAGACCCTCAAATTTTAGAACAATATATTCGATTACATCGATTTGAACAAATATTTACGAACATCGAGAGTATACCATTTAAAATATTTGAAGTAGCAGAAGGGGAAAGTTTAATGAGTGAAGGAGAGGAATTAACCTCTTTGTATTATCTTGTAGCAGGACGCGTAAAGGTTACTTCTAGTTTACATACGGGGAAGTTTCTTTTACTTCGTTTTAACCATCCTTTGACCGTTTTAGGTGACTTAGAATTAATTCGTCAGGTTCCAGTACAGTCACAAGTCACAGCTGTTATTGACAGTATTATTATGACATTGCCTTTTGACTATATAAAACAGTATGAAATGCAAAACCCTTTATTTTTACAACAGTTATTACAGCATATTAGTTATAAGTTACAAACGAATACAGTTGCGACACGTGTGAATTTATTAGAGTCTGTAGAAAGTCGTTTTGCAAGCTTTCTATTATCGACTGTTAGCTCAGATCCGGATAATAACTTCGGACAGGAACTACAGACCATGCGGATTGCAGAGATTGCAGATTTATTAGGTACTTCACACCGACATTTGAATCGAGTTGTTAAAAAATTGGTTGAAGAAGGTGTTATTAAACGTGAAAAACGACATCTTATTATTTTAGATGAGCGTCGATTAAGTGATTTATCACAAGGTATTCGATTTGAATAAATAAAAAGAGGAAACACATATCAGTGTCTCCTCTTTTAAAATTATTGAACTACTTTTACCATATGGTCGAACTCTTCACCAATAATCATCCAAGGTCCTGAATACACATAACCTATTTTTTCATATAAGTGACGTGCACGTTTTTTCTGTAACTCGACACTTAATGATAATTTTGGGTAACCCTGTTCTTTACATAACGTTTCCGCATATTTTAATAAGATTGTGCCAATTCCTTGACCTCTAAACTGAGGATCGACACAAACAGTATCAATATAAAATTCATCTGGGTTTGCTTCTACTTCGATTGTCTGAACAGATGCATTTTTAGCAGCTAACCACTTTTCAAGTTGCGCATCGAGTGATACGGCTTGATCACCACCATAAACGACCATCACACCTGCCACTTCACCATTACACTCGGCAACGTATGTGTTGAGGTAAGAGTTTCGGTTATCCTCACGCTCAAACAGTTCAATCAGCCCTTCAATGACTGCTTCAGGTGTCTCCTCTCCTGTGATACGATTAGCAATCTCGCCAATAGCATCTACAATAAGTGGCGCAACCTTTGAACCATCTTTTATCTGGGCTTGTCTAACTTGGATCTCCATTGTTATCAAACTCCTTTGTACACTCGCCATTATAACAGATTTGTTTCATAAAGTATAAAATAAGGGTATTTCGAAATAAATAAGTCTCAAAAGATACTTTTGTGTTGTCAGACTTCATGGTACGATAGAAGGAAGATATTTTATGAAGGAGCTTAATACATGTTACAACCAACTAGAGATTTCGTCTTGATTTATGGGGATGCTTTTGTAGACTATATTGCAAATGATATAACGAATACAACGTTTACAAAATATTTGGGGGGTACAACAATTAATGTCGCAGCTGGAGTTAGTCGAATTGGTGCACCTTCTGCAATTATTACAGTAACAGGAGACGATGAAACTTCTCAATTTGTACGCAATGAGTTAAAAAATGAAGGGGTTAACACAGAGTATGCGCAAATTATTCCAGAAAAGCGTGTAACAGGTGTAGAAGTACATCTGACAGAAGATTATGATCGCATTTTTACGAATTATTCAGATGAGACACCAGACATTCAAGTCGATTCAACTCATTTAGATGACCGTGCTTTTGAACGTGCTTCAGTTTTTAGTTTTTGCTCAAATACGATGTTTCAAGAGACAGCGCTTGAAACGACACGTGTAGCAGTAAAAAAAGCAATCGAGAAAAATTGTTTAATTGCGATGGATGCGAATATTCGTCCATTACGTTGGGAAAGTCCTGAAAAGTGTTTACAAACGATTAGTGAGTTTTTACCGTATGTAAATGTAATGAAATTAGCGGATGAAGAACTATTTTTCATTACACAAACTAAAACGATTGAAGACGGAATTAAAGCATTAGCAAAATATGATTTAAAAATGTTAATGATTACAGTTGGCGAAAAAGGAACATATGTTGTATTCAACGGAAATGTACAACATGTACCTTCAATTGAGATAAATTGTGTGGATACGACTGGTGCAGGTGATGCCTTCATGTCAGGTATTTTACGTTCGATTCACTTATATGGTTTACCGAAAACGGAAAAAGAAGCATATGATTATGTTTTCTTTTCAAATCAATTAGGTGCTTTAACTGCTACAAGAGCAGGTGCAATTACTGCAATTCCGCACTTAAATGAAATTGATCGATTAATTAAGCCATAAATAATGGAGGAGGGAGCTCAATATGGGCTTCCTCCTTTATTACTTATATATTTAATTCTTTAATAATACGTTCATCATGTATATAACCATCATCTACTTCAATTTCATACGTTTTACCTTTGTACATAAATTTAAAGCGACCGTTATCAAAATCTGTACTTAGCTCTTTATAAAAAAGCCCTTCACAGATGAACTTATCAGGTAAATCGAAATAAATACGATAGACACCTTCATCGTCTACTAGATAAGCCCGAATCGCTTTCTCATAAAGGTGATCTTCTACGTGAATTTGTCGATCAACAGATATAACATGGATGTCAACGAAAGGTAATGCTTTTAGCAATTGATTAATAAATGAGCCTTTCGTAATTTCTTCCCAGCGACTTTGCGCAGTTTGTCCGATAATTACTTGGGTAATATTGAGATCATTACAAACTTCTGCAATAACTTGTTGAATAGGGCGATCTTCATTTGTTTTTAAAATTAAATCATCAATCTCAAATTCTACAGCTAGATTTTGCCAATGTAAAAGGTCAGCTTCTTGTGAGGAGTCAAATTCTTCGCGAGATTGACGACTAATGTTCAGTACATATAAAGGGCAATCAAGCATTGTAGCAATTTTATGTCCACGACGAATTAAACGTTCGCCATTTGGTCCGTAATATACACATACTAGTATGCTTTCGTCCATACGTCCATGGAATTTCAAATAAAATCACCTGTCCTTTTAAGTCATAAATTTTTAGTAGTAGATAACGCTTCATACATGAAAGAAATGCTTACTTCATGTATAATTTACATATAAATGTGTTTAAAATAGAATTTTTCCTTACTATTTCATTTATAACACATTATACAGTTAATTCCAAAAAGACGAAACGTTTTTTTATTTGCTGATTCAACTCCTTATTATGGTGAATCTGCAACCAATAATCAAGTAATTCAAAAAAAACAGTATACATTAGCGATGGAGGGATTTTTATTTGATTACAAAATGGGCTATTTTATTACCCTTCTTCATGGCAATCCTCATTCCTATTTTCCACACAAGAATTCGTAAGTTTCATTTAGGTTGGGTTGCTTTAGTAGTACCTTTTATACTTTTTATTGCGTTACTACGCTTTCTTCCACAAATCGCATCAGGCGATACAATCTCTCATTCATGGCGATGGATTCCGTCTTACAATTTGACGTTTACTACATATTTAGACGGTTTGAGTATGCTTTTTGCATTACTCATCACAGGGATTGGTGCACTCGTTATTTTATACTCCATATTTTATCTTTCAAAAAAAGAAGCATTACACAAGTTTTATTGCTACTTACTATTATTTATGACCGCCATGTTAGGCGTTGTCTTTTCAGATCATCTTATTATGTTGTACTTCTTTTGGGAGCTTACAAGCATTGCCTCATTCTTACTAATCGCTTTTTGGCATCATCGAAAAGCTTCACGTCGTGGCGCACAAAAATCTATGTTGATTACAGTCACAGGCGGCATCATCATGCTGATGGGTTTTTTAATTCTCGCACATGAAATGGACAGCTATAGTATCCGCACAATCATCTCTACGATTTCAATCGAAAATTTAAATAGATCACTATACTTAGCTATGCTTTTTGTATTACTTGGCGCATTTACAAAATCTGCTCAGTTTCCATTCCACATTTGGTTACCTGATGCGATGGAAGCACCTACGCCTGTCAGTGCTTATCTACATTCAGCTACGATGGTGAAAGCCGGTATTTATATTGTGGCGCGCTTTACGCCAATTTTTGCATACAATCTTTCATGGTTTTGGATTGTGAGTATTGTTGGACTTATTACATTATTCTGGGGTTCTTTTAATGCAATTAAACAGAACGATTTAAAAGCACTTCTCGCTTTTTCAACGGTTAGCCAACTGGGGTTAATTATGAGTTTGCTTGGAATGGGTTCCGTTGTATATGCCACAACAGGAGAAATAACGGACGTTATTTATACACAAGCAACGTTTGCTGCACTCTTTCATCTAGTCAATCATTCCACATTTAAGGGTGCTTTATTTATGATGGTTGGTATTTTAGATCATGAGGTCGGAACACGTGATTTACGACGATTAGGTGGTCTCATAACGATTATGCCCATTACGTTTTCAATTGCTTTAATTGGTGGGTTCTCAATGGCAGGTTTACCATTATTTAATGGTTTCCTCAGTAAAGAGATGTTTTTTGAAGCGACACTTGCTATTCAAGAGATGAATGTGCATAGTTGGATTGTTTTATTCCCTGTAATCGCTTGGGTTGCAAGTGTTTTCACATTCGTTTATTGCTTTATTTTAGTCTTTAAAACATTCTTCGGTTCAGCAGACAAGCTACCGACAGATCGTAAAATTCATGAAGCGCCGATTGGCATGCTGATGTCACCTGTTATTTTAGCCGTATCGATTATCTTTATTTTCTTCTTCCCAAATATCCTTGGGAAATTCGTAATTGGTAGTGCGATGCAAAGTGTTTACCCAACAGTACAGCCATTTGAGCAGATGACGCCTACAATTGCTGCATGGCATGGATTCAATACAGCGCTCTTTATGACGATAGGTGTTATCGTATTCGGGATTATCCTGTATTTGTCATGGCCAAAATGGAATCGCATTTATAATCGTCTTCCTGAAAAATGGACGCTTAATTATTTATATAATCAGTTGCTTGAAGAAGCAGAGATTGTCGGAAAATTCGTAACAGATTTATATATGACGGGGTCAGTTCGTCATTATTTAATGTATATTTACGTATTTTTTATTTTCATTGTGGGTGGTTACTTTATTCAAAGTCACATTTTCGCAATTGATTTAGAAGACCAAGCACCTGTGGAATGGTTTGAGATTTTATTGATGTTTGTTATGGCAGGAGCCGCCATCTTCTTGCTCTTCGCGAAATCAAGACTGACAGCAGTTGTGTCAAATGGTGTCCTTGGTTTAGGTGTCGCGATGTTATTTGTTGTCTTTAGAGCACCTGATTTGGCACTTACACAACTTGTTGTTGAATCAGTGACAACGGTATTGTTTTTATTAAGTTTTGCTTATTTACCTGAATGGTCGAAGGAACAAAAGTCAAAAGCAACAAAGTCGATGAATTTGCTGATTTCTCTTACAGCTGGTGCGCTTGTTATGGTCATCTCATTTACTGTATTGAATTATAGTGAGTTCAAAACCATTTCAGGATTTTTTGAAAATGCCTATGAATTAGCTGGTGGTGCAAATATTGTTAATACAATTTTAGGTGATTTCCGAGCATTTGATACGATGTTAGAGGTTGTCGTGCTTCTCGTTGCAGGCTTAGGTGTGTATACACTTATTAAGTTTAGAGCAAGAAAGGGGCAGAAGAAATATGAAGATTAATGATGTTATTTTAAAAACGGTTGTACAATTTGTTGTCTTTATTATTTTAACGATTGCTATCTATCTATTCTTTGCAGGTCACTATACACCAGGCGGCGGCTTTGTAGCAGGTTTAGTGTTAGCTTCTGCTGCCATACTACTGTATATCACGTATGATACTGAAAAAGTTAAAAATGGGTTGCCGATTGATTTTAAAGTCGTTGCAGCAATTGGTGTGGTATTAGCTATAACAACAGGAGTTGTCCCAACCTTATTCGGTAAACCATTTTTAGATATGAGCTCTACGTCTGTACACTTCCCTTTAATTGGAGAAAAGGAAATTGCGACAGTCATGTTGTTTGAACTCGGTGTTGCACTAACAGTCGTAGGTGTTGTAATGACAATTATTTTAAGTATTAGTGAGGGGAGAGATGATTAATTTATGGAGACACTCATGGTTTGTTTAATCGGTATTTTTGTAGTAGTAGCTACCTATCTTCTCCTTTCAAAAAATCTAATTCGTATTATTTTAGGAACTGCTTTATTATCACATGCTGTTCATTTATTAATTTTAACAATTGGGGAAGTGAAGAAGGGTGATGTCCCTTTATTAAAAGAAACACCAGGGCCTTATACAGATGCGCTACCCCAAGCATTAATTCTAACCGCAATTGTGATTAGCTTTGCTGTAACTGCATTCTTATTAGTACTAGCTTACCGTGTTTATGCGACGAATAAGACGGATAATGTAGAAAAGTTAAGGGGCGATGAATATGAATAATTTAGTTGTCATGCCCATGCTTATTCCGTTATGTGTAGCAGTCATTTTAATTTTTTTCCGTACGTATATTAAATTACAAAAAATTGGTGTCTTACTTGCGATGCTGTTGCTCATTGTTACGAATATTTTTCTTCTCGTGACGGTAAAAGAACAAGGTATTCAAACATTATACTTTGGTGGTTGGGAAGCACCCTTTGGTATCACATTCGTGGCGGATTCATTTGCGATGTTGCTCGTTTTAACCGCAAGTATTGTGGCATTATGTTGCTTTCTATATGCTTTTTCAACTTTAACAGAGGATTATGCGAAAAACTTTGCCTATCCATTAATGCTGTTCATGATTGCCGGAGTGAATGGTTCATTTTTAACAGGAGATTTATTTAACTTATTTGTCTGTTTTGAAGTAATGTTATTAGCTTCATATGTATTGATTACACTTGGTGGTGGGAAAGAGCGTTTAAGAGAGTCCTTAAAGTATGTCATCATTAATATTTTTGCTTCATGGCTCTTTTTAGTAGGACTTGCGATGATCTACGGTACGCTTGGTACATTGAATATGGCACATCTAGCTGAGCGTGTACATCAAATCCATCAAGGACCTGTTTTAACAACGGTTGCACTTATTTTCTTAATTGTATTTGCATTAAAAGCAGGACTCTTCCTATTTTATTGGTTACCAGGATCGTATCGTGTTCCTGAAACAGCCATTGCAGCATTGTTCGGTGCCTTATTAACGAAGGTAGGCATCTACGCATTATTCCGCACATTCACATTAATTTTTACTGTTCAAGAAAATATCACGCATACATTAATCGGTATATTAGCTTGTGCAACCATTATACTTGGAAGCTTTGGTGCGATAGGTTACCGCGATTTACGTCAAATTGTTGGCTATAACGTGGTCATCGGTGTAGGCTTTGTCTTACTCGGTTTGTATGCGAATCAAACAGAGGCACTTGAGGGCGCAATTTATTATTTTATGCATGATTTTATTGTGAAAGCTCTCTTATTTTTAATGATTGGTACGATGATTTATATAACAGGACGTATTCGTTTTGATGAAATTAAAGGATTGATTCATCACTTTCCACTCTTTGGTTGGCTTTTTTTCCTGATGATGTTATCACTTGCTGGAATTCCTCCATTTAGTGGTTTTATCGGTAAGATGCTACTGGGTATTGGATTAGTTGACGAAGGTATGTACGTTACTTTATTACTCGGTTTTTTATCAAGTATTGTGGTGTTGTATTCACTACTACGCGTCTTTTTAAAATCAATTTTTGGTGAGTCTATGGCAAGTCATCAAATGAAAAAGCGTATTCCATTTAGTATGATGTTGGCGATGATTTTGCTTATGATTTGCACCATTGGTTTAGGGGTAGGTGCAGAAGTAGCAGCACCATTTGTGAAAGATGCTGCACATGTATTAACAAATCCATCGGTTTATATTCAAGCCGTCTTATATCCAGAGGGGGGCTAACGTGTTATTTCAATTATTTTTAAACATGGTGATAGCGGTCCTATGGATGCTTTTAAAAGATGAGGATCGCGTGAATTTGACGACATTTTTTACAGGGTATTTGATTGGAATACTCGTAATGTATTTAATGCATCGATTTTTTGGACAGCCTTTTTACATAAAAAAAGTCTGGTCTATTATAAAATTATTATTCTTATTTTTAAAAGAACTGATTGTTTCAAGTGCGGTTGTTTTAAAGCAAATTTGCAGTCCTAAAATGAATATTACACCGGGGATTTTCACTTATGAAACAGCACTTCAAAGCGATTTAGAGATTACAGCACTTGCTTTGTTATTAACACTAACACCTGGCTCTGTCGTCATGGAAATTACAGAAGATGGACATACTTTTTATATTCATGCGATGGATATAGAACAATCAAAAGTAGATGTACTTCGTTCTATGAGTCGATTTGAACAGGCAATTATGGAGGTGACACGTACGTGATTACACTCATTTTGAAAGTGGCGCTCGTCTTTTTTGCGCTAACCATCGTTATTTCGTTTTATCGTGTAGTAAAAGGACCTTCGATGCCAGATCGCATTGTTGCCTTAGATACAATTGGGGTTAATCTGCTATCAATGATAGCTATCGTCTCCATTGTATTTGAAACAAAAGCTTATTTAGAAGTAATCTTAATCTTAGGAATTCTTTCTTTCATTGGTACGATTGCTTTTAGTAAGTTTTTAGAGAGGGGAGTCATCATTGAACATAAATCAGATCGGTGAATGGATTGCTGCTTTCGTCCTTTTATTTGCTAGTATGATGAGCTTGGTGAGTGCTTTTGGTTTACTTCGAATGCCTGATGTTTATACACGTTCACATGCGGCAACAAAGAGTTCAACACTTGCCGTTATGTTAGCTCTGGTAGGAGCCTTCCTTTACTTTTTTGCACATGAAGGTGAAGTGAGCGTTCGTTTATTACTTGGAATTGTCTTTGTCTTTTTAACAGCACCTGTAGCAGGACATCTCATTTGTCGTGCTGCTTATCGATCAGGTGTACCGCTTGCAGAACAGTCAGGTGAAGATGCTTTAAAAGAACTCATACCAAAACAGCAGGAGGAGAAAAAATGAAAATAGCTATATTCGGTGCGACAGGGCGAGTAGGTTCTATTTTTATGCAACATGCCTTAGATGAAGGATATGAAGTACAAGCACTCATTCGTAAAGGGCGAGATGTAACACCTCATGAGAATTTAACAATTATACGTGGGGATGTAACAAATATAGAGGATGTAAATCAAACAATTGATGGGTGTGACGCGGTATTCTCGGGCTTAAATACAGATGGTACAACAACGCTTTCACAATCAATTGCACATATTATTGAGGTAATGGAGAACAAAATGATTGATCGTATCGTCACTATAGGGACGGCTGGTATTGTAGAAAGTCGAGTGGAACCAGGGAAGCTACGCTATTTATCAAGTGAATCACGCCAGCGAGTTAAGTTCGCTGCAGGTGAACATGAGAAAGTGTATCGTGCTTTGGCAGAAAGTGGGCTTGATTGGACGATTATTTGTCCGACTGCATTAGTGAGTGAACCGCGTGTAGGCGTATATCGATATGAAAAAGATTATTTGCCGCTCGATGGACGCCGAATTTCTATTTATGACACAGCAGACTTAGCTTTTGAAGCTTTACGTGAACATTTATTCACATATAAACGAGTAGGAATTGCTTATTAGTAAGGGGGCGTGATGCAAATGGGTAAGCAAGGATTTGTATCATTTATTAAACAGTCAATTAGTGGTGCTTTTATGAGTGCAAGTGCAAAAGAACCGCAGCCAGAAACAGAAAAAGAACGTTGGTTTCGTGCAGTACAAGAAAGTGACATCTATGCATTAAAGCACTTATTGAAATTAGAGTTCCCAATTAATCAAGTGAATGAACGTGGGCGTACAGCGCTCATGATTGCCACATACAATCGAGATGAAAAAACAACTGCTTTTTTAATTGAACAGGGGGCAGATGTGAACAAACGAGACAATCGTTTAAATTCACCTTTTCTTTACGCCGCGGCAGAAGGCTATTTAGAAATTTTAAAGCTGATGGGTTCAAAAGGCGATGTGAAAGTCGTGAATCGTGATGGTGGTATTGGGATTATTCTTGCGAGTGAGAGAGCACACTTGGAAACATTGGAATGGTTATTAAAAAATACATCGAGTGATGTGAACCATGTGAATAATCTTGGTTGGACAGCTCTTTTAGAAGCGATTATTTTAGGGGATGGCACAGATAAATATGTCAAAACGGTACAATTGCTTTTACGTTACGGTGCAAGTCCGGATATCGCAGATCGTGATGGTGTAACCCCGATTGAACATGCTGAAAAATTAGGTTACACGAAAATTTTAAAACTGTTAGAGGCATAAAAACATCCTATACAAGGGGAAAGGGGATACCTTTTGTATAGGGTGTTTTTTGCATCATGCTATAATTTTAGACGAAGATGAAAAAGAAGGGTGATACGATGAAAAAAAGAAAATTCGGTTCATGCACAACGATGCTAGTTGGGAAAAAAGCGAGTATGGATGGTTCTACAATGATTGCACGTAATGAGGATAGTGGGACAGCTAATAAAAATCCACAACGATTTATTGTCATGAATCCAGAGGACCAACCGACGTACTATACATCGGTTCAAAGTGCGTTTGAAATGCAATTACCAGAAAACCCATTACGTTATACTGCAACACCTGATGCGATGGAAGGGTTCGGTATTTGGGGAGAGTCAGGTATTAATAGCGAGAATGTTGCGATGACAGCAACCGAAACCATTACAACGAATTCACGTGTATTAGGAGCCGATCCACTCGTAGAAGATGGAATTGGTGAAGAAGATATGCTGACAATCGTATTGCCTTATATTTATTCTGCAAGAGAAGGTGTCGAACGTTTAGGTGCTATTTTAGAAGAATATGGCACATATGAATCGAATGGAATTGCTTTTTCAGATGCAGATGAGATTTGGTATATGGAGACAATTGGGGGACATCACTGGGCGGCTATTCGTATTCCAGATGATGCCTATGTTATCGCTCCAAACCGTTTTAATATTACGCATTTTGACTTTGCGTCAGATGATACACTTTGTTCAACAGGATTGAAGGAATTCATTGAAAAACATCATTTGAATCCTGATTTTGAAGGAACGAATTTACGTCATATTTTTGGAAGTGCGACGGTAAAAGATACGCGCTACAATAATCCGCGCGCTTGGTATATTCAAAAATATTTTAATCCTGAACTAGAATATGAACCAACGGAACAAAATTTACCGTTTATCTGTTATGCAAATCGTAAAATTTCAGTAGAAGATGTGAAGTGGGCACTAAGTTCGCATTTTGAAAATACACCGTATGATCCGTATGGTGAAGGCGAAACGAAAGACCGCGAATTGTTCCGTACAATTGGTTTGAATCGTAATCAAGAGAGCCATATTCTTCAAATTCGCAATGATGTACCAGCGCATATCGCAGGAATTCATTGGCTTGCATTTGGTCCAAATACATTCAATGCGATGGTGCCGTTCTATGCGAATGTGACGGGTACACCTTCCTGTTATCGTGATACAGAGGAAGATTTTGATATTACAAAGATGCACTGGTTAAGTCATACAATCGCGTTACTTGGTGATACGAATTTCGGATTGTACCATGACATGCACAGTGCATATGAACAAAAGGTCGTTGCTGCTTGTCGTAATTTACAACAAAATGCAGATGAAGAAGTGGAATTACAAGATGATTTACACAGCTATTTAGAAGCAGTGAATGAGCGCTATGCAAAAATCGCTTTTGATGAGACGAATAAATTACTTGGTAATATGGTGCTAGCAGGAACGAAGAAGATGAAATTGAGCTATAGTTTATCTGATTAACACGATCATAAAATAGAAAAGAGACTAAGACAAGCGTATTTTCAACAGAGCAAATCCCGTATGGTTTAGACATCATACGGGATTATTCATTTGCACCCATTCCCGCTTCGAAAAACGAATAGAGGTAGGCAAGAAAAGACCGCAACGTCCTGTTACAAATCTTGCCCCATTACTTAAAATAATTTATGATTTAATCTTTGAATAAAAAATCGAGTCTTTTTAATAATAAGGCTGAAGGGATGAATGGGAATACAGCATCACGACTTTTCGTAAGTAATGGATTCCCCCATTGAGCTGCCCAGCCAATCTTACGAGATAAAGTTGTTACTTTTTTTGTTTTAGCGTGTCGTTTTTGATTGTAGTACGTCGCGGCTTGTTGAAAGTCCTTAAAGTCATGTAGTGCTTGTGAGAATACGAGTGCATCTTCAATCGCCTGTCCAGCGCCTTGTCCCATATTTGGCGTAGTCGCATGTGCAGCATCTCCAAGCAAAATACAGCGATTAAAATGATAGGTCTGAAGCGGTTTTAAATCATATAGATCATGCGTTAAAATGAGCTCTTGGTCCGTTTGACGAATGAGTTCAGCTACACGCTGTGGAAAGTCTTTGAATAAATAAGCAATCTGTTCTTTTTCGAGATGGTGTAAAAAAGGATCTTGTTCACGTGCATTGACGCACGCAAACCAATACACCTGTCCATCTTTAATTGGTGCATAGCCAAATCGTCCGATTCGATCCCATATCTCCACAGATGTATGTGGTTGTACAAGCTCATCTGCTTTTGCGACACCACGCCAGCACATGTAACCAGCATAGCGTGGTTTACTATTTGGTACATATTGTTGACGAATGGACGAATGAAGTCCATCTGCTGCAATGACATAATCACATGTAGCGGTTGTTCCATCTTCAAAATGAACGTTACAACCATCTTCTAGCTGCTCTACTTGGATGCAGCGCTTGTGCAGATGAAGTGTATGTGGAAGCAATTGATTATAGAGTGCTTGATGTAAGTCGGCACGTTGAATTGTGATATTCGATTGTCCAAAACGTTTTTGGAATGAACTAAAGTCGATGGAATTTAAAATGGTTCCTTTTTTATTTAAAAATAATTGTGTTTTTAAAATCGTTCCATTTTGTTGAATGGCTTCACCAATACCTAATTTAACAAGAGCTTGCATCGCATTTGAACCAATCCCAATTCCAGCACCAATCGGTTTAAAAGATGAAGCTGCATCATATACGTGAACATCTAAGCCTTGTTGTTGAAGTGCGTAGGCAGTACATAAACCACCAATTCCTCCACCAATAACGATGAGATTCATAGAAAAAGCCACCTTTTTAAAGTAATATAGTTAGTATAAAGGGAAAAATAGAAACTTGCTTGTACGATGCTTTAGTTTCTTTATGGGAGGAAGGACAATGATATGGAAGATCAACATGCACAAGTTTGTCAGATAAAAAGTGAAAAGATTGAACAGATGAAAGCGCACTACATACAAGATGCAAAGAATCGATTACCACAGTATTTCTCACCTGAAAAAAGAATGTCTACGAGTCAAGGTTCGATTGAACAGCTCCAACAAAATGGCTTACCAAAAGAAATCTTTTGGAAGATGGTTGAATACAATGTGAGTGCAAAAGAAGGATTATCTTTATCAAATTTGGATGAAATTTCAGAATATATTGATTTTCTAGCTTCTGAATATGTTGTGTATCATGAACGTGTGAAGCGTGATTATGTAGGTGAAGAACGCACACAGCAAATTGAAGAACTAGAAACGATTTTTAGACGTTGTTTTGAGCGTATGGCAGCGGTTTATACGCGCTCAGTTGGTAAATTTTTTGAACGTAACGATATACCAGATGAATCACAAGTCATGCAAAAATCGATTGCAGAATTATTTTTACGTAAAGTACATCAATATAATGAGTTTATTCAAATGGAACCAGATTACGCAGAAATTCAAGGTACAAATGAAGAATGGTTATTACGCGATTCCTATTTTATGGGGGATGTTCTTCGGTTAATGGTGTCTAAGCTTTATACACAGTGTACAATCATGCCAACTGATTTATACAGTGAAGCAGATTTGCGGGTAGCAGCGACGATTTATCAATCTGCTCAAAAATGGCTCATTCCACAAAAATCAACAGCTGTTAGTGAAGAACAGTTAGGAATAGAACTCGGTTTATTTGCGATTAAATTTCAAGTGGCATTGACAAAAGAAGATTTATCGCTTCATTTTAAAGAAAAGCTCGCAACAATTTTCGATTCTTTTTATGCGTACAAAATAGAAGATTTAAATCAACGACATAAAGAAGCACAAGAGCATCTATATAATCGTGAACATGCACGGTATGCACCGTTAGATGAAGAAGTTGTGCGCTATTGGACGCGTACGATGTGTGAAACGCTCGATCATAAAGGCATTTCAGCTATTTTTGAAGAAGTGATTCCATATGCTTTTGAAGAATTTAAAAAGAAAGTTCAACAAGGAAGTAAATTAGAACGTTATCAAAAAAATAATGAATGGGATCATTTTTACGCAGGTTCAGAACAAGTAAACTACCGACAATCAGCCGCATTCACTTATAAATTACGTTTAAATGACTGGCATTATTTTTTGGATAAAATGAATATGGATTTTAATTGGTATTATTTAAAATAATATGTAAATATAATGTCGAAAGAGGTTTAAAACATTATAATGTGGGTAATTGTATAAATGGCTGTTAATAAATGTAAAAATTAGTTTATTACTTGGAGAGACGTCAAAAAGTAATGCATTTGTTAATGGGGAAATCACTGCTTATGTAACTCCAATGCTGTGTGCGGTGATCGTTCGAATATATTGAGAGCACCCTCCCATAATATTGGTCTTGTTCAGCCAATTGGTGTTTTCAAACTCTATATATTGTTTGTTAGAGTCATACCTAAAAAATGCTTGGCTATTTATTAACTGAGCATTAGTAGGAATCGTTTCATTGAGCGATTCCTACTTTTCTTTAGCGCGTGACTTTACTAATTGAAAAATTACGCTATCATTAACATAGATGAAACATTGAAGGAGCGAACTAGATTGAATATTTTATCTTATATGATGGAAGAAATTTTAGACCCAACCAATATTATTGAAGGTGAACGTTACGAATTTCTATTAGAATTAGATATTGATGAAGAAGATGAATTATTCCAAGAAGGCGGAATTGATGCGCGCGTCATCGTTTCTAAAAAAGAGGATGCATATGCGATTGTGACGTATTTTTTAATTGCTAAACGTGATCAAAGCTACTTAGAGTTTGCGCTTGAAGAAGATGAAGAAGAAGAAATTCTAGCATTTTGTAAAGAGCATATTCTAGCGGGAGAATAATAAATTAGATTATATGAGAAACAGTAGAATGTGGCTGTTTCTCATTTTTATTCGAAGAGATTTGATTTTTTCTAAATAAAAAAGGGAAAGCAACTTCAGAGAAGAAGAAAGCGTTTGAAAGAAAGGGGAGGGATGTCAAATGATGGCATATTCTATGCCCATCTTAACAGCAGTGATTGTTTTTGGGATTGTAGCAGTAGCAATCTGGATTCCGTGGTTAATCTATACGTATCGAAAATATGGATATTTACCACTATCTGTTCTAGTTATTTCGTTCTCATTTATATTTTATAGTTTAGCCGCATTTTTTTTAGTGATTTTACCACTACCAGCAACACGCGATACATGTGCGATGCAAGCACCTAATACACAGCACTATTCATTAATTCCTTTTAAATTTATAGAGGATACACTAAAAGGGAATTGGTTAGATATTAAAAATCCAGCAACGTATGTCTTATTATTTAAACAGCCGGCATTTTATCAAACCTTCTTCAATTTCTTATTGTTGTTACCTTTAGGTGTGTATTTACGCTATTACTTAGTTGAAAAAGCATACTGGTGGAAAGCAACAATCGTATTATTTTGTACAACATTATTCTTTGAAATCACGCAATTAACAGGTATTTATGGTATTTATAATTGTGCGTATCGTTTATTCGATGTGGATGATTTAATGATGAATACATTTGGTGGTGTGATTGGTTACTTTATCGCGCCAGCTGTTCTTGCTGTATTCCCATCTAAGAAAACAATTGAGGAAAGAGCCGCTTATTTAGTCAAAAAAGATGAAGTGAAGCCGATGTCTGTATTACTTGCCATTTTGATTGATTTATTCTTAGTAGATTTATCACGCCAATGGATTATGGTGTTCACAAAGCATAATGAAGTAACAAGTTTTATCGTGACGACCATATTACTGATTGTCTTTCTCGTATTGATTCCAATCATTTGGAACGGTCGAACACTGGGGACGGCTGTTATGCGCTTCCGTTATTCAAGTAAGTTATCGAAAAAGACGACGATTTCACGCTTAATTAAGCGTTTTATTGCCATCTATGTTGCTTATTTTGTAGGAGTTATTGCGGGAACACTTGATAATATTCATGTGACGATGAACTCGCCATACTATGAGGCATCTGTGCTTTTAGCACTTGGTTCCACAATAATCTTCTTCATTTTGACGATTGTAATCTTCATTCATATCATGCTTGTGATTTTTGGAAAAGGAAAACGTCGTTTCTTCTTTGATGAAGCAGCGAATCTATTTACGACAAGAAAATAAGGAGAAAGCAGTTGGTTTTATACCAGCTGTTTTTTTATTGTAAGGATTTCGTAAGGTTGTGCTTCATTTATTGTAAGGATGGGAAGGTATAGTGAAAGTAACAAAAAGAAAGAGGTGTAAGACATGAATCCAATCTTACAAATCCAAGATGTACAAAAGATATTTGGAAAGGGAGTAAATCAGTTTACAGCACTTCGTGATATTAATTTTACAATCCAACGAGGTGAAATGGTTGGTATTATGGGACCAAGTGGTGCGGGTAAATCAACTCTTTTAAATATATTAGCAACAATTGATACACCAACGAATGGCAAAATATTTATGAATAATCAAAAGTTACATGAGTTAAAAGAGAAACAATTAGCTGATTTTCGTCGTGAAAATTTAGGCTTTATTTTTCAAGACTATAACTTACTTGATTCTCTAACAGTTCGTGAAAATATTTTATTACCTTTAGCCATTTCAAAAGTGCCTGCAGCAGATATTCGTAAACGTGTGGATGAGATTGCGCGCTTGTTTGGTATTGAAACTTTATTTGAGAAGTATCCGTATCAAATATCAGGTGGGCAAAAGCAACGTACAGCAGCAGCTCGTGCATTAATTACACAACCAGCACTGATTTTGGCAGATGAACCAACGGGTGCGCTTGATTCGAAATCAGCAATCGATTTACTTGAAAGTTTAAGTCGTTTGAACGAAGAGAAAGGTTCGACGATTATGATGGTGACACATGATGCATTTGCAGCGAGTTTTTGTCAGCGTATTCTCTTTATTAAAGATGGTCGATTATCGCATGAGTTACATCGTGAACAACAGACGCGTAAACAATTTTTCCAGCAGATTTTAGCATCTGTTGGCAGTATGGGCGGTGAGATGGATGACATTATTTAGTCTCGCACGTAAAAATATTCGTCGTAATCTATCGCAATATAGTTTATATATTGCTTCTATGGTTTTTAGTATTGCCATTTACTTTACGTTTGTGACGATGAAGTATAACGAGACCATTACAGGAGAAGTAGAAGCTTCTAAGAAAATTGCATCCATCATGTCAAGTTCGTCTGTCGTACTACTCGTATTTGTGACGATTTTTATATTCTATTCAAATGCTTTTTTCATGAAAAAAAGAAAAAAAGAAGTAGGATTATACGCACTACTGGGTGTGCGTAAAAGACAAATTGGCTTTTTACTCTTTTTCGAAAATTTATTATTAGGAATCATATCCCTTATTTTCGGTATTTTCTTTGGTTTTTTAGCTTCTAAATTATTTTTATGGATGTTATTAAAAATGATGGATTATCAAGCTATAGCGCATTTTACCTTATCAATAGACGCCGTTATCAATACAGTTTGTGTTTTTCTTATCTTATTTTTAATCACATCTATTCAAGGCTATCGTGTGGTATATCGATTCCAATTGATTGAATTATTTCATGCAGAAAAACAGGGAGAAAAAGTACCTAAGCCGAATGTTTGGTTGGCATTACTTGGAGCTAGTTTAGTAGGTATTGGTTATTATATCGCACTAGCTAATATGATCACATCACCAGTGTGGAAGTATCTGAGTGCTGCAGCACCGCTTATTATTTTAGCTTGCGTTATTATTGGGACATATTTAATCTTCCATTCTTTCATTGGGTACTGTTTAAAGATGATTAAAAAATCAGAAGGATTCATCTGGCAAAATTTAAGACTTTTAACTGTTTCGCAGCTACTCTATCGTATTCGAGGTAATGCACAAACCTTAACTGTTATTGCAGTATTAAGTGCTACAACGATTACAGCAGGGGGCGCTGTTTTCGGTCTATACTACAATACAAAATCGACAGTTCAACAAGCAGATCCCTTCACGTATATGTATGTTGAAACAAAAGACACACCAAAACTCAATCAAAAAAGCGAGTCATTTCATATTCTTTATACAGAATTTGATGCGAAAGAGTTATCAGATGCTTTTGGTCCTTATGGAAAAAGAAATTATACAGTGATGGCAGTAGATACGTACAATCAATTGGCGCGTTTATTAGATAAGCCAACTATTGAAGTGGTAGGAAAAGAAGCAGTTATCATTGATCCAAGTTACGATGAGCGCTATTCACCTGACTATAAAGAGAAACAATTAGATGCTATGAAAGTGAAGCAATCATTACGTTTAAAAGATGTTACAAAAGAAAATGTATTAAACAGTTCTATTGCCTATACGACATTAATTGTGACACCAGACGTATTTAAACAGTTGCAAAATACAAGTGAGAAAATGACAGTTCATGCAGTAATTGAACCGAATTTGACAGTAGTAGAGGCAAAGAAAATTCAAGATAAAATGCCAGAAGATGCACGTTTTTCTAGCTATCCGATTGATGTGAAACAGAACATGGAGAGTGTCGGCATTATCTTATTTGTAGGTAGTTTCTTAGGTTTTGTATTTTTACTTGCAACAGGCAGTATTATCTACTTTAAGATTTTAACAGAGGCAGAAGCAGATAAAGGTCAGTTTATGATTCTTCATAAGATGGGTATCAGTATGAAGAGCATGAAACATTCGATTGCCGCACAAGTGGGTGTGATTTTCTGTGTCCCATTACTTGTAGGTATGATTCATAGTGCGGTTGCTTTAAAAGCGATTTCAAGTGTGCTTAATATGAATATTTTTGTACCTGTATGTATTTGGATAGGTATTTATAGTGCGATTTATGCCGTTTATTATGCATTCACTGTGAGAGCCTATACCACTATCATGAAAAGAACAATTCGAAACGAGGGATGAATGTGAAAAAAGGTTGGTTTATTTTTTTAGTGATTGTCGTGGTCTTAGCAGGGGCAAGTTATGCCGTCTTAACACTTGATTTTAACCGTTTTAATAAAGAGCGTTACTATATTCAAATTACACAAGATGGTGAAAAAATAGAGGACCGTCTAGATAATGGCGAAACAATGATTCGCTACGGTTATAAAGGTGATGCGGTAAATGATGAAGGAAAGCATAAAGAGCTTGAGTTTTCAGCGAATAAACAATTAAGAAAAGGTGCCTATTTAATGCTCTATGTAAATAAAGAGGGCGAAGTGACCTCTTATGATGAAGTGAGTAAAAAAGATATGCCAAAAGAAGCTTCTTAATTTTAGTACTACCATTCCATAAGAAATGAGGGAGATTTATGTTAATTACAGCTGTGATTTTTATTACATCCGCCTTAGTTTTTTACACAATTGGTGTATGGTCTGAAAAAATTCAAAAAATCTTAAAGCCTTGGCATGTAGTTGTTTTCTGGTTGGGGTTAGTGTGTGATACAGTCGGAACTACTTTAATGGGGCGTATGGCATCAAGTGGCTTCATCTTTAGCTTCCATGGTATTACAGGTACAATTGCGATTTTGTTAATGTTATTCCATGCGATTTGGGCAACAGTCGTTCTTGTTAAGAAAAATGAAGACATGATGGCGAAATTCCATAAATTTAGTATCGTTGTGTGGGTTATTTGGTTAATCCCTTATATTTCAGGTATGATTTATGGAATGACAACAGAATTATAAGAAGAAGAGTGAGGATATAGTATGGTACCTGTAGTTAGGACACTCGATAAAAAGAGTGTTTTAATCACAGGTATTTTTTTATATACTTTACATTCAAGCTATAGGAAGAAGGCGACGTCATGAGTAAAATCATATTTACAAAGCAAGAGATCGAAACACTTCAAAATAATACGAATGTAGCACGTGTTAGTGAGCGTGCTATCACTTATACAGATGCTTTTAAACATACATTTTTAGATGCTTATTTAGCGGGGAAACTGCCACGTCATATCTTTGAAGAAAATGGTTTTGATGTAGAGGTAATCGGAATGAAGCGTATTGAACAATCTGCTTATAGATGGAAGAAAGCTTATGAAAAGGATGGGTCAATCGGACTTACAGATTCAAGGAAAAGTAATTCGGGTCGACCTTTAATCCGTGAACTGACATCAACTGAAATCATTGAAAGACAAGAGGCTCGAATTAAACTATTAGAAGGTCAAGTAGCGTTATTAAAAAAGCTCGAAGTGACCGAAAGGAGGCTGCTAAACGCCAGAGAAAGCCTAAATCCAAGTAGTATCTATCTATTGATTTATGAAACGGTGGAACAGAATCAATTGAAGCGAATGACGGCTTATTTCTGTGCCCTTTTAGACGTCTCACGCTCTGGATATTACAGTTACCTAAAAGCCCGTTCTAGCCGTCAAGCCAGAGAGCAACGCGACGTAGAAGCGAAAGAAATCATATTAAAAGCCTTTGAGCGACGTGGTTATAAGAAAGGGTCTCGTTCCATTAAAATGATTCTGGAGAATGACTTTCATCTTATCTTTAGTCGTAAAAAAATCCAAAGAATTATGAAGAAATACGGCATCATTTGCCCTCATCGAAAGCCGAATCCTTATAAAAAAATGGCGAAAGCTACACAGGAACATCAAGTGGTTTCAAACCAATTAAACCGAAAATTTAAGCAAGGTGTTCCCGGAAAAGTATTATTAACCGACATTACTTACTTGCCATATAACGGTAATTGTATGGCGTATTTGTCGACCGTAAAAGATGCCTCTACCAATGAAATTCTAGCCTATCATGTTTCAGATCGAATCACTTTAGACATCGCAACGCAAACCATCCATAAGTTAGTCAACAACAAGAAAGTCACTCTCCATAAAGATGCCTTCATCCACTCAGATCAAGGAAGCCATTATACAAGTCCTCGATATCAAAAGTTATTAAAGCAATATGGTTTAGGTCAATCGATGTCTAGAAGAGGTAACTGTTGGGATAATGCGCCTCAAGAATCGTTCTTTGGACATTTAAAGGACGAAGTAGATTATCAATCGAGTAAAACATTACAAGAATTAAAGACAAAAATAAATCATTACATGGTTTATTACAACAACTATCGTTATCAGTGGAACTTAAAAAAGATGACTCCTATTCAATATAGGAATCACCTTCAAGTTGCTTAATCTCTTTTTTTATTGTGTCCTTGACATAGGTGCCAGTTTAGATACCAATTCTCACTCTTTTTTATATGGAGGTATTTTTATGGATGAAAAAACATGGCTAGAAGTACAACAAGCAATTGATGAAGGACAGGAATTGAGTTTTGATTATAGAGGAGAGGAATGGTGGATTAGTCGAATAGATGATGAAAGAAGTTTTCTATTAACACGTTCTTCAGATGGTCTTACGCAATATTTCAAAACTGCAGAAGAACTATATGAAAAAGGAATGATTGATGGAAGACCATTCATTGAACGCATTGCAGAATTATAAAGAGGAATTAAAAAACACCGAAGCATAAGTTTCGGTGTTTTTTATGTTATTGAAGCGGGAGGATAATTGAAATCGTCGTACCTTCGCCTTCTTTACTCTTAATATAGACGACACCATCATGTGCTTGAATAATATCTTGAGCAATTGCCATGCCGAGACCAGAACCTTGTGTATCTTTTGTGTTCGTTCCACGATAATAGCGATTGAATAAAAATGGCTGCTCATCTACAGGAATACCTTTTCCAAAATCAATAATCTGAATTGTTGCAAAATCTGTGGATAACCTTTCAGAAAAATAGTTTTCGTGTTCTTGTGGATAACCTGTGGATAAGTTGATTTGGATATCTGTATTTTCTGAATTGTGGATAAGTGCATTGTAGATGAAATTTAATAGTGCACGTTTAAATAAATTCCAATCCAAGGTTGCAGATAATGTTTCAGATTCAGCTTCAAATGTAATAGAACGTGTTTGATAAATCGGATCGTTTAAGACATCAATTACACATTCGCGAACGAAAGAAGAAAGTAATACTTTTTCTTTTTGAAGTGGGAATGTACCGCTCTGTAGCTTAGTTGTGAGGTTTAAATCATTTAGTAAATCGCGCATGTAAAGTGATTTTTGCTCAATAATTTGTGTATAGATCAGGCGTTCCTCATCTGTTACATCTTCCTGTAATAATTCTGCGTAACCTTGAATCGAAGCGAGCGGTGTTTTTAAATCATGTGATACATTTCCAATCCATTCATTTCGCATTTGATCGAGCTTTTTTCGTTCTGTTTCAACACTCTTTAACGTTGTGGATAAATCATTCATATTCTCAAAAACTTCTCGATAAGGTCCACCCTTAACGGAAATTTTTTCATAGTCTTGATGTTTTAAACGATGAATTCCTTCAATGAGTGTATACATCGGCTTCGTTAAGCGACTTCCGAATAAGAAACCGACTAGTGTAGCGATTAATAAATCCACAACTAGGAATACTAAAAATAGTTTTGTAAAAATATACGAGATTTGATCAAAATTAAAGTTGTAAACAACACGCGTTAATCTAGGATCTTCAACCCCAAAAAAATAACTCAAATTTTCGGCTTCGCCGACAAAAACAGTTGTCTGCCCATTCACTTCTTTATACTTATACATCTGAACAATTTCCACAGGACTATAACTTGTAGGTAAGGAAGCAGGTGTTTGATAGGCAGCAACCTCTTTTCCTTCCTTATTTAAAATTTGGACCCATGCATGATTTTCTTCTAATATTTTTTGCCCGCGATTCGTAATGGTGGGTTTCCCATTCTTCACGATAATTTCATCTGAAAAACGTGTTGCAGTCACCTCTACAGCTTCAGGTGAAGTCGCAGTTTTTTTATAAGATTGAATAAATAAAAGTGCAATCAGTAAAAGTGTGTTCATTACAACAATCAAACCGACAATTAATACGATGGATACAAGAAAACGTCTAGTTAAACGCCATTTCATGATTGCACCAACTTATAACCTAAACCTTTAACTGTTATTAAGTAAGTTGGCTTGGAAGGTGTATCCTCAATTTTTTCACGTAGGCGGCGAATATGAACCATAACGGTATTGTCTGAACCGTAAAAATCTTCACCCCAAACGCGTTTAAAAAGTGTCTCTTTACTTAAAATTTGGTTCGGATGGTGCATAAATTCACGCATTAACCTAACCTCTTTTGCAGTAAGCGGAAGTACTTCGCCATTTTTAGCAATCTCGGATTCCTCAGATTGAAATGAAAAAGGACCTACTTGTATTTTAGGAAGCTGTTGCTCTGCATAACTTGATCTTCTAAGTTGCGCTTTGACGCGGTAGGCTACTTCTTTTGGTGAAAAAGGTTTTGTAATATAGTCATCTCCACCAATTGCGAGCCCAAGTAATTTATCAATTTCTTCATCTTTTGCTGAAACAAATAAAATTGGAATGGTTGAAACCTCTCTAATTTTTTTACAAAAATCATACCCGTCACCGTCCGGTAACATAAGATCTAATAAAATTAAATCGGGCTGGAATTCTTGAAAAACCGTCCAAGCATCTTGTAAAGTATGTGCTTTTTGAATTGCTGAAAACCCTTCTTTTACGAGGACATGCTCTATTAATTGTGCTAAATCTTCTTCATCATCAACAATTAAAATTTTATCGTGCGCCATTTGGACACCTCCACTCAATATAATAGCAGTAAAAAAAGTATAAAAATAAAATTGTTTCAAAGGAAATTTTGCGTTAAAGTATTCAATAGTAAATTTAGGAGGAAGGAAATGAATTATTTTAAAAAAATGAAGGGCGACGCAAAAAGCCCACTACAAGTAAATGTAAAAGACTTATTTACAGCATTCGTCGGGAGCTTCTTAACTATTATTTTATTATTAGAATTAACAGAGATGACGGATACACCGTGGTTTATGGCATCATTCGGTTCAAGCTGTATTTTAGTATTTGCGAGTTGGAATGCACCACTGGCACAACCAAGAAATATCGTCGGTGGACATGTCATATCTGGTTTTGTCGGTTGGGCAGTAGCAGGATTAGTTGGCACAACACCTATGACGCTTGCACTAGCAGTAGCGGTTGCAGTTGTCTTTACCATGGCATTACGTGTAACACATCCACCAGCGATTGCGAATGCACTCATTGTTATGATTAGTGGTTATCACTTTGAATATCTCTTTACCCCAATTCTACTCGGTTCATCTCTTGTGGTAGTAATGGGTTTACTCATTAATAATATGCGTAGAACACGCAGATATCCTGTATTTTGGTAACTATTCTACAACCATTGCATTAATATGTGTAAAGTTCAGTACCAGTATTTGATGTAGGGCATAGACTTGTTGTTTCATATTTTGAAGCGTAGAATCATCTAAACTTATAGACTCCATTCTAAGTAAGTCATAGAGATAACGTTCATAAGCATGGAAAAAGCTATGTGCAAAATCATCTATTGGACAAGAGATGATTAAATCTTGCTCATCTAAAATGATGAGTGTTTTTTGTATAATTACACAATAATAGGCTGTTTGTTCTGTAGATATGTCAAAGTGGTGTACATCATTTTTGTAATGGTTTAATAAACCATCACCCAGTGATAGTAAAAGAGAATGGCCATTTTTTGCATGTAAAATAATTTTATGTTGACCATCTTGTAGATATGAAATCGCAAAATTACTGTGTAAATCATTAAATAAATGGAATTCTAATCGTAATTTCATCTAAAAACTCCTTTACTGAAAATTGTTACGTATAACAATAACAGGTGTTGGTAAAAAGTAACATCGTACTTTGTCACTAGATGACATGAATTTCGCATATGTTATGCTACGAAGTAAGAAACTTTTATGTAAGTCATACGTTTAAAATTAGACTTTAAAATTAAGGAGAGGAATATGAATTTAGTTAAACAAAGAAAATCTTCTAAATCAATTCAAAAGGGAGCTTTGGTTGTATTACTTATATTGTCAGTAATCAGTTCGCTATTTTTTGTGAATCATAATGCTTCATTCTATGACGAAACAATTGCAGAAGTGACACAGACGAAACTCCTGCAAAAAGAACAAGTAACAGATGAGTTTCAAAATCGAGATACTATTTATCATCAAGAACTGACAGCGAAAATTTTAAATGGTAATGAAAAAGGAAGAATCATTCAGTTACAACATACATATACTGCTTCAGGTGGCTTCGATGATGCCTACCATGAAGGAAATAAGCTTTTCGTGAAGAAGAATGCAGAAAACCAATTTGATATTACAGGTATGAAACGCGACCATCTCCTTCTAGGAGTGGTCTGGTTACTCATCTTGATACTCATCTTTGTTGGACGAAAACAGGGTGTTCTTTCATTGCTTAGTTTAGTCATTAATATGGGGATCATCGCATGGGTTATTCAAAGCTATACAAATTGGGACGATTATTTAATCCCACTTTGCATGCTTGGTTGTGTTCTATTTACAGTGATTTCATTAACGCTCGTCAATGGATGGAATGAGAAGACATTTACAGCGATTCTCGCTACGCTCGTCGGTACATTTATATCCTTTGGTATTGCCGTATTCGTATTATGGCTCACAAAAGAAAATGGCATGCGTTATGAGGAACTACAATTCATTACAAGACCTTATAAAACATTGTTCTTTGCAGGACTTCTTGTCGCATCACTCGGTGCAGTCATGGATATTGCGATTACGATGTCATCTTCTTTATTTGGACTATACGAAAAAAATCCGCATATCTCAATCAAACAGTTAGCAAAATCAGGACGAGAGATTGGGAAAGATATTATGGGACCTATGACGAATATTCTATTCTTTGTCTATGTGAGCGGTTCTATTCCAATGATGATGTTGTTCTTTAAAAATCATGCAACATTTACCTATACACTTTCAACCAACCTCACATTGGAGATTGTTCGAGCACTTGTGGGCGGCCTCGGGATTGTTTTAACGATTCCCATCTCTTTATTCATCGTTCTATTCTTCATTAAGAGAAAGCAGGTGAAGCAATGAACAGTTTAGTCGTCCTCGCGATGTTACTCGCGATTCTAATGATTGGGCTTGGGGGTAAAAAAGGACTGCGCTCATTCATCACGCTGTTTATAAATTTTGCTTTGTTCATTGTCTTACTATTCTTTATGAATATTCCAGAAGTGAATCCTGTCATTTTAACGATGATTATCTGTATCATCATTAGTTTTATTAATTTATTTTATATTAACGGAACGAATACAATGACAAAAACAGCATTTGCTTCAACGGTTTTCACGACACTCCTTTTATCTGGGCTCATTCTTTACTTTGCCAATGCCACATTCATTCAAGGGTTTGGTAAAGAGGAGACGGAAGAGTTAAGCATGGCTTCTTTACGAATTGGTATTGATTTTTCAAAAGTAGCTGTCGCAGTTATTATGATGAGTACGATTGGAGCGATTACAGACGCTTCGATTGCTATTGCTTCACCAATGAAAGAGATGCATCAACTTAAGCCTGATATTGATCGTAAAAACCTCTTTATTTTTGGTTTATCCATCGGTAAAGATATTATTGGTACAAGTATGAATACATTATTTTTTGCTTTTGTTGGAAGCTACTTAGCACTACTGATCCTGTTTAGTGATTTATCGTATTCATGGAGTGAGATGATTAATTCAAAAATATTTAGTGGGGAAGTTGTAACGATTGCTTGTTCAGCGATTGGTTTAATTGCGGTCATTCCAATCACTGCTTTTTGTACGTCGTATGTACTAACGAAAAAAACGCCACCTTCTCACCAAGAGAATTAGCGTTTTAAAGCATCTTTGAGTTCACGAATACCATAGAAAAGCATGAAAAGAGATGCAGGTATAAAGCCGATTAAAAAAATGACATCGGATAGCTGATTCATGAAAAATAATATGAACCAGATGAATGTGAACAATATAATATAAGAAACGGTATTCATATTTTTCCTCCTGTATCATCATTTCTTTAAAAAGGACTTCGATTTTTAGATCGAGGTCCTTTTAGTATGAGCAAAATCTAGTTAATCATTTTTAGGTTCTTCAATAATCGTTGTTGTCGTCAGTGCAGAAGTAGTTAAATAGATGACTGCGACGGTAATGCCTGAACCGAGCCAAGTAAATTCAATTCGATTGAATAAGTTGACTAAATTTTGATGGAAAATAAATAAACAGATGCCATATTGAACTAATGTACTAATAATACTAACGCCCGTATTGTAGTCCATATTCATCGATGCCATCGTAAATAAACCGAGCAAGTCAATGACGAAAACAACTACTAAGACTAGTAACAAAAACCAGCCGAAATATAGTGCGTTGCGATACCAATGATCATATAAATCTAAATGTGCAAGTTCGTATTTGGCAAGTAGAATCGATAAACCAAAGAATCCGAATAGTGGCACAGTTAGTAATAAGGCAATGATACATAAAAGCAATAAACCAAGAAAAATAAAACCTGAACAACCTGATACTTTAATTTTAAATTGACGATTTTTAAACATAGAATCCCTTCTCTACCACAAAGGTTTGTAAATGATATTACAGTGCGTATTGTCCCATTATAATGCACTTTTTCCCACAATGCACCTGAACTGCAAATTTGGAAAAAAAAGCTTATTATTGGTTAAATATTAAAAAAATGAGTAAAATATATGTATTCGGGTAACTAAATGGAACTTACAGAAGGAAGGAGAAGTTGTATTATGTTAAAACTAGAAAACCTTTCGAAAGTCTATCGAGGAGGAAAAAAAGCCGTAGATGATTTGAATATTGAAATCAAAAAAGGCGAATTTGTCGCATTTATCGGTACATCTGGTAGTGGTAAGACGACCGCTCTTCGCATGATTAATCGAATGATTGAACCAACTAGCGGTAAAATTCTTATTAATGACGAAGATGTCCGAAAGAAAAACCCTGTTACATTAAGACGTAGTATTGGTTATGTAATTCAACAAATTGGCTTAATGCCACATATGACTATTCGAGAAAATATCACTTTAGTACCTAGATTACTAAAGTGGGATAAAGAAAAAAAGGAAAAAGCAGCAGAAGAACTGATTAAACTTGTGAATCTACCCGAAAGTTACTTAGATTTATATCCAACACAGTTATCTGGAGGTCAGCAACAACGTATCGGTGTATTACGTGCGTTAGCAGCGAACCAAGATTTAATTTTAATGGATGAACCATTTGGCGCGTTAGACCCGATTACGCGTGATACGCTACAAGATTTAATGAAAGATTTACAACAACGTTTAGGCAAAACCGTCGTTTTTGTAACACATGATATGGATGAAGCAATCAAACTAGCAGACCGAATCTGTATTATGCATGACGGAAAAGTCGTTCAATATGATACCCCAGATAATATTTTATCCAATCCCGCAAATCAATTCGTAAAAGATTTCATTGGCTCACACCGCCTTGTACAAGAAAAACCAAGTGTAAAAGTCGTGGATGATGTCATGATTACACCAATTACAATCTCACTAGAAAAAAGCTTAGACGACGCGATTCACAAGATGGTGAAAAGTCGTGTAGATACACTATTTGTCGTTGACGGCAATAACATTTTAAAAGGCTATTTAAGCGTTGAAAATATTACATCTGAAAGACACCGAACATCGAGTGTGGCAGATGCAATGGATAAGGATGTCTTTTTTGTATATAACAATTCACGTTTGCAAGATTCTGTACGTCGAATTTTACGTCGAAATTTAAAAAATATTCCTGTTGTAGATAGTGACCATCGATTAGTTGGTCTAATTACACGTGCGCATATTGTAGATATTGTATATGACACAATTTGGGGCGATGAGGCCGCTGAAGAAGTCCGTAATGAAGCATCAAATGAATGATGAAATAAAGGATGTGAAACAGATATGGGTGAATTTTTTACAGCAGCAGGAGATTTTTTAGTAAATAATAAGCAAGAAATTTTAGTTAAAACATGGGAACAATTTTATATCTCTATGTCAGCATTATTATTAGGTATTATCGTCGCTGTTCCAGTAGGCGTTCTATTATCTAAAACTGAAAAAGTCGCAAAAGTGGTCATGGGAATTACAAGTGTGCTTCAAACTTTACCATCTCTAGCGATTTTAGCACTGATGATTCCAATTTTAGGAGTTGGGAAAATTCCAGCGATTGTTGCGTTATTTATTTATACACTATTACCAATTTTAAATAACACATTTATTGGCATGCAGTCAGTCAATAAAGATTTACGTGGTGCTGGTATGAGTATGGGAATGACCAAGTTCCAAAGTATTTATTTAGTAGAGTTCCCTCTTGCAATTCCTGTTATTATGGCAGGTATTCGTCTATCTGCAGTTTATGCAGTATCATGGGCAACTTTAGCTTCGTACATAGGAGCTGGAGGTCTTGGGGATTTCATCTTTAACGGATTGAATTTATATCAACCTGAATTCATTATTGGCGGTGCTGTATTTGTAACGATTTTAGCATTATTAATTGATTTTATTTTATCGAAAGTAGAAAAAATAGCGACGCCAAAAGGCTTACGAGTAGAACGATAGGAGGGGTAATTTATGCGGAGACTGAAATGGATTGTTTTCATTTGTAGCATAATGCTCATCTTATCTGCTTGTTCATCTGGAAAAGATGAAACGATTAAGATTGCTACAGTGACTACAACAGAGAGTGCTATTATGGGGAATATGGTTAAACTCATGATTGAGCATTATACAGATGAAAATGTACAAATGATTAATAACTTAGGTTCGAGTGTTGTCGTACATCAAGCTATGTTAAATGGTGATGCAAATATTTCAGCGACACGTTATACAGGAACAGATTTAACAGGTGCTTTAGGGCAAGAAGCAATTAAAGACCCAGAAGAAGCAATGAAAAAAGTACAGGAATTATTCCAAAAAGATTATGATCAAACGTTTTTCGACTCATATGGCTTCGCAAATACCTATGCATTCATGGTAAGTAAGGAGACAGCGAAAAAATATAATTTGAAAAAAGTAAGTGACTTACGAAAAGTTGCAGACAAAATGCAAGCTGGTGTGGATACATCGTGGATGAATCGTCCAGGAGATGGTTACAAAGCATTTGTAAAGGAATATGGTTTTGACTTTAACAAAGTCTACCCAATGCAAATTGGTCTTGTATATGATGCAGTTGAAGCTGGAAAGATGGACGTTGTATTAGGTTATACGACAGATGGACGTATTTCGAGTTATGATCTTGTTGTATTAGAAGATGATTTGAATTTCTTCCCACCATATGATTGTAGTCCACTTGCAACGAATGAATTACTAAAAACACATCCAGAAGTGAAGAAAATTTTAGAAAAACTTGTCGACAAAGTATCTACAGAAGAAATGCAGAAATTAAATTATGAATCAGATAATAATTTATTAGAACCAGCCGTTGTCGCACAACATTTTTTAGAAAAACATAATTACTTTGATGATAAAGGGGGAGAATAGGCATGGAAAATATGAATACCTTCCAGCAATTCTTTTACTACTTTGATGAAAACGGTAGTTATGTATTTATGCAATTTGTTCAACACTTTTTAATCTCAATCTATGGTGTATTAATTGCAGCCGTTGTCGGTATTCCTATCGGCATTCTGATTTCAAAATATGGTCGACTTTCAACATATGTCATTACTATTGCAAATATTATTCAAACGATTCCTGGTTTAGCGATGTTAGCCATTTTAATGTTAGCTATCGGTTTAGGTCAAACAACCGTTGTTGTAGCAGTATTCTTATACTCGCTATTACCGATTATTAAAAATACCTATACAGGAATCAATAATATTAATAAAGATCTTACTGATTCAGGTAAAGGAATGGGTATGACAAAGCTACAAGTCCTGTATATGATTGAGTTACCACTGTCACTGTCCGTTATTATTGCAGGTATTCGCATTGCGCTTGTTGTCGCAATTGGAATTACAGCGATTGGTGCATTCATCGGAGCAGGCGGTTTAGGAGATATTATTATTCGAGGTACGAATGCTACAGATGGTACAGCAATTATTTTAGCAGGTGCAATTCCAACAGCTCTAATGGCAGTTTTAGTAGACTTAATTTTAAGTTTTATTGAACGAAAGATTGACCCTGTGAAAAAGAATCGTAAATTAGTTGAACCGAAAATTGAATCATTAGAAGAGTAACAAAAGGAGAAATCGTCAAATGGCGGTTTCTCTTTTTAAATACATTGAAATCTATGTAGAAAGGAGATAGCATACAAAAGAGAAGTTAAAAAGGAGAGACAGAGATGACGGAACATAGAGAAGAACGCATCCCAATTGTCGGTATGCGTAAAAAAATCTATAAAAATTTAGTGCAATCTGCTTTTACGATTCCACATGCAACAGGTATGGAAGAAGTGCAAGTAGATGCGCTTATTACGTATAAGAAAAAGCTAGCTGAGCAATCAAATGTACATATCACCTATTTACCAATCATCATGAAAATAGTGGCACAAATGCTTCAAAAGTATCCAATTTTTAATGCGACCATTGATGAAAAAGCAAATGAGATTGTATTGAAAAAAGAGATCAATTTAGGTGTAGCAATTGCAACACCTGAAGGGTTAATCGTTCCTGTTATTAAAGAAACGGATGAGAAAACAATAGAAGAAATCGCTATAGAACTACAAGATGTGACAGAACGTGCACGACAAGGGACGTTGAAAATTACCGATATTGCTGGCGGCACATTTACGATTTCAAACACAGGAGCAAAAGGCGGCACATATGCTACGCCGATTATTAATTTCCCCCAAGTCGCAATTTTAGGAGTTCATGCAATGAAAGAGCGCCCTGTGATTCTACTAGACCGCACGATTGGTATTGGTACGATGATGGGTATGAGTCTATCGTTCGATCATCGAATCATTGATGGAGACCTTGTTGGGTTGTTTATGAATGATTTAAAAGAAGCTATTGAGAATATACATTAGATAAAAAAACGCACCGACCCGTTAAGTCAGTGCGTTTTTATTAGTTTAATTTTTGAATGAAGCAAACTTTTAAGTAGTTGAATTCAGGGAAGTCGCGGTTTGCGCGGAAATCTTTTGGTAATCCGAATTGCTCTACAATTTTATATTTTGTATTTGTTTCTTTACATGCTTGGTCGATAAATGTTTTGAATTTTTTCATACCGAAGCTTGCATTGTTTGTTGAAGCAACGATGATTCCTTTTTTCGCTGTAATCGAAAGTGCATCCGCCAATAATTTTGGATAATCTTTTGCTGTTGAGAAGGTCATCTTCTTCGTACGTGCAAAACTTGGCGGGTCTAATACAACTAAATCAAATTTTAATTGATGGCGTTGTGCATATTTAAAGTAGTGGAATACATCCATTACTTTGATGTCCTGTGCTTCAAAATCAATGCCGTTCACACTGAATTGTTCAATTGTTTTTGAAAGTGAGCGTTTTGCTAAATCGACAGAAGTTGTTTCTCTAGCGCCACCAAGAGCAGCAGCTACAGAGAATGCACCTGTATAAGAGAATGTATTTAACATATTTGTACCTTCTGCATATTGATCGCGAATTGTGCGACGTACATCACGTTGGTCAAGGAAGATACCTGTCATAGCACCATCATTTAAATCAATCGCAAAGTTCATGCCATTCTCTTTAATGATAATCGGGAACTCACCCGGTGTACCTTTCACAAAGTCATCTTCTTGTTCGATATACATTCCTTTTGTATCGAAGCGTTTTTTCTCATAAATGGCTTTGTAATTTGTTAATTCATCAAGTGCTTGAATAACAAAGTCTTGATAACGATAAATACCATCGCTATACCAATTGATTAAGAAGTAACCATCATAATAATCAATTGAGATTCCACCAATACCGTCACCTTCGCCATTAAAGACGCGGAAAGCAGTTGTGTCTGCATCATTGAAGAAGTTTTCACGTAGTTGTAGTGCGGCACTGATTTTCTTTGTAAAGAAAGCTTGGTCGATTTCTTCGTGTTCTTTCATCGTTAACACCCAACCAATTCCTTTATTTTGAATACCGTAATAAGCCTTTCCTAAAAAACGATTATGGACATCCACTAATTCAAAAAGTTCGCCTTCATTTTCTAAAAGGTCTTTATTCGATACAGCATCGCGATGGACAAGTGAGTAGCCTCTTTTTAAGTCAGCGATAAAATCTGGTTTTACGCGTAATGTTTTCATAAATAGTATAGTTCATCCTTTATTTTCATAGTTTCTTCTATTATCGCACTTTTCTCTCAGAAAAGCGAAATCGTTCTTTTATTACATACCGTAATAATCTTTAATATTTTTGTAATCGAAATGTCGTTGTTTATATTTAAGTATTTCTATAGACTAGGTTACGTGTGAATGATAAAAAAATGTGATTTTTGAAGATAAAACGTTTATATATATTAATTTGATGAAAAAAACGGGGGAAAATGTACAATGAAGAAGCAATTAATCGCAGTAACAACAGCAAGTGCCATCGCATTATCAGCAGGTTTAACAACGACACCAATGACAGAAGTATCAGCAAAAAGTAGTGTATCTGTTACTAAAAAAGCATCTGGAACATACGTTGTAAAAACAAAAAAGAATGTATATTACCAAGCGAATAAGAAAAAAATTGGTACTGTATCAAAAAATACAGTTGTTACATTAACACATAAACGTGTAGTAAACGGTAAAACATGGTACAAAATTAAATATGGTAAGAAGACAGGTTGGGTATTATCAACAAACTTATCAAAATTAACACTTTCAAAAACATCAAAAGTATCAAAGAGCTTTAAAACATCTGCAAAAAAGAATATATATTCAGCAGCAGGTGGTCACAATAAAAAAGTTGGTACTGTGAAGAAAAATACAGTTGTAAAAGCAACTTATAAGCGTACAGTAAACGGAAAAACATGGTATAAAATTAGCTATGGTAAGAAAACAGGTTGGGTTGTCGGCTCAAACTTAAAAACATATGTAAAGAAAATTTCTACAAGCGGTAGTAAATTAATCTCAACAGGTTCGCAATACTTAGGTGTACCATATGTGTGGGGTGGAACTTCTCCAAGAGGATTTGACTGCTCTGGTTTTACACAATATGTTTATAAAAAAGCAAATGGTAAGTCAATTCCACGTACAAGTGGGGCACAATATGCAGCTTCTAAGAAAGTATCAAAATCACAATTAAAACAAGGTGATTTAGTATTCTTCTCAGTAGGAAGTAGCCGTATTACCCATGTTGCAATGTATGCAGGTAATGGTAAATTGTTACATGCAGCTGGAAATAAAGTTCAATATCAATCGTTAGTAGGTTACTGGGATCGTTATGTAGTAGGCTACGGTACATTCTACTAAAATATATAAAAGATATGAATTCTGTAAATGGTTCATATCTTTTTTGTTCAAAAAAGACAAAATTTTCTAAAATTTCAAATGAAATCACATGATTTTCATGTTTTTTTGAAAACTCCTTGTAAATGCGACCTTATTAGTGGGAATTTTACGTATTTATTTCTAAAATAAGAGTATAAAGTAAAAAGAGGAGAATTTGATGAAAAGAGAAGCAAAGAAAAGAAAAATACAAAGAATTTTATGGCGAGTATTCGCTGTTATGTTTGGTGCGTTAATTGCAGCATATGGATTAGAAGCAATTTTAATTCCAAACAGTGTATCAGATGGAGGAGTAACAGGTATTAGTATCGTCTTATCAGAATTAATTGGCCTACCTTTAGGGGTATGGATTGCGATTTTAAATATTCCATTTGTTTGGCTAGGGTATAAACAGATTGGTAAAAGTTTTGCAATGTATTCGACGTTAGGGATTGCGACATTGGCAGCAGGTACTGTCGCAATGCATGATGTTCGAACAATTATTGAAGGTGACACATTACTGATTACGGTAGTAGGTGGGATTATTATCGGTTTTGGTATGGGTCTTGCGCTACGTAATGGTGGTGCCTTAGATGGAATTGATATGTTTGCTGTGTTACTATCACGTAAATTACCATTTGGTACAAGTGATTTGATTTTATTCTTGAATATGTTCGTTTTCATTTTAGTATCATTCGTGTTTGGATTCAAAGGAGCGATTTTATCGGGTCTTGCTTACTTTATCGCTTCAAAAGTAATTCATATTGTTGAAGAAGGCTTAAGTGGTGCGAAAACATTTAAAATTATTACGAAAGATCCGGATACATTGGTTGAAACAATTCGTGATCGTTTAGGTCGTAGTGCTACATTAACAGATGTGTATGGTGGCTATTCACATGAAAAATTCAAAGAAGTTACATGTGTGATTAACCGATTAGAAGACACAAAAATTAAATCAATTATTTTTGAAATTGACCCAGAAGCTTTTGTTACGGTGTATGACATGGCAGAAGTAAAGGGCGGAAACTTCAAAAAACGTAATATTCACTAATCTAGGTGGATACATATATGAAAATCCTATATGATTTCTAAATTATACGGGATTTTCTGTGCTTTAAATAGTATTATCCCTTTTAGCCTCCATTTACGAAGGATAAAAGAGATAAAGTAGCTTGTATTTTATGCTTCTGTTGATGTCACGATTTCTGAAATGACAATTTGGCTACCTAACATTGGCGATTCTTTTGGTGCTTCGCCTTCTTTTGGTTCAGGGCGTTTGTGAGATTCTTTAAATGCATCGCTATTACGCCATTCGTGGAAGCCATCCAATGATTCCCAAAACATATTGACACTCATTTCATCATAATCTTCAAAGTCGCGTGCAATCGCCACTTCTGTTTTGATGAAGCCCGGGAATTGTTTTAACGTGTCGCCACCCTTTGTAAAGTTTGGAGCCATTTTTTCAGCAAAGCCTTTTTTTACTTTAATACGGTTTGTTACAATAAACATATGCAAAACTCCTCTATTCGATAATGTATAACTTACTAAAAGAGTACTCCACTTATTAAAAAGAATGCAAATGGTAAGAATATAAAAATAAAAAAGACTACCTCATGCAGATAGTCTTTTTCCATAATATTAAGGAGAGTTCTACATAGTCGTGCGATATTTAGAAGGATTACAGCACTACTTGGGGAATAGTTCTGATCTAAATACGTAGAACATGCACTTGAAAACTAGCAACTAGATAATGCTAGTCTGTTGAATAGAATAAAAGGGGGACTAAATCCTAGTATTCTACTCCATATTTGAATTATAGGATGAAAAAGGAAATTCTTCAACATAAATTTACTAAAAATAATAAAAATGAACATAAATTACAATATAATAGTATAAATAAGTTTTAAAGTGTTTTCAATTATAATTGGAATATTTTATAATTAAAGGAAATAGTAAAAAAGAAGTGAGACGATGAAATGAAAAATAATAAAATAAAACTACAGTATCTTATCATCAGCGTGACTTTACTATCATTTATTTTGACAAGTATCGTATCAATTTGGAGCGGTTATAAATTGAATAAAGCGAACTTGGGTGAAAGTGCGATGGTTACAAATCGAGTATATGCTCAAAAAGTAGCAGAGACGGCTAATAATTATTTAGCAGAGCAACAGAAAATTTTAAAGGTTAATGCGAAGTATATTGCAGAACGTATAGATGACCAATCATATTTAGAAAAACATGCAGATTTTATACGAAATCAGACGAGTGCATTCAACTCGATTGCAATTGTTAATAAGAAAGCAGTTGTTCTCGCAACGTCTCCACAATCGTTAGATTTAGTTGGTGTAAAATTAACAGCTGAAGCAACGAAAAAAGCGATTAAAGAACAAAAGCCCATGATTTCTCAACCTTATACGAGTGTGAGTGGTCGGTTGATCGTTTTTGTAACGACACCTATCTTTTCAGAGAAAAATGAATATCTTGGTTTAATTGGTGGCACGATTTATTTAAAAGAAAAAAATATTTTGTATAAATTATTAGGTGCACATCCATATGATGGTCAATCAACGGTCTATGTTGTCGATCGAGATGGTACAATTATTTATGATGAGCGAAAGAAAAATATTGCGCGTGATTTACCTGATAATGACATTATAAATATGGCGATTCACAAAAAAACAACAGGTGTTGTTAAAGGAGAGAATACAGAGAATCAAATTGCTTTTGCAGGTTATGCACATGTTGAAAATACAGACTGGATGGTTATCGCACAACGACCTGCTTCTGCAGTTGAAGCGCCGGCTAAACAATTATTCAAGCAGATGTTTTTAATTGCACTACCGTTCTTAGCTATTTCTTTAATTATTGTTATTTTCCTATCATACCGAATTGCAAAACCGCTTCAACGGTTAGCTCAGTTGACAGAGAGCAGTAAATTGAATGATGAGGAAAATAATTTCCGTTCTGTTCAGGCTTGGTACTATGAAGTGATTCAATTGAAAGAAGCGCTTATTCAAAGTTTTAGTCATTTACATGAACAAGTATTGGAGTTAACAGGTAAGTCAGAACGCGATGGATTAACAGGTTTATATAATAGACGAACACTGGATGATCGTTTAATGTCTTGGACGAAGGAACAAAAAAGTTATGCAGTCATTATGTTTGATGTCGATCATTTTAAAAATGTAAATGACACATATGGACATGATGTGGGCGACGAAGTTCTTCGTTTTATCGCAGCAGCTATGTTACAACATGTAAGAACGACCGATTCATGCTATCGTTTCGGTGGTGAAGAGTTTGTTATTTTATTACCGGGTGCTTCGGTTGATGTGGCCTATGAACGAGCAGAAGAATTACGACAGTACTTTGAACAAACAAATAGCCCGACCTCACTACCAATTCATATTTCAGCAGGTGTGGCAGAATGTCTAGGTGATGGAGTAGAAGGAAATGGTGTCTTAAAGAAAGCAGATCAACTTTTATATGAAGCGAAACAAAATGGACGTAATCAAGTAAGGAAATCGAACTAAGACAATAGCAATGAACAAGGGGAAAAAATTAGATGAAGTATATAAAATAGGTGTCTTTTCTGCTTTTCTTATACGAAGGATTGGACTTTCAAAAAACAGTTCGATAAAATGATGTTTCAGTGTAAAGTTACACACTATAGAAAAGGTGAGAGTATGAAACGTGAAGAAATGATTACGATTGTTTCCCAAAAGATGAAATTAATTCGAACAGAATACAATTACACCCAAGAGCAGATGGCAGATATTTTAGGAATCTCTAAAAAAACACTGGTTCAAATTGAAAAACAACGCATTGAATGTGGTTGGACAGTAGCTGTCGCTGTATGTACACTTTTTCGAAACAGCATGATTTTACAAACAGCGCTAGGTGGCAACCCACTTATGTTTATTTCATTAATTGCGAATGAAGGATTGATTCACGCAGATAAAAATGAAGTGAATGATAAGTTATGGTGGCGTACAATTGAGAATAAGACGAATTGGCGCATCCAACAAAACCTTGTGCACACGTGTTTTCGCATTTTAAATTCAGAGGGCCGTATTATTTTTTATACATTCTCTAAAGATATCGCATTAGAAGAATTCCAAAAGCATATTTTTTAAATTTAAGCCTTTCTTTTTCAAACATCAGTTGAAAAAGAGAGGTTTTTATTTATTTAATGGGTAAAGAATTGAAAGGGGGACAAATAAAATGAAGAAAAGGATCATCATAACGATTCGTGTGATATTAATAGTGGGTATATCAATTTATTTTTTGGACTCCTTTTTAGAACATAAAAATAAACAGCAACAACCAGTTCAAAAGGAAACAAAAGAAATCGACTATGAACACATGATAAAAAATCCAAAAAACTATGTCGGTCATTCAATTGAAGCTGAGGGTTTAGTAGATGATTCAAAATATATTAATGGAAAAGGTGTTTACTCAGTCATTTTATTAAAAAAGGGTGAATATACAATAAGTGTAGTTATTGTTGAGACAGATAAAAAAGAAGCATTAGCGGAACAGTCCTACATTCGTTTTGAAGGAGAAATTACAGGTATCTATAAAGAAAATCAGGATTTAAGTGTACAAGGGGGGGAGAGATTCGGACGAAAGAAGTCATTATCGAAGAAAGTGAAAAGAGTCCGAATATGGTCAATGTTGAAATAAATGAACAAGGTAATTTTGGGAATGTACATGTTGAAGTAGATAAGGTGCGCATGTATCCAAAAAGTACACGCATTTATTTATTTTTATACAATAAAAATGATGTACGTATTTATTTGAATGACTCGTCTATTAAACTCTATGCAGATGGGAAAGAAATACCATCTAAGTATGAAGTACTCGATCAATCTATTCGCCTTGCTCGTTCACTAGAACCAAATAAAGGAACGAGAGGCGTGATGGCATTTGAAGTAGTCCCGAAGGATACAAAAAAACTCGATTTAACTTTTGAAATGACGATGGTCAATCAGAAAAAACCAATTCAGTTCTCACATGAGATGAATATGGAGGTTATAAAAAAATAATAAGCTAAAAGTCTATGTGATTTTTTATCAGATAGGCTTTTTTCTTTTCTTAAGAAAATCTTCATTTTTATCCTCCTTAATTATTAAGATTTATTTCCTATACTGAAGATAACAAAGAAAAGAAGGAGCTATGAACATGATTACATTAACGAATATATGCCATACATTTTCGATTGGTAAAAAAGGTCAAGAGCGACAAGTACCTGTTTTAAAAGATGTAAATCTTCAAGTCGAATCGGGTGAAATCGTCGCAATTATCGGAAAGAGTGGTTCAGGGAAGTCGACTTTATTAAATACGATTGCTGGATTTTTAAAACCAGATGAAGGCAAGATAGTTTTAAATCATAAAGATACAACGCATTTATCAGAAGCAGAGCATGCAAAATTTCGCTTGAAAAATGTAGGTTTCATCTTTCAAAATTTTCAATTGATGCCAGGGTTAACGGCTTTTGAAAATATTGAATTACCTCTTAAAATTCAAGGGATGGGAAAGAACACTCGTTTTCAAACTGTACGAAAAATAATGGAGCGCGTGGGTTTGAATGAAGTACTTGATCACTACCCCAATGAATTATCTGGTGGACAGCAACAACGTGTATGTATTGCGCGTGCACTCGTAACGAATCCATCGATTATTTTGGCAGATGAACCAACAGGGAGTTTAGATTCAGAAACAGAAAAAGAGATTCTAGAGCTTATTCAATCATTGAATCAATCATTCGATTTAACTTTTGTCATCATTACACATGATGAAGAAGTAGCGAATAGTGCACATAAAAAATACCGTATGCATGACGGGCAATTACAGGAGGCGATTTACAGTGCAGTTTAAAGATCAATTAGATTTTGTGAGACAACATGTAAAAAAGAATCGTATGCGTATTTTCACGACAATTTTAGCGACTACAATGGGCTGTGCGTTCTTAATCGTACTTGCTTCCGTCGCATTTGGTTTACAAAATTCATTGAAAAAAGAAGTATTATCAGATGATACACTAACACGCATCGAAGTATATAATAATGGCAATAAGGAAATTGAACCAACTGAAATTAAAAAGATGAAAAATGTGAATGCGGTGACGATGAACACGCTCATTCAAACGGGTAATTTAGAAGCAAATATTGATGCGTATAAAGGAAGTCCGGAAGTCATCTTAACGGATTTTAAAGAAAATGAAAAAGCCAATTTAAAATTATCAAAAGGTACATATCCAGAAAAAGCAGATGGTGTAGTCGTGGGTTATAATGTTGCACAAATCTTGCTGTCAAAAGAAGATGAGAAAAAGTTAGAGAAAGAGAAAGATGCATCAAAAATTAATATAGGGATTCAAGAAAGTATGATTGGAAAGAAAATCACACTTAATTGGAAAAATGAAGAAACGAAGAAAAAAGTAACACGCACATTTACAATTGAAGGTGTGGGACCAAAGCCTAAAAAAGAATGGGAACAAGATGGAACAATCCGAATTAGTAAAGAAAACGAAGAAGCACTTGTACAAGATTTAAAAACACTTTATGGTAAAAAGCTTAAAGCGGAAGAGATGATTTATCGTACAACGGCTGTTTATGCGACGGATCTTGAAGCGGTGACGGCGATTAATAAAGCCTTGCAAGACGAAGGTTACGCAACCTATACAGTTTCACAACAATTAGAAGAAATGAACTTATTATTCTTAGCGCTAAAAGCAGGGTTAATCTTTGTTGGAACGATTGCAATTTTGATTGCATCTATTGGGATTTTTAATACGATGACGATGGCTGTGACAGAACGAACACGTGAGATTGGTGTTATGAAGGCGATTGGTGCTAGTCCAAAGCTAATTCAGCGTCTGTTCGTGATGGAGAGTGCTTACATTGGTGTGATTGGAACAGTCATTGCGGTTATTATTTCATATATTGTAAGTTTTACAGCGAACTATGCGATTCCGAAAATCTTGTATATGGCAACAAATGAAAAAGAATTCTTAACAACAGAGATTCAATTTTCAGCGATTCCATGGCAGTTAGTCGTGATTGCGGCTGCAATTAGTATTGGTGTAGCTATTCTATCTGGTTGGAGACCTGCAAGAAAAGCAACAAAAATTGATGTTATTCAAGCTTTACGTCAAGATTAAAAATGAAGAGACTTGACACATAAGCATAAGAAAAATCAGAATCGCGCTGTAGCGTGGTTCTGGCTTTTTTGTTGTGAACTTTAAAAAGAAAAATAAAATATTTAGTCCTAGCCTCGAGATGTTCTCTGTTGAAAATACTTCCGTCTCAATCGTTTACTTCCTTTATAAGGAAACTATGATTTTAAATTCAAGCTTTTTTATTGCTAAAAGGGTAGAATATTTATTATGAGGTAATCCATATGTTCAGGTCAAATTACTAGACAAATGATGGCGCCTTATTTAAATTAAATCACAGACAATGATTAAAAAAATAAAATTGTAATGAGGGAATTCATGTGACAATCAACAATAAAATTTTAAATAAAATCCAATTTACAGAACGTAACGAAAATGAAAAATTAAACGTTGTAGGTCCTATTCGCTTACCAATCAAACAGGGTGATTTTGAAGCAACATTTCAGTGGTATTGTTGGAAAAATATTCCGTCATCTGTATCAAAAGAAGAAATGATTGAACTACTACCATCTATGAATCTAGCTTTCGGACAACAGTCATCTGTACTCGTATATGGTGATTTTGCGAATTCTGAAGATGCAATTATTCGTATGCATAGTATTTGTCATACTGGGGACATCTTTGGTAGTCAACGTTGTGACTGTGGCTATCAATTACATGAATCGATGAAAATGATTGTCGAACATGGTTGTGGTGCGATTTTCTATTTAGCTGACCATGAAGGGCGTGGAATCGGTCTATTCTCTAAATCCCTTGCTTATTTATTACAAGATGATGGTCTTGATACGGTAGAGGCGAATCATGAACTAGGTTTTGAAGATGATATACGTTCTTATGAGGATGCGATTAAAGTACTTGAAGTGTTACGTCAAAAACCTGTAACACTGATTACGAATAATCCGAAAAAGTTAGAAGCGTTAAAATCACATGGTTTATCTGCAAAAGGGCATATTCCTTTATGGGGTGGAGCAACAGATAGCAACCGTTACTATTTAGAAACAAAAGTGAAAAAAGCAGGCCATATCTTAGGTGAGGGTGGTGTCGATAATGCAGAACGATCAGTATTACATGAATCTCGCGATTGAGCTGGCAGCGAGCGCAAAAGGTAACACAAACCCGAACCCACTTGTTGGGGCTGTTATTGTAAAAGATGGTGTCATCGTTGGTACAGGGTTACATCGAAAAGCAGGAGAACCACATGCAGAGGTACATGCTTTTCGTATGGCAGGAGATCATGCGAAAGGCGCAACATTGTATGTAACACTTGAACCTTGTTCGCATTACGGTAAAACACCTCCTTGCGCAAATTTAGTAAAAGAATCAGGCGTGAAACGTGTTGTTGTAGCGATGCAAGATCCGAATCCAGAAGTAGCTGGTCGGGGTATTCGCTTACTTCGTGATGCCGGAATCGAAGTGGAAGTCGGTTTACTAGAAGAAGAATCCCGTCGTTTAAATGAACGTTTTATTCATAATATGCTGACAGGGCTTCCTTTTGTGCGTTCAAAATTTGCGATGACATTAGATGGAAAAATCGCGACTTATAATGGACATTCACAGTGGATTACGGGCGAAGCAGCACGTGCTAATGTGCACGAATTGCGTCATGAAGTAGATGGAATTCTTGTTGGTAGTCAGACAGTTTTGAATGATAATCCAGCATTAACAACGCGTCTAGCAGACGGATGTGAGGGACGAAACCCTGTACGTGTTGTATTAGATGGTCAATTACGTACACCAACAGATGCACAAATCGTTGATACTACTGTTGCACGTACAATTATTGTGACATCTAAAGAAAATGAAGCGCGTACGAAAGAATATCCAGGTGTAGAGTTCATCTATGCATCTATAAAGAATGACAAACTAAACTTACAAGAAGTTTTACTAGTACTTTATGAAAAAGGAATTACAGATTTACTTGTTGAAGGTGGCGGCACGATTAATGCATCATTCTTGCGTGAAGGCTTGATTGACCAAATGATTGTCTATATTGCACCGAAAATATTGGGTGGTCGTCATTCGATTACACCATTTACAGGTGATGATGTTGAGACAATTGATGAAGCGATGCCATTATCATTTGATCAAGTGGAGCAAATTGGAGAAGATTTACGCATTATTGCGTATCCAAAGAAGGATTGAACAACGAATGTATAAAGAAGTAGATATAAGTATTGTAGGCGGTGGACCTGGTGGGATGCTACTCGCCTACTTACTTGCGAAAAAAGGGATTCATGTACTCTTATTAGAGCGTACAAACAAATTAGCCCGTGCTTTTCGTGGTGAACATATTAATGAAGATGGTGAAACAATCTTAAAGTCATTTGAACTTTATGAAGCTGTTGAAAAACGTGGTTTATTAAAGATGGAAGCGGTAGAGTATTGGCAAAAAGGTGAGAAATTTAAAACGATTTTCCCAAATGAAATGGTGGGGCATTTAGGTATTCATGTGCCACAAGCACATCTACTTGAAGCGATTTTAGAGCAAGCAGAGGCTTATCCAACATTTGAATATCAGCTCAATACACGCGTAACAGAATTACTGCAAAATGACGAGGGACGTTATATTGGTGTGAAAGCAAAACAAGGTGATATGGAACTGACGGTCATGAGCCATTTAGTAATTGGAGCGGATGGACGCTATTCGACTGTACGAAAAAAAGCACAGATTCACCCGACAATTCGTAAACATGGTTTTGATTTATTGTGGGCGCGTATTCCAGCACCAATAAATTATGAACCCGTTATAAAAATGGCTCTTGTTGAGGGGATGCAAATTGCGTTATTTGCACAAACGAACGGATATGTACAAATCGGATGGCATATCGAAGAAGGTAGTTACGGGGAACTAAGAAAACAACCGTTTGAACCATTTATTACGAAGTTAGTAGAGGCTTTTCCAGATTTGCGTGAAGCAGTACAGTTGCATATACAGTCTTGGCAGGATTTTGTCGTGCTTGACGTATTTAGTAGTCAAACAGAGTGTTGGGGAGCAGAAGGACTCGCTTTAATGGGTGATGCTGCACATACGATGACACCAACAGGCGCATATGGTCTAAATGAAGCGTTAAAGGATGCTGTGGCATTAGCTGAATTGATTGATGAACAAACAATTCAACGACTCGAGTTACTTACATGTGAGCGTCAACGCAAGGATGAGGTAACAAAATTACAGGCGCTACAAAGAGAGAAAGAACAACAATTTGCAGCGCAGTTTTTAGTACATGTATAAAGGGGGAAGTTCGATGCGATTTGGTTTTGATATTGACGATACATTAATTGATTTACGTCGACATGCCTTTTATTTATATGAAGAAAAGTTAGGGCGAAAAGCTTCGATTGAAGCGTTTGAGCAATTGAAAACCGTAGCGATTCATTCTTTATTTGATTTAACGAATGAAGAAGGTAAGAAGATGTGGCAAGATACAATGGAAGACATCTATTTCACAAACTGTCCCTCTTTTGATATGGCAAAAGAAGTAGTGAATGGTTTAGTAGCTGCCGGACATGAAGTATTTTATGTGACAGCACGTCCAAAACACTATTGTGAAAAAACACGTGAATGGATGAAGGCGCAAGGATTTCCGGTAATAGATGCCAGGTTCTTCTGTGGTATGGAAGACCACGAAAAGATTGATACAATTCGTAATCTACATCTCGACTACTATATTGATGATAAACCAGTTGTACTCGATACATTAGTTGGCATTGATACAATGTTATTAATTAAAGATCAATCATATAATCAAGATGCGACGCGTTATCCACGTTTATATCAGTGGAATGAATTTAAAGATTTGGTGAAATAGTACAAAGTGCTTTAGCATAGGAAAATGCTAAAGCACTTTTTATTTATTAATAAATTGTACCGAACTCGATTTCATCGCTATGTTTTCTAAATAACTCCTCAATGGTTATACCATTAATTTTGGCTATTTGCACAAATTGATGGTTATCATGTGTATAATCGCATATTTCTTCTGAATCTACGATTAATGATCGGCCCTCTTGGAAATTTGAAATAAAGTATTCTTTATTCTTATAAGTAAATTCAATTTCATGACCGATTCAAGCAATTACATGAGTGTCTCAAATGTGGCGTTTTCTAAATGATTATATGGTGTTTCGCTCAATTCATTTCACCCCTTAAAAATTTGTTTCCGTTATTTTATCATTTAAAATAAATAATCCATTAGAAAAAGAGAGCTTGAACATTAATCCAAGCTCTCTTTTTAACTTTATTAGAAGTATTTAATCTCTTTATTCAAGTCAATTTTTGAAATATCCATACCCAATGCTTTGGCTACACCTTCACCATAAGCGGGGTCTGCTTTGTAGCAGTGGATAATATGGCGTTCTTTGATGAAATCTTCAACAGGAGCCATATCTTCAGCAGTATTATTGAATAATTGTTGTTTTTGATCATCATTCATCAGACGGAATAACTTACCTGGTTGCTCGAAGTAGTTATCATCGTCTTCACGGAAGTCATAAATATCTGCTGGTCCATCTAATTCAAGTGCAGGGTCTTTATATTCTGGTTGTGGATGTAACGCACCATAGCTGTTAGGGAAGTACGAGATTGTAGAGCCACGATTACCATCTGCACGACCTTGACCATCACGGTGATACACCATGAATGGGCATTTTGGTGTATTAACAGGGATTTGGTGATGATTTACACCTAAACGATAACGTGCTGCATCTTGATACCCGAATAAACGAGCTTGTAACATACGGTCAGGTGAGAATGAGATACCTGGTACAACATTTGATGGTGCAAATGCTGCTTGCTCTACATCCGCAAAGTAGTTTTCAGGGTTACGATTTAATTCGAATTCTCCAACTTCAATTAATGGATAGTCTGCTTTATACCAGACCTTTGTTAAGTCGAATGGGTTGTCAGGATGATTACGCGCTTGTTCTTCAGTCATCACTTGGATGTACATTTTCCATTTCGGGAAATCACCTTTTTCAATCGCGTTAAATAAGTCACGTTGAGATGATTCACGGTCTTGTCCTACTACTTCAGCAGCCTCTGCATTTGTGTAGTTTTCAATTCCTTGTTGTGTGCGGAAATGGAATTTTACATAAACACGTTCATTATTTGCATTAATCATTGAATACGTATGAGAACCGAAACCATGCATGTTACGGAAACCTTTTGGAATACCACGGTCAGACATAACAATTGTTACTTGGTGTAAAGCTTCAGGCAACATTGTCCAGAAGTCCCAGTTAGAATTCGCATTTTTCATATTTGTCTTTGGATCACGTTTAACAACGTGGTTTAAATCTGGGAAGTGAAGTGGATCACGGAAGAAGAATACAGGTGTATTGTTTCCGACCATATCCCAGTTTCCTTCTTCAGTATAGAATTTCAAAGCGAAACCGCGAATATCACGTTCAGCATCTGCTGCACCACGTTCGCCTGCTACTGTTGAGAAACGAGCGAACATCTCTGTTTGCTTCCCTACTTCTGAGAAAATTTTTGCCTTTGTATATTTTGTAATATCGTTTGTTACAGTGAATGTACCGAATGCACCTGAACCTTTTGCGTGCATTCGACGCTCAGGGATTACTTCACGATTAAAGTTTGCTAGTTTTTCAATTAAAAATACATCTTGTAAAAGAATAGGACCGCGTTTACCGGCAGTCATACTGTTTGAGTGACTTACAACAGGTGTACCTGTCGCAGTTGTTAAGCGTTGATGGTCTGTATTTTTGTTTTCTGTCATAAAATAATACCTCCTGAAAATTTATAAGATTTCTACAGCGAACTGTAGACAATAACAAGCTATAAACATACTGTAACATACATTATAATTAAAAGTAAATAATAATCATTCTATTTAAGGAATTCGTATAAATAAAATATCATCTCGATTAGTATTCCCTATTTACAACATAAATAAACATTTATTTAAAAGAAAAATGTATTTTTGCGAATTATAATATAAGTAGTTTTGTAAATGATTTATTTATTATTCTCAATTAAATGAGAAAAAAGATGTAATTGAAAATATGGACAAATGTTTACAAGTATTTAAAGTACATCTTTCGAATTAGTTAAATTAGTCTTTTATCTCACAGTAGATTATTTTATGATAGGTAAAGTATGAAATGAGGTGTTCTATATGTTGGAAAAAGCACGTGCTTTTATAAAACAATTCGGAAAAGAAATGAAGAAACCAATTGAGCAACGCTTAAAGGAGATAGAAGAAGAAATTATAAGCACAGGTACATATACTCATACAGAAGAAGAACTGGTTTATGGCGCAAAAGTTGCGTGGCGCAACAGCAATAAGTGTATTGGTCGCTTATTTTGGAATAGTCTACATGTGTTCGATCATAGACATTTAGAAGATGAAGAAGAAATTTTTGAAGCGCTAGTCAACCATATTCGCTATGCAACAAATGATGGGAAAATTCGTCCAACGATTTCTATTTTTGCACCTGGACGTGTGCGTATTTGGAACGATCAATTAATTCGATATGCAGGTTATGAAAAAGACGGACAGGTAATTGGTGATACGGTATCACTTGATGTAACTAAAAAGTTTCATAAACTGGGCTTTCCTATGGGAAATCAGCCATATGATGTTCTACCACTTGTTATTCAAGTGGATGATAGACCTCCTAAAATGTTCCCGATTCCGAAAGATGCTATTTTAGAAGTTCCAATCACACATAGTCAGTATCCTAAAGTAGAACAAATTGGTATGCGCTGGTATGCGGTTCCGATTATTTCAAATATGGGATATGAAGTTGGCGGTATTACATATGAAGCGGCACCATTCAATGGTTGGTATATGGGAACAGAAATTGGCGCACGTAATTTAGCAGATGAAGATCGTTATAACTTTTTACCACAAGTAGCAGAAGCGATTGGTATTGAAGCCAAAAGAGCGCATACGCTATGGAAAGACCGCGCGCTAGTTGAGTTGAATTATGCAGTGCTAGAATCTTATAAACAAGCGGGTGTGAGCATTGTTGATCACCACACAGCAGCACAGCAGTTTCAATTATTTGAACAACAAGAAGAAAAAGAAGGTCGTGATGTGACAGGGAACTGGACATGGCTAATTCCACCTTTGTCACCTGCAACTACACACATCTTTCATCGTCCTTATAATAATACAAAAAAATCACCAAAATATGTCTATCAACAGAAGCCATTTCACCTAGAAAAATAGTTTTCGAAAGGAATAGAAACATGATTTACAGTAAAGAACGAATTATTACTTTGATGCGTGGGAGTATTCAAAGAGTAATTCGTTATATTGATTTGTCAGATTATCTACTACGCATACCGATGGAAGTAGATAAGTGGAGTATATTTGAAATAATAGGTCATCTAACTGCTTGGGACCAGTTTATTTTGAAAAAACGATTACCGCATTTAATCCAGGGTATTCCAGTCTCTCCTATTTATAATATTGATGTACACATTGAAAAGTATATGAAGGATATTTGTCAAATTCCAACATATGAAATATTACGTTATTTTATTCAAGTAAGAAAAATGTTAATTACACAGATTATGCAGATGTCTGATAAAAGCTGGCGCAGAGTCGTGAAAATTGTTCAAAAAGAACAAACGATGGTGCAATACTTTCAACAATTAATTGAGCACGACGAAAAACATTTTCGACAAATTGATAGATATTTAGAAAAGCATTAAGAGAAATTCAGAGAAATCATTGTAAACAGATGGTTTCTCTTTTTAGTGTTATAAAAGTATTCTTTTATTTTAAATTAAGAAAAATAAATCATTTTATAAAATTTGGATAAAAAGGTTGTTTTTATTTATTCTTTATATTATGATACGAATTATATTAAAACCTAGTAAATTGATAAGTATAATAATTAAAAGGGGATTTCATATGAATGAAGCGATTCAAAAAGTGCAATTTCAGCTTGAGGAGCAGTTACCAGAAGTAATTGAGTGGAGAAGGTATTTACATCAGCACCCCGAATTATCTTTTAAAGAGAAAAAAACATCACAATTTATCCTAAATGAATTAAAAAAGTTACCTTTAGATATAAAAGAAAATATAGGTGGTCATGGTATTGTCGCTACATTAAGAGGGAAGTCAGTTGGTCCAGTCGTTGCGTTTCGAGCAGATTTTGATGCATTACCGATTCAAGATTTAAAAGATGTAGCATATAAATCAAAAAATGACGGTGTTTCTCACGCTTGTGGACATGATGGACATAGTGCTGCTCTCTTAGGATTTGCAAAAGTACTTTCTAAATGTAAAGAACAGCTACATGGCGCAATCGTATTTATTTTTCAACCGGCAGAAGAATTACCACCAGGCGGTGCGAAATTTATGATTGAAGAAGGAGCACTTGAAGGTGTGGATGTCATTTTCGGTGCACACCTTGATACTTCTGAACCTACAGGAACTATTTCAATTGGAGCAGGCTATCAAATGGCTGCAGTTGATCGGTTTAAGATTACATTACAGGGATTAGGAGGTCACGGTGCAAGACCACATGAAACAAAAGATGCAATTGTACTCGGTTCTAAAATAATTAGTGACTTGCAGCAAATTGTATCGAGAAGAATCGATCCTTTCTCACCAGCGGTTGTTACTGTGGGAATTTTTCAGTCAGGGAGTGCATTTAATATTATTGCAGATTCTGCTGTAATCGAAGGTACAGTACGTACAATGACAAATGATGTACGCACCAAAATCCAAGAAGAGATTGAGTTAATTGTGTCAAAAGCAGCTGAAGGAGCGCATGCAACGTACGATTTAGAATACATAAATGGTTATCCAGCACTGTATAATCATCCAGTAGAATCTGAATTAGTTACACAGCTTGCTTCAGATTTACAAGTAAAAGCGCTTCAACCAGTTATGGGAGCTGAAGATTTTTCTTATTATTTATTAGAAAGACCAGGAACATACTTTAGAGTAGGTGCTCACAATGAGCAGGAGAGTACACAATTTTCGCATCATCACCCTAAATTCGACTTTGATGAAAAAGCATTACTAAATATGCAACAAACATTTTTAAAAATTGCAGCACATTATGTACTAAAGGAGGAAGAAGTTCATGCCGAAATTTGAATTTGACCATATTGTACACTTTTTGAATCAACCAGAAGCGTTTATCCATGAACTAAATGAACAAAATATTCATGCAGTTGAAGGAGGAAGACATGAAGGGCGAGGGACGTATAATGCATTAAGCTATTTTGATTTAAGTTACATTGAATATCTTGGTGTATATGACGAAGAACTTGTACGTAAGAGTAATCCAGCACGTCATAGTATGATGGAAACAATTATTGAGCAAGATTTTGAAGAAAGTCTTGTAAGATTCGCAATTCGTACGGATGATATTCAAAAAGCAGCAGCACATTTTAAAGAAGCAGGTCTAACCGTTACAGGGCCAGATGCAATGTTTCGAAAAAGACCAGATGGTAGCGAAATTCATTGGCAATTACTTTATATAGGTGAAGAAAATAATAAGTTGCCACTTCCTTTTGTTATTCAATGGAATCAATCAAATGAGGAACGCCGTAATGAACAAATTCAGCAGGGAGTAATTGGTCAGCAACTACCGAATACAGCATTAGAAGGCGTCGTATTTGTAGTGGAAAATGCAGAAGAAACAGCTAAACGCTGGGGTGGTTATTTCAAACAACCAGTTGGTAAAACATATGTAGACCAGACACTTCAAGCCAAGATTGTAACGATTCCTCTAAATGGAGGAGAATTGTATTTCGCAGAACCTGTAGGTGAAGGTGTCATTAAAAATACATTGCTAACAAAAGGTGAAGTACCTTTTCAAATTAATTTAAAAGGATTCAATGAAGAAAAATTATTTGAAGCACATAATGGCCGTTATTTATTAAAAAAGTAGATATTAAAACCAAGTATTTTTATAAGAAAAGGGGATTTTTATGAAGAAAACAAAATTAACTTTATTAACAGTCATTACACTTGTATTACTTGTTCTCACAGCATGTGGTTCAAAATCTAAAGATACGGATGCTGCAGCAGATAGCGATAAAGTTGTGAAAATAGGTTATCAAAAGGGAAATACAATTAACATTTTAAAAGAGAGTGGCTATTTAGAAAAGAACTTGAAAGAGAAAGGTTACAAAGTAGAATGGCGTGAATTTTCACATGGTGGAACTTTACTGGAAGGGTTATTTACAGGGAATATCGATTTTGGTCATGCTGCTGATGGTTCAGGTATTACAGCGCAAGCGGGTAACAAACCTTTCGTATATGTAGGAGCAGATAAACCAAATCCAGAGGGTATTGGATTACTGGTTTTAAAAGATTCAGGCATTAAAAATATTAAAGAATTAAAAGGTAAAAAAGTAGGTGTATTAAAAGGTGGAAATCATCACTATCTAGCAATGTTAGCAGTGGAAGATGCTGGGTTAAAAGTCGATGATATTGAATGGGTTTATCTACAAGATGCTTCTCAATTAAGAACAGCTTTTGAAACGAAAGCAATTGATGCGCTTGGCACGTATGATCCTTTCTTTGCAGGAGCTGAAACAGATTTAGATACTGTTAATTTAACAGAAGGGAAAGACTATGACTACCCGAATCGTACATTCTATTATGCAAACGAAAAATTTAATCAGCAACACCCAGAATTAGTTGAAGTGATTTTAGATTCGATTGCTGAATCAGATGAGTGGGCAAATAAAAATAAGCCTGAAGTTGTTAAGTTAGTTTCAAAAGCTTTAGGAATTAATGAAAAAGTGATTAAGCGTGCGATTGATCGCCGTACTTATGGTTTAGATCGTTTAGATGAAAAAATTATTAAAACACAACAGGCGCAAGCAGACTACTATACAAAAGTAGGATTAATTCCACAAAAAATTAATGTTTCTGAACGTGTCAAAGATACCAAATAAGGAGTGAGGCAAATGAAAGAAAAGAAGTGGAGCATTATACCTTGGCTAATCCCTATCGCATTTGTTGGGGCATGGCAATTAGTAACACAGTTTCAAATTGTCTCGACACAACTGGTTCCTGCTCCTTTAACAGTACTGAAAAGCTTTTATCAATTAGTTATTTCAGGAGACTTACTATATCACTTAGAAGGAAGTCTTGGTAGAGCATTTATTGGTTTACTGATTGGCGGGGGAGTTGGTTTTATTTTAGGTATTACCAATGGACTTTCAAAATTTTCCTTTCTTTTTACAGATACATCGTTGCAAATGGTTCGAAATGTACCGAATCTAGCACTTGTACCACTTGTTATTATTTGGTTTGGTATTGATGAAGGAGCAAAAATTTTCTTGGTAGCTATCGGTGTGATGTTCCCAATCTATATTAATACATTACATGGTATCCGAAATATTGATCCTGGTTATATTGAGATGGGAAGAATGTATGGATTAAAAGGCTTTAAATTATTTAAAGAGATATTACTGCCAGGTGCATTACCATCTATTTTCGTTGGTTTACGTTATTCATTAGGTGTGATGTGGATGACATTGATTGTAGCTGAAACAATTGCAACGACAAGAGGAGTTGGCTATCTAGCAACAACAGCTCAACAATTTATGCAATCAGATATAATCATTATTACGATTATTTTATATGCGTTATTTGGTAAATTAGCAGATTTATTAGCAAGATTTGGCGAAAAAAAGGCTTTGCGTTGGCATAAGGCTTATTAAAAAGGAGGAAGATACATGGTCGTCACAGCTCGTCCAATAACACCTGTTAAATCAAAAAGTGGTGTAGAAATCACACTACAACAAGTCGTGAAAAAATTTGGTGAAAAAACCGTCTTAAAAGAAATTTCTCTCACAATTGAAAGAGGCGAATTTCTAGTAATTGTCGGTAAAAGTGGTAGTGGTAAAAGTACATTATTACGTTTGACAGCTGGATTGGATCAACCTAGTTCTGGCACAATTCAATTTGATGGCCTATCTCCTAAAGAAGCAAAAACGAATGTTCGAATGATGTATCAAGATTCGCGTTTATTACCTTGGAAAAAAGTAATTCAAAATGTAGGGATTGGCTTAGCAGGAGACTGGGAAACAAAAGCAGCGCATACATTAGAACAAGTAGGTTTAAGTGATTTTAAAGATCAATGGCCTTCTAATCTTTCAGGTGGTCAACAACAGCGTGTGGCATTAGCACGAGCTTTAGTAAATAACCCAGACTTATTATTGTTTGATGAACCGTTAAGTGCACTAGATGCATTAACACGTTTAGATATGCAAAATTTAATTGAACAATTGTGGTTAGAAAAAGGCTTTACAGCAATGTTGGTGACACATGATGTACAAGAAGCTGTAAAATTAGGCGATCGCATTATTCTCATAGAAGATGGTGTTGTTGCATTAGATATTCGTAACGATGCTAAAAGACCACGTGGTTTTGATGATGAACAATTAACAAAGCTAGAAAAACAAATTTTAGCACGTATTATGCAAAATCATGAATAAATAAAAAGTCCGATAAGTAGGCAATTTCTACTTCGGGCTTTTTATTTTCACGTAGAAATATTTTGTCAGTCGAAATAATGATAGATTTTCATTTTATTCCTTTATATACTATTGAAATAATAGAGGAGGGGATATTTTGAAAGTCATACAATATTTTCACCCCGTCGTTTGGAATATCTTATTAGGAACAATCTTCACCCGTATCGCAAGTTTTATGACAATTCCATTTCTTGCGCTTTACTTACATAGTGAGTTACATGCAGAACCTGTGACAATTGGTATAATCATCGGTCTTGCGCCATTACTTGCAACGGTTGGAGGTTTTTTTGGAGGTTATTTAACCGATCGATTTGGTCGAAAACTTATTATTTTATTATCTGTTTTTTGCTGGACACTTGTTTTTTTAGGCTTTGCACTTTCAACATCTATCGTGATTTTTGGATTTTTGAGTGCATTGAATGGACTTTGTCGTTCATTTTTTGAACCTGCAACACAGGCATTGATGGTGGATTATACGACGCCTGAAAAACGCCGTCGCTTATTTTCTGTACGTTATACAGCGATTAATATCGCAGCAGTAATCGGACCATTAGTAGGTGTTTGGTTAGCAGCGCTATCCAACCCACAAATTCCATTCATTATTACAGCGGCTATGTACGCGTTGTATGGTTTTGCACTAGTATTTATTTTGAAGAAATATGCGACACAAGCGACAATCAAAACAACGAAAAGTATTACGGCTGTATTTCAAGTGGTTTTCACCGATCGAAAATTATTATTATTACTTGCAGGAGGCATTTTAGTTTCTGTAGGTTACTCACAGTTTGATTCGACACTTCCACAGTTTGTCAATGCGACATTAGATGATGGTGTAAAACTGTATTCTGTACTAATTGCGGTTAATGCGATTGCGGTACTCATTCTACAGTTACCGCTGAGTATGATTAGCGAAAGAATTTCAACGATTCGAACATTAATTTTAGGGATTGTATTTTTTGCGATCGGTTTTGTATTATTTAATATTTCAGAGAGCTGGACGATGTTTATTATTGCGATGATTCTCTTTACAATAGGTGAGATTTTCGCATTCCCGATGATGAATGCCGTCATTGAGGAGATTGCACCAGAGGACCGGAAAGCGACGTATCTCGGTGCGTCACAGCTTAAAAATATTGGTAGCTTTGTAGGACCAATTCTCGGTGGATGGCTATTAATTCAATTTCAAATGGGTGTATTTCATATTATTGCGGCGATTACGCTATGTAGCATTCCATTCTATTACTGGACGTTTGTTAAAAAAGAAGCTTAAATATAAAAAGGCTAGGAGCTATGTATATTTCATACATAAATCCTAGCTTTTTTTAGTTAGTCATTTGTCACGTAACGATCTTTCGCTGCAATGAAGCTTGCAGTTAAAGAGATTGCGACAACGAAAATATACATAATATTTGCTGCATCGTAACTGTGGTAAACATCGTGAATGAAACCATAGAGTACAGGCCCAACAGCGGCGATTAAGTAGCCAAGTGATTGAGCGAAACCAGATAAGTCTGCTGCTTCGAATGAGTCGCGTGAACGAAGTGAGAAGAACATCATACACATACTAAATGAAGCACCGCCTGCAGCGCCTAATAGAATCATCCAGACAACAGAATAATCTGTCCAGCCCATGATTAATCCAGCAAATCCAATGATGTAAAAGACTGCAAATAGCGCAACAACAGGACGTTGGTCTTTTAGACGACCGGCTAAAATCGGTGTGATAAAGGTCATTGGAATTTGGGATACTTGCATGATGGAGAACATTAATCCAGCTTGAGCAGCTGTCATACCTTGTTCTTTAAACATTTCTGGTACCCATGCCGCAGTTGTATAGAAAATCATCGATTGGAAACCCATCGAAATCATAATGACCCATGCGAGTGGATAGCGCCACATTTGTTTCTTTTCTTTTTGAGCAGTAGTCGGTGCAATTTCTTCTTTAGAGATATTTCGTGTTTGTGGAAACCAGATGAAAACAGCAGCAATTGCTAAAATAATCCACACACCTAAAGAACCTTGCCAACCGAATGACAATGTTGATAACGGATAACTCACACCAGCAGCAATACTAGCAGATGAGTTCATTGCGACTGTATAGATTGCTGTAAGTAAACCTACTTGGAATGGAAATTTAAGTTTGATTAAACTAGGTAATAGTACATTGCCAAATGCAATTCCGATTCCAATTAAGGTAGTACCGATAAATAATAACGACGTCACGCCACTTGAACGAAGTGCCATACCCACGACTAAGATAATCATTGATAAGAATAGAGAGCGTTCAACCGTAATTCTACGCGATATTTTCGGTACGATTGGTGACACGACAGCAAATGCAAGTAGAGGAATGGTTATAATAAAGCCAGCTACTACATTTGAAATATGTAATGAGTTTCGAATATCTTCGATTACGGGGCCAACAGACGTTAGGGGAGAGCGAAGTGTTAATGCAATGAAGACGATTCCAAGTACAAGAAGCCATGTTGTTGAAGTCCATTTTAGTTTTTTTGAAGCAACGTTTTCTGTAGGTGACATAACTTTCCTCCTATATATAATTTGATTTATCGTAACATTATGCCCCTACCTATTCAATAATAAATTCGTTTCACGAAAGTCTTAATTGTATAATAGTTGAGAGTTTTTATGTCTTGAATTCGTCTGTAGAATATATTAAGATAATAGTAGAAATAATATAAATATTGCAATGCCTCATCCGTTCGATGAGGTAGAGGTCGCAAAAAATAAAAGTAGTATAATCGAGATGTAAAAGCATTGGTGACATTATATGAAAGGATTTTTTGCCGAAGTGGTGGGTTGCTTTTACAATCAACTGCTGGGGCTGTCGCTTAATAGGTGCAGAACTGTCACATCTGTGAGGGTGTGTTGAGCTATCTTTTTCAAGGTTGATGAGTGTCATTGTGTGATTACAACCATCCAAGATTGCTTGAGATGGTATTTTTATTTTCCAGGAAATAATCACTTACGAACACCTCAACTAACATATTCCCTGCAATAAAAGGAAAGAGGAAATGAAATGAGTCGTACAAAAGCAAGTCAAGAAGCGCCTACAACTCTAAAAAGAGGACTAAAAAGTCGTCACATTATGATGATTTCACTCGGCGGTACGATTGGGACAGGTTTACTACTTGCAAGTGGTAACTCAATCGCACAGGCTGGACCAGGTGGAGCGCTATTAGCATATGGTTTAATCGGGATTATGGTATTTTTCTTAATGACAAGTTTAGGAGAGATGGCAGCGTATATGCCTGTTTCAGGTTCGTTTAGTACGTATGCAACAAAGTTTATCGATCCAGCACTTGGATTTGCATTAGGATGGAACTATTGGTATAACTGGGCAATTACAATCGCAGCTGAAATTGCAGCTGTTTCAATCGTTATGAAATATTGGTTCCCTGATACAGCGTCATGGATTTGGAGTGTATCATTCTTAGCTATTATCTTCTTGTTAAACTACTTATCGGTGAAAAGTTTTGGTGAAAGTGAATATTGGTTCGCATTTATTAAAGTAGCTACAATTATTATCTTCTTAATCGTTAGTATTTTAATGATTTTTGGTATCTTAGGAGGTAAAGCACCTGTTGGTTTTACGAATTTCTTTGCAGGTGATGGTCCATTCCACGGTGGATTCTTTGCGACACTCGGTATTTTCTTAGCAGCAGGATTCTCATTCCAAGGAACAGAGTTAATCGGTATTACAGCTGGTGAAACAAAAGATCCAGGCAAATCGATTCCAAAAGCAGTGAAGCAAATCTTTTGGCGTATTTTATTATTCTATATCTTAGCCATTTTAGCGATTGGCTTATTAATTCCTTATACAGATAGTCGTCTAATCAATGATGGAGAGACGGTTACGACAAGTCCGTTTACGCTTGTATTCGAAAATGCAGGTATTGCTTTTGCAGCTTCGATTATGAATGCAGTTGTTTTAACAGCTATTTTATCTGCTGGTAACTCTGGATTATATGCTTCATCTCGTATGCTTTGGGATTTAGCGATGGAAGGTAAAGCACCAAAGATTTTTAAAAAGTTAAACCGTCGCGGTGTACCATTTGCAGCATTGATTGCAACAGTCATCGTTGCAAGTTTATCATTCTTAACATCTATTTTCGGTGAACAAGTATATATTTGGCTATTAAGTGCTTCTGGTATGTGTGGTTTTATCGCATGGCTAGGTATTGCAGCCAGTCACTATCGTTTCCGAAAAGCACTGATTGCGCAAGGGAAGAACTTAGATGAAGTATTACCATATAAATCAAGATTTTTCCCATTTGGTCCATTATTCGCATTCATCTTGTGTGCATTAGTTGTCTTCGGACAAAGTTATTTTGCATTTGAAGATGGGCAATTTAGTTGGTATGAACTACTTGTTTCTTATATTGGTTTACCAATTTTCTTCTTACTGTGGTTCGGTTATAAAATCAAAAACAAAACGAAAATGGTTAAATTAACAGAGGCAGATGTGGAACCGACTAAAAATCTTTATACAGAAGAATAGCAAAAAGCACTCGGGATTTCCGAGTGCTTTTTTATGTAGAAATAATGAATTTTTAATTATTTCCTAAAAAGAAAATCATGAATAATAGAGAAAATTATGCAAAAAATATAAACAACATTAAAATGTTATTTAAATTTATTTATTTCCTTTTTCATCCATTTTAATGGTTAATCACGAACGAAAAATTAAATAACTAATATAAATGTTCATAATAAGGCTCTATTTTCTTATTTTCAGCTTAAATATGCTCGATTCGTGTCAGAATATTTTTAATTTAAGAAATCTAGTTGTAAAAAGTATTTCCCGTGATATAATTTGTACATTCTTTAAAAAACATACACACGCATTCACTCATATAATAGTGGGAATATGGCCCACGAGTCTCTACCGATTTGCCGTAAACGAATTGACTATGAGGAAGCATGATTTAGTGTCTATTTCGTATATATATGAAAAAGCTCAAAGTTATTGCTCCACTCGTAGAAGAATTGGGGCAATGGTTTTGAGCTTTTCTTTATATGAGGAGATTGCATCTATTAAAAAAAGGTAATTTGAATTTGAAGGGAGATCCTCATAGTGAAAGCACTTCAGGACAAAATCATTAAAGACGGTAAAGTATTATCAACAGAAGTTTTAAAAGTAGATTCATTTTTAAATCACCAAATCGATCCAGAGTTAATGCAACAAATTGGTCAAGAATTTGCTGATTTATATAAAGATGCAGGTTTAACAAAAATCGTAACAATCGAATCTTCAGGTATTGCACCAGCGGTTATGGCTGGCTTAATTTTAGGAATCCCTGTGGTGTTTGCACGCAAACGTAAATCTGTCACATTAACAGACAATTTCTACTCAGCAGAAGTGTATTCATTCACGAAGCAAGTATCAAGCGACATTTCAGTTTCTAAAGACTTTTTAAATAAAGATGATGTGGTATTAATTATCGACGATTTCTTAGCAAATGGTGAAGCAGCAAAAGGCTTATTAAGTATTGTAGAGCAAGCAGGTGCAACAACAAGCGGTATTGGAATTGTAATCGAAAAAGGATTCCAACCAGGTGGACAAGCACTTCGTGATCAAGGTCACCGTGTAAATTCATTAGCCATCATCTCTTCATTAGAAAACGGGAAAGTACAATTTGCTTAGGAGGCAACTTTTCAGATGAACAAGCTTAAACTAACGACTCTTGCGTTTCAACATTTATTAGCAATGTATGCAGGTGCAATCCTCGTACCATTAATTATTGGTGGTTCTCTTGGTATGACACCTGAACAATTAACGTACTTAGTTTCAATCGATATTTTAATGTGTGGTATTGCGACATTACTCCAAGTTATGCGCGGTAAAGTATTCGGCATTGGTTTACCACTTGTATTAGGCTGTACATTCACAGCTGTAACACCAATCATTACAATCGGTAAAGAATACGGTTTAGGTTCAATTTATGGAGCAGTTATCGCTTCGGGTGCAATTGTTGTATTAATTGGTGGTATTTTCGGGTTATTAGTTAAGTTATTCCCACCAATCGTTACAGGTTCAGTTGTAACGATTATCGGGATTACATTAATTCCAGTAGCATTCAATAATGCAGCTGGTGGCGATGCAACAAGCCCAGATTACGCATCATCGGAAAATGTATTATTAGCATTTTTAACACTTGCGATTATTATTTTATTCTATCGTTTCTCAAAAGGTTTTATGCGCTCAATTGCAATTCTAATCGGTTTATTAGTTGGTACAGTTGTTGCATCATTCATGGGATTCGTAAGCTTTGATAATGTACGTAATGCAGATATGGTACACATGGTTAAGCCATTCTTCTTTGCAACACCAGAATTCAATCTTGTACCGATTGTGACAATGACCATTGTTGCGATTGTATCGTTAGTTGAATCAACAGGTTCTTACTTTGCATTAGGTGAGATGACAAAAACACCTGTAAATAGTAAAAATTTAGCACGTGGTTATCGTTCAGAAGGTTTAGCATCTGTTATTGGTGGTATTTTTAATGCCTTCCCTTATACTGCCTTCTCTCAAAATGTTGGTTTAATGCAATTAACAGGCGTTAAAAATCGCGCTGTAATCGGAATTATGGCTGTTATGCTTATTGCTCTTGGTTTTTTACCAAAAGTAGCAGCATTAACAACAATCATTCCAACACCAGTTCTTGGCGGTGCGATGATTGCGATGTTCGGTATGGTTATCTCTCAAGGTATTAAAATGTTAGGACGTGCAGTAGTAGAATCAGAAGGTAATGCGATGATTATTGCTTGTTCAGTTGGTATGGGTTTAGGTGTAACAGTTCAACCAGGCATCTTTAATTTCTTACCAGGTTCACTAAGCATCTTAACAAGTAACGGGATTGTAGCAGGTTCATTAACAGCGATTGTTTTAAATATAATCTTCAATATGATTCCTTGGAGACGTGATGAAAAAGCACCAATCGAAGAGTCGGCTTCTGTTCAAATGAAAGAAGAAGTTGTTTCTACAACAGAAAAACACGCTTAAGCGATGAAATACCTTAAAGTGCTACTCGCATTTTAAGGTATTTTTTATTATCATTAAGAGAAGGTTAAAGAGATTTGGGGTGTTTTAAAAGTGGAGTTGGGGCAAGTATTAAAAGAGATTCGCTTGAATCGTGGACATAGCCAGTTAAATGTCGCGCATAAGATCATTTCACAAGGTGTTTATTCAAAAGTAGAAGCAGGTACAAGGGACTTAGACGCAGTTGGTTTTTTGAAAATTGCGAACCGTTTGAATGTCACACCAGATGAAATTGAATTTATAAGCAATGGCTATAATTATAATGAAAAACAACAAATTTTAAATGAGTTCTTTCAATTGAATTATAATGACCCAGAGAGATTAAAAAAGATTAAAGCAAAGGCAATGGACTATTTAAAACACGGTGATGACTTAGAATTACGTGAGATTCATCTTCTTTGTGATGCCTTATTAGTTGTATCAGATTCAGAAGATTTCGATCGTGCACGCGAACTCATTGAACCAATTTGGAGAAGGCTGAAAAAGTATGATCAATGGTATTTATATGATATTCGTTTAATTAATACGATTCTCTTTATGTATCCTCTTGATACGACGATTGCGTTTTCGCAACGTGTACTTGAAAGGCTAAAAGATTATGAAAAGCATGAAAAGGTGGATCAGTTAAAAGATATTTATAATATAAACTTATCACTATTATTAATTAAGGCTGAACGTTATGAAGAAGCGCTTGAAGTAGTGGAGGAACGTCTTGAAAATCGCAAACGTATGAATTATACAATGTTGGCATTGCATCTTGGAAGACGCGCACTATGTAAGAAGCTACTGCATATCCCCGGGCATGAAGAAGATCAAGTATTAATGCGCTATGTTTTAGAAGCATATGAAGCGCATGATTTATTAAAACGTTTAGAAGAAGAGTTTGAACAATATACAATAGAAGGAACACAGGTTTAATCAAAAGAGGCATTTCGCTATGATGAAATGCCTCTTTGTCTGTTTAAAAATCACGTTAATTGTTCCATTCTTTCATTTGAATTTCTTCAGCAATCATTTGCAAGTCGTAAGCATCTATTTTGATACATTCATAAGCATGGTTTTCCATATATTTTTGTGCGAGTTCATACATGTATTTAGGAGAACCTTCATTTTCATCATCATACACAATTAATAGTGCGTCGGAATGTGTTAAAAACCATTTGTTTTTTTCAATGAATTGCCATGGTGCTTCATAAGGTCGATTTGTAATGCTGCTTGTAAAATTGGCGTGTTGCATGATTTCTTGATATTTCTCTTTTTTTACGTCGTTCCAATTTTTCTCTTGTTCTAAAAATGGTGTGACGATGGCGAAATGTAGTTGTGGAAATTCTTTTTGTAGCGAAATGACAACATCTGCTGCCCATGTTTCGACACCTAATTGGCCACTCAACAACACCCATTCTAAACCTTGTTCGATTAAAGAACGCAGCTTTTCCTCCAAAGCCTGTTGAATGACTCGAACACCGGGGTGGTCTTCTTGAAAAATGCCGAGTTCCTGCGCTTTATAGCCTGTAATAGCGACTTTGCTAATAATCATATTGAACACCTCTTTCTTTTATTGTGCCATAATTTAATTTTAAAAAAACATTTAAATAGCAAACATAATTCTAAATATTTGTTTTTCCCCTACTTTTTACTTTACACTAGTAATGTAAGGTAATTATTTTGTAGGAGGTAGGATAGTATGAAAGCAGCAGTATGGTATGGTGTGAAAGACATTCGTGTAGAAGAAAAAGAACTAAGAGAATTACGTGACCATGAAGTAACGGTTCGCGTTGCATGGGCAGGTATTTGTGGTTCAGATTTACATGAGTATGAAGAAGGCCCTGTTTTTGTTCCTGTTGATGCACCAAACGATTTAACTGGTGAAGTCGCTCCAATTACGATGGGACATGAATTTTCAGGTGTAGTAGAAGCAGTCGGAAAACATGTAACGAAGTATAAAGTCGGTGATCGTGTTGTTGTGAATCCTACTTTAACATATGGTAAAAAACATGAAGAATTAGATATTTATGATGGATTTAGTTTTATTGGATTAAGCGGTGATGGTGGATTTGCACATTTTGCAAATGTACCAGAAGCAAATGTATATGCCTTACCTGAGTCATTAACTTTACAAGATGGAGCATTGGTTGAACCAATGGCTGTTGCTGTACAAGCTGTAAAAGAAGCTGATATGCGTTTTGGTGATACAGTCGCAGTGTTTGGGGTAGGTCCAATTGGTTTATTAACAATCATTGCAGCAAAAGCAGCTGGCGCAAGTAAAATTTTAGCTTTTGATTTATCAGATGAACGATTAAATAAAGCAAAAGAATTAGGTGCAACCCATATCTTTAATTCAGGTAAAGTAAAGCCAGCTGAAGCTGTTCGAAAAGAAGTGCCAGATGGTGTTGATGTAACATTTGAAGTAGCAGGTGTAGGACCAACATTCCAATCGGCTATTGAAGTAACAAGAGCGCGTGGTACGATGGTTATTGTATCGATTTTTGCTCGTCCAATTGAATGGAATCCAATGATGTTGACAAATACAGGTGTAAAAGTAACTTCTACAATTGCTTATTCACCAACTTCGTTCCAACAAACAATTGATTTAATGGGAACGGGACAAATTAAACCTCAAGGAATTATTACGTCAAAAATTCATTTAGAAGAAATTGTTGCTTCTGGATTTGAAGCATTAACAAATGATAAAACGCAGGCTAAAATTCTTGTAGAATTAAGTGGAGAATTTTAAAATATTATTTGAGAAGAGAGTGTTTAGGCATATGTCTAAGCGCTCTTTTTTCTATTTTCTATGCTTTTTAAGCAGTTTATTACCTGGGAAATAATGAAAAAATACACTTTAATTTACAAGAATTTTAATAAATTTTTGAAAGAAGGGTGATGGAATATGCATGAGAAGAACCAGAATGCGAAATGGAAGAAAAACAAAAGAACGACATACAAGATGTAGCAGAAAAAGTTGAAAATTACTGTATAACACGCACAAAAAACTCAGAAGAAGAGCTTGAAAAAGTAGTGTTTGATTTAATTACGAAATATAATCATCATAGAGATTAAATGATATATAAATATAAAACTTCAAATAAAAGGATTAATCCATACTAATTGCTTGATTAATCCTTTCTTTTTACATATGTGTGTGAATAGCTTCTTCGACATACTTAGGTAGTTCACTATAAATACGGCGCTCTTTAAATGTGCATTTTTCACCATTAATAAATAGTGTAGGTACACTTTTTACGCCACGCTTAATGGCTTCTGCTGTAACAGCTAAACTAATTTCTGTATTTTCTTCAATCTCTTCTTGTTCCAAATCATATTTAGAAACAAGTAAATCTTTTAATTCGTGCTGTGTTAAGTGTAGCCATTCTTCTTGTGTTTCAAATAAGTCATCAATGATTCTAAGTGATTTTTCAGGCTGATCGTATTGGAGACTAAGATGTACAAGTGTACCTAACAATAGTTCTTCACGCGGCTTATCATAAAAGTATAAAATGACTTTTGCTTTTCCCTCTTGTACTAAAGGTGGCAATAATTTTTTAGCATCTTTATAAAAGATCGCGCTTCCAGGGCAAGACATATTGTAGAAAATTTCAAATGTAACGGGTGCATCTTCTGGACCAATTAAAAAATAAGGTTGTTTCATGAATGTTTTACCTCCTGTCCTTCTTTTAATGCATTTTGTGCGAGTTTTGTAATCGTCATATCATCCATTGGTGGATTGTGTAGTCCAGCACGAACATCACGATAATAACGGTTCAATGGGTTTTGACTTTGTAAACTTTTTGCGCCAACAATACGCATCGCTAAGTCAACAATCTCAATTGCATCGTTTACGACAACATGTTTTGCTAGACCTAAATCTTGTGCAGCCGCATCATGTGTTGTAGGTTGTTCAAAGTGGTCTGCAACGCTATAAAGAATGTGACGAGCTGTTTTTAACTTCACTTCGATTTGACCTAATTTATCTTGTACATGTGGTAATTCACCAATAACAGTTGGTAAGCTGTTCGGTTGATATGTGCGTGCAAAATGTAGTGCATAATCACGTGCAGCCTGTGCAATTCCTAAATAAACAGCAGGAATGTGAAGCGCCCAACCATTGATATTATTACTTCTAGGGCCATCATTCACTTCTACAAGTGCATCTGCTGGAACGATTACATCTTCTAGAATTAAGTCATGACTTGCAGTGCCTCGCATCGCGACCATATCCCATGTTTCTTCAATTGTTAATCCGTCTAATGTACTTGGAATTAAGAAGAAACCAATTGCTTGTTTTTCTTCAATCCATGCAGAAGTTAAAAAGTGTGTGAGTGCATATGAGAGCGTTGTAAAACTTTTTCTTCCTGAAATATGCCAATTTCCATCAATGAACACTGCATTTGTACCAGGACGTCCTCCGCGAGTAGGACTTCCTGTTACGGCTTCACTCGCAATACGATTTACAAGTGCGCGATGTTGTGTAATTTCTTGTGCAAAATGTTGTAGCTGTTCTTCAGACCATTTCTTCTTTTCATAAATTTCACCGACAACACCAAGTTGCCATCCAATCGCAAGAGCTGTTGCACCATCGAAACTAGCTAATGTTTCTTGAAAAGAAATCATTTCTGAAATACCGAATCCATCTCCACCATACTCTTTTGGTAATGTGAGTTTGTTATAACCAATTTTCAGTAGTTCTTGAAAACTTTCGGATGGAAAACTATTTTCACGATCAGCCTCTACACCGCGTGCTTGAATTCCTTCTTTTAATGTGTGTAATTTTTCAATGACTTCTTTTTGTGCATCATTTTTTAAAAACATCGTTAATGAATTCAATTCAATCGCTCCTTTAAATTTATTATTAAAACTATCATACTACAAAATGAAAATTAAAAACATACTTTACAGGTAGGATTAATTATGTTAAATTGTCGTTATATTTTAAAAAAAGCAGTTTTATTTTAAGGTAGGTGATTTGGTGATTAAGTTGAGTGGTATTTATAAAAAGTTCCAACAGCATGAAGTGTTAAAAGGAATTGATTTAGAAGTGAAGAAGGGTGATGTTTTAACAATCATCGGGCCTTCGGGATCAGGGAAGACGACTTTTTTACGCTGTATCAATTTCTTAGAGAAGCCAGATGAAGGAACAATTGAGATTGGTTCCACTTTAAAAGTGAATGCGATAAAACCAAGTAAGAAAGATATTTTAGCGTTACGACAAAAAACAGCGATGGTTTTCCAAAACTACAATCTGTTTCAAAATAAAACAGTACTTGAAAATATAATGGAAGGTTTGACTGTCGTACAGAAAAAGTCGAAACAAGAAGCACGTGAAGTTGCAGAGCGCTTATTACATAAAATTGGTCTTGAAGAAAAGCGAGATGCTTATCCTTCTAGTTTATCTGGAGGGCAGCAACAACGTGTCGGTATTGCGCGAGCTCTAGCACTTAATCCCGAAGTCATCTTATTTGATGAACCTACTTCAGCACTAGATCCTGAAATGGTTGGCGAAGTGCTTCAATTGATGAAACAAATTGCGGCAGAAGGTATTACGATGATTGTTGTGACACATGAGATTGACTTTGCGCATGAAGTATCCAATCATGTGGTATTTATGGATGGTGGTCACATTGTAGAAGAAGGAACACCAGAGGAAGTCATCGTACATCCACAAAAAGCACGAACACAACAATTTTTAAAACGATTACGAAAAAATCCAGAATACATTATTTAATAGAGGAGAATGAACATGAAATTTAAAAAATTAACAGCACTAGTGGCAACGATTGGTATTGCAGGTGGATTACTTGCTGCATGTGGTACATCAGATGAAAAAGCAAAGTCTGCAAATGGCGCGCAAATTGTAAAAGTAGCACTTAGTGATGATGTAAACCCACCATTCCTATATACAGACAAAGAAAACAATCCTGTAGGTTATGATATTGATTATTTAAATGCAGTAGAGAAGAAGTTGGATGGGAAATATGATTTTCAATATCGTTTTGGAGCAGAGGAAAGTAACTTAATCGGATTGAGTACAAAGAAATCAGATTTTGCGATTAACTGGTTTTTTAAAAATCCAGAACGTGAAGCGAAGTTCTTATATGGTAATCCAGAGTATGGCTATTCAATGACAGCATTAATCGTAAGAAAAGATGAAAAAAATATTGAGAAGTTAGAAGATTTAAAAGGAAAAAAACTAGCACCAATGGCTCCAAGTGGTGGCTTACGCACGATTTTAAATAACTATAACGAGCAAAATCCAAAAACAGCAGTTGAGATTGAAACAATCGATCAGCCATCTAATGCGGATAACTTAAAAGGATTAGCAGATGGCAAATATGATGCAGTATTTTTAAATGTTTCAACATTTAAGGCTGTACAAAAAGAATTAAAGTTAGAAGATTTAAAAGTGGGGGGCATTGTATCAAAAGAGCCAGTCTTTATCGTGTATAACAAACAAAATGAAGCAATTCAAAAAGATATTAATGAAGCGACAAAAGAATTAACAGAAGATGGTACATTATCGAAATTAGCTGAGAAATGGTTCGAAGTCGATTTCTTCAAAGATGTTGATTATATCAACCAAAAACAATACCAGTTTAACAAATAATAGAGACATCGTGACGGAAGTGTAGCGCATTTCCGTTTTTTTATTCGTATGATTGGAGGGGAAATCGAATGGGATCACAACAATGGGGAATACTATTTGCTCAAATTATGGAACGATTACCGATTACAATTGCGATGCTTATTGCCGCACTAATACTCGGTTTAATACTTGGAACAATAATCGCGATTATTCAAATTAAGCGTATTCCCTTCTTACATCAATGTATGACACTTTTCATCTCATTTTCAAGATGTACACCACTATTAGTCCAACTATTTTTAGTGTATTTTGGTGTGCCTCAACTATTGTCAGCTTTCGGTATTTATATTAATGACCTTACGCCATTTATTTTTGCAGTAGTCACATTTGCTTTACATATTTCAGCCTATTTAGCCGAAGTGATTCGCTCTGCTTATTTAGCTGTCGGAGAAGCACAATTAGAAGCTTGTTATAGTATCGGTATGACGTATACACAAGCGTTACGTCGCGTTATTTTACCGCAAGCTTTCGTATTGGCACTTCCAAACCTCGGAAATACCATTATTGATTTATTCAAAGATACGTCACTCGCCTTCACAATTGGCGTAGTCGATATTATGGGACAAGCGCGTCTTATTATTGGGAATAATTATGGTTTAGGTATGTTTAAAGTGTACATTATCATTTCCCTTATTTATTGGGGCGTATGTATCATTATTGAAATTATCATCCATCAAATTGAACAGCGCTTTAAAAAAGGGCGCGTGAATGTAGCGAAAACGTAGAGGAGGGAGCATATGACAGTTTTTGATTGGGAGTTTGCCATTGATCACATACCAGAAGTATTAAAGGGTGTACCCATCACTTTATTAATTGCCGTAGTATCGATTGTGATTGGTTCATTCGTCGGTCTGTTTATGGCACTTATACGTGTATACCGTGTGCCTGTTTTAAATCAAATGACATTAGTATTTATCTCGTTCATTCGTGGAACACCATTATTAGTGCAATTATATGTATTTTTCTATGGTATTCCTGCTCTTGTAGAAGCACAGGAATGGCAAGTGAATCCAGATAAAATTTCACCTTTATGGTATGCATTCATCGTCTATTCAATGAACGCTGCTGCCTATACAGCGGAGATTTTTAGAGCTTCTTTAAATTCCATTGCAGCAGGGCAACTAGAAGCGTGTCATAGTGTAGGTATGACAACATGGCAAGGATTAAGACGCGTTGTCTTCCCTCAGATGATGATTATGGCATTACCGAATATGGGGAATATTTTTGTGAATTTAATTAAATCGACTTCGCTAGCCTTCGCGGTAAAAGTAGTTGAGATTATGGCGATTGCGAAAATGTTAGCGAACCAAGGATATAACTTCTTAGAGATGTATCTTGTCGCGGCAGTAGTCTACTGGGTGATTTGCTTATTATTAGAAGTAATTTTCCACTATACAGAAAAACGTCTAAGTATCTTTAAAAGAGCTGTGACAGTTTAAAAAATACTTTTGAAGGTGTTGAAGCCTTCAAAAGTATTTTCTTTTATAATAAAAGAAAAAGGAGGCAGTCATATGAAATCAATTGCAGTTTTTTGCGGTTCACGCTTTGGGAATAACCCATTTTATGAAGTATATGCGAAAGAGGTTGGTACCTATTTAGCAAATGCAGGTATTCAGCTCGTATATGGTGGTGCAAAAGTAGGGATTATGGGAACAATTGCAAATGCCACACTAGCAGCTGGTGGAGAAGTCATTGGGGTCATGCCAAAATCATTAGAAGAAAAAGAAATTTCACATGAAGGATTGACCGAACTTCATATTGTGGAGAGTATGCATGAACGTAAAAAGATGATGATGGATTTAGCAGATGGTTTTATTGTATTTCCAGGTGGGATTGGCACAATGGAAGAATTTTTCGAAGTGTTTACATGGAATACGATTGGTATTTTACATAAGCCATGTGCCTTGTTGAATGTAGCAGGTTATTATGAAGGACTCATTCAAATGCTAAAGCATATGGTAGACGAAGGATTTTTACAACAGCAAACCAATCAAACGCTTATTGTAGAAAAGACAATAGAAGTAATAGTAGAAAAAATGATGGAACAAAGTGCCATATTAAAATAATACAAAAAAGACACATCGTTATGTGAACGTGTGCCTGTCACTGTAGTAAGTAACTATATTTATACCATAACGGTTTGACGACATATAAATAAACCGGAATGGCAATAATTAGATAAAGAAATAGTTTGAAAATCACTTTGAAAAAAATCTTGAAAAAGAGCACAAATAATAAAATCGCAACGATTACCGCGATCATAAATGACATAATGAAGACTCCTTTCTCTTCATCTACTAAGACTACATTGAGCAGTAGAAGTTGCGTCATTTTTACACATAAATTGTGAACAATTTATGTGTGTGGAAATCAAATAATATGAGAAAAGGAGAAATTCCATATGCAATGGCATTCCTCCTTTTCTCTATAACTATACTTTAAATTGACGTACGTGATTTTGTAATTCTTCTGCCATGCGTGATAAATTTGAAGCAGAAGATGAGATTTCTTCCATTGAAGCAAGTTGTTCTTCAGAAGCAGAAGCTACATTTTGGATATTTGCTGCTGAAGCTTGTGCGATATGAGCGATTTCTTCGATTGAAGCATCGACTTCTTCCACACTTGCAGACATTTCTTCTGATATTGCTGAAGCTTCTTGCGTTTGAACTGTTACTTCTTCAATTAATTGACGGATTTTTTCGAAGCCTTCTTTTGCTTCTAATACAACTGCTAAACCTTCTTTTACTTCATCTGTACCTTTTTCCATCACACTTACTGCATGGTCTGTTGAACCTTGGATACGTTGAATTAATTTTGTAATTTGATTGGCTGATTCTTTTGACTGCTCAGCGAGTTTACGAACTTCTTCTGCTACAACTGCAAAACCTTTACCATGTTCGCCTGCACGAGCTGCTTCAATGGCAGCGTTTAATGCAAGTAGGTTCGTTTGGTCTGCAATTGATGTAATTACTTCGATGATCTTGCCAATCTCTTTTGAATGTTCACCTAAATCCTTAATGACTGTTGCAGAATCATCTACAGCTGAACTAATTGAGTTCATTTGTGTATTCACTTTTTGAATCGATTGATTACCGCGTGACGCCTCATGACTTGTTTCAACAGCTAACTCGGATACAGCTGAAGTTGTTTCCGCAACGCGTTGAATACCGATTGCCATTTCGCGCATCGCAAGTGAGCTTTCGTTTGCGCCTTGACCTTGTTCTTCAGCACCATTTGCAACATCTTGAATGGACGCTGTAATTTGCTCTGTCGCACGTTTTGTTTGTTCTGCACTTGCAGTTAATTGTTCAGAAGCAGAAGCTACTTGTTGAGAATTCAAGTTTACCTGTTCAATTAAACGACGTAAGTTACCTTTCATCATATTGAATGAAGTAGCTAATTCCCCAATCTCATCGTTATTTTTGATTTCAATATCTTGCCCGTTTAAGTCGCCTTCTGCAATACGTTTTGAAGCACTTGCGATATATGTAATTGGACGTGCAATTAGTCGACCGATGAATAGCGCAATACCAATGCCTAAAAGAATCGCAATAACACCTAAAATGATTAATTGTGTTGAGATAGTTTTTACTTTTGCCGTAGTTGTTTTATTGTCCATTTGTAACAATTTATTTTGATGGTCCATTAATTTACTTACTTGCTCATCAAATTTAATTGCAATATCACGACCTGTAGTTGCGACAAGTTGTGTATATTCTTTTGTTTTGTTTTCTGCTTTTAATGCAAATGCATCAGCAGTAAAATCACGAAATTCTTTCTCAGTTGTACCTAAGTCTGTTAATAATTTTCTCCCTTCAGGATTTTTAAAGTTGCTTTCTAAATTATTATAAAGTGCTTGGAAGCTATCTTGTGCTTTTTGATTTGTATTTAATTGTTGTTGATCGCCAGTTAAAAGATAGCCACGCATAGATGTTATTTCTTGTTTTACGTTGATTTGTAAATCTTTAACGTCCATTGTTTTTTGAACTTTATCACTTAAAAGTTCCGTGTATTGTTTATTAATGTTATTTAGCCCGTAAAAGCTAAGCGTTGTGATAGCGACAAGGATGGCTAATACTACGATAAAGCCACCGAAAAGCTTCCTATTGATTGTCCACTTCATATGAAGTTCCTCCTAGTAAGTTGTAGTGTCATCGAATAACTTTAAAATTGTTCGTCATCTGTTTGCTATGTATCCTTAAATATCTAAAAAGAAAAATAATTTTTTAATAGAAATTTAAGTAGTTTTAATAAATTCCCTTGATGTAATTTATTAAAGAAAACAAACGAATATTGGTTCACATCGTGTAAATAAAAGCTTGCATAGATAAATCATCTTCTAAACTAAAAGCTGTAGAAGTTATATATAAGTTTAAAATTAATATTTATAAAACTTATATATAACTTTATACCTAAAAATAAAAGTGGGATTCATCCTATTTTTGCAATGCTTTTTCACCTTGAATATCATACAATATACTGTGACGTAAATCTATTTATAGTCACTGGAAAATGAAAAAATTTAAAAAAGTGGGTAGTAAAGTCTTATAGAGAAAAAATATAATATAGTACATCTTTAGTATTAACTTTTTTATTACAGTTGTTAAATAATGAAAAGTGACATAAAAAAGACACCCACCGAAGTGAGTGTCTCTGAAATGTAAAATAGAGAAGCCGCCTTTGCCGTAAGTTGATCATATTGAAAGTTTTAAACCACCACTCCTAAAAGTGGGTGTTCGCAGAGTCGCTCATGTATGTCCTCCTAGCTAAGAGGCTTGCCAGTCCTTACTCAATCTAAAACTCCCTATTACAGCTTAAAGGTTAAAACTTAATACTATTACGAACAATGCAGCTTGTATTAATAATATACGCTAGAATCACGATTCATGCAAACATCTTGTTCGAGTTAAGGTGCTTCTTGAATCGCTTGTTCTGTAAGCTTGATAATATCAATAGTTGTATCTTCTTTCATGACATCTTTTAGCATTGTATTTTTAAAATAGTCTACACTGTTTGGTAATGGAAGATTTAAAATCTTCTTGAGTGCAGTTTGATACATTTTCACAAATTCAATATCTTTATTACCGCGTTTTAATTCCGCGAATGACTCATAGAATTGATCGAGCTTGTCACTGAGTTCGAGTAAACGACCTTCAATGGTCTCGTCCTTACCTTCCTTCATGCGATGTTTAAATGTCGCTTGAAATTCTTCTGGAATTTCTTCTTCTATATAATGTTCCACCATTTTTTCTTCAACTAGTGCAATCATACTTTTTAATTCAGGTGATGAGTGTTTTACTGGTGTTTTAATATCACCAATGAAAATCTCACCATAGTCATGATTGATCGTTTTTTCGTAAAGTGATTTCCAATCAATCGTTGCACCATGCATTTCTTCTAATGTAGCAAAGAACATCGCATATTGAGATACTTTCCAAGAGTGCGCCGCCACGTTATGTTCTTCAAATTTGAAGCGTCCAGGCGCGCGAATAATACGTTCTAAATCATTTAAGCTTGTAAAAAATTTATGAATACCCATTGTGACCTCGCTCCCTTCCTTTCATTTCACTATACCGTATTTTCTCCTAAAAGAATATTGATTTGCAGAAGCTTTACACAAGCTTTAGAAATTGAGAAAATAAAGTGGAATGACAGAAGACAAGAGGAGGGTAGAATTGTCTCGGCAATTCTTCAGTGAATGCTCTATCTAACAATTATTTATATACATGTATTAAGCACTATTTTATCGATTGGTCCATTCTTTGTGCTATTTCCTGTATTAAAAAAGATGGAGAAAACATCAAATATGGATATGTTTCGTGCCTATGCACACGCTTTTCAATCTGGAATCACTGTTGTGAAACATGCAGGTCACGTACTAATCATTTTTGGTTTACTTGCAATGTGGTTAGGTCCTTATAAGTGGGATACACCGTGGATTTTAACAACGATGATTTTATTAGTGGCATCAGTTGTTTATTTAACGCGTGCGTTTAAACCAACGATGCGTATGCTAGACACACCGCAATTTCAAAAAGAAAAGTTTATACGAAATTTACGACGAGGCGCGATAATCTATACTATTTTACTCTGTATTATGCTGTGGTTAATGGTTACAAAGCCAATCTTATGGTAATGAAAAAACTCCGACATTTTAGTATGTCGAAGTTTTTATAATTATCTTGTGTGAATTGCTAAAATCTGTTCTTTTGCTTCTTCAACTGTTGATAAAATGGTTACTTCTTCTGGAAAATGCCCTGATGATGTTAAATCGTTTGGAACAACGATACAAGGAATTTTTGCAGCTACAGCTGATTTTGCACCATTCTCAGAGTCTTCAATCGCAATGCATTGTTCAGGCTCTAAATTAAGTACAAAGAGTGCTTCTTCATAAATTTCTGGATGTGGTTTAACATGAACAACATCATCAGCACATCGAATCGCTTCAAAATAATGGGCAATGCTATGTTTATTAATAAATTCTGCAATAAACTTTAATTGGCTACCTGATGCAATTGCCATACGTACACCCTGTTCGTGAAGTGTGCGAAGTAAATCTGTAATACCATCTTTCACAGGTAAATCAACTAAACGTTCATTTACACGTTTTTCGGCAAAAGGTGATAATTCGTCACGTGTAATATGAGCATCTACATGTGTTGTTAAGTAATCATAAAGTGATGTATCTTGTGTACCAATACATGCTTGAAAAACTTCTAAAGGTACTTCATATTCATATCGTTCTTGAATAAGTTCTTGGTAAACGTCAATCCATAATGCTTCTGTATCGACAATTGTTCCATCAAAATCAAAAATGACTGCTTCCATTTTTAATTCCTCCTTTATAAAAAGTGAAAAAACTTTTCAAATAATACTTTTCGAAATATACTGTTAGAAATAGCATAACATAGAATAGTTTCGAACTGTAAAGGAAAGGGGTGCCATCTAATTGGAAAATAAAAAGAAAATGAAACGCTTATCAATCATGAGTATCGTATGTGTATCAATTGTAATGTGTTGTGAGATCGTATTCCACTTAGAGAAGGCACTGGATTTATCAACAACTAAGTATTTTTCATATTTACAAGTAGCTACATATTTCATTGCAGCAATTCCCTTTACATATGCGCTGTTCTTATATATACAAATAAAAAAGCAACAAAACATGAAATAAAATTTCAGATTGAATGGTTTTGCTTAACAAATAATAAAAAAGACCCTATAAGATCGACCATTGAAAAAGTCATCTTATAGGGATATTTTATTTTAAATCCAAACCATAAATGCTTTGCAAATGTTTTAAAAGACCAAGTTCGTTATTCGTATATTCGGTTACTTCTGTTGCTTGCTCTTGTACCCAGAGAGGCGCATTTTTCATTGCTACAGAGCGACCTGCTTTATGGAATAGTGGTAAATCATTTCCGCCGTCTCCAAAAGCAATTACATCTGCGAAAGATAGGTGATTTTCTTCTAGAATTTTTGCAACACCAGTAGCTTTTGTAATATGGCGACCGCTAATATCAATTAAATCAATTGCGGAAAAAGCCGCAGTAAAAGGTAGGATTTTTTCTAAAATACGTAGTTCACCCAAAAAGTCAGCTAATATATCATGATTTTCTTTAAAGAATAGAATCTTTTCAACATCTTTTGTATCAACATCTTTTGTCCATTCGGGTGATGTATAGCCATGTACGGTTAATTCATGTGCGCGATCACGCATAGGCGAAATTTTCGCGGTTGTACGTCCATCGTGATGGTGAATTTCATGATGGATTTCGTGTACGAGTGATAAATCAACGAGTGTTTCTACAGCTTTTGCTTCAATGGATTCGCGATAGATTTCTTTTCCACCAAAGTGTACGTTCATTCCATTTGAATTAATAATACCGTCAACTTCAAAATCAATTGGAATCGCTAAGCGCATTTCATACATCGTTCTCCCTGTCGCAATACATACTAGAATGCCTTTTTTTCGAAGAGCTTGTAAGTAATCTGAGAGTTCAGGATCTACTTTACGGTCATTGTTCAATGTTGTGCCATCTAAATCAAGTACTATCATTTTAGGTTCCATATTCATCGACTCCTTATTTTTTCGTTTCAATTGATTTTTCAACTTCAGGAACGAGATTTTTAATCAATTGTGTCGCGGTTTTTCCACTTTTTTTATAATTTTCTACGAGTGATACAATTAAATAATTCTTTTTTTCGGCATTGAATGCAAATACGAAGCTATTCTCTATACCTTCTGTACCTTGTTCAAGCTTTAATTCAGCAGTTCCTGTTTTAGCTGCTAATGGTAATTGTAGTGAAGCTAGGTTATGAGCTGTACCATTCGGATCTTTCACTACTTGTAAAAGAGCTGCATTTACTTGGTCGACTGCTTTTTTGGATACTGCTTCAGAAGTTTTAGATTTTTCATTCACTCGAATATGTGGTTGTACAATTTTTCCGTCATTTGCAAAAGCACTGTATGCGACTGCCTGTTGGATAGGTGACATGAGTAGTTGTCCTTGTCCATAAGCTGTATCAGCTAATAAAATATCACTCTTGAATTGTTTATGCGTTGAAATTTGGGCAGGTGTCATAGCAAAAGGTAGATTGAAATCTTGTCCAAAACCAAATTTTTTTAAACCAGCACGTAATCGATCCTCTCCAAGCTCTAGACCTTCTTGAGCAAAGAAAATATTATCGGAATAAATGAGCGCTTTTTTATAATCTACTTTTTGATTCTCTGTAACGCGCGTAATTTTATAATTTCCCCAAGAACCATCTTTTTGCCATTGTAGCCCATCAATTGTACGTACGCGATTAGGTTTTAATGTTCCCGCATCAAATCCAATTGCTGCTGTAATAGCTTTCATTGTTGAGCCAGGCGCATAACGCTGTGTAAATCGATTTGTGAACGGTCTGTTAGGGTCATTCGCATATTGGTCATACGTTCTTTGCGATAAGCCACGTACCATCTGATTCGGGTCAAATGATGGTTTCGACACTAATACCATTAGCGCACCATTTTGTGGTTCTATAATGACAGTAGAACCCGTAGCTTTTTCTAAATCTTCGTATGCACGTTTTTGCATTAAGGCATCTATTGTTAAACGAATTTTTTCACCATTCTTTACCTTACTCTCAAGTAATACCTCTTTTACTTTACCGTCTTTATTAACTAAAGAGATACTTCCTCCATCTATACCGCGAAGTTCCTTATCGTAAGCTCGTTCTAGCCCTGTTTTTCCAATAATTGCGTCAGAAGAAAGAGCTGGATTCTTTTTAATATCTTCTGCTGTAACCGTTCCTGTGTAACCAATTAAATGAGCTGCTGCTGCACCAAGAGGGTAGTAGCGTGTAGTTGTTGCAGCATATTGTAGTCCATCCATTTTCTGAACATGTTCATCGGCTACTATTTTAATAGGAACAAATAAGTCATCTTTTACCCATACTTGTGCCAATTTTTGTTCGATACTGTCTGTTGAAACATCTAAAAAAGTTGCAATCTTTTTGATTCTTTTCGTACGTGTCGAATTATTCCCTAATTCTTTAGGAATGATACCCGCGCGAAAAGCCTTTTTATTTGTGGCTAAATCAAAACCATTCACATCTACTAAATCACCACGTATTGCATCGGTTGTTTGAAATGATATGCGATCAGTTGGCTTCATATTTGGAAAGATTAAAGATGTTTTCCAATCAATCTGATATGTGCCATCTTGTTTGATTAGTTTTGTTGAATATGAAAAAGACGTTGTTTTCCCAATAGTCGTTTCAAATATAGCTTGATAACTCAACTTTTGATCAGATACTTTCATATTTGAAATTTGAATGTTACTTGCACCAATTCCTCCAAAGACATTCGTATATTTCTTCACAAAGTCATCTTTTGTATAACCTTGTTGTTTTAAAGAATCTGTTGTTACCTGTTTTACAAGCTCTGTATATTTCTTCTTTTCGAAGTTTTGAGTCCATTGTGTTGCTGCTTTTTCCTGTGCTTTTTGATCTTTTTGTTGTATGAAAACATAGATGCCGACAACTGCAAGAATTATAATAGCAAGTACACTAATGACCATTATTATTTTTTTGTTCATTTTCCTGCCTCCTTCTATTTATTATGAAGGATTCATGCAAAGTTTGCACAAAGAAAGACTGCCGTTTTTTAACAAATTGTAAAAAAATAAAAAAATTTATCGAAAAATGCGTGATTTTCTCAAAAAATATATTATAATTCTATTTAAGGAAGAAAAATTGTTTAGTTTAAGAGAATTTCTGTTAAGAGTAGATAGGGCAATCATTTTTTAAGTAAAGAGAGCGGACATTCATTATCAAATAATTGAAGTCGTAGCCTCTATTCTGCAACGTCTATTTCTAAAAATAGAAACTCTGGAAAGAGAGGGGAGTAATGATGTTTGATCAATATGCTTTTGGTGAGCAGCTAAAGTTACTAAGGGAGCTTAGCAATCACTCAATGTTGTCTTTGGCAAAAGAAATCGGCACGTCAGCGAGTCGTATTAAAAGTTGGGAGGTTGGTGAGAGCATTCCTTCAGCGAAATGGATTGTTCGATTGAGCCAAGCTTTAAAAATTTCTGCAGACGATTTATTATTAAATATTATGAGTGATGTACCAACACCGCAAAATGATATTGAATATAGCAGAAGAAAGAATGTGTTACTTCGTGATTTGAGTTCCATTTTACCAGAGCTGACGAAGCAGGATTTACTAGAACTTTATACGTTAGCTGAAATGAAAGTAACGGTAAAAAAAGAGATGCCAATTGAAGAAGCCATTCGTGCATAATAAATGATTAAAAAGAGAGGTTACGAGCAAGCGTAATGTCTCTTTTTTTTCGTTTCGCGTCTTACATATAAAGGGTATGATATACATAATGTATATTATCTCGAAAGAAATGACTCAAAATACTTATAAAATAAAGCACTTTATATTAAAAGATTCGTTATAATTAATAGGATGATAAAAAATATGTAAATGGGGGAGAAGGGTGAAAATAAATCGTTCAAAAATCTTTCAATGGATTAAAGTTATTTTACCGATTCTCTTAATGCTTTTTGCGATTCACGAGTTGACCAAAATTGTAAGAGAAGCAAATGGAGCTCAAATTGCGCGGCAACTTGGTTCAATTGATGTTCGGACGCTAGCATTAATCGCAGTTGTGCCGCTTTTTTTAGCTTTTCCAATGTTTTTTTATGATTTTTTTATTATGAAAAAACTGAAGTTAAAAATGCCAATCAAAAGGCTTATGAAAGAATCTTTAATAATTAATTCATTTTCAAACTTAATCGGATTTGGTGGCTTAGTAGGTGTACTTTTGCGTACACATTACTTTAAAAAGCCAGACATGGATAATACGACATTCTTTAAGATGATTGCCTCTGTAACGCTCTTTTATTTAGGGGGTATTTCATTATTTGCGGATTTATTATTAATTTTCTTCCGCGATATTCGAATTTTTACAGAGCATCCTTTCTTACTATATGTAGCTGCATTTATCGGCTTATATACACCGTTTTTAATTGTGCGCGCGATTGTTCAGCTACTGCGTAAAAAAATGACAAAACATCAACTATTAGGCGATGTTGCACTGATATTTGTATCTATTTGTGAGTGGTTAGGTGCTTTCACAATGCTCGTTATTTTAACAAAATTACTTCATATCGATGTGCCTTTAATCGATTTATGGCCGATGTTTGTTATTGCTTCTGCAGCCGGTATTGTCAGTATGATTCCTGGTGGATTAGGCTCTTTTGACTTAGTTTTCATTTGGGGGGCTACGAGTTTAAATATTCCTTCAGAATCTGTATTAGTATTATTACTATTCTATCGTGTTGGATATTATGCAATTCCGTTTTTAGCTGGGTTGATTCTCTTTATTCGCGATATTTGGCGTACATTCAATAGAGGCTATAATAGTATTCCAAACTTACTATTAGAACGTACGATGCATATTATTGCGACAGCACTCGTGTTTTTGGCTGGTTTAAGTCTATTAATCTCAAGTGTTGCACCTGGTGCAATCGAAAAAATAAAGTATGTGAGAGAACTTACATCATTGCCTTTTATTAATGTATCGCATCAAGTGTCGGTCATGACGGGTTTCTTATTACTAGCATTATCAAACGGAATCTCTTATAAGGACCGTCGCACATTTAAAGTGACACTATTCGTCTTGCTGTTTGCGGCTACGCTTTTCATTGTAAAAGGTATTCAATATCGCCAAGCGCTCTTTATGATTTTTGTAGCGCTATTACTGTACTTTGCACGCAATCGTTTCTATCGTACGAGTTATGTAGAGACATGGGGACGCAGCATTTTCAATACATTCGTTATTACGGTTGTATTACTAAGTTACTTAGTGATTGGGATTATTGTGAAGTCGGATTTACGTCACCACCTTTCTGAGCATGTACAAGGGATTATTATTCGTAACCCTGATGACTTATTTAAAAGTGCATTAATTGGATTGGTTGTTATTGCAGCTGTAGTTCTGTTTGAACGTTGGCAGCGAAATCGAACCCAATTCAAGCGTGTTTATTTAGTTGAAAATCAAGATGAAGTAGCAAAGCATATTACAAAATATGGTGTGACAGAAGCGCATCATTTTGAACAGCATATGCATCAATGTATTTTTTGGAATAAACAACGTAATGTACTTTTTTCTTATCGTATTACTGCTGATAAATTTATTGTACAGGGTGATTTAATTGGTGATCGAAAGCATTTTAAAACATCAATTGAGGAATTTATTGCCTTTGCAGATTACTATGGTTATACACCTGTATTTTATGAAGTCAGCGATTCATTCATTCCATATTTATACGGATACGGCTATAACTTTTTTAAACTAGGTGAAGAAGGAAATGTAGAGATTTCAGAAGTTGTTTTAACGCATGAAGAAAAAGAGCAATATAAACAGTTACAAAAAGAAATGCAAGAAGTTGGTTATACATTTGAATGGTTAGAACCCAAATTTTCTGAATCATTTATACGAGAGTTAGCAGAACTTTCAGCTATATGGCAAGGCGATAAAGAACAGATTGGTGAACATTATGTATTTAATGAGCGCTATTTAAATAATGGTCCAATCGTTTTATTACGAAACAAACAACAAGAAATTGTCGCATTTGCAAATTTAACAGAATTAGATGGTCCAAAGCATACGATTGCGATTAGTTTATTGCGTTCGACACAAATAGACATGCCAGCACATGCACTTGATTATTTGTTAGTCTGCTCGTTAATTGCAACGAAAGAAAAAGGTTATCGATATATTAATATTGGAATGGTTTATTTAAAACATGTTGGTGTATCTAAATATGCGGGAATTTCAGAGAAAATTGCAGCTCAGATTTTAGTGAATGCACAAGAGTCTGGGAATAAAAAAGACTTACGTTATTTGAAAGAGCAATATGCGAATGAGTGGCGACCAAAATATATTGCCTATCGTAAACGACGCTCGTTACCATTTACAATGATCCAAATTTTAATGTTAATTGGCGATAATAAAATTGCGAGTAAGCGAAATCAGTTAATCGCAATGCGAAATTTAAAGAAAAAACAACGAAATTAATTTTAATGAGGTGCGGGTTATGACAGAATTGACAGTAGAACAACAGATTTACGATTGGTTTCGTCATTTTCATGAACATCCAGAAGTAAGCTGGAAAGAGTATGAAACAACAAAAACATTAGCTTCGATTATGGAAGAACTACAAGTGGAGTATCGCTTATTCGGTGATATTCCAGGTTTAGTTGCAGAAATTGGTACAGGAGATGAAATTATCGCTGTTCGTGCAGATATCGATGCCTTGTGGCAAGAAGTAGATGGTGTATGGCGCGCGAATCATTCATGTGGGCACGATGCGAATATAACAATGGTGTTAGGAGCATTACTTCGTTTGCGAAATGAACCATTAACACATCGCGTTCGTTTCATTTTCCAACCTGCAGAGGAACTAGGGAATGGGGCTGTTGCAGCTTATGAGCATGGGGCTGTTGACGGTGTATCTCATTTATTCGGTGTTCATCTACGCCCGATTGAAGAATTACCACTTGGCAAAATTGCGCCAGCGATTCATCATGGAGCAGCGTATTTCTTAGAGGGAAGCATCAAAGGTATTGATGCACATGGTGCTCGACCACATCAAGGTAAAAATGCACTGGATGTTGTCATGGCTGTTCATCAAATGCTAAATAGTTTGCACTTTTCACCGTTCGAACCACATTCAGCAAAATTAACCAAAGTAGTTGCTGATGGCGGAAGTACGAATATCATTCCAGGGAGTGCGACCTTTGCGATGGATCTGCGTGCGCAAAGTAATGCTTTATTAGATGATATGAAAACAGCTATCCATAAAGGATTGCAAGCGATTCAACAACAGTTTGACATCGATTTAGAGTGGCGCTTTTATGATTATACGCCAGGAGCAGAAGTTTCTGAAGAAGCGTCACAGATGGCAAAAGAAGCAATTGTTGAAACGCTAGGTGAAGAATTTTGCACAGAAGCAATCCATACACCGGGAGCGGATGATTTTCATTTTTATACAGTGAAGAAGCCAGAACTAAAGGCCGCAATGTTAGGTGTAGGGGCGGATTTAGCCCCTGGTTTACATCACCCGCATATGACATTTGACCAACAGGCTCTAGTAGATGCATCAAAAGTATTGACTACATTATTAAAGAAAACACCACGAAAATAAAATACATTTCAACCACTTAATCAATTTGATTAAGTGGTTCTTTATACACTTAAATGAATTTTTATTTATTTTATCACATTTGTATTGTTTAGCTATTACAAATAAAAATACTGTCTATGTAATCGTTTTCTTTCTGCTTTGGTGCAAAAATTTTGCATTGACCTCTTTCCAATCAACGGATATTCTTAATTCTAGTGAATGTTTTCATTTTTCAGACAGATAAAGGGGATGAGATGGATGAAAAGAGAAATTAAAGCAAGATGGACGATTTTAACGTTCTTTGTCATGATTACATCGATGGCTGTAGCTGTTGCAGTTTTGGGGACAAGCCCGCACGTACCACTTGTTATTGGTACAGTAACAGCAGCGATTGTGGCGATTGCTCATGGTTTTAAATGGTTAGAAGTAGAAGAGATGATGTATAAGGGGATTAAATTAGCACTTCCAGCGGTTGTCATCATCATGCTTGTTGGTTTTACAATTGGCGCATGGGTTGGTGGCGGTGTCGTTGCGACGATGATTTTTTACGGTTTGAAAGTAATCTCACCTGCATGGTTCTTAGTAACAATTCTATTATTATGTGCGATTGTAGCATTAGCAATCGGTAGTTCATGGTCTACAATGGCAACTGTGGGGGTTGCTGGTATGGGTATTGGACTAAGTATGGGTATTCCTGCACCAATGATTGCAGGAGCAGTTATTTCAGGCGCTTATTTCGGTGATAAGATGTCACCATTATCAGATACAACAAATTTAGCTTCTGGTTTAACAGGTACACAATTATTCGATCATATTCGTCACATGCTCTATACGACGATTCCAGGATTAATTATTTCATTAATTGTTTTCGGTATTTTAGGTCGTAAGTTTGCAGATGTGAATATGAACTCGGAAAGTATTTTAACGACATTACGTGTCTTACAAGAGACGTTTTATATCTCACCATGGTTATTAATTGTACCTGTAGCAGTTATTTTCATGGTAGCCAAGAAAATTCCAGCTATTCCGGCATTACTTGCAGGGATTGTGATGGGTTTCTTATTACAAATTACGGTTCAAGGCGGTTCAACAAAATTTGCACTTGAAACATTACAAAGTGGTTTTGTTTTAGAATCAGGTAATGAATTAGTTGATAAACTATTCAATCAAGGCGGATTAGATGGCATGATGGGTACGGTATCAATGACGATTATCGCGATGACATTTGGTGGTATTTTAGAGTACTCAGGTATGTTGAAATCATTAATTCAAGTCATTATGAAATGGGCAAAATCAACAGGTAGTCTAGTAGCATCTACGATTACAGCCTGTATTTTTACAAATGCGACTTGTTCTGAACAATATATCTCAATTGTCGTACCATCGCGTATGTTTGTAAAAGCTTACCGAGATCGAGGGTTACATTCTAAAAACTTATCACGCGCGTTAGAAGATGGTGGTACTTTAACATCTGTATTCTTCCCGTGGAATACATGTGGTGTATTCATTTTTGCAACGTTAGGTGTAAGTGCATTTGAGTATGCGCCATATGCTATTTTAAATTTTGTTGTACCAATTATTTCGATTATTTATGCTTATGTAGGTTTTGCGATTGTTAAATTAACACCTGAAGAATTAGAAGAAGCAAAACAAAAAGAAATTGAAGAAGAAAAAGCATTAGAACCAAGTGCATTATAAATGTAAAAAAAGCAAATCGTCACTTATTGGCGATTTGCTTTTCCAGTATTAAGAGCCAATCCAAGTGTAGACTGCACGTGGTCTACCTTTTTTGTATGTCATTTCAGAAGAAATAATTGCTAAATAACCATGTTCTAATAGTTTTTTAATCATGCGCTCAGCAGTGCGTCTTGTTACGTGTAGGTGATCTGCAACATCTTGAGCAGTAAAGTGTTTTGTATGGCGTTCCTCAATGAATGAACTCATTTTTGAAAGACTGAGTACACTTAATTTTGTACGTTCAGCCATTTCTTTTTGCTTCTCACTATCAAATTTGAGTGGCAAAATCATTTGATGAGTTGGGTAAGGACCTAATAAACGACTATATTCATCAAGAATGTAGATTTCGTCGGTTTTTGTAAATTGAAGAGCATCTTGTGCATGTTGAAGTGCTTCTGAAATCGACTCACCATAGCCGAAACCCATTTGATACGGTTTTTTAAAATAGGCGAGACAGGCTTTTAACTGTTTTTCATTGTGTAGAAGTTGTTCTAAGTGACCAATTGTTGTATATAATTCTAGGCGATGTGTATTGTGCCTTGTATAATTTGCATGGATGGCTTGCATAAAATGAATGAAAGCAGCCTCATCTTCTGGATGAATTTTTAAGACACCTGCTGTCATACGGTTGGCATTTGATTTTTGCAAAAGAACAGAATCACGCATTTTTTCTAACTTTTGAATGGTTGCAGAAGTCGATTCTTGCATACGCATAACAGGATAACCATTTGCTTTTAACTTTTCATATAATTGGTGTACGCTAGTAATAATCAGTTGTATATGCCCTTCATCGTATAATGTTCGATGACGTTGTTCCACGTCTACTTGTGTTGCATCATGAATATATGGAGGAGTATCAAGCTGATGAATATCTTGTAAAATAGACGTAACAAATGTTGGTTCAATCACATCAATGGAGATTTGATTGAGCGGAATATGATATTTGGTTATAGCAGCTAATAATGTAGTAGAGATGGTAGCCTCATCTTGTATAAAATGTGTATAAGGAATACGAAGTGAAGGCAACAAAGGTTTCACTTCTAAATACGGTAAAAAGCCACCAATAATAAGTGCATCACATGGTTGTAATTCATGTAGTAATTGTGTTGCTTGTTCCGGTTCTTCATACACATAAAAATCTAGTTGGATATCCGCTATTTTTTGTGCGATACTAGAAATGTATTTTTGATAAGCTTGTGAGCTGATTAATGCCATTCGAATGTGCATGGTCATCTTCCTTTGCTTTTTATTTTCGTTATTTAACGACAACTTAACGACATCTATTATAAAGGAGTTTTTTATTTATGAAAATTAAAGAAATTGAGCTATTTGCTATTAACTTACCATTAATCGATCCATTTATCATCAGCTATGCGACATATGATTCAATCCAATCGATTATCGTGAAAATGACAACAGATGATGGAATTGTTGGATATGGTGAAGCAGTTCCAGATGAACATATTACAGGGGAAACGTGGGAAAGTACATTCCAAGTTTTAAAAAATCATTTAGCACCAGCCGTAATTGGTTTAGATCCACGTCAGTTTGAGAAGTTACATGATGTGATGAATCATGTTGTAAAACCAGCACCAGCAGCCAAAGCAGCAATTGATATTGCTTGTTTTGATATTGCAGGGAAGTCGATGAATGTACCTGTGTATCAATTATTAGGTGGCCGTTATCACGAGAAATTCCCAATTACACATGTATTATCAATCGGCGAACCTGAAAAAATGGCTGAGGAAGCGGCTCAGAAGATGGAACTTGGCTATACATCGTTTAAAATGAAGGTCGGAACAGAAGTAGCAAAAGATGTAGCACGTATCAAGGCAGTACGTGAACGCGTAGGACAAGATATCGCCATTCGTGTTGACGTTAACCAAGGGTGGGGTAATGCAGCGACGACATTAAAAGCACTTCGTGGTATGAAAGATTTAAATATCGATTGGTTAGAACAACCTGTAGAAGATAATGATATTGACGGTTTAGTTGAGATTAAGGCGAAATCAGATATTACATTGATGATTGATGAAGGTTTACGTAGCGAGCGTGATATGCGTGAAGTCATCGCAAAACGTGCAGCAGATAAAGCAAATATCAAACTGATGAAATGTGGTGGAATTTATCCAGCGATGAAATTAGCTGTAATGGCTGAAATGGCTGGAATCGAATGTCAAATTGGTTCAATGGTTGAATCATCTGTTGGTTCAGCTGCTGGATTCCACGTAGCATTCTCGAAAAAAAATATGGGTAGTGTTGAATTAACAGGACCAATTAAATTTTCAAAGGATATCGGAAACTTGAAGTATGATATTCCATTCATTCAATTGAATGAAAAACCTGGACTTGGTGTAGATGTTGACGAAGCAGTTCTTCACGAATTAACAGCATTTTCAGAGAAGATTACAGGGTAAGGGGTAACAGATATGACATATTTTTTAACAGGTCACTTAGGAGAAACACCTTTTGCTGTTCGTTATTTAACAATGGATGACCTACAGGCAATCGAAGCACTTCAGCAACGTGTATATGAAGCATTGCCTGTTCGAAGTGTCCTTCAACCATTAATGACAGAAGAATTTGAAGCGATTTTACAAGATGAAAAGATGATGATTGGTGTTTTCGTAGAGGAGGAAATGATTGGCTTCCGCGCACTATTAAACCCACCAATAGAAGAAGAACATCTAGGATATGATTGTGGTGTTCCAGAAGATCAATTCCATCGCGTACTTTATCAAGAGATTTCAAATGTAGCACCAGAATATAGAGGATATGGTCTACAAAAGAAAATGGCGCAATGGTCGATGGAACGAATCGATCAAACACGTTATGACTATGTATGTTCAACAGTTCAACCATACAATATTCCAAGTTTAAAAGATAAATTTTCTCAAGGTCTAGTTGTAAAAGCCTTGAAAATTAAATATGTAGATAAATTACGCTATGTATTTTTCAAAGATTTACGCACTCCAAATCCAACATATGTAAAAAAAGAGACGATTGTCATGCGTGATACAGAAGGTCAACAAAAATTATTGAAAAATGGATTTGTAGGGACAAAAATGTACGAAGAAAATGATGAATGGTATGTAGTGTATGAGAAATAAAAAGTATATAATAAGATAACTATTATATAAGGAGTATTATCTACACATGAATAAAATCCCTGTAATCATTGACTGTGACCCAGGTATCGACGACACAATGATGCTGACATTAGCATATGCACGTCCAGAACTAGATATTAAATTAATAACAGTTGAGGCTGGTAACTTAACAATTGATAAAACAACTTATAACACATTAAGTTTCCTAACATACATTCAAAAAGAAGTAGAAGTTGCAAAAGGAATCGAGCAACCCATGTTCCGTAAACAAGAGGTAGCAGAAGATATCCATGGTGAAGGTGGACTTGGTAATGTAAAATGGGCAGACCCTGTTTTACAAGCAAGTGACCGTACAGCGATTCAAGCGATGTACGATATTTTAATGAACGCTGAAGAGCCAATTACGATTGTTGCAACAGGTCCATTAACGAATGTGGCTGCTTTATTATTTGCACATCCAGAAGTGAAACCAGTCATTAAACAGATTTCTTGGATGGGCGGAGCAGCAGTTGGAGGTAATATGTCAACAGTAGCTGAATTCAATGCATATGTTGACCCGCATGCAGTGGAATTAGTATTCCGTTCAGGTGTTCCAATTATTATGAGCGGTTTAGATGTAACACATAAAGCATACATTACACGCGATGAAATGACACGTTTACGCAATCTAGGTACACCATTCGCTGAAAAAGTAGCAGATATGATGAACTTCTATACATTTACACAATCTCAAACACCGTTTAACCCACCAGGATTTGAAGAACAAATTCGTGTGCATGATGTGTGCGCAGTTGCGTGTCTAGTTGAACCTGAGTTATTTAAAGGTGATGATTACTTTGTAGAAGTAGAGTTGAATGCCTCACTAACACAAGGGGCAACCTTAGTCGATTTCGCAAAGAAGACAGGGAAAGAACCCAATGTTCATGTATTACACACAGTAAATCGTGACGACTTTATCGATTTATTCTTTAACGCAGTCACAACAGTAGGTAAAACACTTTAACAAATTGTTCCATGTGAAACAATTAAAAAAATAAAAATGAGGACAGGTTATGTAATTCATAGACCTTGTCCTCATTCTATTTTGTGTGCTTTTCTTTTCATTTGAAATGCCACCTATTTTAATTTAATATTCTCAGTAATTGAATTAATGTAATAACTAAAGCAATCGTCACAACAATACCAAGTATGAATAATATGACTAAACGACGTGGTGTTTTTTCCATACGACGACGACCATAAAGCACTAGCTCTCTCCAAGCGAACCCCCATACAATTAAATCGATAACTGCTAAAATAAGAATCCATATAACCATTTCATCACCTCTTACTATTAATTGTAACATAAAGTAAAAAAATGAAGCATAAATTTTCAGATTTCTTCTTATTTATACCCATATTAATTCCATAAAGTGATGAAGAATAATCAAATCATCTGTTTTAGGTATATAATGATAGAATAATCTAGAATTTTGAAATGAAAAAGATCTTTCACTCTATTAGAGAAAAAGATCTTTTTTACGTATTAAGATTGAATCAATTCAACAATCGAACTGTAAATTAAGAATAGATTGAGAGCAACCGTAATAGCCGCAATTACCCAACTTGTATAGGTCACCCATTTTCGATTCACTAAACCACCCATGATTTTAGGGTTACTCGTGAAAATAATGAGTGGAATTAAAGCGAATGCGATACCAAATGATAGGATTACCTGACTCCATACTAAAGCAACAGTGGCATTTAAACCGAGTGCGATAATGAGAATAGGTGGAGCCATCGTAATCGCACGACGTAAGTAGAGTGGAATTCGTCGATTAATAAATCCTTGCATAACGACATCACCAGACATCGTACCAACAGCTGAACTTGCTAAACCAGCAATTAATAATCCTAGACCGAATGATACTGCAGCTGTAGGACCGATTAATGAGCCGAGTTCATGGTAGGCAACATCTAAATCGCTGACATCCATTCCACGCTTATGGAATAGCGCAGCCGCAATGACTAACATCGATATATTAATTGCACCAGCGATGACCATTGCAATGATAATATCGAAAAATTCAAATTTGAAAATCTTTTTCTTTTCTGCTTCAGAACGCCCGATTACACGACTTTGTGTTAGAGAAGAATGGAGGTAGATGGCATGTGGCATAACCGTCGCTCCTAAAATCCCTGTAGCAAGTAAGATGGAACCAACACCATCAAAAGAAGGGAATAGGCCTGATAATACTTCAGTTGGTTTAGGGTTTGCTAAAAATGTTTGGAAAGCAAAAGCCATTACAACCATCATAACCATACCAGAGACAATGGCTTCAAATGTACGAACACCTCGTCTTTGAAGCTCTAAAATAGCAAAAGCAGCCACCGCGGTTATAAGAGCAGCTGGTAACATAGGGATTTTAAATACTAGATAGAGTCCAAGAGCTGCACCGATAAATTCAGCTAAATCGGTTGCGATGATGACAATTTCTGCTTGAATCCAGAGCATAATTGATGTTTTTTTAGAGAAATTATCACGTGCGACTTCAGGAAGGTTACGCCCTGTCGCAATGCCCAGTTTAGCTGATAAAGATTGAATCAATACCGCCATTAAGTTGGAAACGACAATGACCCATAAGAGTAGATAACCATATTCAGAACCTGCTGTAATATTCGTCGCAAAGTTACCTGGATCAATATAGGCAACTGCAGCAATAAATGCAGGACCTAAAAAGGGAAGAATCTGTCTGAAACCTTTAATCTCACCGCGTAAGACAGCATTTGCGGATAAAGATGTTTTTTGTTTGTTTTTCATAGTCTGCGCTCCTTAATATGTGTGAATGACAAAAAGTTGCTTTAGGGAAACTTTATATTGTAAGTGTATAATAGAATCTCATAATTTGTAAAGTATGAATTCACTACAGTATTCCCTTTTTAAACTAAAATAAAAAAGAAATCAATGGAATAAATGATTTCTTCTTTCATATATTATTTTAATGGACAAAAACCACAGGCGAGTAAACCCGGAACATCTTTTGAAAAACAGCAACTCTTTCGAACGGGTAAGTGAATGAGTGTAGAAGGGTGTTGTCCGCCTGTATAAGTGTGAAAACGTGAATGTTCACTAATCCCTTCCCATACAACATCACTTTCAAGAAAGTCTAAATATGTTCTGGCTTCTTCTGTAGTATGGTTTGAAAGAAGCGTATGATAGTGCCATAAAAGATAGCCAAATACATTCTCCCAGTGCGTTAAGACGGATACGCCGCCTAGCTTTTTCAGTTGTGAGAAAATCTGATGACATTGCTCAAGTAGAATGGTATGTACAGCTTGTTCGCGTTCATCCTCATCAATCATGTCCCAATCTTCGCTACGTGTGAACATGCAAATAGAAGGGCGACCAAATTCTTCTCTCACACCAAATTTTAAGTTTTCGAACTTCCCCACCCACATTTCGTCATAGACGGTGAGCATATAAAACTGCATAGCGATAAACATACCGTAGCGTCTTGTGAAGTACGAAATCGCAACTGCGTCTTGGTCACTTTGACTAATTGCTCTCCATATATTTTTAGCATCTTCTAAAAAATCATCCTCTAATAATTGTTGTAAATTAAATAAAAAAGGTTGTTCTTCATCGATATAATTGCTATAAGCGTGTAGTTGTTGTAATTGATCTTGTGATAAACGTGTCATATTTCTCCCCCTTATAATAACTATACACGAAAAAAGTTTAATAAATCTATTGACTATTTAATTGATAACGATTATCATTATCATATAAACAAATTACTTCTCCTCGAAAACAGAAATACAGAGGACATTAGCCACTTTTCTCCAAAAAAGAGCTGATGAAGAATAACAGAGTATTCATAACCCCCCTCAAAACGTTATGGAATAGCTCGGTATAGCATAGAACCAACAGGGATTCGCCACTCTGTTGGTTTTTTTATGGTTCTCATAAAAAAGAGGTCGCTAGGAAAAGCAAACTTCTTGTCATTCTTAAATAGCATTTTTGTTCATAAGCATCGTGTGATAACTGTGTAGTAACATACCGAAAATAATAACGAGTAAGCCGACAAGTGCAAGTGGAGCAGGAAGTGGAATACCGAGTAGAATCATTTCACCGATAATAACGAAAATAATTTCAGCAGATTGAGTCGCTTCTACAGCCGCTAGTTTTCCTTGATTATCTCGTACGCGATCTGTTGCAATAAAGAATAGAATGGTCGCAATAATACCAGAACTAATCCCCACGATGAATGATTGGAATACTTGTGAACTACTTGGTGCACCTACAGTGAAGCTGGCATAGATAGCGAGTATAATCCATGCAGGCATCGACATAATCGTCATACCGAGTACACGTTGGAATGTATCGAGTCGACCATCACAGACTTCCATCATTTTACGATTACCAAGTGGATAGGCAAAGGCAGCGATGATGACAGGTAACGTACTAAGTAAGAGTGCCTTTTTTGAAACAGTTGCGGCACTTGGAATTTGAATTAAGATGATCCCAACTAATATAATGCATGAAATAAGGAGTGATTTAAACGGAATTTTCTGACGAATTTTTTTCTGTTCAATATGTATAAAAAACAGCGGAGCGAGTAATACGCCCGCAATAATAGTGAATTGCCATGTCCCTGATACAAGCCAACCTGGTCCATATGAAGCAGCATAGGTCAGTGGTGCATAAAATAGTACGAAACCTACAAAACTCCAAAGTAGCCAAGCACCTATATTTTGTTTAATTTCTTTTGTCATCTTAGGCAGCCCACGACGAGCTGCCACGATGATCAAAAGAAAAGGTAGCATGAAGAAATAACGCAGAGACGAACTCCATAACCAACTACCACCTTCTAATTCCATCGCACGATTCAAAATGAATGTGACGGCGAAGAAGAGGGCAGCAAAGATACCGATTACAATTTCTTTCATACCCAAACCCCTTTCAAACGCAATTAAGCGCGTTGTTCGTATAACTTCACAATTTCGAGAATAACTTCTGTTGCTTTTTCCATTGTTTCAGCCGATACATATTCATATTTACCGTGCATATTTTCGCCACCAGCAAAAATATTTGGTGTTGGTAAGCCCATGAATGATAGTTGAGAACCATCTGTACCGCCGCGAATCGCTTTTTTAATCGGTGTAATACCTAAATTTAACATTGCTTCTTCCGCAAGGTCAACGATGAATTTTACAGGCTCAATTTTTTCAGCCATATTGTAATATTGGTCATTCATCTCTAGTTGAACTGCATCTTCACCATATTCTTTTTGAAGTGCTTCAAAAGCTTGTTGTACAAGTGCTTTTTTTGCTTCAAATTTTGCACGATCATGGTCACGAACGATGTAGTGTAATGTTGTTTTTTCAATTGAACCGTTAAATTCCATTAAATGAATGAAGCCTTCACGACCTTCTGTTAATTCAGGTACTTCGTCTTTTGGCATCATCTCTTGGAATTTAATTGCGGCTGTTATTGAGTTGACCATTTTATTTTTGGCGCTACCTGGGTGTACGTTTGTACCGAAAGTTGTTAATTTGACACCAGCTGCATTAAAGCTTTCGTATTCTAATTCACCTAGTGGACCACCATCCATTGTATAAGCATAGTCTGCATTGAAGCGCTCAACGTCAAATGCGTGTGGACCGCGACCGATTTCTTCGTCTGGTGTGAATGCAACACGTAATTCACCATGTTTAATCTCTGGATGCTTGATTAAGTATTCCATTGCAGTCATAATTTCTGCAATCCCTGCTTTATCATCTGCACCTAGAAGTGTTGTACCATCTGTAGTAATTAATGTTTGACCTACATAATTCGCCAGTTCAGGTGAATTTTCTGGTGATAGAACGACTTCTTCATTTAATTGAATCGCTTTTCCATCATAATTGTCATGACGAATCGGATTCACATTTGTACCTGTGTAATCAGTTGTTGTATCGACATGTGCTAAAAAGCCGATTGTTGGAATTTTTTTATCTGTGTTAGCAGGTAGCGAAGCAAATAGGTAACCATGCTCATCCACCATTACATCTGACATACCGATTGCCTTTAATTCTTCTTCTAATACATGAAGTAAATCCCATTGTTTAGCTGTTGAAGGTGTTGTCTCACTTGTTTCACAAGATTGTGTATCAATTTTCGCATAGCGAATTAAACGTTCGATTAATTTTTCTTTCATTTGTAGCATCCTCCTTAATTGTTGAAGCATTGCTACTATTCTAACACTTTCTTACGGATTTCGAAATGTTCAGGAAAATGAAAAATAAATAAAAATTGTGCAAATAAATAAGTCCCTAATGTCCACTGGGCTGCACCATCAATGGTTGTCACAAACATATTAATCATAAAAATAGAATCTGACATGATGAGTAGTATTGCGCTGAATAATAAAATCCATTTGCGCGTTTGAATAGTCGCCCAGCCAATTGTGAGCATGACTGCGATATAGAAAAGTACGACAAGACCTAAAAGAACAGCACCACTTTTAAAAATATTCCCACCCACCCATGCAGCAAGAACAATTCCATAAAATAATAAGCAGAGTGTCGCAATTTTAGAAGGGGATGTTTGTCGAATTGTTAAGCAAGCATGAATATAAAAAAGATGACCAATTAAAAAGAAGAATAAACCGATGATAAACCAATGGTGTGTGAGTTGTCCCACAATAAAAAAGAGAAGACCAAAAATGATAAAACAATCATAATGAGCTGTTTCAATAGATTTTGAAGTGAAGAAAATGAGTAAGAGACAAATTGTGGGAATTGTTGGTATGAGGATATCGTAGAAGTATGAAACTTCCTTTGGTAAGAAGAATAAATAAAGAATACTAAATATGAATGCAGTAATCCAAAGTGTACGTTCTTTCATAAATCAACCTCCTCGTATGAAGTCATATTTGAATATACCCCGAATTTGTGAATTCAAGAGGTTTTGAAACTTTTTCCTTCGCTTCACGTAAATAATGTAAGAGGAAAGGGAGGTTTTTTGCAAAATGACGATGACTTTTATCATTGCAGTCGCATTAGCCGCTGTAATCGGTGTATTAATTGTTCCGATTTCTAGTCGAATGAAGGACGGTAGTTTTAATTTCAAATTTAAAGCATTATTTTTCATTGGTATTTTACTCGTTGCATCCATTGCGACCATGATTACGCTATACATAACGATGATGGATTTAAACTGGACAGCAGTATGGCCAGTTATAGCAATTGTCGCATTTGCGGGTGCTTACCTATCAACAGGATTTGAGCGAAAGATTAAAGGATTAATTGGTTTAGCTGGTATTGGTGTCGCAGTTTATATGCTCTCTGCACCGATGATGAATGCAGATGAAAAATATGAATCAGCTAAGATGAAAACAGAAGTCGAGTTAAAAGCATTCGACGAAACAAAAACACCAGCGAGCGTACCGCCAAAATATGCACGCAACAAGATGAAAAAAGCATTTGGTCAAGTACCGAACACAAGTTACTATGAGCTTGGAAATTTACAAATTCAAAAAATTAACGATGACTACGTTTATGTTGCACCTGTTGAATTCTCAGATGCTTTCAAATGGTTCAAAGGGAAAACAACACCGGGTTACTTCGTATTAAGCGCGACGGATTCATCAGCGAATCCAAAATTTGTTGAAAAAGAGATGAAATATGTTCCGTCTGCTTACTTAAATAATCATGTTGCGCGTTATATGCGCTTACACAACCCGTTAACTATTTTCAACGGAGATGTTCAACTTGAAATCGATAATGATGGTACACCGTATTATATTCGTACGTATGGTGACTTCATTTCGGCACGTAACGGTTTTAAACCACAAGGGATTGTCATGGTGAATGCACAGAATGGTGATATCAAAAAATATAAATTAAAAGACGTTCCGAGCTTTATAGATGGAGCAGTTTCACCAGAGGCTGTGAGCTTACAAAATAGTTATTTCGGTAATTATGTGCATGGTTACTGGAATACAATTTTCGGTAAAAAAGATATCAAAATTCCTTCAGATGAAGGTGTAGAAGCAAATGTTAGCCCTGTATTTGATGAGAATGGCGAGATGTATTACTTCACTGACTTTACAAGTCCAAAAGAAGGCGTGGACTCCATGCTTGGTTATTCATTAACGAATGCACGTACAGGTCAAGGAACGTATTACACAGGTAATAGTGATGAATCGTATATGGATTCAGAAGGGGCACTGCAAGTAGTGGAAAAGAAATTCGTTGAGAAAAAATGGTCAGGTTCTATGCCATTACTTTATAACTTCTATGGTGAAACAAGTTGGTTAGTACCTGTATTAGATTCAAATGGATTCTTACAAAATTACTACATCGTTTCAGCAGCAAATCCTGAAATTGCTGTAACAGCGACGACACCAAATGAAGCACTTCGCCAATATAAAAATGTTCTAAGTCGAACAGGTACGAGTACAGTAAACGGTAACTCGACGAAAGAGGAAAAACAGGGTGAAGGAACAGTACTACGCGTATATAAAGAAACAGCAGGAGACTTCACGAATGTTACATTCCTTTTAGATGATGAGACGAACTATACAGTGAGTTCGGAAGTAGCTCCACTTGCAGTCTATTTACAAGAAGGCGATAAAGTGAAATTCACGTACTTGGCGACATCGGAAGTATTCCAACAAGTAAAAGAATTAACAATCACGACATTAAAGCCAAAAGAAAAGAAGACGAAAGAGTAACGTAAAGTACTGAATGAACAGAGGAATCGCATACGATGTGGTTCCTCTTTTTTTAACTGAATGATGCTATACTAAAGTTATAGGTTAAAAAAGGAGTATTTAGTATGCAAAGTAAAAATAAAACAGTTGTACGCTCAATGGAAATACTTAATTTATTTATAAATCATGCGAAATTAACATTTAATGAAATTATTGAATTATCAGGAATACCGAAAACATCCGTCTATCGTATGCTGCAATCATTAGAAGAAATGGGCTTATTAGATAAAGATGCGAACGGGAAATATAGTTTAGGCATTCTTTTTTTACGCTTCGGACATCTTGTTTCTGAACGAATTGATTTACGCCAAGTGGCATTACCAGCGATGGAGAAGTTACATCAGGAGTTAGGTGAGGCCATCAATCTCATTATTCGTGACGGCGATGAAGCAGTATATATTGAAAAGTTACAGTCGATTCAACCGGTTCGTCTTTATACAACGATTGGACGTCGTACACCTCTTTATGCAGGTGCTTGTGCAAGAGCCATTCTATCGTTTTTACCACCAACGGAACGAGAAGACTACTTGAAGCGAGTAGAATTAACAGCTTATGCAAAGGGAACCATCACATCAGAAGAAGCACTACGTCATTCGATTTCTGAAACGAGAAATAAAGGATATACGGTGAGTTTTTCAGAGCTAGAAGATTTTACTGCAGCAGTTGGCGTTCCAATTTTTAATCATTTAGGTGAGGTTGTTGCAGCGATTAGTATTGCAGGAATTGAAACGAATTACGCAGAAGAACATCTTGCTGTATTTATTCCAAAAGCAAAAGAAGCAGCACTCGATATCTCTTTAAAGTTAGGTTATCGCCCAGAAGTGTAACGAATTAAAAAAGTAGGTGACGAATGAAGATGAAAAAGATCATATTGGGCACACTGGGTTCTATACTACTGATTATAGGGATTATATTAAATCGCATCCATTCTATTGATTCGGGAATAGCGATGATTATCGGAATTTTTGCAGGACTTTTAATTGGTGCGATGTTCGGAGTAAAAGAAAAGTAGATAATGTTCATAAAAATCATGAATCTATGTAACACTATTCATTTTAATCGTGCTGATTGGTTGGATAATTTATGATACGATGAAAATCCCTACGTAGGGAAAAATCTAGATAATTTAGGAGATATAAGATGATGGATCAACAAGGACAAGAAAAGTTTTTACAGTTCATTTTAGAACGAGTGCAAGAAGGAAAAGAAGAGGAAGCGCGCGCAATACTTCTAGAAAACTTTAAAAAGCAAGATGAAGGTACATTCTCACAACAAGACATTCAAGAATTCGTTCCTAAAATGCTCCTTTTATTAAAACCAGAAAAATTACAAGAAGTTCAACTAATTGCACAACAATTTGCTAGTAAGTTTGGCTACTAATAACATACGAGTTTGAAATAGAAGATGAGATATCAGTGTAGAAACACCATCTCATATGAGCATAAGAAAAATCGGAATCGCGCCACAATGCGGTTCCGATTTTTTGTTTAGAACCCTAAAGAAGGAAGGTGAGTGTTATGTCTCATTCTGAACTTTTTATATGTATCAAGTATAATAAATAGGAAAGGAGTGGAAATGGTGGATTTTAGAGAAAAGTTAGCAAAATATCTGACAATTTTTGCACAAGTGGGTTTCCTATTAGCATTTGCTTGTAACGTATTCATTGGCGTACAAGGAATACCATCGACAATTGTGACAAGTGAACTGACATCAATCGCATGCTTTTTATTTATTTTCTTGTACGTTATAACAAAATTCATCATTAAACCAAAAACTAAAAATGATGTATTTGATTCAATACATTAAACATATATTTTTATCAATTAGTAAAGGGTGATTAAGTGTTCCATTATATTTTGAGGTAGAATAATTTTTTTAAAAGTTTAGTTTCTAGTGGAACAAGAAATAATATGATAGGGAATGGATAGGAAGAATAATTCACTTATAGCTATGTTATCTATTTACTATATAGATGATAAAGTCATAAAAATATATGGAAAGGACGGTGTGCTAATGGATATTGTGATTAAAGTGTTGAGTACATTAGTAGCTATTGAGTTTTTATTTATTATGTACCTAGAAACATTAGCAACTAGTTCAGATCGAACATCTAAAACATTTAATTTTACTAAGAAAGAATTAAGCAGCGATAAAATTAAGCTACTTATGAAAAATCAAGGTATTTATAACGGTCTTATTGGTTTAGTTATTTTATATGCAGCTTTTATCTCAAATAATGGACAGGAATTACTTATAATTAATATGATTTACATTGTTTTAGTGGCGTTATATGGTGCATATTCTAGTTCTAATATAAGCATATTTTTTAAACAAGGAACCTTAGCGTTGATTACGTTGCTGATTTTAGTTTTCTCTTAAAGTTTTTGATTGAATTTCATTTTAAAAAAGGGAGATTGGGACAGAACAAAATAATATGTCTCAAATGCGAATGATCAAATCAATTGAACTCGTAGAAAACGACTCCTGTGGGATTAGCATGAGCTGAAAACCCCACAGGAACGTAGTGACGAGGAGTTTGAAGCCATGCCCGAACGCTGCGTGATGTAGTGGGGCAAGATTTGCAACAGGACGTTGCGTTCTTTTCTTGCCTACCTCTATTCGTTTTTCGAAGCGGAAATTAATCTGAACGAGCAAATCCCGTATGATTTTGAAAAATCATACGGGATTTGCTATGTTGAAAATACTTTTGTCTCAGGCCCTCTTTGGCTTTTAAATTGAATTTTATAGAATCCCTAAATGCTCGTCACGAATATCCGTTATAAACATATGTCCAGGTGCATGTGTAATCATTAAATCGGGTTTTACGTGCATAGCAATTGCTTGAGGCGTAACACCACAAGCCCAAAATACAGGTACTTCGCCTTCTTTAATGGTTACTGCATCACCAAAGTCTGGTTTTGAAAGATCTTGAATACCGATTGTTTCAGGATTACCAATATGAAGCGGCGCACCATGAACAGAAGGAAAACGTGAAGTTACTTGAACTGCACGTACTACGTCTGCTTCAGGAATCGGACGCATCGAGACAACGGTCGGACCTTCGAAAAGTCCAGCAGGTGTCGTAGCGATATTTGTTTTATACATCGGTACATTACAGCCCTCTGAAATATGACGTACATCAATCTCGTTATTCAGTAGTGCATTTTCAAAAGAGAAACTACAACCGATTAAGAAGCAGACGAAATCATCTGACCAGTAATCATATAAATCCGTTACTTCTTCAACGAATACACCTTTTTTATAGACGCGATATTTTGGAATATCTGTACGAATATCTGCATCTTTGGCGATTCCTTTTGGTGCGACTTCACCAGGTTCGATTACATCTAAAATTGGACAGGCTTTTGGATTTCGTTGTGCAAATAAGAGAAAATCAAAAGCGTGTTCCTTTTTTAAAATAGCTAAATTTGCCTGTGCATAGCCAAGTGCGTGACCAGCTGTTGGACCTGTAATCTGCTTTTCGCGAATTAACTTGCGAATTTCAGCAGGTGATAAGTTTGCATAATCCATTCTCGTTCACTCCTTATTTCATTAGTAATTGAATTTGTTCAACCAATGTCATGTAGCCAAGTGTCCCCATCGATACGACAACAAGGATCCCTGTAATCGTTAGCCATTTTGGATGTTTATAATTGCCCACGATTGATTTTTTATGAACAGCAATTAATAATGTGCCAAGTGCGATTGGTAAGATTAGACCATTTAATGCACCAGCTAATACAAGTACATTGATAGGTTTACCAACTGAGATGAAGACAAGAGCTGAAATCGCGATAAACGCAATAATAATCCAGTTTTCATACTTAGCAATATTTTTATGGAATGTTTTAATGAATGATACAGATGTGTAAGCAGCGCCGACAACTGAAGTAACAGCTGCAGCCCACATAATCACACCGAAAATACGGAAACCAGCAGTACCTAAAGCACTTTCGAATACAGAAGCAGCAGGGTTATCTGCAGCTAATTTAACACCTTGTGATACAACACCTAATACAGCTAGGAATAGAAGAACACGCATAACACCTGTTACAGCAATCCCTGTAATCGAGCTTTTATTCACTTCTGGAATTGCGCTTGTACCTTTTAATCCAGCATCTAGTAAACGGTGACCACCTGCGAATGTAATATAACCACCGACAGTACCACCCACCAATGTCACAATGGCAAAAATACTTAATTCCGTTGGTACGAATGTACGAATCACTGCCTCACCAACAGGCGGTGCTGTTGAAATCGCTACGTACATCATCAGAAGAATCATAATACCACCAGCTACTTGTGCAGCGCGGTCCATAATTTTGCTTGCCTCTTTGAATAAGAAAATAACAATCGCAAAAATCGCACTTAGTGCAGCGCCAGTTGTTACATCAAGTCCAAGCATTGCGTTCAGACCAAGACCAGCACCGGCGACGTTTCCGATATTAAAAGCAAGTCCACCAAAAACAATTAAGATGGCTAGAACGAATCCTAGACCAGGTAGTACTTTATTCGCAATCTCTTGCCCGCGCAAACCCGATACGACAATAATGCGCCAAACGTTCATTTGTGCAAAAACATCGAGTAAGAGCGAGATTAAAATAACGAAACCAAAACTCGCGCGTAGTTGATCTGTGAAAATCGTTGTTTGTGTTAAAAATCCAGGACCGATTGATGATGTGGCCATTAAGAAGGCGGCACCTAATAGGACACTAGCGCCAGCTTTCTTCTTTGTCGATGACTGTGTATGTAAGTCGACTTTTTCCATATGAAACTCCCCTTTGTTCTAACGGAACGGTGTAACTTGAATCCCACTCTCCGTTAATCGTTGATGAATGAATTGTGCAAATTGTAGTGCGTGTACGCCATCCCCATGGATACAAACGGTATTTGCGACAATTGGATAACTTGTTTGTTGAACGGTTTGAACTGTTCCTTTTGTAATCATATTCAATACTTGTTCAACAGCTTGATGGTCATCTGTAATAAGTGCATTTGGTAATGTACGAGATGTTAACGAGCCATCAGCTTGATAGGTACGGTCTGAAAATACTTCACTCGCTGTTTTGAGACCGATTTTTTCACCTGCTTTGATGAGTTCACTACCTGAAAGGCCATATAAGACAAATTCAGGATTTACTGCGTAAATCGCTTCTGCAATAGCAGTGGAAAGGCTTTCATCTTTTGCTGCTAAATTATACAGTGCGCCATGTGGTTTGACATGTTCTAATTTTCCACCGAAAGCAGTCGTCAAAGCTTGTAATGCCCCGATTTGGTACGTGACAATGTTGAAAACTTCGTGTGGTGATAGATGCATCGCATTGCGACCGAAACCTACTAAGTCTGGAAACCCAGGATGTGCCCCAATTTTGACGTTCTTTTCAAGTGCTAGCTCTACTGTTTTTCGCATGACATGTGGATCACCAGCGTGGAAACCACAGGCGATATTGGCTGACGTGACATAATCTAAGATTAATTCGTCATTGCCCATTTTGTATGCACCAAAACTTTCACCTAAATCGCAGTTCAAGTCGACTTGAAACATGAAATCAACTCCTTTATCCCCATTTTAGTCCGTAATTCAGTTTATTAGTTCCGTTTTAAGAAACTTATGTTTCGAATAATACCATAAAATAAAAAGTGTGTATAGCTTGAATAGTCCGATATTTTAAAAAATAATTGCGAAAATAATTGAATAATTCTATAATTATTCCTATATTCAGAATTAAAATTCCGAAATTCGGGAAAAGGGGTGGCGACATGCGATTTAATGAATACACAACAATATCGCCAATGGGAGACGCTGCGATTCGTATTGAATTTAACGAAGCGGTGAGCGTCCAACAGTATCATATGATGCAATTATTAATCCAACATATAGAGGATGCGGAGTTACCGTATGAAGAAATCGTACCATCATTTCAAGTAATCACAATTTTGTTTAACCCACTAGATGTGAAGAAGAAAATACACAATCGACAAAATCCATATCAGTGGTTAGAAGAAAAAATCTGTATTATTCTACAACAAGAAATAACTGTTACAGAACAGGTGGAAGAGGTAGTTGAAATTCCTGTTTGCTATGGTGGCGAATTTGGGCCTGATTTAGAAGAAGTCGCAAACTATCATAGCATCACGCCAAAAGAAGTGATTCAAAAACATACAGGACGTGATTATTTTGTTTATATGTTAGGGTTCGCACCAGGGTTCCCGTATTTAGGCGGACTAGACGAATCATTAGCAACACCAAGAAAACAAACACCACGTTTGAAAATTGAAGCAGGATCTGTTGGGATTGCAGGTTCACAAACAGGGGTGTATTCAATTGAAACACCGGGTGGTTGGCAAATCATCGGACGTACACCAACAGCTTTATTTACACCAGAAGCAGAAAATCCTACCTTATTACGAGCAGGTGTCTGGATTCGATTCTATCCTATTTCAATTGAAGAATATCATGCGCTGAAAGGAGAAAGTCTATGTCAATCACTTGCTTAAAAGCTGGCACACTTGCAACAATCCAAGATATTGGACGAATCGGCTATCAAAATATTGGCGTTATTGTAAGCGGGGCGATGGATTCTTTTGCACTTAAAATTGCCAATCGTTTATTAGGGAATCATCAGCACGAAGCGTGTATCGAAGTAACGATGCGCGGTACGGTATTTCATTTTTCAGAAGATACGTATATTGCAATTACAGGTGGTGACTTAACACCGACAATTCAGGGGATGGACGTACCACAGTGGCGACCTGTGTTGGTTCGTGCCAATCAAACACTTCGTTTTAAAGGTGCAAAAAAAGGATTGAGAAGTTATCTTGCTGTGCAACATGGTTTTTCAATAGAAGAAAAGCTCGGAAGTAAAAGTACATACTTGCGCGCAAATATGGGCGGTCTAAATGGACGTGCGCTTCAAGAACAAGATGAAATACAGTTAATGAATACAAATTGGGATACACCTGTATTACCGATTGAAACTGATTATTTTAGTACAGTTTCGTGGCATGTCCGACCTGATTTTTATAAAAAAGCACGTAAAAGACATCGTATTCGTTTCGTCGAAGGGAACGAATATCAATGGTTTACAACAGCTACACAACAAAATTTTGAACGTGTTCATTTTGATGTTGCTATGTCATCTGACCGTATGGGGTATCGTTTAAAAGGGTTTAAGCTTCAAAAAGATGTGCAACAAGAGATGGTTTCAGAAGCAGTAACGAATGGAACGATTCAAGTAGCGAATGATGGACAACCCATCATTTTATTAGCAGATCGTCAAACAACAGGTGGTTATCCTCGAATTGGACAGGTGATTTCAGCTGACTTACATCGTTTCGGGCAAATGAAGCCAGGTGACCAAATACGTTTTGAACGCGTGACACTTGATGAAGCATATGAAGCTTTATATGATTTAGAACAACAACTAAACCATATTGAAATATCGATTCAATTGAAAAAATAAAAAGAAAGAATCGCACAATCGTAAGTGTGATTCTTTCTTGTATTTAGACTATTTCCACGTGAAGCCTTGTGAAGCAAGGAAATCTTTAATGAACGGACGTTGTTGGTTTACTAAGTAATCCGCCATTTGTTTCGTCCAGTTCGTTACTTTTTGATTAGCATTACGGTTTAAGTAGTACTCACCAAGTTCTTTATCATATTGTGTTAATAGTGCGTCATATTTTTCTACATCATAACCATTTTCATGTACAATTGCTTCCACTGGTAAACGTGGTTTTGTATCATTTGTTTTCGTTGGTTTGCCGATCGTCATCGCAAACATCGGGAAGACGTATTCAGGTAGGTTGAATAATTCGCTAATTTCTTTTGGATTATTACGTGCGCCACCAATATAACAAATACCGTAGCCTTCAGCTTCAGCTGCAATAACGAAGTTTTGAGCAAATAAGCTAACATCTGCTACACCCACTAAGACATTTTCAGCCGAATCAGCTGTAATATCAATATCGTATTTTTGACCAGCAATTTGAAGACGTTTGAAATCTACGCAGAATAAGAAAGAAGCGCCAGCTGTTTTGAATTGGAAATCATTATTCGATAATTCGCCAAGTTTCGCTTTTTTCTCAGGATCTGTCACATGAATCACACTATATGCTTGTACAAAGTGTGATGTTGCAGCCATCTGTGCAGTTTCGATTAAATCATATACCACTTCTTTTGGAATTTCTTCGCCTGTATATTTACGGACAGAAGTATGACTACGTAATAATTCTTTTACTTGATTCATGATTCATTCAACTCCTATTGTCATTTGTATTCAAAGACTATGCTACCATAAATGCTCATCTTATTCGAAAACCTTTGATTTATTTTAAAAAGTTTTTTAGTAATTTTTATTTAAAAATAAAATTGTATTTTAAAAGAATTAAATCAGTATAATAAAAATTTTCAGAAAAAAGATTGACGAATGAAAAATAGATGACTATACTAGATAGAAATTGATGGAAACATTATATGTTTAAAACCTTTATCAAGAGTGGCGGAGGGATAGGCCCTGCGATGCCCAGCAACCAGTTTCTTTTTTGAAACCAAGGTGCTAATTCCTACAGATTTTTTATCGGATCTGACAGATAAGGGGAGGACCATGTTCGATAAAGCCCTCTTCTTACCTAAGAAGAGGGCTTTTTTTATAAAATCCTTCTCCTATAATTCCTTATTCCGATGTCCATCATCATAATTCATTTTAGGAGGAATCATATATGACAGAATTCAAAAAAGAAACATTAGCCGTACATGGCGGACAATCACCAGACCCCGTAACAGGAGCAATTGCAGTACCTATTTACCGTACAACTGCATATCAATTTAATGATTCAGAACATGCTCGTAAATTATTCGCACTAGAAGAAGCAGGCAATATTTATTCACGCATTATGAATCCAACAGTTGATGTGTTTGAAAAACGTGTTGCCTTATTAGAAGGAGGAACAGCAGCAGTCGCTCTATCTTCAGGTATGGCTGCTATCTCATTTAGTATTTTAAATATTGCGCGTGCAGGAGATCATATTGTAGCTGCGAATAGTTTATATGGTGGCACGTACAATTTATTTGCGAATACACTTCCACGTTACGGTATTACAACAACATTCGTTGATGAACGCGAGCCTGAGAAGTTTGCAGAAGCGATTCAAGAGAACACAAAAGCGCTATATGTTGAAACAATCGGAAATCCAAGTTTATCAGTAGTTGACTTAGAAGCATTTGCAAAAATTGCACATGAACATCAAATTCCACTCATCGTCGATAATACATTTGCTTCACCAGTTGGATGTAACCCGATTGAACATGGTGCAGATATTGTGATTCACTCGGCAACAAAGTGGATTGGTGGACATGGTACAACAATCGGTGGAATTGTAGTGGATGCAGGGAAGTTCGACTGGACACAGGGTAAATTCCCAGACTATACAGAACCAGATGCTTCTTATCATGGTATTCGCTATGGTGTGGATGCACCGAATGCAGCGTTTGCAACACGTTTACGCGTTCAATTATTACGTGACTTCGGTCCGACATTGAGTGCAGATGCAGCCTTTAACTTCTTACAAGGTTTAGAGACACTTCATTTACGTGTGCTACGTCATAATGAAAATGCACATAAAGTAGCGACATTCTTACGCAATCATGAACAAGTGGAATGGGTACACTATAATGGATTTGAAGATAGTGAGTATGCGCCACTCGTAGAAAAATATTTAAAAAATGGTGCAGGTTCTGTTTTAACATTTGGTATTAAAGGTGGGCGTGAAGCAGGTCGCAAGTTCATTGATGCAATTGAGCTATTCTCACATGTAGCCAATGTAGGTGATGCGCGTTCATTAATTATTCACCCAGCTTCAACAACACATCAACAATTAAATGAAGAAGAACTTATTCAATCAGGTGTGCCAGAAGAACTCATTCGTTTATCAATCGGCCTTGAAAATGCAGAAGATCTAACTCATGCGTTAGAGCAAGCATTCCAACAAGTAACAGTGGTCGCAAAATAGGTTCTAAAATCAGTTATATATAATAGAAGGAACTGACTCAATCCGTTGTAGGCAGTTCCTTTTATTTTCTAAAATTCAGTATTTAGTGACCTCTTAGAAAAAACAATTGTCCTTCTGAAAAAGAATTTTCTTGAAATATGTCTTTAAATACGTTAGAATTTTCATTAAGTTGTGAAATGAACGTTCAAAATAAACAAATTAAATTTAATCATTGGAGGCGAACAATATGACAGCAGTGAAGGTGGCAATCCTAGGGTTCGGAACGGTAGGAGAAGGCATTTTTAACATTTTGAAAGAAAAGCGAAAGCAATTGAAAGAAACACTGGGTGTGGACATCGAAGTAGCAAAAATTTTAGTCCATAATGTTTCAAAAGAGCGCGAAGGTGTAGATGCGTCTTTATTAACGAATCGTTTTGAAGATATTTTAGCATTGCCACAATTAGACGTTGTCTTTGAAGCAATTGTTGGAGAAGAACCAGCATATGGTTATTTAGATGCAGCAATTGAAAAAGGCGCGCACGTTATTACTGCAAATAAAGTCATGTTTGCTAAATTTGGTCAAGCGCTACAAGAGAAGGCGAAAAAATACGGTGTACAAGTAGGTTTTGAAGCAACTACTGCAGGTGGTGTACCGGTAATTAAAACAATGGAGACAATCTTACGTGTGAATGATGTATTACACATTCAAGGTATTTTAAATGGCACATCGAATTATATCTTAACGCAAATGCGTACAGAAGGTATTTCATTCGAAACAGCTTTAAAAAATGCACAAGATTTAGGATATGCAGAAGCAGATCCATATAATGATATTTCAGGACAAGATGCTTTCAAAAAGCTAATGATTTTAAGTGCGCTCGCATTCGGTAAACAACCGAACTGGGAAGATGTAAAAGTGGTAGGTATTTCTGAAATTACATTGGAACAAGTACAACAAGCAGATGCAAATGGCCAACGCTATCGCCATATTGCAGAAGTTTCTATTGATGAAAACGGTAAAATTCATGCAGAAATTGGACCTCAACTTGTTGATGCAGCACATCCGTTATATGCAATTGATGGCGTCGATAATGCAGTCGCACTTGATACGAACTATATCGGTAAGATTACATTAGTAGGTCCTGGTGCAGGTATGTATCCAACTGCTTCTGTAATGGTAGAAGATTACGCGAGTATGCTATCGAAACAATCGGTTGTTGTACCCGTTTGAAAGTCATAGCAAAATATAAGAAAAGCCAGAATTACGCTTTATCACGCGATTCTGGCTTTTTGTTGTGAACTTGATTTAGTTAGCAGTTACTTCATTTATTAATGCTCTCATGAATTTTTCAAGTGAAACAAGAGCTTCTAATAATGTGCCATCTTCTTTAAATCCTTCAATAGCAGTAAGTGCAATATTAATCTCCCACAGTCCTTCATTACCTGAAAAGCTAGCTGAAGAAGCACCGAAAATCGAACGTAAATGAGTGTGTAAATATTCTTTAATCGCAGTAGCATATTTTTTCTGTAAACGTAAACCAAATAAAGCAGTATATGCATCGAACATCTCATCATATTCAAATACAACAGCATCCATCTTTAATTCTTCAAAAAGTGGTGATTCCATATATAAAAACTCTTGATCATGTTCTTTTAGAAAGTGAATAGGTGAAGTTAAAAAATCTGCACCTTCTGTAGCAATTAAATCATCTGTTTGTTTATGACAGCGTTCAATTTGTGTAATTTCCATGTAAAACACTCCGTTTCTCTGTTTGTTCTTTTTGTATTATAGCATGAAAGAGAGTAGACAGTTTTTTTCTGAAAAGAAGAGAAGTTAAAATTTTTTGAAAAAAAGATTGTTTTTTCTAATATTTTGAATATATAATCTTAATTAGGTCATCTGATGACCTAATGTTATATTGAATTTTTTCAAAATATCGAAAATTCAATACGTAACGATGTACATAAGGGGGAGAAAAAATGACATTCACGCAAAATTTCACCGCTGTAGGGGACAGCTTATGGTGGACGGCGCTTGTAGCTATTATTCCAATACTTTATTTTTTCTGGGCACTTGCCATTAAAAAGATGAAGGGGCATATCGCAGGTCTTACCACGTTATTAATCGCACTTATTCTAGCCGTTGTGGCATTTGACATGCCTGTTAAAACAGCCGTTATGTCAGCAAGTCAAGGTGCAGTCTATGGACTTGTGCCAATCGCTTGGATTATTGTCACATCTGTATTTTTATATAACATCACAGTAAGAGTAGGACAATTTGATATTATTCGTTCATCTGTACTTTCAATTACAGAAGACCGTCGTATTCAAGCATTATTGGTAGCGTTTTCTTTTGGTGCGTTTTTAGAAGGAGCAGCAGGATTTGGTGCGCCCGTAGCAATATCAGCTGCATTACTAGTCGGTTTAGGGTTTAATCCATTATATGCAGCAGGTTTATGTTTAATCGCAAATACGGCACCCGTAGCATTCGGAGCAATTGGGATTCCAATTATTGCGATGGAAGGACCAACAGGTATTCCAGCATTAGAAATTTCAAAAATGGTTGGACGACAGTTACCAATCTTATCAATCTTCATTCCATTCTTCCTTGTATTTATTATGACGGGATGGAAGAAGACAATTGAAGTATTACCAGCAGTTCTTGTATCGGGTATTACATTCGCAGTAACGCAATTTTTATCTTCAAACTTCTTAGGACCTGAGTTACCAGATGTACTTTCTGCATTAGTGTCACTTGTAGCATTAGCAGTATTCATGAAGTTCTGGCAACCCAAAACAATTTATCGTTTTAAAAATGAAGAGCAAACAGCAACATTACAAATTGAAAGATATTCAGCAGGTAAAATCTTTAAAGCATGGTCACCATTTATCTTATTAACAGCTTTAATCTCGTTATGGGGTATTCCAACAATCAAAACGGCTTTAACAGGTCATTATGAAGGAAGTAATGCGATTTTAAGTGCTATTAATTCACTTGGTAAATTCCTAACATTCACACCTGAAGTACCTTTTGTGAATAATCAAATTATCGATGGGATGACGGAATTACCGATTGCGGCTGTTTATAAATTAGAGTTATTAGGCGCAGCAGGTACAGCCATCTTTATTGCGTGCTTCATTACAAAATTCATCTTTGGTATGAGCTTTAAAGCATGGGGGCAAACATTATTTTCAACATTAAATGAAATCAAGTTCCCAATCGTTACAATTTGTGCGGTAGTTGCTTATGCTTATGTAACGAATGCAGCAGGTATGATGACGACACTTGCACTTGTGTTAGCAAAAACAGGCGCATTATTCCCATTCTTCTCACCTGTACTTGGTTGGTTAGGCGTATTTATCACAGGTTCAGATACATCAGCGAACGTAATGTTTGCGAAGTTACAACAAGTAACAGCAGGGCATGTAGGAATGGATCCAGTATTAGCACTTGCAGCGAACTCATCTGGTGGTGTAACAGGTAAGATGATTTCACCACAATCCATTGCAGTTGCAGCAGCAGCTGTTGGATTAGTCGGACGTGAATCAGAGTTACTTCGTTTCACATTAAAATATAGTATTATTCTATTACTATGTATTTGTATCATTACGTTTTTACAAAGTAATGTATTAGGTTGGATGGTTCCTTAATAGTTAAACAATAAAAAAAGAGAAATCGTCGTGTAATTTGGCATGACGGTTTCTCTTTTTTGTATTAGTCTTCATCTTTTACATCGATATCTTCAGGAATCGGCGTATTTTTCCATATTTCAATTTCGTGTTTTACTTGTTCAAGTTGTTCAAAATATGTGTCAAATTGTTGTGTATTAATTAAAAAATCCTGTCCGTCATGAACCGAGTGAATGCGTCCTTCTAACACATAGCGCATGACTTGTGATTCGGGCATATTAATCTCTTTTGCGGTTTCGGCAATTGTTTTATACATTGAAACACCTACCTTCTATTGTAGTATAATGCAAAACATATCTTGCCTCAATAAAACTTTAATTGGTATATTTAAGTAGAATAGGGGATTGGAGGAATACATAATGAAAGCTATACCATACATACTCGTGTTATGTGCAGCTGTTTTATGGGGGACAGTTGGTACAACACAAACATACTTAACAGAAGGCATTCATCCAATTCCGATTGCGATGATGCGTTCATTAATTGGTGGAGGAATCTTATTAATCATCGCGATTCTTTTGAAAAAGATCTCATTTCGAACGTGGTCTTGGAAACAAACTTTTTTCGCTGCATTGTCGATGGCTTTGTTCCAACCACTTTTTTTTACATCTGTACATTTAACAGGTGTCGCAGTAGGAACCGTTGTGACGATTGGTAGTTCACCGATTTTTGCGGGCTTAATTGAATGGCTCTTTTTAAAAACAAGACCAACTAGAACATGGGCATTTGCGACATGCTTTGCGATTATCGGTTGTGTACTGTTATTTACAAGTAAAGGCGAAACAACAATTGTCCCAAGTGGCATTCTATGCGCTCTTTGTGCAGGAGTTGCCTTTGCAACCTATACAAATGTTAGTAAAGTATTGTTAGAAAAAGAAGCAGCATTACCTTCTGTTGCGATGACATTTACGATGTGTGGCGTCATCTTGTTACCATTTTCACTCTTTTTAGGCGTCGAGTGGATTGGGATTCCGAGTAATTGGCTACCACTCTTTGTGATGGGTGTAGCAGGAACAAGTATTGCCTACTTATTATTTTTACGCGGGTTACATGCGATTTCATCTTCTGCAGCAGTCACGCTATCACTAGGAGAACCATTAACTGCGGCATTATTAGGCGTCTTTTTAGTAGGTGAAAATTTAAGTCTTACCGCATGGGTTGGCGTAGCCTTTTTATTAGGCGGTATTCTTGTTGTGACGTTAAAAGGAAAGCAGCCGATAGAATCTTAAGAAAATCTTCATATTTATCCTAAGTAGATGTTAAGAAATAAACGATATAGTAAGAGTAAGCAAAAGAGCAGGAGGAATACAGATGGAATACACAATTTTAGTAGCAGATGATGATCAAGCCATTCGAGATGGTATTGAGATTTACTTAAAAAATGAAGGTTATCATGTACAAAAAGCAGCTGATGGTCAGGAAGCATTAGAGATTTTAAAACAACATGAAATTCATTTGATTATCATGGATGTGATGATGCCAAATTTAGATGGTATTGCTGCTACGTTTAAAATACGTGAAGACCAAAATATTCCGATTATCATGCTCAGTGCGAAAGTAGAGGAAACAGATAAAATACTTGGTTTATCTATGGGAGCAGACGACTATATCGGCAAGCCTTTTCATCCTTTAGAATTATTAGCACGTGTGAAGTCACAATTACGTCGTTACATGCGTTTTGGGTCATACGAACAAAAAGAGCAACAATCAAACGAAATTGTTGTGGATGGTCTCGTATTAAATAATGACACCAAAACGATAACAGTCGATGGGGATGAGGTCAAACTCACACCAATCGAATTTAAAATTACACAACTATTAATGGAGCATGTAGGGCGTGTTTTTTCCATTGATGAAATTTATGAGCGAGTTTGGAAAGAAGCTGCTTATAATGCAGATAATATTGTGGCGGTACATATTCGAAAAATTCGAGAGAAAATAGAGGTCAATCCCAAAAACCCGAAATATGTGAAGGTGGTGTGGGGAGTTGGATACAAGATCGACAAGTCTTAAATCAGTGATTGCCTCTTTAGCGGCACTTAGTTTAGCGATTATTTGTTTGATTTATTGTTCTCAAATTTTCTTCCATGAATGGGGTAACCCGAATGTACTACTCGCAAAATTAAAGATGTTGGGAGAGAATGTGAATGGCTAAATGGATGAAACCGTTCATTTCATTAAGTATGGCACTTGCGATGGTTTCAATTTTCTTAATTGTCATCTTGCAGTCTACGTTATTTAAAAGTTATTTTGAATCGAATACATTCCAAGAGAAGTTATCGAATTATAAGACGAGTCTGGCTTATTTTGAACTCGACTCGATGACAAAAGAACAGGCGATTAAAGACATCAATATTACGAATGAACAAATTGAAAATTATCGTACAGAGAACGGAACGTTGAGCGACCAAATTATGAGTATTCGTGATGAATATGTAGCGCGAATTCAAGAAGCAGAAGATATGGAGGCAACATCACTTTCTGATAAGTTGAAAAAAGAACGCGATGCAAAAATCAAAGAAGTGACGCGTATATTTGAAGATCGTAACTATGTAAAAGAAAAATTAATCAAACAGCAGAAAAAAGAAATTACGCTTTATTATGAAAAACGTGACAAATATCGCGAATTACTAAAAAAACAATATCCTTATTTCTCGTATGATTTAGAAAATGTTGATACAGGTGAAACATTTAAAAATGCAACAGAGGAAAAAAATCCACTATTTAAAATTGCTTTTCGCTCAACAGAGTATGGTGCTTTTTACGATATTAAATCACTAGAAGATTTATCGTATGTATCAGGATTTGAAGATCTACAAGAAACAAATGGTTTCATGATGACAGATATCCCAGTTTATACAGGACAAATCTTTATTAATCAAGATGCGACAGGTGTTGCAGAATTACTGAAAGAAAAAGACAAATACGAAATCGTGCAGTATGCCTTTTATATTTTCTTTGGTATTTCAGGACTTTTCTTCATCATTGCGTGTATTTTATTAATTAAAAAACGCCATATGTATCGTGTATATCAAGCGCCTGCTGAAATTCAAATGCTTGCAGCGATTGCTTTCTTTATTATTGCGATGGGTCTATCCATTGAGATTGCTAATAACACTAATAACTATTTGAATTATCAAGGGTACACTTCTATATTCGAAATGCTTGTAATGTGTATCTTAATTGGTTTAGTAATTTGGGTGTTAATGGACGTAACGATTAAACTCGTTTTATCTGTATTCTATGCTTTTGCGGATAAGAAAAAACTATGGGAAACATCTGCGACGAAATGGGTCATTCATATTTTTAAGAATGGTTTAATAAAGAGTCCCATCTTTATTAAAGTAACGCTGTATCTCATTATCATTTTCTTAGCTGGATTCGGCTTTATGGTTATGATTTCAAACTTTAATAGTGGATTTATTGTCTTGTTTTATGTTTTCCTCTATATTTTATTTGTTGTTCCGACCACGATTTACTTCTATAAGCAGATTGGGGATTTAAACAAAGTCATTACAACGACGGAGCGAATTGTAGAGCGTGGTAGTGATGAAAAAATTGAGCTAACACGCTACTCAGACTTCAAGAAACTTGCAGAATTGATTAATCAAATGCAAGTAGGTGTGGAAACATCACAGCAACAACAATATAAGAGTGAACGCTTAAAAACGGAGTTAATCACGAATGTTAGTCACGATTTACGAACACCACTAACATCGATTATTACGTACACAGAGTTGCTGAAAAAAGAAAATCTTTCAACAGAAGAACGACTACAATATATTGATGTCGTCGATAAAAAATCACAACGTTTAAAAACATTAATTGATGACTTATTTGAAGTATCGAAGATGAGTTCAGGTAATATCGAATTGCATAAACAAGACGTTGATTTAGCACAGCTTGTCCAACAAGCGATCGGTGAACATGAAACGGACATTGAACAGTCTGGCTTACGTTTCCAAGTACAAATTCCAGACCATGCAGTGACGACACATATTGATGGTCAGCGTTACTGGCGTGTCATTGATAATTTAGTCAGGAATGCGATTAAGTATTCAATGGATGGAACGCGTGTATTTGTGACATTAGAAGACAATGACAAACAAACGGTACTAACTGTGAAGAACATCTCGAAATATGAAATTAGCGAAGATGTCGAAGAACTGTATGAACGCTTCAAACGAGCAGATGCTTCTCGACATACAGAAGGATCAGGTCTTGGATTAGCCATTGCACAATCCATTGTTGATTTACATGAAGGACGTATGGAAATTACGATTGACGGCGACTTATTTAAAGTAACCGTTACGCAACCGAAGAATGTATAAAAAATTAGAGGTTGGGGCATAAGTATAAAAATACTAATTTATATGAGCATAAGAAAAACTGGAATCGCATTATAGCGCGGTTCTAATTTTTTACGAACTCTAAAAAAAGTGTACAAGGACAACGAGCATTGATGACTTCAAAATTAAGAGAAAAAATAAAGGAACGCGATAATTATACGTGTCAAAACTGTAATTTGTCTATAAATGACGAACCCAATTTGCTTTTAGAAATTGATCATATTATTCCTATTTCAAAAGGTGGAATGTCTAGCGAAGATAATCTTCAAACACTTTGTTGGAAATGCAATCGTTCAAAGGGTTCAAAAATCGTAAGCTAATTTTTATTAATATACATAATTAACTTTCTGTATTATACATTCTATCAATTTAAAGAGCTTGGACAGAACAAAATAATATGTCTTAAATGCGAATAATCAAATCAATTGAACGCGTAGAAAACGACTCCTGCGGGAATAGCATGAGCTGAAAACCCCACGGGAACGTAGTGACGAGGAGTTTGAAGCCATGCCCGAACGCTACGTAATGTAGTGGGGCAAGATTTGCAAGAGGACGTTGCGTTCTTTTCTTGCCTACCTCTATTCATTTTTCGAAGCGAAGATTGGTATAAATTAAGAATCCCCTATGATCCAAAATCATAAGGGATTTTCTCTATTTAAAATACTGTTATGTCATACTGGTCTTTTCATTATAGATCTTGCCAATAGTTTCTTCTTTGAATCGTGAGAGAAACTTCATTGGCTTTTTTATAGAGTTTAGCAGCGTCTTCAAAAGACTGTTGTTCATAAAAGACATGACCGAAAGCAATGGCGTATTTCTGGACGAGAATTAATTCCTCACATTCTTCAAAGTATGTAATTGCTTCTTCAATGACATCGGGCTTTAGTGATTCGATATGATGCAACATTTGATAGAACCTAAACTGGAAATAGAATGTTCTGTAAAAAGGTGTGTTTAGATGTTCTGATACAAGTTGAATGCCTTTTTTACACCAATATTGAATGAATGTCGGTTGATTTAGTTTAGAATACTCTTTAATCATATGGTGAATTGCGGCTAATTTTGGTTCTACCGAAACTGTATGTTCCAAACTTTCACGATAATATTGAATGGCTTCTTTTGATTCACCTGTCAGAGCAGCGTGCTGACCTAATTGTTGAAGAATGGTGCCGTATAATTCTTTTTTTTCTAATTGAACAGCAAGGTGATAAGCTGTTTGAAGTGCTTTTTTTGCATATTCAAATAAGCCACTCCGATTATTACAAATGCCAATTTGGATATAACAATTAATAATAGGTGTTTGTAAATTTAGTTTTTCAAAAATCGTGAGAGCGAGATGTGCATGAGAGAAGGCAGCTGAATAGTGATGAATCGTGTACGTTAATTGACTTGAAATAAAATGAAAGTTACCAATGAGCCACTCTGGAATCTCATGTTCATAATCCTGGATGACTTTTTCAGCTTTACTCATAAACTTCATTGCATCTTTATATAATCGATTCTCTAAGCAATAATGGCATGAATTTACATAGAAAATAAAAAGTTGTTCAGGATTTAAATTATTTAAAACAGAGGCAAATGCTGCTGAAATTTCATCTAAATCGAGAATGGGTTGTTTCGCAATAATGGCGATGCGTTGTAAATATAAATTACATTGATAAAAATTTTCACGTGTTGAAAACTCAATATTGAATTCATTAAAGTGGTTCCAAACGATTTGTGCGTGTTCAGCGCTGTTTAAATGGATAGCATATTGAAATGCACGATGTAGTTCACGAAGGAATTCTTCTTCTTGTGACATTTTTAAATAATGCGTATTTAGATTTAGTTTTTTTAAGAGTGCTTCACGAATGTGATCGCGTGGAATAACATGTTCTTTTTCAATTTTGCTTAAATAAGAAGTAGAGCAAATCCCTTTTGCCAAAGCTTGTTGCGTCATGTTCTGTTTAATACGTTCATTTTTAATAATTTGACTATAATTTAGCATGATGACCTTTCTAAAATAAAATTCTTATATTTATTATAGTATAAAATAAATGAAAAACGTCGAACAATTGTGAGGAATTGTTCGACATTTGTTTATTTTGGTACAAGATTATGTGAAAAGGCATAAACGACTGCTTGTGTACGGTCTTGAACATCTAACTTGGAAAGAATATTACTAACATGTGTTTTCACTGTCTTTAAGGCAATGAATAATGTGTCCGCAATTTGCTGGTTGGTCATCCCTTTTGCCATTAATAGTAATACTTCTTGTTCGCGTTCTGTTAAATCTTCGTGTAGGGCACGATCTTGATTTGAGCGCATGCGTTGCATCATTTTGTTTGTGACTTCAGGCTCTAAAACTGATGTTCCGCTGTAAGTTTTACGAATTGCATCGGCAATTTGCTTCGCATTCGTCGTTTTTAATAGGTAGCTAATCGCACCCGCCTCTAGCGCAGGATATACTTTATCATCTTCTAAAAAACTCGTCACAATCATAATTTTCGCTTCAGGCCATTGTTTTATAATTTCTGCTGTTGCTTCTGCACCTGTCATAATCGGCATAACCATGTCCATTAAAATAATATCAGGGCGATATTCTAAACTGCGCTCAACGGCTTGTTGACCATTTTCAGCTTCAGCTACGACTTCCATATCGGGTTGTGCCTGTAAGTATGCAGAGACACCGATTCGCACCATCTCATGGTCATCTGCTAATAATATACGAATCACTTTGTTTCCTCCTGTTCTACAGGGATTTGTACTTCGATAATTGTTCCTTGCTCTGGAATGGATACGACTTTACATGTTCCACCAATTTCAACAGCGCGCTCTTCTACGTTGCGTAAACCATAAGAGCCAGCATGATTATCATCTTGAATAGAAAAACCAACACCATTATCTTGAAGGCGGAATATGACAAGATCATTGCGTTCTACTAGAAGTAGTTGGACTTCAGTTGCTTTTGCATGGCGCAATGTATTTGATAAAGTTTCCTGTGCAATTCTAAAGACATGATCTTCAGCACCTTTTGGGAGCGATACTTCTTCTAGGCGCTCTTGAATGTTAAAGTAAACTTTTTGACGTAGCTCATCGAGTAAATCTTGTAAACCTTGTGCTAGTGATTTATTTTTCAGTGCAATTGGTCGCAAATGAAGCAGTAATGCGCGCATCTCTAGTTGTGCTTGTTGAATAATTTTTTCAGTTTGTTGAAGTTGTTTTTGATTTGCCTCAGGCAGTGTTTCACCAATTGTTTCATTCGTAGCCGAGAGAAGCATAGACGCTGCGAATAATTGTTGTGATACGGAATCATGTAATTCACGTGCGAGACGTTGGCGTTCCTGAATAAGACGCTCTTGTACTTCTTTTTCTTGAATATTTGCATGATCATTCGTTAGACGTTGCAAGCTTTTCTTTTGTGTTTGGACTAAATCATCAATCGCCTGCAACTTTTTGAAATTCTTTTTAGAGACAGGACGCTTTTTCGTTGTTTGAAATTGACCTTCTAAAATAAGATTCAATTGTTTGGTTAGTTGATTTTCTTTTTGAATGGTTAGAGAATTTGACCACATGGCAATTAATAGACTAAATCCACCGAAGAAAATCAACATCCAAGCGCCATAGGGTAAGCTTGCATAATTTTTTTCATAGAGCATTTCCCATTGTGTTGAATTTTCGCCCCACAACATATATAAAATCATCGCGAGTAAGGCGAAGGAGATGGTCGCTAAAAAAAGCGTTCGTAAAATTACTTTTGTCATTTTCTAAGCACCTCCAAATCGCCTGAGAAAGAAGAGGCAGCGATAATTAATTCACGTTCAGGAAGTTCATGTTCACAATAACCATCTTTGACAGCGAGTGACTCATTCCAGAGGCGTGGGTATTTATGTTGCATGATAGTTGCCTCGCCCATTAAAGCATTGTAGTAAATACGTACAGGTATTTCATAAGGAACGACGACGGTTATTTTACCAATCCCTTGACGAATTGAGATAAGAGAAGCCCCTTTCGGTAAGATGGTATCGGTTGTATCAATCGTAATTTGTCCAACGAAATTTTGAACGTGGACATCTTCCCACACATAAGAGGTGTTAAGTGTGTCATCAAATTGGAAGAAATTATTTTTCTTTTTTCGTTCACGCGGACGTTCTTCTGTAGAAGAAGTATTCACATGAACAGTAGCAGGTGTGTCTTCACGCATTTTAAAGAGTATATAAATAACGGTTACAAATAATAGAATGCGTAAACTCCACATGGAGAGAACGGAAAGAATGAGTAAACCCAAACCGAGCCAAAAGAATAATTTTCGTTGTTTTTTCATGGATACATAAATGAGTCCAATACCAATCAGTGCAAAAATCATCATGTCACTTCCAAAAAGTATTCCCTCAGCAACGATGCAAAGTAGTGCAGCAAATAGCAAAGTTGTCATCGTATTTGTTTGAATGTGTTTCATCGCCGCTACCTCCATTTCTCGTCGTTCTTTTTTAATACAAAAGAACTGTCCTTCACATCATTTATTATACAGGAAGGACAGTCTATTTTCTTAATTGTACAATAAGCTACAAAGTTTTTTAAGCTTGTTTCTTTTCAAGTGCTTGTAAACGTTGTTCCATTGAAGTAACTTCATGCTCTTGTTCAATTTTTTGACCTAAACGTTCGATATATTGTTCCATTGTTTCGAATTTATCTAGACGTTGATTTTGTTGCCCAGTTGATTCAGGGTCTAATACGCGGTCCATTTGATGATGCGCACGTACAACATTTTCTTTGCCCATTAGTTGTAATTGACGTACACGCATGTTTTTGATTTTGTGTTTCATTTCTTCGAATTTACGCTCTAAGCCGAATAATTCGTTTGTTACTTGTTCAATACTTTGATCAAGTGCTGCGATACGATTTGCGTATGCATTTTTTTCTTGTTCAGCGAATTCAATTAAATCAACTTCGCCACTTGCTTGTGCTAATTCTAGTTGTGCTTGACGTTTTTCGAACATTTCAATTGCTTGAACACGTTCTTTCTCAAGCTTTTCTTTTAATTGACCTTGTCTTTCTAAATACTTACCTGTTTGTTCCGTTTGCTTTTCAGCTTCGCGAATATATTGATTTAACATCGCGATTGGATTTTTTTCCTCTTTTTTATCGAAAAATTGATGTAAGTCTGCCTCGATTGAATATTTTAAACGTTGTAGTAAACCCATTGTTCACTACCTCCTTTTGTCATTATTATTTTTGTAATTCGTTCCACTGTTTTTCAAAGTTTGTGAATGGATCATCTGATTTTTGTGTAAATACAGGTTGAGCTTCTTTTTGATTCCACTTCTTGTAGATGAAGTAACCGCCTGCTACTGCAACAAGTGCCACTAAACCAGGAATATTTGAGATACCTGATGTTAAACCGATGATTCCAACGATTACCCAGACAACTTTTGCAAATGTTGAGCGAGCTTTCAAATAGAAGTGAATACCTGCGTATAAAACAGCAGCAGATATTAATAAACCTGTTAGTGGTCCGAATAAACTCACCACTGTAATACCGATTACGATTCCTAAAAGTGTTAGCCATACTTTTCTCATGTGAAAAGCGCCTCCCTTCTGTTGATACCTTTATGATACGTGGATTTTTAAAGCTTTTTAACCGTCCTCAAAAGGATTTTCGACTAGGACTAGAGACCGAGAACCTATGCGACTTATAGATAGGAATTGTATTTCGCTGTTTAATTATGGCAAAATATAGACACTGAGGAGGAACAACATGAAAAAATATAGTGTATCTATTTTAGCTTTTCTACTATATAGTGCTGTCGTGTTTTATTTAGGTTGGAATGTTTATACATTCTTACATGATTGGTTTGGAGTTACATGGAAAATACCGTTCTATGTAATTTGGTATGTGATTGGATTTAGTATGTTAATTGGACGACTATCACATAAGTTAGATATTTTCACAATTATTGGCTATTATTGGTTAGCATTTTTTCAATATGGTATATTGCTTTTCCCAATTACGAATCTCATTATTTGGTTAGCACCAAATAGCTCGAGAGATCTTATTGAATTTTTTGTATGTCAGCTATTCATTCTTATTTTCTTATTTGGTAGTTATTATGCTTATACGCCTGTTACACGTATTAAAGAAATTATCATTAAGAATGACTTATTAGCAGATCAAACACTTCGTATTGTTTTAGGAAGTGATTTTCATTTAGGTCTTGTGATGCCAAAACGTCAATTGAAAAAATTTGTTCGTTTATCAAATGCAGAAGAACCGGACCTTGTTTTTTTAGCGGGAGATTTAGTAGATGATTTACCGTATTGGTATGAAAAGAATAATATGATGGAAGAAATGAAGAAATTAGAAGCAACACATGGAGTGTACGGTATTTTAGGAAACCATGAGTATTATGGTAATCAAATTGAAAAAACCGTTCAGTTAATGGAAGAATCACAAGTGAAAATGTTACTAGACGAGACGATTGTAATACAAGATGTCTGTGTTTTAACAGGACGAGAAGATGTAACGAATAAAAATCGTAAACCACTTGAATCGTTGAAAATGGATTCACCACTCCCATGGTTCATTATGGAACACACACCAAAAGACATTGAAACACCGGCAAAGCTAGGGGCGGACTTACAAGTTTCTGGACATACACATCGCGGTCAAATGTGGCCTAATCAATTACTTACGCGTTTATCATTTCCGTTAGATTATGGCTATAAAAAGGTTGAGCAGTTGCACGCAATTACTACATCTGGATTTGGCTTTTGGGGACCGCCTATCCGTACAAATAGTCGAGCAGAATTATGGAGAATCGATATAAAATTTACAAAGTCGTAAAAAAAATAAAGGGTATGTCTGTGTTATCATTTGGGTAATAGTGCAAAGGATACCAAACTTTGCTGTAAAAGGAGCATACGCATGTGAGTGAAATTTTAAAAGCCATTATACTAGGCCTTGTAGAAGGTCTAACGGAGTTTGCGCCCGTATCATCTACAGGGCATATGATTATTGTCGACGATATGTGGCTCAAGACAAAAGATTTTTTAGGTAGTTCTTCAGCGAATACATTTAAAATTGTGATTCAATTAGGATCCATACTTGCTGTTGTTGTCGTCATGTGGAAGAGACTACTAAGTTTGATTGGTCTTTATCATATTGAAGGACAAACGAAACACCATCGCTTCAACTTATTGCATGTCATTGTAGGGATTATTCCTGCGGGTGTTCTAGGTGTGCTTGTTGAGGATTACATAGATGCGCATCTATTTAGTATTAAAACGGTTATTATCGGTTTATTCATTGGAGCCATCTTTATGATGATTGCAGATCGTTTTGCTTGGAAGAAGCCACGCGTCATGTCGCTGGACGATTTAACGTATAAACAAGCTTTCCAAGTAGGGTTGGTCCAATGTCTATCATTATGGCCAGGATTTTCACGTTCAGGCGCTACTATATCAGGTGGTGTACTTCTAGGGCTAGATTATCGTGTAGCAGCTGATTTTACGTTTATTATGGCTGTACCAATCATGGCGGGTGCAAGTGGTCTATCACTTATCAAGCACTGGAACGAAATTAATCCAGCTGATATGGGCTTTTATGCAGTCGGTTTTATTAGTGCCTTCATATTTGCGTTATTATCAATCAAATTCTTCCTGAAATTGATTGACCGCGTTAAACTTGCGCCGTTTGCTATTTACCGTATTGTGGTAGCGATTATTTTAGCGATTATTGTTTTCTTATAATAGAAGAAACTACAAAGAGGTTCGGACATCCGAACCTCTTTTTTTATGCTTTTTCTCATCGTGTTCTAAGAAATACCTGTTAAAATGAAGAAAAAACACAAGGGGTCGTGAGTCGATGGGTGAGCGTATTTTAATTATTGAGGACGAACAAAAAATTGCACGTGTACTTGAGCTAGAACTTCAATTTGAAGGCTATGAAACGGGTGTCGCGCATACAGGAACGGATGGCTTAATTTTGTATCGCGAGCAGTCATGGGATTTAATTTTATTAGATATTATGCTGCCAGAGATGAATGGCCTAGATGTATTAAAGCGTATTCGGGCAACGGAATATGACACGCCGGTGTTACTATTGACCGCAAAGGATGCAGTGAGCGATAAAGTGGCAGGGCTTGACCTCGGTGCTAACGATTATATTACAAAGCCCTTTGAAATGGAGGAGCTCCTTGCGAGAATTCGTGTGACGTTACGTTTTCGTAAAAAGGAGGCGCTTGAAGAAGCCGACCCGTATTTATTCACGGCAGGCCAGTTGCGTCTACATACACAAATGCGTGAGGTGACGTGGCAAGGGGAGCCAGTTGAGCTGACAAAGCGTGAATTTGAACTACTAGCCTATTTTATTGCACATCCGAAGCAGGTTTTAACGCGTGAGCAAATTTTAGATGCGGTATGGGGCTATGATTATTACGGGGATACGAATGTGGTCGATGTCTATGTGCGTTATTTACGCCAGAAACTAGAATCCCAACTAATTCAGACCGTACGTGGTGTCGGCTATGTATTGAAGGAGGGGTAGCTTGAAGCTAAGAACAAAAATCCATACGTATACAACAGCCCTCATGCTACTCATGCTCATTTGTACGGATTTAGCTGTTTACTACGTTTATGAAAAGATGACCTATGACAGCGAGGCATCACATGTAATTAAGCGTGGCGAGGATTTGATTACGCTTTTACAAGGAACGGATAATCGCGATGAGGCGACGGAAATGCTACGGGCATATGTGCCGTCAGATGGTGTCGTATCGATTGTACAGCCAGGTAAAAAAAGCTTAACAGTGCAGACAACCTCTGATTTAGAAGATTTTAAACCTACATTTGAAAAAGGTGCTACCTATGCGATTCATTTGGCGGATGATACGCCGTTTATGAGTACGAGCACACCATTTATTTGGGAGAACGGAGAAATTGCGGAGCTTCAAATTTCACAATCATTAGAGGAGACGGAGCGTAATTTATATATGCTGCGACTTGTGTTAACAATTGTAACCGTACTTGCAATGTTGCCAATTTTATTATCGAATATGGCGCTTGCTCGCGTTATTACACAGCCGATTGAGCGTTTGATTCAGACGATGCGCCGAAACAAGCAAACAGGTGAGTTTGAAACATTACCAATCACTTCTAAAGGGCGTGATGAACTATATGAAATGGGTCATACATTCAATGGCATGATTGCACAAATTGAAGAGAATTATCGCAAGCAGGAGCAATTTTTATCTAATGCATCGCATGAACTACGCACGCCGCTGACGATTATAGAAAGCTATGCAAGCCTATTAAAACGACGTGGTACAGCGAATGAGGAAATTACACAGGAAGCCATTGAGGCCATTGTTGGCGAATCAAAACGCATGAAGGCGATGATGGAACAAATGCTTGCGCTCGCAAAAAATAATGAGCAATCAATTGTCTTTGAAGACGTTGATATAAAGAAAATGCTTGAAGAGATGGCAGATCAGCTGACACAGGTATACGGTGCGCGCTATAGCGTAAGTGCAGACGAGGCATCATGCATTACAGATGAGACGAAGCTCAAGCAACTCGTATTTATTTTCTTAGATAATGCAAGGCGCTATAGCGAAGGCATGATTGAATTGACGGCGACGCGTGAGCCTACGCATGTGCATATTCAAGTACGTGATTACGGCGAAGGGATTCCGGAAGATAAATTGAAGCAAGTTTTTGAGCGCTTTTATCGTGTGAGCGAGGACCGTAATCGCAAGTCTGGTGGTACAGGACTTGGGCTTGCGATTGCGAAAGATTTAGCAACGCGATTACATGTGAAGCTTGAAATTGAGAGCACAGTAGGACAAGGAACAACGCTACATTGCTATGTGCCATATGAGTAGGAGGGATTGGATGCGTAAAACACTTATGCTAGTTATTTTAGTGTTAGTTGTGGTGAGTGGGAGCGCTTATTTCGTGTGGGCAGAAACGATTAAGCCAGAACCTTTATCACATGAGGAGCTAATTGAGCGTATTCAATTAACATATGATGTGAAGCCGAAGTATGTCGCGCAGGAGGATGACCAGGTTATTTTCCGTTTTAAGAAAGATGGCGTGACCTATAACATGACCGTTGATGAGCTTAATGGACATGTGAATAAGCTAGTGAAAATTGAAGGAAGCTATAGCGCCCCTGAAAAAGAACAGAAGACACCGACAACAAAAGTACTAACAGATGAAGAGGCAATTGCGATTGCAAACAAAGAGTTAAAAGGAGAAGTAGATGCATTATCGTATCGTAGCACATCAGATGGCGGCTATTATTTAATTGAAATTGATGGCGACGAAGCGGAAGCAGTATTCCAAATTCATGCATTATCGGGTGAAATTTTATCGATTACATGGGATGAATGATTTTCTCATCAAATTCTAATGTTTCTCACCAAGCACTCTCATTTTTAACCTTTATAGTAAAAAGTAGCAAGAGGCACAACAAACTAGGAGGATGAAAAATGAAAAAAATATTCACAACGACTGTTTTAGCAACAACAATTGGATTATCAGGTATTGTCGGCTATGCCGCAGCAGGACAAGGTGATGCAACGCCAACGACTGCATCAGCGAAAAGTGTTAGCTTTGCAGAAGCAAAGAAAATTGCACTAAAAAAAGTGAATGGTAAAATCATCGAAGCAGACCGTGACGCAGATGATGGTGAATATGAGTTTGATATCCGAAAAGGGAATTATGTCTATGAGGTCGAAGTAAAAAAACGTACCGGCAAAGCCTATATCACTGATAAAGACTATGAGCCAGTGAAAAAAGCGAACATTTCACGTGCAGAAGCGAAAAAAATTGCGCTGAAAAAAGTACCGAATGCGAAAGTCGTAAAAATCGAATTAGATGATGGCAAATATGAAGTAGAACTTGTAAAGGGTAACTACGAGTATGAGCTAGAAATTAGCGCAAAAACAGGAAAAATTTTAGATTATGAGCGTGACAATCGCGATTAATTGCAACCTTCAAAAACAAGCAAAAAAGCTGTGCCGACGAGGTGCGGCTTTTTTTGTGCAATGTATGTCATTTTCTCATGAATGGAAGAATCACAAGTGAAAATGTTACTAGACGAGACGATTGTAATACAAGATGTCTGTGTTTTAACAGGACGAGAAGATGTAACGAAACAAAAGATTTTTTAGGTAGTTCTTCAGCGAATACATTCAAAATTGTGATTCAATTAGGATCCATACTTGCTGTTGTTGTCGTCATGTGGAAGAGACTACTAAGTTTGATTGGTCTTTATCATATTGAAGGACAAACGAAACACCATCGCTTCAACTTATTGCATGTCATTGTAGGGATTATTCCTGCGGGTGTTCTAGGTGTGCTTGTTGAGGATTACATAGATGCGCATCTATTTAGTATTAAGACGGTTATTATCGGCTTATTCATTGGAGCCATCTTTATGATGATTGCTGACCGTTTTGCATGGAAGAAGCCACGCGTCATGTCGCTTGATGATTTAACGTATAAACAAGCTTTCCAAGTTGGCTTAGTCCAATGTCTATCATTATGGCCAGGATTTTCACGTTCAGGCGCTACTATATCAGGTGGTGTACTTCTAGGGCTAGATTATCGTGTAGCAGCTGATTTTACGTTTATTATGGCTGTACCAATCATGGCGGGTGCAAGTGGTCTATCTCTATTTAAATATTATCAAGATATTAATCCGGATGATTTGAATTTCTATATTGTTGGTTTTATTAGCGCATTCATCTTTGCATTGCTATCGATTAAATTCTTCTTAAAGCTAATCTCACGCATCAAGTTAATGCCATTTGCAATCTATCGTATTGTATTAGCAGCAGTATTAGCTTGGATTGTTTTCTTTTAGGAGAAGTGAGCTAGGACATAAGTGTAAAAATACAATCTCATATGAGCATAAGAAAAATTGGATTCGCGTTGTTTCGTGGTTCCAGTTTTTTATTGCGAACGCTAAAAAAGAGAAGTGAAATATTTTGTCCTAGCTTGTTTTATACATAAAAAGGGCTTGAATACAAAAAGTATCCAAGCCTTATTATAAATAAAGATTAGCCTTGTTCAGAGGCTTTTTTCGCTTCAAGTACTTTTTTTCTTTGCACGAAAGATAAAATAATGAGTGTGAAGGCGATCAATGAACCAATTAAAACAACGTATAATTTTCCAACAATCAAAGATGTGACGAATGTGATTAAAAAAATCATAATCGCAACAAATTGTATTCCGTAAAACGATGGCATTCTTTTTCACCTCAATTAGTTATATAGGATTAATAATAGTACAGCTTTTCATCATGTGCAATTGAATGAACCAAGTTATCGAAAAATGTTCACGATTATCGAAGCTTTATTAAAAAGATAAAAAAGACGTAAAATGCATATTTTATAAGGAATGATAAAGATATGAGAAGAAGAAAAGTCAAGTAACTTTTCATTGTCGAATCCGTAACAAAAATGAAATTTCATCGATTCCTAAATGTATAGACTAGTTTAGCACGCTTAAATACTCTATAATAAAAAAGTTAGTCTATGAATCAAATTTATTTTTTTGAAATAAATTTATTTCATATAAAAAATAGTGTAAATAATAAATAAAGTGGTTTTTTACAATAAAACGCTTTAAACAATTGAAAATATAGTTGAAATAAAAAAAGATTATTTTTTTAAAAAAATAGTTCAAAATGCAAGTGTTTTTTATAGTGAATTTTCGACATATCAAAAAAGCGATATGAAAAAAAAAGAAAATCCGTCTAAAGAATTTGTTTCTTTTGAGGGGACGAATTTTTGTAGGCCTTTTGCTATTATTTTCTTCAATTTGGACTTTAATCTTGAATCAACCTTTTCGATTATGTTAGATTAGATAAAGAAGAAAACACAAGATATTTGAAAAAAAAGTTGAGGCAACACAATATATTGTGTTGACAACGTTTTGGGCACATATTCACTAATAATCGCTCATTTATATTATTTTTTTTTGTTTAACTTCGTAAATTACAGGATAAAAAGAATTTTAATCATACATGTAATCAACACAACATGACGATTTTTCAGATGAAGAATGGATGCATGTCAAAATGGAACAGTGAATCATATTCTGCTGGATATGTCGTTTACTGTTATTTTATTTGCAGCTGTTTTGAGGAGTTCAATGGGAAAATAGTCAAAAAATAAAAGGAGTCGTGGTCTTATGGTACAAATGATGACACAAGGTAGAGAAGCTTTATTAAAAAAATTAGAAGAACAATATGGTCGTGAAGAAATTAGTCCACTACTACGCAAACATGAGCGTTTCATGTCAAAACATCCAGATGCAGATGATGCAGAATGGACAAAAGCGTTAAGCTTAGATGCTTTAGGTATGTTGGATGAAGACGAGTCATTTTGGACATTTGTAGCTGCACGTCTCCTATTAGCAGAAACGTATAAAGAAGCAGCAGACAAACGTGGTGTTGTGAATATTGATGAAGTTTATCAAGCATTCCCAGCACAAATCGAAAAATTAGTAGAGCGTGGTTTATATCATTCGTTCCTAATCGAAAAATACACAGCAGAAGAGCGCCAAGCAATTGCAAACTTACTTAATCCAGAAAAAGATGAATTATTCACATACATTGGTTTAAAAACGTTATTAGATCGTTATGTTGCACGTGATTTCGATAAAACACCTTTAGAACTTCCACAAGAGCGTTGGCTAGTTATTGCGATGACATTAATGCAAGATGAGAAAGTAGACCGTTTGAAGAAGATTGAAGAAGCTTACTGGGCTATGAGTAACCTATACATGACAACTGCAACACCTACATTATCAAATGCGGGTAAAACACATGGTCAACTATCTTCTTGTTTCATTGATACAGTAGACGATTCGCTACAAGGTATCTACGATTCAAACACAGATGTTGCAACACTTTCTAAATTTGGTGGCGGTATTGGTATTTACATGGGTAAAGTGCGTAGCCGTGGGTCATCAATTCGTGGATTCAAAGGGGCATCATCAGGTGTAATTCCTTGGATCAAACAATTAAACAACACAGCAGTATCAGTTGATCAATTAGGTCAACGTCAAGGTGCAATCGCTGTTTACTTAGATGTATGGCATAAAGATATCTTCCCATTCTTAGATTTAAAATTAAACAATGGTGACGAGCGTATGCGTGCACATGATATTTTCACTGGCGTATGTTTACCAGATATCTTCATGGAAGCTGTAGAAGCGCGTGAAGAATGGCACTTATTCGATCCACATGAAGTACGTACAGTAATGGGCTTTGATTTAGAAGATTCATACGATGAAAAACGTGGCGAAGGTTCATTCCGCGAAAAATACTTACAATGTGTAAACAACCCAATTCTTTCACGTGATACAGTGCAAGCAATTGATATTATGAAACGTATTATGCGTTCACAACTAGAGACAGGTGTACCATTCATGTTCTATCGTGATGAAGTAAACCGTCAAAATGCAAACAACCACGAAGGTATGATTTACTCGTCTAACTTATGTACAGAAATCATGCAAAACATGAGTGCAACAACATTTGAATCTGTAACATTAGAAGATGATGTGATTGTGACACGTCGTAAACCTGGAGATTTCGTTGTATGTAACTTATCTTCAATCAACTTAGGTCGTGCTGTACCAGAGGATGTTTTAGAGCGTCTGATTCCAATACAAGTACGTATGCTAGATAACGTAATTGAATTAAACACAATTCCTGTAGCACAAGCAGAGCGTACAAACTCTCGCTACCGCGGTATCGGTTTAGGAACATTCGGTTGGCATCACCTATTAGCGAAAAAAGGTATCGCTTGGGAGTCAGATGAATCAGTTGAATATGCGGATTCACTATATGAGCAAATTGCTTACCTAACAATTAAAGCATCACATGAATTAGCAAAAGAAAAAGGTTCATATCCTTTATTTGAAGGTTCTGACTGGGCAACAGGTGCTTACTTCGATAAGCATGGTTATGATAGCGAACAATGGAACGAATTACGTGCAAATATCGGTGAATTCGGTATGCGTAATGGTTATGTGATGGCAGTTGCACCAAACTCATCAACATCAATCATTGCAGGTTCAACAGCAAGTATCGATCCGATTTTCCAAAAATCCTACTCTGAAGAGAAGAAGGATTATAAGATTCCTGTAACGGTTCCAGATTTAGATGAAAAAACAACTTGGTACTACAAATCAGCATACTTCATCGACCAAAACTGGACGATTAAACAAAATGCTGCGCGTGCGCGCCACATTGACCAAGGTATTTCACTAAACCTTTATGTTCAAAACACAGTAAAAGCAAAAGATTTATTAGCATTACACTTAAATGCTTGGAATAGCGGCATCAAAACAACCTACTATGTACGTTCTACTTCTGTAGAATTACTTGAATGTGAGTCATGCGCAAGCTAATGTAACGAAAATAGGGAGGAAGGTTTGAATGACTGAGATTAAACGAAGAGCACTAATGGATAAGGAAGCACCGAACCGTTCTACAGCAATCGTGAACGGTCGATCTTCCAACATTTTAAACTGGGATGACGTGCGTTTTAGCTGGGCATACCCAAAATATAAAAAAATGCTTGGTAACTTCTGGACACCATTTGAAATTAATATGGGTACAGACGTAAAGCAATTTTTAGATTTAACAGATGAAGAGAAAAATACATTCAAAAAGATTATTGGTTTATTAGCGCTACTTGATAGTATTCAAACAGACTATGCTGGTAAAGTAGCCGACTACTTAACAGATTCTAGTTTGAATGCGTTAATGATTATTTTAGCGCAACAAGAAGTAATCCATAATCACTCGTATTCGTACATCTTATCAAGTCTTGTATCAAAAGATGAGCAAGATCGTATCTTTGATTTCTGGCGTACAGAGCCAGTTCTTGAGAAGCGTAATGACTTCGTATTAAAGGGTTATAAAAACTTCGCAGAGAATCCAACAATTGATAATATGTTAGATTCAATCGTGTACGATGTTATTTTAGAAGGTTTATTCTTCTACTCAGGATTTAGTTTCTTCTACCACTTAGCACGTAATCAAAAGATGGTTGCGACAAGTACAATGATTAACTACATTAATCGTGACGAGCAATTACACGTAGACTTATTCGTTAAAATTTATAAGGAGTTACTAACAGAGTATCCAGAATACGATACACCTGAACGCGCAGAACGTGTACAAAACATCTTCCGCGAAGCAGCAGCTCTTGAAATCGAATGGGCGAATGAAGTAATTGGTACGAAAATCGATGGTTTAGACGTAGAAGATGTAGAAGACTACATCTACTTCTATGCGAATGTTCGTTGTAACCAACTTGGTTATGATCGTCCATTTGAAGGCTACCGCAAAAACCCATTAAAATGGATTAAAGCGTATGAAGATGTTGATTTAGGTAAAACAGACTTCTTCGAACAAAAATCACGCCAATACGTGAAAGTAAATGTACAAGACAACGGTTTCGATGATTTATAAGATTTAAGTAAAAACCTCAGCATTTTCATGTGCTGAGGTCTTTTTTTGTGAAATAAACCTTATATTATATCAATATAAAATATGGGAAATACTTAAAAATTTGGGAAGGTATCTGAATTATGATACAATTTAAAAAAAGAAAGAAATAAAGGGGTTTTGAGATTGAAGCCAATTCTTTGGATTACATGTAAATTACCAGAAGAGATCGTTGAGCCATTAAATTCATGGGCAGATGTACGTGAGTGGCCTACTGTTGAGGTCAATATGCCACACGAAAAACTAAAAGAAATTATTCAAGAGGCTGATATTCTATGGACAATTATGGATAATCAAGTTTCACGTGAGTTATTACAAACAGCTAAAAATTTAAAGTTAATTTGTAACTTAGCTGTCGGTTATAACAACATCGATGTTGAAGCTGCAAAAGAATTGGGTATCGCTGTGACAAATACACCAGGTGTTTTAACGGAGACAACAGCAGATTTAGCATTTACACTAATGTTAATCACAGCTAGAAGAATAATCGAAGCAGCGGATGAAGTACGAAATGGTGATTGGGCGTATTGGGGTGTAAATCATCTAGCAGGTCGTGATGTTCATGGTGCTACGCTCGGTATTATTGGGATGGGACGCATTGGTGAAGCCTTAGCGCAACGTGCAAAAGGCTTTAATATGGAAGTGCTTTATCATAACCGTCGTCGTAAACCACAAGCGGAAGAAGCCTATGGGTTTAGCTATCGTGAATTAGATGCTTTACTACAAGAGTCTGATTATGTAGTTGTTTTAACACCGATGACACCTGAAACAAAGGGACTAATCGGTAAACGTGAACTACAGTTAATGAAAAATACGTCGATTCTAATTAATGTAGCACGAGGTGGAATCGTTCAAGAAGATGCACTATATGATGCATTAAAGAATGGCGAAATCTGGGCAGCAGGAACAGATGTATTTGTTCAAGAACCTGTACCAACATCACATCCACTCCTTACATTGAAAAATTTCGTTGCACTTCCGCATATCGGTAGTGCAACACTAAGTACTCGTAAGGAAATGATGGAGATGAATATTGAATCCATGCATGATTATTTAGAAGGGAATCCGATTCGACACCGTGTTGTTTAGGGGGAGTCAATAATGAAGTTACCACCAGGTATTACAGGATTCTTTGATGGAAGTGCATCATTTCAAATGATGGACTTAAAAAAGTTCCGTTCGATTTGTTATGAAGTTTCGATGCATCCAGCGATTAAATTATTAAACATTCAAGAAGCAACATATCCAGCCAATTATATGTGTGCCAAATTTGTTTTTTATAATGAACCCATTCAAGTTGTGATGAATGCTTATTATCCTTTATTTACAACAACAGTTATTGCAGAAGACGGACATTTTGTATTTTGTGATTTACCAGAGGAGTTTCGTCTATTTGAACAGCACTATCAATGTATTACAGTAGAAGATTTAGAACAAATGATTGAAGAACATTACTTGAAGCAACTATCGGAAGTAGAACGCGAGCAAGTCGCATTTTGGAAGCCTGAACGGTTAGGTGAAGTCATATTTAATGCATGGGATTAGCCCATAAAAAAAGGTCGATTCATCAATAAGATGGATGGACCTTTTTCTATGGATAATATTTTTCTAGGTTCATTAAAATTTCGTTTCTTAGTTGCGCTAACTCAGAATACTGATAGAAGAACAATACTTTTTCATCTGCACGAGTATACCCAGAGGGTTTAGTGGAAAGAATAAAATACATAAAAGATTCTGCAAAATCTTCAGTAGGATGACTTGTCGCATATTCTGTAACGAATTCATCAGCGTGAAGTGTATAGAAGTGAGTTTGAACAGTAGGATTGGTTTCGATATTTTTTAGTTGCTTCCAATGTTGCATGACATCATATTGCCAAAATTGCTGATAGAAATGATAAAGATAGGCATCTTGTTTTAAACAACCTTCGCCGGAATCATAGGTTTTACATACATTATCATGCGAGTATTCAAAAGAATTAAGCGAAAATAGATGACCATATTCGTGAAGAATTGTTGCGTAAAGTCCATTTAAATTTTTAACATCACGGTAATCAAGAGCTAGTGTCCATTTGTCTGGATAATTCATTTGTTGCACGTAACCGAGGGTATTGTCTTCACCATCTGTGAAAATTTTAAAATAAGCGACCATTTTTCGATTTTCTGATGGAATTAAATTTGCAAAACGTTTCCAAAGCTCATGCTGTTTTTGTTTATTCTCAATAATATTTTGATGCGCTCTTTTTTTTGAAGACTTTATCATATGAATTTGTTCATCTTTAATTTCATACGTTAAAATATCTACTTCTTTTGGAGAGAAAGGTGCAGTCAAACTATCAATCTCTTCATAGAGTAAGTCACCATGTTTTTTTTCGAGTTTTTTAATGATTTTGTCACCAAGTTTTGTATCAACTTGTCTTTGATGAATTTTTTTAATAGGGGGTGTGTCAGTATCTTGGAGTGTTTGAATAGCTTTTTGTGTGGGATGATTGATTAAACTAAAAATAATGACGATGAGCATGAGGTTCAGTAAGAGAGGCAAACCGAATTTTATATGCCGTTTCAATAGTGTATCTCCTTTCTAGTTATACGATTCTTTTATCTAATTACCCGATTTAAAAATGTTTAGTATATTTTGATAAAGGAAAAATGTATTGTAGAAAAAACTTCTTAAAGGAGTGTATTTTTGATTTTTGTAGAATTTATTGTTTAGTGGCAAAAATAGGAGATGGAGGTGTTTCGTTGGATATTAAACACTATATAAACGGTCACTGGAGAAAAGAAGAATCAATGCATTTTATTCCAGTTTCAAACCCTGCCAATGGAGAAGTAATAGCGCACGTGCCAATGGCTTCAAAAGAATTAGTTCATGAAGCGATTCAACATGCAAAACATGCACAAAAAGAATGGGCAAAAGTACCAGCACCCAAAAGAGCCGACTATTTATATGCAATTGGTGAACGGTTGCGAGATGAAAAAGAGCGACTAGCTAGAATTTTGACGATGGAGATGGGAAAAGTAATTGAAGAAGCACGTGGTGAAGTACAAGAAGCAATTGATATGGCATTTTATATGGCAGGTGAAGGAAGACGATTATTTGGTCAAACGACGCCTTCAGAATTACCAAATAAATTTGCAATGAGCGTACGTGCGCCAATCGGTGTAGTGGGTCTCATTACACCATGGAATTTTCCAATTGCGATTGCGACGTGGAAGTCATTCCCAGCGATTGTCGCAGGTAATACAGTTGTTTGGAAGCCATCGACCGAAACACCACTTATGGCATATGAGTTAGCAAAAATTATCGAAGAGGTGGAATTACCAGATGGCGTCATCAATATTGTATTTGGAGGAGGTAGTGATGTAGGGTCTCTACTAGTAGAACACCCAGATGTACATGTTATTTCATTTACGGGTTCTACTGAGACAGGGCAAAAGATTGCGGAACTTGGTGGTAAATACTTAAAAAAGGTCTCACTCGAATTGGGTGGCAAAAATGCCATTATCGTGATGGAAGATGCCGATTTAGATTTAGCTGTAGAAGGCATTATTTGGAGCGGATTTGGAACTTCTGGTCAGCGGTGTACAGCTTGTAGTCGTGTCATCGTACATGAAGCTATAAAAGAAGAATTAGCTGACCGGTTAATCACTGCAATGGAGTCATTAAAGCTTGGTAATGGATTAGATGAAGGTGTACAGATTGGTCCAGTTATTCATAAATCAGCCCTTCATAAAATTCATAGTTATATTCAATTAGGATTACAAGAAGGTGCAACTTTATTGAAAGGAGGTCGCATAGCTGATTTTGAATCAGGTCATTTTTACGAACCTACTTTATTTACAGATGTAAAGCCGCAATCACGTCTCGCACAAGAAGAAATTTTTGGTCCAGTCATTTCAATGATTGCAGTTCAAAATTTAGAAGAGGCGATTGAAGTGAATAATTCAGTGAAATACGGTTTATCTAGTTCAATCTTCACACAAGATGTAACAAAAGTATTTCAGGCACAACGCGATTTAGATACAGGTATTGTTTATGTGAATGCAGGAACAACTGGAGCAGAAATTCATTTACCCTTTGGTGGAACAAAAGGAACAGGTAACGGACATCGTGATTCTGGCATCCAATCCCTAGATGTTTATACGGAATGGAAAAGTATTTATGTGGATTATAGTGGCACACTTCAACGTGCTCAAATCGACAATTAAGGGGGCATTCAAATGAAAGTGACAATTCTAGGCGCAGGTTTAATGGGAAAAGAAGTCGCACGTGATCTAGTGAATAGTTCGAATGTAGATAAAGTTTATTTAACTGATATTGATATCGAAAAGGTCCGTACGTTTGTAGAACAATTAAATAGCGATAAAATTGAACTTTTAACAGTTGATGCTTATGATGACGAACAGTTATGTGAAGTGATGGGAAAAGCAGATGTTGTGGTGAACGCATTATTTTATAAATTTAATGTACGCGTTGCAAAGTTAGCGATTGAACTTGGCGTTCATTTAGTTGATTTAGGTGGTCATATTGGCGGTATAACAGATGAAGTTTTAAAACTAGACGAGGAAGCGAAGAAAAAAGGTGTGACGATTATTCCAGATTTAGGTTTAGCACCTGGTATGACAAATATTTTAGCTGGATATGGTGCTTCTAAACTAGATCGTGTGAATGCAATTAAAATTTATGTAGGTGGTATCCCAGCTTCTCCAAAGCCGCCACTTGATTATAGCGTAGTGTATTCTTTAGACGGTGTATTCGATCATTATACAAAACCCTCTTTGATTGTACGAGATGGGATGATTCGTGAATTACCTTCTTTATCTGAAGTAGAAAATCTCTATTTCCCAGGCTTTATTGGTTTAGAGGCGTTCCATACGAGTGGCGGTCTTTCAACACTTGCGCGAACATTTTCTAAATTACACACATTAGAATATAAAACGATTCGTTACGCAGGACATGCCGAACGCTTTAAATTACTTGTTGATTTAGGACTTACACAAAAAGGTAATGAAGTGGAAGTAGACAATGGTATTACCGTAGATATGCGTGAAGTGATGAAACAATATTTAGAGAATAAATTAAGTTTAGGCGACCAAGAGGATGTTGTATTACTTCGTGTGGAAGTGCATGGAGAGGCGAATGAGGAACGTGTATCATTTGAATACGATATGGTAACCTACCGTGATAAGAATAGTGGAGAAACAGCGATGGCAAGAACGACTGCTAACACGATTTCAGTAGTCGCAAAACTGATTGGCGATGGCACGATTACAGAACGCGGTGTCATTCCACCAGAATTAGCAGTACCAGGAGAAAAGTATATGACGGAGATGAATCATCATGGCGTAACAATCACAGAAACCATGCTCATGTCGACAAATATTATTAAAGGATAGGGGAGATCGTCATGAATTTTCAATTCTCGGATGAACAAAATATGTTACGCCAGACAGTACGTCAATTTGTAGATGCAGAGATTATGCCTTATATTGCGGAGTGAGATGCGACAGGTGGGTTTGATCCAGCTATTTGGAAAAAGCTAGCTGACCTAGGTTTACTCGGTATATGCATACCCGAAGCATACGGTGGAAGTGGCATGGATTATAATGCATTGGCGATTGCCTGTGAAGAACTGGAGAGAGGGGATACAGCTTTTCGGACGGCTGTATCTGTTCACGTAGGATTGAATAGCATGACTTTATTACAGTGGGGAACAGAAGAACAAAAACAAAAGTATTTAGTTCCTCAAGCAAAAGGTGAAAAGATTGGTGCATTTGGTTTAACAGAACCGGGTGCAGGATCAGATGTAGCGAGCATGCAATCACATGCAACATTAGAAGGAGATGTGTATCGCTTAAATGGTCAAAAAACATGGATTTCACTTTGTGATATTGCTGATCACTTTATTGTATTTGCCTATACGAATCCAGCGTTAAAACATAAAGGAATTTCAGCATTTATTGTAGAGCGCGGGATGGCTGGTTTTTCTTCAAAAGCTATTAAAGGAAAGTATGGGATTCGTGCGGGTAATACAGGAGAATTATTCTTTGATGATGTTCTTATCCCAAAAGAGAATCTTCTTGGCCAAGAAGGAGAAGGTTTTAAAATTGCGATGACAGCACTTGATAATGGACGTTTTACAGTAGCAGCCGGAGCAGTCGGATTAATTGATGCATGTATTGAAGCGAGCGTAAGTTATTGCCATGAACGTGAAACATTTGGACGAAAGATTGGTGAACATCAATTAGTTAAACAGATGATTGCACGTATGGAAGCAGGCTATCAAATGAGTCGTTTACTTGTATATCGTGTAGGCGAGATGAAAAATAGCGGTGTACGTAACACGCGTGAAACGTCTCTTGCGAAGTGGCAAGCATGTGACTTTGCGAATCGTGCGGCAGATGATGCAGTTCAGATTCATGGCGCATATGGTTATTCAGATGAATATCCTGTTGCACGCTATTTACGTAATTCAAAAGCGCCTGTTATTTATGAAGGAACACGCGAAATTCATACACTTATGCAGGCAGACTATGTACTTGGTTATCGTGAAGACCGTCCATTATCACATATGTTACCGAAATGGGTAGGTACTAAAGAATAATGTAGAAAAGGATTGCACGATTGTGTAGTCCTTTTTTAATTTGTAAACAAACAAAAAAGAGAGAAGTCGGTTGAATGACCTGACTTCTCTCTTGCAGTTACTATTTTTTATAAACTCTTTTTTCAATGCTTAGCATTTCAGAAGCTGTTACAAATGTATAACCTTGTTGTTTTAAGTAACGAATCACTTGTGGTAATGCTTGAGCTGAACTTGCATGAATATCATGCATTAAAACGGTTGTATATTGTGTTTTTTGACTTTTCACATTCGCTAATGTTTGTTGCGGATTATGATGTTTCCAATCCAATGTATCGACATTCCATAAAACAACTGGCATTTTTGCGACTTTTGAAACATTCGCATTGTAAGAGCCATAAGGTGGACGGAATACTGTTGGATTTTTACCTGTTGCTTTTTTAATGGCCTGATTGGTTTTTTCAATTTCTTTTTTCACGTTTGCAGTCGATAGTAATACTAGATTTGCATGTGTTAAAGAGTGATTTCCAAGCTCATGTCCTTCATCTGCAATTTGTTTCACCATTTTAGGATTTGCGCGTGCTTGCGTACCTACCATAAAGAACGTTGCTTTTACCTTTTCACGTTTTAAAGTAGCTAAAATACTCTTTGTAGATGTTGTATTTGGTCCGTCATCAAATGTAAGAGCAACCGCTTTTTTCGGAATAGGTTTCTTTTTCTTTTGAATAATTTTCTTAACAGGTATTTGGAATTCTTTTGCTAAAGAAGAATTAATATTCTGAAGTGGTAAAGTAATTGTTATTGGCTGGTTAAATGAAGATGTAAAACTATCGGGATTTAAATAGAAGTATAAATTTTGATCATCGAGTGCAAAGTTTTCAAAATGACTAGCTTCTTGGTTGATTGCTAAGTCTTTTTGTTGACTTTTATTGAAATTTTGTACTTCTTTATGTTTTGCCAGTTCTTTTTGTGATAAATTCATAATATGTGTTAACTGCTCACCAGAAGGTATAACTTCCTTAATATCAATTAACTCATTCGCTGGCTGATCCACTGTAAACGTAATGAATTTTTGATCTTTTTTCTGTTTATCCTCTTGTAAACTTTGAGTTAAAACAAATGAGTAAAGGTCCTTATGTCTCAGTGTCATGTACGTCACATGCATCTGTGTATCTTTTGCGTATTTCCCTTTGAAAAAGTCTGTTTTCATCTCTTTAACGGCATCACTGATAGCTGTATTCAGTTCAGAAGCTCCTGTTTTTGGGTACTGAATTGTATAGCTACCTTGTTCTGTTTCATTTGTGACCGTCACCGTTTTAATAAATGGGTTGTCTGTTTCAGCTGTAGAGGTGTTTTCAGTTGAAGCGGCTAAACCTTTTTCAGAAGGACTTTTCAAGTTTAGCATGTATACTACAGCGAAAATAATAAGAGATAATAGTATACAAACAAGTAGTGAGTCAATTAATAATCTGTTTTTGAATGGTGAAGATTTCATTTTTTTTGTATACTCCTTTTCATAGTATTAGTTTAATATTACCATTATTTTACGGTTTATGGTCATATAAAGTGAGTAAATTTTATAACTTATAGAAAAATATATTTAATAGAGAGGACGTTTGAAATATGCCTCATAATAAAGAAGAAGAATTAGCAATTAACTGCTTTTTACTTGCAGGACGTTTGCTAGTTCAATGTGGTGCGGAAACTTATCGTGCAGAGGATACAATGTTGCGCATGGCACAATCACAAGGTTATCCAGATGCACAAAGTTTTGTGACACCTACAGGAATCATTTTTTCTGCAGGACATGAACGACCTACAAGGATTGCTCAAATTCCTAGTAGAACAACTGATTTAGAAAAAATTGCACAAGTTAATAATGTTTCGCGAAATTTAACTGCGCGAAATTATTCAATTGAAAAAGCTTATGAAGAATTGCAGCGAATTGAAAAGACAAATTTCTTTTTTCCTACCTGGGTCCAAATTCTTGCGGCAGCCATTGCTAGTGCCTGCTTTTTAATCCTATTTAGAGGTATATGGTCGGATATGCCGATTGCCTTCATTGCTGGCGGTGCAGGTTTTATCGTATTTATGGCGATTCACTCCTTAACCAAAGTTAAATTTTTTGCAGAGTTCACAGGTGCTCTTTTTGTAGGTGTTATTGCTTTCTATGCTGTGGAGTTCGGATATGGATCGCAACTCGATAAAATTATTATAGGGTCTGTTATGCCACTTGTACCAGGTGTACCAATTGCCAATGCAGTACGTGATTTAATGGCTGGACACTTCGTATCAGGTGTAGCAAAAGGTGTCGAAGCCTTTTTAACAGCTACAGCAATTGGTGCTGGTGTAGCACTTGTACTATTAACATTTTAAGGAGGCAAATCGATTGGAATATGTGATTCATATCATACTGAGCTTTATTGCAACTGCAACATTCGCAATTATTTTTAATGCACCAAAAAATACACTGTTTCACTGCGGTCTTGTTGGGGCCATTGGCTGGGGGATCTATTTAGTCTTCACCAATCATGGTGTAGATATTGTGCCTGCATCATTCGCAGGAGCATTTGTTATTGCCATTGTAGCACACATTTATGCAAAACGTTTTAAAACCCCAATGTTGATTTTCAGTGTAGCAGGGATTATCCCACTTGTACCTGGTGGGATGGCTTATAATACAATGCGTCATGTAGTGGAAAAAGATTATACACAGAGTATTGAATTTGCAGTAAAGACGAGTTTAATAACAGGTGCGATTGTGATGGGGTTAGTTTTTGCGGAGGTATTTATGCAATTAATTTTTACAGCACTACGACGTCGAAAAATACCTACGAAATAAAACGCATAGTGACTGTTTTTTATACGTACCCTTTTTTCTTCTATTGAGTATGTGTTTATTAAAAAGAAAAGAGGATGAGACATAAGTGTGAAAATATCATCTTATATGAGCATAAGAAAAACCGGAATCGCGCTGTGGCGCGATTCTGGTTTTTTGTTGCGAACTCTAAAAGGAAAATGAAATGTTTTGTCTCATCCTCGTCTTTTGTTTTAACTACATGAAGTAGTCATAGGCTCTTTTGATAGTGGCTCTAAATCAACTTCAAAACCTAAATCTTCAAGCATTTGCAAGTCAGATGATTCCTCTTGTCCACTCGTTGTTAAATAATCCCCGATAAAAATTGAGTTTGCTGCGTAAAGGCTAAATGGTTGTAAACTTCTTAAATTTACTTCACGCCCACCAGAAACACGAATTTCTTTCGTTGGATTAATCATACGGAAAAGTGCAAGGACACGTAGAGCATAAAGTGGTGTGACTTCTTTTGTTCCCTCTAAAGGTGTACCGTCTACTGCGTTTAAAAAGTTTACTGGAATTGAATCAGCATCTAATATACGTAAGCTTTTCGCCATCTGTACGACATCTTCTTTAGACTCTTTCATACCAATAATAACACCTGAACAAGGAGAAATACCCGCATTTTTCACTTTTTCAACAGTCCCCACACGATCTTCATATGTGTGAGATGTTGTAATATGTTCATGATGATTTTCTGATGTATTTAAGTTGTGATTGTAACGATCGACACCGGCTTCTTTTAATCGTTCTGCTTGCTCTGGTTTTAGAATACCAAGACATGCACAAACCGTCATGTTTGGATTTTCAGCTTTAATTTCTTTTACAGCATCTACTACAATATCTAATTCACGATTTGCAGGACCGCGACCACTAGCTACAATACAGTATGTTCCAGCTTGAACAACGCTTGCTCGTCTCGCACCTTCTACAATTTCTTCTTGCTTCATCATGGCGTACTTTTCAATTGGTGCTTTTGAAATAATGGATTGTGAGCAATAACCACAGTTTTCAGGGCAAAGACCAGATTTCGTATTAATAATCATATTTAATTTCACTTTATTACCATAGTAGTGGTAGCGAATTTGATAACTTGCTTGTAATAATTTAAGTAAGTCTTGTTGTGGCGTTTCTAAAATAGCTAGAGCTTCTGCATCCGATAATAAATAATTTTCTTCAATGATACGTGTAGCTAATTTTTCATAATTCATGACTTTCGAACCCCTTTCAAGATAAATTGCATACGGTAGGCAAAGAAACCAGATAATACAGATAAAATGATATCTTTTGGCAGAGGAGGCATCATCCACAACCAAGCAATTTGATATGTAAAGTTCTCAGGAGCTGCTGCCCATAGTTTATAAGCGAAGTACATCCAATTCGTTCCGAATACATAATTGATAATCATGGCTACAAGTGCTGCAGCAACATACATCATTTTCGTATTTTTCATTTCAATCATTTTTCCTGCAATATAAGCTGCAAAAATGAATGATACGATGAAACCAAATGTCGGACTTAGTACTTGGCTAAAACCACCGCTGAATCGTGCGAATACCGGTGCACCAGCTAAACCAATTAGCATATAGACTGTAACAGCGATAGCTCCTCGCTTACTTCCTAAAATTAATCCAGCTAAAATCGCGAAAAATGTTTGTAATGTAATTGGAACACCGCCAACAACCATGAATGGTGCAAATGATGTGATGTTCGCCCCAATCATCATCAATGTAGCAAACATAGCACAATAGACTAAATCTACAACGCGTAATTTCGTTTTCGACTTTGTCATCGTTGTTTGACTTGTTGTCATTTCTAAATCCCCCTCAAATGAGTAAAAATTGAACATGTAAGTTGTTCAATATCCAATTTAATACTTTTTCATAATTTGTGTCAACTTATTTTTATTTTAAGTTGACACAAATTATGAAAAAGACCTCAACTAATCTGCGAAGAAAAGTTGAGGTGCCTATTTTATAATAATTTGTTAGGAGTGAATAAAGTTTCGATGTCTTGTGGGACTTTAGGACGGCTTAATTGATAACCCTGAATTGCATCGCAACCAGCTTCTCGTAAAATCGAAACTTGTTCTTCAGATTCAACACCTTCTGCAACAACGCGCATGTGTAAAGAACGACCAAATTGAATCATCCCTTGAACTAGAGCGCGTGTTTTTTCTTGGTAGACAATTGGAGCTATAAAGGAACGATCAATTTTGAACTCTTCTAAAGGTAATAGTTGCATATAACGGAATGAAGCATAACCTGTTCCAAAATCATCTAATGAAAATTTAATTCCTTTAGCTTGTAATTTACGCATTTGACTAACAATTGATTCCTCTGCTTCTGCTTCAAGCGCAAATTTTTCTGTAATTTCAATTTGCAGTAAATGAGGTGGACATTGTGTATGCTCTAACACTTTTAAAATCGCATCAACCATATTTTTATCACGGAACTCACGAATCGATGTGTTAATACTAATACGAATTGGCGTACCTGCATTTGCCCATTCAACAGCTTGTTCACAAGCTTTTTCAAGCATGAAGCTACCAATTTGATTAATTAAACCGGTTTCTTCTGCAATTGGAATTAAAATATCTGGCGGTACAATCCCAATTTCAGAGTCTTCCCAACGTACAAGCGCTTCAACAGTTGTAATTTCATTGGTTGTTAAATCTTGTTGTGGTTGGTAAAGAACACGTAAATCTTTTTGATTTAAGGCAACTAACAAACGTTTTTCAATAATTGAACGTGTGCTTAGTGATTCATGGTCAGCTTTTGATAAGCTCATAATAAGGTTTCCACCTTCAGCTTGTACCTTTTGAATAACTGAATTAGAAGCTTTGAATAAATTACTAAATGTATTCTGATCTTCAGGGAATTTTGTAATTCCACCACTCACAGTTAGTGGGGTTGAGGTATTATCTAAATAGATTGGATGTTGTGTTAAATAAGATAAAAATTCTTGAATAAACCATTCTCCAAGTGGTGTTAAAACAACAAACTCGTTCACGCTAATGCGTGCCATCGTACTATCTTGGAAATACATTTTCATTCGATTTGTGAACTCTGTTACGAGTACAGCTTCTGTTTGTTCATCATAGATTTCTTTTAAAGAATAGAACTTGTCGATGCTTAAAAAGACAAATGTGAAGTGGTGACCTTCTTCAATCATCTCATTGACGATTTGTTCTAGACGGTAACGATTCATCAGTCCTGTTTCTTGATCGATGTAGGCGATTTGTTCTAAACGATTTTGTAACATTTTTTTATCAGTAATATCATTTTCTAAAAATAGATAAGAAGGGCGATTCTCTTTGTTTTTAGCAATTGGAATAGCTGATAATTCTACCCAATAAGGTTGTCCATCTTTTGTAATTTGTTCAACTTCACCATGCCATGTACGATTATTTTTCAGCGTAGACCAGATTTTATCCGCTTGTTTTGAGCCTTCATCTGTTTGTGGGAACATTTGCCATAATGGTTTCCCGATAATACGTTTTGGTGTCCATTTACTATATTTTAAAAAGTTCGAATTGGTTGCTTCAATTAAACCATTCTCATCAATTGACAACATCATGAAGGAATCATCTAAACCGGATCTTAAATAAGATAACTGTTCTTCAAAATTTGCATCAGAAATGTTACGATCAGATGGTGTCAAACTAATGACTAAATAAGGCTGATCTTGAATTGCCCAAACAGTAAAGAATGTTTTACATAATATGCGCGTTTGATCTTTTGTTATATATGTAAGGTAACCCATGTCACGTACTTCAGGTTTGTCAATTAATTGTTCAAAAATTAGTTCGTTTGTAGCGAGTTGATTTTGTTCAGCGAAAGGTACTGGATAACCAAGTACGTCATTCGCATCGTAACCTAAATATTTCTCAGCTGTATGGTTCCATAGAACGATTTCTCCGTCTTTATTGACAAGGAGAAAAGGCTGGGGTAACTGGTTAATTAATTCTTCTGAAGCTGGCAATAAGATTTCACTTTCTTTCATTTTATACAACGACTCCTTGAATTTACGGTATAGTTTCTATTATAAAGAAAAAAAGTATATAAGTCATTAGTAACAGACGATGAAATAAAAATAATTTATTTTACCTAATTTTGATTTGCGTTTAAGAAAATATTATTCAAAGGGATAAAAATACAAAAAAAATCGAAAAAAATAAGCAAAAAGATGTAAAGAAGGGGGCTTACAAATGAATCATACGACTAAGAGATTAAAGGGAATCATCATGATTATAATTGGTTCAATGCTTTGGGGAGCGACAGGACCTATGATGGAATGGGTATTATCATCTAGCTACATGAGTGTATCATTTATGCTAACAATACGCCTTTTATTGGCAGGTTTTCTCATATTATGCTTTTTAGTTGTGACTAAAAGAGATATATATGCTATTTGGAAACAACCTTATTGGTGGATTAAACTTGTGATTTTTAGTGTGTTTGGAATGCTCGGCGTGCAATATACGTTTGTTGCTGCGATTCATGCAAGTAACGCAGTTTTAGCAACATTATTGCAATTTTTAGCGCCTATTTTTGTTGTGTTATATGTGTCATTCTCACAAAAGATGTTTCCCCCGAGATATCAAATACTCGGTATTTTAGGGACTTTAATGGGTTTGTTCTTATTGCTAACAAATGGTTCTATATCAAACCTATTAGTAAGTCCTGTAGCGCTTCTTTGGGGATTAGGTGTAGGTTTGACGTTTGCTTTTTATACACTATACCCCACTTCTGTCATGAATGAATGGAGTGTACTCGTTGTCATTGGATGGAGCATGTTAATAGGTGGTTTGCTACTTGGGTTCTCAAAAGGTTTTTGGGAATTTAAACAATATGCGCTACTTACAGAAAGTGATACGAATCTAATGTTATTAGCGATTATTTTCTTCGGTACAATTGCCTTCATCCTATTTTTAAGTAGTATGAAATATATTTCGCCTGTTGAAACGAGTATCTTATCGAGTTTCGAACCATTAACTGCAATGTTTATATCGGTTATTTGGTTGGGAAGTGTACTTGCGGGCGTTCAAATCATCGGAATTATTCTTATGATTTTATGTGTTGTCTGGTTATCAATTGAAGGAAATCGACAATCGGTGAAGATGAAGGAAGAATAGGGAGGGAGTGGGTGAACCATTCCTTCTTTTTGTATATAAAGATATAAATAGTTTAGTTTAAAGTAATTTTTAAATCATGATTATAGCTATTTTTGAAGGCGAAACATTTATCTAGAGAAATGAAGTGAGAATATGTCATAATAAACAAATCAATGAAGTCGGGAAGGTGTCTTATGCGAAAAGTTTTTTCTTATATAGGCCCTTATAAATGGGCAGCTTTAGTGGCCTTCATGCTGATGTTAGTCGAATTAGCAGTTGAATTAGTACAACCACTCATCATGGCAAAAATTATCGATGAGGGTGTGGTCGCAGGGGATTTACATACAGTTATTTTATGGGGAAGTATCATGCTAGGGCTAGGTGTTCTTGCTTTTATAGCAGGGCTTTCAAATGGTTTCTTTTCAGGTCATGCAGCACAAAGTTTTGCGTATGACTTACGAGTTGCACTGTTTAAAAAAGTGCAATCTTATTCAATGCATAGCTTTTTAAAGATTCCTACATCGAGCATGATCACGCGTATTACAAATGATGTGACGCAAGTACAAAATATTTTCTTCATGTCATTACGTTTTATGATGCGTGCGCCTCTTGTTGTGATTGGTAGTCTAGTTATGGCCTTTTTAGTAAATGCTAAGTTGGCAATTTTTTTAGTGATTGGAATTCCGTTTTTACTTATTTTCTTATGGTTCATGGTGCGAAAAGGTGCTAGAAACTTTGGGAAAGTTCAAAGACGTGTCGACCAAGTGAATCGTAATATTCAAGAAAACTTACAAGCGACACGTTTAATCAAAGCGTATATGCGCGGTGTTTATGAATCGACTAAATTTAATCAATTAGCAGTCGCGTTAAAAACAGATACGATGAAAGCACTTCGTTTAATGGAACGTATTCAGCCCATTTTATTAATTGTCATGAATGGTGCTTTACTTGTTATTTTATGGCTTGGTGCAAAAGAGATTCAAGCAGATCGTATGCCTGTCGGTGATTTAGTCGCAATCTTCAACTACACGATGCGCATCACAGGAAACTTTAGCATGTTTGCGATGATTATTACGTTTTTCTCTCGCGCTTCTGCTTCAGCCAATCGCATGAATGAAATTTTATCGATGGATGAAGTGCAAACCGTTCAAGAAAATAAAGAACATAGCCCATACTATGTCGAAGCACGTCATATTACATTTAAGTATGATGAAGAAGGAAAGTCCATTTTACATGATGTATCGTTCGCAGCGAATCGCGGTGATACGATTGCAGTTATGGGTGCTACAGGTTCAGGTAAGTCCTCGTTACTCCAATTATTACCGCGTCTGTATGATGCAACGGAAGGTACGATATTTGTAGAAGGAAAAGACGTGAAGAGTTATGATCCGCATGATTTACGTCAAAAAATCGGTTATGTACCACAACGTTCTCTATTATTTACAGGAACGATTTTTGAAAATATTACGTGGGGTAATGAACATGCAACGTTAGAAGAAGTGGAGCATGTATGTAAGATTGCACAAATCCATGAGACCATTATGCGTTTTCCAGATGGCTATGAAACACGCGTAGGACAAAAAGGTGTGAATTTATCAGGCGGACAGAAACAGCGCATTGCGATTGCGCGTGCCTTGATTCGTCAACCAGAACTCTTTATTTTCGATGATAGTATGAGTGCGCTCGATTTAACAACTGAGGCGAAGTTATGGCAGGCATTGAATGAATACGAAGATGCAACACGTTTTGTAGTGACACAAAAGATTGCAACAGCGAAAAGTGCCACATGTATTTTATTAATGGATCAAGGTAAGGTAGTTGCACAAGGAACGCATGAGGAGCTTCTTAAAAATAGTGCACTTTACCGAGAGATTGTCGCTTCACAGCAGGAGGTGCGTACGAATGTTTAAAGCATTTCAATATAAACCGATTTTAACAAAAGAAGATATTCAGTCGCACCAAAAGAAAAAACGAGCGAAGACATCGAATATGAAAGGGACGATTAGTCGTATTTGGCAGCTTGTAGACGAACAGCGTATTCTACTACTCGTTGTATTAGCAATGGTCTTTCTAAGCTCTGTCGGTATGTTGCTAGGACCTTTATTAATTGGTCGTATGATTGATGAACAAATTTTACCGAAGAATTTAATTGGTATTGGTCCAACACTCATACTATTAGCGGGAATTTATATTATGGTGTCAATTACGTTATTTTTACAGAATTACTGGATGATTGGCATTGCCCAACAAACCGTTTACCGATTACGTACACAATTGTTTGAAAAGTATCAGCGTCTGCCGATTTCATTCTTTGACCGTAAACAACATGGTGATTTAATGAGTCGTATGACGAATGATTTAGATAATGTGAGTTCTACATTAAATAGTACATTCATTGAAGTGTTTTCAAGTGTACTCATTTTAACAGGAACATTCACCTTTATGATGATTTTGAGTCCGCTTTTAACCATTGTGACGATGATGATTATTCCGATGATGTTCTTAGCGACGAAGTGGATTACACGTCGCACAGGTCCATTATTTAAAAAGCAACAAGCGACACTTGGCGCATTGAACGGTATGGTAGAAGAAACAATCTCAGGACAATATGTTGTTAAAGCTTATTCGCAAGAAGAACGCATGATTCGCCAATTCGAGGAGAATGGTCAGCGTTTACGTCGCACAGGCTACTGGGCGAATGTCTACTCAGGTGGTATTCCGAAAGTGATGAACTTCTTAAATAACGTCAGCTTTGCGATTGTTGCAGGATTTGGCGGTTACTTAGCTTACAAAGGGCATGTCACAATTGGGATTGTCGTGATTTTCGTTGAATATGCTCGTCAATTTACACGTCCACTCAATGAATTAGCGAATCAATTTAATAACGTGTTATCTGCCATCGCAGGTGCAGAACGTATTTTTGAGATATTGGATGAGCCAGAGGAAGTAGAAGAAGGAACGAAGCCTTTAACGAAAAGACTGACGGGGAATATTACGTTTGATCACGTTGATTTTAAATATGATCCACAAAAAGAACCGTATATTTTACAAAATGTGAATTTTAATATTCACTCAGGTGAAACGGTGGCGCTCGTCGGTGCGACAGGCGCAGGGAAGACAACCATTATGCAATTAATGGCCCGCTTTTATGAAACAACTTCAGGACAAATTCGAATCGATAACCAACCGATTGAACAGATTTCGCGAGAAGATTTACGCAATCAGATGGCATTTGTTCTACAAGATCCGTTCCTGTTTGAAGCATCTATTTTAGAAAATATTCGTTATGGTCGATTGAATGCCACAGATGAAGAAATCATTGAAGCATGTAAACAGGCGAATGCCCATGCTTTTATTGAACAATTAGAAGATGGTTATCATCATGTATTAAAACCTGAAGCAAGTGATTTAAGTCAGGGACAGAAACAGTTATTATCCATTGCGCGAGCGCTTATTGCAGACCCTGCGATTCTGTTATTAGATGAAGCAACTTCAAGTATTGATACCGTAACGGAACTGCATATTCAACGTGCATTAAATCATTTAATGAAGGGCCGTACAAGCGTTGTCATTGCGCATCGTCTCAATACAGTGAAAAATGCAGATCGAATTTTTGTTATGGAACAAGGACAATTAGTCGAACAAGGTACGCCGAAAGAGTTAATCGAGAAGCAGGGAATTTACTACCGTATGTTGCAACAAGGGAAAGCAATTGAATAAAAGGTATGAGGAGAATCGAAAATTATCCGGTTCTCCTTTTCCATTTTCTTGAAAGTTGAACGAAAGGCGAATAGGACTTACAATAGGAGATATTCTATAAGGTAACGGTGATAAAATGAATGTATTTGCGATGAAGGCAACGTATCCACTCGATACATTGACACAACAAGAGCTAACTCAATTATGTGAAGATGCGGCGCTAACTGATGGTGTGAATTATTTGGAATGGATGCATGAACAAGATTGGAATGAGTGGGATACACTTGGTTTTTTTGTTTTTATCTATGATGAGGACCATGACCGCTTAGTAGCGGCATTGAGTGCTTTTGATGCATTTGGTTTACATGCATACGAATGGACGATGGTCATTGAACCTTCATATCGTTCAATTGGTTTAGAAGAAGTATTAATTGATGGGTTAAAGCATGGATTAGAAGAAAGACAAGCGACAGGTGAAATGGCGGTTGTCAATCAGCGTCAAGAGATGAAACAAGTTCTTGAACAACAAGGATATGTATATAGTTCATCAAAGCTTGAGATGATGACTGCTGCGCAACAAGAAAATGACGTGGAATTCAATGTACGTCCGTATCAACCAGACGATTTGCAAGTTGTTCAACAAATGATGTCGGATGGTTTTGGTGACTTACCTGAAGAAACAGAAGAATTTATTGCGCTCATGGATAAGGAATCGAGTAGTCACGTTTTTGTGGCAACACAACAAGATGAAGTCGTTGCGATGGTTACAACAGCAGTGTTGGAACGACAATTATGGATTACATCTTTTACAACACTAGCTTCCAAACGTCGTCAGGGCATCGCTTCAAATTTAGTGAAGTGGGTAAAGAATGAAGCATATAGACAACAACTTGAAAGTGTTAGATTAGAAGTAGAAACTGAAAATATCGAAGCACTTACTTTTTATAAACAAGCTGGTTTTGAAGTGGTGGAACAAGTCGATTATTACATTGTGAAATAAGCAGCAAAGAAGGGTGACATATGAAAATAGTTTGTTTTGGCGATAGTTTAACTGCTCGAAAAGAAGGTTATCCTAAGCCAATGTTGACGATGATGTTATCGGAAAAGGTAAAAGGGCATATATATGTGAATATCGGACTTCCTGGGAATACGACGGTGTCTGCGCGAGAGCATTTAAAATCAGAAGTTTTGGAAGAACATCCAGATGTCGTAACGATTCTTTTTGGGTCGAATGATTGTTCTGAAACGAAACAAATCCCTTTATCCATTTATGAAGAAAATCTCGCATTTTTTGTGAAAAAGATTGGTCCTAAAAAAGTCATTTTGATTACGCCACCTCCTGTAGACGAGCATAAACAAAAATATCGTACGAATGCACGCATTCACGAATATGCAGATGCAGTACAACGTGTAGCAGCACAGTATCAGTGTACATGTATTGATTTTTTTGAGCATGTTTATATACAACCGGATTATGAAAAATTACTCGTTGGAAAAAGTGACGATGGCTTACACTTCGGTGAAAAACTCTATGATCAACTTAGTGATTTAATTGCAGATGAGTTGAGAAAACGTGAACGTGAAGCAGAAAAATCACTCTGGCGAAAAATGATGGATAAGTTGTGAAAATAGATTACTAAAAGTAAAAGGAATCGTGCCACAAACAGCGCGATTCCTTCTTTTAATTTAATCCAATAAAAAATAATGTTTCGTCGGTGCTACAAGATGTAATTCATGCATGGCACGTGTTAACGCAACATAGAGTAATTTACGTTCTAGTGGTGTATCTTCAAAAGGTTCTTCACTCGCTACGAGAATTACTGCATCGAACTCAAGTCCTTTTGCCAGGTGACTTGGTACGACAAGTATAGCATCTTGGTCAATTTCCGACGTTTCATCTAATAGTAATGCAAGAACCTCAGCTTGTTGTAACTTCTTTGTTAGTATTTTTGCTTCTTTTGTCGATTTACAAATACATGCGATTGAGCAATGTCCATTAGATCGAATTTGTTCATTTATTGCATGAATCAACTGCGGATCAATTCCATGCATTTCATGGAATTCAGGAATAAGTCCATGACGTACAACCGGTTCGACAAGTGGTAAATTTTCATTCATCCCTTGAAGAATTGTATTCGCAACGTCCATAATTTCAATCGTTGTACGATAGCTTTTTTGAAGTGTCTTATAAGAAGCACGAGGGAATAGTTCACGTACAGGTCCCCAATTCGTGAGTGAACGATAGCTATGAATCCCCTGTGCTAAATCACCAACCATCGTGAATAAATCTGTATCGAGTCCATCTCTTAAAGCAGCTAATTGGAAAAGACTATAATCTTGTACTTCATCAATGAAGATAGCGCGCATTTTCCATTCATCTGAAATTCCTTTAATTTTGGCATGCAAGTAATAAAGTGCTGCTAAATCTTCTGTCGCATAACGCTCTTTTTGATGGAATGTTAAAAATGTATGACGTTCTTCTTCTGACCAGTTAGGTGTTAATTTAGCTAGAAGTATGTCATCAGTTAAAAGTTGACGATAGATTTTTTTAATATTTTGTTTTGAGAAAGGTTTCATATAACGTGTAACAAGTGTTTTTGCTTCTTTTTCAATTGCGGGAATGCGTATATCACGTTCATCAATCCAGCGCGTTACTTCTGCTTTTCGCTTTACTGGGTCAATGATGTTTAGCGCACGTCCTAAAATATCATCGTATTTACGATTCAAATCGTACAAAATCTTCTTTTTTTTCATCTGTACGGTACGTTGTACAACAGCTTTAATCTTTTGAATTCGTTTTTCAATTGGCAAGTAGGCATACTCCGTACGGAATAGTTTTAATAATTTTGTACCACGTAGTAGACGGTATTTTTCAAGAACGACATCTGTAAAGTGTTGTTCATACTGCGCATTCATTTCAGCAATTAATCTGTCCATTAAATCACGGTATTCGAGTGAACCTTTTAACTTGGTAATCCAGAGTACATCATCTTTTGCTTTTTGTTCGATAAGAGATTCAAGTAATTCATTCGGAGCAGTTAGTTTTAAAGAAAGTCCAATTGCTTTTTGTCCATATTCTTCATATGTTGTTTGGCAAATTGCGCCGACACCGAGTTCTGGAAGTATATCCGAGATATAATCGATAAAAAGTTTATTCGGTGCTAAAATCATTAATTTTTCTGCTTCGAAATGTTCACCCATTGTGTAGAGGAAGTAGGAGATTCTGTGAAGGGCAATCGTCGTCTTCCCAGACCCAGCCGCGCCTTGTACGATAATTGGTTGTTTTAAATGCGCACGAATAATTTCATTTTGTTCAGCTTGAATGGTTGAAACAATTTCAGTTAATCGAACGTCAGCTTTCCCAGCAAGTGCATCTTGTAGTAGCGCATCATTCGTCGTTAAGTCAATATCTCGTACATCAAGTAATTCACCATCTTCAATTTTATATTGGCGTTTAGAATAGAGGTGACCTTTATTTTCGATGTCATTCACCATATACGTTAAGTCGCCTAAACGTCCATCGTAATAGACATTTGCGACTGGTGAACGCCAATCGACAATAACGGGTTCTTGCGTTTCTTTATCGAATAGGGAGGTTTTACCGATATAGAGTTTTTCATCGGGTTCGCCTTCTTTTTCAAAGTGAATACGCGCAAAATAAGGCTTCGATTTAATTGCTTCGAGCCCTTCTTGTTGATTACTTGCCATATCAAAAAAGCGTGTATTCGTTAAAATATTTAAGTATCCTAAGCTGGAATCTAAGTAGTCGAGGTCTGCAATGGAGTTTCGAATGATTTCTTGTGTATTAGTTAAATCTTCTTCGGATTCATGCAGTAATTTTTCCATAAAGTTTTTCACATAAGTGAGATGTTGTGCTTCCTGTTGAAAATCAGGATGTTGTTCAGACATAAAAGAATCCTCCCATCGAAATATCGTTTTTGAAACGTAATGGAATGCTTGACACGGCCCTTCATACTGCTTCAATCCCTTTAATAAAAGGATAAAAACGGCTTTCTTTGGTAGAGTGACAAATACTATCATACGTTTTTTAAAAAAGATTTGCAAAAACGAGGAATACCTTTCATGATGTAATGGAAGATAGGAGAGAAAAGATATGAAAATTTTTGCCCATCGAGGTTTCTCAGGTGATTATCCTGAAAATACATTACCAGCTTTTGAAGCAGCATCAAAACTTCCAGTAGAAGGAGTTGAATTTGACGTACAGCGTACAAAAGATGGTGTACTTGTTGTTCATCATGATGAAAAAATTCATCGTACATCGAATGGTAAAGGACATTTGAAAGACTATACATTTTCAGAGCTTCGTGAACTTGATTTTGGTAGTTGGAAAGATAAAAAGTTTAAAGGGACACAAATTCCGACACTTGGAGAGGTATTACGTGTCTTCAAAGATACACATCATCTCTTAAATATTGAGATTAAAACAGATGTGGTGGATTATCCTGAAATTGAACAAGCGATTATGGAACAAGTCGATTACTTAGATATGACAGATCGTGTCATCTATTCATCATTTGACCATGTGATGGTCGAAAAATTATTGCGTATAGCACCGAATAATATAACAGCTGCGCTATTTAAAAAAATTTTAGTGAACCTACACGAATATGGTGAAAAAATTGGTACGAAGCATTTACACATTTCATTGAATGCGGCTAAAAGAGGTGTAATTCGTGAAGATATTCAAAAGGGAAGTATATTCCGCGTATACACAGTTAATAAAATAGAAGACTACGATGCAATGGAGAAATTAGGGGTGGAGGCTGTATTTACAGATGTCCCAGATGCTTTATTAAAGCATCGGAAAAATAAATCATAATAAAAAGAGTCACACTGTTTTTAAAATTCAGTGTGGCTCTTCATATATATTACCATTTTGCTTTATGCACTTCTGAAGCACCAAGCATTTGTCGAATCGGAAGAATTTGTCCGTTTTCAAACTTAACGAAGCCTTCAAAGTATCCGAATAGTTGGTGGACAGTTGATTGGACAAGTTTTGCATCGGTTTTTGCAACACGTTCAAAAAACGGTTTGAACGTTAAGCGTACGTCATTTGAAAACTTGGTTTGAATCGTCCACGGCTTCATCAAGTCTTGCTCGTCATATTTGAAAATGACATCTTCATGTATTTTAGTCATTTTTCCGTCAAAGAAAAAAGCATTCTCTGTCATACCTGTGCCATCTGTCCATTGTCCACCAAAGTTTAGCCCAACACGATGATTACGACAGCGCTGTGATGCCATCGCCCAGTTCCAAGTAGATTCTCTCGGCCATACACCGCGACCGTAGTCGAGTACAGCGTAAGAATCGCGACGATCGAATGCGTAGCGACGATCACCAATTTTTACATAACCTTCTGTTGGTAATGTATGATGTTTTGCGGTGAATTGGAATGTTTGGCGATTCCAAGGAATGACAACATTGAGTGATTCATCTTCCTCTAAATGGTGAATGGTCAAATCAGCATGCAGTAGCTCACCATCAAAATCAGGAATTGTAACGGTTATTTGTGTTTCTTGATAGCCATCATAGAGAAACTGAATTTTCATTTCACTATGATTGCAAATCGTTGTATCGAGTACGTGTTCAGACATCTTTGGTTTTTTACCGAGTGGTGACATCGTAATTGTTTTTTCGAAAAAACGTTGTGTTTCATAATCTAATACATAAACAAAGCAAACGGTTGCATAATCAAGATGACTAATAGCTGCTGAGAACATTAAATCATCCCCATATACACACCAATAATTCCACTTTTTCTTACGCATGAAGTGGCCCTTTAAATTACTTTGAATTAAAGGTTTTCGTGCATAACCAATCGCAGCAGGATTCAAATTTCCTTTTGCGTCACATAATTTAATTGTGTTTAAAATTTCATTTTCTGCATGCTGAACCACTTCATAACATCCTTTCCTAAAAAATTATTCCGTACAATTTAGTTGTTACTTGTATTGTATCAAAAATTAATTAAAAAAAATGATTTCGTGAAAAAAATAAAGGAATTTTTTTCAATTATTTGCTACTATGAATGCCATTCCAGAAAAATGTTGTAATTTCATGTGCAGTTTCTTCAAGAGAGTTGAAAAAACCTTGCCCATTTGAATCGGTAAACTTACTTAAATTGAGAAGCGATAAAAATAAATGTGCCATAAATTTCGTACTCTTATTCGGGAGAACACCATTCTCTACTTCTTTTGCAAAACAAGCTTCAATTGCATCGTGCATGGCATCTTCAGAGGCTTGAATTCTTTTTAATTGGTCTTCTGATAGGCTTGATGATGCTTCACGAATAAATGTGTGAATATCGATATCGACAGTTGCGCGTGTAAAAATAATAATTAGTTGTTCAAGTCGCTCTTGAAAGGGTATATGTTGAGATAGAATCTTTACAGAACTTTGACGTACCGTCGTCATTAAAGATTCAACAGCAGCTGTAAATAATTCTGCTTTTGTTTTGAAATAATAATAAACAGTGGCTTTTGTGACATTACATTTGAGTGCTACTTCGTCCATTGATGTATTTTTATAACTATATTGTAAAAAAAGTTGGATGGCTGTATTTAAAATATGGGTTTTTGTAGGGATTACACGATCTTCTTGCTTAGGGCGACCTAAATTTTTAGGTGAAACTGACATAGTGAAGCCCTCACTTTCTAATAGAATTTAGAGGTTATTATATCATATTTTAAAATTTTATTTGATTAATTAACTATAGAGTATATATAATGAGAGGGGATAAAAAAGGAGTGAGAAAATATGCGAAAGCACCCATTAGAACAATGGGGCGCGTTAGTAGCAGGTAAAAAAGGACGTTGGATTACATTAGCTTTTTGGGTTCTACTCGTAGCGGTATTATCATTTACACTTCCTCAAATTAATAGCGTGGAAAGCAACAACGCAGAAAATTTACCTTCAAACGCAGCTTCAAAAGAAGCGGAAGAAGTTATTAAAGAACAATTTCCAAATGATTCAGGTACTCCATTATTACTTGTTTGGCACCGCGAGGGTGGTTTAAATCAAGAGGATTACGCAAAAATTCAAAAATTATATAAAGATTTAGAGAGCAACCCCGTACCACATCAGGCAACACTTCCTCCATTTGGTAAATTACCACCACAAGCTTTAATGAAATCAGCTTCAGAGAACGGGTCTACACTTGTTACACCTGTATTCTTTGATCAAAAATCAACAACGGAGCAATTACAAGTTGGTTTAGATGATATTAAAAAGCAAGTGAAAGATTTAGATGTTAAAACAACAGGTAGTTATGATAATAAAGACGAGCTGAACCTTCGTTACTCAGGTCCTGTTGGAATTGCTATTGACGCAACAGGTCTATTTAAAAATGCAGACTTTAAATTATTAGCAGCAACTGTATTACTTGTATTAGTATTATTAATTTTAATTTATCGCTCACCATTATTAGCGATTATTCCATTAATTGCAGTAGGTCTAGCATATGGTGTGATTTCACCATTACTTGGACTGATGGCAGAGCAGGGATGGATTGATAAGGACGATCAAGCAGTGTCCATCATGACCGTTCTATTATTCGGGGCAGGAACCGACTACTGTTTATTCCTGATTTCAAAATATCGTGAAGTATTATTAAAAGTAGAAAATCGTTTTGAAGCGATGAAGATTTCGATGAAAGAATCGGGTGGCGCAATTATGATGAGTGCTTTAACAGTCGTAATCGGTCTTGCGACATTAGGTTTAGCGCACTATGGTTCATTCCATCGATTTGCTGTACCATTTAGTTTTGGCGTTCTAATCATGGGAATTACGGCACTAGTTGTACTACCAGCTATTTTAGTGATCATTGGTCGCGTGGCATTCTTCCCATTCATTCCGCGTACAGAAAACATGGCGCAGGAAGTAGCAGCGAAAAAAGGCAAAGCACCAAAACAACATGCACCGCAGCACCGCATTGGTAAGAAGGTTGCACATCTTGTTACAGGTAAACCATGGGTAATCATTATTATTACAGTTGTATTCTTAGGTGGTCTTGCAGCATTCACACCAAAGATTAACTATACGTTCGATTTACTATCATCATTCCCAGATGAGACAAATTCACGTGAAGGTTTTAAACTAATTGAAGATAACTTCTCAGCTGGTGAACTTGCACCGATGAAAGTCGTTGTCGATACAAAAGGCAAAGATGTTAACTTAAAAGAGAATCTTGGAAAATTAAGTTACGTGAGTGAAGTAGCAGCACCACAACAAAGTGAAAAAGATAAAAACATTCAATTATACGAAGTAAGTTTAAAAGATAATCCTTACTCAGCAGAAGCTCTAGAAACTGTACCGAAGATTACAAAAGCAACAGAAGGTTTCTTGAAAGATGCAAAAGTAGAAGACGGTAAAGTATGGGTAGGCGGCGAAACAGCTTCACAATATGATGAGAAAGAAACAATCTCTCGAGATGAATCTGTGATTCTACCAACGATGATTGCGTTAATCGCATTACTATTACTTGTATATCTTCGTTCGATTACAGCAACAATCTACCTTGTCGGAACTGTTGTATTATCATTCGTTGCAGCACTTGGCGCGGGTTGGATTGTTCTACATTATGTTTTAGGATTCGATGCAATCTCTGGTTCAATTCCACTATATGCATTCGTCTTCTTAGTGGCACTTGGTGAAGACTACAATATCTTTATGATTTCTGAAATTTGGAAGAATCGTAAAAATGGTAAGCCGCATAAATTGGCAATCCAAGAAGGTGTCATTCATACAGGAAGCGTTATTACATCAGCAGGTTTAATCTTAGCTGGTACGTTCGCAGTATTAGGTACATTACCAATTCAAGTACTTGTACAGTTTGGTATTGTAACAGCTATCGGTATTCTAATGGATACATTCATTATCCGTCCATTACTTGTACCAGCACTAACAACAGTTATGGGACGTTACGCTTACTGGCCAGGAAAGTTATTTAAGAAACAATAAATAGTAGGGTAGCTAGGGGAAATATTATATTTGAACCTAGCTGCTTTTCTAATTTACAACGATTTTACATAATGGTTATCATATGCAACTTCTTATTTTTTTCAGCATATGATACAGTTAAATTACATGAAAGTGAAGGAGTTGGACATTATTCTTACTGTTAAAGAAGTTATTCGTAATCGTCGTTCAATTAAATTATTCAATGGTAAACCTGTTTCAAAAGAAGCACTATTAACCATTTTTGATGATGCTAAATGGGCTCCAAACCATGGTAACCGTCAACCGTGGCGTATCGTATTAGCTACAGAAGATGGACTACTACGATTAAATACGGTTATTCGTGATGTTGTTGTACCGAACTGGGAAGAACTATCTGTAGAAGAACTAGCGAAAAAGATGGTGAAGTTTACAACACCAGGTGCTGTCGCTTTTGTCATCATGCCAGAAGATTTGCGTCAAAAAGAACGCCTAGAGGATTTTGCGGCAGCAAGTAGCTTTATTCAAAACATTCAATTGCTTGCGTGGGATGAAGGAATTGGTTGTTGCTGGAAAACACCAGGTTGGTTAGAGAAACCGGAGTTCTTGAATAAATTAGGTGTAGAAGCAGGCGAAAGACCGATTGCGATGTTGCAATTTGGTTACTTTGATACAATTCCTGCTGAAAAACCAAAAAAATCTATTGAGGAATTTGTGACATTCTTTTAATAAAAATCTTGTGAATTTGAAGTTATTTCTAAAGTAGAACGAATATTTTCCGAATGTATAAGTAGGAAGATACAACGTCTATGGAGGAAATAGCTTCCTTTTTTTATATCTATATACTCGTTTTCTACTTGTAAAAGAACGTTTGTTCGTATATTATAAAAATAAGGAGATGAGAAGGATGATTCAATTGAAGTCAATTTGTGAGATTCGTACGAATAATTTCCATGATCCGGACATGGCGATGAAGTTCGACCAATTATGGAACGAGGCCACACCTTACAAGCTAGATGGCACTGTTCTTTATGGTGTATATAGTCAATATGAGAATAATTATAAAGGTGATTATACAGTAGGTGTATATCGCGAAAGTCAAATTGGTGACTTGAATATTGATGTCAATACAGCCTATAAAAGCTATGTAGTGGATCATCATGATCCGATGGGTGTATTTAAAACATGGCAAAAGATTTGGCAAGAAGAAGAAGAAGGTATTATCAATCGCGCCTATACATACGACTTTGAAAAATATGAAGCAGATGGTACGATTACGATTCATATTGCGATTGATACATGTCTATAATGATAAAAAAGAAACAGCCTCGTTATAATCGAGCTGTTTCTTTTTTTATTATTTTTTGTAATCTTTGATTTCGTGGAAGTAATCACTTACGACACGTAGACCTTTATCAAAGTTTTCTAAGTGGAAGTGTTCGTTAGGTGCGTGAATGTTTTCTGTTGATAGTGCGAAGCCCATCATAACAACAGGTGCGCCTAAAATTTCATCAAATGTTGAGACGATTGGAATCGAACCACCTTCACGTACATAAGCTGTTTTTGCGTCATATTGCGTTTCATATGAACGACCAGCTGCTTGAATGAGTGGGTGATCCATCGGTGTGATGAACGGTTTACCTTTATCAAATTCAGCTACTTCAACGTCTACACCAGCAGGTTTGTTCGCTTCAATATGTTTACGAAGAAGACGAACGATTTCGTCTGGATCTTGGTCTGGAACAAGACGACATGTAATTTTTGCGCCAGCTTGAGCAGGAAGAACGGTCTTAATTCCTTCACCTGAGAAGCCACCGAATACACCGTTTACTTCAAGTGTTGGACGGGCAGAAGTTTGTTCTAAATAGGAGAAGCCTTCTTCACCGAATAATTCTTTTACGCCTGTTTCTTCTTTAATATCTTCTTCACTGAAGTCTAGTTCTGCATAAGTTGCGCGTTCTTCATCTGTTAATGGGCGCACAGAATCGTAGAAACCTTCTACAGAAATCGTACCATGTTCATCATGGAATGAAGATAATAAATCAGCTAATGCATGGATTGGGTTTTGTACACCGCCACCGTAAACACCAGAGTGTAAGTCGCGTTTTGAACCTTTTACTGTAATTTCGATACCTGCTAAACCACGAAGTGCATAACATACAGCTGGTTTACCAGGACCGTATAGTGCTGTATCTGAAATTAATACAACATCTGTTGCTAATTCTTCTTTATGGTCAGCGATGAATTGGTCTAAATGAACGCTACCGATTTCTTCTTCACCTTCGAAGATGACTTTCACATTAACAGGTAATTTTTCTTCTGTTTGTAATAAAGCTTCAAGTACTTTGACATGCATGAATACTTGACCTTTATCATCACTTGAACCACGTGCGTAAATCTTGTTGTCACGAATTTCAGGCTTAAATGGTTCTGTATCCCATAGCTCAATTGGGTCAACAGGTTGTACGTCATAGTGACCGTAAACAAGAACGGTTGGACGACCTTCAGCGTGTAACCATTCAGCCGTTACAACAGGATGTCCTGGTGTTGGTTGTACTTGTACATTTTCCATACCTGCTTTTTCAAGCAAGTTTGCTAAATAATCAGCAGCTGTTTGCATATCTGTCTTATGTTCAGAAAGTGAACTAATACTTGGAATGGCTAAAAATTCTTTCATTTCTTCTAAATGCTTTTCACGATGATTTGTAAAATATTGATCGACTTGTTGTAATTGATCCATTTAAAATCCCTCATTTCTAACGTAATTAGCTCTAGTATAACATATGTTTCGATAGGCGGAATATTTGGAACGTTCATAGATATAACTGGAATACTGTTTAAGTTAAAAAGTACAATAAAAAAAGGAAAGTTAGTTGGAGGTGGAAGAAATGGTCATGACCGTTCAGAATTTTTTAGAATTACCGATTACAAAGGATTTTGAGGTTGTAGCAGGGGAAGATTTTCTACACAAAAAGATGAAGAACGTTGAAATTTTAGACTTTGAGTTTATTAAGGGCTTTGAAGGAACGCGTGAAAAGATGTTCACAGAGGATAGTCTTGTGTTGACAAGTTTGCTATTTGCACAACATGAACCGGAACTACTGATGGATATGGTAGAACGATTTGCGGACCTACATATTAGTGCATTCGCTTATAAGCCAGTGATTTATAAAGATTTACCATCTGAAGTTTTAGAATTAGCAGTGGAAAAAGAGATTCCTGTTTTAAAATTCGGCGGTGATGAGTTTTTTGAAGATATTATTTTTCAGGCGATGAATTATCGTACACGTGCTTCACAAGTCGAATTTTTAGAGACAACGGTTGCTCGTTTAATTGAAGATGATTTAGACCGCGAAACACAATCTACACTTATGCGCCAATTGAACCGACCTTTTGAGACATATGCATATGTAGTGAGTATTTCAAGTCCGCACATTGCTTCATATAATTTATTTCGTTTAGAACCTTTTTTACGTACAGGATTAATTACTCGTTATAAACAGCAAATGATTATGGTCATGACGAATCATAGTTCATCAGCGCCTTTTTATGAAAGGATGATGGAGATTTTACAAATTTGTAAAAAGGAATTAGCGCCAATCCAGATTGGTATGAGTAATGTTCATGAAACAGAGCAAGATTTAGCAAAAGCATTACAAGAAGCGTGTTACGCTAATATTTTTGCGAATCTTTATAACCAAGCAATTTTTTCATACGATACATTGAAAACAGAGAAATTATTAATTGAATTAATGAAAAAACAACCTTCTTTCGTTAAAAGATATATAGATGAATGGATTGAACCGTTAGAGGAGTGGGATCACTTTTTAGAAACAGCCATCTCATATGTTTTACAAGAAGGGAATATTAAAGCTGTTGCGGAGTTACACTATTGCCACCCGAATACGATTCGTTATCGTATTACAAAGATGAAGACGATTTTATCGCCAGAAGTAAATGACATGCAGTTTTTTGAGCAATTATCTGTTGCAATTAAGTTATATCTGTTAAAAAAACATTTAGATTTGTAAAAAATACAAAAATAATTTAATTTTTTTAGAAAATACATGAAACATTTTGTTCTCTTTACATGATATGCTTACAAAAGCTAAAAGGAGGAGAACGAATGAAACAACATATAGGTGTACTTATGTTGATGGTAACAGCAGTTGTTTGGGGCAGTGGATTTGTTGTCACAGATATCGGTTTGGATTACCTCAACGCCTATCAATTAATGGCTGGGCGATTCATATTAGCCGCTATTCTACTAATTATTTTATTTGGTTATAAATTTAAAAAAATAACGAAACGTGTCATTTGGAAGGGAGCGATTTTAGGCGCTATTCTTTATACAGGTTTCGTGTTACAAACAGTGGGTCTTGAATATACAACACCATCTAAAAATGCTTTTTTAACAGCTGTGAACGTATTAGTTGTTCCGTTAATTGCCTATGCAGTGTACAAGCGTAAAGTTGATCGTTTCGAAGTGATTGGGGCAGTTACAGCATTAATCGGGATTGCGCTACTCTCATTGCAAAGTTCATTCACAATGAATATTGGCGATATTTTAACGCTATTATGTGCGGTTGCTTTCGCGTTTGATATTTTTTATACGAATAAATTTGTTCAAAATGAAGATGCTATTTTATTAACGATTATTCAATTTATTTCAGCAGCAGTAATTAGTGCTTTATTCGTGCTAGTAAGAGGTGATGTCCCAACAAGTATTGAAAGTGTTGGAACAGGCGGTCTATTCTCGATTGTTTATCTCGCCGTATTCTCTACAATCGTGGCGTACTTATTCCAAAACATCGCTTTCAAATATACATCTGCAACACAGGGAGCCATCATTTTATCGATGGAATCATTCTTTGGTATGGTTTTCTCGGTCGTATTTTTGCATGAAGTATTAACAGGACGTATGGTAATAGGCGCTGTGCTTATTTTAGCTGCCATTATTTTCTCGGAAGTCAAACCGACATTTGGAAAAAGACAGCCAAAATTATTAAAGCCAGATTAAATGAGAAAGAGGAATCTCGTAAGACGGGATTTCTTTTTTATTGTAAAACATTAGACTTTGCATGGTGTAGTTCGTCACAATCTACTAAACTAAAAAGAGAGGAAAAGATAAGGGGCGATTGTATGCGTGATTTAGTTACACATTTAAAGCAAAAAGTAGCGCAACATGAACCGATTATTGCAGCGGCAGTTGGTGGTGGACTTGTTGCTAAAAGTGCAGTAAAAGGTGGCATTGACTTTTTATTAGCGCTAAGTGCAGGGAAGTATCGGCAAATGGGTGTAGGTTCTCTCGGCAGTTTTTTAGCCTATGATAATAGCAATGAACTTGTCATGGAATTTGCAACGCGTGAGCTACAAAAAGTAGCGCAGAATATTCCGGTCGTTTTAGGCGTTCAAGCAACCGACCCTACAATTAATTTACATGCGTACATAGATGAAGTCGCGGTACGAGGCTTTCAAGGAATTAATAACTTTCCGAGTGTTGGCTTAATTGATGGGCAGTTTGCGGAAGCTTTAGAAGAAGCAGGTATGAGTTATGAACAAGAAGTTGAAGCGATTCGTTACGCACATGAGAAAGGGCTATTCACAGTCGCGTTCGTTTTTAATGAACAGCAGGCGATGAATATGTTGGCTGTCGGTGCAGATATTATTTGTGTTCATCTTGGTTTAACAGTCGGTGGGCATCTCGGCGCAAAGCGAATTCAAAATTTACAAAGTGCTAAACAGATGGCACAGCGTATTTTTGAACGTGTAATCGAACAAAATCCATATGTCATTCGTATGATTTATGGTGGAATCATTAATAAGCCCATTGACGCGCAATTTATGATGACAGACCACTTAATTCAAGGCTATATTGGTGGCTCTACATTTGAACGTATTCCAACGGAGTATATTGTAGAGGAGATTACAACTTCTTTTAAACAGTTACAAGATTTTCAATATGATGACGTCACACAGAAAGTAATTGATGGTATTAATCATGTGCATGACTATGTGAATACAACGAAGAAGTATATTGCACTTTATTATGCGCAACATATTACGCTCGAAAGAATGGCACAGCAATTAAACATTAGTAGCACGCATTTAAGTAAACAATTTAAAAAAGTGGTCGGCATCTCCTTTCAGCGATATTTAATCGAATACCGTATGAATCGTGCAGTTGATTTAATGAAAGACCCACAACTTCCGTTATTCTTAATTGCCGAAATGGTTGGGTATACGGATTATGCTCAATTTAGTAAAATGTTTAAAAAAGTAAAAGGAATAGCACCAAAGGAATATATAAAGACAACTTTGTGATTGATAAACACATGTAGTTGTCTTTTTTCTTTCGATATAATCAAGATAACAACAATGAAAGTGCTTACATCTCAAAGGGGGATATCCAAATGAAAACAATTGCTTTAATTGGAACATTTGATACAAAGGGAAAAGAATTTTTATTTGTCAAAGAGTTAATCGAGTCACTGGGTTTTAACACATATACGATTCATACAGGTGTTTTTGAACCTACATTTATACCGGATTGCTCCAATCGCACAGTGATGGAATATGCAGAGGAACAGTTAGAAAATGTTCAGCAAAAGAATGACCGCGCATTTGCGACAGAAGTTTTAGCGAATGGAATGGAAAAGCTATTACCACAATTATTTAAAGAAGGAAAATTCGATGGTGTTTTATCATTCGGTGGATCAGGTGGGACATCGATTGCAACACCAGGTATGCGTCAACTACCAATCGGTGTACCTAAAGTGATGGTATCAACCGTTGCATCAGGTAATACAGAACCTTATGTCGGTACAAGCGATATTATGATGTTACCTTCTATTGTTGATGTAGCTGGATTAAATTCGATTTCAACAAAAATTTTCACGAATGCTGTTTTTGCGATTGCAGGTATGTTGCAGTTTGAAAATAAAGTGGAATTAGAACAAAAACCATTAGTCGCGACAACGATGTTCGGTGTTACAACACCATGTGTACAATTTGCAACAAGTTACTTAGAGGAACGTGGCTATGAAGTATTAATTTTCCACGCAACAGGTGTCGGTGGTCGCACGATGGAACAATTAATTGAAGATGGTTACATTGAAGGGGTATTAGATTTCACAACAACAGAGTGGGCAGACGAACTCGTTGGTGGTGTACTGAATGCTGGACCGAACCGACTTGAGGCAGCAGGTCGAAAAGGGGTTCCACAAGTTGTCTCATTAGGTGCGCTTGATATGGTGAACTTTGGACCAGTCGATCAAGTGCCAACGAAATTTAAAGGACGTAAATTTTATCGCCATAACCCAACGGTAACATTAATGCGTACAACAATTGAAGAAAATGAGCAGTTAGGTAAAATCATCGCAGAAAAATTGAATCTTGCAAAAGGTCCAACAACTTTAATGATTCCGCTACAGGGAGTTTCGGCACTCGACGCAGTCGGACAAGACTTCCATGGACTTTGTGAGGACCGTACATTATTTGAGGCAGTGAAGCAGGGAGTCAATCCACAACAAGTTACAATCTATGAAGAAAATCTTCATATTAATGAACAAGCATTTGCAGAAAAAGCTGCAGAACAATTAATTCAAATCATGAAAAAATAAAAGGAGTGTTTCAAATGAATCAACAATCACGTCAAGAAATTATGGAACAATTCAAACAAGAACTAGCAAACGGGAATGTGTTACTGGGAGTAGGTGCAGGCACAGGGATTACAGCGAAAAGCAGTGAAGCAGGCGGAGCAGATATGCTAATTGTCTACAATTCAGGTCGCTACCGTATGGCAGGTCGAGGTTCTTTAGCTGGCTTACTTTCTTACGGTGACGCGAATCAAATCGTTGTCGAGATGGGACAAGAAGTGTTACCTGTCGTTAAAGATATTCCAGTATTAGCAGGTGTGAACGGTACAGATCCATTCCGCGTAATGGATGTATTTTTAAAACAATTAAAAGATCAAGGCTTCAAAGGTGTACAAAACTTCCCAACAGTAGGTCTAATTGATGGCGTGTTCCGTCAAAATTTAGAAGAGACAGGTATGGGGTATGATTTAGAAGTTGAGATGATTAAAAAAGCACACGAATTAGATTTACTCACAACACCGTATGTATTTGATGAAGACCAAGCGACTGCGATGGCAAAAGCAGGAGCAGATATATTAGTAGCACATATGGGACTTACAACAAAAGGCGCAATTGGCGCAAAGACAGCTTTAACATTAGATGACTGTGTTGAGCGTATTGAAAAAATTGTTCAAGCAGGTCGAAGTGTGAACCCGGACATTTTAGTTATTTGTCATGGTGGTCCAATTGCAGAACCTGAAGATGCAGCGTATGTAATCGAGCGTGTAGAAGGCGTATGTGGCTTCTTCGGAGCATCAAGTATCGAACGCTTTGCTGCTGAAGTAGGCATTCGTGAACAAGCGAAAGCATTTAAGTCAATTTAAAAATCGAATCGATTCTATAAAAATAAACGAACCTCTGATGTAAAATCGGGGGTTCGTTTTTTGGTTATACAAGGAGTAAGTTCTTATTCTTACATAAATTGCACAAAAACCTTACACGTTTGTAATGAAAGTGAAAGCAAAACCGATAGAGCGTAAGGTTGTTTTCACAGATAATAAGAGTATAACAAAGAAAGCAATATCTGGAGGTTTTAAAGATGACAATTCAACTTGAAGAAGTTTATGAAGAATATAATCGCTACATATATCATTTATGTTTAAAATTAACACGTAATAAAGCAGAAGCAGAAGACTTAATGCAGGAAGTATGGGTGAAAGTTGTCCGCTATGAATCATACGTTGCACAAGTCGACCACTTAAAAGCATGGTTAACAACAATTTGCATGAATACATTCCGCGACCGCTATCGCAAAAATGTACGTCGTAGCAAATACATGATGAACCAACCTGATACATTAGACGTACCTGTTTTAGATTTGGTTCCCAACAATGAACCAACAACAGAAGAATTAATTGAGCAAGAAGATGTAGCGCAATTAGTACAAGCAAAAATCAATCAACTAGACGGTATTTACCGCAATACACTACTTTACTTCTATGTAAAACAATACTCATTAGTTGAGATTGCAGAATTAATGAAAGTATCAATCGGTACAGTAAAATCACGTCTTTTCCGTGCAAAACAACGTCTAAAAGAAATGATGTTACAAGATGATACAACAGCTACAGCAATCCTACCAGCATAATTAATATAAAATATTGTATAAAACTGTCCCCCTAATCTCACAATCGTCATTGTGAGTTCATATAGATTGGAATCGTATATAAACAGATATACGATTCCTCTACTACATATAAAAAAAGCCATCTTAAACATGTAAAAACCCACATCTGAAAATGTGGAAGGCATGTAAAAGATGGCTTTTGAACATGACTGTGTTCAATTAACCAAGTAAGAGTTTAGAGAATATTTTGCGAAGTGTATCCACTTCGTCTTCTGTAAGCATACCGAACATACGCTGAACCATTAACTCAATATGCGCATAGGCATTATCGAGCAACTGGATTCCTTCATCAGTAATTTCAATCTGATAAGCGCGTCGGTCGGCTACATTCTTTGTTTTTTTGATATAACCTGCGTTGATGAGCTTCGTAGTTAGAACGGTTACACCGCCAGTCGTGACATGTAGCTTTTCAGCTAAATCAGATGGGCGAACAGGGCCATTCGATTCTAAAAGATCGAGTAATAAAATATGGGTTTTTGAAAGACCCATATTATTATGGCTGTTCCATTCGTTTGCCCATTTTCTTTCAAGAGCTGCAGCAATCTCGAAAAGAGACGAGATGCTGTGCTCTTTTTCTTTATTATTCATCATAGGGTAACTCATCTCCAACGTGATTCATTTAGAAATCATTTGATAAGCGTTGCATTTCAAATAATTCATATGCACGTACTTTACGTGGAATAAAACGACGAATATCCATCTCGTTATATCCAACTTGTAGGCGCTTATCGTCAATTAAAATTGGGCTACGCAACATTTTTGGGTGGTCTTTAATAATACTATAAAGTTCTTGAATTGATAACTGATTAATATCGCAATTTAAGTTTTTATAGTCTTTTGAATTCGTTGAAATAATTTCATCTGTGCCGTCTTCTGTCATACTTAGAACTTGTTTGAACTCAGCAAGTGTTAACGGATCTGATGTAATGCGTTTTTCTACATATGGAATTGCGTTCTCTTCTAACCATTGTAGAGCCTTCTTAGATGATGTACAGCTAGTTTGTGTATAAATTGTAACAGTCATGTTCATTACCTCTTTCTCTTTTGTTAATATATTTATATCTTACCAATAAGATATTTATAAGTCAATTACATTTTCGTGACAAAAAGATGAAAAAAAGAGCATTAAATAGAAATATTACACAATTGTAATGTTTATTTACGAAAACATTAACTGTATTAATGTGTAATGCAATCTGTTTCACTTCTATTACAATATATGACGAGAATGTAACGGGAAAGTTCGTTAATCAAGCAAGAAAAATATAAATTCAAGCTATTCGTAAAATAATTTAAGTGTTTGTATGGAGAGTAGTCTGGGTAAATAATTCGTGTAAGCCAATCTTTAAAGAATAAATTTTAAATACCTTGGTTATAGGCTGGAGGTTAAAAAATGAATATGGGTTTGAGATGGATTTTTGGTATCTATGCTTTATTAACATTTTTACTATCACTTAGCATCATTCTTATGCTGATAGAAGTATATGATTCAGTAGCATATGTACTTGAATTCCCAAAGAATGGCTCTTTCTTCATTGTAGTCATTTCACTTGTATCATTTCTTGCATTGGTGTCGCTTATTTTATTCTTTAGTAGTTTTAAGTCGTCACCTAGTACACGAAAAGATTTAAATATTGATACAAGTTTAGGTGAAATCAGTATCTCTAAAAAGTCAATTGAATCCATGGCGTATAATATTGCGAAAAAATTTGATGGCATTCGTTCACTTGAAGTCGGGGCTGAGATTTTTTCAAAAGCTGAAAAAATTAAACTTACTGTTACATTTTCAGTTTTTAAAAATAGTGCCGTACAACAAACAGCGAAAGAGATGCAGCAAAGATTGAAAGATGATTTAGAGAGAATGTTAGAAGTGCAAGTAAGTGAAGTACAGATTTATGTAATTGATTTAGAAGGCAAAACAAGCAAAAAACAACGCGTCGTATAAGGAGGAGCGTCATGAATAATAAAGAAGTATTCATACGCTATCGTGGGCGTATAGTAGGCTTAATTGCAGCAATTATTTTTAGTGTGTTATTTTTAACAGTTGGTTTTGGATATGCAGTTATGGTTTTAGTATTTCTACTTATTGGGTATCTCATTGGTAAGTGGGTAGACCATGACTTGGATATTGCATCTTACATTGATGCACTATTTAATAAAAGATCGTAAAAAATGGGAGTGATTTCATGTCAAATCAAAATGTACGTTCAACAGAAAAAACACCAGAAGAAGTAGAATTAGAAAAAAAAGAAAAGGAAGAACAACATAAAAGTCATTTAACATATGATGATGAAGTGATTAAAAAGATTGCAGCACTTGCAACAACGGATGTAAAAGGGATTCTAGGAATGAGTGGTAATCTATTCCAAGGTCTACAAAAAACATTAACAGGCAATGAAAATTTAACAGCAGGTATTCAAGCAGATATTGGTGAGAAGCAAGTTGCAATTGATGTTTCAGTCTATGTTGAATATGGATTGAGCGTGCCAGAAATTTATCGCACTGCTTATCAAAATGTAAAAGCAAATATCTCGCAAATGACGGGACTGGATGTAGTGGAATTTAATATGCATGTAGATGATGTCTATACGCGTGAAGAGTTTGTTGAGTCAAATAAATCAAAAGCTAAAACAAGTTCATCAAATAGTCGCGTAGAGTAAATCGAAAAAGAGGCTGGGACATAAATAGCTCTCAGTCACACAAAAAAGGAGATTGCGCAGGCAATCTCCTTTTTTGTGTGATTTTTTTCATAAGTGATGGGAGGGTTTTACCCTCTCATCGCATACTTTCTTAGGTTGGTCGCCATTAAGGCAAGTCCGATTTCATTTCGGACCTTCGATTTTCCACGAAGTGAAAATCGAGTGAAACCTAAATTCGCCTTCAAAAATCCAAAAACTGGTTCCACATCGATTTTTCGTTTTCGATAAATGGCGCCTGTTTTTGCTTCTGAAAGCGTCGCTTGAATCATTTTCTTCTGTTCTTCCCAATGCGTATTGATGGCCAATCTTCGATTGTTTCCTTCACGTGCTTTTGTACAAGATGAACGGAAAGGGCATCCTGAACAGTCTTCACATGTATATATTTTAAAATGACGTGTAAATCCTGTTTTGTCCGTACGTGTTGAGTCGTATTGATACGTTACTAATTGTCCATTCGGGCACGTATAACAATCTGTCGTTGCGTTATATGCCCAATTGCTTGTTTTAAAAGGATCTTTAAGATATTTTCGTTGCTGTTCTTTGCGATACATACCATATGTAATTAATGCTTTACGTTGGAGTGTTTCTACCACGTATTGATAGTTCGGTTCACTACCATAACCTGCATCGGCGACAATATGTTCAGGTAATTCAAAATAATGAGCTTGAATATCTTGTAAAAAGGGCACGAGCGTTTTTGTATCTGTCGGATTCGGATACACCTCATAAGCAAGGACATATTGATTTTCTGTTGCGATTTGAACATTGTAACCGGGTTTCAGTTGTCCATTCTTCATATAATCGTCTTTCATACGCATAAATGTCGCGTCGACATCGGTTTTTGAATAACTATTTCGTGTACCCATCTGTTGTAAATGAAGGCGATATTGTCTTTTTCGGACAATCCAATCTTTCACTTGTTTTAAATATTGTTTCGGTGTTTTACGTGCAGCGCGTAATTGTTTTCGTTCACTTGAATCAGAGGAAGCTTCCAGCTTTTCTGTATAATCATCAATCACTTCTTCTAATGTCGAAGCGACTTGTTCTAGCTCTTCACTAGACAAAGCATCGTCTTGTTCCTTTTGAATGGCAGGCAAAATACGTTCTTCTACGAGTTGCTCGTATAAGGCATTAGACTTTTCAATCATACTAGCTTGATAGTTTTCAACCGACTTCTTCCATACAAAAGTGAACTTATTGGCATTCGCTTCAATTTTTGTACCATCAATGAAGATTGCTTGTTGGTCAATGCATTTTTCTTCAATTAATCGACACCGGAATTGGATAAAGCATTGTTTTAGAAGTTCTTGCATCTGTGGATGAACGCGAAAACGATTAATCGTACGGTAACTTGGTTCGTAACCTTGTGCTAACCACATCATACGTACACTATCTTTTGTTAAATCTTCCATCCGGCGACCTGAAAAAATAGATTGTGTATAACCACATAAAATAATTTTCAACATCATTTTAGGGTGATAAGAAGGACAACCTGTCGCTTTGTAGAAAGGAGCGAAAGCTTCTTCTGGAATACTTTCGACTAAATGATGGATCGAAAAAGCAATATCTTTTTCAGCTAGTTTCATTTCAAAATCTAATGGTAAAATCACTTGATTCATGTTATAGTTTTTATACATAAAGAGCACTTCCTTTTATTATTTTTGTGGTAAGATACTTAAATTTTAACAGGAAAGGCTCTTTTTTTGTATCCTATTTTTTGTTTTAGATGGGCGTGAGGGCGTGACTTCTGCGGGAACAGCACGAGCGGAATATCCATGTTGGCGATGCATCGCCAACATGAGATGAAGCCGTGCCCGCGAAAAGCATCGCCCAAAACGAACATCCGCAGACAGACCAAAAAGAGCTTCGGCATTTTCATGTGCCGAAGCTCTCTTGCTTTTAACTAGGGTTTTGTCCCAGCCTCTTTTTGTATTATTGTTGTCCTTTAGAGAACCATTCTGCAACGTCCCAAACTTTTGTTACGAGACCATCGTAGAATTCAGGTTCGTGACTGACAAGAACGATTGTGCCTTTATATTCTTTCATTGCACGTTTTAATTCTTCTTTTGCATCCACGTCTAAGTGGTTAGTCGGCTCATCGAATAGCATCCAGTTCGATTCATCCATCATTAGGCGACATAGACGTACTTTTGCTTGTTCGCCACCTGATAAATGAGCCATTGGACGTGAAATATGTTCATTCTTTAAGCCGGTTTTCGCTAGTAATGCACGCACAGTCGCCTGTTCTAATGAAGGGAACGCATTCCAAATGACATCGATTGGTGTTTCATTACCGCCTTTTACTTCTTGTTCGAAGTAAGAAGGGAATAAGAAGTCACCACGTTGTACATCGCCACCAAGTGCAGGGATTTTACCAAGCATGGTTTTTAGAAGTGTTGATTTACCAACACCGTTCATTCCAACTAATGCAATCTTTTCACCGCGTTCAATTTCGAAAGTAAGCGGTGGAAGAAGTGGTTTATCATAACCAATTAATAAATCTTTTGCTTCTACTACATAGCGACTTGAACTACGTGATTCTTTAAAACTAAATTGTGGTTTCGCCGCTGTTTCAGGACGGTCAATTCGCTCCATACGATCCAATTGTTTTTGACGTGATTTCGCACGACCCGTTGTCGAGAAACGCGCCTTATTCTTTTGGATGAATGTCTCTTGTTTTTTAATGAATTCTTGTTGCTTTTCATATGCATCAATATGTTGGCGCTTATTAATTTCAGCTAACTCTAAAAACTTCTCATATGTTGCTGTATAACGAGATAGTTTTGAGAATTCTAAGTGGAAGATAACACCGACTACATCATTCATAAACTCTACATCATGCGAGATGAGAAGGAATGCGTGGGGGTAATCTTTTAAATAGTTTTTCAACCATGTGATATGTTCTTCATCTAAATAGTTTGTCGGCTCATCTAATAATAATACTTTTGGCTTTTCAAGTAATAATTTCGCGAGTAAAAGCTTCGTACGTTGACCACCTGAAAGAGCGGTTACATCACGATCTAAACCAATTGCATCTAGTCCAAGACCACGCGCCACTTCATCGATTTTCATATCGAGTGTATAGAAATCACCTGCATCAAGCGCATCTTGAATTTCAGCCATTTCTTCAAGTAATTCTTCTAATTGTTCAGGTGACGCTTCCGCCATTTTACCTGTAATTTCATTTAATTGTTCTTCTTTTTTATAAAGTGGAAGGAACGCATCGCTTAATGTTTCACGCATTGAACGACCTGGTGTTAATACAGCGTGCTGGTCTAAATAACCGTAATGTGTGTTTGGTAACCACTCTACGCGACCTTCATCATGGATGAGTTGACCTGTTAAAATACTCATCATTGTTGATTTACCAACACCGTTTGCACCTACAAGCCCTACGTGTTCTCCTTCTACAATACGAAACGACACATCTTTGAAAAGTATACGGTCTCCGAAAGAATGACCGAGCTTTTCGACTGTTAAAATTGCCATAAAAATAGTTTCCTCCTGCTTAAAAATAAAAGGTTTTTAAAATAACCTTTTGCCAGATGATTAAAATTTCGCTAATTCTGTGTTCAATTGGGCAAGTTGTGTTTCCATATCTTTTAGACGCTGTTCAGCCTGTTCAATCTTTTGTGGATAGCCAGTTGCCTCTAATTTTTCGATATCACCTTGTTGACGGATATAGTCGCTTTTCAGCTCAAGAATTTGATACTCAATTTCTGCTTTTGTCGCCATTATATATACGCTCCTTTATTGAAAAATGCATTAGCATTTCATTTTAATACTCATAGAGAATATTGTAACATAGGAAGTCACTCCTAGAAAGAAAGCAAATTTCGCTTTCCGTCGAAAGACTGATTTGTCTAAAAATGAAGTAGAGTTGCTATTGAAAGGGTAGGGTGTTTGTTACAATGAGTTTGTAGAAGTAGATAAATGGAGGTCACGTGAGATGAAGATTTTATTAGTAGATGGAACAGTTTTAGGTCGAAAAACAGGCGCGATTTTAGAAGAAATTCAAGGATACATTGAGCAGTTCGATGGTACGCTTGATTTAGAGCTTGTACGTTTTTCAGATTATGAACATCAAATTGTAGATGGTCGTCCATTCGATCAATATAATACGGGGATGCAAGAGCTAGTCCGCAAATTAGAATCGGCAGATGGCTATATTTTTGCAACACCTATTTTCCAAGGTTCGATTCCAGGCGTCTTAAAAAATGCGCTCGACTTTTTAAATCCGAAAGCATTACGCTATAAACCCGTATCAATTGTTGCAAACGGTGGAACACATCAACATCATTTAGTAGTAGAAAATCAATTCAAACCAATTTTAGATTATTTCCGCGCATTAGTGACACCAAACTATGTGTACACACATACAAGTCACTTTGACGACCAAAATAACATTATCGACGAAAATGTGCATGAACGTTTACAAGAATTAGCACGCGTCTTCGTAAAATATTGCGAGTTAAGCGCAAACTTACCGAAAGAACCACTAGATTAAACATAAAAAGCAAACGACTTTGGAGTTTATTTAAAAATCCAATATCGTTTGCTTTTATTTATTTTGGTATATGAATTTCAGAAATTAATCTGACCAACTAATCCAGTGGGCATGTTTTTGTAATAAAGGATAGATGGTCTGTTCACCATAACAATCTCGTTTTCATCTTTTATGATGGAGAGGAGAGGTGCGTCATTTAAATTAAAAAGCTATTGAATATTATTAAATCAATTTTTGGAGTTGATTATATGAACGATTTATTTAATTATATTGAGGGTGTAACTGGAAAAAAGCCAGAGATTTTACCTGAAGAACCTTTAAAAATTCCTAGACCCCTATCCATGAGCTATAGAATGAAGTAATTAAAGGACACATTAATGAATTTTTAATAAAAATAGAACAAGAAGATAAAGATATCTCAAGCCTTGTTCCTGATATTTCATTATCTGAAATTATCGCTGATTTAAAACTATTATTTAAAATAAATGAATAAATCACGTCCCATATAATGAAATCTTTTTAGAAATATATCGAGGATGAATATCAATGTTTTTTGCGAAAAAACTGATAATTTGCTATAATAGTCATTAACTAATTTGAACGGAGGTGAAGGAAATGAAAAAATCAGTAACGGCGACAGGTGTACAACTTGATACAGCAACGTATTTAACACGTGTCATGACTTTCGATTTACAAGCTAACGGGACAGGTCTGTCTATTTTTAAGTCAATCGAAAATATGAACCGTAGCTGATTAACCATTCCTTCACAGAAGAATTTGTAGGGGGACTGCTCGTTAATGAGTAGTCCTTTTTGTTTTCTCAGCTACTTAAATGGAGGAAACAACAATGTATATTAAAGCAGAAAAAATCACGAAAAATTTTGGTGGGCATCCACTATTTCAAGAGTTAACAGTCGATATTCACGCAGGCGAACATGTCGCAATTGTTGGAAATAATGGTTGTGGTAAGACGACATTATTAAAAATTATGGCGGAAGAAGAGGCAGTAGATACGGGAAGAATCATTAAGGCAAAAGGGAGCCACGTTGGTTTTCTTCATCAGATTCCGAATTATCCCGACATGACAGTATATGATGTGATGTATGAAGCGTTCGACAAGCTGAATCACATTCAAAAGAACATGAAGCAGCTGGAACAACAGATGGCGACAAGTGATGATTTGGAGTCACTGTTAAAAAAATACGGCACGCTACAAGAACAATTCGAAGCGAATGATGGCTATATTTTAGATTCGAAAATTTCGTACGTATCAACAGGTCTAGGTATTACCCATCTTGTAGAAGAAAATTTTGAACAACTGAGTGGTGGCGAAAAAACAAAGGTCACACTGTGCAAAATTCTCTTACAAGAGCCTGATATTTTACTACTAGATGAACCAACGAACCACCTCGATTTACATGCAATTGAGTGGCTCGAAAAATATTTACAGCAGTTTAAAGGAACGGTCATTGTTGTATCACATGATCGTCAGTTTATGAATCATGTCGTAACGAAAGTTATTGAAATTGAGGATGGACAAGCTTGGGTATCGCATGGGAATTACGATGCTTTCTTACAAGCAAAAGAAGATAAATATGCACGCGAGTTCTCACAATATCAAGAACAACAAAAGAAAATTAAAAAGATTCGAGATGCGATTCGTCGATTACGCCAATGGGCAAATGAGGCAAGTCCACCGAACCCTGATTTATACCGAAAAGCAAAAGTCATGGAGCGTATGTTAGAGCGCATGGAGAAAGTGAAAAAACCACGTGTTCAAAAGAAAATGAAGTTACAATTAACAGCTTCAGAGCGCAGCGGAAAAGAAGTCGCACAATTTTATGATGTGGCAAAGAGTTATGACCGTTTATTATTTAAAGAAGTAACATTTGATGTGTATTGGCAAGATACGCTTGCGATTATTGGCGAAAATGGAGCGGGTAAGTCGACATTATTGAAGATGTTATTAGGTGAGGAACAGCCAGACGAAGGCATTGTGGAGTTAGGGAGTTCTGTGAAAATCGGTTATTTAGCACAACATTTAATTGAAGCAGACCCAGAAGCCCGTTTAATTGATGTCTTTCGTTCAGAGTTGATGATGACAGAGCCTGAAGCACGCCATATTCTAGCACAATTCTTATTTTACGGTGCAGATGTCTTTAAAAAGTTTAAAAATATGAGTGGTGGCGAGCGTATGCGATTAAAACTCGCACAGCTCATGCAGCAAGAAATTAATCTGCTTATTTTAGATGAACCGACGAATCATTTAGATATTGAATCGCGTGAAGTGTTAGAAGAAAACTTAGAACAGTTTGAAGGAACGATTATTGCGATTAGCCATGACCGTTATTTCTTACAAAAGTTATTTGACCGTATTGTATGGATTGAAAAACAGCGCGCAATTGTTCATGAGGGAGATTATGCTTTTGCAAAAGAGAAGCAGGCGATGATGATGGAGTTGTCACAATAGCGTATTTGTATGTCTGTTCATCTATCCCTTATAATAGAAGGAGATTGAGAGGAGCGGAATTATGTCAAAATCATTAGTTATTGCTGAAAAACCATCCGTTGCACGCGATATTGCGCGCGTTTTAAAATGTACGAAAAAAGGTAACGGATCTTTGGAAGGCGACAAATATATCGTGACGTGGGCGTTAGGTCATTTAGTCACACATGCAGATCCGGAACAATATGATGTGAAATATAAAGAATGGAAGATGGAAGATTTACCGATTATCCCAGACCCATTCAAGTTAGTACCAATTCGTCAAACGACGAAACAATTCAATGCGGTCAAAACATTATTGAATCGTCAAGATGTGAATGAAGTCATTATCGCGACAGATGCTGGGCGTGAGGGAGAACTTGTAGCACGTTGGATTTTAGCGAAAGCGAAGTCTCGTAAACCAATCAAACGTTTATGGATTTCTTCTGTAACAGACCAAGCGATTCGTGAGGGATTCAATAATTTAAAAGACGGTCGTAAATATGATCATTTATATGAAGCAGCAGTTGCACGTGCTGAAGCGGATTGGGTTGTCGGGATTAATGCGACGCGTGCATTAACGGTTAAATATAATGCGCAGTTATCGACAGGGCGTGTACAAACACCGACGCTTGCGATGATTGCGAATCGTGAACAACAAATTAAAAACTTCAAACCGAAGACATATTATGGTTTGCAAGCTTTAACGAATACAGTGACCTTCACATGGCACGAAAAAGGAACGAATCAAACGCAATCGTTCCAAAAAGAGAAGATGGAACAGTTATTAAAATCACTCGATTCGGTGAAAACAGGTGAAGTTATAGACGTGAAAACAACACCAAAACGTACGCCAGCACCACATCTGTTTGATTTAACAGAACTACAAAAAGAGGCGCATAAACGCTATGGTTGGTCAGCGAAAGAAACACTTTCTACGCTACAAAATCTATATGAACGCCATAAAATTGTGACGTACCCACGTACGGATTCAAAACATTTAACATCGGATATGAAGAGTACATTCACAGACCGTATTAAAGCATCGGCTGTTGGTGATTATCGTGCAGCTGCTAATAAAATTTTAAGTAAGGGAACACCGCAAGCTCAAAAAGGTGTTGTCAATGATGCGCTTGTATCGGATCACCATGCGATTATTCCAACAGAAGAAGTCGTAAATTTACGTGCGTTATCAGATAAAGAATATAAATTGTATGATTTAATCGTTAAACGATTTTTAGCTGTATTTTACGGTGCATATGAGTATGACCAAACGGTTGTGACATTAAAAGTAGGGAATGAAACATTCACTGCAAAGGGAAATACAGTGCGCGATGAAGGTTGGAAAGCTGTTTATTTACAAGAAGACGAACAGTCGAATGAGCGTACACTGCCTGTATTTAAAAAAGGTGAACAAGTCAGTCTACGTGGCATTGCCTTAACAGAAGGTCAAACAAAACCACCAGCTCGTTTTAATGAAGGAACATTACTTGCGGCAATGGAAAATCCATCGCAATTCATGGATGACGAGTCGAAAGAATTAGTTAAAACATTAAAAGAAACAGGCGGTATCGGTACAGTTGCGACACGCGCAGATATTATTGAAAAGCTATTCAAGTCATTTGTAATTGAGAAAAAAGGTAATGATTTATATACCACGTCAAAAGGTCGCCAATTATTAGATTTAGCACCAGCCGATTTAAAGTCGCCAGCGCTAACTGCTGAATGGGAGACACAATTGACGAAGATTGCAAAAGGACAGGCGAAAAAAGCTGACTTCATGCGTCAAATGATTGATTTTACACAAAAATCAATTTCAGATATTAAGAAAAGTGACCAGAAATTCAAACATGATAATATTTCTGGGAAAGTATGTAGCGAATGTGGCAAGCCAATGCTTGAAGTAAACGGTAAACGCGGCAAAATGCTCGTATGTTCAGATCGTACATGTGGCAACAAGAAAAAAGTATCTACAATTACAAATGCGCGCTGCCCTGTATGTCATAAAAAATTAGAATTACGCGGCGAAGGTGAAGGACGTATTTTCGCATGTAAATGTGGACATCGTGAAAAACTCTCAGCTTTTGAAAAGCGTAAAAAACAATCAGGTAATCAAAAAGTTTCAAAACGTGACGTTCAAAAATATATGAAAACACAACAAAAAGAAGAACCTGAAAACACAGCGATGGCAGATGCTCTTGCGAAGTTATTTGGGAATAAAGAAGAATAAAGTGAAATGATATGAACCATTAGACTAGAACAAGTGTGATTTTGTTCTAGTCTATTCTTTTTGTCTTACTTTCATCATCTTTTTTTGAAAAGCACCCATATCGAAAGACCTTTATAAGAAATATACTCTTTTACATCTTTTGATTCTTTCGTATGAATATTCTGATTATAAGAGCTATTTTCTAAATATAGGTAGATATTTACCGAAATAAAGGGTAAATAGTTCGAGGGAAAGTGTGTCAAAAAAGTAGTATTTTGAATAGTTATTCTAGTCATTTCAGCGTTTATGTGATAGGTTTTTTAGTCACAAAGAAGTGCCGAAATCCGAATTTTAAGATGTGTATTTAGTTGGTTTTGACTGAATTGGATACATGATACACTAAATATAACAATATCATGTGGAGAGGAGGAAGGAATATGAGATTAGCATCCTTATTAAATAATCGTTTTACAGAGTTTGAAGCACGCAAAAAATTAGTGACATTGAAAAATGTAGATGATGCGTATAAAAAACAAGCTAAATATTTCACACCAACGGCAAACCCGAGTTTGGAAGAGTTGGTGAATTTATTGACAGGTAAAAAGGAAAAAGAGGATCATTCGAATTTACAGGAATCTTTACAGCATCTTCAACAACGTGCGACAATAGAAGAAAATCAAGGTACGACACAATCACCAACAGAGATGATGTTGCAAGATGATGTTACGGTTCACCTTCTTCCTGAAACAGGATTACCAAAACCGTTACCTGTTCAATTAAAAGATGCAAAACAGATGACGAAAGAGCGTTTAACCGAAAAAGCACTTGCGACGTATCAGTTCCAAATGTCGATGGCACGCGGTGGCTTCAAAGTATTGGAACCGATGATTTATTGTACCGCATAAGGAAGTGGCGAAATGGCGAAGAAAGTTCAAAAGACGAATGCAGTTCGTTTGTTGGATCAACAAAAAATTCCGTACACATTAAAAGAGTATGATGTACATGAAGAACATTTAGATGGTGTTACAGCAGCACAAGAAATTGGCGAGCCTGTTGAGAAAGTCTTTAAAACGTTAGTTGCGACAACAGCGAAAAAGCAGCTCTATGTGTTTGTGATTCCTGTGGCAGAAGAGCTTGATTTAAAGGCAGCAGCGAAATTCGTAGGCGAGAAGAAAATCGACCTTTTACCTGTCAAAGAACTACTAGCACATACAGGATATATTCGTGGTGGTTGTTCACCGATCGGCATGAAAAAACTATATCCAACAGTGATTGATGAAGCCGCAACAGTACAATCGGAAATCTTCGTAAGTGCAGGAAAACGCGGTATGCAAATTTGCATTCAACCACAATTATTAGCACAAGTCGTACAAGCAAAGTTTGGAACAATCACTTGTTAATAACTTAAATTGTTTGTTACAATGAATTTTGTCTGAACTCGGAAATATGCAATCATTTTAAATTCAAGCATATGGAAAAAAGAACCTGAACAGACGGGTTCTTTTTTGCGTTGTGCTGATAGACGGAGGCAATAATGAAAAATCATTACACATTACGCTGGATGTTTTTTATCGGTGGACTTGCGATTTTAGCTTGTGGTGTCGCGCTAACGATTAAAGGACAGAGTTATGGTGTCGGTTCATGGGATGTTTTACATGTCGGATTATATCAAAGTCTCGGCTTAACAATTGGCACATGGTCAATTCTTTTAGGTTTACTCATTATTATTCTAAGCGCAATCGTATTAAAAGAGTTACCGAAGATTGGTACGATTATGAATATGGCATTAACAGGCTTATTCATCGACTTTTTCAATGCGATTATTCCAGATGTACATACAGCAGTTGGTCAACTGATCTGTTTCGTATCAGGTGTCATTATTTTAGGGATTGGAGATGCGATTTATATTACTGCGAATTTAGGCGCTGGTCCTCGTGATAGCCTCATGCTCATTGCGGTAGAACGCCTGAAATTAAGTATTACTGTCGCAAGAACAGCGATGGAATTCTTAGTGGCAGTGACAGGTTATTTAATTGGCGGTCCAATTGGTCTTGGAACAGTCATCATGGTATTTGTACTCGGTCCTGTTATTCAAATTTCTTTCAAATATACAGAGCGCTTGTATCAATATCTTACAAAAGAAAAAGTGGTAGTCGTTGTAGAAGAAGAAGTGAAGCAGAATGTGTAAATCACATTCTGTTTTTTTATTGCATACAAACAAATGTGTTTTTGAGTTGTACAGTATGTTTGGAATACTTCTAAATGCTTTTAAATCAACGGTTTGCGTTCTTTTCCAATGCACAATATGAAACGACTTATGGTACAATGACAGTAACATCAATAGAGGGGATGATTCAATTGTCTAAAGTTTTAAATGCATTTGTAGATGAGAATTTACAACAACTTCGTACACAAGGTTTATATAATGAAATCGACTCAGTAGAAGGTCCAAATGGTCCAATCATTACAATCAGAGGACAACAACTGATTAATTTATCATCAAATAACTATTTAGGTTTAGCAACGAACGATACATTAAAAGAAGTAGCCAAAAAAGCAATCGACAAATACGGTGTTGGCGCAGGGGCTGTGCGTACAATTAACGGTACACTGGATTTGCACGTGAAGTTAGAAGAGAAATTAGCTGAGTTCAAAGGGACGGAAGCTGCTATTTCATATCAATCTGGCTTTAACTGTAATATGGCGGCAATTTCAGCTGTTATGGATAAAAATGATGCGATTCTTTCAGACCAATTGAATCATGCATCAATTATCGACGGTTGTCGTTTATCGAAAGCAAAAATCATCGCTTACAACCATTCAGATATGAATGATTTACGTGAAAAAGCAAAAGCCGCAAAAGAATCAGGCTTATATAATAAAATTATGGTTATTACAGACGGCGTATTTTCAATGGATGGTGATATTGCGAAGCTACCTGAAATTGTGGAAATCGCAAAAGAATTTGATTTAATTACGTATGTAGATGATGCGCATGGTTCTGGCGTTACAGGTAAAGGAAAGGGAACTGTAAAACATTTTGGTCTTCAAAATGAAATCGACTTCCAAATCGGTACATTATCAAAAGCAATCGGTGTTGTCGGTGGTTATGTAGCTGGTAAACAAAATGTAATTGACTGGTTAAAAGTGCGCTCACGTCCATTCCTATTCTCAACAGCGCTACCACCAGCAGATGTAGCAGCAATTACGGAAGCAGTACAAATGATTATGGATTCAACAGAATTACATGATCGCCTATGGGAAAACGGGGACTACTTAAAAGCAGGATTACAAAAGTTAGGCTTCAACATCGGTCATTCCGAAACACCAATTACACCATGTATTATTGGGGATGAAACATTAACACAACAATTCTCAAAACGCTTAATTGAAGAAGGCGTCTATGCAAAATCAATCGTCTTCCCAACCGTTCCTAAAGGTACAGGTCGCGTACGTAATATGCCAACTGCCGCACATACTAAAGAAATGTTAGATGATGCACTCGCAATCTACGAAAAAGTAGGAAAAGAGCTAGGCATTATTAAATAATAAATTGATTCATGAAGGCTTCGGATTTTTCGAAGCCTTTTTTGTTTGAGTGGGCGAGTGCCCCATTTTCACCCTCGAATGTCCTGTTTGGACGGATGAATGCCCCATTTTTGCTGGCGAGTGACCCATTTTCGCCCTCGAATGTCCTGGTTGGCGTAGTGAGTGACCCATTTTCGTCCTCGAATGTCCCGTTTGGCGTAGTGAATGACCTGAATCGAGCAGCGAGTGACCCAACACCTTCAGCGAATGACCCAAAATGACGTTCGAATGTTCGAATTCACATAAACCTAGTCAAATGAAGTCCTCTTGAATTACTCAAAAGCCTTGAAGAAAGTGCAGAGAGGGAGCAATTTAGGTGTTTTGTGCGAGTGATCCATTTTCGCCTTCGAATGTCCTGTTTGGACGGTTGAATGGCCCAAATCGAGCAGCGAGTGACCCAACACCTTCAGCGAATGACCCAAATCGACACCCGAATGACCCAAATCTCACTTTCTATCTTCGTCTCAAACCATATAAAAAGCCGAAATCAATTGATTTCGACTTTGAACCCTTTGTAAAAATGAAGCGCTAATCTCTTTTTAAATGAGCTGACCATTTATTCCCGATAGTTTGTAATACTTGAACGAGTAAGATTAACAAGATAACGACAACATACATTAATGGTGTTTCATATTGTTGGAAACCATAGCGATAAGCGATGTCGCCTAAACCGCCGCCACCAACAAGGCCAGCCATAGCTGTTGCGCCAATTAAGCTCACTGTCGCAAGTGTTAAACCTAAAATAATCGATGGACGTGCTTCACGTAGTAATACGTGCCAAATAATTTGTCCACGTTTCATACCCATAGCCTTATAAGCTTCAATGACACCATGATCCACTTCTAATAAAGCTGTTTCCATTAGACGTGCGATGTAAGGAGCTGTATAAAGAACAAGTGGTACGATAATTCCTTCTACGCCAATCGTTGTACCAACAATGAATTTTGTAAATGGAATGATGAAGAATAATAAAATGATAAATGGAATTGAACGTACAATATTAATGATAATATTTAAAACTTGATAGAAAAAACGATTTGCCAGAAGTTGTCCAGGACGCGTTAACACAACTGCTACACCGAGTGGGATACCAATTAAGATAGCAATAATGAGTGAGATACTTGTCATTTGGAAGGTTTGAATCGCGCCTTCCCATAAAATATCGCCCCATTGATCAATAAATTCACGCATAGACAAGACCTCCTAACTGTTCCACTTGAATTCCTGATTGCTCAAGGTATTGTAACGCCTGTTCTCGTGCTGCATCATCGCCTTCTAAATGCACTGTAATGTTACCGACAATGCCATTTTTAAGTTCGATAATATTTGCAGCTAAAATGTTTGGTGTGACGGCAAAACGTTTACTAATCTCAGCAAGTGCAGGTTGCCCTGTGCTTGCACCAACGAATGTAAGACGTGTTACATCACCTGTTACATGAAGGGAATCAATAAGTGAATCACTTAATTGACGTTGTGAAATCGTATTTAAAAATTTACGTGTTGTCGCATGTTGTGGATTTGTGAACAATTCAATTGTCGAGCCTTGTTCCACAACTGAACCGTTCTCCATCACATAGACATGGTCGCAAATTTTTTGAATAACATTCATTTCATGTGTAATTAATAAAATTGTAATGCCAAGCTCACGATTGATTTTTAGGAGTAAATCTAAAATTGAATCCGTCGTTTCTGGGTCGAGTGCTGAAGTCGCTTCATCGCTTAATAAAATAGTCGGTTCAAGTGATAGGGCGCGTGCAATCGCGACACGTTGTTTCTGCCCGCCAGAAAGTTGAGCAGGATAGTTCGTTGCGCGGTCTTCTAAACCAACAATTTGTAGGTATTTTTGTACACGTGCACCTAATTCTTTTTTCGGTACACCCGCTAGCTTTAATGGAATCGCGATATTTTCATACACTGTGACTGTTTTTAATAAGTTAAAGTGTTGGAAAATCATACCGACTTTACTGCGTACTTTACGCAAACCAGATGCCGATAACTTCGTTAAATCTTTCCCATCGATTAGAACTTGTCCTTTTGATGGTTGTTCAAGTAGATTCACACAACGAATTAATGTACTTTTACCAGCACCACTATAGCCAATAACACCATGAATTTCTCCAGCAGGTACTGTAAGATTGACATCTCTTACAGCAGTTACGACTTTTTTATTTGAAACGAAATTTTTCTCAATATTTTTCAGCTCAATCATAGATGACTCCTCCTTTTCAATCTAACCGTTTACTTATCGAATACAGGGATTACTGCACCGTCAAATTCATCTTCAATGAATTTTTTCACTGTCTCTGAGTGATAAGCTTTAACGAATTTTTTCACATCTGCGTCATTTTTATGTGATTCTTCTACAACAATTGCGTTGATATGTGGTGAATCTGTATTTTCACGTAGTAGCGCTGTTTTTGGATCAATGCCTGCTTCTAAAACGAAGTTCGTATTAATCATTGCTGCATCTACTTCATCTAATTGACGTGGTAATTGTGAAGCTTCTAGTTCTACAAATTTAAATTTGTTTTTGTTTTCTGCAATATCTTTTGGTGTTGCCAATTTATCGCCAGTATCTTTTAGAGAAATAACTTTTTTGCTTGCTAGTACTTGTAGGGCACGATCACCATTTGCTGCATCATTTGGAATTGCGATTGTTGAACCTGCTTTTAAATCTTCTAATTTCTTCACTTTTTTCGAATATAGACCCATTGGCGTTAAAATCGTTGTACCAACTGATACAAGGTTTTCATTTTTCTCTTTATTGAAGTTCGCTAAGAAAGTTAGTGTTTGGAAACTGTTTGCATCCAAGTCACCTTCTACAAGAGAAGTATTCGGTAATACATAATCAGAGAATGCTTTAATCTCAACATCTAAACCATCTTTTTTCGCTACTTCCGCTGCTTTTTTTGCGATTTCTTCGTGTGGTCCGCCTGTTACGCCTAATACTAATTTGTTATCTTCGGCTGCTGCTTGGCTATCTTCTGTTTTCTTCCCACATGCTGCTAATACTGATGCTGATAATACAAGTGATAATACGATTCCTGTTGCTTTTTTCATAAATAAAACGCTCCTTTTTGTATGTAGTATATAAAAAAACCTCTCTTAACAAAAAGAGAGGTGAAAGTGTTGGTTTTACCTCTCTTATCTATCAAGATTTTGTCATCTTGCTGGAATTAGCACCTTTCACAATACCGATGTATTGGAAGGTTGCCGAGCTTCATAGGGCCAGTCCCTCAGCTACTCTTGATAAGAGATTTTATATTTTTATATAACTATTTGATATATTCAATCTATAGATAATTTTCAGTAAAGTCAAACATTATTTTCTTGAGAAAACAAAATTAATGCACTTTCGAGCGAAAAACAGTCGAAATTTCAGGTAGATGTGCAATACGTTCTACAGCTTCAACTAATCGTTCAGGCGATACGAGTAAACCAACGCGAACGTAACCCTCGCCATGTAGACCGAATCCGTTACCTGCTGCAACTGCAACAGAAGCTTGTTCTAAAAGAAGATTTGCAAAAGCTTCACTCGTATAACCTTCAGGCACTTTTAACCAAGCAAAAAAACTACCGGCAGGTGCTGTGACAGACCATCCAACTTTTGAACATGCTTGAATAAGTGCTTCACGACGAGCTTCATATATAGCCAATTGTTCTTCTACACAATCTTGTGGACCTGTTAATGCATGTGCTGCGGCAACTTGAATCGCTGGGAAAATGCTGCAATAAAGGTGATCTTGTAGCAAATTAAGTCCTGCAATCACTTCATTATTGCCGACAGCAAAGCCAACACGCCATCCTGCCATATTATACGTTTTCGATAAGGTATAAAATTCAACACCGATCTCTTTTGCACCCTCTGTTTGTAAAAAACTAGGCGGTTTTACACCATCAAAACCAAGTGCTCCATAAGCGAAGTCATGCATAACAACGAAGTCATGCTGTTTTGCAAGCTGTACCGTTTCTTCAAAAAATGCAGGTGTCGCTGTAGCACCTGTAGGATTATTCGGGTAATTCAAATACATTAATTTTGCACGTTCTAAAATATCAGGTGCAATTTCCGCGTAATCAGGTAAAAACTGATTTTCAGCAAGAAGTGGCATCGTTTCAAAGTTTACATGACTAAGTGCGACACCTGATAAATAGTCGGGATAGCCAGGGTCAGGAAGTAACATGGTATCGCCAGCATTTAAGAGTGTCAGCGGCAGTTCTACTAGACCAGCTTTCGCACCGAATAGCACAGCGACTTCTGTTTCAGCATCGAGTGTTACATCATATTCACGTTTATAAAATGTCACAATCGCCTCTTTTAATTCATCAATTCCACGAAACGGTGAATATTTATGATTCGCGACATCGGCTGTTGCCTCTTGCATCGCCTTGACGATATGAGGAGGTGTCGGGCGGTCTGGATTTCCCTGACCTAAATTAATAATATCGTGACCTTCTGCAACTTTTTCGGCTACACGTTTTGCGAGTTTAGCGAAAAATTGTTCAGGTAATTGTTTGAGTAAATCAGAATAAGGCATTTGGTTGCCTCCTTTGGCTTTTTTGTTATGATAGAGAAAGAAATATTCTGAATAGTAGAAGTTTTATCGTGAATCATAATACTTTTCAGAAAAAAAGTCTAGGTGGTGGAGAGATGAAATTAGGTTGTATTCAGCTACAAGTTGCTTTTGGCGATGTTGAAAAAAATTTTTCTCGTGTGGAAGAATTCATTCGAGAAGCTGCAAATAAAGGGGCAGAAATTGTCATTCTACCAGAGATGTGGAATACGAGTTATGCACTTGAAAAACTTGAAGGTCTTGCGGATATTGACGGAGAAAGAACAAAAGCCTTTTTATCACAATTAGCAAAAGAATTGCATGTTCATATTGTTGGTGGTTCAGTCGCAACGAAAAAGGGCGACAAATTCTATAATACGATGCTCGTCTACAATAATGAGGGTGAGCTAGTAGGCGAATACGATAAAGCACACTTATTCCGCTTGATGGATGAACACTTGCATTTATCTTCTGGTAACACACAAAATAATTTCAAACTGGGTGATTTAGATGCAGCAGGCGTGATTTGCTACGATATTCGTTTCCCAGAATGGTTACGTCTACACGCATTAAACGGCGCAAAAGTATTATTCGTTTCAGCGCAGTGGCCAACTGCACGAATTGATCATTGGAAAACTTTATTACAAGCACGTGCAATTGAAAATCAATGTTTTGTGGTAGCAGTCAATCGCATTAGTCGCAATAAAGATAACTTTAACGGACAGTCGATGGTAATCGAACCATGGGGTGAAATTTTATGGACTGGTGGAGAAGATGAGGAATTAGCGATTGTCGACGTTGATTTTTCAAAAGTTGATGAAGTGCGCACACGTATTCCAGTCTATGATGATCGCAGACCAGAATTGTATCAAGATGTATTGAAATAAAAAATGAAGCTAGGGCTGATGCGTCCTAGCTTTTTTAGAATACGCTATTTAGAGAGTAAATTTTGCTTATTTTCTTGTATTTTGTTCGTTACATCGAGTAGTCTTTTCGCTAGTTTTGGCTCGATAATCTCATAAACTGTATCAGTATCTTGTGTTGGGATTGTTATGTAGTTATTTTCATAAATGAAAAGTTGAAAAGAGTCACCAACACCTGAGAATGAAATACTTGTGTAGTTTTTAGGGTCTTTGATTTTTTTACAGACATTGATTTTACTAAAGAAAGTAGCGTGGAAGAATCATCTGAAGTAATTTGATAAATTTGATCTTCAGGTGAAATGAGTGTATTTGCTTTTACTTTAGAGAGTTGAATCTTAGTTAGAATATCGTGCTGTAAGGATTGTTTTTTCGGTATTTTGGCTACGACCACATAGGCAGTTAAGCTAACACATAAAAGAATTAGGGTGAAAAAAATTTTTTTCATGTTTTGACACCTCCAACTATAAAATACCATAAAAGGAATATTTTTAGTTAAAAATATAAGATAAAAAGTATAATAAATAAAACAGCATCTTACATTTAAGGGATTTAAGTTTTATTGTATATAATAAAATGAAACCGCTTCTATTAAATCTTTATTGAGATAATGGAGGTTTTAAAAAATTTGGGTCTTTATTTAAAGCTTTTTTCTCAAAGAATACTTTTAAAAAAGAAAAGTGTTCTTCTTTCACAATCGCGCTCGATTGATGAAAATCTTTATTCAACTAAGGTTTTGGAATTGAAGTATAAAGACGAAAAAATGCAAATTCACAGCATTAATAAATTGTCTCTTTATATAAGTTTTTGTTCAAATCCATAACCCTAAATTTGCATTTAGGAACGTTATTTTAAAATTGTATGTATATATCGACTTAGTCCGTTATAGATTTTAATTTTGATTGAAGTTCTTGAAGTGGGATTTTTTGTTGTTTTACATTCTGATTTCCCCAAAAATTATCTTCAGTATATCTAGGAATTAAATGAACATGAAAATGTGTTCCTTCATCCTGATACTATGTCAAGAAAATGGACAGAGGAAATTGAGATTTCGCTCTGAATCTATCGCGCTATCGCTTGCTCGCCTCACAAATAATTTAAGGGGCGTAACCCTTAAATTATTTGTGAGGTTAAAAGGGGTAGATTATATGACTCTAGCTTTCTGTAAAACTTCGAAATATTGCTTTTCGTATGCAACTGGCGACATATAATTTGTATATGAGTGGATCCGTTTGTAGTTATAGAAACTAACGATGTATTCAATGATACTTTTCTTGGCTTGATCTCTCGTTTTATACTTTTCGTGAAAAACTAGTTCTCGTTTGATCACGCTATGAAACGACTCAATACATGCATTATCGTAACAGTTTCCTTTTCTGCTCATGCTTGTGATGATTCCGTTAGTTCGTAATACTTGTTGGTATTCCTTCGATGCATACTGGCTCCCACGATCAGAGTGATGAATAAGTCCAGAAGTTGGAGATTGAGCTCTAATTGCCCGTTTTAAGGCAAGAATCACTAACTCTTTTGTCATCCTCGCATCCATCGCCCATCCGATAATTCTCCTTGAAAACAGCTCCATAATTGTCGCTAGATACAACCATCCTTCACTTGTCCATATATACGTAATATCCGCTACCCATACTTTCCCAGGTCGGTCTACTTTGAATTGCTGGTCTAATAGATTCGAATAGATTGGTAGATTATGTTTTGAATTCGTCGTCGCTTTGTATTTTTTCACTGTTTTTGAACGTATTCCTTCATTTTTCATAATTCTCGATACTGTTTTTTGTGATACATGGACTCCTTCCGAATTCAATTGTTTTGTGATTTTAGGACTACCATAATTTCTTCTGGAATCTAAATACACTCGTTTTATTTGGCTTGTTAACTTTTCTTTACGCTCTTTTTGCTTACTTTTTGGGCGGTTCAGCCACTCATAGTAACCACTTCTTGAAACACCTAATACTTCGCACATCTTTGCCACACGGTATTCGTGTCGGTGCTGTTGAATAAAGTCATAAATTACTTCTGGTCTTTTGCAAAGATGCTCATAGCCTTTTTTAAGATGGCATTTTCCTCTTCTAGATCACGGATTCTTTTTTGTAACTCTTTATTTGCCTTGTCCTCTGGTTTTAAATTTCCGCTACCAACAAAAGCAGCTTCTCCATCTTTACCAAATTTTCTAACCCAGTTGTGTAACGTTTGTTCCGCAAGGTCTAGCTCACGTGCAACTTCCGCAACTCTCTTGCCACTTTCAACTAACTGTACTGCCTCTAATTTGAATTCTTTGTCGTAACTTTTTCGATTGGTCATTTTAGACACTCCTAGTAAATTATTGAGACTATTATACTTTATAAACTCCCAATTTACTGTGTCCATAATTTAGACTATCATCATCCATAATTTTTCCATTATTTTGAATTACACTAATACCAGTAACTGAAAAATATTTTTCGAAAACATTAATTATCGATTTTTCTAATTCTATTAATTCAATAGATCGAGAAGGGGTAATATCTCTAATATCCATGACATGATTTTTCGAGATAATGAGTAAATGTCCAAATTGAATAGGGTCAATATCAAAAACTACTTTATAATTTTTAGATTCAAGAAGTACTTGTTCTTCTAATATTTCATTACAGAAAATACATTTCATAATAGGCACCTTCTTTTTATAACAATAATATTGAATGTGAATGTTTAAATTAACAATTTTTCCAATCAATTGAACGCGTAGAAAACGACTCCTGCGGGAATAGCATGAGCTGAAAACCCCACAGGAACGTAGTGACGAGGAGTTTGAAGCCATGCCCGCGGAAAGCGTTTTTCGAAGCGAAAATTGATGTGAACGAACAAATCCCGTATGATTTTGAAAAATCATACGGGATTTACTTTGTTAAAAATACTTTTGTTTCAAGCTCTTTTTATACACTCAAACAAAATGGTAAATTAAATGTTTTGTTTGGCTTTAATTTTTCAAATAGATGATAGAGCATATAGTATTCAATCCCACGCGTTCTTTTCAGTGCATTGGAAGAACAACGTGTAAATTCGTCAAGTTGTTGTTTAGAGAATGCTTGCAATGCGAGAAGTGTATCTCTGCGCCATTTACTTTGAAGACGATGGATATAATCACTTGCTTTCGCGTGATTCCCACGCTCAATTTCAATTTGTGCCAAAATATAATAACGAATCTCTGCTTTTTGAATTTTTTCTGCTTCAAAAAAAGCTGCATCATAGCGTTTTTCTAACAGTAATAACAGTGATTTGAAATAAGGGTATTCTTGTTCATGCATAGGATTTTGTAATAAGTGTTCGAGGATTTTTTTCTGTTGAGGAGCGCCATCATGAATAGCGATATAAAAATGTGAATAGAGGGAAGAAGTTTGTTTTTGTGATAAGAAACGATCGATTTTTCGTATATTTCGCGTGCCGAAAATAGTATATATTTGCGGTAGCGTAGTAAATAAAAAAAGATAAAACATCGTAATCAAGACGAGAACAAATGGATGTAATCCGAAATCATTTAAAAAACTACACAGTAAGAAAGCGCCTAAAAAAATAAAAATAAGGTGTAAACGTTGCATCGCTTTTTCCTCCTTTAATGTAGTAACTATAAAATACCCCTTCATGTAGAATACAAACTGTTCTCTTGAAAAAAACAATTTGTTGAATTTTAGAAATAGAACGCTTATAATGATTTTACTAAGAAATATTGATTTTAAAGGGTTTTGGGAACGTGTTAAATGTCCTTTCTGAAAATTCAAATGTATGCTCGGAAAAGATGTCCTTTGGAAAAACACAAATGTAAACGCAACGAGGAGGAAAAAAGATGAAGAAAATAATGATTACAGGCGCGTGCGGTCAAATCGGCTCAGAGTTAGTGGAGAAATTACGAAAAGAATACGGACGTGACAATGTTTTAGCGACAGATATTCGTAAACCTGCACACTCGACAGGTCCTTTTGAAATATTAGATGTGATGGATGCGGAAAAGATGTTACAATTAGCAACTGATTTCCAAGCAGACACATTAATGCACATGGCAGCTTTATTATCAGCTACAGCTGAAAACAACCCCGTATTTGCATGGAACTTAAATATGGGTGGGCTAATGAATGCACTTGAAGTAGCACGTAAATTAGATCTTCAATTCTTTACTCCAAGTTCAATTGGTGCATTTGGTCCAACAACACAAAAAGAAAATACACCACAAGATACATTACAACGTCCAACAACGATGTATGGCGTGAATAAAGTAGCCGGGGAATTGCTATGTGACTATTACTATACAAAGTTTGGTGTCGATACACGTGGCGTTCGTTTCCCAGGATTAATTTCAAATGTGACGCCTCCTGGTGGTGGTACGACCGATTACGCAGTGGATATTTACTATAAAGCAGTTACAGAAGGCAAGTACACATCATATATTGCAGAAGGAACATACATGGATATGATGTATATGCCAGATGCGCTCGATGCCATTGTTCAATTGATGGAAGCAGATGCAGATAAATTAGTACATCGTAATGCATTCAATATTACAGCGATGAGTTTTGAACCAAGCGAGATTGCGGCATCGATTAAAAAGTATATTCCTTCATTTGAAATGGACTATGATGTTGATCCAGCACGCCAAGCGATTGCAGATAGCTGGCCAGATTCACTCGATTGTTCAGCTGCAAAAGAAGAATGGGGTTTCCAAGCAAAATATGATTTAGACCGTATGACACAAGACATGCTGGAAAAACTAACGAAAAAATTACAAAATGAAGCTTCGTAAATAGAGAAAGAGATTGCTACTCAAGCAGTCTCTTTTTATTTATTATAAAAAATTACTATTTTTCTTTATAAATATTGCTCATAAGGTTGTTTCGTTAGTACATATTGCTTAAAATAAAATTTAATGGCTAAAATTTGGAGGAGAAATATGAAAAACAAATGGAAATTTTTCATTGCAAGTGGCGCATTTGCTTTATTGTTAGCTGGTTGTGGTAAAGAAAGTACAAATCAAAAAACACAAGTATCTGAAACAGCGGAACAAACATTTATGATGTATAAACAACAACATATGAATGAGGATAGTTTAGGTAGCGGAGATTTATATATACATAAAATAGGACAAAAAGAAGATGAAAAAATTGCAAGTGACGTATTAGAACAGAACTTCCACTATAACGTAGAAAAAGACTATGTTTTATACCTATCTGATGATTATGACTTATATAAGGTTGCTTCAGGAACGTCAAAAGAAAAATTAGCAAAAAATGTTGTGACATTTGAACAGCTAAATAATAGTGATATTATTTTTTACCGTGATCAAGACGAGAATCTATATAGTATCGATTTAGGTCAAAAAGAAGTAGTTACTGAAAAAATTGGGAACGGTGTGTCGCAGTATACACTAAAAGACAAACAAATTTATTATGTAAGTAAAGATCAGGACCTTCTTGTTTATAATTTAGAAACACGTGAAGAAAAAACTATAGCAGAACAAGTGAATGCTTTTAAATTTAATGGAGAAGAACTATTTTATACAAATGAAGATAACATGTTATTTTACAAAGAAAATGAAGATAAAGAGGGCGTAAAAATAACTGGTGACAGTGTCGGGCTGTATATGGTTGAAAAGGATGCAAATGATATTTATTTTGTTTCAAATGAAAATGAAGATAATAGTCTTAAAGTAAGCGATATGAAGGATCAAAATCGTACATCAAAAATTGCAGATGATGTAATTGATTATCAAGTGGTAGACCACGAGACAATTTATTTAACAGGTGATGGTGATTTATTCACAACAGCTAAGGATCGTGACACATCGAAAAAGTTAGCAACAGATATTTCGAATTTCTCTGTACACAATGGTGAAGTATATATGCAAGATGAAGACGAAACATTGTATATGCTAAAAGATGAAAAACAGCAAAAAATTGCCTCAAATGTAGAAGAATCATATATTTCAAAAACAGGTGAAGTTGCTTATTTAACTAAAGATCATGATTTAATGGTAGACCATCAAAAAATTGAATCAGATGTACAGAGTATGGCGAATATGAATGGTACAGTTGCGTATGCAACGGATGAGAATAAATTATATTATATGAACTTGGGTAATATTGACGATGTGAAATTAGTCTCAGATGAACTTAATCATTATTCAACAGTTAGTTATTTGAATAAAGAAATCTATCGTAATACACTTTCTTTTAAAGACATCGCAGGCTATTGGAAAGCAACAGATAGTGAAGAACCAAGTTATGTTGTCATTAAAGAAAATGGTGATTTTTCAACGATGTATAGTGAAAAGCCAATTCGTTTGAAAATCGAAAAAGATAGTGCTTCATTTATGAACTTTGTAGCAGTTGGTAAGACAAGTGGTGAAGATTTGGCTGCAGATTTTACATTAGAAGACGATAAATTGACAATTCATTATTCATCATCAGAAGATGGACAGAAATTTGAACGTGTAGCAGAAGCTTCTGCTAAAGCAGCTATGAAACAATATCAACAAGAACAAACAGCGCAAGAAAAACGTGAGCAAGAACACGAATTAGCAATTGAAGAAGAAGAGATTACAAATGAGATGGATCAAACGGTTAGAAGTTATCTATCAGAATTTAGTTATGCAATGAATTCTGGTGATACAAGTAGTTTATCAAGCTATATTTCACCAAGTTCTAGTTTTTATAAAAGCCAAAAACAATATATTGAAAATAGCTTCGATAAAGGTAATGGTGTAAATGAAAATAATACAACAATTGTGAATCATGAGAAAATAAATGACAGTAAGTATCATGTAAGTGTTGATGAAGATTACACAATTTATAAAGAAGATGGTTCTTCGAAAGATGCTGTATATACAAATGTTTATACGGTAGAACGATTTGATAATGGTTGGTATATTACAGGGTTAAATGAATAAAAATAAAAACGAGGGTGGACGAAAATCCATACCTCGTTTTTAAAGTTGTTAAAACTGAATTACCATTTATAAAAATACAGTTCAATTCTTTAAAAGGTTAAAATATTCTCTATAATAATCAATTATTTTCTCTTAAAAAGCTATTTTTTGTTAGATTTTTCTTTTCCTTTTTTGTACAATGACATGTAGTAATACAAAAAATGGAATTCGACGAAGGGGAGAATGATTCGTATGATGGATACACCTTTAGTATTGACGAGTTTTTTCAAAAGGGCAGAAACGTATTTTAAGCACAAGTCGATTATTTCGCGCACATCGGATACAATGATACACCGATTAACGTACGCTGATTTTGCAGTTCGTACAAAAAAGTTAGCTGCTGTACTCGAAGATTTTGGTTTACAGAGAGGAATGAAAATCGGTTCATTCGCTTGGAATCATCATCGTCATTTAGAAGCATATTTTGCAGTTCCTTGTTCAGGTGCAGTGCTTCATATGGTGAATATTCGTTTAGCGCCAGAGCATCTCATCTATATTATCAATCATGCAAAAGACGAGATTCTATTGGTGGATGACGATTTATTACCGATTATTGAAGAAATCTATACAGAGTTGAAAACAGTTCGTGCTGTCATCGTCATGGGGGATGATGTTGATGTGTCACAGTCTACGATTCCAAATATTTTTGTGTATGAAGATTTATTAAAAGAAGCGCGTACAGACTTTGAATTTCCAGAAGATTTAGACGAAAAGATGCCAGCAGGTATGTGCTATACGAGTGCGACAACGGGATTCCCAAAAGGTGTTGTGTATACGCATCGTAGCCTTGTCTTACATGCGCTATCACTTGGTCTTGTGGAAACATTTGGTTTACAAGAGAGAGATATCGTTATGCCTGTTGTTCCAATGTTCCACGTAAATGCATGGGGTTTACCGTTTGCATGTGTGAATTTTGGTGCGACACAGGTGTTACCGGGACCACATTTTACACCGAAGATTTTGCTTGATTTAATCGAATCAGAGCGCGTTACATTATCGGCAGGTGTTCCGACTATTTGGCTTGGCATGATGCAAGAGTTAGAAAAATCAGAAGTGCCAAGAGATATTGCGTCGCTAACACGTCTTGTAAGCGGTGGTTCATCATCGCCAAAAGGATTGATTAAGGCATTTGAACAAAAGTATGGTGTGAATTTCTTAGTTGGTTATGGTATGACCGAGACGAGTCCGATTGTGTCGGTTTCGAATTATAGTTCGGAAATGGACGACTGGGATTACGATGATAAATTAGAAGCACGTAGTACACAGGGCATGACGGTATCACTCATCGAAACGCGTATTATTAATGAAAATGGTGAAGTTCCGTGGGACGGTAAAACAATGGGTGAACTTATGATACGTGGTCCATGGGTGGCAGATGAATATTACGAAGATGAGCGTACAGCAGATGCCTTTCGAGATGGCTGGTTGTACACAGGTGATATCGCAGTTCGTACACCACAAGGCTATATTAAAATTACGGATCGTACAAAAGATTTAATTAAGAGTGGTGGAGAATGGATTTCTTCTGTTGATTTAGAGAATGCGCTCATGACACATGATGCCGTATTTGAAGCAGCAGTGATAGCAGTTCCTCATCCGAAATGGCAAGAACGACCACTTGCTTGTGTTGTAACGCATGAAAAACCAGCAGATGAAGCAGCTTTAAAAGCCCAGTTGTTGGCTTATTTAGAACAAGATTTTGCGAAATGGTGGCTTCCAGATGATGTTTTATTCTTAGATGAAATTCCAAAAACATCGGTAGGTAAATTCCTAAAAGCAAAATTACGTGACGAAATTAACGAATATATTTAAGAATGAAAAATAGACTAAGATTGAGACTGAGATAAAAGTATTTTCAATAGAGCAAATCCCGTATGATTTTTGAAAAATCATACGGGATTGTTCATTCATATCAATTTTCGCTTCGAAAAACGAATAGAGGTAGGCAAGAAAAGAACGCAACGTCCTGTTGCAAATTTTGCCCCACTACATCACGTAGCGTTCGGGCATGGCTTCAAACTCCTCGTCACTACGTTCCTGTGGGATTTTCAGCTCATGCTATTCCCGTAGGAGTCGTTTTCTGCGCGTTCAATTGATTTAATTATTCGTGTTTGAGATCCATTAATTTTGTTCTGGTCTAGGCATATTATTCATTTTTAAAAAATGGTATTGATTACATCATTAAATGAAAAGTTTTTAGTAATGCTAATTACACTATTTTCTATAAAAATCCCGGAATATAAAGAAGTCGCAGAAGTAATTGTTACCGTAAATTCTTTATATTTATAAACAGCTTCAAAATTATTACCGATACCAGATATTTTTTTAGGTTTTCCAAGATATTTAATAACATCAGACCTTTTAAAGGAGTTGCTTGGATAAATTTTATCTATCTTTGTCACAATATCTTTATTAGTAACATAATATCCTTTCATCATTTCAAAATGATATGTTGGATTTTCAGCGCCATCTATAAGCTTATAAACTCGTCCATCCATCAAATAATATCCGCGTTTAGATTCTAGAGATTTTAATTTCTTATAAGTCATATTAATATGTCCTTTTGAGTCAGGAAGCTTTCCTTTTTTTAAATGACTAGCAAATTTTTTGTTAATTTTAATAGTTTTTGCATAAGCTTCTGTTGTATTTACATGAATCAAAAAAGAGAAAGTAAATATAAAAATCATTACTCCTAACACCGCTATTTTTTTCATATAGCACCTCCTATATTCAATATTACTAATAACAAATTTAGAAATAAATAGTAAATTTACGCTATAAAAGTAAGTATGATTACAGGGGTTTTTAAGTTTTAAAATATTATACATAAAAAATCTCGCATGAAATATAAAATCATACGAGATTTTCGTTATAAAAGTACTTGTATTACGCATCCATTAACTTTCTAAAATGAACGCGTTTGTTTATAAGTAACATGATTGGAATGGCGATCAGCATAACGATGGCTTCACCAATTGCGACTGTTAACCAAGTATACCCGAATGGTAAATCGAAAATGATGTTTAATTCCCATGCGATGAGCCACATCATGAATGAGAAGACAACCGTATTAAAAATCATACGTGCCACAATTGATTTGATGAATTTTGCGGATAGGATTGTAATACCTAATGATAAAACAGTCTGCCCTACGCCGAATAATAAATCAATCGGTCCATTCGGTGAAAAGAGGTTAGTAATAAACACACCAATCACGATGGCGTAAAAATATTTTTTATTAAACACAATTAATTGGTTTAAAATCTCACTAAAGCGCAATTGAATCGCTCCAAATGAGAGGGGAGCAAGAAGGAGTGATACCGCAATGTATACAGCTGCGATAATACCACTTGTCGCAAAAAATTTCGTTTTCATATTCATTTCTCCTTAGTTTTTTTTCGTGGGATGGTTACGAACCACGTCGAACATACTTCATCATAAACACATCAAAAAACAATGTAAAGAATTATTTCATAGGCAAATAATTCAGAAAAATTAATTTTTGATAAATTCTTCAAAACATTGATACACCAACGCTTTAACGCATTAAACCTCAACGATTTAGTGCATAAAATTATCGGAACATTCATAATTTTATTGACTATTCAATTTTACAATAATTAAGGTAGAAAGCTACATATATTGGGAGGGCTTATAGATGAAGAAAAAGAGTATGTTGTTGTTACTTGTAACAGCAGCCACCATGCTAGTCTTAGTTGCTTGCGGTAAAAAGGACGAAACGCAAGACGAAAAGGCAAATGCAGATGAGAAAACGTATAAAGTTGGTATTTTACAGTATGTAGAACACCCATCTTTAAATGAAGCAACAAAGGGTTTCAAAGCGGCACTGAAAGAATCAGGGTTAAAGGTAGAATATGACGAACAAAATGCACAAGGTGATCCAGCGAACAATACAACAGCTGCGAATAATTTAGTTGGTGCAGGAAACGACTTGATTTTCGCAAATGCGACACCTTCAGCACAAGCAGTTCAAACAGCAACAGCTGATATTCCTGTGTTATTTACATCTGTAACAGATGCAGTAGGTGCAGAATTAATTCAATCAATGGAAAAACCAGGCGCGAACGTAACAGGAACAGTAGATACACATCCTGAAGCGATTCCGAACACAGTGAAGTTCATTGCGAATGAATTAAAAATAAAAAAATTAGGGATGGTGTATAACGCAGGTGAGCAAAACTCACGCGCACAAGTTGATATCGTGAAAAAAGAAGCAAAAAAATATGGTGTAGAAGTAGTAGAAGCTTCTGCGAATACATCAGCAGACGTAAAACAAGCAACTGAATCATTAGTAAGTAAAGTAGACGCTTATTACATCATTACAGATAACACAGTAGTTTCAGCGCTTGATTCTGTATTAGATGTAGCAACAGATAAAAAGATTCCAGTAATGGTTGGTGAACTTGATTCAGTGAAGCGTGGCGGTTTTGGCGCATACGGTTTCAGTTATTATGATATCGGTTATGAGGCAGGACAAATGGCTGTTCAAATCTTAAAAGATGGTAAGAAGCCAGCTGATATTCCAGCAGCATACCCAGCTAACTTAAAATTCGAAGTAAATAAAGAAACTGCTGATAAATTAGGCATTACGATCAACAAAGAGTGGAACGCAGAAGAAGTAAAATAAGAGGAGATGATTCTACATGTTTGTAGCGGTATTTGGCTCTGTAGAGCAGGGAATCATCTATGCAATTATGGCGCTCGGAGTGTATCTTACATTCCGAGTTTTAGATTTTCCTGACTTAACAGTAGACGGTAGTTTTGTAACAGGGGGCGCAACAGCAGCGACGATGATTACACTTGGATATGATCCAATCATCGCAACACTGTGCGCAATTTTAGCAGGTTTTATTGCAGGAAGTATTACAGGGATTTTGCATACAAAAGCAAAAATCAATGCATTATTAGCAGGGATTTTAATGATGATTGCATTGTATTCCATTAACTTGCGTATTATGGGTTCGACACTTGAAAATGGAATTGGGCGACCAAATATTCCGTTATCAAATGCGACAACACTTTTTACAGAGATTAGTGCATTTTGGAAGAGCTTAGGTATTGATAATGCCATTAACAATATGTTACGTGGAATTGGATTTGAACAAACACCGAATACATGGGGGACAGTATTCTTCATGGTGATTGTGACCTTTGCGATTAAATTTGCGGCAGACTGGTTCTTGAAAACTGAAAGTGGTCTCGCATTACGTGCTACAGGTGATAATAAGAAGATGATTCGTAGTTTTTCAGCGAATACAGATATATTGATTATTTTAGGTTTAGGGCTATCAAATGCGTTAGTTGCGCTATCAGGTGCATTAATTGCACAGTATAGTCGTTTTGCAGATGTACAAGCAGGTGTTGGGATGATTGTGAGTGGTCTCGCTTCTGTTATTATCGGTGAAGCAATTTTCGGTACAAAGAGTGTTATGCGTACAACATTAGCTGTTGTATGTGGTGCAGTTATTTACCGTATTGTGATTGCGCTTGCCATGCAAATCAAAATCTTCGATACAGGAGATTTAAAATTATTAACAGCTGTCATTGTAATTATCGCACTTGTATTACCGCGCGTAATTGATAAGCGTAAAGAACAGAAACGAAAAGCAAGACGAAAAGCCGAGAAGTTGGCGATGCTAGCACAGGCGAAAAAGGAAGGTGAGACCATTGCTTAAATTAGAGCACATTAATAAGATTTTTAATGAAGGTACACCCGATGAAAAGGTAGCGCTGCAAGATATTCAATTAAGTTTAGAACCAGGTGATTTCGTAACGATTATTGGGAGTAATGGGGCAGGTAAGTCGACAATGATGAACATGATTTCAGGTGCATTAACACCCGATTTAGGTTCGATTCATATTAATCATCAAGATGTGACGCGTTTACCAGAATATAAACGCTCACGTTATATTGGACGTGTCTTCCAAGATCCAATGGCGGGTACTGCACCGAATATGACGATTGAAGAAAACTTGGCAATTGCCTATTCACGTAATAAATCGCGTGGTTTACGCATTGGCGTAAATCGCAAAAGAAAACAACTGTTTAAAGAAGCACTTGCTTCACTTGGACTTCATTTAGAAAATCGTTTATCTGCAAAAGTAGGTTTATTATCAGGTGGGGAGCGACAGGCATTGTCATTATTAATGGCAACTTTTACAAAACCAGATATTCTCTTGTTAGATGAACATACAGCGGCACTTGATCCATCACGTGCGGCACTTATTACGAACTTAACAAAAGAACTAGTTCATAAAGATAACTTAACGACATTGATGATTACACATGATATGCAGCAAGCCATTGATTTAGGTAATCGACTTATTATGATGGATAAGGGACAAATTATTTTAGAAGTGAGTCCAGAAGATAAAGTGAATTTAACGATTCCAGATTTAATGAAACAATTCCAAAAGATTCGCGGTGAAAAGATGGTATCAGACCGCGTACTGTTGGCGACTTAAATTGAAACTATGATGATAGTCTAAATTATGGACACAGTAAATTGGGAGTTTATAAAGTATAATAGTCTCAATAATTTACTAGGAGTGTCTAAAATGACCAATCGAAAAAGTTACGACAAAGAATTCAAATTAGAGGCAGTACAGTTAGTTGAAAGTGGCAAGAGAGTTGCGGAAGTTGCACGTGAGCTAGACCTTGCGGAACAAACGTTACACAACTGGGTTAGAAAATTTGGTAAAGATGGAGAAGCTGCTTTTGTTGGTAGCGGAAATTTAAAACCAGAGGACAAGGCAAATAAAGAGTTACAAAAAAGAATCCGTGATCTAGAAGAGGAAAATGCCATCTTAAAAAAGGCTATGAGCATCTTTGCAAAAGACCAGAAGTAATTTATGACTTTATTCAACAGCACCGACACGAATACCGTGTGGCAAAGATGTGCGAAGTATTAGGTGTTTCAAGAAGTGGTTACTATGAGTGGCTGAACCGCCCAAAAAGTAAGCAAAAAGAGCGTAAAGAAAAGTTAACAAGCCAAATAAAACGAGTGTATTTAGATTCCAGAAGAAATTATGGTAGTCCTAAAATCACAAAACAATTGAATTCGGAAGGAGTCCATGTATCACAAAAAACAGTATCGAGAATTATGAAAAATGAAGGAATACGTTCAAAAACAGTGAAAAAATACAAAGCGACGACGAATTCAAAACATAATCTACCAATCTATTCGAATCTATTAGACCAGCAATTCAAAGTAGACCGACCTGGGAAAGTATGGGTAGCGGATATTACGTATATATGGACAAGTGAAGGATGGTTGTATCTAGCGACAATTATGGAGCTGTTTTCAAGGAGAATTATCGGATGGGCGATGGATGCGAGGATGACAAAAGAGTTAGTGATTCTTGCCTTAAAACGGGCAATTAGAGCTCAATCTCCAACTTCTGGACTTATTCATCACTCTGATCGTGGGAGCCAGTATGCATCGAAGGAATACCAACAAGTATTACGAACTAACGGAATCATCACAAGCATGAGCAGAAAAGGAAACTGTTACGATAATGCATGTATTGAGTCGTTTCATAGCGTGATCAAACGAGAACTAGTTTTTCACGAAAAGTATAAAACGAGAGATCAAGCCAAGAAAAGTATCATTGAATACATCGTTAGTTTCTATAACTACAAACGGATCCACTCATATACAAATTATATGTCGCCAGTTGCATACGAAAAGCAATATTTCGAAGTTTTACAGAAAGCTAGAGTCATATAATCTACCCCTTTTAACCTCACAAATAATTTAAGGGTTACGCCCCTTAAATTATTTGTGAGGCGAGCAAGCGATAGCGCGATAGATTCAGAGCGAAATCTCAATTTCCTCTGTCCATTTTCTTGACATAGTATCACTAATATATTATAATAATCTAAAAAAAGAGGGATTAATTTGAAGAAAAAAATTATTTTATTTTTAATTATGTTAACTATCTTTAGTGCTCCTATATTATCAGATACTAAAGCCTTTGCTATTTCTGAATCAGCAGCTAATAAAAAAGTAGATATAAATTTTAGTAATATGTCCTCAATGGTAGGTTATTTAGATAGTAGAGCAATTATTATTATTGTAAATAATAGATCATCAAAACCAATTTATATTCAAAAATCAGGTAATTATTATGATGATTTTTATCCTAGATTTAATAGGAAGCTTACATTACATGAAAAAAAGAAAAAATATTATAAAGTAAAACCTAAAACAGAAGAAGTTATTGGATTTTTAGCTAATAAACCTTTAAGTTTAGATAAAGAAGACGGATATGTGGGTATTAAGTATAAATATGGTAATAATAAGAAAAAGACAAAAACTTTTATACAATATGGTGGTGTTCATTTCTTTTATTAAAAAATTAAATCTCTATAAAAACATACTAAGATTAGTAGCACAGACCAAGGCCACGGTTTGTGCTACTATTTTTTATAGTAGAAGTGAAGAAAAGCCGACCAGGCTCTGGGATCATTTTAGAATCCGTATTTAAAACCGGCTAACTTCACACCCTTATTTGAATCAGTTTAGTCTGTTGGGTCCAAGAGATCGTGTATAAGAAAGTGGAATCGATAAGGCAATGTGAAGACTTCTATAATTGGCGAAAAAGGAGAAATTAGATGAAACATGTCATTGCGTTAGATGTCAGTAAAGGGAAAAGTACAATCGCGATTTATAATCGTAATCGTCAATGTGAATTCGAAGGTGAGCTGTACCACACACGTGTTGATTTCAATCGTTTACACGAACGAATAGATGCACTCGCTAAGTTAGATGGACAAGTCCCTGAGATCGTATTTGAGGCAACAGGCATTTATTCCAAACCTGTTGAGGCGTTTTTTAAAGATAATGGCTATGCATACTTTCGCATGAATCCACTTGAAGCAAATTTACAAATGGCTACGATGCGTCGACATAAAACGGATATAAGCGATGCTCATGAACTCGCAAAAACACATTTCAAAATGGAA
>NZ_JBBOPO010000002.1:0-64188 GCF_038003625.1 Kurthia sp. FSL E2-0154
ACTGAATTAGAAAAATTATTTACTCCGAGCTCCGCATTATTTTTAAATGTTGTACAGCTCTATCCACACCCAGAACTTTTGTTAATTCATTCGAAGACCGTGATTAGAAATCGTTTAAAAGCCAATACACGAAAAAATCTATCACTAACGCGTGCAGAAACAAAAGCCATTGCGTTAATAGCAGCCGCGAAAAATAGTTATCCAGCGATTCAGTCTACGTATGTTCGATGTGATCAAGTACGAGACTACGCAGCCCGTATAGCAGATTTACAAGACAAGAAAGATTTACTTGTGAAACAAATGGTTGAATTGTCACAAGGGCGAAAAGAATATCTAATACTCCGTTCTATTCCGGGTATTGGTGATTCAACAGCGGGTAGACTAATTGGAGAATTAGGTGATATTCGTCGTTTTCAAAATGCGAAACAACTAAACGTCTATGTCGGAATTGACATTATGCGATACCAGTCTGGGAACACACAATACCGCGATCGAATTAATAAACGAGGAAACAAGCATTTACGAAAGATTTTATATTTCATGGTGTGTGCCATGTTAATGGCGAAGGGAAAGCCAAATCATTTTGTGGATTATTATTATAAATTAAAAAAGCAACCTCAGAGAAAACCTCATAAGGTCGCGATCATCGCCTGCATCAATAAGTTTCTGAAAGTGACATTTCAGTTACTGACGCGTGGCATTCTTTACGATTATGAGTCCGTACTACCAGCTCAGAAATCGTAATACCTATTCTTAAACTATATCACAACGACCTTTCGAAAAAAATAAAAAGTCGCAAGGTCTTTCCAGCTTGTACTTTTGTCTAGCGTTAGACCAACAACGAGAATAATGTACTATCGTTATTGACTTCCATATATTCAAAACCGTTTGATTGGAAGCGTTCAATGAGTGATGCGTAATCATGCGGACGTTTTAATTCGATGCCAACAAGTGCAGGCCCACTCTCTTTATTGTTCTTCTTCGTATATTCAAAGGTCGTGATGTCATCTTCAGGCCCTAATACTTCTGTTAGAAATTGACGTAATGCCCCTGCTCGTTGAGGGAAGCTGACGATAAAGTAGTAGAGTAATCCTTCATGAATTAACGACTTTTCTTTAATTTCTTGCATACGACTAATATCATTATTTCCGCCACTAATAATGCATACAACTGATTTTCCTTTGATGTCATCTTTATAAAAATCAAGCGCAGCAACCGATAATGCGCCAGCAGGCTCAGCCACAACTGCTAATTTATTATATAGCTCTAAAATATGTGTACATACTTTTCCTTCAGGCACTGCCACGATATCGTCCATAAATTGTTGGCAAATCTGATAGGTGAACTGACCAACACACTGAACAGCCGCACCGTCTACAAACTTATCAATTTTCGGCAAGTGAACAGGGTTCGCCTCTTTAAAAGCAGCCTTCATGCTCGCAGCTCCAGCAGGTTCTACACCGATGACTTTTGTAGTTGGTGAGAGATTCTTAATATAAGTAGACACCCCAGCCATTAAGCCACCGCCACCAATACTCCCGAAAATATAATCAATTGGACGTTCAATATCATTCATAATCTCAACGGCAACGGTGCCTTGTCCAGCGATAATGTCAACATCATCGAATGGGTGAATGAAGATATGGTTCTCTGTTTCTGAAAAAGCTTGTGCGCTTTTCGCAGAGTCGTCAAATGTATCGCCAGATAAAATAACCTCGACAAATTCGCGGCCAAACATTTTCACCTGGTTAATTTTCTGTTTTGGAGTCGTTGTCGGCATGAAAATATGCCCGAAGATGCCTAATTGCGCACAGGCGTAAGCAACACCTTGTGCATGATTCCCTGCACTCGCACAGACCACACCGAATTCGCGTGCTTCTTCTTCGATGGATTTAATCTTATAGTACGCACCGCGTAATTTGAACGAGCGAACATGTTGTAAGTCTTCTCGTTTTAAATAGACGGTAGCTCCATATTTTTCGGATAGATAATCATTTTTTTGTAGTGGTGTGTGTACGACGACATCCTTTAAAAATTGATGGGCGATCAACACATTTTCCACTGTGACGGTTTTTGCTTCTGATACAGTCATATTATTTTTCCTCCTAATGTCTAAAATATATTGTTTCATTGTAACATAAGAAAGTCTAAAATAATCAGTCAATTCAAAAGATTTAGCTTATTTCAAAAATGTAAGCGTTTTTATTTTAAACAAAGAAAAAACAAGAAATGTTACAATAGAAGAAGTGAATAAAAAAGGAGAATGACGAATGAACTTTTTCGAACGTATGAAGCAGCTGACAGGCGTCAGTCTCAATAATGTACAAAAACAAGCAGTGCGCTTTCATGAAGGGCCACTATTATTATTAGCATCACCTGGATCCGGTAAAACGACTACTTTGAATATGAAAATTGGTTATTTAATGCTCGTTAAAAAAGTGCCAGCCAAGCGTATTTTAGCGATTACGTTTAGTAAAGCATCGGCACGTGATATGGAAGAACGCTTTGAGCAATTTTTCGGACGTTTGACGAATGAGCGCGTAGCTTTTTCAACGATTCATAGTTTCGCTTATAAGGTTGTACGCGAATATTTTTATAAACATCAAATAGACTATACATTAATTGAAGGAAATGTGAGTGAAAACTTGCATAAGAAAGTCATCTTGCGGAATCTATTTTCAGAACAGGTCAAACAAGCACCGACTGAAGATGAGATGGATGAATTAGTGACATATATTAGTTTTGTGAAAAATCGTATGGTGGCGACAGATGAGGCACTTAAAAAAGTAAACTGCTCCATCGGTAGCGCCGCGAAAATCTTTCGAGCATATGAAGATTTTAAAAAGCAAAACGCTAAGCATGTCTTACTCGATTTTGATGATATGCTAACGTATTGCCTCGATATTTTACAGCGAGATGAAGAAATTCGCACGAAGTATCAACATTTATATGAATATGTTCTAACAGATGAATCACAAGATAATTCGGTCGTACAACATGAGATTGTAACGATTTTAGCTGCTCCGCAAAATAATTTATGTGTTGTCGCAGATGATGACCAATCCATTTTCATGTGGCGCGGTGCAGATGTAACGAAGCTCTTATCTTTCCAACAGACGTATCCGAACGGGAAAGTTTTAACGATGGCTCAAAATTATCGTTCGACACCTGAAATTGTAGATACAGCGAATACATTCATAAAACGAAATCGCAATCGCTATGATAAGAAGATGTTTACGGAGAACCCAAAAGGTGAACCGATTATAATTCATAATATGCGACGTTATGATTTACAACTCAACTATGTCGTACAGGAAATTCAAAAATCACCAAATCCAAAAGAAGTAGTCGTTCTCTATCGAAATAATGCATCTGCCATTCGTCTCATTGATTTACTTGAGAAAAAAGACATTCCATTTTATATGAAAGATGTCGACGTAAAATTCTTTAAGCATTGGATTGTAGAAGATATTTTAAACTTTATGCGCCTTTCGTATAATGATCGTCGCGCAGATATTTTAGAGAAAATTTATACGAAAATGAATGCGTATATTAAAAAAGCACAGATGCAAGTATTACTAAGAGATGGCGAAGATACTTCTTGTTTTGACCGCTTACAAAAAAATACTCATGCGCCGTATCAAGAACAAGCTTTAAGAAAAGCGAAAAAGAATATTCAGAGGCTGAATACACTCCCGCCAGATGAAGCGATTCAGCTTATTAGACGCGATTTAGGATATGATAAAACGCTGAAAAATCGTGCAGAGCATTTAGGTTTTAATGAAGAAAATCTATTGAGTATCGTTAGTCAGCTAGAGCATATTGCTGAAGGACTGCCAACACTTGAAGCATTCGCAAAACGATTAAAAGAATTAGAAGAAATTATGAAAACATCTCGTTTTAATAAAAATGAAAATGTCGCTACGCTATCAACGATGCATAGCTCAAAAGGACTCGAATTTGATACTGTCTACATGCTAGATTTAGTAGATGGTGTCATTCCGTCGAAAGATGATGTGAAGGCTTATAAAGCAGGCGACGTTGAAAAGATGGAAGAAGCTGTTCGATTATTCTATGTAGGTATGACACGTGCTAGAAAACATTTGGAATTACTTACGTATAATCAGAAAGACGAAGAAACAACACGTCCTTCAGCTTTCTTAGAAGATGTTAAAAAAATTCTTCTTGGTGAAGAAGTAGGCGAATTACAATTGAGTGATGTTGTGGAGAAAAGTGAGAATAAACGTCCAAAAGAAATCATCACGAATAAAAAGTTTCAAAAGAAGGTGGTACGTGAACTACCAAAAGATGCGATTCAACAACAGCAAGATTTACAACGTGGCTTAAAAGTTTTGCATCAAGTCTACGATTTAGGTTATATAAAAAAAGTGACGGACGATGAAATCGAGATTGTATTCGATCATTATGGTTCTAAAAAGTTCATGGTGGACTATTGTTTAACGAATGGCATGCTTCGTTTCGCAGAAGGTGTATCACAAACATAAATAAAAAGCCGAAATGACGCTATATGGCGCAATTTCGGCTTTTTTATTTTTCAGTTCATCGCGTCGTAAATGTTTTTCTAATTCTTGTTCTTTTTTCGATTTGGAACGAATTTGGATGCGAAAGAAGATGCTAACGTTGGTGAGTTCAATTAATGTGGTTGACCAGACAATAGGATCTCCAACCTTTACTTCCAGCGCTACTAAATCCAAAGAGTAATAAGGCAAAACCAGTTGTTGAGAGTAACATACGACCAATATCTAAAAGTGAGGCAATGCGACATTTAATAACGTCTGATTGAGTGTAGAGAAAAAACAGCCGACAATCATCACGAACACAATCAGACGCTTTGTTTTTTCAGGGATTTCTTGTTGTATAGGCGTCTCCTTTTCATCCACTCATCATCTGTACTTATATACCCAAAGTACACATATAAAAAAGAAGTTCAACAAAAAAATGTCAAAGTTCCTTTAAATCAATTAAAATGTTTCTTCAAAATCTTTATTCCAGCGATAATTGTAGAATGATTCATCTGTGAACCAATTACTCTCCTCTGTATCGCCTTCTTCTTGGCGTTTTGCTTCTTCTTGAAGCATCCAGCCTGTTTGCGAATTATGTGCTTTCATCGCGTTCATTTTTTGTTCTTTTACATCACGAATATCATTGACGATATCAGGCTCACCTAATTCATCTAATGTATTATTCGCAAATGCTACACCATATAAACGTGGACGTTGTTTTTCATCCATACGACGCACTGCACGTACAACTGCACGAGCAGTAGCTTCGTGGTCAGGGTGTACCGCATAGTTCGGATAGAACGTAATGATAAGCGATGGATTGACTTCGTTAATTAAAGAAGTCATCATTTGTACCATTTTTTCATCATCTTCAAATTCAACAGTTTTATCACGTAATCCCATCATACGTAAATCTTGAATGCCAATCGCTTCCGCCGCTTTTTTCAATTCTTCACGACGAATCTCTGGTAGACTCTCACGTGTTGCAAAAGGTGGGTTCCCTAAATTACGTCCCATCTCACCTAATGTTAAGCAAGCATACGTAATCGGTACACCTGCATTAGCATATTGAGCTAATGTACCTGAAACACCGAATGCTTCATCATCAGGATGTGGGAATACAACTAAAATATGACGTTCTTCTTGTGCTAACATGTATTCTTCCTCCTTAATAAGTAAACGGTGTTTCACTAATTTCAAGTGCAACCGCTAATTTTCCATCATAGTCATGACCAGCCATTAATAAGCGACCTTTGTCATCTAATTCAAAATGTGTAATCCCCTGTGCATAAATCCAACCGCCGTTTGCAAGTTTTAAACCAACGCGATGCGGTACATCAGGTGTGATTTTTCCAAGTTCATATTGAACGAGTACATTACGAATGAATGCACCTGCATTGAATACTTTTTCATCAAAATGGTTTGCATAAGCGCCATTTGTCGTTTCTAGGTGGATGTAAACGTCTTTATGCGCAAATGAATCAATCAATTGCTGCAGGCGTTCTAAGTTTACTGTTTCCATTATTTTTTCGCTTCCTCTCAAAAAAACATCTACTATTCATTATAATGCTGTTTTTCGAGAAATGCGATTCGTTTGCTTACTTAAATTGAACGACGTAAGCTGATGAAATTTAAAATATAGAAAATGAATGCAGAGAGTAGGAAAACGAGTAAAACAATATAAATCGCTTTAAAACCAAGTCCTTTATACATAATGCTATTCAGTGCATCAGCAGTATAGTAGAGTGGCATCACTTTCCCGACGTTTTGTAACGCGTAAAAAGAGAAATATAAAAAAGCATCGGAACCTTTTAGTTATAGAGAAAAAATTAAAAAGAAAGATGAAATTTCGTATTATTCACCAACCAAAAATAAAAAAGGAAAAACTACGGTCATTATGTGGCATTATCAAGGCGTGATTGATCCGACACTACTTTATCGCACATTTTCAAGAGATTACAAAAGTGATGTGTATATTATGGATTATTTAACAATTCCCGTTTTTAAAGTAGGTAAAAAAAGATTAGGCGTTTATTTAGAGGGCAATAGCGTATCACTTTATTTAGCAGAAAATAAGGAGACGTGGGATGAGTTTGTTGATAGGACATCAAGTTAAAAATCTCAAGCAAAAAGAGGAATGCCATGTTAGCACAATTCCTCTTTGTTTTAAAATCTATTAATTTGATGAAACAGGTGCTAATTCTTTCATTGTAACTGTTGGCGCACCGTAAATATTTTTCGCTGCGTGAAGTACAGGGCCTACGAACTGGTTTAATTTCCAACCATGTTGAATACCTGCTGCAACGAACTCTTTCGCTTCAAGAACAGCTTCTTTTACAGCAAGTCCTTTTGCAAGGTTCGCTGTAACAGAAGCAGCAAATGTACAACCCGCACCGTGATTATAGTTGGTATCTACTTTCGCTGTTTCAAGTAGGTAGTGCGTTGAACCATCATAGAATAAGTCGAATGCTTGTTCATGGTCAATACCGCGACCACCTTTAATCACAACGTTCTTTGCACCAAGCGCATGAATTTTTTCAGCAGCCACTTGCATTTCTTCAATTGATTTTGGCGTTTTCACACCAGCTAATTGACCGGCTTCAAATAAGTTTGGTGTCGTTACTTTTGCTAACGGTAATAAATATTGAATCATTGCGTCTACGTTCCCAGGATTCAATACTTCATCTTCACCTTTACACACCATAACTGGATCGATGACTACATTTTCAACACCTGAAGCTTTAATCGCTTCACCTGAAACTTGAATCACTTCTTCAGTTGATAACATACCTGTTTTTAATGCATCCACACCTGTTGAAAAAGTTGTTTTTAATTGTGCTTGTAACACATCTGTTGGTAAAGTGTACACCCCATGTGACCAATTATTATCTGGATCCATTGTAGCGATGACTGTTACAGCCGCTAAACCATATGTGCCATGTGCTTCAAAAGCTTTTAAATCTGCTTCTAAACCTGCGCCACCTGAAGCGTCCGAACCAGCAATTGTTAATGTTTTGCGTAAAGACATGAAAATCTCTCCCTTTGTATAAATGTCATAGTTTCATTGTAAAATGGGACTGGCTCGAATAAAATAGTCAAAAATGAAGTTTTTTATAAGGTCAGTTTTGTAAAAAGGAGGAAAATACATGAAAAAAAAGCTAAAATGGTCACTTTTCGCTATACTATTACTCGTTATTGTCATTATCGCAACCGTTCTCATCACAAAATATGTATCGAATCATACGAATAAGCAGACTGAAGACGCAGTTGTTGAAAAAATTACAGAATTGAATGAGTTAGCAACAGCAGAAGCTTATTTAAAAGTTATTGTGGAACGTGAAAATAATGCCTTATTCGGTGAAGAAATTGGTTTAGATATCCCCGGAACAAAGCAAAAATTATTAGTAGTCATGCCAGGAACTGTACGTGCAGGTGTTGATTTGAGTAAAATAACAAAAGAAGACGTACAAGTAGATGAGGAGAAAAAGACAATTCAAGTTACGGCGCCAGAACCACAGATTCAGGGGAAAGCAACGTTAGATTTAGAAAAAGTACAGGTTTTCTCAACGAATGGTCTATTTCGAGATGAAGCAACGGTGAAAGATGGTTATAGTCTAGCGAATGATGCGCAAAAATTAATGATCAAAGAAGCAGAAACAGCTGGATTACTGAAACATGCAAAAACAAATGCAGAACAAGCCATTCGTAATCTTTTCTCAGCACTCAATTATAATACAACAGTTGAATTTAAGGAGTAGAGCATATATGAACTTACCAAATGATTGGCAACCTATTATGCAAGCAGAAATGGTGAAACCTTATTTTGCTGATTTAATGCAGTTTGTAGAACAAGCTTATGAAAAAACACAAGTTTTCCCACCAAAAGATGAGATTTGGACAGCTTTTGAAAAAACACCCTTTCACGATGTAAAAGTCGTTATCTTAGGTCAAGATCCGTATCACGATGATGGGCAGGCACACGGATTAAGTTTTTCAGTTAAATCAGGTGTGAAAATTCCACCAAGTTTACGTAATATGTATAAAGAATTAGCAGACGATTTAGATGTTTCAGAGCCAACAACAGGTAATTTGAATTGTTGGGCAGAACAAGGTATTTTATTATTAAATACGGTATTAACAGTAGAAGCTCATAAGGCACATTCGCATAAAAATAAAGGGTGGGAGCAGTTTACAGATGCAGTCATTCAACGATTAAATGAGCGTGCAGAACCGATGATTTTTGTACTTTGGGGCAAACCAGCGCAACAAAAGAAAAAATTCATTGATACAACAAAACATATTGTAATTGAAGGAGCGCATCCAAGTCCATTGAGTGCCTATCGTGGATTTTTTGGTAGTAAGCCATTTTCACAAATTAACCACCAATTAATTGCGTGGGGGCATGATCCAATTCAATTTAATTGTCAAAATGATGAACAACTACAATTTGAGCTTGAAAATGAACACACATGAAAATGAATATGATAAAGTGAAAGAGAAAGGTGGTCATACGGAATGAAACCTAACTGCTTTTCTTGTCGCCATTTCATCGTGACATGGGACCCAGCAAGTCCACGTGGTTGTCGTGCATACGGATTTAAGACACGTGAGCTACCCATCGCAGTCGTTAAAAGATCATCAGGCATGGACTGTCTGAAATTTGAAGAGAAACAGCGAGGAACAAACAGATGATTTCATATGATGCCATTATTAAAGAATTACAAAAGCAAATCGCACAAGCACAACAGGCAGCTTCAACATCAGAAAAAAGAGAAGCCTTTTCGGCAATGCGTGCTTTATGTGATGTCGCATTGCAAACGAACGAACCGTCAGTTCAACCAACTTCCTTTACAGCGCCATCACAACCAACACCGCCTGTTCCAACACAAGCGAATAAATTACACGAACCCGATGCCAATGGGGATTCGCTTTTTGATTTTTAAAAGGAGAGAAACACTGTGAAAAAATTTATTATTACAGGTGCTATTATGGCATTCTTATCAGTCGCACTTGGTGCATTCGGTGCACATGCACTTGAAGATTTCTTAGAAGCAAAAGACTATACAAGTGTATGGGAAAAAGCCGTAACATATCAAATGTCGCATGCACTAGGATTAATTGCGATTGGTATTCTAATGGCTCCAAGTATTTTAGGACCTGTTAAAGAGTTAAATTGGGCAGGTAACTTACTAACAATCGGTATTATTCTATTCTCTGGTAGTTTATATGTACTCGCACTATCAGGAATTAAAGTCATTGGTGCGATTACACCAATTGGTGGTGTAAGCTTCCTAGTAGGTTGGATTTTTGTCATTCTTGCCGCTAAAAAATTCGCAAAATAAATATTTGAAATCTCGCCATCTATTGCATGGCGAGATTTTTTGATGAAAGGGACAAATCCGCGCGCGAAAGGGAATCTTGGCATTTGAAAGGGACAAAACCACGCGCGAAAGGGAAACGGCGCATTTGAAAGGGACAAATCCACGCGCGAAAGGGAATCTTGGCATTTGAAAGGGACAAATCCGCGCGCGAAAGGGAATCCCCGCCGTTGAAAGGGACAAATCCACGCGCGAAAGGGAATCCCCGCCGTCGAAAGGGACAAATCCACGCGCGAAAGGGAATCTTGGCATTTGAAAGGGACAAAACCGCGCGCGAAAGGGAATTGGCGCCGTTGAAAGGGACAAATCCACGCGCGAAAGGGAATCTTGGCATTTGAAAGGGACAAATCCGCGCGCGAAAGGGAATCTTGGCATTTGAAAGGGACAAAACCGTGCGCGAAAGGGAATCGCGCCTGTTGAAAGGGACAAATCCGCGCGCGAAAGGGAATCGCGCCTGTTGAAAGGGACAAAACCGCGCGCGAAAGGGAATCGGCGCCGTTGAAAGGGACAAAACCGCGCGCGAAAGGGAATCGGCGCATTTGAAAGGGACAAAACCGCGCGCGAAAGGGAATCGGCGCCGTTGAAAGGGACAAATCCGCGCGCGAAAGGGAATCGGCGCATTTGAAAGGGACAAATCCGCGCGCGAAAGGGAATCGGCGCCGTTGAAAGGGACAAATCCGCGCGCGAAAGGGAATCGGCGCATTTGAAAGGGACAAAACCGCGCGCGAAAGGGATCGCCGCCATTGAAAGGGACAAATCCGCGCGCGAAAGGGAATCGGCGCATTTGAAAGGGACAAATCCGCGCGCGAAAGGGAATCGGCGCATTTGAAGTGTTAGGCGTGGAAATTTAAGGGTATAATGAACAAAAGAAACTCGTTGAGAGTGAAGAAAGAAGTGATTTTGTGCGATTTGTTTTTGATTTGGAGGGAACCATTTCTTTTCATGATGAAAAAGTGAGTGATTATTTAACGGATATGCTAGCTTTTTTATGTGAAAGAGGGCATGAGCCGATTTTTGTTTCATCTAAATCGATTCGCCATATGCTGACCTTACTCGACAAACAATTTCACAATAGTAAAATGGTTGGTGGCAATGGAGCTATCATTTGCTATCGTGGAAACATTGAGCAAATTGTTGCATTCTCAACATCCATGTTCTCCAAGTTAAAAGAGTTAATTCAATTATTTGATGCGACTTATCTGGTTGAGAGTGATTGGGACTATGCATATACAGGCGGCGCATATCATCGCGTTGTGAACGATGTAGACCCTTATAAATTAGCGGAAAATCATCATTTGGAAGATTTATCAACTGTATGGAAAATTACGATTCTCAGTGCATCAAATCGAAAAGAGATAATTGAAAAACTGCGCAAATTAAATGTGGCAGTACATTTGATTGATGATGGGGAAATGATTGAAATTACACCCCTTGGATTGAGCAAATGGAATGCACTCCGCACATTAGGAATTCAAAAGCGAAATTACATTGCTTTTGGGAAAGATGAAGAAGATGTGAACGTCTTTGATTTTGCGCAATATACAATTTTAATCGGAAATAATCCTGCTCTTGTAGCTTTTGCGGATGAGCAATTAATTGTAGATGATCGAATTGAAATGAAAATTGTCGAATCGTGCAAGCGATTGAGTGAACGATTTAAATTAACGTAAACAAAAAATCGCGCTGCGGCGCGATTTTTTTATGTTGCGAACTAAACTGCTAACATTTTGCGTAGTTTATCTGCATCTAAAATATTACCAACGAAGAATGAGCCGAAGTCAGCGTAACGTGCTGATACTTCATCAAAACGCATCTCGTAAATTAATTTTTTGAATTGTAGTACGTCATCTGCAAATAGTGTAACGCCCCATTCATGATCATCGAAACCGATTGAACCTGAGATGATTTGTTTTACTTTTCCAGCATAGCTACGTCCGATTAAACCATGAGAACGCATCATTTCTTGACGTTCATTCATTTCAAGCATGTACCAGTTTGCGCCTTTTTGACGACGTTTATCCATTGGATAGAAACAAACATGATCCATACGAGGTAGCTCAGGGTATAGACGAGCACGTACATGTGGATTTTGGTATGGATCTTCAGCAGGAGCATCGCTATCTGCATTCTTTTTACCAGCTAGGTAATTTGATAATTCTACAACCGATACATATGAATATGTAGGAACTGTAAAATCAGCAATCGCTAATTTATTGAAATCTGTTTCAATTTCGTTTAGTTCTTCCATTGTTTCACGTAATGTCATAATCATGAAGTCGGCTTTTTGACCAACAATCGAGTAGAAAGCATGTGCGCCTGTTTTTGCGACATCTGCTTCATTTAATTTTTCTAAATATGCGATGAATTCTTCAACTGCTTCTGTGCGCTCTTTCTCAGAAACTAATTTCCAAGAAGCCCAGTCCATTGAACGGAATTCGTGTAATACGTACCAACCATCAAGCGTTTGTGCTGCTTCAATCATGTTAAAACACTCCTTCTAAGGCTTATTCAAACGTATTATACCATTTTTAAACTGAATATTCGTCCTACTTTACTTGCGTTCACGAATTCGACATGCAGAAAAATGAAAAAATAGATTTTTGCGAAAACCACTTTTCACTCCTTTTTCGTCGTTTTTCAATCTATGTTAAACTGTAAGAAAAAAAGATGTAGGAGTTACGTATATGAAAGATTATTTAACGCAACCTGTTTGGCGTTTATGGGATCAATCAACAAGTGGCTTAACACAATCACCACTTGAATCATTTGCGGCGGATGATACGCTCTGTCACCTAGTTGGGCAAGGAATGAGTGCTCCGACGATTCGTACATGGGTACATGATGCTTCCGTTGTTCTCGGTATTCAAGATCATCGACTTCCGTTTGTACAAGCTGGAATGGATTTGTTAGAGGAAAAAGGATATAAACCGATTGTGCGAAATTCTGGTGGACTGGCAGTTGTACTTGATCCAGGTGTTCTTAATATTTCGATTGTGCTATCAGAAGAAAACGAAAAAATCGATATTAATACAGCTTACGAAGTGATGGTGTCGCTTATTCGGGCGTTATTCCCACAAGCAGCCGAACGTATCGAAGCATATGAAATTGTCGGTTCATATTGTCCGGGTACATATGATTTGAGTATTGACGGTAAAAAGTTTGCAGGTATTTCACAACGTCGTTTACGTCAAGGAATTGCGGTGCAAATTTATTTATCAATTGAAGGAAGTGGCTCAGAGCGCGCAAAACTTATTCGTTCATTTTACGAAGTCGCTTTACAACATGAACCAACAAAATTTCAATATCCAGAAGTGAAACCAGAAGTCATGGCTTCCTTATCTGAATTATTAGAGGAAGAATTAACAGTTTCACAAACTGTTCAAAATCTACAGCAACTACTTTATGAAAAGTCGGAACAACTGTTAATGGGTGGCTTACAAGCCGAAGAATTAGAACATTATCAATTCTATTTACAGCGCGTATTTGAGCGTAATCAGAAGATGTTGGCAAGAAATGACGGTTGATTCTTTTGTGAAAAGTCGATACACTTAGCGATAGTGAAATTTTGAAATAAGAAGGGACTGTCGGCACTATGGCAAACGAATTTCGAGTTTGTGACGAATGTCAAGCAGTGAATCTCAAGACATTAATTCCGAAGTTGAAAGCAATCGATCCTGATGCAGAAATCGATATCAAATGCCATTCTTATTGTGGTCCTGGTTTACGAAAAACTTTTACCTTTGTTAATAATCGTCCATGCGCTGCACATACGGAAGATGAGTTAATTCCAAAGGTAATCAAAAAGTTAAAATCACAAAAAAGATTACCAGAAGGTTTTGTAGAACCAGAAGACATGAAAGAATCATAAATTGCGTGTTTAATGCACGAAGGATAGAAAAAGGAGAAATCGCGCTTTATGTGATTTCTCCTTTTCTCTCGAAATAGTTGGTGTTCGTTTTCAAATTCGATACAATAAAGGAAAGAAATGTTGGAGGTGTAAAATGGCATACGCAACACAAAAGTTAGCAGAAGAAAAAGTATTTAAAGACCCTGTTCATCGCTACATACATGTGCAAGACCAAGTGATTTGGGATTTAATCGCAACGAAAGAATTTCAACGCTTACGCCGTATTCGACAACTCGGTACGACGTATTTAGTATTCCACGGGGCAGAACATAGTCGTTTTAGTCATTCTCTCGGTGTTTACGAAATCGTTCGTCGCATGGTCGATGATGTTTTTGCGAACCGTCCGGAATGGAACAAAAGAGAACGTCTTGTAGCTCTTTGTGCAGGTTTACTACACGATTTAGGTCATGGTCCTTTTTCGCATGCTTTTGAACATGTTTTCGATTTAGATCATGAATATTTTACACGTGCCATCATTTTAGGGAATACAGAAGTTAATGAAGTGCTTCGTCGCGTCTCAAAAGACTTTCCAAAGAAAGTATCTGAAGTGATTGAAAAAACCTATCACAATAAACAAGTGGTAAGTCTTATTTCAAGTCAAATTGATGCAGACCGCATGGATTACTTACAGCGCGATGCGTACTTTACAGGTGTGAGTTACGGTCATTTTGATATGGAACGCATTTTACGTGTCATGCGACCTCAACCCGATCAAATTGTGATCAAATCAACAGGTATGCATGCAATTGAAGACTATATTATGAGTCGTTATCAGATGTATTGGCAAGTGTACTTCCATCCAGTATCACGCAGTGCAGAAGTCATTTTGAGAAAGACATTGGAACGTGCAAAAGAATTATATCACGCAGGCTATACATTTAAGCATGACATCGCGCACTTCCATAGCTTTTTTGAAAATGATGTCCAATTAGATGCCTATATTGCGATGGATGAAAGTATTATTTTAGCTTACTTCCAGTTTTGGATGAGTGAAGAAGATGCAATTTTAAGCGACTTAAGTCAACGCTTTTTAAATCGAAAATTATTTAAATTCGTAGAAGTCGATCCATCAAAAGATTGGGAAAAGCTCATTCGCTTGGAAAAGCTATTTGACCAAGCAGGAATTGATCCAAACTATTATTTAGTGATGGACTCGTCATCTGACTTACCTTACGACTTCTATCGTCCGGGTGAAGAAGGAGAACGACTACCGATTTATCTTCAAATGCCAAACAAAGAATTAAGTGAATTATCACGTTCATCGGATATTGTCGATGCAATCTCAGGTAAACGTCGAACAGATCATAAATTATATTATCCAAAAGATTTACTACACGAAGAACATCCATTACATGAACAAATTATTGAAATCATGCACGCTTAGAAAGGAGACTCCTATTGCTACAAGATCACGCGAAAATCGTACAGTTTGTGTCGCTTGCTGGGGAAGTTACGGGGAGAAAGAAGTTACAAAAGATGATTTTTATTGCGAAGAAGATGGATTTCGCATTTCAAGAAAAGTATAACTTCCATATTTATGGACCGTATTCAGAAGAATTAACGGTGCGTATGGAGGAATTATGTAACTTAGGTTTTATGACGGAGAGAAAAGAAGATAAGGGATCTTATGTGCAGTATTGTTATGCACCGACAGAAAAAGGTCGTGAGTTTGCAACGATTGTAGAAACACATGATACACGCCTAGCCGAAATCGTTCAGCAAATGAATGGTAAAAGTTCGCGCTTTTTAGAGTTGGTTGCGACACTACTTTATTTTGATGATTTACAACCAGAAGAACAAATTGAAAAGGTGAATGTGGTCAAAGCAAAGTTGCATTTTACAATAGAAGAATTTGAGGCTGCCTTCCAGTTTATTCAACAACTGCAATCATAAATAATTGATTTTAATAAATTGAATATGCTATATTTTAGATAGATTCTTGAACGAAAGGAATGAGGATGGCCGATGAAGTAATCTTATTTTTTACACGCGAAGTGAAAGAAACTTTGTATAAAAAATAGGATTAGTCTGTCCATATTCCATTTATTTTATAAAAATAACCCGTTTTTTCGGTATGTTTTTTAGACTAATCCTTCCAAAAATTTTTGGAGGGATTTTTTAATAGAAGAATATAAAAGGTCCCTCTGTAGTAGGAGGAATTTAGCATGACTGAATTATGTAAATGTCACAATCTTTCATATGAAGAAATTTTGACGGATATGAATGTATCTGTAAAAGTAGGCGCTCGTATAGGAATTACAGGAATTAATGGAGCAGGAAAGTCTACATTGTTAAAGTTATTAGCCAACCAAATTCAGCCAACAACTGGACACATTGAGTGGTTTCGAAAAGCGTCTACTTTTTTGGTAGAGCAAGAAAAGGAAGATTTCAATCGAGAGATTCCAAGAGGGCTAACAGCTATATGGCAAGTCCCAGAACGTCCCTACGCATTATTAAGTGGTGGTGAAAAATTAAAAATCCGTTTAGCAGAAGCTTTTGCTGAAAAACCACAATTATTACTACTAGATGAACCGACAAATCATTTAGATCAAGAAGCACTCCAATTTTTAAAGAAACAATTAAAAAAATATCGAGGAACAGTTATTTTTGTATCACATAACCGTACTTTTTTAAATGAAGTAGCTACAGAAATTTGGCATATTGAAGACAAAAAAGTAATAGCTTATAAGGGGAATTACGAGGCTTATCGTACACAATATGAAGCGCATCGACTACATCAACAAAGAGAATATGAAAAACAGCAACAAGAAATCGTACGCATCGAACAACAGATGTCGAAGATTACATCATGGAGTGAACAGGCACATGCTGATTCGACGAAACACGAATTCGCTAAAGAATTTTACCGAGTAAAAGCGAAAAGAATGGATGCGCAAGTAAAGTCCAAACAAAAAAGATTAGAAAAAGAATTACGTAAACATCAATTAGACCAACTTAAAAAAGAACATCAAGTTCATTTCGAATTTCAAAGTACACATTCAACAGGTAAACATTTAATCGAATTAAAACATGTTTTTAAAACATTTGATAAGAAGGTTATTTTAGAAGATGTGAACTTAACGATTAATTACGGAGAACGTATTGCGTTGAGTGGTAAAAATGGTGCTGGAAAAACAACATTTTTACAAATGTTACTTGGAAAAGAGCATTATGAAGGTGAAATCTGGCTTTCACCTGCTGCCAAGATAGGCTATCTCACACAACAAGTATTCGATCTTCCTGAGGAAAGTACACCAAGTGAACTATTTGAGCAAACGACATTTGAACAACGTGGTTTAGTTCAAACATTAATGATTCATCTTGGATTTACAAATGAACAATGGAATGAACCAATTGCATTGATGAGCATGGGCGAACGAGTGAAATGCAAATTAATGCAACTCGTTTTAGATGAAAACAATGTACTCATCTTGGATGAACCGACGAACCATCTTGATTTAGAATCGCGTGAACAACTGGAAAAAGTACTAGAGGAGTACGATGGAACGTTAATCGTTGTTTCGCATGATTCGTATTTTGTTGAAAAAATAACAACACGCAAGTTAATCATCGAAAATCAACGGATGGTGACACCAACAGTTGTCATAGAAACACCTGTAGAAAAAGAACGTATGCAGCTGGAAACACGACTACAAGAAGTTCTTGGTAAGTTAAGCTTTCTAACGCCAAAAGATGCACAATATGAAGTGCTAGACGAAGAATTTAATGAAATAACAAAACGATTGCAACAATTGAGGTAAATAAAAAGAGGCTCTAGTAAGAATACTAAAGTCTCTTTCCGATTATTCACACTATTTATCAGATGCGCGTACGCCGCCTGTTGCATAATGTTCTTTCTTCATTTCTTCGATGATGATTGATACGTTCTCTTTTGGTGCATTCACTGTTTCTGAAACAGCTGTTGTTACCTGTTCTACTAGGTTACGTTTTTGCTCGTCTGTACGACCTTCAATCATTTTAATTGTTACGATAGGCATAAATCATTCTCCTTCGGTATAATATAGTGTATATTCGTAATGATAACAGAACGGAGGCAGATAGCGAATGGAAAATGAAAAAAAAGAAACGAAAAAAATGGAATTTACGATTATTAAAAATAATCCAACGGACGGCCATAAAGGATTTGGCATTGGTTCGCTTTCATTAGAGAATGTATCACCACTATTTATTGATGTACAAGAAAAGACAGCAGAAGTGGATATCGGTGGTATGCACGCACGAAGCGCAGTTGAGCGTGGTGTAAAATTTACAACGAATCGTGAAGATTCAGAGGGTGGTAAACCATACTGGCTTGTATGGATAACAATTGACCAAAAACCAGAAGGTGGCTACTATGCAGGTGTAACAGCTTGTGAAATGGTTGTAAACAAAGAAAAACGTCGCGGCTATAAAATTTTAGCTGACCACGTAAATAAAATGGATAAGTCGATGAAACGTCATATTATTGTCGATCATATGGACGAAGAATCCAAACGTGTTTTACATGATTATTTAAAAGGATTTGATGAAGGTATGTGGAGTCGTTCAGAGCCTGCATTACATGAAGCATTACCATTTAAAAACTAATTAAATGAACAATATGTGAATAATCACATATGGCAAAATAACATGGTTGTATATCCATTCGAAAGGAAGTACACTTGATGTAAGGCTTGTTTTTGCAAGCTAAGACATTGAATGAGATTGCAGTGAGCAGGATGAGGCAGATGAACCCAAAACCCAAGCCATTTGCTTCATCATACTTAAGCGATTTCAAATGAATAGGGCTTTCGTGATTATGGAACTAACGGACTCCGTATGAACGAAGCCCTTTTCTTTTATTGAGGAGGATTTTATGGCAGCACCTAAAAAAGGGAAAATTCCGAATCCGATTACAGGAGCCATTTTTTTTATTGTGGTTCTCGTTGTTTTATTTAAAACGCAAGGTGAACTTGAATTATGGCAAGGCATTTTATTAATCATTGTGCTAACGGTTGTATATGTATTACTAACGATGCTATTTCCTAAAAAAGAACAAAAGTAAAACAACCCGTATGATGAGTTAAACATCATACGGGTTGTTTAGTTAAAGATTTTGTTTTTTTAAAGCACTTTGTTTTTCATGACAAACTTGATTCAAGTGAACAACATGCGAGCGGCCGAGTACACTTGCTGCATTCATCGCCTCATCTACTGCATTTGTTAATTCTTTCACTGTTTCGCCATTATCGGGGTAAGAAGCTACACCAATAGATACGGACAGTTGAACACTTTCACCATTTGATATCATAAAAGGCTCATCTCGAATCATAAGCATAAGTTCTGTAGCGTAATGAACACCAACAGCAGGAGCAGCATCGTAACACAGAAGTGAAAATTCTTCTCCACTAATACGTGCAGGAAAGGCAAGATGTGTTTTTGAAAAACTTTTAAGTCGTTCTGCTAGTTCACGTAATAATTCATCCCCTGCTTCATGACCGTAGCGTAAGTTTAGCATTTTAAATTGATCGATATCAATGAGTAATAGTGAAAAAGGTTGTTGAGTTTTAATTGCACGTTCAAGCATATTATCAAACTTACGATTATTCGGTAAATTTGTTGTGTAATCTGTTTCAGATAATTTTTCAATGACACGAATTCGTTCAAATTGGCGTTTGAATAATTTTAAAACAAAGTAAATTAAATAAAAGCCTGTTACATTCATAATTACAAAAATAATTGAAACGAATAATGGATTTTTATAACCTTCTAAGAAAAACAATAAAATCGCTGTGACAATCGTTTGAATCGCTAAATAAAAATGGCTATTTTTATAATTAATTGGTTTTTTAAATGATAAAAAGAAGAAAATAAAACCAAGTACAATCGTTGTTCCACCAGCCATAAAGCTTGTTGGATTTACTTCAAAAAAGAACATACGAAAGAAGCCAACGAGTATAGAAGATAGCAGAATAGCAGCAGGTCCACCCAATAATCCAGAAATTAAAATACTAATATTACGTGTATCAACAAAAATATTTTTTTCAAAATTAATGGCTGTTTGCATTAATACTAATGAAATTCCTGTTGCGACAACGCCGATAATGAAAGGGCGTAAATCTGAAAAGTCTGGTCGTTTCTCGTGATAATATTCCAAGACAAAATACGAGAAAATGATGAAGGTAAACATTACGGAAAGATTGATAATTATATCTAAAGTCATTGTCGTACCCCTATTATATAATAATTAGTATCCATTATAGCATTACTTCGAACCAAAAAATAAAATCGATTTGATAAATATTTGGAAATTCGTATATTCATAATGAAATCAATGATTCATACCTTGAAATCTAGTGAGAAAATAACCTATAATAAAAAGGTTATAGAATAAAAAGCGGAGGTGTGGATGTATGGCACAACCACCAACTGCACCAGTCAAGCTGAAACTGATTACAACGATCATGCATAAAGGTCAAAAACCCGAAAAGATTGAACTGTGGTCAACCGGTACAATCATGCGAAAGCGTGACCAGGTGTATTTACAATACGAAGAAATTCTTGAAGACAAGAAGATGAAAACGACATTACGCTTTGGCGAAAACGATGCCATTATTATGCGCAATGGCGATATAAAGATGCGTTTACCATTTACGTTACACGCATTGCAACGAGGTCACTATGAAGCAGCATTTGGAATAATGCCTATCATGACTTTAACCAAGAAAATGGCATTCGACGAAGCGGAAGATGGCTCAAATAGTGGACGATTTTTTGTACATTATGAGCTATTGGCAGGCGATGAATCTGTCGGTGAGTATGTATTAGAACTTAAGTATACGGAGGGAACAGAATGAACGCAGTAGAACAGGCACAACAAGCGGTCAAAGAGGCTTTTTTAAACGCTATTAAAAAAGCAGAATTAGTAGAAGAACCAGAGGCATTAAATATTCACTTAGAAACCCCTAAAAATAAAGAAAATGGTGACTATGCAACAAACATTGCGATGCAATTAACAAAAATTGCACGTAAAGCACCACGTATAATCGCTGAAGCTATCGTAGAAAACTTAGATCAAGCATCAGCAAACATTGAAAAAGCTGAAATCGCAGGTCCTGGTTTCATCAATATCACATTAGCAAAAGATTACTTAACAAAAGTAGTACCAACTGTTTTAGAGCAAGGTGATGCATATGGTCGCTCAAATGCTGGTAATGCGCAAAAAGTACAAGTAGAGTTCGTATCAGCAAACCCAACAGGCGATTTACACTTAGGTCACGCACGCGGCGCATCAGTTGGTGACTCATTATGTAACGTATTTGATTTTGCAGGTTATGATGTATCACGTGAATACTACATCAACGATGCAGGTAATCAAATTACAAAATTAGCGTCATCTCTTGAAGCACGTTACCGCCAAGCACTAGGTCTTGAAGCAGAGGTGCCTGCAGATGGTTATCATGGTAAAGACATCATTATCATTGCAGAAGAATTATCAAAAGAGTTCGGCCCAGAGATTTTAGAAAAATCACCAGAAGAACGTTATGAATTCTTCCGTACACATGGTTTAAAGCATGAGTTTGGTAAAATACAAAAAGACTTAAAAGATTTCCGCGTTGAATTCGACGTATGGTTCTCGGAAACGTCACTTTATCAAGATGGCAAAGTAGAAGTAGCAATCGATAAATTAAAAGAAAATGGTCACGTATTTGAAGAAGACGGTGCAATTTGGTTCCGTTCAACAACATTCGGTGATGATAAAGACCGCGTTCTTGTAAAATCAGACGGATCTTACACATATTTAACACCAGATATCGCATACCATGAAGATAAATTACAACGTGGTTTCGATCAGTTAATCAATATTTGGGGCGCTGACCACCACGGTTACATTCCACGTATGAAAGCTGCGATTGAGGCACTTGGATATGACCGCGATAAATTAGAAGTAGAAGTCATCCAAATGGTAAATCTACTACGTAATGGTGAAAAAGTAAAAATGTCAAAACGTACAGGTAACGCTGTGACATTACGTGAGTTAGTAGAAGAAGTAGGTTTAGATGCGGTACGTTACAACTTTGCGATGCGTGCTGGCGATACACACTTAGACTTCGATTTAGATTTAGCCATTAAACAATCGAATGAAAACCCTGTGTACTATGCACAATACGCACACGCACGTATCTGCTCAATCTTACGTCAAGCTGAAGAAAAAGGCCTTAAACCTTCTACAGATGGTTTAGATACTTTATCAACTGAAAAAGATATCGAAGTACTGAAAAAAGTGGGTGATTTCCCACAAGTAGTAGCGGATGCAGCAAAAGCACGCGCGCCACACCGTATTACAAACTATATTCAAGAGTTAGCAGCCACATTCCACAGCTTCTACAATGCTGAAAAAGTATTAGATGCTGACCAACCAGAACGCTCAGCAGCACGTCTTGCGTTAATTACAGCTGTTGCACAAACACTGAAAAACGCATTAAAATTAGTAGGCGTAGCAGCACCAGAAAAAATGTAATCTTTTATATGAAGCAAAAAAGAACCGCGATGATGCGGTTCTTTTTTTGTATTTGAAAGGGACAAATCCGCGCGCGAAAGGGAAACATCGCCATTGAAAGGGACAAATCCGCGCGCGAAAGGGAATCGGTGCCATTGAAAGGGACAAATCCGCGCGCGAAAGGGAAACATCGCCTCCGAAAGGGACAAATCCGCGCGCGAAAGGGAAACATCGCCATTGAAAGGGACAAATCCGCGCGCGAAAGGGAATCCCCGCCGTTGAAAGGGACAAATCCGCGCGCGAAAGGGAAACATCATCATTCGAAAATCCGAATATAAAACTTCTTTTTATATAAAAGTGAAAAAGGTCTTTTGTTTTGCATACTTTTTTAGCATATAATTTAAAAGAGCTTTAAAATTATTTGATTTTTCAAGCAATATATTGAGAGAGGAACGACTTATGTTATGACTATTTCTAAAGAACAGATTCAGATTCGTCCCTCCTATGTTGTGTTCGAATCGAATCAACCGTTGAAAATTCTCTCATCTGCTTTACATAATGCAGGTTTTGGATGGTATAACACATGTATGAATCGTGCAGTAGATGCTAATTATATGTGTGAAGATGCACATACAGAAATGAAGGAATACATTGAAAAACAGGGGTTTCAACCAGATCAAACAGTAGCGATGATGACAGCAGTAGCAGCTAGATATGCCATCATTCGAGAATTTGAAGCAGATGCTATTCATGTGGTCATTATGGTGACAGCTGGTGTCGGTAATGCAGTAGATGTGTCAAAATCCTATTTAAGAAAACCTTTTTACGAAGTAGGGACGATTAATATTTGGGCGTTCATTGATGCGACATTAACAGAAGAAGCTTTTGTACAAGCGATGATGACTGCTACAGAAGCAAAGGTAAAAGCACTCGCAGATGAAAAAATTACAGACCGTATATCGAATACCATTGCGACAGGTACATCAACAGATAGCATTCTAATTGGGGCAACACAACAAGGAACAAATCAAAACTATGCAGGGACCGTTACGCCAGTTGGTCGTATTTTAGGAAGAGGCGTATATGAAACGGTTGTAGATGCTTTACACGATTACAAGCGTGCAAAGGGGATGATGGAATGATAATCGTTTTACATATAATTTCGTGTACACTAGCATTCTGGTTGGACCGTCTAGTTGGCGACCCACCTAAACTTCCCCATCCGATTATCTGGATTGGGAATTGGATTTCCTTTGCGACGAAAAAGTGGAATCATGGGAAACAGCGCATCGCAAAAGGCTTCATGCTAACACTCTCCACACTCTTATTAACCGGAAGCATTGTGTTTGCTCTTAGCTATGTAGCGTATCAAATTCATTGGGGTGTCTATCTAATCGTTCAAACGATATTCATGACAATTGCATTAGCGCAAAAGTCATTAAAACAAGCAGCACTTGATGTTTATACGCCACTTCTTTCAGGTGATTTAGTCGAAGCACGTAAAAAGTTATCGTGGATTGTTGGTCGTGATACAGAGCTTTTAGATGAAGCGAATATTACGCGTGGTGTGATTGAAACGGTATCTGAAAATACGAGTGACGGGATTACAGCACCGCTATTTTACGGTTTTCTATTCGGTGCGACAGGAATGTGGATGTATAAAGCAATCAATACACTCGACTCAATGGTAGGCTATCGAAATGAACGATTTGCGCAGTTTGGCTATTGTTCTGCGAAGTTAGATGACATTGTCAATTGGCTACCAAGCCGTATCACAGGATTTCTCATCGTCACTTGTACAAATAATGAAACGAGTTATACATATCGCGAGCGACTACAAGCATGGCTACAAGATGCGAAAAAGCACCCAAGTCCGAATAGTGGTTATTTAGAGGCGGCAACTGCATATCAATTTGGCATTCAACTAGGTGGCCTAAACTACTATGAAGGCGTTGCTTCACATCGTGCAGAGATGGGGTACTCTACGAAACCATTACAAGCGCAAGATATTCAAAAAACGATTCGACAAATGCAGCAAGCGAGTATCTGCTTTTGGCTACTTTGTTCGATTTTAGGAGGTGTCATCTACTATGCTACCCAGTCATGGAGCTAATCCACATAAACTATTTCAACAACTTGGGATCCCACAACCTGAACACATGATTGATTTAAGTGAAAATGTGAATGTAGCGGGGATTCCACAATCTATCCGAAATTCATGGACTGAATATGTCCGAGTTGTGGAGAAGTATCCTGATCCACAGGGAGAACCTTTTTTAAGTGCGATAGCGAACAAGCATCACATATCAAAAGAATGTGTACTTGTAGGTAATGGTGCAGCCGAGCTATTCACTTTTTTAGCGATGTTTTTAGCGAAGCAACGTGTCATTCTCGTTCATCCAACCTTTTCAGAGTATGAAGCTACTTTATCTGTACATAAAGCACAATTGATTCATGTAGAAGTTGAAGATGTATGTACATGGTCTTTACCAATGGAACAAATTCAACAAGAGATGAAGCAGGCGAAGGCAATCTATCTCTGTACACCGAATAATCCAACAGGTGTATTACCACCACAAGAACAGCTTCAGACGATTATGGAATGGGGAGAACAATTCAACTGCTACGTCATTTTAGACGAAGCGTTTATGGATTGGTTAGAACCAGAGCCAACGATGATTCCATGCAGAGAGCAATTTTTGCATACAATCATTGTCCGTTCGATGACGAAAATGTATGGATTAGCAGGTATTCGATTGGGTTATCTGGTTGCGCAGCCACAATTGATTCAAAAATTGGCTTCTTATGCATCACATTGGCATGTGAATGGCTTAGCCACAACGATTGGAACACAGTGTTTGCAAGAGGAAGAATATCGTAAGCAGACAATCACCACTACAATCGAACAGCGTGAAAAATGGCGTCAATACTTAAAAAATCAAGGTTGTGTCGTTGCTAATAGTCAGACGAACTACCTCTGTTTTCAATTACCAAATCCACAGCAAACCAAGCAGTTTTATCGCTACTTTTTAGAAAAGGGCATCGTATTCCGTCATACTGAAAATTATCGCGTACTACAAGGTGAGTGGCTTCGCATGGGTTTGAAAACAGCTGAGGAAATGAAAATCGTAGAACAGGAGATGACGCAGTGGTTTCAACAAACAGCCATTTTATAACAGGTGGTGTTCGAAGTGGTAAAAGTGCATTTGCAGAACAACTTGTTCGACAAACTGCACAACAGACGAATCGAAAGATGTATTATATCGCTTCAGGTGTTGCATTCGATGATGAGATGAAGCAGCGCATTGCATGGCATCAAGCAGACCGAACATCACTAAAATGGACGACTATTGAACAGCCGACGCATTTTGCGACACTCGTAAATCGAATTCCAAAAGATGCAGTTGTATTATGGGATTGTGTCACGACATGGCTGACGAATGAGATGTATGTACAGTTGGATGACGAATCCATGCAGTGGCAACATGTAGAGTGTTTTCAACAGCGAGTAGAAGAAGCGAAAGCATGGTGTCGCCATATGAACGAACAGCACATTCCCTTTTTCATTGTATCGAATGAAGTGCTTGATGAGAGTAAATACGAGAGTGAAGAAGTGGAATTTTATCGAAAGCAAATCGGTCTGTTTCATCAATGGCTTGTGTCATTTTGTGATGTAGCAATTGAGGTGGATTATGGCATTCCTCACTACTGGAAAGGAGGAAAGTAGATGACAGGATTTTTACTCGCAGTTCAGTTCTTTTCAGTCATTCCCGTCAATAAGGAACTTCCGATGACAAAACGTCATGTGACAACGATGTTTAGTATGCTTCCTTTTGTTGGAGCATGTATGGGTGCCATCATGTACGGTGTCTATCAATTGCTGATGCATTATACGAATTGGTCGTCTCTATTAATCGCGTTTTTAGTCATTTTAACGGGTTTGATTTTAACAGGTGGACTACATTTAGATGGTTTTGTCGATACGAGTGATGCATATTTTTCATATCGTGATCGAGAAAAACGTCATGCGATTTTAGACGATCCACGTATCGGTGCATTCGGTGCAATGGCACTCGTGATTTTCTTAGCAGCTAAAGTTCTATTCTTTGCACAACTCGTAGCGACAGATGCTATCTCTATCTATTGGTTTTTATTCATTCCCTTTTTAGCACGCTTAGGAATGGCATGCTACCTCGTTCAAACACCGACAAATAAAGAAACAGGACTTGGCGCCTTTTTTAAGTCACATATTTTAATGAAGCCATTTATTTATACGATTTTTGGTAGTTTACTAGTCGTAGCAATTCTGGTCGGAATATTTACACAGGCATGGTTAATTGTCGCTGTGTTTGTCCTTTTTGTGTTAGGCATGTCACGTCTTTACCGTAGTTGGACAATCAAACATTTTGGCGGTAGTTCAGGTGACTTATACGGTGCTTTCATCGAAGGAATGGAGTTGATGTTATGGATTCTACTTTTACTCTTACATTAGCGCGCCATGCAAAAACACAGGGGAATGTGGAGAGAAAATATGTGGGATGGACGGATGAAGGAATTGTGGAAAAACAACTTCCCATCATCGATTCAACTGTACAAATTGTCTACGGTAGCGATTTAAAGCGCTGTGAACAAACAGTCAAGCAGTATTATCCGCAAGCTACTTTTCAAGGGATTCCTGCTTTTCGCGAAACGAATTTCGGTGATTTTGAAATGAAAACGTATGAAGATTTAAAAGAAGATGAAGTATATCGTGCATGGATTGATGATCCACTTCAAGTCACACCGCCTAACGGAGAGAGCTTTCAGCAATTTCAACAGCGTGTAGAAATGGGCATCTCTGAAATAACTGAAGCAGAGAAATGTGCGATGGTCTTACATGGTGGCACGATTCGTATGCTCCTTATGAAATATGCGCCCGAGCCATCTGGATTTTGGGATTGGGCGATTTCACATGATGAAATCTATGAACTCACCTTCACATCTTTTCAGGACTTTAAGGAGGGAAAGCGATGCATGTCATTATCGGTGGTGCATATAACGGAAAAAGAAAATATATAGCAAAACAATTAGAAGGGCAAGCAGTTGATTGGTGTAATGATTTACAACACAGTAATATAGAAAATGAACATGCTGAAATACTTGTTATTACTGATTTAGAGAAGCAAATTGAACCTTTTCTAAATGAACCTGAAAAAGAAGTAGCGGAAACTTTTTTTAACAAAATTGTAAAAAATGGTTTTAAATACAAATCAATCTATGTCATTATAGAAGACATTGGTAGAGGTGTCGTTCCAATTTTTTCTGAAAAAAGAAAATTACGCGATGTTTTAGGTAGGTTATATCAACTTTTGTTTGCAGAAAGTCAAACAATTACACGAATTTGGTATGGAATTCCACAAAAGATTAAATAGAAAGAAGGATGGCACAATGAATTTATATACACGTACAGGCGATAAAGGTAAAACAAGCTTAATTGGAGGTCGCGTTGATAAAGATGATGCACGCGTAGAAGTTTATGGAACGATTGATGAATTAAATTCATTTATTGGCAAGGCTGTATCAGAATTAGATCCAGCGTTATTTGAAGATGTATTACATGATTTAGAAAATATTCAAAACGAATTATTTGATTGCGGTGGTGATTTAGCAAACGTAATGAAAGAACGTCATTATAAAATGACAGATGAACCAATCGAAGTAATGGAACAACGTATTGATATTTTAATGGATGAGCCACCATTGTTAGAAAAATTCATCTTACCAGGAGGCGCACCAGCAGCCGCTACTTTACACATCGCACGTACGATTACACGCCGTGCAGAACGTCAAATGGTGACATTATTAAAACAATCAGAAGAAGGAGATGTACCTCTTGTTGTACAGCGTTATTTAAATCGTTTATCAGATTACTTATTCGCTGTAGCGCGTGTTGTCAATTCACGTCTAAATGTACCAGATGTTGAATACGCAAGAAGTGCGAAAGTATTTAAGGACGGAGGTCGCGCCAAGAAGGGAGGTGACAAACGTGAAAAAGACTAGGCTTTTAGTTTTAACTGCAATGTTTGTCGCACTTTCCGTAATTGGTTCTTTTATTAAAATTCCTGTACCGCCGGGGACGCCGGCATTGGATTCAGTTCCAGCGTTCATTAGTATTGCATTTATACCAGCACCACTTGCAGCAGCAGCGGGAGCACTTGGACATATGGCAACAGCGCTATCTTCCGGTTTCCCATTAACATTGCCATTTCATATCTTCATTGCCCTTGAGATGGCAGTTGTCGTGGGTGTAGCAGCCATTATTTATCGTAAAGGAATGAAGAAGTTGGCATGGGCATGGATTATTTTATCAAATGGTGTACTATCACCACTCCCATTTTACTTCTTATTATCACCAGCGATGTATTTTGCAGTAGCACCAGGTATTTTAGCCGCGACATTAATTAATGTTGTAGTTGGTTTAATACTACTGCCCCTACTTAAAAAAGCATTCATTCGAACAGGTGTTGAAGTTTCATGAGGAATGCAAGACAGGTTGGGAATTTAGTAATTACAAGTGATAATTCGGGCGCAATCGGCGAAAAAGAATTAGATGTCGTTTATGTGCCAGATGATGTTACGAGTTACTACTCTACACGCGTTACACTACTTGAACAACTAGCCAATCAAGCCATTCCAAAAGAAATCATCTTGTTAAACTTTACGAGTGAAGAAGCATGGGGCAAGTATATTACGGGAATCAATCGCGTTTTTGAAGAAGTGCAAATACCTGTTCCAGCGATTAGTGGTAGTACCGAAACGAACATGCCAACTCTACAGTCTGGATTTGGTATTACGATGCTCGGTGAAAAGCAGCGACCACTTCCAAATCTATCTGAACTCCATTGGTTTACATACGGTCGACCACTTGTTGGCGAACAGCTATTACAAAACGTTCATCAAGTTGCCAATCTCCAAGTTATTGTAGAAGCGCTGAAAAATCAGCACATTACACAAGTGATTCCTCTTGGTTCGAAAGGCTTGCAAAAAGAGCTAGAGCAACTGGAATTAATCGATGTGGTAGATGTAGAAAATGTACCCTACGACTCCACTGCTTCAGCAGGACCTTCAACGATGGTTTTGATTGGCGTAACAGCCGAACAAGTAGCAAATATTTCAAAAATTTTACAACATGACTTACATAGACTGAAATAATATAAGTATAGAAAAGGTATTAGAAGTGAGAATTCTAATGTCTTTTCTTATTTTTATTTTTAAATAAAATGAGCATTTACGAGCATATTTTCTATTAAAAACAGCATAATGCGTGAAAAATGTTGACTGAATAACCATTCATAATCTACAATAGAAGTATATATATCGTTTCAAATATATGAAAAAGGTGGTAACAAAGGGGAAATAATAGGTTATCACAGGGGGGGAAGTACAATGAATGGTCTACTCGTTTTAAACTGGGTACTCTTTTTAGTAGTTGTTCTTTATGCAGTGTACCTATTTAGCTATCTTTTAAAAACAAGATACGATTTCATTAAGCTCGGTAAGAAAACAGAATTTGATCAGAACGTAAAAGCTCGATTACATAAAATCTGGGTGATGGTTTTTGGTCAAAAAAAGTTATTGAAGGATAAGAAAAGCGGTATTATGCACGTCATCTTCTTCTATGGCTTTATCTTAGTACAATTTGGCGCAATTGATTTCATTTGGAAGGGATTAAAACCAGGCTCACATTTGCCGCTTGGACCACTCTATCCATATTTCACATTCTTCCAAGAAATTGTAGCACTTTTAATTTTAGTTGCAGTCGTTTGGGCATTCTATCGTCGTTATGTTGAGAAGCTTGTCCGTTTAAAACGCAACTTCAAATCAGGGTTAGTATTAATCTTCATCGGTGGCCTAATGATTTCTGTATTAGTGGGTAATGGTATGGGGTTAATTTGGAACGGAGAAGACACAACATGGTCAGAGCCAGTCGCATCTGGAGTCGCTACAATCTTTAGTTTCTTCTCACCTGTTGCAGCAGCAGCTGGTTTCTATGCGATGTGGTGGGTTCACTTACTATTCTTACTCATTTTCTTAGTGTATATTCCACAATCAAAACATGCGCATCTAATTGTTGGTCCAGTCAACGTATATCTCAACCGTCTAGGTCCTGTTGGTAAATTAACACCAATTGACTTCAATATGGATGAGGAATCAGAAGATGAAGAAGAGATGCCTACATTCGGTGTAGGAAAAATTGAAGATTTTACACAACTACAATTAGTTGATTTATATGCTTGTGTAGAATGTGGTCGTTGTACAAATATGTGTCCTGCAAGTGGTACAGGAAAAATGCTGTCACCAATGGACTTAATGTTGAAACTACGTGACCACTTAACGAATAAAGGTGCTGTTCAAACATCTCAAAGACCGTGGGTTCCAAGCTTCCTATTCAACCAGTCAAAAGGAAATCAATTGGCGATGGCAGGTGGAGTAGAAGGAGCAGTAGTAGAAGATATTTATAACCCATCATTAATTGGGGATGTCATCACAGAAGAAGAAATTTGGGCATGTACAACATGTCGTAACTGTGAAGATCAATGCCCTGTAATGAATGAACACGTAGAAAAAATTATCGACCTTCGTCGTTATTTAACGATGACAGAAGGTAAGGTCAACCCAGATGCACAACGCGCGATGTCAAATATCGAACGTCAAGGAAATCCATGGGGGCTAAATCGTAAAGAAAAAGAAAACTGGCGCGACCAACGCCCAGAATTACACATTCCAACCGTAAAAGAAGCACAAAAAGCAGGCGAAGAATTCGAATACTTATTATGGGTTGGTTCAATGGGTTCATTCGATAGTCGCTCACAAAAAATTGCACTTTCTTTTGCTCACTTATTAAATGAAGCAAGCATTCCATTTGCGATTCTTGGTAATAAAGAGAAAAACTCAGGTGACACACCGCGTCGTCTAGGGAACGAATTCTTATTCCAAGAGTTGGCAGAAGCGAATATTAAAGAATTTGAAAAAGCAGGCGTGACAAAAATCATTACGATTGATCCGCATGCTTATAATATCTTCAAAAATGAATACAGTGATTTCGGTTGGTCAGGTGAAGTGTATCACCATACAGAGCTATTAGCGAAATTAGTGAAAGAGAAGAAAATTGTTCCACAATATGAAGTGAATGAAAAAATCACCTTCCATGATTCATGTTATTTAGGGCGTTACAACGAAGTGTACGATGCACCACGTGATATTTTAAAAGCCATTCCAGGTGTGACATTACTGGAGATGGAACGTAATCGTGAAGACGCGATGTGCTGTGGCGCAGGTGGCGGTCTCATGTGGATGGAAGAACATGTAGGAAATCGTATCAATGTTGCGAGAACAGAACAAGCATTGGCAGTTGGACCTTCGATGATTTCAGCAGGCTGTCCATATTGCTTAACGATGTTATCGGATGGTACGAAAGCGAAAGAAGTGGAAGAATCAGTTGGCACATATGATGTAGCAGAAATTCTTGAGCGTTCTGTTTTCGGTGAACATACACCACCTCCGACAGAAAAAGAGGATGAAATAGAAGAAACTGTGTAAATCGCACAAAAAAACTTTCCTTAAAAATACATTTATTATATAATAAGGAAAAATAAACCTATTTTATTCTTAGGTTTTACAAGAGAGTGCGGAAATTCCCACTCTCTTTCTTTTGACAAGAACTTGAAAGCGCATACTTACAAAGAGAGAGGTTATGAACATGAATCAATCAGTTATTGTTAGCGGTGCTCGAACAGCTTTTGGCAAGTTTGGAGGCTCTTTAAGTTCATTATCCGCAAGTGATTTAGGCGGCATTGCGATTAAAGGTGCTTTAGAGGAAATTCACTTAGCTCCTGAAGAAATCGATCAAGTCATTATGGGAAATGTATTACAAGCAGGGCAAGGACAAATTCCATCAAGACAAGCAGCAGCAAAAGCAGATATTCCTTGGTCGGTAAAAACAGAAACAATTAACAAAGTATGTGCCTCTGGTTTACGCAGTATTACATTGGCAGACCAGCTCATTCGTTTAGGTGATGAGAACATCATCGTAGCAGGTGGTATGGAATCTATGTCGAATGCACCGTACTATGTACCGAATGCACGCTTTGGCTTACGTATGAATAATGCAACATTAGTAGATGGTATGGTTTATGACGGTCTATCTTGCGCATTTGATCCAGCGCATGTTCATATGGGAACTTACGGAAATAAGACAGCGAAGGAATTAAACATCTCAAGAGAAGAACAAGATCGCTTTGCGGCACGCAGTCAAGAACGTGCAGTGGCTTCAATTGAAAATGGTGTATTTGAACAAGAAATTGTCGACGTCGTTGTACCGCAACGAAAAGGTGAAGACCTTGTCATTCGTGTGGACGAAGCGCCGCGTAAAGGAACTACAGTAGAAGTATTAGCGAATTTAAAACCAGCATTCGGTAAAGACGGAACGGTAACAGCAGGGAATGCACCAGGTATTAATGACGGTGCATGTGCAGTCGTTGTGATGAATGAAGAAGAAGCAAATAAGCGTGGTTTAACACCACTTGCGAAAATTATTGGTCACGCTGAAGTTGGCGTAGAACCAGCAGATTTCCCACAAACACCAGGGTTAGTTATTGAAAAATTACTCGAAAAAACAGGGAAATCCGTAGATGAAATTGATTTATTCGAAATCAATGAAGCTTTTGCAGTTGTAGCTTTAGCGAGTAAGCAAATTGCAGGTTTAGATGAAGAAAAAATTAATGTAAATGGTGGAGCAGTAGCTCTTGGACATCCAATCGGTGCATCAGGTGCTCGAATTGTTCTTACATTAGCACATGAGCTAAAACGTCGTGGCGGTGGCATTGGAATTGCGGCAATTTGTTCAGGTGGCGGTCAAGGCGACGCGATTATGATTGAAGTATAAGGGGGAAGCGAGAGATGGAAATCAACAAAATTATGGTCATTGGTGCAGGGCAGATGGGTGCAGGGATTGCTGAAGTTTGTGCAACAGCAGGGTATGAAGTTCTTCTTTGTGATACATCAGAACAATCGTTACAAGCAGGTATTGCACGCATTGCAAAAAACTTAGAAAAGAACGTATCAAAAGAGCGCATTACTATTGAAGAAAAAGATACAATCTTATCTCGTTTTTCACTTGAAACATCAATGGAACGCGCAAAGGAAATTGATTTAGCCATTGAAGCTGCAACAGAAAATATGGCGATTAAGCAATTCATTTTCAAAGACTTAGATGCGTTAGCACCAGAACATGCGATTCTCGCAACAAACACGTCGTCATTACCAATTACAGAGCTTGCAGCTGTAACTAAGCGACCAGAGCAAGTAATTGGCATGCACTTTATGAATCCTGTTCCAGTGATGAAGTTAGTTGAAATTATTCGTGGACTTGCTACAAAAGATGAAGTGTATGAAACGATTGAAACATTAACGCATGCACTGAAAAAGACACCTGTAGAAGTAAATGACTATCCTGGTTTCGTTGCCAATCGTATTTTAATGCCGATGATTAACGAAGCGATTTACACATTGTATGAAGGAGTTGCTAGTGTAGAGGCCATTGATGACGTGATGAAAATGGGGATGAATCACCCAATGGGGCCATTAACACTTGCTGATTTCATCGGTTTAGATACATGTCTTTATATTATGGAAACATTGTATGAAGGATTTGGAGATAGTAAATACCGCCCATGTCCGCTACTGCGTAAATATGTAGCAGCAGGTTGGTATGGTAAGAAGAGCGGTCGCGGCTTTTATGTGTACGAGTAAGAAACCATCATCATCTAGAGATGTTTGGGGAACCAAATTCAAGCCATGAACAGAACGACTTGAAAAATTATGGAGGGAGAGTTCCATTATGGCGATCCAATTAACAGAAGAACAAGCAATGCTACAAAAAATGGTCCGCAATTTTGCACAAACGGAGGTTGCAGCATTCGTACCGAATATGGAAAAAGATGAATTTCCAACAGCCGTTTTAACGAAGATGGGCGAATTAGGGCTAATGGGGATGACGACACCTGAAAAGTATGGTGGTTCGGATATGGACTTTATCTCTTATATTTTGGCAATTCATGAATTGTCTAAAGTAAGTGGAACAGTAGGCGTTATTTTATCGGTGCATACATCGGTTGCAACGAATCCAATTTTAAAATTTGGTACAGACACACAAATTGAAAAGTACGTTCCAAAATTAGCGAGTGGTGAATATTTAGGCTCGTTTTGTTTAACAGAGCCAGCAGCAGGTTCAGATGCGGCTTCTATTAAAACTTCTGCAAAAAAAGTAGAGGGTGGCTACGAACTAAACGGTTCAAAAGTATTCATTACAAATGGTGGTTATGCAGATATCTATATCGTATTTGCAGTAACAGATTCAACTCAAAAGACAAAAGGAATTACAGCCTTTATTGTGGAGCGCACGATGGAAGGACTTGTAATTGGTAAAAATGAGGCGAAGATGGGATTGCATGGTTCAAGCACGGTACAACTGACATTCGAAAACTTATTTGTCCCAGAAGAAAATATACTAGGTCAATTAGGCGAAGGCTTTACAATCGCGATGGCAAACTTAAATGTTGGACGAATTGGAATCGCGGCACAGGCTTTAGGAATTGCTGAAGCGGCACTTGAAGCAGCTATTGGTTATGCGAAAGAGCGACAACAATTTAATCAGCCGATTATTAAACATCAAGGAATTGCATTCAAATTAGCTGATATGGCGACATCTGTAGAAGCAGCGAAGCAACTAGTTTATAGTGCAGCAGCATTATATGAACGTGGTGAGGACTGTAAAAAAGAAGCCTCGATGGCAAAATTATTTGCTTCGAAAATTGCAGTTGAAGTAGCAACTGAAGCCATCCAAGTTTACGGAGGTTATGGTTATTCAAAAGAATATCCTGTAGAGCGCTATTTCCGCGACGCCAAAGTAACAGAGATTTATGAAGGTACGAGTGAAATTCAACGTTTAGTTATTTCAAAAGAACTTTAAAAGCGGGAGGAAATGAATATGCAATTTAAATTATCAGAAGAACATGAGATGTTAAAGAAAATGGTTCGTGATTTTGCAGAGGAAGTAATCGCACCTTCAGCAGCAGAGCGTGATGAAGAAGCACGATTTGATCGTACGCATTTCGAACAAATGGCTGAACTTGGTTTAACAGGTGTTCCGTGGCCAGAAGAATACGGCGGCGCAGGAATGGATTATTTAGCGTACTGTATCGTTGTAGAAGAATTATCGCGTGTAGATGCTTCAGTGGGTGTCACAATTTCCGCTCATACGTCTTTAGCAGGTTGGCCGCTTTATAAATTCGGTACAGAAGAACAAAAGCAAAAATATTTACGCCCGATGGCAGAAGGTAAGAAGATTGGTGCTTATGGTTTAACAGAACCTTCTTCTGGTTCGGATGCAGGGGGTATGAAAACTGTTGCGAAAGAAGATGGTGACCATTACATCATTAATGGCTCGAAAATTTTCATTACAAATGGTGGTTTAGCTGATATTTATGTTGTATTTGCATTAACGGACCCGAATGACCGTCGTAGTACAACAGCATTCATCGTAGAATCTGACTTTGAAGGATTCTCTGTTGGGAAGAAAGAAGATAAGATGGGGATTCGTTCTTCACCAACAACGGAGATTATTTTTGAAAATTGCCGCGTTCCCAAAGAGAATATCTTAGGTGAGGTTGGTGATGGTTTTAAAATTGCGATGAAGACATTAGACGGTGGTCGTAACGGAATTGCAGCACAGGCAGTTGGTATTGCACAAGGCGCACTAGATGCGGCAGTTGCATATGCAAGTGAGCGTGTTCAATTCGGTAAGCCAATCATTGAAAACCAAGGTGTCGGTTTCACACTAGCTGATATGGCGACAGCAACAGAAGCATCACGTCTTTTAACATATCAAGCAGCGTGGTTAGAAGGACAAGGTCTACCATACGGTAAAGCATCTGCAATGGCGAAACTCATGGCTGGTGATACGGCGATGAAAGTAACAACAGATGCTGTACAAGTATTTGGTGGTTATGGTTATACGAAAGACTATCCAGTAGAACGCTTCATGCGCGATGCGAAAATCACACAAATTTATGAAGGTACACAAGAAATTCAGCGTATGGTTATTTCACGTATGCTACAAAAATAATGAAGCAAACTGTATGATGTTGGGGCATTTATAGTGGGTGGTAGAAATTGAACAAGCATCAATCTCTACTGCCCTTCTTTTATATAAGGGGAGGTCATAGAATGGGAAAAGTGAAAAGTAAAAGTCCAGTTCGTTTTGTAACGGCATCAAGTTTATTTGATGGACATGATGTGTCCGTTAATATTATGCGTCGTATTTTACAAGCACAGGGTGCAGAGGTTATTCACCTTGGTCATAACCGTTCTGTAGAAGAAGTAGTCAATGCAGCGATTCAAGAAGATGCACATGGTGTAGCAGTATCTTCTTACCAAGGTGGACATGTTGAATATTTCAAATATATGTATGATTTATTAAAAGAGAAGGGCGCACCACACATTAAAATTTGGGGCGGCGGTGGAGGTGTTATTCTCCCATCCGAACTAAAAGATTTACATGCATATGGTGTTGCAGGATTATTCTCACCAGAAGATGGTCGACGTCTTGGATTAGATGGTATGGTAGCGAAAATGATTAATGATTCTGACAAGCCATTACCAGAAGATGATGTTATCGATTTAATACCAGAAGTCACAACTGAGAATGTGCCGACACTTGCGAAGTTAATCACGTATGCAGAGAATGGCGCAAATGAAGCCTTTTTAGAAAAGGCGCGACAGGCTTCAAAACATACACCTGTTTTAGGGATTACAGGAACAGGTGGTGCAGGGAAAAGTTCATTAACAGATGAATTAATTCGTCGTTTCCTTTCTGAATTCCCAGATAAAAAAATTGCGATTTTGTCAATTGACCCAACAAAGCAAAAAACGGGTGGTGCGCTACTTGGTGACCGTATTCGTATGAATGCGATTTTCGACCAGCGCATCTATATGCGTTCGCTTGCGACACGTGATTCACGTACAGAACTATCGCATGCTATTCATGATGTACTTGATGTTGTGAAAGTCGCTGGGTTCGATTTAATCATCATTGAAACATCTGGTATTGGACAGGGTGATAATGAGATTACGACAATTTCAGATGTCGCAATGTACATCATGACGAGTGAATTTGGTGCGCCAACACAACTTGAAAAAATTGATATGATTGACTATGCCGACTTAATCGTTATTAATAAATTTGAACGTAAAGGTTCAGAAGATGCACTACGCCAAGTGCAAAAGCAGTATCAGCGTAGTCATATGCGTTTTGATGAGCCAATCGATCACATGCCTGTTTACGGTACAATTGCGAGTCAATTTAACGATAAAGGTACAAACGCATTATTTGCGGCACTTATTCGTACATTTAATGAGAAGATGGATTTAGATTGGCAAACAAGCTATGAAGAATTCGTTAAGACACAAAAACAAAATGTCATTATTCCAAATGACCGTCGTTATTATTTACGAGAGATTTCAGATACGGTGCGTAACTATCATAAAACAGCAGCAGAACAAGTAGATATCGCACGTCGACTATTCACATTACATGGCTCAATTGAAGCAGTGAAAGCAAATGGTGGAGATGAGGCGACAATCCAAGTTTTAGAGCAATTAGCTTTCCAAACAGAAGAACAACTAACAGCTGAATCACGTACGATTTTACGAAACTGGGAGCAGTTAAAAACGGATTATTCAGAGGATGAATATGTAACGAAAGTACGTGACAAAGAAATTCGCACAATTCTACGCACAGAAAGTTTATCCGGTACAAAAATTCCGAAAGTAGCCTTACCAAAGTATAAAGACTACGGTGAGATTTTAAACTTTGTCTATCGTGAAAATGTTCCAGGACAGTTCCCATTCACAGCAGGCGTATTCCCGTTCAAACGTGAAGGTGAAGATCCAAAGCGTCAATTTGCTGGGGAAGGAACACCGGAACGTACGAATCGCCGTTTCCACTATGTTTCAAAAGATGATGATGCCAAACGTTTATCAACAGCTTTCGACTCCGTAACATTATACGGTGAAGATCCAGCAGAACGTCCTGATATTTATGGTAAGGTCGGGGAGTCTGGCGTTAGTATTTGTACATTAGAGGATATGAAAAAACTCTATGATGGATTCGATTTATGCGCACCATCTACATCGGTGTCGATGACGATTAATGGACCAGCACCGATTATTTTAGCAATGTTTATGAATGCAGCAATCGATCAACAAGTGCAAAAGCGTGAAGAAGAGTTAGGCAGAACACTGACAGTCGAAGAATTTACGGAGACGAAAGAACATACGTTGAATGTTGTGCGTGGGACGGTTCAAGCAGATATTCTAAAAGAAGATCAAGGGCAAAATACATGTATCTTTTCTACGGAATTTGCGCTACGTATGATGGGTGACATTCAGCAGTACTTCATCGACCATAAAGTTCGCAACTACTATTCTGTATCGATTTCTGGCTATCATATTGCAGAAGCGGGCGCAAATCCAATTTCACAATTAGCATTCACGCTAGCAAATGGTTTCACATATGTTGAGTACTATTTAAGTCGCGGTATGCATATTGATGATTTTGCACCGAACCTATCGTTCTTCTTTTCCAATGGTTTAGACCCAGAATATACGGTGATTGGTCGTGTTGCACGTCGTATTTGGGCGACAGCAATGCGTAATAAGTACGGTGCAAATGAGCGTAGTCAAAAGTTGAAATATCATGTTCAAACGTCTGGACGAAGCTTACATGCGCAAGAGATTAACTTTAACGATATCCGTACAACACTACAAGCATTAATGGCGCTACAAGATAACTGTAACTCGCTGCATACAAATGCATATGACGAAGCGATTACAACACCAACAGAAGGTTCTGTACGTCGTGCGATGGCGATTCAGATGATTATTACAAAAGAGTATGGCTTAGCGAAGAATGAAAATCCATTACAAGGTTCATTCATCATTGAAGAATTAACGGATTTAGTCGAACAAGCTGTACTAGAAGAATTCGATCGTATTAACGACCGTGGTGGTGTACTTGGTGCGATGGAAACACAGTATCAACGTGGTAAAATTCAAGAAGAATCCATGTTATATGAACATCTAAAACATTCAGGTGAATTACCGATTATCGGTGTGAATACGTACTTGAATCCAAATGAAGAATCGGACGAATCGATTGATTCAATGGAAGTAGCACGTGCAACGAAAGAAGAAAAAGAGTTACAATTAAAAAATCTACGCACTTTCCAAGAAAAACATCGTGATGAAGCAGAAGAGCAACTAAAAAAATTAAAGCATGTTGCGAAAACAAATGGCAATATTTTCGAGCAGTTAATGAAAACAGTTCGTTATGCGAGTCTAGGACAGATTACAAATGCATTATACGAAGTAGGCGGACAATACCGTCGTAATATGTAGTAGAATGACACAACACCTCTTGCGTATTTCGATACAAAAGAGGTGCTTTCTTTTGTATAAGGACAAAATCATTATTTTTTTGTATAATGACAGGTAAAGAGTTTTTTTAAGGAGCGTTAAATTGATGAAGAAATTCGTTCCAAGTATCATTTTAATAGGACTATTGATTGCGACTTATTTCATGTATAATAAGCAACTGGGCGCAATTCCAATCTTATTGCTCTCATTTTATTTATTCTATATTGTTTACACGCGCATAAAAGTCAACAAAACAACTAAATGATTGTGGTACAATGTAGTACACTGCGTTTATAATAGTAACATCATACTTTATGTATTTAGGAAAGGACGTGCACGAATTGAACCTTCGTGAATTAACTGAAGAAGAATTATTAGAAGAATCGCTAGTCAACCTAGCTTATGGCTTATTAACTGAACAAAAGCAACCACTTGCTTTCACAGAAATCATTGCAGAACTTGAAAAATTAAATGCACGTACACCAGAACAAATGGATGCGTATTTAAACCAATTCTACACAGATATGAACATCGATGGACGCTTCATGGTATTAGCTGAAAATCGTTGGGGCTTAAGAGAGTGGTATGCAATTGATCAAGTAGAAGAAGAGATTGCACCAACTGTTAAAACACATAAGAAAAAAGTAAAAGCGGCATTATTAAATGACGATTTATTATTAGATGATGAAGAAATCGAAATCGACTTAGACTTAGTTGAAGAATTCGACGCATATGATGATGACGATGACGACGAAGATGATGACAATTTAGCAGTTCTAGATGTCATTGATGAAGATAAAGATTTAGATGAAGACGAAGAAGAATTAGAAATCGACATCGAAATTGATTTAGATGAAGATGAAGATGATTTAGAAGAAGACGAGGAAGAAGATTTTAAATAATCTCGTTTTAAAAAGTGCGAATTTCTTATAAGGAATTCGCACTTTTTTTCTATATGAATCGATAAAAAAAACAACTTTCCGAAATATCACCTTTAAAAAATTTTTTTATCAGTAAAATACGGTACAAAAGGAATGAAAGCCCTTCCTAAAATAGCACTTTTACGTCATAACGATAAAATTCTTGACTTACAACTGCAAAAGTAATACTCTTTTATTTGGGCTCCCTTAAAAAGGAGATTGACCGTGTAAATACGACGCTCCCCCTGCAAAATTGCAGGATGGGGGCGTTTTTTCATTTTACAAAATGATTGGAATCACATTACTAAGGAGGTAGTCAATTTGACTAAATATATTTTCGTAACAGGTGGCGTCGTATCGTCTTTGGGTAAAGGGATCACAGCAGCATCACTCGGTCGTTTATTAAAAAATCGAGGTTTAGAAGTAACTACACAAAAATTTGATCCTTACATCAACATCGACCCAGGCACAATGAGTCCGTATCAACATGGTGAGGTATTCGTAACGGATGATGGTGCAGAAACAGATTTAGACTTAGGTCACTATGAGCGTTTTATTGATATTAACCTTGGTAAACATTCGACTGTTACGTCAGGTCGTGTCTATGCAACTGTGTTGAAAAAAGAGCGTCGTGGTGATTATGAAGGTGGAACAGTGCAAGTTATTCCACATATCACAAATGAAATTAAAGACCGCATTCAACGTGCAGGGCGCGAAACGAATGCAGATATTGTCATTACAGAGATTGGCGGCACAGTAGGTGATATCGAATCATTACCGTTCCTAGAAGCGATTCGTCAGTTAAAACGTGATTTAGGTAGTGAAAATGTATTGTATTTACACTGTACATTAGTACCGTATATCGCAGCTTCAGGAGAATTAAAAACAAAACCAACACAGCACTCTGTAAAAGAGTTACGTTCATTAGGTATTCAACCAAATATTTTAGTTGTACGTTCAGATCGTTCTGTTCCACAAAGTATGAAAGAAAAAATTGCGCTATTCTGTGATGTACATGCACATGAAGTAGTAGAGTGTGTAGATGCAGAAAGCTTATATGATATTCCACTAGCACTATTAGAACAAAATTTAGATGGCATTGTATTAGACCATTTTGGTATGGAAGCGCCAGCAGCAGATATGATGGAGTGGACAGCTTTAGTTGATCGTGTGAAAAATCTATCTAAAACAACAACAGTGGCATTAGTCGGTAAGTATGTCGAATTACAAGACGCTTATATCTCAGTAGCAGAGGCATTAAAACATGCTGGTTATGCACATGATGCTGACATTAACATTCAGTGGATTAATGCAGAAGATGTAAATGCTGAAAATGTAGCATCTTTATTATCAAAAGTTGATGGTATTCTTGTACCGGGTGGTTTTGGTGATCGCGGCGTAGAAGGTAAGATTGAAGCGATTAAATATGCACGTGAGAACGATGTACCATTCTTAGGTATTTGTTTAGGTATGCAAATGGCAGCTGTTGAATTTGCACGTAATGTTTTAGGGTTAGATGGTGCGCATTCTGCTGAATTAGATGCAGATACAGCACATCCAATTATTGACTTATTACCAGACCAAGAAGATGTAGAAGATTTAGGCGGTACATTACGTCTTGGTTTATATCCATGTAAATTAAAAGAAGGTTCACGAGCAGAAGCAATCTACGGAGAGTCGTTAGTATATGAACGTCATCGTCACCGTTATGAATTTAACAATGCGTATCGTGAAGCGATGGAAGCAGCAGGTCTTGTATTCTCAGGTTTATCACCAGATGGTCGACTAGTAGAAATTTTAGAATTACCTGAGAAGAAATTCTTCGTGGCAGCACAATTCCACCCAGAATTTATCTCACGTCCACAACGTCCACAACCTTTATTCCGCGACTTTATTGGCGCAACAATGAAATAATGATGAAGAAATAGGTGCTAGGATATAAGCGTAAATCTTATATGAGCATAAGAAAAGCCGGAATCGTGTTGTAGCACGGTTCTGGCTTTTCGTTTCGAACTCTAAAAAGACACATACATATTTTGTTCAGGACACTATTTTAGAGGGAGAAATATCTCAATCAAAAAAACATTAAAATTAAAACGTTTAATTTCAAAATAAGGGTATAGAGAAAATAAGATTGTGCATTAAAAGATAATTTAAGTATAAAAATGCTCGTTTAAGTGATAAAATTCTATATTTATGATAAAATCTATTTCTAAAAAAGGGGATATTAGGTATGATGAGTATATTAAAAATGTGAGGTGGAAATTTTGACAAAAAAAGCAATCGCCATCGTCGTTGCGTTAGTCGTCCTAGTTGCAGCTGGTGGTTTTGGCGTATATTACTATTTTACAAATACGCCAAAGAATAAATATTTATTAAGTGAAAAGAAAAGTTATGAAGATGTAAGTAATTATCTTTCTGAGCGATACAAAGATGAAATGGCGTTATCAAATAAAATGCCAAATGAGTCTTACAAATCGAGTATTACATTAGGTGCAGAATTACCGGAAACACTTACAAGTGAATTTGGCATTCCAACAGATTTAATCAAATCATCTAAAATTGAATTAAGTGCAGCACATGATCCAAAAAACAGTGCATCTCAATTGGCGATTAATCCGACAATTGGAGATAGCAAGATGGATGCATTCATTTGGAGTGCAGACGCTAAATATCAATATTTACAAGGACCAATTCTAAAGAACCCGATACAATTCAATAATGATCAATTTATTGAAGGACTTGAAAAATTAACAGGGGAAAAAATGAGTACTGAAGATGGTTTAACGAATGATACATTAAACCTAAACAGCATCATGAGTACACCGATTTCACAAGATGAGCTAAATGACTTAGTAAATCGTTATATGAAATTCACAATCGACCAATTAAATGATGACTTATTCAAAAAAGGTAGCGAAGAGGTCGACGTATTCGGTAAAAAGCAAAAGCTTGATACAATTACATTAGACATGAAAAATACAGATGTGAAGAATTTAACAATTGCAGTTGTGGAAGAAGCATCGAATGATAAAGATTTACAAAAGCTATTAAAGCAATCAGATGCAACAATTAATGTGAAAAAAGAATTACAGACAGTTTTAAAAAGTTTAAAAGAAACAAAAGCAGCAGATTTCCCAGCGATTAAGTCAACAATTTATGTCGATGGTAAAACAATTTTAAAACGTGATATCGTAATTGGTATTGATGAAGAAAAATTACACATTGTCGCTGATACAAAAGTAGACAAAGAAGTACAATTAAAAGTTGTTGGAACAGACAAAGAACAAACAGGTACATTAACAATTGAAGGTTCATCAACAGGTTCAAAAGACTTTAAAGATGACTACACAATTAAATTATCAGACCAAGATACACCGATGTTTGAAATTCAACTGACAAATGATGAAAAAGTTGATGGTAAGAAGCGTACGAATGCGATGGCTCTGAACTTTACAGCGCCAGATGAAGATCCATTCAAAATTACGTACGATCAAGAGATGACAACAGATGTGAAGAATAATAGCCAAGACTCAAAAGGAACAGTTGCTTTTGATGTACAAGGTGAAAATATTAAACTATTTGTAGATACAAAAACAAAATTAAAAGAACCACTTAAACTAGACGTTCCAAACGCGAAAAATGTGAACGACATGACGGAAGATGAAGTAATCAAATTACGTGAAGAAGTAACAAACGTATTTGCTTCGTTATTTATGGGTTTAGGCGGACTATAAAATAGGAGGAGTGTGTAAATGTCAATCATGAACTTAATGGGCATTTACCACTCTTTTTTATTGAAAAAGTGGTATGTGCTTCTCTATGTTTTAGCGCTTATTGGACTCATTTTAGCTGCACTTTTATGGTTCAACACCCATCAACAAAAAGAGACAATCCTACAACTTGGCATTGTCGACCAAGACCAAACAACTGAAACGAATATGATTTTACAAGCAGTCGGTAAAGGAGAAGAGTTCTCAAATCAATTTAAGCTCAAACCTTTTACGAATGAACAAGCAACAAAAGCTTTAGAAAATCATAAGATTGACGGCTATATTGTTTTAAATAAAGGAATGACACAAGCTTTTTATAAAAATGGGGAATTACCAATTCACGTTTATACATATGATGAAACATCCGTTCAAAGTATTGTGATTCAACAATTGGCTGATTCCGTATATAGTCGCTTGATGTTAGCAGAGAGTGGGATTCTAACTTTCGCAGAATTCCAGAAAAAAGCGACAGATGAAGAATTAGTTTCGATGATGATTCGCTTACTCGTGACGGGATTAGACCGTCAAGGTGCATTTGAAGTGGAAGAAGTGAAGACGTATCAATTATCGACGTATGTACTCGTAAGTGCGTACTTCCTATCAATTTTGATTATCTATTGGACGGTTTCAACATTATTGCATATGAATACGTCACAAGCACTACAACAACGTCTACGCCTCTACCCATTCGTTCAAGAACGTTTGATTTTATCGAGAGGGTTATTTGCGACCATCGTGACAGTTCTTTTTTCAATCATTATGACAATCTGCATTGTTCCATTTACGGCATTCGAAGCCTATAATAGCTTGTATTTAATAACGACATTACTTAGTTATATTTTATCAATTTTCTTCTTATTTACGCTATGTGAATGGGTTCGCTGCTCTATTGGAAAATGGCTTATCCTACTCTACCTACTCGTGTTCTCGGGGGCAGTTATTCCAACACTTTATACACAACAGTGGCATATGAAAGAAAATCTATTTGCCCAAGTATTTCAGCGCATATTAGATTTACTTCATGAAAACTACATTACTGATTTTACATCTGTTTTTTATATACAGATTAGCAGTATTGTTCTCATATGGTGTGTCGTGTTAGTTTGGAGGAAATACCGATGAAAAAACAATGGATTTTATATGGTTTAACTTGTATCGCAGTCGTTTGTCTTATTTTCTTATTTGAAAAAAGCCAACAACAAGTATTTAAAATTCCCATACTCATCCAAGATGAAGACCAGTCTAAACAGTCAAAAGAATGGATCAAGTCAATTCAACAATCGGATTACATCGCTGTTCAATCCTTATTAAACGCGGAAGAAGCGACTGAAAAAATTCGTTTGAATGAAGCGAGCGTGGCACTCATCATTCCAAAAGGCTTTTCGACAAATTTAGCTTCGCAAAGTACGAAAGGAACAGTTCGCCTTGTGCAAGCAGATGGTTTAGTCGCGTCCATTGCAACAGAATTAATCAGTCAGGCACTCTATAAACAGCAAATTCCATATATGATTAAAGATGAACTGAAGAACAAAGAACCGATTGAGAAAATTGAACAAGCCTATGAAAAGAACGAACCAAAGAATCAACTGCAAAAAGCGACATCTACTACACGAACGACAACAGGAAGCTTATTCAATACATTCTTTATGTGCGGGCTCATTTCCTTGTTGAGTTTACAAGTGATCTTTTTACGAAGTATGCGACAATTTAATGTATTCAATCGACTGAAATTATATCGCTTCGCTTGGTTGAAATTAATTAGTAGATATAGCGTATATGCACTCCTCTTTGTGTACATGCTTGGAAGTATGAGTGTCTGGATTCTACAAGTACAATCGCCACTCATCGTGAACCTACTCTGGTTAATACCGAGCCAAATCGTACTCGCATGGCTTTTCTTCTTTGTTCGAACGACCAGTCACATGCTTTGGATGACGACGCTCTGGACCATTGTGTATAGTGTCATTTATATTGGAACACAGTTGATGGGAGGGATTATATGATCGCAATTGAACAGGCTACAAAATCATTTGGTGAAAAGACATTATTTCGCGATCTTAATTTAATGTTTGAAGAGCAAAAAGTAACCGTTCTGCTCGGAGAAAATGGTGCTGGTAAGTCAACATTACTGCATATTCTTGCGGGACTTGAACACTTGAATACAGGGCGTATTTTATATCAAAACAGTCCGATCACTTCGAAACAAATACATGAAATCATCGGTTTTGTACCACAAGAAATTGCGCTTTGGGATCATCTGACGGTACAGCAAAACATTCAATTTTTCAAAAAGCAAAAAAAAGGCGCCATCTCTGACGAACAAATTAAGCGTTATTGTGAGCAATTGCATCTAGTCGACTTACATCAACCTATTTCAAAACTCTCGGGCGGTACGAAGCGTAAAGCCAATCTTTTAATTGGTTTATTACACCAACCAACGTTTCTCATTTTAGATGAACCAACTGTAGGAATTGATTTAAAATCACGTTATGAAATTCAATCACTCATTCGACAATTAAAGTCGACTTGTACAATCGTCATGACGACACATCATTTAGACGAAGTAGAAGCAGTAGCCGATCACATTATCACGATAGGAAAAGATCCTTTTTATAAACAAGTCTTGCAAGAAAAAGGTTTGCCATTCATAGAAGCAAATAAAGTATAGTAAATAAAAAGGAGGCTGGATTTACATCCAAGCCTCTTTCTTCATTTAAATTATTCCCCGTCAACCATTTCATCATAGGCAATTTTCATCGCTTCATAAATGAATGAGGCAGCAAGCGTATGGGGTACGACAATACGTTCACCCAAGTCATTCGGTAGTAAACCTTTTCGAATGCCCATTGAGATATACGTATAGGCATAATCCGTCATTGCGCCAGCATCATCTGCTTTTTCGGATGTCACGACACCGAAAGGGATGAACTGTTCATACAGTTTTTTTGCAAAAGCAAGTGCTTCAGGATGATCTGCATGACGTGTAAAAATACATACACGGTCTTGTTCTGTAAGTGTAATGGAATCATTCCATGCATGTAAGTTTGTAAACTTCTCCTCTGCATGTAGTGCATTCATCTCAATCGCCTGTAATTCATCATAACAAACAAAGAATACGCGACCATGTCCGAACGTCGCTTGCGCAAGAAGACGTGCTGTCTCTTCAATTGCTTCTTCTTCCGAACCGCTAATTCTTTGGAATAAACCATTTAACTGCGTTGTTAGCATTTTTAACATTCTTTTTTCACCTCATAAGATATATTATAATATGGTTGAAATAGAATGTAAAAATAGGACTGAATCATAGATTTTGGGGAATATATAAGTAGAGCTGTTAGGAGAAAAAAATGAAGAAAATATTAATTGTAGATGACCAAGCAGGAATTCGCCTTTTATTAAACGAAGTATTCAAAAAAGCTGGCTATGAAACCTATTTAGCCGCAAACGGTTTGGAAGCGATTCGTTTTTTAGAAAATATCATCATGGATTGTATGTTATTAGATATGCGTATTCCTGGAGCCAATGGTATTCAAATCTTAAAACATTTGCAAAAGTTAGGTCAAAAGATGCCCATCATTATGATGACAGCTTATGGTGAGCAAGATTTATTAGATCAAGCAAAAGAACTTGGTGCTACACATTACTTTACAAAGCCATTTGATATTAAAGAATTGCAAAATACCGTCAATAATTTGTTGGAAGATTAGGGTGACAAGGTAGAATTAGGGATTTTTTTTTGATAAAATAATAATACAATGTGCTGACTGATATGGCACGCATCCTGAAGGAGGATTTTATATTATGGCTTTAGTATCGATGACAGAAATGTTAAACAAGGCAAAAGAAGAAAAGTATGCAGTAGGACAATTTAACATCAACAACTTAGAGTGGACACAAGCAATTCTTCAAGCAGCAGAAGAAGAAAAATCACCTGTAATTTTAGGCGTATCTGAAGGCGCCGGTAAATACATGGGCGGTTTTGTAGCAGTTGTGCACATGGTTAAAGGGTTAATGGAATCTTACGGTACAACTGTGCCTGTAGCCATTCATTTAGACCACGGCTCAAGCTTCGAAAAATGTAAAGAAGCTGTAGATGCAGGTTTCACGTCTGTAATGATCGATGCATCGCACCACCCATTTGAAGAAAATATTGAAATTACACATAAAGTAGTGGAATATGCCCATTCAAAAGGTGTTTCTGTAGAAGCAGAATTAGGCACTGTTGGCGGTGACGAAGATGGCGTAATCGGTGGTATCATGTACGCTGATCCTGAAGAATGCCGTAAGATGGTAGAAGCAACAGATATTGACTGTCTTGCGCCAGCACTTGGTTCAGTACATGGACCATACAAAGGTGAGCCAAACTTAGGTTTCAAAGAAATGGAAGAAATTTCTAAATTGACGCATTTGCCATTAGTATTACATGGTGGTACTGGAATTCCAACTAAGGATATCCAACGTTCAATTTCATTAGGAACAGCTAAAATTAACGTGAATACAGAAAACCAAATTGCTGCGACAAAAGCAATACGTGAAATTTTAGAAAACGATAAAGTTGTCTACGACCCACGTAAATTCTTAGGTCCAGCACGCGAAGCAATCAAAACAACAGTGATTGGTAAAATGCGTGAATTTGGTAGTTCACAAAAAGCATAATTCCTATTCAATTTAATATGAAGTATAATGTAGGAGAAGTGTGGATTTTTAAAATTCATGCTTCTCCATTTGTCATATTTTCAGGGGGAAAACATAATGAAATTTTTTATTGATACAGCAAACTTTGATGAAATTAAAGAAGCACATTCATGGGGCATTATTGCAGGTGTAACAACAAATCCATCACTTGTAGCAAAAGAAAAAAATATCTCATTCCACGATCGTTTAAAAGAAATCGCAGAACTAGTTGATGGTTCAGTATCTGGTGAAGTAATCTCACTTGATGCAGAAGGTATGATTAAAGAAGGTCTAGAACTTTCAAAAATTCACCCGAACATCACGGTAAAATTACCGATGACACCAGCTGGTTTAACAGCTTGTTCATCTTTAACAAAAGAAGGCATTAAAACAAATGTAACACTTATTTTCTCTGCGAACCAAGCTCTATTAGCTGCACGCGCAGGTGCAACATATGTATCACCATTTATTGGACGTTTAGATGATATTGGTCAAGATGGTGTAGAATTAATTCGTGAAATCGCAGAAATCTTTGCCATCCACGAAATTTCTTCTCAAATCATCGCAGCATCAATCCGTCACCCACAACATGTAACACAAGCTGCATTAGCAGGCGCACATATTGCGACAACACCATATAACGTGTTAGCACAATTATTTAATCATCCATTAACAAACAAAGGCATTGAAGGCTTTATGAAAGATTGGGCAAATAAAGATCAATAAGCAAGGAGATTTCTAAATGGACGTTTATAAAATTCAAGGTCAAAAACGTCTGCAAGGAACTATTAAAGTGAGCGGCGCTAAAAATAGCGCTGTCGCTTTAATCCCTGCATCGATTTTGGCTAGTTCTCCAGTAACAATTGAAGGCTTACCAGAAATTTTAGATGTGTGGACATTGAAATCTTTACTCGAAGAAATCGGTGGACAGGTCACATTTGAAGATGGCGTGATGTCAATTAATCCTGAGACCATGATTGATATGCCGCTACCAAACGGTAATGTGAAAAAGTTACGCGCTTCATATTATTTAATGGGTGCGATGTTAGGTCGCTTTAAACAAGCAGTCATTGGACTTCCAGGTGGTTGTTACTTAGGACCACGTCCAATTGACCAACATATTAAAGGATTTGAAGCACTTGGCGCAAAAGTGACAAATGAGCATGGCGCTATTTATCTGCGTGCAGATGAATTAAAAGGTGCAAAAATTTATCTAGATGTAAGCAGTGTAGGTGCAACAATTAATATTATGTTGGCCGCTGTGCTTGCAAAAGGACAAACGATTATTGAAAATGCTGCCAAAGAACCAGAGATTATTGACGTGGCTACGCTTTTAACAAGCATGGGTGCAAAAATCAAAGGTGCTGGCACGAATGTGATTCGTATTGATGGTGTTGAAAGTTTAAGTGGTACAAAACACACGATTATTCCAGATCGTATTGAGGCAGGTACATATATGATTATGGCCGCAGCAATTGGTGATGGAATTACAATCGATAATGTTATCCCGCTTCACTTAGAACCCATCACAGCAAAATTACGTGAGATGGGCGTAGAAGTCCAAGAATATGAAGAAAAAATTCATATTCCAAAAGTAGAAAAGTTAAAATCAGTAGATATTAAAACACTTGTTTATCCAGGTTTCCCGACAGACTTACAACAACCATTCTCCGTTTTACAAACACAAGCACATGGTACATCTGTTGTAACAGATACAGTGTACTCTGCGCGTTTTAAACACATTGCAGAATTGAAACGTATGGGAGCTACAGGTCAAGTAGAAGGTCGTTCATCAATTATTAAAGGAGCAACACCTTTGACTGCCGCATCGGTAACAGCGACTGATTTACGTGCAGGTGCTGCGCTTGTTATTGCAGGTTTACTCGCTTCAGGTGAAACAGAAATTCACGATATTTATCATATTGAGAGAGGCTATAGTAATCTCATTGAAAAATTGCGTGGATTAGGTGCTGTTATTGATAAAGTTACACTAACAAGTGCCGTTGTAACAGAAGAAAAATAGTGAACAATTTGTTGAAAACAGCACTATAATTTTCTCACTGTGCTACAATAGATTTGGTTTAAACCATTCCACTATTAAGAAAAAGTGGCAAACGGGAGGAACAGTAAAAGATGAAACGCAGTTTATCAATGGAAGTAGTACGTGTAACAGAAGCAGCGGCAATCGCATCAGCAAGATGGATGGGCCGAGGATTAAAAATCGAAGCAGATGATGCAGCAACAACAGCGATGCGTCAAGTATTCGACTCAATTCCAATGGACGCAGTAGTAGTAATCGGTGAAGGTGAAATGGACGAAGCGCCAATGCTATACATCGGTGAAAAATTAGGTTCAGATCCAAATGGACCACAAGTAGATATCGCAGTAGACCCACTTGAAGGTACGAATATCGTAGCAGCTGGTAGCGGTAATGCGTTAACAGTACTTGCAATTGCAGATAGAGGAAATCTACTTCATGCACCAGATATGTATATGGACAAAATTGCGGTTGGACCAGAAGCAGCTGGAAAAATCGACATTAATGCGTCTGTAACAGATAACTTAAAAGCTGTAGCAGAAGCAAAAGGCAAACATATCGAGGATGTTGTAGCAACGTTGTTAAAGCGTGATCGACACCAAGCAATCGTAGACGAAATCCGTGCAGCGGGAGCTCGTATTAAATTCATTAATGACGGCGACGTAGCAGCAGCTATTAATACAGCATTTGATGAAACAGGTGTAGATATTTTATTCGGTACAGGCGGTGCACCAGAAGGCGTAATCGCAGCAGTAGCATTAAAATGTCTAGGCGGAGAATTCCAAGGTCGTTTAGTTGCATCGAACGATGAAGAAATCGCTCGTTGTGAAAAAATGGGAATTGAAGTAAACACAGTTTTATACATGGATGATTTAGTAAAAGGTGATGACGCAATCTTTGCAGCGACAGGTGTAACAGATGGCGAATTACTAAAAGGTGTTCAGTTCAAAGGTGGACACTGTACAACAGAATCAGTTGTAATGCGTGCAAAATCTGGTACTGTCCGTTTTGTAGAAGGTCGCCATAGTTTAACGAAAAAACCAAACTTATACATGGAAGACTAAACAAAACTTTCTCATTCTACTTATATAATTGCTCGGCAGCGCAAGCTGTCGAGCCCTTTCTTTCTATACATCTCTTTTAAATTCCCATGCATTGCATATAAAATAAATAAAAAAATAATATAAGAGTGGTGTTGAATAAATATGCCGGCATTAACAATTTCACAACTTGAGGATATGAAACTCAAGGATCTTTATGCGCTCGCAAAAGAGTATAAAGTATCTTATTATAGTAAATTAACGAAAAAAGAATTAATCTTTGCTATTTTAAAATCAAGAGCTGAACAGGAAGGATACTTCTTCATGGAAGGGATTTTAGAAATCGTCTCACAAGAAGGTTTCGGATTCTTACGTCCAATTAACTATTCGCCAAGTTCTGAAGATATTTATATCTCTGCATCTCAAATTCGTCGTTTTAGCTTACGTAATGGAGATAAAGTAACGGGTAAAGTGCGTCCACCAAAAGAAAATGAACGTTATTATGGTTTACTACACGTAGAAGCAGTAAATGGTGAGAATCCTGAGACTGCAAAAGAACGTGTTCATTTTCCGGCTTTAACACCACTATATCCTGATCGACAAATCAAACTAGAAACAACACCAACGAAATTATCAACACGAATTATGGATTTAGTTGCACCGGTTGGTTTTGGACAACGTGGGTTGATTGTAGCGCCACCAAAAGCAGGTAAAACGCTATTATTAAAAGAAATAGCGAATGCCATTACAGAAAAGTATCCTGAAGCTGAATTAATTGTTTTATTAATTGATGAACGTCCTGAGGAAGTAACAGATATTGAGCGTTCTGTTCAAGCAGATGTTGTCAGCTCGACATTCGATGAATTACCTGAAAATCATGTGAAGGTAGCAGAATTAGTATTAGAGCGTGCGATGCGCCTTGTGGAACATAAACGTGATGTCATTATTTTAATGGACTCGATTACACGTTTAGCACGTGCTTATAACTTGGTTATTCCGCCAAGTGGACGTACACTTTCAGGTGGTATTGATCCAGCTGCCTTCCATCGTCCAAAACGATTCTTCGGTGCTGCACGTAATATCGAAGAAGGCGGAAGTCTAACAATTTTAGCAACTGCTTTAGTTGATACGGGTTCACGCATGGATGAAGTGATTTATGAAGAGTTCAAAGGTACAGGGAACTTAGAATTGCACTTAGACCGAAATTTAGCAGAGCGTCGTATTTTCCCAGCGATTGATATTCGTCGTTCAGGAACAAGAAAAGAAGAATTACTCATTCCAAAAGAACAATTGAATAAATTGTGGGGAATTCGCAAAACATTTGCGGATGCACCTGACTTTACAGAGAAGTTCTTGAAAAAACTACGTACATGTAAAACAAACGAAGAATTTTTTGAAAAGCTCGATTCAAGTATGAAAAAAGCAACGAATGGTAAAGGGCTTATTTAATTTTACATAATAGAAGCTCAAAACATTTTATTTATGTCATATCAAGAAAAATAAATTGCATTCAAATATGGTCTTTGTTATAATTTGATTCATGATGCAATCATTACGTGTTGCATATGCGACAGATGATTCTGGGTCGTGTAAGGCAACAGTTTGATATTAACTACTCTGTTCCAGATGGTTCAGGGCGAGAGGAGAAACAAACATGAAACAAGGTATTCACCCAGATTACAAAGAAGCAACAGTAACTTGCTCTTGTGGTAACACTTTCAAAACTGGTTCAGTAAAAGAAAACATCGTTGTCGAATTCTGCAACGAATGTCATCCATTCTACACTGGCCGTCAAAAATTCGCGTCTGCTGATGGACGTGTTGATCGTTTCAACAAAAAATACGGTCTTAAATAATTCAACTCGAATTATTAAAATACCTGCTAGGCGCTTCGTCGCTTAGCAGGTATTTTTCGTTTTACATAAGTGTGGATTCCCTTTCGCGCGCGGATTTGTCCCTTTCAGAAGCCGAGATTCCCATTCGCGCGTGGATTAGTCCCTTTCAAAAGACGAGATTCCCATTCGCGCGCGGATTAGTCCCTTTCAGAAGACGAGATTCCCATTCGCGCGCGGATTTGTCCCTTTCAAATGCCAAGATTCCCTTTGGCGCGCGGATTTGTCCCTTTCGGAAGCCGAGATTCCCATTCGCGCGCGGATTAGTCCCTTTCAAAAGCAGGAATTCCCTTTGGCGCGCGGATTAGTCCCTTTCAAAAGACGAGATTCCCTTTGGCGCGCGGAATAGTCCCTTTCGGAAGCCGAGATTCCCATTCGCGCGCGGATTAGTCCCTTTCGGCGGCGGGGATTCCCTTTCGCGCGCGGAATAGTCCCTTTCGGCGGCGGAGATTCCCATTCACGCGCGGATTAGTCCCTTTCGGCGGCGGAGATTCCCATTCACGCGTGTAATAGTCCCTTTCAAAAGACGAGATTCCCTTTGGCGCGCGGATTAGTCCCTTTCAAATGCCAAGATTCCCTTTCGCGCGCGGAATAGTCCCTTTCGGCGGCGCCGATTCCCTTTGGCGCGCGGATTTGTCCCTTTCAAAAGCAGGAATTCCCTTTGGCGCGCGGATTTGTCCCTTTCGGCGGCGGGAATTCCCTTTGGCGCGCGGAATAGTCCCTTTCGGAAGGCGAGATTCCCATTCGCGCGCGGATTTGTCCCTTTCAGAAGGCGAGATTCCCTTTCGCGCGTGGATTTGTCCCTTTCAAATGCCAAGATTCCCTTTCGCGCGCGGATTTGTCCCTTTCAAAAGCAGGAATTCCCTTTGGCGCGCGGATTAGTCCCTTTCGCGCGCGGTTTTGTCCCTTTCAAAAGCAGGAATTCCCTTTGGCGCGCGGAATAGTCCCTTTCGGAAGCAAATCAGTCCCTTTCAACGCTAAACTCCTTTAAAAAAGTGCGAAAATGACCATGTATTTAACCTTGATAAAAAGGGTAGATTCCTGTAGTATAAAGCACGTTGTTTAAAATAAAATCATCGTTTTGCATCACATAAAATTTTGAATTTACATATAAATAATGCCATAATTATAGAATGAAGAAAGGGGTATTTCAATGTATGTAACGCAGCAAAATGGCTGGATTGAAGTAATTTGCGGTAGTATGTTCTCTGGGAAGTCGGAGGAGTTAATTCGTCGTGTACGTCGTGCACAATTTGCGAAACAACGCATTGCAGTATTCAAGCCACAAATTGATAATCGTTATAGTGAAGAAGCCGTTGTATCACATAATGGCACAACCGTTATTGCTTATCCGATTCAAGAACCATCAGAAATGTGGGATTATATCTCAGACGAGTACGATGTTATAGCAATTGATGAAGCCCAATTCTTTGGTCACGATATTATCGAAACGGTACAAAAATTAGCAGATCATGGCTATCGCGTGATTTTAGCTGGACTTGACCAAGATTTTAAAGGCGTTCCATTTGGACCGATGCCATTTTTAATGGCGATTGCGGAACAAGTCACGAAATTACAAGCTGTATGTAGCGAATGTGGCTCACCAGCTAGTCGCACACAGCGTTTAATTAACGGAGAACCTGCAAAAGCAGATGATCCTGTTATTTTAGTAGGTGCATCTGAAGCATACGAGCCAAGATGTCGTCATCATCACTTTGTACCAGAAGGTAAGACATCTGTTGTAGAAAAGTGATGAAAAAAGTCGTTTTTTAGGGTAAAATATATAGGATGATTTTTAAAAGAGTAGCAAGAGTTACTCTTTTTCTTTATACTATTATTGGGACAATAAATAGATAAAACATGATATAGATTAGGAATAAGAAAGGAAAAGGTGAAAATATATGTTTGATCGCCTTCAAGCAGTTGAGGACCGTTATGAACGTTTAAATGAGTTATTAAGTGACCCAGACGTTGTATCGGATAATAAAAAATTAGCACAGTATTCAAAAGAACAATCAGATATTCAAGAAACAGTTGAAGTGTATCGTGAGTATAAATCAATTAAAGAACAAATCGCTGACGCAAAAGAGATGTTAGACGAAAAGCTTGATCCGGATATGAAAGAAATGGTTAAAGAAGAATTAAAAGAACTAGAAGTACAAGTACCAGCCTTAGAAGAACGCTTAAAAGTACTTTTAATTCCAAAAGATCCGAATGACAGTAAAAACGTAATCATGGAGATTCGTGGGGCAGCAGGTGGAGACGAAGCAGCACTATTCGCAAACTCTCTATTCCGCATGTACAGTAAATATGCGGAAACACAAGGCTGGAAAATCGAAGTTATGAACGCGAACCCAACAGAACTTGGTGGGTATAAAGAGATTGTCTTCATGATTAATGGACAAGGCGCTTACTCAAAATTCAAGTATGAAAGTGGCGCACATCGTGTACAACGTGTTCCAGAAACAGAATCACAAGGTCGTGTACACACATCTACATCAACGGTAGTGGTTATGCCAGAAGCAGAAGAAGTAGAATTAGACTTACAAGAAAAAGATATTCGTGTTGACATCTACCACGCATCAGGCGCAGGTGGTCAGCACGTCAACAAAACAGCATCAGCTGTACGTATGACGCATATTCCAACAGGCGTTGTTGTAGCGATGCAAGATGAACGTTCACAATTAAAAAACCGCGAAAAAGCGATGAAAATTTTACGTGCGCGTGTATATGATAAATTACAACAAGAAGCGCAAAGTGAATATGATGCAGAACGTAAATCAGCTGTTGGTACAGGTGACCGTTCGGAGCGTATTCGCACATATAACTATCCACAAAATCGTGTAACAGATCACCGTATTGGTTTAACAATTCAAAAATTAGACCAAATCATCGAAGGTAAGCTCGATGAAGTATTCGACGCGTTAATTATGGAAGAACAAGCGAAAAAATTGGACCAACTAAATGAACCAAGAATGTAAGCAAGTTTTCGAGGCCCTTCAATGGGCTTCTTCTTTTTTAGAGGAAAAAAATCGTGAGGCGAATGCAGCCCGCTTACTACTTCAGCATGTTTTAGCTGTTGATTATACAGGTCTCATGTTGAATATGCGCGAGCCTTTAACGGAAGAACAGCAACAACAATTTGAGAAGCTAATCCAAGCTCATATTGATGGTAAACCAGTTCAATATTTAATTGGAACAGAACAATTTTACGGTCGTACATTCCAAGTGAATGAAGCTGTATTAATTCCAAGACCAGAAACAGAAGAGTTAGTAGAGCAAGCACTAGAGCGAATGACAGCGAAGTTCGGTGATGCACCATTATCACTTGTGGATATTGGAACAGGAAGTGGTGCAATCGCAGTCACATTAAAAAAAGAGCGCCCGAGTTTGCAAGTAACAGCTATTGATCTAAGTGAAGATGCACTTCAGACTGCGAAACAAAATGCACAACTGTTAGAAGCCGATGTCACGTTTTTACAAGGTGATTTAACAGCACCTGTTCAACATCAAAAGTTCGATATTGTACTATCAAATCCACCGTACATTGCGTTCGACGAAGTGAACGTGATGAATGAAGTAGTATTAGAACATGAACCGCATACGGCCCTATTTGCAGAAGAAAATGGTCTACAATTGTATCGTAGACTTTGCGAGGAATTACCGCATATTGTGCATAACCAAGCAATTATTGGTTTTGAAATAGGTTATCAACAGGGTGAAGCTGTGCATAACTTATTGAAAAAAAGTTTTCCACAGGGGAAAATTGAAGTTTTAAAAGATTTATTTGGACAAGATCGCATGATTTTTTGTGAAATCGGATAGTTATCCACATCTGTAAAGTATAAAACCTTTACATTTAATAAAATAATTAGAAGTGGTGCGAAATGCGTAGTATCAATACTTATAAGAAGTCTAGAGCACCTATTTTCAAATAAATTCGTATATTTCTGAAAAAGTTATGCACAGAATTTCACGAAATATCCACAGTTTTAATCTAAAAATCAAAAATGTGCATAACTTTCTGAAAAATTGTGTGGGAGGAAGAGCAAAATGGAGACAAAACGAGTCGTCGTCAATCCAGATGGTACATTTACTTCTGCCTATGATGAAGCAGTTCAGTTATTAAAAGCAGGCGAGGTTGTCGCGTTTCCTACCGAAACAGTTTATGGACTAGGTGGCGTTGCAACAAGTCATGCGGCAGTAGCGAAGATTTATGAAGCAAAAGGTCGCCCGTCTGACAATCCGTTAATCGTTCATATCGGAACAATTGAAGAGATTGATCGCTATGTAATCGATGTAAATGATAAAGCAAAAAAATGTATGGATGTATTTTGGCCAGGTCCTTTAACCGTTATTTGTAAAGTGAAGCCAAATGTACTCTCTGAAAAAGTAACAGCTGGTTTGGATACAATTGGTTTACGTATGCCAAGTCATCCTGTATCACTACAATTGTTACGACATCTAGGTGAACCAGTCGCTGCGCCAAGTGCGAACCGAAGTGGTAAGCCCAGTCCAACAGAAGGTATTCACGTAGAAGAAGACTTAGCAGGTAGAATTCCGATGATTGTAGATGGTGGCGCAACAGGAATTGGTGTGGAATCAACAGTAATTGATTGTACATTGGATATACCGACCATTCTACGTCCGGGTGGTGTCACAAAAGAAATGTTGGAAGCTGTCATTGGAGAAGTTCATCAACCAACACATTTAGAACAAAAAGAAGGTGCTCCAAAAGCGCCCGGTATGAAATATACACATTATGCACCGAATGCGCCTGTTTATATGATTGAAAAAGATGAAGAGAAAATCCATTCTGCAATTCAAGCGTTGCACAAAGAAAATAAAAAAGTGGCTTTACTCGCACCAGAAAATTATGCGTGTGAGCAAGCGGATTATTTCTTCTCATTTGGACAAGATACACAAGAAGAGATGGCGTTACATCTGTATCATGCATTACGTGCTTGTGACGCAACGGATGCAGATATTGTACTCGCAACTGCGACAACGACAGATGGTGTGGGTTCAGCTATTATGAACCGACTTGAAAAATCAGCAGGCGGTAATTGGTATAAATAAAAATTTTTAAAGAGAATCACGCAATCAAGTGATTCTCTTTTTTCTAGATGGTATGTGTTAAGATGAATATAATAAAAATAGATGGAAATAAATAATGTATGAAGTTATATTTGATACTTTAGACATAATATTTTTTTGGTAAAATGTATCATTTTTCCTTCTAAATAAGGTATAATTTAACTATAGGAGAGGTGCGCCATGCAAATTTATTTTATTTGTACAGGTAATACATGTCGAAGTCCAATGGCAGAAGCAATTTTGAAACATAAGAAATTAGAAAATGTGGAGGTATATTCAGCAGGTGTTTATGCACAATCAGGTGTTCCAATGTCCACAAATGCCCAAATTGTATTACAAGAAAATGGAATTGAAACGCAACATCGATCTTCACCAGTAGATATAAATCGATTAAATCAGTCAGATTTAATTTTGACGATGACAGAATCGCATTTACATGCATTATTGCAAGTACACCCACACATTGCGGATAAAGCATTTACATTACATGAATACGTATATAATATACAAAAAGATGTATCGGATCCATACGGTGGAAGTGTAGATGTCTATCGTCGTACATTTGAAGAACTACAACGTTTGATTGACGCACTTCAATCGAAAATAGTGGAGGATTAATACATGGAAAAAGAAAATAAGCACGCATTTAGTTTACGTAAAAAGTTAGTCTTATTTGTAGTAGCATTAGCAGTCATTACATACGGGACGAGTTTAGTATTTATACAATATATTCAGCCTACGTTCTTTCCCGATTCCAATGTATTAGTATTTGAGATTGTAACGTTTAGTTTAGGGGTTATGTGGTCTGGTATTTTAGCAGCAATTTTAGCATTCTTTATTATTAAGCCGTTACAACAACTTGAAAAAGTAGCGCTAGAAGCAGCAAAAGGGAATATTCATCAAGAAATTGAGGTTCGTAAATCAAAAGATGAAATCGAATCTTTAGCGAAGGCTTTTCAAACGATGCTTGTCAACTTGCGTCAAATGGTCAGTAGTATTGAAGATAATTTTCAACAAACGAATCAAACGGTTCGCGCTTTATCAGTAGAATCAAAAGAAGCTTTAGAACAGTCGGATGCCATTGCCCAAACAATCGCACAGATTTCAGAAGGCGCTGTAGATTCAGCCATCTCGATTCAAAATACAGCAGAAGCGATGGAAGATGTACGTTCACTAGCAGATGAAGTGAATAATCATGCAGTAACTTCTTCAGAGTATTCTCGAAAAATGATTGGTGAACTGAATCGCACAACAACAGCCATTGAACAACTTGTGAAGGGTATTCAAGATATGGCTGAGGGGAATCGTCTTGCGTTACAAGATATCCACCAATTAGAACGGAATGCTAATGAAGTTGAAAAGATTATTTTATTAGTCGGTTCAATTGCAGAGCAAACGAATTTACTAGCATTGAATGCGTCAATTGAAGCAGCGCGCGCTGGTGAGCATGGTAAAGGATTTGCAGTTGTAGCAGAAGAAGTACGTAAACTTGCGGATGGTAGCGCGGAAGCAGCAAAAGGTGTTGCGAATTTAATTCAAGTGATGCAAGCAGACGTTGTACAAGTTGTAGGTAAGATGACGTCACAAGTTGAAATTGCAGAACATGAAATGGCACGTGTCAACGAAACAACAGACGCCGTTTCAAGTATGAATCAGATTGTGAATAAGATGGCATCTTCAGTAGATGAAATCTCAACATTTGTTGAAAAACAGTTACACAATATTGAACAAACAGCACAACAGTCACAAGAAGTAGCAGCGATTGCTGAGGAAACAAGTGCAGGAGCGCAGGAAGTTCGCAGTGCGGCAGAAGAACAAGCTCGTTCGATTTCGCAAATGGATGACCTATCACGCAACTTACAAGTACAATCAGAAGAACTGCATAAAACCATTCAGCAATTTAAGTAATATATAGTAGAAAAGAGAAATCACTTGAGAAAAGTGGTTTCTTTTTTTTATTTCAGAGATGGATTTGATCCCAATGTTAGTATATAGAACATTTAAATATGTAGAACAATACGAAAACAATGGGAGGTGGGCGATTCAGTCCATCTCTTTTTTGTGAAAGAAATTCAGGTTTGAAATAGGTTTTGATTCACTAAAGAAGTAAAAATGAAAAAAAGATAACATTTTTTGTCCATATAGTAAGAATTATCAGAAAAATTAACGTATTGTATAAATCTACAAAGTTCGGTATTATGTATTTAAAGAGATGTTTTATTTATTTGAAAGCTATAAGAACTATATATAACTTAACTATTTTATCTATTTAAGTTTTAAACGTTCGTCTTATAGGTGTGGAAGGACCTTGGATTTTGAAAATATATGTCTTTCTCAATGTAAAAATGGTAATATTGTAGTGAACCTTAAACATAATGAAAAGAGGGATTAAATTGAAAATCGCAATTTCATCTGACCATGGCGGAAACAATTTACGTAAGGAGATTATGGCCTTACTAGATGAGCTAGGATTCAGTTATGAAGATTTTGGACCTCAAGACGACAGCTCTGTAGATTACCCTGATTACGCAAAACCAGTATCAGAAGGTGTTGCTTCAGGTAATTTCGATAAAGGTATTTTAATTTGTGGTACAGGCATTGGCATGTCAATCGCTGCAAATAAAGTAAAAGGAATTCGTTGTGCATTAGTACATGACGTATTCTCAGCAAAAGCTACACGTTGCCATAATGATTCAAATATTATTGCAATGGGTGAGCGTGTAATCGGCCCCGGCCTTGCACGTGAAATTGTCGCAACTTGGTTACAAACAGATTTTGAAGGTGGTCGTCATGAACGTCGCATTGAAAAAATCACTGCACTTGAAGAACAAAAATAAACGCAATTCGTAAGGAGTCATGATCATGTTAGACACAATCTCGCAAGATCTAACCATCTTATTAAATGAATTAGCAGAACAAGCTACTTTTAAAGAGGGGCAATTATTTGTTGTCGGATGTTCCACATCTGAAGTCAAAGGTGCAAAAATCGGTACAGCAGGTGGTTTGGAAATTGCAGAGGCACTGTATCAACCACTTGAACAATTTGCAAAACAGCATGGACTTTATCTAGTATTCCAAGGCTGTGAACATATTAATCGTGCTTTAACAATGGAGAGGGAAGCAGCTGAACGCTATCAATTAGAAGAAGTTGCCGTTATTCCAGTCGTCAAAGCAGGAGGATCGATGTCAGCATATGCTTATCGTCATCTGCAAGACCCTGTCGTTGTAGAGACTGTACAAGCTCATGCAGGAATTGATATCGGCCAAACATTAATCGGTATGCATTTAAAGAGGGTGGCAGTTCCTGTTAGAACATCTGTCCAACGTATTGGTGAAGCTGTTGTAACAGTTGCAAAAACTCGTTTAAAACTAGTCGGTGGAGAACGAGCAGTATATACATTAGGTTAATTAATTATTTAGGGGGCAAAGAGAAATGGAAAAACTTGCAGCAAAAGATAAGGCGGTATTTAACGCAATTGAATTAGAATTTGCACGCCAACAAGAAAACATCGAGTTAATCGCTTCAGAAAATATCGTAACAAAAGCAGTAATGGAAGCACAGGGTTCTGTATTAACAAATAAATATGCAGAAGGTTATCCTGGGAAACGCTACTACGGTGGTTGTGAATTCGTAGATATCGTAGAAGATATCGCGCGTGATCGTGCAAAAGAATTATTCGGTGCAGAATACGTTAACGTACAGCCTCACTCGGGTGCACAAGCAAACATGGCAGTTTATTTCACAATTCTTGAGCAGGGCGATACAGTGCTTGGTATGAACTTAGCACATGGTGGTCACTTAACACATGGTAGCCCAGTAAACTTCTCTGGCGTTCAATACAATTTCGTAGAATACGGTGTTACAGAAGATACAAATGTAATCGACTATAACGATGTTCGCGAAAAAGCATTAGCGCACAAACCAAAATTAATCGTAGCAGGTGCTTCAGCTTACCCACGTGAAATCGACTTCGCTAAATTCCGCGAAATCGCAGACGAAGTAGGCGCATTATTCATGGTGGATATGGCACATATCGCCGGTCTTGTAGCGGCTGGTCTTCACCAAAACCCAGTACCATATGCTGATTTTGTAACAACAACAACACACAAAACATTACGTGGCCCACGTGGCGGTATGATTCTTTGTAAAGAAGAATGGGGTAAAAAGATCGACAAATCAATCTTCCCAGGAATTCAAGGTGGTCCATTAATGCACGTAATCGCAGCGAAAGCAGTAGCATTCGGTGAAGCATTACAACCAGAATTCAAAACATACGCACAACAAGTCATCACAAACGCAAAAGTTTTAGGTGAAGCACTAGAAGCTGAAGGCATCAAAACAGTTTCAGGCGGTACAGATAACCACCTATTATTATTAGATGTACGCTCACTAAACCTAACTGGTAAAGAAGCAGAAGCTTTATTAGATGAAGTACACATCACAGCGAACAAAAACGCAATTCCATTCGACCCAGAAAAACCATTCGTAACTTCAGGCGTACGTATCGGTACACCAGCGATTACATCTCGTGGTTTCAAGGAAGAAGATATGAAAGAAGTTGCTTCAATCATCGCACTTGTATTGAAAAATCCAAACGATGCAGCAATCAAAGCAGAAGCAATTACACGCGTAAAATCATTAACAGATGCACACCCAATTTACGCAGACTAATTTATAAAATGGAGAAATCGCCTGAGGGCGGTTTCTTTTTTTGTTAGGATTTTGAATGAGATTCCCTTTCGTCGAGGTGAGATTCCCTTTCGCGCGTAGAATAGTCCCTTTCGAAGAGCGAGATTCCCTTTGGTGCGCGGAATAGTCCCTTTCGGAGAGCGAGATTCCCTTTCGTGCGCGAATTTGTCCCTTTCGGAGAGCGAGATTCCCTTTCGTGCGCGAATTTGTCCCTTTCGGAGAGCGAGATTCCCTTTCGCGCGAGATTTAGTCCCTTTCGGAGAG
>NZ_JBBOPO010000003.1:0-47428 GCF_038003625.1 Kurthia sp. FSL E2-0154
TAAAAAAACTATTATATATAACCTATATATGCATATTATGCAAAAAACGTCATATTAAAAGTTTTTTCTGTTTCAAACCAGGAACAAAGGGACATCGAGTGATGGTGTACTTTTTGGTTTGTTCATTATTTGCGATAAGATATTTTATGCGATGGCATTTAAACGATTAGCGCATGTGACGAGGTAGCGAGTAGGCGACTTGTTTGATGCACGTGACGGTTCTTTTATAGGGTTTATAATAGAAAGTCATTTCGTGTATGCAAGTAATTGATTTTATAAACAGCTGTCGTCATTACGTTTTCTATATAAAAAATATAAAACATACTAAGATTAGTATGTTTTAGTTTTGGCGTAAACACTTGAAAATATATGAACGGTTGAATAATTCCTAATATTAAATGATCTTAAATAACTAATTCAACCTATTGATTACTGATTTTCTTTTTTCAACTTTACCTCTCTTGAATTCACATCTGTCGGAAGTCCTATTGGCAATTCTTTAACAGTTACCCAAAGATGGTGTACCATTCGGTTGTCATTTTCATATGAACTCTTCGCGGTAGTGTTTTTTTAAAGCTTTTGATAAATTTTGTATCATAAAATACCTCATTTCGCAGTATATTTTTGTAAGTTAAGCTTACTGATAAAAGTATATGGGAGAGTATTGTAAAATAAAATGAACCTAGTGTTCCTATTTTGATAAAACGAAATTAGTATCGATAGATGGACAAATTGAAATGAAGTCTTAGAATGACAACATTTCTCATAAAAACAAAAATCATTTTCTTATTACTAGAAAATGACTTTTCCCTATTCAGCTTTCAATAGCTTATACACCGTACTTCGCCCAATCCCGAATTCCTTTGCAATATCCGTTGCACTTTCTCCAGCTGCATATAGTTTTTTGATTTGTCGTTTCTTATGTTCATCAATTGCCGGGCGACCACCAATCTTCCCTCGTTTTCTCGCGGCTTCTAATCCTGCCTTCGTTCGTTGTTGAATAATATGGGGTATAGCCAACATTTCGGAAATTTTGTACGTTAAGGAACGTTTAAAATATGCAAGATTCTATGCAACATCGTGACGAACGCAGCTATCGCCAAAACACACTCAATCTATTGCTGGCACTGGCTTTTAGTGAAAGTGTATAAAACAACGCATAAACAATGTACCAATAGAAAAGGCGCAAACGTTGATGTAACAGCGTTTGCGCCCTTTTGGTGTGTTACCAAACTTTTATTTGGGAACGTTATTTTGAATGATTTTGCATACTTTATAAATCTTTAATGAACTAAGGTATCTTGAATTTTGAGGCGTTTCTTATATGTATTAAGGACGCTGGTTCATATGTCAGAATAGCGCCCTTTAACAGAATTATTTTCTAAAAAACAATACAAACTTTGATTCTGGAACATCCCTATCAAAATAAATTCAAGGTAAGTTTATTTTGACAAAAAACCGTCCGGACGGTATAATAATCTCATGGAATAACAAAAGGAGGGTAATCATGTCAGCAAAAAAACAGGACAAAAGAGCGCATCTGCTAAATGCTGCAATAGAACTCTTAGGTTCAAACGATTTTGATACTTTGACATTAGAAGCAGTCGCAAAGCAAGCCAATGTTAGCAAAGGTGGTTTATTGTATCATTTCCCCTCAAAAGAAGCATTATATGCTGGAATAACTGAACTTATTTTTCAAGACTTTGTATACCGATTTAATGAATTAGCTGAGAATGATCCTATAGAAAAAGGAAAATGGACTCGCGCCTTAATACATGCATACACTGATGATTTAAACAATTCTCAAGTTCTAAATATAGCATCTCATTCTTTTTCGAAATTGAATCCTACTGTTACAGAAAACATCCTCGTCCACTTCGAGTATATTCAATCAAAAATTGATGAGGATGGTATTGACTCTGTACTAGCAACAACAATTCGGCTTACCCTCGATGGTCTTTATTATTCCGAGTTCTTTAAGTTGGGACAAGTCAATTTTGACTTACGAGAAAAAATCATCGAAAAATTAATTGAATCTACAACCTAGGAGGATATCACATGAATCCATATGTATTATTAATTGGCGCAATCTTATTTGAAGTATTCGGAAGTTCTATGATGAAGGCATCAAATGGCTTTAAGAAATTAGTCCCTACAGTTGGTTTAGTAATAGGTATGGGGAGTGCTTTTTACCTTCTCTCCAAAGCATTAGAACACATTCCGTTAGGAACTGCTTATGCAATATGGTCTGGTGCAGGAACTGCTCTTACTGCGATTGTTGGTATTCTTGTTTGGAAAGAAAAGTTTAATCTAAAAATATTACTTGGCTTACTAATCATTATAGCTGGTGTTGTGGTACTTAAATTGTCTCATTAAAGGAAGGTTGATGGATTATGAAAGGGTATGTTGCATTAGGAATTGCGATTATTGGTGAAATATTCGGAACATCTATGTTGAAATTATCTGAAGGATTTACAAATATATACCCCACAATTGGAGTAGCAATTGGCTTCTTCATAGCGTTCTATACATTATCATTGTCTTTAAAAACTTTGCCTTTAAGTTTAGCTTACGCAATCTGGTCAGGTGTAGGAACAGCTCTGACAGCTTTAATAGGTGTTTTGGTGTGGAATGAACCATTCAACATTCTTACATTTATTGGTTTAGTTATGATTATCGGTGGAGTAATTATACTTAATCAAAGATCTGCTGACACGAAAACAAGCACTTCTGATTAATTAAATGGTATGAGTTCCTTATTGGTATGAGAACATCTTACTTCTTAGAGGGGCAGCATCCGGATTATACGGATTTACAATGATAAAGCAGGAAACCTTGTACAATAAGGTTTAATCTATTGAGATATAATCGAAATTACGTCAAATAAAGCGATTTAGTGTTTTGTTGTATGACTTGTCTCAAAAACGAGGTGAAATTTTGAAGAAAATCGGTTATGTACGCGTCAGTTCGACTAGCCAAAATCCTTCAAGTCAATTTCGGCAATTGAACGAAATTGGAATGGATATTATTTATGAAGAAAAAATTTCAGGAGCAACAAAAGATCGTGAACAACTTCAAAAAATGTTAGAGGATTTACAGGAAGGAGACATTATTTATGTTACAGATTTAACTCGGATCACTCGAAGTACGCAAGATTTATTTGAATTGATTGATTTAATACGAAATAAAAAGGCAAGCTTAAAATCACTTAAGGATACATGGCTAGATTTATCAGAAGATAATCCATATAGTCAATTCTTAATTACGGTAATGGCTGGTGTTAACCAATTAGAGTGAGACCTTATTCCTATGCGTCAGCGTGAAGGAATTGAGCTCGCAAAGAAAGAAGGGAAGTTTAAAGGACGGTTAAAGAAATATCATAAAAATCACGCAGGAATGAATTATGCAGTAAAGCTATATAAAGAAGGAGGTATGACTGTAAATCAAATTTGTGAAATTACAAATGTGTCTAGGGCTTCATTATATAGAAAGCTGTCGGAAGGGAAAAAATAGTCGTTCCCTATTCCATTAAAGGGCCATTTAATGGAGTAATTTAGGTGTTCAAATGAGGGAATTTGATATAATGCTTATTAAGCTATAGAGCAAGAGAATATAACTTAATGATTGGATATAAGAGGTATAACATAATATGAGGAGGTCAATATGCAAAAAGTAATTCCTGCATTACGCATAACTGACTATACAAGAAGTAAGGAGTTCTATATAGATGGGATGGGTTTTCAAATTGACTGGGAACATCGATTTGAACCGCATTTTCCTGTTTTTGCGCAGATCACCAAAGATGAAATGACTATTTATTTGACTGAACATACTGGTGACTGCCAAGTAGGTGGATTAGTACACTTTTTTGTTCCAAATGTTGACAACTGGTACAGCGAATTAAAGAGCAAAAAAGAAGTCCGTATCATTGAGCCTCCAAATGAGGATCTTGAAGGGCTTCGCATGATGACAGTCGTAGATCCTGATAACAATCAATTACGCATTTGTACTTGTTTATAAAAAATCTCTATCATATATAAAAAACACGAAGCATCATAGGTTTATCTAGTTTAGGGAAAGAGAAAATAACTTTTTCATGAGTTGAACAACAGCGGCAAACTATTAAAAAGCTAAAAAGAGGAGTTGACTTGTAAAAATTTTGATTGCACGGCCTTATCTATGATAGGCGCGACAAAATGATAGGAGGCATTCACCTTGTTTAGCAGCACAGGCATAAGATTTGATTTACATTTCTGATGCAATTATAATGGTGGGCAAGAATGGCCGAAATACATAATAAACAGTCATTCCTCAATCCAGTCTTCAATTGCGGCCGCCTTCGTTTATTTTTGGCTTCCGCCACCTAGATGATGTTATTTATTCAAAAAATTTTTAGAAAAAAAGGAGAAATGATTATGTCAATTGCGGTTACAGGTGCTACTGGTCAACTCGGTGGGCTTGTGATTCAACATTTGCTCAAAAAAGTTCCCGCCAGTCAAATCATTGCCATCGTGCGTAATGTTGAAAAAGCCTCTACTCTTGCCGATCAAGGCGTGGAAGTTCGCCATGGCGACTATAATCAACCGGAATCTCTTCAAAAGGCTTTTGCAGGTGTCTCCAAGCTGCTCTTTATCTCAGGTCCGCATTATGATAATACGCTTCTTATCGTTCAACATGCAAATGTCGTAAAAGCTGCCAGAGATGCGGGAGTCAAACATATTGCTTACACAGGATATGCCTTTGCTGAGGAATCAATAATTCCCCTTGCACACGTACATTTAGCAACGGAATATGCCATCCGTACGACCAATATCCCGTATACTTTCCTGCGTAATGCCTTATATACGGACTTTTTTGTAAATGAGGGGCTGCGCGCATCCATAGAGTCTGGAGCAATTGTTACGAATGCGGGAAGCGGGATCGTTAATTCAGTAACACGCAATGAACTTACTTTGGCTGCCGCAACGGTTCTTACAGAGGAAGGGCATGAAAACAAAACGTATAACCTTGTTTCCAATCAACCGTGGACCTTTGATGAACTTGCCCAAATTCTCTCCGAGGTTTCCGGCAAAAAAGTCGTGCATCAGCCTGTCTCATTCGAAGAAGAGAAAAATTTCCTCGTAAACGCTGGTGTCCCTGAGCCGTTTGCTGAAATTACGGCAGCGATCTATGACGCGATTTCCAAAGGAGAAGCGTCCAAAACATCAGATGATCTGCAAAAACTGATCGGATCCTTGACCCCTCTGAAGGAAACCGTAAAACAAGCCCTGAAAATGTAAGAATTGACCAAATGACATAAAATGAAAAAACAGAACATCCAATGACTGCAAACTCGTGACCTGCTTTATCTTAGTTCGAAAATAAGCCCTGTCACGCAGACAGACATTAACAGCCTGAGACCTAAAATTACATAAGGACTCAGGCTGTTTTATTTCTTTTGATCACGTTGGCGGATTTAAAAACGAAACGAGAGTATATCATCTTTTACAAAAGTAGTTGGTAGAAAGGGGAAAAATATATGTCAAGAATAGTGATTGTTGATATAGACAATTGCATTGCCAATGTTAACAAAGCACTTAAAGATAAAGGATACAGAACCGACATATATCCATCACCTGTTCCTTCACGTTTGTTTGATGACGGTTCTATTTTTAAAAATGCAGAACCTATGAAATCAGTCATTGAAAACATCGAAGGAATAATAGACGACAAAAAAGATATGTGTATGTTGGGGTCCTACCAACAAAACGCGGAAAACATACGCTAAGCCAATTTCCGGATGAAAAAAAGCCGATTTCCTTACTTTAAGGAATATCGGCTTGATATTATAAAAGATGGTTATCCTGTACAACAAGATAATTTGGATACATCTTTATCAAACGTAAGGGCAGCCAGCTTTAGTTCTTCTGCCATTGTCAAATAGGGAGCAAGGGTTTCGCGAAGATCTTCTACTGTTAAACACCGCAAATTTCGCAGTCTCACGGTCTCATTCATTGGTTTGGGTTTCGTACTTCAAAAATTAAACAAGACGATTGGTTATATTTAGGATTAGATGTCACAGCAAGACTCATTGGTAGGGCCAGATTCCTCGTAACGTTTTCCCAGAAGGCGACCTAATTCAAAGGCTTCCTTAACGGGTAACACCTTCCCATTTGGATGTTGGTTAAGCCAATTTTGGGCTGCACTTTCCGTGCTAAAAAAATGGACTTCGTTGCAGAATGACGACCGAACAGAGGACGTATCATCCGGTGTTACTATTGAGACAACAGCCGTCGTTGGTTCCAGGCTTAAAACACGATCCGGTTCCACTGTCAATCTTATAGGCTTTCCAGTACTGTAACAAGGCGATTCAATATGAACCATATGCCCTATAAGTTCCGGAAACATAAGGGTGTCAAGAGCACACCACGCATACAATTGTTTCTCATCAACTTCAAAGCGATGGGGCGTAGGGATTAAGGTGAGACCAAAACCGACAACACGACCCTGTTCATCGAGTTCCACACTGGATAAGGTCGAGAGAATGTCCTTAACCTCATCGAGGGGCTTCCCGGTTGTTGTTGCAATGTCCTCAACGGTAACTGGTTCACCTTTTGTTAGCATTTGTAACAACGGGCGAAAGAGCCACTTCATGGAGCCTCCTCCCTCTCCCTTGTTCTGGTCAAATAGGGTTACAAGTTCCTGAATTTCAGTTTTCATGACTTTTTCCTCCTTGGATTTTTTTGTCAGTTTTATTGTTTTTCGATGTTACTTACATGATTATATCTACATTCGATTGTAAAATTCTTAGGAAGATATACTTGATTGAATACGTCTTTCGGGGAATCCAGAAACGCTCCAACATGTTGTCGTAACTTTTGTAGATCTTTAATATGCTCATCTATCATAGTCAGTTTCTCCTTTAACAAATGCTGAAGACGAGGTTCTACCTCCACAGGTTTTTTTCGAAAATCACTACCAGATCCGTCATTTCCTCCAGCGATACGCCTAAAGATCGGAGTTGTTTGATACCATTGATACAAAATACATGCTCTTGGTTATAAACGCGGTAATTGCCTTCACTCCGCTTAATGGAAGGTAGGATAAGTCCCTTTTCTTCATACAATCGAATGGCTTTTCGACTGACTCCTGTTTGTTGGGCTAGTTGACCAATCGTAAATTGCTCCACTTTCCTCCCTCCTCGTTAACTGGTGGTACCATCAGCTGAACTAACTATAACTAGAGTATACAACCTTCACCTAAGGGGAAGGTCAAGAAGAAAAAGATCTTTTCCCAATGAAATTGATAAGTACAGGGGTACCACCAACATTTTGACATAAAACCCACGCTAAGACATTTTTTGGAATACAAAAGACAATTATCTCTATGTTAAGAGAAGAATCGTCTTTTATAAAAGCTTTCTTTAACTGAAGACGTACATTAAGGCTTCCTAAAAAGGTGATTAACCTGCACAACAAGATAATTTTGATACATCTTTATCAAACGTAAGAGCAGCTAGCTTCAATCCTTCTGCCATTGTTAAATATGGAGCCATGGTTTCTCGGAGATCCTCCACGGTTAAACCGAATTTGACAGCCAGTGTCGCTGCATAAATTACGTCTCCTGCATTTTCTGCTACCACATGAGCCCCTAACACTTTCAGTGTCTTCTCGTCCGCCACCAGTTTAAACACGCCTGTTGTTTCCCGATTAACCAGTGCTCTTGGAACGGCATCTAACGGCAAGACGGATGTTTTCACTTCATATCCTTTCTCTTTTGCCTGTTGCTCCGTTAAACCAACCGTTGCAATTGCTGGAGCTGTAAATGTAACCCCCGGAACCACTTCTAAATTCAGCTTTTTGTTCAGTCCACCGATAGCATTTCCTGCCGCAACTCCACCTTGATAAGCTGCTACATATACAAATTGAGGACCAAGCGTGACATCTCCTGCTGCATAGATGCGTGAATTCGTTGTTTTTGAATACTCATCGATTACGATTTCACCACGGGGGCCTACTTCAACGCCTGCATCCTGTAAATTCAAGGTTGCCGTGTTTGGTGTTCTTCCTGTGGCAACCAGTAATTGATCTGCCTCAATGATTCGCTTCTTGCCATTTACCTCTACATGGACCTTTTTAATGTCTCCATCTTGTTCGATTCGTTCAAAAGATGCTCCCGTCACTAAGTTGACCCCTTGTTCTGTCAAGGCTTGCGTGATTGCTTCTGAAACCTCAGGATCGTATTCCTTTAACAAACGCGGGCTTCTTTGCATCAATGTGACTTCTGAGCCTAGATTATGGAAGAGTTGTCCCAATTCCATCCCGATATAGCCAGAACCGATGACCGTAAGACGCTTAGGCACCTTCTTTAATTCAAGCAGAGTTGTGCTTGTTAAATAATCGACTTCATCCAGTCCAGGAATGTTTGGCACTGCTGGTGAAGCACCTGTCGCGATTAAGAATCGTTTGGCTGACAACTGCATGCCATTGACTTCAACGGTTTTTTCATCTACGAATTTCGCTTCGCCTTTGATTAATTCAAAGCCGTAGTCATCAATCAAATCCACATATTTTGAGTTTCGAAGATCCGTCACCAGTTCATTTTTCTGCTTGATCAATGGTGCCAAATCAACGTCGCCAGCTGACGTGTGCAATCCGATGAATGGATTATTTTTTGCCAGATGATTGATTTCGCCAGCCCGCAGCAATGTCTTCGAAGGAACGCAGCCAATATTCACACATGTTCCGCCAACCGTTCCACGTTCGATGATCGCCACTTTCGCTCCGTATTTCACAGCTTCAATGGCAGACGAAAAAGCAGCACCGCCAGAACCGATGATAATGTAATCATAATCGCCTTCATCGCCTAACTGCACCATTTCTTGCGGTTGTAATTCTTCTACCTCTCCTGGCTGGTATTTGGCTTCAGCAATCGCCTTTTTCGCTGTTTCCACCTCCACGTCATTCGTTAGCTCAAATACAGCTTCTCCGCGACGAAAATCCACTTCAATCCCTTTTGCACCCATGTTTTCAAGAGCAACAGCTACATGCTCTTCACAACCCGTACAAGTCATTCCTTGAACGTTTACTCGATATTTTTTCATGTTAAATCTCTCCTTTTACTCGACTCCAAGCCCGAAATTCGAAACTGCCGTCTTAATTGCCTGTAAATCCGTTTTCTTATCATCAAAGGAAACCGTTACTTCGCCCTTGCTTCCACTGACTTTAATGGCTGTTTTGCTAACGCCATCTACCTGTTCCAGGACGCTTTCTACAACAGACGGTGGACAACAATCCATCCCCAAAACCGTGAATGTCCCTGTTTTAGTTGTTTCAATGGTAGTTTTTACTTCCTGCTTAGCATCTATAGTATTTTGTGCTTCTTTTTCGTTGCTACACGCACTAACCACTAACAGAAGGGATAATAGCATCATAATCCTAATTATTTGTACGCTCATATAAAGCACCTCATCTTTTATAGTCCACCTTCAACTAGAAATAAAAAAAGAAACATGCCGAAAACAAAAAACGTCGTAATCCATAACCCAATGACAGAACTTTTTCTTTTTCCCTTTCTCCCATAAACCATATAAAAGGAGTAAGTAAGAAGGATGATGGTGGCAACGCTGAACAATAACCGATACTTAAATGAGTAGAAAGCTAATGCTCCTGCAAACCCAGTTAGTCCAAGAGGTATGAAAATCAGTGGCCCCAGGCAACATGCAGCCATAACAAAAGCTGAAAATATAGTGGCTACTTGCGACACTTTTTCCTTCATGATTTAAACCTCTCCATACTGCAACAATCATGCGTTTTTGTTTCCTTTTTTGTTTCATCCTTTGTTTCTGGGTCAAGTTTTCTCCAGCCCTTGAAAAGAGCAAAGACAAATAACAGACCCATCACGATGAAAATAACATCTTTAAAGTCCGTGAAGTATGAACCCAGTGCCGTTCCTGCAACCAACGGAAGCAGTAAAAACAGATGACACGGGCATGTGATTAGTGCGACAAGAAACCAGCCTGAACTTTTTATTGTGTTTTTCATCCTGTTTCACCTCTTATTTCTTCATCAGTGTTTCAATAATGGGGCATTCGTAAATATCTTTGTTTTCGGGACATCTTTCTTTAAGATCCATCAGCATTTGTTCAATTCTTTTGAGACCTTCAATTTTACTCTGGATGTCCTCTAACTTAAGAACGGTGAAATCATACATATCACGGCACTTTGCTTCATCGCGATCGACGACCCCTAGCAATTTGTCAATTTCATTTAAGCTAAATCCTAATTCCTGCATCCGTTTTATGAAATTTAACCGATCGACCGTTTGTTGTGAATACATTCGGTATCCTTTTTCGGTACGATCAGGCTCTGGAATTAAGCCTAAACGCTCATAATATCTAATGGTCTCTTTGTTAACGTTACACTTCTCTGCGATTTCTCCGACTCGAAAATGCAATTTACTTCACCTCACATATAATATAAACCATGTACCATAGTACATGGTCAATATATTTTACTCCCTTCAATTAAATGATTCCAATACCGAAAACGACCGTTTATGGTACTGATAAATATTTTTAAAAAAACAACCTATTTCTATTAATCTATAGAACCAAAACTCATTCCCAAAATCAAAGTAACATTTTTAGTATCTGATACCGTTTTTGGTGCTAATATAGGGTTATAAACTACTTTTGCAGGTGATGAATGATGGTATTTGGTTATGCACGTGTAAGTACGGAGGAACAAAACTTGGATATGCAAGTTGATGCCCTTACAAAATTTGGGGTAGAAAAAATTTATAAAGAAAAATTGACCGGAACTAGAAAAGATAGATCCCAACTTGAAGAACTTCTTAAAGTCTTACGCAGTGGCGACAAAATTGTTGTATATAAACTGGATCGTATTTCACGTTCTACAAAACATCTAATTGAACTTAGTGAATTATTCAATGATCTGGGCGTAGATTTTGTCTCTATTAATGACAGTATTGATACTTCAACTGCAATGGGGAAGTTTTTCTTTCGTACAATGGCAAATATTGCAGAGTTAGAACGAGATATTATTAGCGAAAGGACAAAATCAGGGCTTCAAGCAGCAAGATCCAGAGGAAGGAAAGGTGGCAGACCATCGAAGAAAAAGGATAAAGTTGAAATGGCGATTAAAATGTATAAAAGCAAGGATTATACAATCAACCAAATTACAGAAGCAACAGGAATCAGCAAAACCTCACTGTATAGATACTTAGACAAAGTAAATTAGGCTCATACCAAAATTATTAATAAGGATTGATTTAACTTGAGTGTGAAAGAACTGCTGACACAAGAACAGCGCAAGGAAATTTTAAACCTTAATAATTTATCAGAATTTGAATTTACTTCTTATTACAGTCTATCTGACTATGATATTGATGTTATAAATCGTCATAGAAGAGAGCATAATCGCTTAGGGTTCGCACTCCAATTATGCATTCTTAGAAACCCCGGTTGTTCTTTAATTAATATGTTAGAAATACCCGAAAGCCTTATTAATTACGTCGCTAATCAAATTAATGTAGATCCAGAAGTTTACTCTTCATATGCTCAACGTGATACAACTAGACGTGAGCATTTAGAAGAAATACGTCAAGTTTATGGATATAGAAACTTTAATAACAGCGATTATCGTACGATTTCTAATGTTCTTTTAAAATTCGCATTGGACAATGGGAATTCGATGCATCTAGTACGCACAGCAATTGATTTATTAAGAAAGGAAAAAATAATCCTTCCTGCCATACTAACAATCGAAAGGATGGTTTGGCTAGCAAGAACGCGTGCAGAGAAAAAAATATATGCCATACTAACAAGCAATCTTTCCGAAAGACATAAGCGTGAACTAGAAAAGTTAATCGATTTAACGGTAAATAATAATAAAACCCAATTAGCTTGGCTTCGGGAAATTCCCGGACAGTCGTCACCAGATTCTTTTATAAAGGTCATAAAAAGATTAAAGTACATTAAAGAAATGAATATCGCAGCCAATACGGCATTAATACACCCCAATAGACTTTTACAATTGGCACGAATTGGGGCAAGATATGAACCCCATTCTTTTAGAAGATTTAACGAAGATAAAAGATATGCATTATTAGTCGCTCACTTAATCACTCTCTCCCAAGACTTAACTGACCATGCCATTGAAATTCATGATAGACAAATGATGGTGTTACAAGCAAAAGGCAGAAAAACACAAGAAGAGATACAAAAACAAAATGGAAAGTCAGTAAATGAAAAAGTTGTGCATTACGCAGATATAGGAACGGCTTTAATTAAGGCCAAAGAGGAAGGTATTGATCCCTATGTGGCACTAGAGCAAGTAATGCCGTGGGATAAAATTGTAGAATCGATTGAGGAAGCTAAATTATTATCAAGACCAATGGATTATGATTACCTTGATTTAATAAAAACTCGATATAACTATTTAAGGAAATATACTCCGAGCCTGTTGGATTCTTTAGTGTTCAAATCTACTAAATCAGCAGAGCCTTTATTAAAAGCATTAGATACCATACGCGAATTAAATGATTCTGGAAAAAGGAAAATCCCTGATGGCTCACCTTTGAGTTTTGTTCCTAAACGTTGGCAAAAACATGTTTTTGATGATGAAGGTAACATTAACCGTCAATATTATGAAATGGCTGCCTTAACAGAACTCAAAAACTATATCCGTTCTGGTGATGTTTGGGTTGAAGGTAGTCGATTACATAAGGATTTTGAAGAATATTTAGTGTCAAAAGATGATTGGGGAAAAGCAAAGAATAAAGGGACTAATATAGCTGTTAATGTAAGTTTTGAACAGTATATACAGGAAAGATGCGAAACTTTAAATACTAAACTTCAATGGATTTCCAAAAATATTGATAAAGTTGAAAGTATCAACATTGAAAAACAAAAGATACATATTGAGAGACTTCAAGCTGATACTCCTGAAGAAGCTAGAAATTTCAGCTTATCGCTTTATAATATGCTTCCTAGAGTTAAACTTACTGATTTATTAATGGAGGTAGCTGAATGGACTGGATTTGATGAATCATTTGTTCACGCTTCTTCAAATCAACCGCCTAAAGGTGAGGAAAAGTCTATTGTGATGGCTTCATTAATGGCAATGGGGACAAATATTGGATTAACTAAAATGGCAGAAGCAACTCCTGATATTTCATATCGCCAGATGGCCAATGTTATGCAATGGAGATTACATGAAGATGCGATGACTCGCGCTCAAGCTACACTGGTAAATTATCAGCACCGTATATCATTAACTTCATATTGGGGAGATGGGACAACATCGTCTTCTGATGGTATGCGCGTTCCTGTCGGTGTATCATCGTTACATGCAGATTCAAATCCGCATTACGGAACGGGGAAAGGTACGACCATTTATCGTTTTACAAGTGATCAGTTTTCTTCCTTTTATGCCAAAGTTATCAATACAAATGCCAGGGATGCCGTACATGTGATAGATGGATTATTACATCATGAATCAGACCTTTCAATTGAAGAGCATTACACTGATACAGCCGGTTATACGGATCAAGTTTTCGGATTAAGTCATTTGTTAGGGTTTCGTTTTGCACCAAGACTAAGAGATATAAGTGACGCTAAATTATATACCATTTCTTCTCCTAATGATTTTCCAAACATAAAAGGCATACTTCGAGGTAAGATTAACACAAACGTTATTAAAGAGAATTTTGATGATGTATTAAGGCTGGCACATTCAATTCGAGAAGGAAGAGTTTCTGGATCATTAATCATGGGGAAATTAGGTTCATATGCAAGACAAAATAAAATAGCTACAGCTCTTCGTGAGATTGGGAGAATTGAAAAAACAATCTTTATTCTTGACTATATAACAAATGAAGCATTAAGAAGAAGGATACATCGTGGGTTAAATAAAGGAGAAGCCATGAATGGATTGGCTAGAGCTTTATTTTTTGGTAAACGTGGAGAATTTAGAGAACGTGGCATACAAGATCAACTCCAAAGAGCCAGTGCGTTAAATATATTAATAAATGCAATTAGTGTATGGAATACTGTGTATTTAAGTGAAGTTACAAAGGAATTTAAGAAAAATAATGTTTTAAGAGAAGAATTACTTCCACACATTTCACCTTTAGGATGGGAGCATATTAATTTTCTTGGAGAATATAAATTTGATTCGCATCGATTACCCACAAATTCCTTAAGACCCTTAAATAAAAATTAATCTATAACATAAGCCAAATCCCTTAGCGTACAGGTATTTGGCTTTTTTTGTGTCGAATTTTGCTTAACGTACAAAATTTCCGAAATGTTGGCTGTACCCCAAAGAGATATTATTACATTAGCCGTTGGCTATTATTTGAGATATGACCTGAGTTATCGAGAAGTTTCTGAAATTATGGCTGAACGAGGTGTTGATGTATGTCACACCATGGTCTGTCGGGGGGGGAAGAATATAGTCAAATTATCTATTTTTGAAAATAAACTGTATTTTTCAAGTAATTGATAGCTTACGATTGTAACAATACAATATGTTTAATCCTCGCTTTTTAGCTTCATTAACGTAACAGATATGTCTTTCCTGCACCTGCATTCGCAACAATCAATAAATCATTATATTCATTGATCCACTCATTTAAATTTTCAGTTGTTATGTAGTCTGATAAATATTTCATTCACGATCTTCCTTTTTGTATTAATTTCAATAGTTATATACATTGAAATGAAAATGACAACGTAAAAAGGACAGAAAATATCTGAAATTAGTTTAGCATGACTAGAAAAGTGTCGAGTGAAAGATATTACTTATTTCACTTCAAAAAAATCACACTACGTGTAATTTTCTTTATCGTTACATATAATTTGAGAAAAAAAGTGTTCATATAGGCTTCAAAATGTTGATATAACAACATTTAAAGAAAATTCAAAACAATTTACGCGAATAGTTGTTTAATTATTAATTATACGTTGCCAATACAAAAAATTTATAAAATAATACATAATAAAAATGCGTATGTTGACGTGTACATTGGTCACTAAAAAGAGAAAGTAAAATGAATAAAGCATATAGCTAATTGAAAGATGGATTTATAACACTTAAAACATCAAAAACCCTTTGGTTGCAAGGTTTAAGAGTGATTCCTTGTGTTTCAAAATGTCGAATGCGTATTTCCATTGGAAATATGTTTTTATTGAATAATGTCACTAAGAGTGATATTTTTAATATATTCATTATGTATTAATTTCTTTACATTAATACATAAAAAAAGAGAGTGTTGGCGCACTCTCTGCAGTAATTAAAGTAGCTAATCTTATTTTAGCTATACCTTCCGCTCACATCGGAAAAAAAAACTTCAACTATTTTTGTTGAAGTTTTTTTTTATATAAAGAACTATTAAATCGATGAATTCTTTCGACAATACTCCAAAAAATGCACCCATTGCTATTTCAAAAATATTAAACATCTGCATATATCACCACCTAGCAAAAATGCTAGAAGATATACTAATTTGAAAGATTCTTTAACTACTGTATTTAAATTGTATCATACTACACGTGAAGGATTAAAAAAATGTACGATTAAATTTTCACGTGAAATATAGCATAAGTTATGTTTTTTAAAAGATCAACATAATAGAAATTAAATTTAATCTAATTTAGTTACTAATAGCATAATTCTACACGATAAAATATACAGTATTTTATACAAAAATCTGTTATTAATACAGCTGCAATCGTTGATTTTAAAGCAATGTATGAAAAATGAATAAACAATATAAAAAAGAAGTAGCCAGAACCCTTATTTATTAAGGTTTCGGCTATTTTTTTAGTTGACATAATGTGAATTCTGTTTATAATATTCGTCATTTACTTTTGATTAACCTTTTAAAAACATCCTTAAAGCGGGATTTGGTAGCTTTCTGTTCTTAATGTTTTAAATCCGTATCTTTTCTGACAAACCCACGCGTTCAGTAAAATCAGCCCCATAGTGTATAGGTATAACTTTCTGGTCTATTTCAATCGATTTTCTGATAAGGTATTTCAATCCCCTCATCTATAAATAATTGATTTGCAAAATCTATATAACTCATTGTATTACGTATCCAATAATAAGATTTGGCCGTTTTAAAAAGGGGGATGGATAACTGATGGTCGAATTTAATCATAAATTGTATATCTTTTTCAATCGTAAAACTTGTACTGAGCCCATCTACTAATTCATATCGTCCTGTAATATTATCGCTATTAGTAAGTGGTAGAATTTTTAGATGTTTTTGTGTCTCAACAACAACGTGTTTACCCATTAAATAATCTATGATATTTTGTTCATATTTTGGAAATACTTCTTGATTTGTTGCTAATACAATCACATCCTCTGTAACTATATTTATAAAGGCTTGAGCTGAGCAACCAACCCATCCGCCTATATGCCCAATCCAATGATCTTCAAGCAGAAAACCATAGCTGTAATGCTCAGCAGCTTCCGTTGGGGTTAAGATGAGTTGTACATATTGTTTGCTGGTGTATTGACCATGCAAGAAGGCTTTTAAAAATTTTGCTACTTCTCCAACGGTCGCATAAATCCCACCATCGCCATATGTTTCATTATATTTATCAAATTCATGTAAATAGGGGTCGTCAGTAATTTTTCGATATTGCTTCTTATCATAATCATACGTTTGACCATGAGCTTGCCATTGGGGTGTTGGTTGAGTCGTTGTATTGGTCAGATTTAATGGTTCGCATATATATCGCTTTAAATACATTTCATACGATAAACCACTTACATTTTCAATGATTTTTGCAAGTAATACATAATTCGTATTGCTATATGACCAATATTCACCTGGTTCATATTGTGGTACTGACAGTTCTAGAAATGTTTCGAAATTAATTGTTATATTTTCTGCTAAATATTCCGGAATACCAGAAGTATGTGTGAGCAAATCCGCTATTGTAACTTTTTCAAAATGCGATACATTAAACCAAATTGCACTATTATCCTCTAAATGCAACTGTTCTTTTTCAATTAACTGGAATATCATTACTGCTGTATACATAGCTGATTTACTCAATGATGCTAAGTTAAACTGTGTGTTTCTGTTAATAAGATGTTGCTTTTCGAATTCTTGATAACCTTGATAATACTGCTTAATTTGTCCTTTTTTTTCATAATATACCGCACCATTAAACCCATGATGACTTAATTGATACACTCGTTACACTTTATCAAGATTACAACACAACAAAAACCGCTCCTGAACAAAACCATAACGAATAATTCATTACACAAACTAATTGCTGAAAAAAATCGACTAGAACTGTAAATCACAAAACTCACAAAGCAACAAACCCGCAATGAACGTACACATACACTCATTCAAAAAGGCACTTTACTAAACAAATACTTTGATTAACACCATTTATCCATTGAAGAGACAAAAGAATTACTCCAACTCTTTACAAGCTTCGTAAAAGAAAAACGACAACAACAATTTAATAAATCTACCTAACAAAGGTGGAAATTTCTACTTTTGTTAGGTTACTAAAGGAGCTTATCTATACAAGTATTATCAAATACAATTTGAGAACATATCAAAGACCTCATGCAACCCACAAAATGATTAAAGCCCTGAATATATCTGTTCCAGAATTCTTTAATCATCCTAAATTTAAAAACCTTGAATAACTTCAAACAAAAGGTCCTCGTCCAGCAAGCTGGCCTGCGGAACGCCTCCCGCTCTGGGCTCTACTCTCCTACAAAAATAAAAATATACCTAAGAAACAACAACTACTCTAGCCTCTCTCCTACACCAAAAAGCACGCGTAATTAGAAATATGTAAGGCAGACTGGAGTATTAATTTAACTAGAGCCACGAATACGATGTTCATCGGTGACGGATGGGCTTTCTTTAAAGAATAGAGATTCTAAATAGCTCATTAACGGCGCATAGCCGGCAACGATTTCTAACTCCTCTGTCCATTCCTTTATAACTTGAATCAGCTGCTTGCGATATGTTGCTTTTTTCTCTCTTGCCGTATTCATAAGCTCCATTGCATACTGAATAAACAGCTTCACTGTTGTCCAACCTGTTTTGGCACCTCTACCTTTCCCTGTTACCGTTTTAACGAGCTGTGTAGAACGCTTTAGCACCTCATTTAAAGTACTTTGCGCCATACCGATTGCCTCACAAAGCTCTTTTTGTGTACGCCAAATAAACGGCTCTGAAGACGCTTTTTCAGCCGTAATGTACCCTATAATATCTTCTTCCCATTCATCATAATGGCTACGTGTACGATCCTCTCGCTCCTTTTTAAACTTGTACCAGGCACGACTGCCAAAAGACACCGTATACTCAGTCCCATTTTTCACGTGCAGGGCAAGTATCGCCTCTACATATTCTTTACTTGGACCACTATATTTACCTGAATACGCTGATTGTAAAATAGCATATAAGTCCTGACCATTTAATGAATCTTGTAAGCGAGCATTAAATTCATCTAAAAAGTTCTCCGTACGCTCTAAATCCCAGCCTTCTGCGTAGCAAATAAGCGCTAGTGTAAACAGCGTATTATTACGCCCTAGCATGCCTTTATTGCCTTTAATATTCACTGTATGAACTAATGCATCAAACCACTCTGTATGCACGACAGACTGCTTCTGTTTCTTTGTAGGTAACACAAATAAAGGACGCTGCAGATCATCATCCTGACGCATCGACCACTGTATCAGTGCCGCAATCGAATATTGATTATCGAAACCCTTATACACGACATTTTTTTCTGTTGGTAAACGGAAGAAGCCAAAGTCATTGCAAAATAAATCGGCTTCTACCGACTGCAAACTACGCTTTAAATTATCACTAATACGCTTGGCCACTTTTAAGCCACGGAAGTTTTCTTTATTCGAAATAAACAGTGGTGATTCCAGTACAAAATACAGCTGATAACCACGATCCGATGCAACAATAAACGTCGGTAAACCAATTGAAGCGTCCATGCAGACAAGTAGCAGCTCGTTCACGCTATATTTTTTCGTATCAATATCGACGACGAACGTATTAATCTGCTGAAGATTACGCTCCTCAAAGCCGTGGATATAACGACGCGTGTCATCCGTATAACTAAACGTACGGTACACGTTCGGTGTGAAGTGTGTAAGCGTGTGCGCGTCCTCTAATAACGTTTCCTTCGACGTCACGATGTACCCCTTTACGCCATTTGCTGTAAAGTCTGCTTTTTGACGCACCACAAAGACAGCCCCTTGACGTGTCGATTTTTCTTTCTTCTCTGCCTCAACACGTGCTGGCAAGCTCGCTGTAGAATGCTTCTTTTTATATGTGTTGATGCCTGTATGTAGCAGCGTATCAAACAACTGCCCCATCTCCTGCTTTTCTAACGTAAAAATAGCCATGGACATTGCTCTCCTTTCCTCTAGGTGAGCGTCCACGGCTATCTCATTCAAAAGCACACTTAAAAAAAGGTGCTTGAAGCCAATTTTCAATCAGAAATATTGAAAATGTCGTCTACAGTTGCTATAATTAGCGTAATATTGTTTTACTAATGGCGTGTTTCCAGCACACCATTTATTTAATCTAATTATAGCAACAAATAGGCTTCGACCAAAAAGCTCATTTTGTTGTAGATCAACGACGATAAGTTAGTTACCAGCTAACCGCTCGGACGCTCACTTATTTAGTTGTTCTGTGTTTGAGTCATTCCTTGTCCGGCAAGACATAAGAGGAATGGCTTTTTATTTTGCCTAAAATCTTTATTACTACTAAATAAAACATAAAATACGAGGGTTGTAAACTCATAAAAAGCGTTGATATCCTTATGTTTCCTCGCACTTTTCTACTTTTCCACTTTTGCGAGGAAGTTTGCTTTAGGTAGAAATTGCAAATTTCCACTTTTCCACCTTTGCAAAGTAGAAATGATTTTTTGCGTTTTAAAATGTACATAAAAATCCCCTCTCACGCCTTATATAGCAAGGAGTTTCGTGAAAGGGGACAAATAAGAACTTTATTTCAAAAGTAGAAATTTCTACTTTTGTTAAGTAGATATAGTTCTCACAAAAGTGGAAATTTCTACTTTTCCACTTTTGTGAGGGAAAGGGCGTTATATTACATTTTTGTTACAGCTTAAATTTATGGTCAACGAATTTATAATTTTAAATAGAGTATATTTTTTCATTTAATTAATACCGCTATTTTCAATACTTCCGAAATAATAATAATTTTATTAGGTACTCCTTCTGTAACACTTAAATCTTTACTTTTGGATATTAAAAAATATTTTTTTTCATCTGACAATGTTACTTCATGTAAATAATACCAAATCATAATGGGTAAATTAAAATAAAATAAATCTAACCTAATAAATATAACTACTAATATAGCGAAAACATACACTATAGTAATTTTATCTACAATCAAGCCACCTATAGTAATAAAAGGAAGTATCATTACTACAAAATATTCCATTAATTTAAACGAGTCTAAACCTTCTGTATGGACCTTAATTATATTCATTTCATTTACATCTTCTGGGTTTTGCTTAAAACTATGAGTAATAATAATCAACTGTATTATTAAAGGGATAAATAAACTAACTACTATTATAACTAAATTTGCCAGATATAAATTGTTTATACTTTTTAAATCTTCTATTATGTTAGCACTCATTCTAATTACAACTAGAATAATAGATGGTAATAAAGAGCAATAAATCCACAAGAACTTTTTTGTATATTCCTCATGCTTACCTGGAATTAAATACATTGTGACAATTGCTAAACTACAAATAAAAAACAGACCCAGAATTACATTTTCACCAATTACTTTTAAGAAATTATTACCGAATGAAAGTAGATATGACGCAGCTACATGCAAGTTTAAACTGATTGTTAAATTGAGTAACTCCATTGAAATCTTCCTTTCTTGAAATTAATTTGGTAATTTAAATTTCTCATTAAAGGTTACAATTTCATTATAGATATCAATACCGATCAAACCATTAAAAATATGTAGTACTGTTTTGATATGTAAATCTCCAACTTGTACTTTTTTATTTTTTTCATCCCATTTTATTTTACCTAAGGTGTCTTTTTGTAATTTTATTATGAATGTTTTATTTGAGAAGGCCTTTTTAAAATCCGTATTTTCATTTACTTTTCTAAATGCACGATAATAACCTGACTTATTACAAGCTTGGGCAAATTGATCAAAATCTTGAATAATATCTGCTTTCCTTATATTTACCATTATTTTTTCTTTATGTTTTTCATAAACAGTATCATAATTTACAATCGACTCAAAAGAAAATGAATTCCTCATTACAATTTCTTTCTTGTCTATATAAAAATCAAAGTTCGTCTCTAGTAACATCAATTCTTTTTTATTAAATTCTTTAACCGTGTCACGTTTCAAGAGAATACCATACTTGTTTTCCATAAATAATCTACTATCACTACTTTTCTTAAAGTATATCTTCTCACTATCTTTTATTGCATAAAACAACACTGGAAATTTAGCCATTTCTAATTTATTCAAACGTTTAACACTTAAATCTTGTTCGACATAGTCCTTAACTTGGTTATCTACTATAATACTTTTATAAATTTCCATCAACTTCGATTCATTAATCGTTTTTTCTAAATCTAAAACTTCTAAAATATTTTTCTCTTTCTCTAAGGATAATGGATTAAATTCTTTTTTAGCAAAACTACTTATTTCTTTAGAATAATCTTCCACACCCTGTTTAAGTTTTTTTGCGATATGTTCTATTGATTGATATTTAAAATACTCATAATTTTTCTGCTTTGAATTAGACTTTGATTTAAAAAAGATAAATAGTTCCATTGGTTTCCTCCGAATCTCCTACTTAATTTAATTATACACTATCTAAAGTTATCCCTACATATATCTGACATAGTATTCAAAAAACAAATCAACATAAGTAGAAATTTGAAAAGAAGTTTTTTGCAAAGTATCTATTGATAAGTTATACTTTAGTTATTAAATGATAAGTTCGAAAATATACATCTATGAGGAGATGATGAAATGGCGATAACAATCGTGGTTGGTAACTTTAAGGGTGGCGTTGGAAAGACGAAAGTATCGGTAATGGCGAGCTGGGAGCTAGCGATGGCACGTGGGAAAAAGGTACTTTTAGTCGATATGGACCCCCAAGGCAATGCGAGCACATTAATTGCACGTTCAACAGGTGTTACAGAAATTAACACAAGTATTTTTGAAGGGTTCCAAAATGGCTCGTTAAAAGGGTGCATCGTCGAAGTGACGGATAACCTGCATATGATTCCGGCACAAGTATCGTTCAAAAACTTCCCGAAATTTTTATATGCCAATGTAAAAGAAGAAATCGATCAAGTTTCTTATTTAAAGAAGCTACTTGATCCAATTCGTGACGAGTACGACTACATTTTCATCGATGTACCACCAACAATTAGTGACTTCTCGGATAATGCAATGATGGCTGCGGATTATGTATTAATTATCCTTCAAGCTCAAGAATTGTCGCTTGAAGGTGCTGAAACGTATGTGAAATACCTACAATTCATGGCCGACAACTACGATGCCGACATCCAAGTGGCTGGCGTATTACCAGTACTACTTCGTCCAGGTGGTCGCGTGGACATGTCAACAATCGAACGTGCGAAAGAGATGTTCGGTGAAGACAACGTAATGGAAAACGTTATTAAGCACTTAGAACGCTTAAAAGCTTGGGACGTAACAGGCATCACAAATAACGACATGCACGATAAAAAAGCACACCAGGTATTTTTAGATGTAATCGATGAACTTGAGGAAAAATTAGCTCAGTTCGAGGAGGCTGGTAAGTATGAGTAATGAAAAAGGCGGTTTAATTAAGAAAAAGAAAAAGCCGACAATCATGCAGCCTTCTATCCCAGTAAAGAAAAATGATATGGACTTCGGTTACTCTGCTCCTGCCAAACAGGAAGAAACGCCACTATCTGTTGCAGCTGTACCAGTTGAAAAAAAGGTCACAAAAATCGAGCCGGCTCAGCCGCGTAAAAAGCTTGGCGTTGGGAAATCTAACAGTACGAAAAGCTTAAAAGTACCAACTGTCATCCATAGTGAACTCAACTTACTTGGTTCGTTTATGGATGAAGGGAAAACGTATGTGATTTTACAGAAGCTTATTGATAGCTATGTAAAGAATGAGCTAACGAATCGCCAGCAGCGTCAATTTAAGTTTATGGTTGAGGCGTTTCACGAGGAGAAATAACAAAAATAAAAAAGAGAACGCGTGTACCAAGCGACACGAGTTCTCTTTATCTGATACGCTAACGCATGTACCAAGCGACATGAGTTAAACGTTTGTATACTATATTGTATGCCCATTATAACAAAAATTTAGACGTTTTGTCTAGATAAAAAACGGAGGTGCTTTTTCTGTTGCAACAATCAATCTCAAACGAAATCCCAGACTTACTAATTTGTTTCGATGAAAGTGGAAAACAAAATAGTGATCCTATACAGTTAATGGGCGCTTTTTCTATCCCTAAAAATATTTATATGCACCCTCAATATGAAACATTCCACTCGCTAAACAAGGATTACCATTTCCATTGGACTGAATATGGTGGCGATGCTAAAACTCGAAATGGTATTGAAAAATTATTTGAATTTGCACTCCCACTTGCAGAGTTTATGAATTTCAACTTTATTCGTTATTCAAAATCCAATTTGGCGAAGCAAGCACAAGTATATATGGATATTTATGAATCCAAACAAATTATTGTAAGTAACACAATTTATGCAAAACTGCCTGAACGTATTTGTTATGGTTTACTCCGTGGATACGGTGAACATAATCATGTACAAGCAACAATTTTAATAGAAGACGCTACGGAGTACCGTACAAAAAAATTACACGAAACAATAAAAGACTCTTTAAATATTCATTCCTTATATCGTGGTGAAGCATTCGTTATTCGAGAATGTGATTATCGTGCGAAAGGCGAAGAAATCGGTGTTGAATTTATCGATATTTTACTGGGTATTGTTAGCACGATTTTAGATAACCCTTCAGCTAGGGGTCTCGTCAGAAAAATGCGGATTTACAACGTTAAGGGATTTTTTCTGACGGGACCCCATATACTTCTATTATCCAATTATCAACCTCATCTTCTAACTCATCATTGGAATCTAACATTATTTTATCTTTAGTATTTAAGTTCATTTTGAAAAAGAAAATTTGCGAGAAGACTTACTAAAACATATTTCATATTTTGGATGGATCATATCAATGTCCTTTGGAAATCCACCTTTGATATAAAAAAATAGCCGAAGACTTAGCGTATGTTTTTCCCTTGGACTGTATTTATAGAAAGTAGGTGGAAAACATATTGAATATGATAAAGATGAAGTACAAAAAAGAGCTTACTTGTAGTAAGTAAGCTCTTTTTGATAGAAGTTATGCATGATGTTGATAGAAATTGAGATTTTTCTTCTATTTAAAATTACCATTTCGATACTCTAGTTTTGTTATAAATAGGTGTTTCCTTCTTCTTATATGATTTTTTTGAAGACCAAATTTTGGTTTGAACATTTAGTCCTTTGCTATTGTAATAAGTTTTAACTTGATAATATTGACCCGCTACTTTTGGAGGAAACCCTTTTACAACACCTAACCCTGATCCTGTATAAGTCATCAACCATCCTGATGCTGCTGCTGTAGTTATTTTTCCACCAGGAAAGAGTTTTATTGCATAACCTATACCTGTTACATAAATATATTCTGATATTGCGGAAGATTTAGTGATTTCAAATCTTTTTATTGTAGTACCTGTAGGATAATTAAATACATTTTTTAGAAATTTTGATGTTGAATATCTGCCAGCCGACAATTTAAATTGAACTTGTTGCGTGCCTATCACTTTTAATTTAGGCTTTGGAATAGTCATACTATAGGTTCCTTTTTTATTCTTAATTGCCTTATAGTAGTTATGGTGGCTTCCAATTCTATATTTTGAAGGCCATGAATATCCTGCTGAAATATTTACAGATGTTATTGAATGCCCTGGAGAAAAACCTTTTTTTACTTTATACTTAATTGTAATAGTTCCATCTTTATTTTTTGTGACAGATTTTGCTGTAACATATTGATCTATAACAGGGTTATTGTCAGCACTTGCTTTATTAGGAATAAATATAATGCTAGATATAAAAACTAGGTTGACTATCATTATTAAACTAATAATTTTTTTCATTAAAACCACTCCTTTTTACATACTTTACATTAAAAACCATGTAAAATTAATAAATAAAAGGAAAACAAGAATTTATATCTATAATTTTTATAAAAGGAGGTCTAATGAACTGTGAACAAAAAAGTAAAATATACCTTTTTTATAATAGGTATTATTATGATTTTTGTAGGATTACCTTATTTAATGGGTTATACCACAAACAATCTAATTAAGTACTCTTTATATTTAGGCCCAATAATTGCTATCCTTTTTATTCCTATTCCCCAAAAAAGAAAAGAATAATAAAGCATATATTCTGAATCGACTAGGGGGCTTATAAGAAAAGGCATTGTTATAGAAGATACCATCAGTGTAAAATATCGATTGAAATTTTCTCCTTTTTATGATTTTATCTATTTATTTTTGTAACACAAATGTAATATTTCGAATAATTTCTCGCAAAAGTAGAAAAGTAGAAATTTCCACTTAGCAAATTTATAAAAAAGACATTGAAGTTATCAAAAAAATCGTGGTTAAATAGATTAGCATCTAATACTTCTTAGATTGCAATAGATTCCGGTTGATAATCATATTCTTTTTGAACAATAACCCTAACTTTCTCTACATCTAGCTGCATATTCCCATAACACCCCTTTACACGAAATAGCCAATCTTTTCCATGCAAAAAAGTAGCCGTAATTGGTTACTTTTTTTTTCGTTTTTTTCATTTTTGCGTCAGCAAATTTTGCTTTTAACGGTCTGAAAAAATTTGGCTCATCGGTACGATCCGCCAAATTTTTGTGCCAGGGATTTTTGATTTTCGCACGCATCATGAACATGATGTGTAAGTGCGCCCTGTTCCTTGCAGCTCTTTTATTTTTCATTTCGAGTGCAACGACACAAAAGGTTTTAGGAATTCCTAACAAGCAAAAATGAAATTTTAGGGAGTGTGACCACACTCCCGTAGCTTGCCCTTTTAGGGCGAGCGAAAAAATTTTATGTGGGTTTGTCATGACAAACCCGTAGCTTGCCCTCACCAAAAATCGAAAAAAATGTGTGGGCAAATGGTGGGCATTCGATTTTTTTTGGTGGGCAAATGGCGGGCAAAGCCCTCAAAAGTGGTGGGCATACGGTGGGCAAATGAAAAAAATCGCGCTATCACGAAAATACTAGGCTCTGCCTAGACTATCACGTAAGTGATAGCACATTTCCCTTATGCTCTTTCTCACTAATCGATCAATTGCGTGTTCAAAACGAATTTCAAAAAGCGTCAAAATATTTTTAGAAAAACGGAACAGAAAAATAATTTTCCCCACAAGAAAAAAACGAAAAGTTGACGTGCCTCTTTTTGTTTTTAATTCCCTAGCGATAATATTTTTCAAGTTCACTTTCGTAAATCGCGTGTTGTTCGTTCAGCGCATTTTCATACAAATCAACAATTTCTTGGCTCACTTTTTTATCAGGTGCTGGCGTTAATTTTTCAATTTCGTTGAAAACATACGCATTTAATTCTTCGTCTAAGCAATGATTAATATAGCCACGCATGGATTTAATGTGGTCTAGTTTTTTATTTTTGCGTGCGTCTAAGCAGACCTCAACAACTCGTAATAAGTGTTCAAGCATGATGTCTTTATGTTCTTTCCACACGTCAAACTTCGTAAAGCTGTGTACTTTGCTATAAATCATTTCTGTTACGGCTTTTACATCGGATCTGCGGTTCATTAGGCTGTTGTACATGACTTGTTTTAATCGACTAATGAATTTTAGTGGCTTAAAGTCCGTTGGATTTTTCACTGGTTGTGTAAGCAGCGTGATTTTTCGTTCTTGCTTAATAGCGATTGATTTAGAAATGGTTTTAAACCCGTATGAATACGTATTTAATAATTTATTTTTAATGGCTTTAATAAAGACAGATTTATGTGGTGACATTTCCATATTTGCGTTTGGTGACTGTGCGACTTCGTCTGATTGCTTGCTACGCTTGAGTTCTTCGCATTCTTTCGCAATTTTTTCGATGTTTGTCCCCACTTTCTCCGTAGGGACATTTTGACATTGGTACGGTTGCCATACATAAATAGATGGGCCCTTTAAATTTGTTTTTGCTGTGCGTGTTTCGAGTGTCACAAGCATACCTAAGTTTTTCGCTTTGGCTACCGCACGTTTGGCTGTACGTAAATCAAAACTAAAGTCGAATTCTTCTTTTGCGACTTTAACAACGGTCTTTAATTTTAGTGTAGCGATTCCTGGCACCTTTACAGAGTGTCTCACAATCGTTTTAAGGGCTTGTAGCTCTTTTCTGCCGAATTCCTTCTTGTTATCCGCTAACCACATCTCAAAGGCTGTATTGAGGTCTTTAGCGGTTGTGACGTTGGCAAATGCCTTATAAGGGGTAGCGTCAGATTTCCGCAGATTTACAACGATAAGGAGTTTTAATAACGTTGGTTAGTAAGATTTTGTTTTTGAGCAATGTTTTGAAACAAATTATCCTCAAAATATAGCCAATTTTAGCAGCATTACTAGGTTGTATCAAAATCCGTCGTTTATAGGACAGTTATTCCTTATCTTTGTTATATCAAGCAGTTTAAAGTAACTATAAGGGCTTAACGTTGTAAATCCGCATTTTTATGACGGGACCCCAGCTACTTCTAACAAGAAAAGGGCAAAAGTTCATTTAGTGCTGAAGCTACTAAAAGGAAATAAGTTACAACCTTTTTTGAAAAATCTCCGTCTCTTCGAGCTACAACAATCTAATCAATTAAAGGAAGCTAATATTGAAGCCAGTATTAAACTGTTTATTGCTAAAAATTATGAGCAATATATCAGTTTATAATTCATTATTTAAACAGCAAGTAACACCTAATACATATTCTATTAGGTGTTACAATTTCAAATAATTATTCCTATTTGTGCTGTAGAGGTAAAATTTCCTCAACCATCATTTCTTCAAATGCTTGTTTAACTGTCTTCCAATAAACTAACTTTTTCACTGGGTTATCAGCATGCTCTTTATACGCCTCATAGTCGCTAGTTCGCTTCAATTCGGCTTCGCCATTTTGCTTTTCTAGATTTGGTATATAGTTATTTACGATAAACGCAAGTTCCGGTTTTTTTACATACCATGTACTCACAAACTCATCTAATAAAGCGTTAATAGCTTGTGCAACCATTTGCTCTAACAATGAAGATACGTGTTGATCACGATAGGCTTCGGGGTTTTCTTGAATTTTCGTCCAAAGTGTTTCCATTAACCCTGCGAGTTTCAGATTGCTCTTTTTCAAACTCGCTAAATATTGATTAATTTCGTCCATAGCTTTTTCGTTCGACTGTGCATTCTTCTCAATATATTGGGTATGTGGTAAGAAGGCCTGAATTAAATTTAGTATATATTCATAGTTTATCGCCTCTGTTTTTACAGACTCCAGCTCATACTCAATGTTAATTTCAATTTCTTCTGATCCACCTGTCCCCTGACGTAATCGTTCTAGGACATTGACGTATTTCCCGTGGTATTCTTCAATTTCGTCCATTTGAATAGGATAATCTACACCTAATGTCATGTCACTGTATTTAGTGTAAACTTGAATGTTGGCAAAAGACTTATCTAAAGCTTGATATGCTTTCGCAAATTTCTTTAGATACGCCATATCTGAATTATCTACATCAATTCCTTCTGGTGTAGGGGCTATTTCTCTCAATTCTTGAATTGCTTTTAAGAACGCCTCATTTGCCTCTTCCCATGTAGGGGCTAAAACCTCATTTTCACCGCCATTTGAATAAAGGATAAGAGCAGCCTTTACCTTTTCTTCGAAAATAGTATGTTTTTGGAACGTTACAATTTGACCATATTTTTTCGATTTATCGAATAGACGATTTGTACGTGAAAATGCTTGAATTAAATCGTGTGGCTTCATAGGTAATCGATCTATAAATAAAGTTGATAGGCATGGTGCGTCGAATCCTGTTAATAGTCGATCTACTACAATAACAATATCCAATTGTTCTGCTCTAGATAAAAATTTTTCTCTCTTACGCGCTAGACGATCATTTACATTTCGATTATAGGCACGCATTGTTTCGAGCGTGTAATTTGTTGAAAATTCTTCGTTATAATCACGCATTATTTCCTTCATCTTTTCTTGATTTTCAATTGAAGATTCCTCATTTTCAGAAATTGAATATGTAATTGCAACTTTAGGAAAATCAGGTAACACGCGTTTTGTTTTCTCACTTATTTGAATACTTGTCTCTCCTGCTTTTACACGTTTAAACAGATCATAATATCGTTGTGCTTGTGTAATTGAAGAAGTGGTCAAAATAGCATTATACGTTTGACCTGCTCCATTTTGGAAACCTAACTTATTCCGAGATTTATTGATAATCGAATGAATAACCTCTAGCATATGGTCTTCATCTTCGTAAACACTTTTTGGTAAGAGTGCTTCTTTCTGTGCTAATGATAGTTCATCCAATTGAATCTCGCTATCTAATTTAGTTAGTGCAGCATCTAACTCTTCTTCTGAAAACGTACTTTTATATTCAACTTGAAAACCTAACACCGCTTTATCATAAATTGCATTTTTCACAGTATATTCATGGAGACACTGACCATATTGCTGCTTTGTGGTACGTGGAAGGTTTCCTACAGCTTTTTTTGCATTTTCTTTGAAAATTGGTGTGCCCGTAAACCCATACCATAACGAATGGATAAAGAACTCTTTAATTTCTTGTTGCTTTTGTGGTGAAACAGCTCTATGGCATTCATCGACAACAAAAGCAACTTTTAAGTGCTTTAATGCAAGAGCTTTCCTTGAATCCTCTTTCCCTTGAAAGCGTTTCATAACGTAGTTTAATTTTTGGATGGTTGTTACTACAACATTTCGATTATTTGACAGTAATTTTTTAATTAAATCGTTTACATGGTCTGTATCATCAATATCAATTACGTCGTGTTCCGCATATGACTCAAATGAACCTGTAGTTTGCTGGTCTAAGTCTACACGGTCTACAATGAAAATTGTTTTCTGTAACGATGGAATTTGTAGCAAATTACGAGCTACTTTGTAAGACGTCAGTGTTTTTCCTGATCCAGTTGTATGCCATACATAACCTGACTCTTGACGTTTCGATGCTTCTTTTACAGCCTCAATTGCATGAATTTGATATGGTCTTAACAAAATCAATGCTTTTTTAGCGCTATCGAGAACCGTATATTGAGTGACCATCTTATGTGCTTGTGGAATAGATAACACGTCCCTAGCAAATTCTAAGTAATTATCTACAGGCTGATTAACATGATCTACCCACTTAGTTAAAAATTGCTCATTTAATTTTTCATCACGGGCTGTCGCAATATATCGCGTATCTGTACCATTCGATACAACAAACATTTGAACTGTCGAAAAAATACCTGTAAATTTTCCTTCTCTAAGATATTTTTTTATTTGACGAAAACCTTCCATATAAGAGTGCTTTCGATTTTTTAATTCAATATGAATCATAGGTAAACCATTAATAAGTAAAGTTACATCAAAGCGACGATCTTGATCTTCTTTTGAACGTCGGTTACTTTGATATTGATTAATCACTTCATAAGAAGACATTCCACCTGCAACATCTGCACGATTTAATACTTTTAACCGGATTGTACCAAGTGCAGCATCTTCACGCTGCACCTGTACTTTCGCAATCCCATTTTCCCCAGCTAGCCACTTAGCAGCCTCATAAAAATTGATGAAATGAAGTTGATCTTTAATTTGAAGAAACTCTTGGGCAGTTAACGGAACATCATTTAACACATCTTTATTATTAATTTCAAGCTTATTTTTAAAATTCTCCCATAAATCTTCCTCGGTACGAAGATCTCCTCTATACGTCCATTGAGATTCACCGCGTACTAACTGTTGAATTAAATTATCTTCTAACTCTGATTCAGGTACAAAAGGTAGGACCATGTTATCGCCTCGTTTCAGATTTTATAAATTAAATAAACATCTTTTGTAATAATGTTTTTTTCAACTGTTGATAGTTAGCTAATTTTTTTTCATGTAAACCAATTGTAGCATTAAGTTCTTTGAAAAAATCTCCAATTTTCTGTTGTTCATTTAAATCCGTTGGATATAAAAAGCTCCACTTATCCAGTTTAGTAGTAGAAATAAACGGTTGGTCCGAACCAACAGCTTCTTTTAAAACAAATCTAAATATCTCATTTTCTAATAACTGGTATGAAAATTCCTTATCTATGTTTTCTGTTTTAAAAATTATTTTACCTGCTCTCTGATAAAGTAAAGAATTATTTAAACTTTCAGGTACTCTAGCTATTTTTAGTTGATTATTCGTTATAGGTCGATTTAATCCAAGCACGATGTCATTGGTCTTTAAGATAAAACTCTCGTACTTCTCTAAAAAATCTTCTGGCAGGTAATTCCAAGCGTTAGAGAAAATTTCACCATGTTGAATCGACTCCCCATTAACAATAGGTGTTCCTTTTTCAACATAGTTCGATTTCTTAAATGCATAGCCAGAAGAAACCTTAAATAAATCACTAAATACAACTCTCTCCCAAATTTTATCAAATCCTGAAAATCGAACTTCAGGTACGCTTTCACATTGTTGAGGAAACATTTTTAAAAGCATCATTTTTTTATACTTTTTGTACTGTCCAATGGTTTTTTTTTGCAAATCTATTGTGTCATCTAACTGCTTAAAAAAAACGCCAATTTTTTGTTGTTCTTTTATAGTTGAACTATAAAAATTCAAAGTTGAAAAATCACTGTAGCTAATACTTCTACCATCACGAATACCATACGTAACTGTTTCTAGCCTTTTAATAAAAGATGAACTGCGTAAAACTTCCTTCCAAAATAAAGGACTATTTTCATCCTTCTTTTTAAAATCTAAAATTGTATAGGCAGGAGATGTTATTCCTTCTTTATCTGAATACGCAAACCCTCCTTGAAATGAACGTAAATGAATAACAAATTGATTTGGAGTTACCCTCTTATAGTTTTTTTTACTTTTCTCATCATATGTTATATTTATTCCTACTTCATCACGATATACCATACCTTTATCTTGTGTAGCTGATAAAACAGGTAAGTTCTCATGATTTTTATCTGAAATAGATTTGAAAATATCACCTGCTCTAAATTGAACCCATTCCGTATCAAATCCTTTAAATCGAATTTTTGGTATTTCATTATTCATTATTTGTTCCACCTAACTCAAAAACATTCATCAAACATTTTAATTCTTTCGAAGCATCTTCAGTATTCCCTTCTAGCTCCTCTAACATTGATAACAAATTCCTCTCAGCCTGATGAAATTCTTTTTGTATTTTCTTCATTTCTGCTGCTAATTCAATTAATGAAACTTCTTCTTCTACTTCAAATGTATCTACATATCGTGGAATATTTAAATTGTAATCATTTTGAGTAATTTCATCGAAAGTAGCTAAATATGCATATTTCTCAACGCCCTCATCGGGACGTTTGATATAAGTCTCTAGCATCTTATTGATATGCTCGTCTTTGAGTAAATTTTGATTTTTGCCTTTTTCAAACTCTCTTGATGCATCAATAAATAAAACATCTTTTTTTGAACGATTTTTCTTTAATATAATAACCGCTGTTGGAATAGATGTATTAAAGAAGATATTAGCTGGCAATCCAATTACAGTATCAATGAAGCCATTATATAATAATATTTTTCTAATTTTACCTTCATTTCCACCTCTAAATAAAACACCATGTGGTAAAACTATTGTCATTACCCCACTATCCTTCAAATGATATAATCCATGAAGTAAAAAAGCAAAATCTGCTTTTGATTTCGGTGCTAATACACCATATGGCGAAAAACGTGGATCATCTAAAAAACCTTTATCTGCATTCCATTTAGCTGAATAAGGAGGATTCATTAAAACTCCATCAAAGTTAGTCGGTTCGTCTGTCGGCCAATCCTGATCTAATGTATCTGCATTATTCAAATGTTGGTTAGCTGTATCTACGCCATGTAAAATCATGTTCATACGTGCTAAATTATATGTTGATGTATTTAGCTCTTGCCCGTAGTATGAAATTGTTCCTGGTTCATTTGAGAATTTCTTTACATTTAAAAGCAGTGAACCAGAGCCCATTGTTGGATCGTATACCGAGAACCCTTTTTGATTTTCCTTGCCATGTAAAATAATCTTCGTCATTAACGTTGAAACAGGCTGAGGCGTGTAAAATTCACCCGCTTTTTGTCCTGAATCAGAAGCAAATTGACCAATTAAATATTCATACGCGTCACCTAATACGTCCCCATCGTGTCCTGTTAAATCTAATGTTGATAATTCTTTCATCACATCTGCAATCATTTGATTTTGCTTTTGTGGTGTAGCCCCTAATTTCTTTGAATATAAATCGATATCTTCGAATAAATTCTCAAATATCTCACTTGATTGTTCGATATTTCGGAATGCTTGTTTCAAGTTATCTAATTGGAATTTTCCCTTATGAATATCTTGAACAAGTGCTGTAAAAGTTAAATTTGGCTCAAGTGTATATGAAAAGTCATATTGTAATTCATTAAGTAAATCTCCTTTTACATCTTCATCTTCATATGCCTCTGCATAAACTTTTTGAGCAACTTCTAAATCCGTTGTATTTTCTTCAAGTAACGCTGCTGCATGAATTAATAATTTATCTGATAAATATTTATAAAAAGTTAATCCTAATAAATAACTCTTGTAGTCGTTCGCAAACATTTTTGAACGCATAATATCCGCTGAATTCCATAGTGCTTGATATAAGCTTTTTGATATATTTTCTGCCATGATGTATTCTCCTAAATCTCTATTATTAGAGTAAATTTTTTGAGGAATCCTAGCCTTTACTGAATAGTAAAGGCTTTATCGATTCCAATTGCAGCATACGCTTCTAATTTCAGCTCTTTTTGACGAGCTTCAATTCTCTTAAGTTCCTCTGTAAGCTTTTTTTGTTCTTCATCAAATACTGTAATAATTTTTTCCTGTTCCTCTAAAGACATTACAGGTATCGGTAAGTTTTTTAAGTCCTTTAAAGAGACATTCATTATTGTTGTTCCTGTTGTATAAGAATCAAGATAATATTGTGCAACCGGTGATTCCAAGTAAAGCTGTAAAAATCTTGGATTTAATGACTCGTTACAACGCATGCCCGAAAAGTTTTGAGACATTAAAATATCTTTCTTATCTCTATTAAAAACTGCAACTTTACGGTTTACTCCACGAATTGATAATAGAACATCCCCTTTTTGGATACGATAATTATCAACCTTCGCATTATTAGTAATCGAATAGCGTGTAATGGAGTTGTATTGAATCTCCCCATTTTGAATGTCCGAGATTTTTAAAACACCTAGCTCGCCATCTGCATTTTCATCTTTAGTTGGGACATTAAAGCCACGGTAAAATTCAACAAATTGTGATAAAGGCTTCATTTCAATATTCTCTAACTCATCCATATTAAAAATTAGGTTTCCAAATTCACTACTGTGCGCAACTTTTTTAACAATATATTTATTAGGTGTTAATTGCGCTAATTTAATTTCTTCACTTGCTACAAAACGACTAACTTCATCGATTTCTTGTCCTAATAAAATAATCTCACTAATTTTTTGAATATCCTGTTCCCCTAATATCGTTTCTTTTCTATTATTCACGCCAAAATCTTCTGCATCGATCATTAATACTTTGCCTTTTCTACTTTCAACTTTATTTTTGTTACAAAGTACTAAAACCGTATTGATACTTGTATAGGAATGTAAAGAAGAAGGTAACGCTACTACTGCTTCGATCACATCAAAATCTATTAAATTTTGACGAATCACTTTTTCTGGTCCACCTCTGAATAAAACACCAGCTGGTAATAGAAAGGCTGCTTTCCCATCCGATTTAGTCGCACTTAATCCACAACTAACAAAGGCTAAATCCCCTTGGGAACGTGGAGGTACACCATAAACAAATCGATTATATTTATCCTGTGTCATATCCTCTTGTAAATCACCCCCAAGCCTTAAACCAAATGGTGGTGTCATATAAACTCGGTCAAATTGCATTAGTTGCTCGTTCTCTACAAATGCTGGATGTTGAATGATATCACCAATGGCTAAATTGGCTGACAAATCTTTCATAAACAACCTTAATCGAAGACTCAGAATAGCATTTTTATTAAGATCCTGTAAAAACAACTGGGATTGCTCATTTTTTTCTGCATACTTTACTGCGCTTACACCATAGCCCACTGTTCCATCATGAAAAGTATGTTCTGGATTAACCCCATCCATTAAATAATTGATGGCAATCTCAGAAATACTATTAGGTGTCGCAAAAATATCTCTACCATTTACATCTAAAATAGAAATCACCATTTCATATAATTCTTCAGTTGAAAAATCTTTCAAATACTTTTCTGTAACAATTAATATTTTCACAAAAATACTTGTATGCGATTTTGAGATTTTCTGTTTGAAATCTCCCATTAAATGTTGTTTATATACATCTTCAATTTCTAACTTATTAATTGCATCAAGAAAATCCTCTAATACATTCTGACTTTGGGCGATAGTAGTTAATACCCCTTTGTCACCTTTAGCTACTGCTAAAACCGATCCTACCAGTGTAATTAAATCTTCCTGACGACCAAAGCCTCTGGCTAAATCGCTTACTTCCCAAACATAATTTTCTTTTACCATATCTAAATCCTCCTTCAACGTGTTATTTACTTCTTGAGTTAATCATAATATAAAAAAGTTAGTATGTGAAATAGTAAAATTTAAAAAGTTTTGTACTTTTTAAAAGTATAGTGTTATTTAAATATTTATATTTATGTTATTCATATTTAAGAACGAAATAAAAAGCATGCCCACGCTTAATCGGACATGCTTTCCTTCTATCTAATTTCTTATACATTTCTTTGTAATATTAGGTAACATTTTATAAAAATTCATCGACATCATCCGATTTCAATTTAATATAATGTTCCATAATCGTTTGCTGCGACTTATGACCAGATTGCTTGGCAATCGTCGGAATATCCGCACCCTTTTGGTACATAGCCGTAATTTGTGTTTTACGGAAAGTGTACGGTGCGAATCCAAGCCAGCTTTGAATGGCTTGGTTGTAGCTGACTTCACTAATTTGTCGACTCGTGTGGTTGCCCCATTTATCGGCAGCTCCGACGAAATAATCCTCTGGCATTAATTCGCATGCCACGATATAGTTTCGAATCGCCTGCACGCACTCTAGCGTCAGGCGTTTTTCTTTCATCTCACCCTGCTTGACCATCATTACTTGAACTGTGCGATTTTCTAAATCGAAGTCACTCACTTTTAACCGGACCATTTCAGACGGCCGATTCGCTGTAATCAAATTCACTAGACAAATCGCACGCTTACGAATATCACTTTTTTTATCTGTGTCATATCGATCAATGAGCCGTAGCACATCACTTTGCTTTTCTGCACGTTTCCCACGCATTGGCTTTAAACGTAAATACTCCTCTTGATCGTATAAGCTACGCAGTAATTTCACACTTGCCTCGTGCTCTGAGGTGAATTGAAATCCGTATTCATGCACTAACCAGTACTTCACACCGGCTAAGCGTCGGTTAAATGTCGATAATCGGACTTGTTGCTGAGTAATTAAATGATGAAGATACAATTCTAACGATTCAAAATCCAGCTTTAATAAGTGTTCATCACAAAACGCATGGAACTGTTTAAAATCAGATTGATATTGCACCAGCTTCTGTTGTTGAATTTTCTGCAGCATCTCATCTTTTTGCTTCGTCATTTTATATTGCTGCAACGAAAACAGAGTTTCTTCCATTATATATGACCTCCTCCCTCTTATTTCGAGTAGAAATTTCAAAAGTAGAAATTTCTACTTTTGAAATGTTTTCTTCTGTTAATTCAATTGAATTAGATGAGAACTTACGTTTGTTTTATTATAACATAATCAACCTTAAACAAGCATTATTTTTTAAGATTGATTATGTTGTTTTGGTGTAGCTTTAGAAGAATGTATGCTCAAAAACAACCCACAGCCCCATAATTTAAGCTAAATTAAAAGAGCCCGTTTTGAACAAATTTTGTTCAAAACGGGTTAATTCTTTGTGAAACAATGTGCAATTTTTATAAAAAAGTTTGATCATTTTCTACTCTTGATGTTCCACAATCGCGCCCGATTGTGGAATATTGGTTTTCTGTGTCACCAAACTTTGATTTGGGAATGTTATTTAACTATGAGATACATAAGCTATTCGTAAAATTATAGCGTTATACCCATTTAAACTAAGCACCTTTCTGATATTTTTTATTCTGAATAGCAAAGAAAATCCAAATTATAACTAAGGTTGTAGTAGGTCCCTTTACTGAAAATTTATATTAAATATCCACTTAATCAAGCCTTGGGTAATTATAGATATTAGGACATGTCTAAAAACTCTATCTTACTGTGTCAATTTGAAAATGGAAGCGATATAAACGAATGCAAAAAAAGAAGTGGCTAATTTGTCATAACGCGTGGCCACTCGTCGGAAATGTTTGATTTTATTGAAAAAGCATTCGACTACATGACGTTCTTTGTAGAGATACCAATCGACAGACCACGGTTCTTTCGCGTTCGTATGTGGTGGAATCGTATAAGAAGCGCCTTTACTAGCCAACTTGTCGCGAATCGTTTGTGCACCGTACGCTTTGTCACCTAATACGTTCCTGCCTTCGATTGGAAGCTGGTTGAACATGTCGCAAGAAGGTTGGCTATCATGCACATTCCCACCTGTTAGTTGAAATAACAATGGGTTGCCTAACGCATCCACAATGGCATGGATTTTCGTGGCTTTTCCGCCACGACTTACACCTATGTGTTGGGCAACTTCGGTATCGATGGCGTTTTTTTTGCCCCCGCACTATGTTAAATCGATGCTTACGTTTTCAAAATCAGGTTCGATTTAAAGCGCCTGAAAAATCAAAATAAGTGTCCCGTCATTGCGCCATTTACAAAAGCGGGCATACACTGTTTTCCAAAAGCCATATCGCTCAGGCAGATCACGCCAAGGGGCGCCACTACGTGCAATCCACAGCATTGCATTGAACATTTCGCAGTTGCTTCGTTTCGAAAGACGACCGGTTGTGTACGGTGGGAAGAACCCTTCAATTTGTTTCCGCTGTTCATCTGATAATTCGTAACGACTTGGCGGCATTTCATCCACCTCAATTTCTTCTTTTTAACATTGTATCACGAGGTGGAAATAGTTTTTAGACACAACCTAATGTTGTTTTTAACATCAGTAAAATGAATATGTAAATGAATATCAAAAAATGTACATAATCGTTGATATAACAATGTTTATAAACCTTTTTTAATCGGCTACTATTTTAACTCTTTTATCTTTTAAAACAATCTATTTAATATTAATTAATATATAATACGATTCGCTTGCAGCTTTTAAAAAATTAAAATCAAGTTTAAAAGAATAATTCGTAATAAATCGAATACACTATGTATTTAAAATCATTAGAATGCATTGTAACGCCATTTAAATTTTTCTATTATGAAAAATATGTATAGCTGCAAAAAACGCTTGTAAAGGCTTCAGAACGCATACAGATCATGTTAAATCGTAATCTAACATTTTAGTCACGCCTTTTAGTGTTTTTCGAATGATTCGTTTAATGACAACCAATTGCGTGTATGCATTGTGAGTTTCGTCCCGTCATAGCGAATGGGCGGTTTTTCTTCGATACGAGGGTTCGATTGATTGTATTTTTTTACAGGTCTTGCCCCATTTAATTGATACGTGACGATTGGGACGATTTCATATGTATCCGTTGGTTGATGTGTATTTCCGTTTCGTTGACGTTTTTTCGTGTTGATTATCATTTCATTTTTCGTTTTAGATCGGTGCGTTTTTCTTCTTTTTTTGCGAAGGTTTTTTCGTGTAAATTGAAGTCTTTTCGTTTCGTGTTTTGCCCCTATCTGATTCATTTTTCTGTTCGTTTTTCTTTAACGAATAGCCATTTTGATTCTATCATAAAATAGCAATGTCATACGCCCTTCTTATGCTCTTACACCCACCCACATCGCAACGATAGCCCGCATCGACAAAACGGAGCGAAAAACCCGTAGCGACAGGTTTTTATCGGTCAACCGTATCGAAAGGGGGCGACCACCGACACCACTGAGTACCCATGCGAAGTGAGTGCTGACGTGACACACGTGACGGTGGACGGGGTGGGTGTGGTGTCTTACGATGAAATCGCCTGGTGACAACGTAACGGGAAAGGGAAACGGACCATCAGTTCGTCCTTTCGTTACGGCATGTCGAGGCGATGAACGGTGCGTTTGAACGGGTGGAATCGTGTGTGCAGTGAGGGCGTTTCGAATTGTTACCTTTGCAGTGTTTCGTTAGGCTAATTCGCGGCGAATGTTCGTATGAATTTTTCATCACGGCAGACGAATCGGTGTTGTTTGGTTTGATGTGTATATAGGTATGCGAGCTATCCGTTTACGTTTCATTTTGGAATTTGGTTTATGCATAAATCGCGGCGTAACCGTTTCATTTTTTCGTTACGGTGTTTGTCGTTTTGTTGTTCATGCGGTGATGACTTCGTTTTACGTGCTGGATTGTGTACCATATCATGGTTTTTATCTGCTCCGTCTGACAAAAAGGTACAAAAACGGTTCATTTTGAACGGAACGAGGCGTGTGTACGCTATGCGATACGTCGTGCGTGATGGTATGTGATACGTCACGCTATGTGGTACGTCATGCGTGATGGTATGTGATACGTCACGCTATGTGGTACGTCATGCGTGATGGTATGTGATACGTTACGCTATGTGGTACGTCATGTGTGATGGTATGTGATACGTCACGCTATGTGGTACGTCATGCGTAATGGTATGTGATACGTTACGCTATGTGGTACGTCATGTGTGATGGTATGTGATACGTCACGCTATGTGGTACGTCATGTGTGATGGTATGTGATACGTCACGCTATGTGGTACGTCATGCGTGATGGTATGTGATACGTTACGCTATGTGGTACGTCATGTGTGATGGTATGTGATACGTCACGCTATGTGGTACGTCATGCGTAATGGTATGTGATACGTTACGCTATGTGGTACGTCATGTGTGATGGTATGTGATACGTCACGCTATGCGGTACGTCATGTGTGATGGTATGTGATACGTCACGCTATGCGGTACGTCATGTGTGATGGTATGTGATACGTTACGCTATGCAGTACGTCATGCGATACGCGACGTTGTGTTATATGTTGTACGATATGTAATGTATGTACAGATTCTCTGTATCGGTCAGTTATTAATCAACGGGGCGGTCTTTTCCGATAATGCGTCACACGTGATAGCAGATAGTTATCAAAAAGTGTGTGGAATTCAAAGAAAAAAACGCCGAATCGTGTTCCTACTTTGTTCCTTTTTCGCCCGATTTGTTCCTTTTTGGTTCATTTTGTTCCTTTTTTTCGAGCGATTTTTAGGAACAAGCCTCGTTAAAATTCCTAATTTTTGGTAAACGTCACATCATAAATATGTAAAGTCGTGAATGGTTATTCGTGTCGAATCGTGTCATATTTTGCGATGTTCCTGCTTTGTTCCTTTTTTGAATCAAATGTCCCTCCTTTGTTCCTTGTTTTTTGGCAAAATAGGAACAACAAAATCGTTTAATAACAACGGTTTGAAATGTTATGTCCCTTTGTTCCTTCTTCTATTTAAAAAAAACTATTATATATAACCTATATATGCATATTATGCAAAAAACGTCATATTAAAAGTTTTTTCTGTTTCAAACCAGGAACAAAGGGACATCGTGGAACGGTGTGATTTTCGGTTTGTTCATTATTTGTGGTACGACATTTTTATGCGATGGTGTGTAAACGATTAGCGCATGTGACGAGGTAGCGAGTAGGCGACTTGTTTGATGCACGTGACGGTTCTTTTATAGGGTTTATAATAGAAAGTCGTTTCGTGTATGCAAGTAATTGATTTTATAAACAGCTGTCGTCATTACGTTTTCTATATAAAAAATATGAAAACACTCGTGCCCTTTTTACAAGATATTCAAGCTCATTATTTTGAATTACCTGAACATATCGTCGCTGATGCGGGTTATGGTAGTGAACCAAACTATCAGTACGTGGTAGAAACACTCCAACGTAAAGCATTAATTACATATGGTATGTATCGCAAAGAACAGCAACGAAAATATCTTAAAGATCCTTTTAAAACAAGCAATTGGGCATATGACGCAACGACCGATTGTTATACTTGCCCGAATGGACAATTAGTAACGTACCAATATGATTCAACACGTACGGATAATACAGGATTTACACGTCATTTTAAAATCTATACATGTGAAGACTGTTCAGGATGTCCTTTCCGTCAATCTTGTACAAAAGCACGTGAAGGAAACAATCGAAGATTGGCCATCAATACGCATTGGGAAGAACAAAAGAAAATGATTCAAGCGACGCTTTCAGAAGCAAAAACAGGCGCCATTTATCGAAAACGAAAAATCGATGTGGAACCAGTTTTTGGATTTTTGAAGGCGAATTTGGGTTTCACTCGATTTTCACTTCGCGGAAAATCGAAGGTCCGAAATGAAATCGGACTTGCCTTAATGGCAACCAACCTAAGAAAGTATGCGATGAGAGGGTAAAACCCTCCCATCACTGATGAAAAAAATCACACAAAAAAGGAGATTGCCTGCGCAATCTCCTTTTTTGTGTGACTGAGAGCTATTTATGTCCCAGCCTCTAGTTTTGGCGTAAACACTTTTGAAATGTGTTTTTGCGAGTTCATGAGCATCGCTTATATCCGTTTTATGTCGACGCATTGTAGCCATTTGTAAATTTGCTTCAAGTGGATTCATACGAATGTATGCATAGCCATTATCTTTAAAAAACGCCTCAACAGGTTTGGAATAAATGCCTGTTGCCTCAAATACGATCTCAGGGGCTTGTCCATCTAACTCAGTGATTGCATCTATTCGTTCGTGTAAACGATTGAAATCAACACGTGTGTGGTACAGCTCACCTTCGAATTCACATTGACGATTATGATTATAAATCGCGATTGTACTTTTCCCTTTACTGACATCTAACGCAATGACATGTTTCATCTAATTTCTCCTTTTTCGCCAATTATAGAAGTCTTCACATTGCCTTATCGATTCCACTTTCTTATACACGATCTCTTGGACCCAACAGACTAAACTGATTCAAATAAGGGTGTGAAGTTAGCCGGTTTTAAATACGGATTCTAAAATGATCCCAGAGCCTGGTCGGCTTTTCTTCACTTCTACTATAAAAAAATAGTAGCACAAACCATGACCTTGGTCTGTGCTACTAATCTTAGTATGTTTTATTTGATTTCAGACCCGTTAATAATGGTCTTTGACGGAATAAATATGTATCATGTCATTCGCAATACGATAAATCAAACGATGTTCATCTGTAATACGACGGGACCATTTCCCTGACAATTCATATTTTAAAGGTTCTGGCTTCCCAATCCCTTCAAAAGGGGTACGGTCAATATCTTTGATGAGCCGATTGATTTTTTTGATGGTACTTTTATCGCCTTGATCATGCCAATACATATAATCATTCCAGGTATCATCTGACCAAACTTTAATCATCTTCTACCTCAATTAATTCTCGGATTTTTGCGGAACCTGTTTGAAATTGTTCCTCACCTCGACGAATTTTGTCCATCACATAGGCATTTGATAATGTACGCAAAGTTTCTTGCATGGTATCATAATCGCGTTTCGACATCACGACAACGGTATCTTCCACGTCTTTTGTTGTGACAATAAACGTATCCGAATCTTCGTTAATTTGTTTCATGTAGCCTCGTAAATTTTGGCGGAAATTAGAGTACGTTACGGTTTCCATTTGAGCACCTCAATTGTACAATATATTGTACAATTAATTATAGTTCATTCCTGTTAATTTTGCAAAAAGGAATCGGCTGCTAATCGGATTTTTCGATTAGTCACAGATTCCTTTTTTGCTTTTGACCTGTCGGAAACACGGTGCGCTCCAGCACGTTTTCGCTCGGGCGACTGCCCGAAAAAGCTTCGCAGAGCACGTACCAAATGTTTGGTTGCTCGCCCTGAAGTAGAATGGTTATGTAACGATTTTTTTACGCACTTAACTTGCGTAAGCTGCCTAATTGTTCTCTTGTCTTGAGAATGCTTGAAACACATGGGGGGTGGTATGGCACATGTCAGCAAATACAACACAGTAAATGAATTCAAACCCTTATTTAATACAACAATTGTTTTGTTTGATTTAATGCAACTTCTGTTGTATTATTTGTGTAAAGGAGCTGATTGTCATGGAAGAACGTATTTACACAGTTGAGCAGTTATTTGAGGTACTGGAAGGTTACAAAATTACAAGTAACATCGAGAGTGTACGCAGATGGCTTCGTAATGGAACAATAGAGGGTATCGCACCAACAAGCCGTAAAGTTGGCTGGAAGGTCACGCAATCGGCTTTAGATGCGTTCTTAAAAGAGCGTTTACCTGAAAAGGCAATTACAACAAATATTACAAAAGAAGATAATACAACTGATGTTGCATTAAGCGGAGAAGTAGCGAAACTTAAAGAGCAATTAAGTATTGCTCAATCTAAATTACACCAATCCCGTGAACGTGAGATTCAGACGATAGATAGAGACGCGATCAGGGCGCAAATGTGGCGTGAAATCACTTCGAAGAACATTTGGGAGGGGTATGTGTCGATAAAGCGGTCTATGTTAAAAGCCGCAGCGGAACATCGTTATTACACGCCAGAGCTAATTGAAAAGGTTTGGGAGCGTCTTACAACCGACAGTAGCAATAGAGGGTACAAGCAACCGAGAGTTAGTTACTTATTGGATGCTTTTTCGTTCGATGGAGAGCGTGTCCTAATGGATAACAGTTTTGCCAGCCTCGAAGAGCAAGTTGTATATGCCCTAATTGAGCATGTAAAAAAAGAATTGTATCAAGCGCAACGAAAAACAATGATATTGCAAATTAGTGAGTAATTTGGTGTCTTAACTTTAAAAGTATTGACACCAAAAAAGCGGTACTGTAATATCAATGCATTAAGCGGTATCATAAATAAGTGCCATTAATGGAGGGCGATTTTACGATGATTTACGGATATGCGAAGGTATCAACAGCAGGACAAGACCTAGAGGCTCAAAAGCAGCAGCTTGAAGCGGCAGGCTGCGAGGAAATTTATAACGAGAAGTTTACAGGCACGACAAAAGACCGCCCACAATTCAAAGCGGTACTGAACGCACTAGAGGCAGGCGACAAGCTGATCGTTACAAAGCTAGACCGCTTTGCTCGTAGTGCCGAGGACGCAATACATATAATCAAAGAGCTGCACACGAAAGGCGTTAGCGTTCATATCTTGAATATGGGGCTAGTAGACAATACACCGACTGGAAAGCTCATGCTGACGATCCTTGCAGGCTTTGCCGAGTTCGAGCGTGACATGATTGTCGAGCGATTAAGCGAGGGCAAGGCGATAGCAAAGCAGAACGCCGACTATAAAGAAGGACGCCCAGCAAAATATACAAAGCAGCAGCTCGATCACGCTATGAAGTTGCTGACGAGCAATAGCTTTAAACAAGTAGAGGCATTGACGGGTATTAGTATGAGTACATTAAAACGGGAAAGTCGAAAGCGTAAGGTAGCAGGCGAGGCGCTTCAAGTGCCAAACTTAAAAACGATTGACGAGGCGTAGCAGCAGCTGTGTCTTTTCTTTTCATCGCTTAACGTTGTAAATCCGCACTTTTATGACGGGACCCCTTGTTTATTTTTCGGCTTTTTCTGCGTCCTTTAGGGCGTTTTTCTTTTGGTTTTTGCACCGTTTGTCATACGTGTTTTGGTTTGTTTCGTTGACGTTTTTTCGTGTTGATTATCGTTTCATTTTTCGTTTTAGATCGGTGCGTTTTTCTTCTTTTTTTGCGAAGGTTTTTTCGTGTAAATTGAAGTCTTTTCGCTTCGTGTTTTGCCCCTATCTGATTCATTTTTCTGTTCGTTTTTCTTTAGTGAATACCCATTCTAATTTTATCGTAAAATAGCAATGTCATACGCCCTTCTTATGCTCTTACACCCACCCGCATCGCAACGATAGCCCGCATCGACAAAACGTAGCGAAAAACCCGTAACGACAGGGTTTTATCGGTCAACCGTATCGAAAGGGGGCGACCACCGACACCACTGAGTGCCCATGCGAAGTGAGTGCTGACGTGATACACGTGACGGTGGACGGGGTGGGTGTGATGTCTTACGATGAAATCGCCTGGTGACAGCGTAACGGGAAAGGGAAACGAACCAACGGTTCGTCCTTTCGTTACGGGATGTCGAGGCGATGAACGGTGCGTTTGAACGTGTGTTATCGTGCGTGTACCGCGAGGGCGTTTGAAAGGCTATTGGTACGTTTTTTGGTATGGTATGTGCGGGGCGAATATTCGTGTGAATTTCTCGTCACGTCAGACGGAGCAGGAGCATTTGGTTTGATGTGTATCTAGACGTGCGAGTTGTCCGTTTTATACCGATTCGTGACTTGGTGTATGCGTAGATCGGGGCGGGACCGTTTCGTTTTTTCGTTACGGTGTTTGTCGGTTATGGCTGCTTCAATTTTACGTGGTTTTCGTGTTACATGTGGAAGTAGTATAAATCGTGTTGTGTTACAGATCGGCCTTCTGGTTGCTACATACGTTTCGATACGTGTTTGTCGTTTTGTTGTTCATGCGGTGATCACTTCGTTTTACGTGCTGGATCGTGTACCATATCATGGTTTTTACCTGCTCCGTCTGACAAAAAGGTACAAAAACGGTTCATTTTGAACGGAACGAGGCGTGTGTACGCTATGCGATACATCATGTGATACATTATGCGATACATCATGTGATACATTATGCGATACATCATGTGATACATCATGCAATACATCATGTGATACATTATGCGATACGTCATGTGATACATCATGTGATACATTATGCGATACATCATGTGATACATTATGCGATACATCATGTGATACATCATGTGATACATCATGCAATACATCATGTGATACATTATGCGATACGTCATGTGATACATCATGTGATACATCATGCAATACATCATGTGATACATCATGTGATACATTATGTGATACATTATGTGATACGCTATGCGATACATCATGTGATACGCTATGCGATACGTCATGCAATACATCATGCAATACATCATGCGATACGTCATGCAATACATCATGCAATACATCATGTGATACATCATGTGATACATCATGTGATACGCTATGCGATACGTCATGCAATACATCATGCAATACATCATGTGATACATCATGTGATACGCTATGCGATACGTCATGCAATACATCATGTGATACATCATGCGATACATCATGCAATACATCATGTGATACATCATGCAATACATCATGCGATACATCATGCAATACATCATGCAATACATCATGCGATACATCATGCGATACGTCATGCAATACATCATGCAATACATCATGTGATACGCTATGCGATACGTCATGCAATACATCATGTGATACATCATGTGATACGCTATGCGATACGTCATGCAATACATCATGCGATACATCATGTGATACGCTATGCGATACGCGACGTTGTGTTGTATGTTGTACGATATGCAATGTATGTACAGATTCTCTGTATCGGTCAATTATTAATCAACGGGGCGGTCTTTTCCGATAACGCGTCACATCTGATAGCATATAGTTATCAAAAAGTGTGTGAAATTCAAAGGAAAAAACGCCGAATCGTGTTCCTACTTTGTTCCTTTTTCGCCCGATTTGTTCCTTTTTGGTTCATTTTGTTCCTTTTTTTCGAGCGATTTTTAGGAACAAGCCTCGTTAAAATTCCTAATTTTTGGTAAACGTCACATCATAAATATGTAAAGTCGTGAATGGTTATTCGTGTCGAATCGTGTCATATTTTGCGATGTTCCTGCTTTGTTCCTTTTTTGAATCAAATGTCCCTCCTTTGTTCCTTGTTTTTTGGCAAAATAGGAACAACAAAATCGTTTAATAACAACGGTTTGAAATGTTATGTCCCTTTGTTCCTTCTTCTATTT